>NZ_JAMXST010000004.1 GCF_024124905.1 Cellulosimicrobium cellulans
ATACCGAACCCGGAAGCTAAGCCCTTCAGCGCCGATGGTACTGCCCTGGAGACGGGGTGGGAGAGTAGGACGCCGCCGGACAACCCTTCACCGAAGGCCCACCCCACACGGGGTGGGCCTTCGGCATACCCAGACCCAGACCCAGACCCAGACCCAAACCCGGGCCGAGACAGAACCCCCTCCCGCAAGACAGAACCCGGCCACGCCAGGTAGAGCCACGGTCACGCGAGGTAGAGCCACGGTCACGCGAGGTAGAGCCCTGGTCGGTCGAGGTTGAGCCGTGGTCGGCCGAGGTAGAGCCCTGGTCGCGTGGGGTAGAGCCGTGGTTCTTGGGCTGGACGCCGTGTGGTCGTCGACGTCAGGCCCACCCGTAGGCCGCCGACCAGCGCACGATCTCCGTGAAGAACCGTGCCCGCGGCTCCGGGGCGGAGAGGGAGAGGTCGTGCATCCCTCCGGGGATGCGGACGATCGTGACGACCTGGCCCAGGTGCGCAGCGCGGCGCGCCAGCGGCTCGACGTCGAGCACGATGTCGGCGGAACGCATGTCCTCGGACCAGCGGGTGCTGAACAGCGACTTCTCGGCGAGGAGCACGAGCACGGGGCAGTCGATGGCGAGCCCGGCTGCGACGCGAGCATGGCCGGAGATGACGGCACGGAGCCAACCGGCGCGGACGGGGAACGACGGGACGGGGCGCCAGGCGTCGTCGATCATCCAGGTGCCGTCGTCGCGGTCGCGCAGCGTCCGGGCGTAGTAGCCGGGGTCGACGTTCGGCAGCGGCGTGCGGGGCTGGAAGCGTGCGAGCTGGCGGATCGCGGGGCCCGAGACGGTCCGGGCGACCGACGATCCCTGGAGCTCGAGCCACGGGCTGTTGAGCACGAGCCCCCGGACGGCGCCCGGGTGCCGGTGCGCCCAGAGCGCCGCGACGAGCCCTCCGGTGGAGTGACCCATGAGCATGATCGCGGCGTGCGCGCCGAGGTCCGCCCGGACGACGTCGAGCGCGGCCGCGATGTCGGCGTCGTACTCGGTGAGGTGGTCGGCGTACCCGGGCGTCTGGTGGGGGCGCAGGCTGCGCCCGTACTTGCGGAGATCCACGGCGTAGAACGCGGCGCCGAGCGCGCGCCACGTCTCGGCGAGCTCGGTCTGGAAGAAGTAGTCGCTCCAGCCGTGGACGTACAGCACGGCGCGCGCCGGTCGGATCGGCTCGTCGGTCGCCGGAGCGTGGCGCACGACGGTCACGACGACCTCGCCCTCGTCGTCGGGTTCGAGCTGGACCGTGCGCTGCTCGTACCCGGCGCCGAGGACGTCCGGGCCCCAGTCCGACGACGTCACGGCGTGAGCACCACCTTGCCGAACTGCTCCCCGGCGGCGAGTCGGGCGAGGCCGTCGCGAGCCCGGGTCAGGGGCAGCACCTGGTCGACGACGGGCCGCACCTCGCTCCGGGCGAGAAACCGGAGCAGCGCCGCGAGGTCGTCGCGCGTGCCCATCGTCACGCCCTGGATGCGGATCTCGTGGAAGAACACGCGGGTCAGCTCGGCCGGTGACGCGTCGCCGCTGGTCGCCCCGGCGACGACGACGGTCCCGCCCGGGCGCACCGAGCGCAGCGAGTGGCGCCAGGTCGCCTGGCCCACGGTCTCGACGACGACGTCCACCGGCGCGGGAAGCCGGGCGCCGGGCTCGAACGTCGCCGCGGCCCCGAGCCGGGCAGCACCGGCGCGCTTGCCCGCCGAACGGGAGGTCACCCACATCTCGAGTCCCGCGGCGGCACCCAGGGCGACGGCCGCCGTCGCGACCCCGCCACCCGCACCCTGGACGAGGACGCGGTCCCCGGGTGCGGCACCGCCGGCGGTGAACAGCATGCGGTACGCGGTGAGCCAGGCCGTCGGTACGCACGCGGCCTCGACGAAGGTCAGCTCCGACGGCTTGGGCACGAGGTTGTGGGTCGGGACGGCGACGCGCTCGGCGAGCGTGCCCGGATAGCGCTCGGACAGGAGCGACCGGCGCTCGGTCGGTCCGACGCCGTGCCCGTCCGCGCCCACCACCGCGTGCACGACGACCTCGCTGCCGTCGGGCGCGACGCCCGCCGCGTCCGTCCCGAGGATCATGGGGAGCCGGTCGGCGGGCAGCCCGACGCCGCGCAGCGACCAGAGGTCGTGGTGGTTGAGCGATGCCGCACGCACGTCCACGGTCGTCCAGTGCTCGCGGGCGTCGGGTTCGGGGCGCTCCTCGACGACGAGCCCGGCCAGGGGGTCGTCGGGGTCGAGGTGGTCGGCGTAGGCGGCGAGCATGCCCCCAACCTACGGTCCGGCCAGCGCCGTAACCACGGGAGGCCGCGTGCCGCGCGTCACCCGCCCGGGAGCGGTCAGAGGAGCGGGAGCATCCGGCCGAGGTCGGGCACCGCCTCGGAGGTGTGCACCGGCTCCAGGGCGTGCGCGAGCTCGTCGACGTCGTAGGGGACGCGGCCGCACGCGACCCGCAGCCAGAGGCGGGCGTCGTGCACCTCGAGCGCCCAGCCGCCGCGCGTGACGACGACGCGCAGCAGCTCGGCCGCGACGGCGTCGAGCGCGGCACGGTCCACGGGGTCGGCCGGGACGCCGGGGAACGTGCGGGCGAGGTCGTCGGCGTGCACGACGAGCTCGAGGACGCGCGAGCGCACCATGTCGAGGAGCGTGATGGGCCCCCGTCGCGCCTGCACGACGCGCTCGTCGGCGAGGTCGTCGAGACGCGCGAAGCCGGCGGCGGCGAAGGCCTCGACGTGCCCGAGGCGGTCGTCGGCGATCTGCTCGTCGAGGGCGCGCGTCGCGTGCTCGATCTCCTCCGCGCGCTCCGGGTACGTGCCGAGGTACTCGGCGAGCGTGAGGGGGACGGTCCCGGCGGGTACCGGCCCGCACAGCGCGAGGGTCTCCATGACGCGGCCGAGATGGGTGACGAGCTCGCCCACGGTCCAGCCGTCGAGCACGCTCGCCCGACCGGCGTCGCGGTCCAGCTCGTCCCCGAGGTCTCGCAGCCACCGGTCGAGCCGGTCCCACTGGGCGCGCAGGTGCTGGGCCGCCTCGGTCACGTCGCTGTCCATCTCCTCATCGTGCCAGGACGGCGCGGGCACGCCCGCCACGGCGCCATCCCGTGGACGGTCCTCAGTCGCGGACGCCGGCCCGTTCCCCGAGGAAGTCGGCGACGATCGGGCCGAGCTGGTCGAACTCGATGAGGAACCCGTCGTGCCCGAAGTCGCTCGTGAGCGTCCGCATCGGCTCGGCTCCGGGGATGCCGGCCGCGATGCGCGCGCAGTCGGCGGGGAGGAAGAGCCGGTCGGTGTCGACCGCGACGACGAGCGCGTGCGCCGTGACCTGGGCGAGCGCCGCCTCGACGCCGCCGCGGTCGCGCCCCAGGTCGTGCGTGAGCATCGACTCCGTGAGCACGACGTACGAGTTGGCGTCGAAGCGCCGCGCGAGCTTGTCGCCGTGGTGGTCGAGGTACGACTGCACCGCGTAGCGCCCGTCGGTGAACGGGTCCTCGCCGCCCTGCGGGAGGCGGCCGAACCGGTCGTCGAGCTCGCGCGCGGACCGGTAGGTGGCGTGCGCGATCTGCCGGGCGATGCCGAGGCCGACGTGCGGGCCCTCGCCGTCCGCGGCGTCGTAGTAGTCGCCGCCGCGGAAGCCGGGGTCGGCACGGATGGCGCCGAGCTGGGGGTGCGCCCACGCGATCTGGTCGCCGGTGGTCTGCGCGGTCGTGGCGATCGCGGCGAGCGAGACGACGTCGATCCCGGCCTCGGGGCCGAGGAGCGCCCACTCGAGGACGCGGTGCCCGCCCATCGACGCGCCGACGACGAACGCCCAGGACGAGATGCCGAGCGACCGCGCGAGCTCGATCTCGACGGCGACCTGGTCGCGGGTCGTGACGCGCGGGAAGCGGCTGCCCCAGGGGAGCCCGTCGGGCGCGGTGGACGCCGGGCCCGTGGTGCCCTGGCACCCGCCGAGCACGTTGGGCGCGACGACGAACCAGCGGTCGGTGTCGATCGGCGCGCCGGGTCCGACGAGCGACTCCCACCAGCCCGCGGTGGCGTGACCCTCGCCCGCGGGGCCGCTGACGTGGGAGTCGCCGGTGAGGGCGTGCAGGACCAGGACGGCGTTCGACCCGTCCGGTGCGAGCGTGCCCCACGTCTCGTACGCGACGCGGACGTCGGGCAGGCGGGCGCCGGACTCGAGGTCGAACGTGCCGACGTCGGCGAAGCGCCGTCGTCCGGCCGGGTCGCCCTCGCGCCACGCTCCCGTCGCCGGGACCGGAGCCTTCACCCGGGCGCGGGACGGCGCGACCCCGTGACCCGCCGCGGCGTCCGCGCGGGGACCGCGCGGACCGTCGGGGGCGGGGGAGAGGAGGTCGTCGTTCACAGGGCTCACCGTCGGCCACTGTACGGCCGGGGCGCGCAGGGCGCCCCGGCTGTCCAGATCCGTCATCGCAGTCCTCGTCGTGGCTCTGCCGCGCGTGCGGGCGTCGTCGCTCAGGCGCCCAGCGACGACTTGGCGGCCGTGAACCCGAGCTCGAGGTCGGCCAGGATGTCGTCGACGTGCTCGATGCCGACGGCGAGGCGGACGAGGCCCGGCGTCACGCCGGACTGCGCCTGCTCCTCGGGCGTGAGCTGGCTGTGCGTCGTCGACGCGGGGTGGATGACGAGCGAGCGCACGTCGCCGATGTTGGCGACGTTGGAGTGGAGCTGCAGCGCCGAGACGAAGGCCTGCCCCGCCTCGCTGCCCCCGTCGAGCTCGAACGCGAGCACCGCGCCGGCGCCGCGCGGCAGGTACTTCTGCGCGTTGGCGTGCCAGGGGCTCGAGACGAGCCCGGCGTAGTGCACGGTGCGGACGTCGTCGCGCGCCTCGAGCCACTCCGCGACCTTCTGCGCGTTCGCGACGTGGCGCTCGACGCGCAGCGACAGCGTCTCGATGCCCTGCGCGATGAGGAACGCGTTGAACGGGGAGATCGCGGAGCCCAGGTCGCGCAGGAGCTGGACCCGGGCCTTGAGCACGTACGCGAGGTTCGCGCCGAGGATGCCGTCCACGCCGAGGTCGCGCGCGTAGACGAGACCGTTGTACGACGGGTCGGGCGTGTTGTAGTTCGGGAACCGCTCGGGGTGCGCCGCGTAGTCGAACGTGCCGCCGTCGACGATCACGCCGCCGATCGCGGAGCCGTGGCCGCCCAGGTACTTCGTCGCGGAGTGCACGACGACGTCCGCCCCGTGCTCGAGCGGGCGCAGCAGGTAGGGCGTGGCGACCGTGTTGTCGACGATCAGCGGGACGCCGACCTCGTGCGCGACCGCCGCGACGGCCTCGATGTCGAGGACGTCGGCCTGCGGGTTCGGGATCGTCTCGCCGAAGAACAGCTTCGTGTTCGGGCGGACGGCGTCGCGCCAGGCCTGCGGGTCGTGCGGGTCGGCGACGAACGTCGTCTCGACCCCGAGCTTGGCGAGTGAGTACTGCAGGAGGTTGTAGGTGCCGCCGTACAGGCTCGGGGAGGCGACGACGTGGTCGCCCGCCTCGGCGACGTTGAGGATCGCGAACGTCGTCGCGGCCTGCCCGGACGCGAGGAGGAGCGCGCCGACGCCGCCCTCGAGCGACGCGATGCGGTTCTCCACGACCTCCTGGGTCGGGTTGCCGATGCGCGTGTAGATGGGGCCGAGGTCCTTGAGCGCGAAGCGGTCGGCGGCCACGGACGCGTCGGGGAAGACGAACGACGTGGTCTGGTAGATCGGGAGCGCGCGGGCCCCGGTCGTCGGGTCGGCGGTCTGGCCGGCGTGGACCTGGCGCGTCTCGAAGGACCAGGCGGGGGCGTTCTCGGTGCTCATGGTGCTCTCCTGCGGGGTGGTGGGGTGGGACGACGGCGCACGGCGCGCCGGACGGGCTGGTGCGGCGCGGGCGAGAGGCGGGAGGCCGGCCGTCGACCGCGGCGAGGGGCGCACACGGGACGGGATCGCCACGGCGAGATCGTCGTCGACGACGTCTCGCGGGCAGGCGAACGTGTGCGGTGGTCAGCGACACATTCGACGGGACATGCTCGTGAGGCTAGGCCGGATCCGCACTGCCCGACAGAGGCGTCTCGCGATGCGAGACCACATCCTGAGAAGCTCGACCGCTCTCCGATGGCGCATCGCGGACGTTCTGGGCAGACTCGTGCGGGTGCTGTCAACGGGACACGCCGAGCGAGCGGTCGAGGAGGTGCGATGGGCGACGTGACGTCGGCGCGCGACGCGCGGCCGGAGATCGCCGACGGGGCGCGGCGACGCCCGTCGGCCGGGCCCCGCCGCCTCGCCTCCGCGACCTCGGCGGGCCTGCTCGTGCTCGGGCTCGCCGTCGGGCTCGCGCCCTCCGCGTCCTCCGACCCGCCGTCCGACGACGACGTCCGCGCCGCGCACGAGGCCGCCGACGGCGCGGCCCGAGACGTCGCGACGGTCGAGGGCGAGCTCGCGTCGCTGCGGGACCGGCAGTCCACCGCCGAGGCAGCGGTCGAGACCGCGGCGGAGGAGTACGCGGCGGCGCAGGACGCGCTCGCCGCGGCCGACGCCGAGGTCCGCGACGCGCAGGAGGCGCTCACGACGGCCCGGGCGGGCGAGACGGATGCCCGCGCAGCCGTGGGTGCGCTCTTCCGCGCGTCCCGGCAGGGCTCCACCGACCTCGACGCGCTGCGCGCCGTCCTGGACGCGGACGGCGTGGACCAGGTCGTCGAACGGGAGAACGCCGAGCGCGTCGCCGGGCGCACCGCGGGTCGGGCGGTCGACGCCCACGCGACCGCGCGCGCCCTCGCCGACACCGCCCGCGCCCGGTCCGACGCGGCGCTCGCGCACCAGAGCGAGGTCGAGGACCGCGCCCGCGACGCGCTCGCCGCCGCCCAGGTCTCGTCCGACGCGCTCGCCGACGCGGTGCAGGAGTCCGCGGCCCGTCGTGAGGCGCTCCTCGCCGAGCTCGCCCGCGCGCGGGCCACGAGCGTCGACGTCGAGCGCCAGCGCCAGGACGCCCTCGACGCCCAGGCCGCGAGCGAGCGCGAGGCCGCCGCCCGGGCCCGTGCGGAGGCCCCGGCGACGGGAACGTCGTCGGCCGCGCCCGCGGCACCGCCGGCGAGCAGCCCCGCCCCGGCGAACCCCGCGCCCGCGCCGGCGAACCCGGCCCCGCCCGCACCCGACCCGGCGCCGAATCCGGCCCCGGCGCCGAACCCGGCCCCCGCGCCGACGCCGGACCCGCCGCCGGTCGTCACGCCGCCCCCGGGGACCGGCGTCGGCAGCGCCGCGCAGGGTCAGGCCGCGGTCGCGTGGGCGCGTACCAAGATCGGCGCCCCGTACGTGTTCGGCGGCACCGGGCCGGGCTACGACTGCTCGGGACTCACGTCGCGCGCCTGGGCCGCGGCGGGCGTCGACATCACGCGCACGTCGCGGTCGCAGTACCAGCGCGTGCAGAAGATCTCCTACGACCAGCTCCGGCCCGGCGACCTGATCTTCTACGCCAACGACACCTCGAACCCGTCGACCATCCGCCACGTCGCCCTGTACACCGGGAACGGCATGATGATCGAGGCCCGCCAGCCCGGCAGCCCCGTGCACGAGGTCGCGATGCGTTGGGCCGACGCGATGCCCTACGCGGGCCGTCCCTGACCGCATCGGCGTCCCGCGGGGCCGCGTCTTGCTCGACGCGGGACCGGTGCTCTACGTTTCCGTCATCCTGACCAGGAGGGGGATCCGTGAGCACTGCTGCGCACGAGCACACCGACCGATCGAGCGCACAGGGAGCACGGGCCCGCATCCGACGACGCGCGCGACTGACGGCCCTCGCCACGGCTGCCCTCGTCGCGGTCGGGATCGTGCCGGGACCGGCGGTGACGACGGCGGCGGCGACCGAGCACACGGAGGTGGTGCCCGTCCCGAAGCTTCCGGGAGGGCGACTCCAGGCGTGGGGCGACCCGCAGCGCCGGACGGCGGGCGAGCTCGACGTCCCGCCGCTCCCCGAGGGGCTGGACTACGTGGACGCGGCCGCCGGGCACGGGTTCGGCCTCGCGCTGCGCAGCGACGGCCAGGCGGTGTCGTTCGGCGCCTACAGGGGTTCGCCCGTCACGGTCCCGGCGCTGCCGGACGGTGTCCGGTACGCGGCGGTGGGAGCGGGGGAGCACGGCATCGCGTACTTCCTGACGACCGCTGGTGACGTCGTCGTGGTCGGCGCGCGGCCGGACGGGGCGGGAGAGGACGCCGTCCCGTCCCTGCCGAGCGGCGTCTGGTACACGGAGGTCGCCGCCGCCTACCGGAAGTTCGCCGCCCTGCGCAGCGACGGGACGATCGCAGCATGGGGAGACGACTCGACGGAGGTCCCGGCGCTGCCGGACGGGCTGCGCTACGTCGACCTCGTGGCGGGCGAGTACCACTTCCTCGCGCTGCGCTCCGACGGGCGCGTCGTCTCCTGGGCGACCCGCTCCTGCGGCGAGGGCGACCTGCCGGTGTCGGCGTCGAGCCCGTACGTGGCTCTCTCGGCAGGGATGGACACGTCCTTCGCGCTCCGTTCCGACGGTTCGCTCGTGCGGCGCGGATGCGGTGCTTCCGTCGTCCAGGACGGCCCGGTGCTCGACCCGGGTGAGCGCGCCGTCGCCGTCACGGCCACGTACCGCCACGGCTTCGTCGTCACGGACCAGGGCAGGCTGGTCTCGTGGGGCGCGCCGCTCTACGGGTACTCCGTCCCCGAGCGTCCGGCGGGCGAGTCGCCCGTGGTCGACGTCGCGGCGCAGGCCTGGGGCCTGGGGGCTGCCGAGAGCCTCGTCCTGACGCTGACCGCTCCCGAGTCCGCGACCGTGCCGGACGCCCCGGTGCGCGACGAGCTGCACCCCGGTGCCGCGGGCGTCGTCGTGTGGGGAGCGCGGCCCGAGGACGAGCTCCCGCCGCCGCTGCCGACCGGGGTCCGCTACACCGGCGTGAGCGTCGGACCGGAGCAGGTCGTCCTGGTCCGCTCCGACGGCGGGGCGGTGGGATACGGCGACGACGCGGCGGGAGGGAGCAGCATCAGGGTGCCGACGGGGAGCCGCGTCGTGGACGTCTCCGCCGGGACGACGCACGCCGCGTTCATCACGGCGCGTCCGGGTGGGCCCCCGGAGACCTACCTCTCCTTCAGCGGGCGCGGAAGCGACCATGTGATGGACGACGACGTCGCGGTCGAGGCGGGGGACGGCGTCTCGCTGCTGCTGTCGAGCGAGGGGGCGACGGACAAGGGGGCCGTGTCCGTCCACGGCCCGTCCACGTCCTCCTGGCTCCCGCTCCCGGAGCAGCCGGTCCAGGTCCCGACGGTCGACGTGTCGCTCGGCACCCGGCACGCGCTCCTGGCGCGAGCCGACGGGACCGTGGCGGGCTGGGGAGACCCGGCGGAGGGCGCGACCGCCGGGCAGCAGCCGCCCGCAGGGCTCAAGTTCGTCCAGGTGGCCGCCGGCGAGGGGTTCTCTCTCGGGCTCCTGTCGGACGGGACGCTGCGGGGGTGGGGGCGTGACACGTTCGGCCAGGCGAGCCCGCCGGCGCCGCCGCGCGGAGAGCGGTTCGTCGCCGTCGACGCCGGGCGCGACCACGCCGTCGCCCTCGTCTCCGACGGCTCCGTGGTCGCCTGGGGCCGTGACGACGCGGGGCAGGCCTCCGTCGAGGGTGTGCCGGCGGGCACGCGATTCTCCGCGGTGTCCGCGGGCGGGGACACGACGGCTGCCATCGTCGGGGAGCAGGCGGCGGTCGAGCTGTCGGCTCCCTCGCACTGGCCGGCGGACGACGCGCTCCCGCTGGCCGCGACCGTGCGGGCGGACGGCGGTCCTGCGGAGGGCGACGTGGCTTTCGTGGTCGACGGCCGGACCGTCGCGGTCGTGCCGCTGCGTGACGGGACCGCCGTCGTGCGGGCCTGGCCGGGGGCGACCGAGGCGCCGGAACGCTCCGTGCAGGCCGTCTATCTCGGGGCGCCGGGTGTCGCGCCGTTCTCGGCGACGGCCGCCGTCGGCGTCGGTGCCCGCTCTGCTCCGCAGCCCTCGGCAACCTCTGCGACCCCGACGGTCGATCGGCTGCAGGGCAAGGACCGCTACGCGACGGCGGTCGCCGCGACGAGCGAGCTCGGCCCGGACATCCCCGTGCTGTACCTCGCGTCGGGCGAGGCGTTCGCCGACGCGCTCTCCGCCGCCCCCGCGGCCGCGTACGAGGGCGGAGCGCTGCTCCTCACGCGTCGTGACGCGATCCCGTCCGTGGTCGAGCAGGAGATCCGGCGGCTCGCGCCGCGGAGGATCGTCGTCGTCGGGGGACCGGGGGCAGTCTCCTACGCGGTCGAGTCGCGTGCGGGGACGCTCGCCCCGGTGGTCTGGCGGTACGCAGGGCAGGACCGGTACCAGACGTCCCGACGAGTCGTCGAGCACGCGTTCGGGACTCAGGTCGGGGGAGTGGTTCTCGCCGACGGAAGGTCGTTCCCCGACGCGCTCGCCGCCGGGGCTGCGTCCGGGGCGTCCGGCGTCCCGGTGCTCCTCGTCCCCGGGAACGCGACGACTCTCGACCCCCGGGTCGTTCAGATGTTCCAGACGCTCGGCGTCCGGGGCGTGACCGTCGTCGGCGGCTCGGGCGCGGTGAGCCCGGCGCTCGAGCACGCTGCCGGACGAGTGCCCGGTGTCGTCGGGACGGAGCGCCTGGGCGGGGCCGACCGGTACGCGACGGCGATGGCGGTCAACGACGTCGTCTTCGGCACGTGGCACGATCAGGGAATCTGGTCGCCAGCGGCCGCCAACCTCGCCGCAGGGTCCGACTTTCCCGACGCGCTCGCGGGAGCCGCTGCGGCGGGCCTCCGGCGCGAGCCGCTCTTCGTCGTCCCGTCGAGGTGCCTGCCGCCCGCAGTCCGGACGGCTCTGCGCGCCACCGAGGTCGCGCACGTGCGCCTCTACGGCGGCACGGGGTCGCTGTCGCCGGCGGTCGAGCGTCTGGAGCAGTGCTGAGGCGAGCGTGCCTTCCCGGGCGCGGCCCGTCCCGCGCCCGGTGACGCACGACGGCGGCCGCTCACCTCCCCGAGGTGAGCGGCCGCCGTCGTGCGTGCTGCCGGGGGCCGGGCGTCAGTGGCCCGGCGTGTGGTACCCGGAGTCGATGGCGCGCTGCAGGGAGCGCTCGATCTCGGCCTCGGCGTCCGCGCGGCCGACCCAGTGGGCGCCCTCGACGGACTTGCCGGGCTCGAGGTCCTTGTAGACCTCGAAGAAGTGCTGGATCTCCAGGCGGTGGAAGTCGGAGACGTCGTCGATGTCCTGGCGCCACGCGGCGCGCTGGTCGCCCGTCGGGACGCAGAGGACCTTGTCGTCGCCGCCGGCCTCGTCGCGCATGCGGAACATGCCGAGCGCGCGGCAGCGGATCAGGCAGCCGGGGAACGTCGGCTCCTCGAGCAGGACGAGCGCGTCCAGCGGGTCGCCGTCCTCGCCGAGCGTCCCCTCGATGAACCCGTAGTCGTCGGGATACCGCGTCGAGGTGAAGAGCATGCGGTCGAGGCGGATGCGACCGGTCGCGTGGTCCACCTCGTACTTGTTGCGCTGCCCCTTGGGGATCTCGATCGTGACGTCGAACTCCACTGCTTCCTCCAGTCGTACCGGCACCGCGACGCTCGGGCGGTGGCTGGGTCTGTGGACGACGGACCACGCCGTCGTGCGGGAACTAGTGTGACACGTGCCGTCCGCGCGAGAGGGTTCCCACGGGCCCCGCGGGCTGGCGGGCTGAGTGATAATGCGCACGTGCCCGCACCCGACGTCCCGGTCCAGGCACCGGTGCCCACCGGTGCCGAGCAGGCGCGCCCGGACGGGACGGGGCGAGAGAGGCGCATGGGCCGGGGAGCGCGCACGGGCGTCGCCGTCGGCGTCGTGCTCGCCCTCGCGGGCGGGTACGTCGTGGCGGACGCGTACGACGTCGTCCCCGGCGTGCTCACGACCGCAGCGCCCTCCCCGGAGCCGAACCCGTTCCCCGAGGCTCCGGGCGCCGTCGCGGCGCCCCCGCTCGGGCCCGGGCTGCCGACGCTCGACGCCGCGGCCCCGGTCCCGGCCGCGGGCAGCGTGCAGGACCTCGTCGACGCGCTCGCGGCGGACACCCGGCTCGGGCCCCGGGTCGGCGTCCTGGTCACCGACGCGGCGACGGGCGACGTGCTCGGCGCGAGCGGCGACACGGTCGGTCACGTCCCGGCGTCGACGCTCAAGACCTTCACCGCGGCGGCCGCCCTCACGTCTCCCGGCGCGCACGCGACCCTCCCGACGCGCGCCGTCCTCGAGGGGCAGGAGACCGTCTACCTCGTGGGGGGCGGCGACATGATGCTCGCCGCCGGCGCGGGCGACCCGACGGCGGTCAACGGCCGGGCCGGCCTCGGCGACCTCGCGGCCCAGGTCGCGGGCGAGCTCCGGCTCACGGGTCGCACGACGATCTCTCTGCGTCTCGACGACACGCTCTTCACGGGCGCCGCGGTCGCGCCGACGGTCGACCCGGCGAGCGTCCGGAACGGCTACGTCGCGCCCGTCGCCGCGCTCGCGGTCGACATCGCGCGGCTCGAGGACGAGGAGTACGCGCCGCGCGCCGAGGACCCGGCGATGTCCGCCGCGGAGGCGTTCGTCGCCGCGCTCGCCGAGCAGGGGGTCACCGTGGCGGGCGACGTCGTGCGCGCCCCGGCGCCCGACGACGGCCGCACGGTCGGTGAGGTGGAGTCCGCGCCGCTGAGCGAGGTCGTCGCGTACCTGCTGCAGCACTCCGACAACACCATCACCGAGGTCGTGGGGCGGATCGTCGCGATCGACGCGGGGCTGCCCGGCTCGGCGGCGGGCGCGACGCAGGCCGTCCGCACGGCCGTCGAGGGGCTCGGGGTCGACCTCACGGGCGCGGCGCTCGCCGACCTCTCGGGCCTCGGCGACGGCTCGATCGTCACGCCCGCGCAGCTCGACGAGGTCGTCGGCCTGCTCGCGGACCCGGCGCACCCGTCGCTGCGGCCCGGCGCGGTCGGGCTGCCGGTCGCGGGACTGTCCGGGACGCTCGGCGAGCGCTACCTCGAGAACGCGGGCCGCGGCGTCGTGCGGGCCAAGACGGGCAGCCTGCCGAACGTCACGTCGCTCGCGGGGACGGTCGTCACGGCCGACGACCGCCTCCTCGTGTTCTCCCTCATGGCCGACGCCGTCCCCGACGGCGGCACGTACGGCGCGCGCCTCATCTTCGACGACTTCGTCGCGTCGCTCGCGGAGTGCGGCTGCACCGCCTGAACGGTGTTGCTCACGGTTCGTCCGGCGTTTCCATGAGCCAGTCCTCGACCTCGAGACCGGGGACGCGAGAGAACTCGCGGACGTTGTTCGTCACCATGACGAGCCCGAGCGACCGGGCGTGCCCGGCGAGGAGGGCGTCGTAGGGCCTGATGGGCGTGCCGCGGGCGGCGAGGAGGGCGCGGACGCGGCCGGCGTGCATCGCCGCGAGACCGTCGAAGGGGAGCACGTCCACGAGCGACAGCAGCTCGTCCACGGCCTGACGGTTGCGATGCGGGTCGTCCGACCGCTCGATGCCGTACTCGAGCTCCATCTCGCTCACCGTCGAGACCGCGACGCGTCCCTCTGCCTCCCGAAGCCTCGGTCGCGCGGCTGCGCCGTTCCTCCGCAAGAGCGCGATCAGGACGTTCGTGTCCAGCAGGTAGAGCGTGCTCACAGGGCGCCGCGCTCCTCTGCGGTCCCCTGGTCGCGGTCGGGGAGGAAGTCGTCGGCGACGCGGAGCCCGTGGTCGAACCACTCGTCCCACCCGGAGCCGGCCGGCGTGATCACGCGGGACCTGCCGACGGCCCGGACCTCGACCTCGCGGACGTCGTCGGGCAGCGCGACCGCCTTGGGCAGGCGGACCGCCTGCGTCCGGTTGCTGCGGAACACCGTCGTGCGGACCATCGGGAAGCCTCCTCGGTCGTATATCCCGGGAGTATATCCTTACTCCTCACACGACCCCTGGTCCCGGGATACGGTGAGACGGTGACACTCGTCGAGCAGGACGGCCGTTCGGGCAGCGACCCGTCACGTGGTGACACCTCGATCGTCGACTGGTCGGCCGCCGCCCAGATCGCGGGCCGGCTCGCGCGCCCGGGACCCCAGGCGTCGCGCGACGAGCTCGCCGACCTGGTCGAGGGGCTGCGCGGCGCGGCGCAGGCCGCCGTGCCCCACGTGCTCGACGTGACGCGCATGAGTCCCGCCGCGGGCGGGTCGACGGCTGGGCCCACGACCGCACTCGGCACCGTGTACGTGGTGGACCGTGCGCGCTGGGCGCGCGCCAACACCGAGATCATGGCGTCGCTCACCGACGGCGTGACGGACGCGCTCGTCGGCGAGCGAGGACGCGTCCCGCAGGCGACGGCGCTCGTCGGGGCCGCCCAGGTCGGGTCGGTCCTCGCAGTCCTGTCCAGCCGGGTCCTCGGCCAGTTCGACCCCTACAGCGGGCTGGGAGGCACCGCGCCAGCGGCCGCGATCGGCGTCGTGCCCGACGGCGGCCCGTCCCCGGCGGCCACCGGCTCGCCCGGGCGGCTCGTGCTCGTGGCGCCGAACGTCCTCCAGGTGGAGCGCGCGCTGGATCTCAAGCCTGCCGACTTCCGCCTCTGGGTGTGCCTGCATGAGCAGACGCACGCGCTGCAGTTCGCCGCCGCGCCGTGGCTCGCCGACCACCTGCGCACGCGCGCGAGCGCGCTGCTCACCGAGCTCTCCGCGTCGTCGCGCCGGCTCGCCGAGGCGCGGCTGCGCGAGAAGCTCGCCACCGTGGGGCGCGCCGTCCTCCACGCCGTGCGCGGCGAGGAGGGGACCTTCGTGGACGGTCTGCTCACGCCCGAGGAGCAGGACCGCCTCGCCGACGTCACGGCCGTCATGGCCCTGCTGGAGGGCCACGCCGACGTGGCGATGGACGCCGTCGGGCCCCGCACCGTGCGCACGGTGCGCAGCATCCGCCGCAAGTTCGAGGCCCGGCGCGACGGCGAGGGGCGCTCCGGGTTCGACGTCGTGCTCCGGCGGGTGCTCGGCATGGACGCCAAGATCGCGCAGTACCGCGACGGCGCCGCGTTCGTGCGCGCGGTCGAGAGGGAGGTCGGGCGCGACGGGTTCAACGCCGTGTGGGCGGCGCCCGAGAACCTGCCGACCGCCCGCGAGATCGCCGACGCGCGCGCCTGGGTGCGCCGCGTCCACGGCTGAGCCGGTGGGCGGGCCGGCACCCGTCGTCGCCACCGCCCGGCGGGCCGTGCGCGGCGCGCTCGGGGACCTGGATCGCGGGGATCTCGTGCTCGTCGCGTGCTCGGGCGGCGCCGACTCGACGGCGCTCGCGGCCGCCACGGCGTTCGTCGCGCCCCGGCTCGGGCTGCGCGCGGGCGCCGTCGTCGTGGACCACGGGCTCCAGGCCGGCAGCGCGGGCGTCGCGGCGGACGCCGCGGAGCGCTGCCGGGGCCTCGGGCTCGACCCGGTCGAGGTGCGCCGCGTCGTCGTCCCGGCGTCGGGCGACGGCCCGGAGGCCGCCGCGCGCGCGGCCCGCTACGCGGCGCTCGACGCCGCGGCGAGCGAGCACGGCGCCGCCGCGGTGCTTCTGGGCCACACGTGCGACGACCAGGCGGAGACGGTGCTGCTCGGGCTCGCCCGCGGGGCCGGTGCTCGCTCGCTCGCCGGGATGGCGCCCCGACGCGGCGTCCACCGGCGCCCGTTCCTCGCGCTGCGGCGCGGGGACACCGAGGCCGTGTGCCGCACGCTCGGGCTCGCGTGGTGGGACGACCCCACGAACGGCCTGCCGGGCGACGACGCGACGCTGCCGGGCGCGACGGCGCCGCCCCTGCGCTCCCAGGTGCGCGCGCGCGTCGTGCCCCCGCTGGTCGACGTGCTCGGGCCCGGTGCCGTGCCGGCGCTCGCGCGCACCGCGGACCTGCTGCGCGACGACGCCGACCTGCTCGACGCGCTCGCCGCGGACCTCCTCGTGACCGCCCTGGTGGCGACTCCGGACGACGGCGAGGGCGGCCCGGTCGGCGAGCCCGCGGCGTCGGGCGCCGAGAACGTGGTGCTGGACGCCGGGGTGCTCGCCACCGCGCACCCGGCCCTCCGGCGTCGCGCGCTGCGGACGGCGGCGCTGCGCGCGGGCTGCCCCGCGGGCGACCTCTTCGCCGTGCACGTCGACGCGCTCGACGCGCTCGTCACGGCGTGGCGGGGTCAGGGACCCGTGCACCTGCCGGGCGACCTGAGGGCCGCGCGCGCGTGTGGCAGGCTTTCCCTGGGCCCGGACGCGACGCCCCGGCGCAGCATCCCCCCGCGAACCCCCACGATCCTCATCACCCCCACCACCCCCACACCTCAGGAGTGACCCCCGTGGAAGCATCGGACGTCGCAGGCGACCTCGAGAACATCCTGCTCACCGAGGAGCAGCTCGGAGCGCGGCTCGACGAGATCGCGGCGCAGATCGACCGCGACTACGCGGGCAAGGACCTCCTGCTCGTCGGCGTCCTCAAGGGCGCCGTCATGGTCATGGCGGACCTCGCGCGGCGCCTGCACAGCCACGTCGAGATGGACTGGATGGCGGTCTCGTCGTACGGGTCGGGGACCAAGTCCTCGGGCGTCGTGCGCATCCTCAAGGACCTCGACGCGGACCTCACGGGCCGCAACGTGCTCATCGTCGAGGACATCATCGACTCGGGTCTCACGCTCTCGTGGCTCCTGTCGAACCTGCGCTCGCGCGGGCCGGCGTCGGTCGAGATCGCGGCCATGCTGCGCAAGCCCGACGCCGCGAAGACCGACGTCGACGTCCGGTACGTCGGGTTCGACATCCCGAACGAGTTCGTCGTCGGCTACGGCCTCGACTACGCGGAGAAGTACCGCAACCTGCCGTTCGTCGGGACGCTCGCGCCGCACGTGTACTCGAGCTGAACGAGAGGCGGCCGCGCCCCCGGCCACGGGGGCGCGACGACCGCCCGCGTCCGGGCGGCGTGCCGCCCGCGCCCAGGCGACGTGGGCCACGCCCTGGGCGAACAGAGGCGTGATCCCCAGCAGGCGTCAAGGTCCAGAGTGTAGTTTCGAGCCCGAACACTTGCGCGAGCGGAGGGATCCGGGGCGCACGCCCCGTCGCCGATGAACATCAAGAAGATTCTCAGTGGGCCGATCGTCTGGATCGTCCTGGGCCTCGTGATCCTGTGGATCGCGTTCGCGACGCTGTCGCGCCCGACCGTCCAGCGCATCGACACGTCCCAGGGCCTCGAGCTGCTCTCGGGCGACACGGTCGAGCAGGCCCTCATCGTGGACGGCGACCAGCGCGTCCGGCTCACGCTGTCCAAGGACTACGTCGTCGACGAGGGCACGGACACCGAGGAGAACAAGGGCAAGAACGTCGAGTTCTACTACGTCCAGCCGCAGGGCGAGGCCGTGGTCGACGCGGTCGTCGCGGCGGAGCCGAAGGACGGGTACAACTCCGAGGTCGCGCAGCCGTCGTTCTGGTCCTCGCTGCTCGGCCTGCTCATCCCGTTCCTCATCATCGGCGTGCTCTTCTGGTTCCTGCTGTCGCGCATGCAGGGCGGCGGCTCGCGCGTCATGGGCTTCGGCAAGTCGCGCGCCAAGCTCGTCTCCAAGGACACCCCGCAGGTGACGTTCGCGGACGTCGCAGGCGCCGACGAGGCCGTCGAGGAGCTCCACGAGATCAAGGAGTTCCTCGCGGAGCCCGACAAGTTCCAGGCGGTCGGGGCCAAGATCCCCAAGGGCGTGCTGCTCTACGGCCCACCCGGGACGGGCAAGACGCTGCTCGCGCGCGCCGTCGCCGGCGAGGCCGGCGTGCCGTTCTACTCGATCTCCGGCTCGGACTTCGTGGAGATGTTCGTGGGCGTCGGTGCGAGCCGCGTCCGCGACCTGTTCACCCAGGCCAAGGAGAACTCGCCCGCGATCATCTTCGTCGACGAGATCGACGCCGTCGGCCGCCACCGCGGCGCCGGCATGGGCGGCGGTCACGACGAGCGCGAGCAGACGCTCAACCAGCTCCTCGTCGAGATGGACGGCTTCGACGTCAAGACGAACGTCATCCTCATCGCGGCGACCAACCGCCCCGACATCCTCGACCCGGCGCTCCTGCGCCCGGGCCGGTTCGACCGCCAGGTCGCCGTCGAGGCGCCCGACCTCAAGGGCCGCGAGGCGATCCTCCGCGTCCACGCGCAGGGCAAGCCGATCGTCCCCGAGATCGACCTCGCCGCCGTCGCGCGCCGCACGCCGGGCTTCACCGGCGCCGACCTCGCGAACGTGCTCAACGAGGCCGCGCTCCTCACCGCGCGCAGCGGCGCCCAGCTCATCGACGACCGCGCGCTCGACGAGGCGATCGACCGCGTCGTGGCCGGACCGCAGAAGCGCACGCGCGTCATGAACGTCAAGGAGCAGAAGATCACGGCGTACCACGAGGGCGGCCACGCCCTCGTCGCCGCGGCGATGCGCTACACGGACCCCGTCACCAAGGTGACGATCCTGCCGCGCGGCCGTGCGCTCGGGTACACCATGGTCATGCCGACCGAGGACAAGTACTCCACGACGCGCAACGAGCTGCTCGACCAGCTCGCGTACGCCATGGGCGGTCGCGTCGCCGAGGAGCTCGTCTTCCACGACCCGACGACGGGCGCCTCGAACGACATCGAGAAGGCCACGGCGATCGCGCGCAAGATGGTCACCGAGTACGGCATGAGCGAGCGCGTCGGCGCGATCAAGCTCGGCACGGGCTCGGGAGAGCCGTTCCTCGGCCGTGACATGGGCCACCAGCGCGACTACTCCGAGTCGGTCGCGGGCACGGTCGACCACGAGGTGCGCAAGCTCGTCGAGGCTGCGCACGACGAGGCGTGGGAGGTGCTCACGCAGTACCGCGACGTGCTCGACGCGCTCGTGCTCGAGCTCCTCGAGAAGGAGACGCTCAACCAGGCCGAGCTCGCGCGGGTGTTCTCGCCGGTCGAGAAGCGCGCGCCGCGCGACGTGTGGCTCTCGAGCGAGCAGCGCGCCGTCTCGCAGCGCGGGCCGGTCCTCACGGACGCCGAGAAGGCGGCGCAGAACGGCGCCCCGGTGATCCCGCAGGACGAGGCCGCGGCCGCGAACGACGAGCTGCCGCCCGAGCGCATCGGCGAGGTCCCGGCGGACAGCCCTCTCGACCGGGCGCTCGGCCGCGACGGCACCACCGACGTCACCGACGTGCGCGAGCCGGGGCAGGACTGATGGGCACCCCCACGGGCGCTCCCGCGGGCACCACCACGGGCGCGATCAACCGGGCCCGCTCGGCCGAGGACCTGCGTGCCCCCGCCGACGTGCCGCCGTACGACCAGGAGCGGGCCGAGGCCGCCGTGCGCGAGCTGCTGCTCGCGGTGGGGGAGGACCCGGACCGCGAGGGCCTGCGGGACACCCCCGCCCGGGTGGCGCGCGCGTACCGCGAGATCTTCGCGGGCCTGCGCCAGGAGGCGGCGGACGTCCTCACGACGACCTTCGACCTCGGCCACGAGGAGATGGTGCTCGTCAAGGACATCGAGGTGTACTCGACGTGCGAGCACCACCTCGTGCCGTTCCACGGCGTCGCGCACATCGGCTACATCCCCAACGTCGACGGGCGCATCACCGGCCTGTCGAAGCTCGCGCGTCTCGTCGAGGTCTTCGCGCGCCGCCCGCAGGTCCAGGAACGCCTCACGTCGCAGATCGCGGACGCGCTCGTGGAGCACCTGCAGCCGCGCGGCGCGATCGTCGTCGTCGAGTGCGAGCACCTGTGCATGTCGATGCGCGGCGTGCGCAAGCCGGGGTCGCGCACGGTGACGTCCGCGGTGCGCGGCCAGATGCGCGACGGCGCGACGCGGGCCGAGGCGATGAGCCTCATCCTGGGGCGCTAGTCCCGTGGACCGCTTCGTGGTCGCCGGGCTCGAGGAGCTGGCCGACGTGGGCCGCACGCTCGTCATGGGCGTCGTCAACGTCACGCCCGACTCGTTCTCCGACGGCGGGGAGTGGTACGAGCCCGACGCCGCGGTCGCGCACGGGCGCGAGCTGCTGGGCGAGGGCGCCGACGTCCTCGACGTGGGCGGCGAGTCGACCCGGCCCGGCGCCGGCCGCGTCCCCGTCGAGGCGGAGCTCGCGCGCGTGCTGCCCGTGATCTCCGCGCTCGCGGCGGAGGGAGCGGTCGTCAGCGTGGACACGACGCGCGCCGTGGTCGCCGAGCGCGCGGTCGCGGCGGGCGCGCGGATCATCAACGACGTCTCGGGCGGGCTCGCGGACCCGGCGATGGCCGACGTCGTCGCGCGCACGGGCGTCGCCTACGTCTGCATGCACTGGCGCGGGCACGCGGACGTCATGGACGACCTCGAGGACTACGACGACGTCGTCACGGACGTGCGCGACGAGCTCGCCGCGCGCGTGGACGGGCTCCTCGCGGCGGGCGTGCGGCGCGACCAGGTCGTCCTCGACCCGGGCCTGGGGTTCTCGAAGGCCGGGTCGTCCAACTGGCCCCTGCTGGCCCGCCTCGGCGAGCTCGAGGAGCTCGGCCTGCCGGTGCTGGTCGGCGCGTCCCGCAAGCGGTTCCTGGGCCACCTCCTCGCACGGTCCGACGGGCAGCCCGTGCCGCCCCTGCTGCGCGACGACGCGACCGCCGCGATCACGACGCTCGCCGCCGCCGCGGGCGCGTGGTGCGTGCGGGTCCACGCCGTCCGGGCCTCGGCCGACGCCGTGCGCGTCGCGGCGGCATGGTCCCGCGCAGGCGGGGCGGGGTGGGGCCCCCAGGACGGGAGCACGGGCGCGACCGACCGACCGAGGACCGGGAGCGACTCGACGGCGCGGCCCACGACCTAGCAGGATGGGCGACGGGCCCCGCGGCGCGGCCGGCCCGGCGCAGCACGACACACGCAACGAGACACGGTGCCGAGAGGTCCGTCCGCCCGACCGGCGGGCGGCGACGGAGCACCGGACGGGAGCACGACGTGACCACAGCGTTCGCAGGAGCGGTCCTCGACGCGGACGGACGGCCGTTCGACCGGATCCGGCTCACGGGCCTGAGCGCCACGGGGCACCACGGTGTCTTCGAGCACGAGAAGGCCGAGGGCCAGCTCTTCCGCGCCGACGTCGTGCTCCACCTCGACACGCGCGCCGCGGCGAGCGGGGACGACCTCGCCCAGACCGTGAGCTACGCGGGCGTCGCCGAGGACGTCGTGGCCGTGCTCGCGGGCTCGCCCGCCGACCTCGTCGAGACGGTGGCCGAGCGCATCGCCGCGACGATCCTCACCCACGACGAGGTCGTGGCGGTCGACGTCGCCGTGCACAAGCCCCAGGCGCCGATCACGGTCCCGTTCGAGGACGTCGAGGTCGTCATCCGCCGCGACCGCGTCGTCGTGCCGGTCGTCGGGCCGCTCGCCCGCCGGTCCGAGCAGCACGGCCTGCGCGACGGGCAGCCCGTCGCGCCGATCCCCGTGGGCTCGGTCGCCCCGGCGCTCATCCACGGCGTCGGGGACGCCCCGGTCTCCGAGGACCGCGCCGAGCTGGCCCCCGCGCCCGACGTCATGCCCCCGAGCATCCCCCCGGGCACGACGCCGGTCCCCGACGTCCCGTCTCCCACGGCCGAGGACCTGCCCGAGCCGCCGTACGGGACCGCGCACGAGGCGGCGCACGAGCCGGGAGCGGGCGGACCGCTCCTCGACGACGCGTCCGACGCGACGCGGGAGGCGCCGGTCGTGGACGCGCCGACGGCGCCGACCGGCGACGACTCGACGGCCGCGGCGCCCGCCGCGGCCGCACCGGAGGAGCCGACCTACGTCGCCCGGCCCGCCGAGGAGCAGAGCCCGGCGTCGTACGACGCGCTGCTCGAGGCCGTCGCACCGCCGGCCGCGGTCGCGCCCGCCCCGGAGCCGATGCCGGGCGCGTCCGCCGCACCGGAGCCGACCCCGGCCGCTGCCGAGCCCGTCGCCCCGGCGAACCCGGCCGCCGACGCGGTCGCCGTGCCCCTGCCGGAGCGGGGCACGGAACCCGCGCCCGAGGCTGCTCCCGCTCCGTTCGACGAGCCCGCGCAGCACGCCGGTCAGCCCGAGCCCGCTGCGCCGACGTCCGCGCCGCTCGCCGCGGCCGCCGCACCGCTCGCCGCGGCCGCCGCGCCGCTCGCGGCGTCGCCCGACGCGGGCGCTCCGGTCGCGGCACCCGAGGAACCGGCTGCGCCGGGTCCGGCGGACGAGGCGCCGCCCGCCGAGCACGACCGCATGGACGACGTCCCCGCCGGGTTCGTCGAGGTGGTGCTCGCCCTCGGAGCGAACCTCGGCGACGCGCAGCAGACCCTGCGCGACGCGATCACCGACCTCGACCGGATCTCCGGGCTCGAGATCACGGAGGTCTCGCCGCTCGCGCGGACGGCCGCGGTGGGCGGCCCCGACCAGCCCGACTTCCTCAACATCGTCCTGCTCGCGCGCACGCGACTCTCGGCCCGTGACCTGCTGCACGCGTGCCAGGCCGTCGAGCACGCCCACGGCCGGGTGCGCGACGAGCGCTGGGGGCCGCGCACCCTCGACGTCGACCTCGTCGTGTACGGCACGCTGACGGCCGTCGCCGACGACCTGGAGCTGCCGCACCCGCGCGCCCACGAGCGGGCGTTCGTGCTCGAGCCCTGGTCGCAGATCGACCCCGACGCCGTGCTGCCCGGTCTCGGCGGGGGACCGGTCGCCGCGCTCGCGGCGACCGCGCCCGACCGGGGCGGGATCCGGTGGCTCGCGCTCGACTGGCTGACCGACGCCGCGCCCGAGCCCACCGGGGCGGTCCCGGTCGCCACCGGGGGCTCCGACGCCCCCGCCCCGTCGGCCCCCGCGCCGGCAGAGCACGGGGTCGTCGACGACCCGTACCGGCAGCCGTCGGACGACGCCGCGACCGGACCCCAGCACGCGCCCTCGACCTCGGGGCCGACGCCCGTCGGCGCGCAGGCGGCACCGGCGGACGGCCCCGCGCCGACCGGGCTCCCGCACCCGCCCGTCCCGCCGCAGACCCCGCAGCAGCCGCAGGCGCCGCACCCGGCGGTGCCCGAGCGTCCTGCGGCCCCGCAGCAGCCGCTGCCCCAGCGGCCCCCGACCCCGCAGCAGCAGCTGCCCGCTCAGCCGGTGCCGCCGCAGGAGCCCCTCGCCCCGGGCGCGGCGCTCCCCGTCGCCCCGCCGCAGGCCGCGGTCCCGCCGCAGGCGACCGCCCCGTCGGAGGCGCCCGTGGTCCGGCCCGTCTTCGCCCCGGTCTCCGAGGGCGTGGTGCCCCCCGCGGAGGGGCCGTCCACGACGGTCGTCCCGGACGGGTCGTTCGGGACGCAGCAGGACGGGGCGGGCGTCGCGCCGTTCCCCGGGCCGTCGCACCGTCCGGCGACGCTGCCCGACCCGGAGCCCCCGGCGCAGGACGTGGTCCGGCCCGCGGAGCACGGTGCCTCGGCGTTCACCTCCTTCGCGCCGGTCCACCCGGCGGCGCCGCCGGTCGCGGCACCGCACGCGCCGGCCCCCGCGGGCCCGGCGGACGCCGTCGACGACGGCATGATCCGGTCGGTGCCGTTCGCCCCGGTCCAGCCGCCCGTCCACTCGCCGAACCAGGCGTCGGCCCCCGGGCCGCTCGCCGACGCGTCGCTGCCCCCGGCGACCGACCCGTGGCCGCCGTTCGGTCCGGTCTCGGGCGCCGCGAACGACGCCCAGCGCTGATGCGGCGCACCTCGGTCCGCACCCTCCTGCTCGTGGCGGTCGCCACGGCGGTCGTGGGCTGGTTCGTCGTACGGCTCCTCCAGGGCCGAGGCACGCACCTGCCGGCGGTGCCGTGGATCGTGGACGTCGCGGTCGTCGCGCTCGCAGGGGCGGTGTTCTGGGCCGGGTGGACCGTCCGCGCGTACCAGCGGGGCAAGCGGCCCTCGCTCGACGCGATCCGCGCGGCCCGCACGTTCGTGCTGGCCAAGGCCGCCGCGCTCACGGGCGCGCTGCTCGCGGGCTGGTACGGCGCGCAGGTGCTCGTGACCCTGCCCGACCTCTCGATCGAGGCGCAGCGCGACCGCGCGGTGGCGGCGGGCGTCGCGGTCGCGTGCGCGGTGCTGCTCGCCGTGGTGGGGCTCGTGGCGGAGCGGTTCTGCCAGCTCCCGCCCGACGACCGCGGCGAGGGTCGCGAGGGCTCGACGACGCGCGAGGACCCGGAGACGCCGGGCGCGAGCACGCCCGCCTGACGCCGCGGCGCGTGGGCGTGACGCACGACACGTGACCCGGGGCGCACCGGGACGGGATGGGAGAATCGACGCATGACCGACCCTGCACGGGACACCGATCCCCGCGGCACCGGCCCCTTCGACCCGCCCGGCGTCGAGTGGACGCGCGTGTCGCCCCGGCTGATCACCGCGCGCCTGCTGTCGGTCGGCATCACGCTCGCGGTGCCGGCCGTCGCGGCGGTCGTGCTGGCGATCCTCTTCCCGCACTGGTGGCAGTGGCTCGTGCTCGGGGTGCTCGTGCTCCTCGGGCTGTGGGCGCTCGTGCTCGTCCCGCGCCAGGTGCGCGCGATCGGGTACGCCGAGCGCGACGACGACCTGCTGATCCGCCACGGCATCATGTTCCGCCAGCTCGTGGTCGTGCCGTACGGCCGCATGCAGTACGTCGACGTGCAGGCCGGGCCGCTCGCGCGCAAGCTCGGCATCGCGCAGGTGCAGCTCCACACGGCGTCGGCGTCGACCGACGCGACGATCGACGGTCTCGAGCCCGCCGAGGCGGAGCGCCTGCGCGACCGTCTCGCGTCGCGCGGCGAGGCGAGGCTGGCGGGCCTGTGAGCGAAGCACCGGCCACCGACGACCTCGTGTGGCACCGGGTGCACCCGGTCACCCCGCTCGTGCGCGGCTGGACGGTCATCGCGGTGCTGCTCGTCGTCGTCGGGCAGCAGACGCTCAACGGCCTGCCGGAGGGCGAGAACCTCCTCGAGGGGAACCGCTGGTGGATGATCCTCCTCGGCATCCTCGTGGTCGGGCTCGTGGGACTGGGGTACTCGGCGCTCGCGTGGCGCATGACGAGCTACGCGGTCGACGACGAGTCCGTGCACCTGCGCACGGGCGTGCTGTTCCGGCAGCAGCGCAAGGCGCGGCTGGACCGGCTCCAGGCGGTCGACGTCGTGCAGCCGCTCCTCGCGCGCTTCTTCGGCCTCGCGGAGCTCAAGCTCGAGGTCGCCGGGGGCGCGGACTCGGGCGTGAAGCTCGGCTTCCTCAAGGAGGTGGAGGCCAACCGGCTGCGCAACGACCTGCTCGCGCGCGCCGCCGGACTGCGGGTCGCGCGCGAGCGCCCGGTCGGCGTCCCGACGGCGGACGCCACCGGGACGGAGGGGACCGTCGCTGGCCCGCCCGGCGCGACGCCCGACGCCGGGGCGGACGCACCCGGGCCGGTGGCCGACGGGCTCCTGGTCGCCCCCGAGGCGCCCGAGCAGCCGGTCACCGCGGTCGGGCCGGGGCGGCTCGTCGCCTCGCTCGTCCGGTCGGGCGCGACGGTCGGCCTCGTCCTCGGTGTCCTGGGGATCGCCGGGGTCGTCGTCGGCACGCGCGAGATCGGGATCCTGTTCAGCGCCCTGCCCGCGGTCCTCGGGTTCGGCGGTTTCCTGTTCTCCCGGTTCTCGGGCGAGTTCGGCTTCCGCTCGGCGATCTCGCCCGACGGCATCCGGCTGCGGCACGGCCTCCTGGAGACCCGGTCCCAGACGATCCCGCCCGGGCGCGTCCAGGCCGTGCGGCTGCGGCAGGGCCCGTTCTGGCGCGGGCCGGACTGGTGGCGGGTCGACGTCAACGTCGCGGGCTACGGCGTGAGCTCCGACGGCTCGGACACGACGAGCGTGCTCCTGCCCGTCGGGACGCGCGACGAGGCGCTCGCCGCGCTGTGGCTCGTCCTGCCCGACCTCGGCACGTCCGACCCGCGCGCCCTCCTCGACGAGGGCCTGTCCGGCCTCGACGCGGGCGAGCACTTCACGGTGACCCCGCGGCGCGCGCGCCTGCTCGACCTCGTGTCGTGGCGGCGCAACGGCTTCGCCGTGACCGACCGCGCGCTCGTGCTGCGCGGCGGGCGGGTGTTCCGCAGCCTCGTCGTCGTGCCGCACGAGCGCACGCAGTCGCTCGGGCTCGAGCAGGGCCCGCTGCAGCGCCGGTTCGACGTCGCGACGTTCGCGGTGCACTCCACGCCCGGCCCGGTGTCGCCGAAGGTCTGGCACCTCGACGCGGGCGACGCCGCGCGCCTCCTCGACACCCAGGCCGAGCGCGCTCGCGAGGCCCGTGCGCACGCCGGCCCGGAGCTGTGGATGCGTCGCGACGACGTCCCGCTGGTACCCGCCTCCGCGCCCGGTGCCGGGGGCGCACCCGGCGCGCACGCCCCCGAGCCGCGGGTCGGCGACGGGGAGCAGCCGTGAGCGCGGCGGGATCGCGGCCGGGGCGCCTCGGCGTGGGCGTCGTCGGCGCAGGCCGCGTCGGCGCCGTGCTCGGCAGCGCGCTGCGCGCCACCGGCCACGCGGTCGTCGGCGCGAGCGGCGTGTCCGACGCCTCGCGCGAGCGGATCGAGACCCTCCTGCCCGGCGTGCCGGTGCTGGAGGTCCCGCAGGTCGTGGAGCGCGCGGAGCTCGTGCTCCTCGCCGTGCCCGACGACGCGCTGGGCGACCTGGTCCGCGGCCTCGCCGACGTGGGGGCCTGGCAGCCGGGGCAGATCGTGGTGCACACGTCCGGTCGCTACGGGACCTCGGTGCTCGACCCGGCCCGCGCCGCAGGGGCGATCCCGCTCGCCCTGCACCCGGCCATGACCTTCACCGGCACGTCGCTCGACCTCGCGCGGCTCGAGGGCACGACGTTCGCCGTCACCGCGCCGGGGCCGGTCCTGCCGATCGGGCAGGCGCTCGTCGTCGAGCTCGGCGGGGAGCCCGTCGTCGTGGCGGAGGAGTCCCGCGGCCTCTACCACGCGGCCCTCGCGCACGGGGCGAACCACCTCGTCGTCCTCGTCGCCCAGGCGGCGCAGGCGCTGGAGGCCGCGGGCGTCGACCGGCCGGGGCGCGCGCTCGCCCCGCTGCTCGCCGCCGCGCTCGACGGCGCGACCCGCGGCGCCGACGCGGGCGCCGAGTCGGGGACCGGGTCGGGCGCCGGCGCTCTCCTCGGCCTCACCGGTCCCGTGGTGCGCGGCGACGTCGGCACCGTCCGCGAGCACCTGGCCGCCCTCGACGCGCTCGCGGCGACGAGCGACGCGGCCGACGTGCCGCCGTCGTACCGGGCGCTGAGCCGCGCCGCGACCCACCGCGCGCTCGCGGGCGGTCGCCTCGACGAGCGGACGGCCCGCGCGCTGCTCGACGCGCTCGGCGCGGACCCCGACGAGCCCGCCGCCCCCTCCGACCCTGAGGGTGCGCGGCACGACGACGAAGGAACGGCATGACCACCACCCCCCGCCCGGCCGCCTCGGCCGCCTCGGCCGACGTCTCGACCGCGACCCCGCGCGTCGTCGCGACCCGTGCCGACCTCCGCGCGACGCTCGACGCCTGGTCCGCCGAGCACCCGGGCGCGCGCCGCGCCGTCGTCATGACGATGGGCGCGCTGCACGCCGGGCACCTCGAGCTCGTGCGGCGGGCGCGGGCCGAGGTCGGGCCGCACGGCCAGGTCGTGGTCACCGACTTCGTCAACCCGCTCCAGTTCGGGCCGGGCGAGGACTTCGAGCGCTACCCGCGCGACGTCGCGGCGGACGTCGCGCTCCTCGCGGCCGCCGGAGCCGACGTCGCGGTGGACGTCGTCTTCGCCCCGACCGTCGAGGAGCTGTACCCGGACCTCGGGTCGACGGGCGGCACCGGCCCGATCGTCCGGGTCACCTCGGGCCGGATCGGCACCGTGCTGGAGGGCGCGTCGCGACCCGGCCACTTCGACGGCGTGCTCACGGTCGTCCTCAAGCTGCTCCACCTCGTGCGCCCGGACGTCGCGGTGTTCGGGGCCAAGGACGCGCAGCAGCTCCTCGCGGTGCGGCGCCTGGTCGCCGACCTCGATCTCGACGTGGAGATCCTCGCGGTGCCCACCGTGCGCGAGGCGGACGGCCTCGCGCGCTCGTCGCGCAACGCCTACCTGTCGCCCGCCGAGCGGGACCGGGCGCTCGCGCTGAGCCGTGCCCTGCGGGCCGGGCAGGGCGCCGCGGCGGCGGGCGCCGACGCCGGGAGCGTCCTCGCCGCGGCGCGGGGAATCCTGGACGCCGCCGACGGCGTTGACCTGGATTACGTGGTGCTCGTCGATCCCGCTACCGTGGAGGACCTGGCGCCCGGCGCCGTCGGCCCCGGGCTCCTCCTGGTCGCGGCACGCGTGGGCACCACCCGTCTCATCGACAACGCGGCCGTCGAGATCGCGCCGCCCGCGACCCGGGCCGCCGACCCCGTCGGCCGTGCCCCCGCACCTGGAGGTACCGCGTGACCGCGCCGACCCCGCCGAGCCGGCACCGTCGTCCGGCGTCCCTGCAGCGCCCCATGATGATCGGCAAGATCCACCGCGCGACGGTGACGCAGGCCGACCTGCACTACGTCGGCTCGATCACCGTGGACGCCGACCTGCTCGACGCCGCGGACCTCTACCCGGGCCAGCAGGTCGACGTCGTGGACGTCACCAACGGAGCCCGCCTGACGACGTACGTCATCCCGGGCGAGCGCGGCGCGGGGCAGGTGTGCATCAATGGCGCCGCCGCGCACCTCGTGAAGCCGGGCGACGTGGTCATCCTCATCGCCTACGGCATGCTCGACGACGCCGACGCGCGCACCTACCTGCCGAACGTCGTCTTCGTGGACGCGCAGAACCGGATCGTCGAGCTCTCGGACGAGCCCGGCCTCGTGCCCGCGGGTCACGGCCTCGAGGCGAGCGGGCTGCCGTTCGGCCCGTTCCGCGCCGGGGGCGGCGCGGGGGCGGCCGGCGGCGACGCGTCCGTGGTGCGCCCCGCGTGAGCGGACGCGGCGGGTCCTCGACGCCTGCGGTCGTTCGGACGCTCGCCCGGACCCTCGCCGCCCCGGCGCCGGGCTGGACGACGACGACGGACGTCGTCGTCGTCGGCTCGGGCATCGCGGGCCTCACCGCCGCGCTCGAGCTGCGCACGAGAGTGCCGCGCGTCCTGCTCGTGACGAAGGGCGAGCTGTCGTCGGGCTCCACGGTGTGGGCGCAGGGCGGCATCGCCGCGGCGCTCGACCCCGAGGACTCGCCCGAGGCGCACCTCGCGGACACGCTCGTCGCGGGCGGCGGCGTGTGCGACCCGGCCGCCGTCGAGGTGCTCGTCACCGAGGGTCCGGCGCGCGTGCGCGAGCTCGTCGCGCGCGGCGCGAACTTCGACCGGGCCGAGAACGGCGACATCGCCCTGACGCGCGAGGGCGGTCACCACGCCGACCGCATCGCGCACGCGGGCGGCGACGCGACCGGGGCCGAGATCTCGCGCGCTCTCGTCGCACAGCTCGAGGCGGTCCGCGCCGACCCGGGCATCGAGGTCATCGAGAACGCGCTCGTGCTCGACGTCCTCACCGGTGCAGGACCGGACGGCTCCCCGCGTGCCTGCGGTGTCACGCTCCACGTGCGCGGCGAGGGCACGCGCGACGGCGTCGGGGCGGTGCTCGCGCGCGCGGTCGTGCTCGCGACCGGGGGAGTGGGGCAGGTGTTCCGCTCGTCGACCAACCCGCCGCAGGCCACGGGCGACGGCATCGCCGCGGCGCTGCGTGCGGGCGCGACGCTCGGCGACCTCGAGTTCGTGCAGTTCCACCCCACGGTGCTGTGGCTCGGCCTCGGCGCCAAGGGGCAGCTCCCGCTCATCTCCGAGGCCGTGCGGGGCGAGGGCGCGATCCTCCTCGACACCGACGGCCACCGGTTCATGCCCGCGCAGCACCCCATGGCCGAGCTCGCGCCGCGCGACGTCGTCGCGCACGCGATCGTGCGGCAGATGGCCGCGACGGGCTCGGACCACGTGCTGCTCGACGCGCGCCACCTCGGCGCCGACTTCCTGCGCTCGCGCTTCCCCACGATCACCGAGCGGCTCGCGGAGAACGGCCTCGACTGGACCGAGGAGCCCGTCCCCGTGGCGCCCGCGCAGCACTACCACTCGGGCGGTGTCGTGACCGACCTGCACGGGAGGTCCACCGTCGACGGCCTCTACGCCATCGGCGAGGTCGCGTGCACGGGCGTCCACGGCGCCAACCGGCTCGCCTCCAACTCGCTGCTCGAGGGCCTGGTGTTCGCGCACCGCGCGGCGCGCCAGATCACCGACCGGGTCGCGGCGGGCGAGCTCGAGCAGGTCGAGCCGTCCGGCCGGCCGGGGCCGTCCGCGCTCGTCGCGGCCGCGGCGCGCTCACGCATCCAGTCGATCGCCTCGGCGGGCCCCGGCGTGATCCGCGACGGCGACGGCCTCGCCGTCGCCGCGGCCCGGCTCGCCGCGGTCCGGACCGACGCGCACGAGGCGAGCGACGTCGTCGCACAGCCGCAGGCCGCGGAGTGGGAGACGACGAACGTCCACCAGGTCGCGACCGCCCTCACCGCGGCGGCGGCGCTGCGCACGGAGAGCCGCGGCGGCCACTTCCGCACCGACTTCCCGGACACGGACCCGGCCTGGGAGCGCCGCGTCTTGGTGTCGCTCGACGCCGACGGAACGCTCCGCGTCGGCTGACGGACCCCGCGCCGAGCACGACGTTGCGGTCGTCATCCGCCGGATAACGACCGCAACGTCGTGCTCGACGGAGCGCAGGGTCGTGCTCGGCGCCACGCGGGGCCGACTACCGTGGGGGCGTGAGCAGCCCTGCCGAGCCCGTGCCCGCCCTTCCGTCCGACGGCGGAGCGCCGCCCGTCCCGTCACGCGTCGAGCCGGGGCTCGACCCGGCGTGGATCGCCGAGACCGTCGAGCGGGCGCTCGACGAGGACCTGGGCGTCGCGCCGGGTCGCGACGTCACGACGCAGGCGACCGTGCCGCCGTCGGCCACGGGGACCGCGCACCTCGTGGCGCGCGCGGACGGGGTCGTGGCGGGGCTCGTCGTCGTCGAGGAGGTGACGCGGCAGGTCGCGGAGCGGTTCGGCCTCCCGCTCGTCGAGGTGACGTTCGTCGCGTCCGACGGCGAGGCCGTCGGCCGCGGCCGCGTGCTCGCCGCGCTGACCGGCCCCGTCCAGGTGCTGCTCACCGCCGAGCGCACGCTGCTCAACCTCGCGAGCCGCGCGTCGGGCGTCGCGACGGCGACGCGTGCGTGGGCGCGCGAGCTCGCCGGGACGGGCGCGCAGGTGCTGGACACGCGCAAGACGACGCCCGGCCTGCGCGCGCTGGAGAAGTACGCCGTGCGCGCCGGGGGCGGGACGAACAAGCGCATGGGGCTCTACGACGTCGCGATGGTCAAGGACAACCACGTCGTGGCCGCCGGGTCGGTGAGCGCCGCGATCGACGCGATCCGCCGCACGTTCCCGGACGTGCTCGTCCAGGTCGAGGCCGACACGACGGCACAGGCGCTCGAGGCCGTCGCGGCGGGCGCGGACTTCCTGCTGCTCGACAACATGCCGACCCCGGTCCTCGCCGAGACGGTCGCAGCCGTCCGGGCGCGCGAGGGGACGGACGGCGTCCCGGCGAAGGTCGAGCTCGAGGCGACGGGCAACCTCACGCTGGACCGCGCGCGCGAGGTCGCGGGCACCGGCGTCGACTACCTCTCGGTCGGCGCGCTCACCCACTCGGCCCCGATCCTGGACCTCGCGCTCGACCTCCTCCCCACCCTCCCGCCGAGGTAGAGCCCTGGTCTCGCGAGGTAGAGCCCTGGTCATGACCACGGCTCTACCTCGCGCGACCATGGCTCTACCTCGCCAGACCGGGGCTCTACCTCGGCGACGCGGGAGCGTCGGTAGAATCCTCGGGTGACCTCCCCCGACGGAACCCCCTCTCCTGACGCGCGCCAGCCCGAGGAGCACGTCGACGACGTGCCGGAGCAGATGCAGGTCCGCCGCGAGAAGCGCGAGCGGATCCTCGCACGGGGCGACGAGCCGTACCCCGTCTCCGTCCCGCGCACGACGACGATCGCCGACGTCCGGGCCGCGTACGCGCACCTGGGGACCGGCGAGGAGACGCAGGACGAGGTCGGCGTCGCCGGCCGGGTCGTGTTCCTGCGCAACACCGGCAAGCTGTGCTTCGCCACGCTGCAGGACGGCGAGGGCAACCGCCTGCAGGTCATGCTCAGCCAGGCCGTGGTCGGGGAGGAGTCGCTCGCGGCGTTCAAGTCCGACGTCGACCTCGGCGACCACCTGTTCGCGCACGGCCGCGTCATCAGCTCGCGCCGCGGCGAGCTGAGCGTGTTCGCCGACGCGTGGCAGATCGCCGCGAAGGCGCTGCGCCCGCTCCCGGTGCTCCACAAGGAGCTCTCGGAGGAGGCGCGCGTGCGCCAGCGCTACGTCGACCTCATCGCGCGCCCGGCCGCCCGGGACACGGTGCGTCTGCGTGCCGCCGTCGTGCGCTCGATCCGCGAGAACTTCTGGGAGCGCGGTTTCGTCGAGGTCGAGACGCCGATGCTGCAGACGCGCCCGGAGGGTGCGGCGGCACGCCAGTTCGAGACGCACATGAATGCATTCGACATCGACCTGTTCCTGCGCATCGCCCCGGAGCTGTTCCTCAAGCGCGCGGCGGTCGGCGGTGTCGAGAAGGTGTTCGAGATCAACCGCAACTTCCGTAACGAGGGCGTCGACTCCACGCACTCGCCGGAATTCGCGATGCTCGAGGCGTACGAGGCCTACGGCGACTACGACACGATGGCCGTGCTCACGCAGAACCTCGTGCAGCGCGCCGCGCAGGACGCGCTCGGCACGACTCTCGTCACGCTCGCCGACGGCACGGAATACGACCTCGGCGGCGAATGGACGCAGCTGAAGATGTACGACTCGCTCTCGGACGCGCTGGGCGAGGCGATCACGCCCGAGACGTCGGTCGAGTCGCTGCGGAAGTACGCCGACACGTTCGAGCTCACCTTCGACCCGAAGAACGTCAACCACGGCAAGCTCGTCGAGGGCCTGTGGGAGCACCTGGTGGGCGACCACCTCGTCGCGCCGACGTTCGTGCGCGACTTCCCCGTCGAGACCTCCCCCCTCACGCGTGACCACCGGGCGGTGCGCGGCCAGGTCGAGAAGTGGGACCTGTACGTGCGCGGCGTCGAGCTCGCGACCGCGTACTCCGAGCTCGTGGACCCGGTGGTCCAGCGCCAGCGCTTCGAGGCGCAGGCGCTGCTCGCGGCCGCCGGCGACGAGGAGGCCATGCGCATCGACGAGGACTTCCTGACCGCGATGGAGTACGCGATGCCGCCGTCGGGCGGCATGGGCCTGGGCATCGACCGTCTGCTCATGGCGCTGACCGGCCTCGGCATCCGCGAGACCATCCTCTTCCCGCTCGTGAAGCCCGCGCAGTAGCGCGGCCGAGACCTAGGATCGACAGCATGGACATCTGGCCCACCGTCGCGGCGCTGATCCCCTCGATCGGCGTCGGCGTGCTCTTCTACGTCGCGATGCGCGCGATCGTGCGCGCCGACCGCAACGAGCGCGCCGCGCTCGCGCGCCTCGACGCGGAACAGGAATCGGCCGTCGACGGGAATGTCACGGCCTCGCGCGACTCCTGATTCCCGCACGGTGCCGCGCGCAAAGAGCGAGAAAATGACGTACCCGCGTCCAGGAATGGTGGGCGCCGTGCCGGGGCGACACGCGCCGGACAACGGCGTGGCCAATTGACGGTCCCGACTTTTCGATGGCATCCTGACGAGGACAATCATTCCTGTGAAGCGTGAGGTAACCACAGTGGCCCAGAAAGTCCAGGTAATTCTCGTCGACGACCTCGACGGGGGCGCGGCCGACGAGACCGTCACGTTCGCACTCGACGGCGTCTCCTACGAGATCGACCTCAGCACCAAGAATGCACAGGAGCTGCGCGACGCCTTCGCGTCGTGGGTCGGCAACGCGCGCAAGGTCTCGTCCCGCACGAGCACGGCCCGCCCCGCGCGCCGCAGCAGCCGCTCCGCCGGTTCCGCCCGCGCGACCGAGGTCCGCGAGTGGGCCCGCGCCAACGGCTACACGGTCAACGACCGTGGCCGCATCTCCCAGGAGATCCAGACGGCCTACGACGCCGCGCACTGACGCGACACCGCACGAGCACCGGAGCGCCCCGCCGACGAGCCCGTCGGCGGGGCGCTCTCGCGTCCACGGGCGTCGTCCCGCCGGCCCGGTGGTCGGCCGGTGCCGGAGGCACCCGCCCGGAGAACTAGGCTCGGGTCATGACCTCCGCGACCCGCGCTCTCTGGATCGGCACCTACCCGCACCCGGCGAACGGCGGTGCGGAGGGCGTGTGGCGCGTCGGGCTCGACGTCGACGCCGCGGCCGGGACGGGGTCGTTCGTGGGCGGGGTGCTGGCGGCCGAGACGCCGTCGCCGTCGTTCCTCGCGCTGGACGGCGACACCCTGTACGCGGTGGGGGAGACGGCGTCGGGCTCGGTGTCGGCGTTCGCCGTCGTGCCGGACGGCGGCCTCGCACCCCGGGGCGGGCCCGTCGCCACGGGCGGGACGTACCCGTGCCACGTGGCCGTGAGCGGCGACGTGCTCGTCGCGAACTACGGGGACGGCGTCCTCACGACCGTCGCGAGGGCCGCGGACCGCGCGCTCGCCACGGCGCCGGACGACGGCGCGGCCGTCCTCGTGCGCCGCCAGGGGCACGCGGGCGCGGGTCCGGTCGCCGACCGCCAGGAGGGGCCGCACGCCCACTTCGTCGCCCCGCTCGCGCACCTCGGCGCGGCCGACGACGGCCGCGGCGACGTGCTCGTCGTCGACCTGGGCACCGACGAGCTGCGGCGCCACGACCCCGCTGCCCCGGACGGCGCGGCCCCCCACGTCGTCGCGACCTTCCCGCCGGGGACCGGACCGCGCCACCTCGCCGCGCTCCGGTCGGGTCACCTCGTCGTGGTCGGCGAGCTCGACCCGGCCCTGTTCGTCCTCGCGCCGGTCGACGGCCCGGACGGCGTGCGCACGTACGACGTCGTCGCCCGCTACGACGTCACGCACGCCGCGCCGCCCGCCGGCGGCGGGAACTACCCCTCCCACGTCGCGGTCTCGGCGGACGGGTCGCGCGTCCTCGTCGCGGTGCGCGGCGCCGACGTGCTCGCCGTGCACGCCGTCGAGCCGGGGCACGACGGCGGGGTCCCCTCGCTGCGCCACCTCGCCGACTCTCCGGTGGGTGGCGCCTGGCCTCGACACTTCGCCGTGCTCGCCGGCCCCGCGGCGCCCGAGGAGCCGCTGCACGACCTCGTCGTCGTCGCGAACCAGAACGACGACCCGCTCATCGAGCGTCCGGAAGCCGACTCCACGGCGGAGGAGCCGACGTCGAACCTCGCGCTCCTGCGCGTGCGTCGTTCGGACGGCGCCGCCCACGTGCTCGACGTGCTCGCGCTGCCGGCCCCGGCGTGCGTCGTGGAGGCCTGACCCGCCGTGACCGCGCTCGAGCTGCCGGAGGGCGTCTCCCCGGACCCGGCGACCCCGCTGCGGGTCGCGATGCTCTCCGTGCACACGTCGCCCCTCGACCAGCCGGGGACCGGCGACGCGGGCGGCATGAACGTGTACGTCACCGAGCTCGCGCACGCGCTCGCGCGCCGCGGCACGCAGGTCGAGATCTTCACGCGCGCCACGGCGTCGAGCCAGCCCCGCAAGGTCGAGGTGTCCGACGGCGTGACGGTGCGCCACGTCGTCGCCGGGCCCTTCGAGGGGCTCGACAAGAACGACCTGCCCGGCCAGCTCTGCGCCTTCACGGCGGGGGTGCTGCGCGCGGAGGCGCGGCACCACGAGGGCTGGTACGACGTCGTCCACACCCACTACTGGCTCTCCGGCCAGGTGGGCTGGCTCGCGGCCGACCGCTGGGACGTCCCGCTCGTGCACACCATGCACACGCTGGCGCGCGTGAAGAACGCCGCGCTCGCGCCGGGCGACGCGCCCGAGCCGCTCGGCCGGATCATCGGGGAGGAGCAGGTCGTCGCCGAGGCGGACGCGCTCGTCGCGAGCACCGACGCCGAGGCGGACGACCTCGTGCGCGACTACGCGGCGGACCCCGCGCGCGTGCACGTCGTGCCGCCGGGCGTCGACCTCGACCTGTTCTCCCCGGACCCCGGCGCGTCGGCGGGCGACGGCGCCGCGCGGCGGGAGCGTCGCCGGGTGCTGCGCGCCGGGCTGGGGCTGCCCACCGACGGCGGCCTCGTGCTCTTCGCGGGCCGCGTGCAGCCGCTCAAGGGGCCGGACGTGCTCGTCCGGGCGCTCGGCGTCCTCGCCGAGCGCGGGGATCCCGTGCCGACGCTCGTCGTGCTGGGCGGCCCCAGCGGGCGCCCGACGGCGGTGCGCGAGCTCGAGGCGCTCGCCTACCAGGTCGGGGTGAGCGACCGGCTCGTCGTCCGCCCGCCGGTCCCGCGCGACGAGCTCGCGCGGTGGTACCGCGCCGCCGACGTCGTCGCCGTGCCGTCGCACAACGAGTCGTTCGGGCTCGTGGCGGCCGAGGCCGAGGCGAGCGGCACGCCCGTCGTCGCGGCCGCCGTCGGCGGGCTGAAGACCGTGGTCGAGGACCAGGTGTCCGGCGTCCTCGTCGCCGACCACGACCCCGTGACGTGGGCGCGCGTGCTCGGCGACCTGCTCGCCGACGACCAGCGCCTCGCCGCGCTCGGCGACGGTGCCCGGCGCGCCGGCGCGCGGTTCGGCTGGGACACCGCCGCGCTGCGCATGCTCGACGTCTACGCGCAGGCGCGCAAGGTGCGCGCGGCGCGCTGATGCCGCGCGCACCCCTCGCTGCGGGTCAGGCGTCCGGCGCGGCGCGCTCCAGGACCAGGACGGGGATCTCGCGCGACGTCTTCTCCTGGTAGTCCGCGTACGGCGGGTAGGCGGCGACCGCGCGCTCCCACCAGAGCGCCTTCTCCTCGCCGTGGACCTCGCGCGCGACGTAGTCGTGGCGCTCGGCCTCGTCCTGGAGCTCGACCTGCGGGTGCGCGAGGACGTTGTAGTACCAGACGGGGTGCTTCGGGGCGCCGCCCAGCGACGCGACGACCGCGTACACGCCGTCGTGCTCGACCCGCATGAGCGGCGTCTTGCGGACCTTGCCGGTCCGGCGCCCCAGGGTCGTGAGCACAACCACCGGCATCCCGTTCAGGGTCGTGCTGCGCGTCCCGCCGGACGACTCGTAGGACTCGGCCTGCTTGCGGGACCAGGCGCTCGGGCTGGGGGCGTACTCTCCGTCGATCGGCATGTCCGGGGCAACGTGCGCGACGCCCGCCCGATTCCCGGACCTTCGTCCCACGCCCGACGGCGACGGTCACCACCACGTGGGACGCGGGTGCCCGCGCGCCGGGCCGTGCGGCAGGATGGAACCCATGACCTACACCCTCGTGCTGCTCCGCCACGGCGAGAGCGAATGGAACGCCAAGAACCTGTTCACCGGCTGGGTGGACGTCGCCCTGTCGGAGAAGGGGACCGAGGAGGCGAAGCGCGGCGGTCAGCTCCTCACGGAGGCCGGCGTCCTGCCCGACGTCGTGCACACCTCGCTCCTGCGCCGCGCCATCACGACGGCGAACCTCGCGCTCGACGCCGCGGACCGCCACTGGATCCCGGTGAAGCGGTCGTGGCGCCTCAACGAGCGCCACTACGGTGCGCTGCAGGGCAAGAACAAGAAGCAGACGCTCGACGAGTTCGGCGAGGAGCAGTTCATGCTCTGGCGCCGCTCGTACGACGTCCCGCCGCCCGCGATCGAGCTGGGCTCCGAGTTCTCGCAGGACACGGACCCGCGCTACGCCGACGCGCCCGTCGTGCGCACCGAGTGCCTCAAGGACGTGCTCGAGCGCGCCCTGCCGTACTGGGACGGCGAGGTCGTGCCGGACCTGAAGGCGGGCAAGACCGTCCTCGTCGCGGCGCACGGCAACTCGCTGCGCGCGATCGTCAAGCACCTCGACGGCATCTCCGACGAGGACATCGCCGCGCTCAACATCCCGACCGGCATCCCGCTGCTCTACGAGCTCGACGAGGACCTCAAGCCGGTGACGAAGGGCGGCCGCTACCTCGACCCCGAGGCCGCCGCCGAGGCCGCCGCCGCGGTCGCCAACCAGGGCCGCTGACCGCCCGCACGCACAGACGACCGTGGCCCGTCCGGATCTCCCGGACGGGCCACGGTCGTCTGTGCGCAGGAACCGAGACGGCGAGGTAGAACCACCGGCACCGAGGTAGAGCTCCGCGGGTCCTACGTCGAGACCTGAGGCTCTACCTCGCGGCAGGGCCGTGGCGCCGTCGTCAGGCAGACGCGCGGGCGGAGCCGGCGGGGGTGCCGCGGTCGTCGGCGAAGTCGCCGGTGACGAGGTACGTCACGCGCTTGGCGATGGAGACGCCGTGGTCGCCGAAGCGCTCGTAGTAGCGGCCCACGAGCGTGACGTCGACGGTCTCCTGCGGGGTCCCCGTCCACGTGCCGTCGAGCAGCGCGGTGAAGGTGTCCTGGTGGAGCTTGTCGAGCAGGTCGTCGTCGCGCTCGATGTTCGCGGCGACGGTCAGGTCGCGCGTCGTGAGGAGCGTCGTCGTCCGGCGGGCGACGCGCACGGCGGCGTCGTGCATCTGCTCGAAGGTCCGGTGCAGGGACGGCTCGATCGCCCGGGCCGGGTAGCGGCCGCGCGCGACCTGCGCGATGTGCCGTGCGAGGTCGCCCATGCGCTCCAGGGTGGCGCTCATGCGCAGCGCGCTGACCACGACCCGCAGGTCGGTGGCCACGGGCTGCTGCTGCGCGAGGAGGAGCACGCAGCGCTCGTCGAGCTCGCGCTCGAGGGCGTCGATCGTGTGATCGTCGCCGATGACCGACTGCGCGAGCTGCAGGTCCGCCGTGAGGAGCGCCTGCCCCGCGCGGTTGACGGCCGACTCCACCAGCCGGCTCATCTCGGCCAGGTCGTCGCCGACCTGCTTCAGCTCGGCCTCGAAGATCTCCCGCATCGCTTCCCTCTCGTCGTGACCGGTCCGTCCGGTCCGTGACGGCGTGCGCCCCTGCGCGCCGGGCGGCGCCCGGGCACGCCGTCGGCTCCCGTCACGCTCGCAGGTGCGGTCGACCGGGCGGTGAACTCCAGGGCGCCGCCAGGTGAACTCTTGGCGGCTCACGCCCGTGGAGCGCCGGATCGACGGGTCGGGCGCGCGGGCGACCGTACGCTGGACGTGTGCAAGCCGAGAGTCTCATCGAGGGCGCGACCGTGCTGGCCGCCGGCGTCGTGGGCGTCGTCGTCGGCGTGATCGCGGCCATCGCGTTCCGTGTGAGCGAGCGCCAGCAGCGCGCCGCCCGGGTGGAGCCGACGCCCGAGCTCGACGAGGGTCTCGTCCGCGTGCTCGCCGTCCTGCGGTCCGCCGCCGTCGTGCTGGACGAGGAGGGCGAGGTCGTGCGAGCCAGCCCGCCGGCGTACGCGCTGGGCGTGGTGCGCGGCGACGCGGTCGCGCACGCGGCGATCCGGGACATGATCGACGACGTGCGCCGCGACGGCGTGATCCGCGACGAGGAGCTCGAGCTCCCGCGCGGGCCGGTCGGCCGGGGCACGGTCATGCTCCAGGTCCGCGTCGCCCAGGTGGGCCCTCAGCACATGCTCGTGCTCGCGGAGGACCGGACCGAGGCGCGGCGCGTCGAGGCGATCCGGCGCGACTTCGTCGTGAACGTGTCCCACGAGCTGAAGACGCCGGTCGGGGCGCTCGCGCTGCTCGCCGAGACGGTGCAGGACGCGGCCGACGACCCGGTGGCGGTGCGGCGGTTCTCCGCGCGCATGCAGTCGGAGGCGACGCGTCTGTCCGCGCTCGTGCAGGAGATCATCGAGCTCTCGCGGCTCCAGGTCGCGGGCGCGCTCCAGGAGGTCACGGTCGTGCCGGTGCGGGGCGTCGTCGAGGAGGCGGTGGACCGCGCGCGCACGACGGCGCAGGGCAAGGGCATCACGCTCACGACCGGGGGAGAGCTCGACGCCGCGGTGTACGGCGACCACAACCTGCTCGTCACCGCGGTGCGCAACCTCCTCGACAACGCGGTCGCCTACTCGGGCGAGAACACGCGCGTCGGGGTCGGCGTCTCGCTCGCGGGCGACCTGGTCGAGATCGCGGTCGTGGACCAGGGCATCGGGATCTCGGCCGACGAGCAGGCCCGCGTGTTCGAGCGGTTCTACCGGGTGGACCCCGCGCGCTCGCGCGACACCGGCGGGACGGGCCTCGGCCTGAGCATCGTCAAGCACGTCGCCGCCGACCACGGCGGCGAGGTCACCATGTGGTCCGAGCCGGGACGCGGCTCCACCTTCACGCTCCGGATCCCCGCGGCGGACGTGCCGGTCGAGCGGGCACGTGCCGCGGCGTCGGGCACGACCCACGACGCTCCGGGGGACGAGGGCACGGCCGGGGCGGACCCCGGGACCGTGCAGCACGACGTGCGGCGGGCCGCGCAGGCCCCCGCACCCGACGACGTACAGAACAAGGAGGTAGGCGCGTGACGCGCATCCTGGTGGTGGAGGACGAGGAGTCGTACCGCGACCCGTTGACGTACCAGCTGCGGCGCGAGGGCTTCGACGTCGTCGAGGCGGCGACGGGCACCGAGGCGCTGGAGCGGTTCGACGCGGACGGGGCGGACCTGGTCCTGCTCGACCTCATGCTCCCCGGGCTCAGCGGCACCGAGGTGTGCCGCGAGCTGCGGCAGCGCGGCGACGTGCCCGTCATCATGCTCACGGCGAAGGACTCGGAGATCGACAAGGTCGTGGGCCTCGAGCTGGGTGCGGACGACTACGTGACGAAGCCGTACTCGTTCCGCGAGCTGCTCGCGCGCGTGCGCGCCGTGCTGCGCCGCAAGGGCGGGGAGAACGGGGGCGAGGTCGTCGCGGAGAGCGCGCTGGAGGTCGGTCCGGTGCGCATGGACGTCGAGCGGCACACGGTGAGCGTCGACGGCCAGGTCGTGCCGTTCCCGCTCAAGGAGTTCGAGCTCCTGGAGCTGCTGCTGCGCAACGCGGGGCGCGTGCTCACGCGCGGGCAGCTCATCGACCGGGTCTGGGGCACGGACTACGTGGGCGACACCAAGACGCTCGACGTCCACGTGAAGCGCATCCGGTCGAAGATCGAGCCCGAGCCGGCGAGCCCGCGCTACCTCCTCACGGTCCGCGGGCTCGGCTACAAGATCGCGGACGGCGTCGGCCAGTCCTGAGGAACGACCGCCCGGCACGGGCGCACGGCCGGACCGACGGCCCCGGCACGTCCTCTCGACGAGCGTGCCGGGGCCGTCGCCGTGCCCGTCCCAGTGCCCGTCCGGCGCCCGTCCGGCGCCCGTCCGGCGCCCGTCCCCGTGCCGTGCCCGTGCCCGTGCGACGTCGGCCCACCCCGCCCGGCGGGTGGCACGGAAGGTCTGTGCACTGTTCATCCCTCGTTCACCCGCTCTCGGGGAACGCGTCACCCGGCGCTCCTAGCGTCGGGCTCGTCACCGGCGCTCGCTGGTGCCACGAGACGCTTGAACAGGATGGAACGAAGAGTGAAGCTCAGCCGATTCTCCCGTGCTGGATCCGCCGTCGCGATCGGTGCGCTCGCGCTGACCCTCGCCGCCTGCGGGTCGGACGACCCCGTCGGCAGCGCCGACGGCGCCACCGACGGTTCCTCCGAGGGCTCGTCCGAGACCGCGAGCGACCTCAGCGGTGAGCTCAACGGTGCGGGCGCCAGCTCGCAGGAGTCCGCCATGGAGGCGTGGCGCGCCGGGTTCCAGAGCGCGAACCCCGACGTCACCGTGAACTACGACCCGGTCGGGTCCGGCGGCGGCCGCACCCAGTTCCTCGAGGGCGGCGTCGCGTTCGCCGGCTCGGACGCGGTGCTCAAGGAGGAGGAGATCACGCAGTCGCAGGCCGTGTGCGGCCCCGACGGCGCGATCGACCTCCCGGTCTACGTCAGCCCGATCGCCATCATCTACAACCTGCCGGACGTCGCGGAGCTCAACCTCGCGCCGGCCACCATCGCGGGCATCTTCAACGGCACCATCACGCAGTGGAACGCGCCGGAGATCGCCGCCGACAACCCCGACGCGACGCTCCCGGACCTCGCGATCACCCCGGTCCACCGCTCCGACGAGTCGGGCACGACCGAGAACTTCACCGAGTACCTCGCCGCGACGGCGGGCGACGCGTGGGGCCACGAGCCGAGCGGCGACTGGCCGACGCAGGGTGGCGAGTCCGCGCAGGGCACCTCGGGCGTCGTGCAGACCGTCCAGGGCGGCGAGGGCACGATCGGCTACGCCGACGCGTCGAAGGCCGGCGACCTCGGGACCGCGAAGATCAAGGTCGGCGAGGAGTGGGTCGCGTACTCGCCCGAGGCCGCGGCCAAGGTCGTCGACGCGTCGCCGCGCGTCGAGGGCCGCCACGACCACGACATCGCCGTCGAGCTGGACCGCACGACGACCGAGGCCGGCGCGTACCCGCTCGTGCTCGTCTCGTACGCGGTCGCGTGCCTGAACTACGAGGACGAGGCGACGGGCAACCTCGTCAAGGCGTTCCTCACCTACATCTCGAGCGAGGAGGGCCAGTCGGCCTCCGCGTCGGCCGCGGGCAACGCGCCGATCTCGGAGGACCTGCGCACGGACGTCCACGCGGCGATCGAGGCCATCACGGTCGGCGCCGCCGGCTGACGACCGCCGGGAACCAGGGGGCGGCGGGGCCTACGAGCCCCGCCGCCCCTGACCCGCGAGATCGCCCGCGACCCAGACCTCACGCAGCAGGACCGCATGCACCGGGAGCACGAGTGACCACCACAGCCCCACCCACGACGCCGGGCGCCACGCCGGGCCCGACGCCTCGCGCGGGAGCCCCGCGCCGCCGGGCACGGAACACCGACCGCGGCGTCAACCGCGCGTTCCGCTGGACCGCGACGGGCGCCGGAGGGCTCATCCTCGCCGTCCTCGCCGCGGTCGCGATCTTCCTCGTGCTCCGCGCGTGGCCCGCGCTCACCGCGGGCGGGGACGTCCTCGGCGAGGAGGTGTCCTGGTTCCCGGAGGGTGCCTCGCTGCTGTCGTTCGTCGGTCCGCTGATCTTCGGCACGCTCCTCGCGGCCGCGCTGTCGCTCCTCCTCGCGACGCCGGTCGCGATGGGCATCGCGCTCTTCATCTCGCACTACGCGCCGCGCCGGCTCGCGTCGACCCTCGGGTACGTCGTCGACCTCCTCGCGGCGATCCCCAGCGTCGTCTACGGCCTGTGGGGCTCGCTCGTGCTCCCGCCGATCGTCGTCCCGGTGTGGTCGTGGCTCGCGGACACGTTCGGGTGGTTCCCGCTCTTCGCCGGCCCGGCCTCGCCGACCGGCCGCGTCCTGCTCACCGTCGCGCTCGTGCTCGCGGTGATGATCCTGCCGATCATCACCGCGGTGAGCCGCGAGGTGTTCCTCCAGACGCCGAAGCTCCACGAGGAGGCGGCGCTCGCGCTCGGCGCGACGCGCTGGGAGATGATCCGCACGGCGGTCATCCCGTTCGGGCGGTCGGGCGTCATCTCCGCCGCGATGCTCGGCCTCGGCCGCGCGCTCGGCGAGACGATGGCGGTGCTGATGATCCTCTCGCCCGGGCTCCTCTACTCGTTCAAGATCCTGCAGGCCGGGCAGCAGCAGACGATCGCCGCGAACATCGCGGCCGACTTCCCCGAGGCCAACCCCCTCGGGGTGAGCACCCTCATCGCGACGGGCCTCGCGCTGTTCCTCATCACCCTGCTCGTCAACATGGGCGCCCGCGCGATCGTCGCGCGGCGCAAGGACTTCTCGGGAGCCAACTGATGAGCGCCCTCAGCACCAGCCCCGCGCGCGGGGCCTCCGCCCCCGACCCGGAGCGCACCGCGTCCGTCCGCGCGCTCCTGCGCGGCGCGGACGCCGGCCGCCGCCGCAAGGACCGCACGATGACGGTCCTCATGTGGAGCGCGTTCGCCCTCGCGATGGTGCCGCTCGTGTCCGTCGCGTGGACCGTCGTCGTGCACGGCATGGAGCGGTTCGACGCCTACTTCCTCACGCACTCCATGCGCGGGGTGTTCGGGGGCATGGACGCGGGCGGCATCTACCACGCGATCCTCGGCACGCTGCTCATCACGCTCGGCGCCGCGGTGATCTCGGTCCCCATCGGCCTGCTCGCGGCGATCTACCTCGTCGAGTACGGCCGCGGCCCGCTGGCACGTGCGGTGACGTTCTTCGTCGACGTCATGACGGGCATCCCGTCGATCGTCGCCGGTCTCTTCGCCTACGCGCTCTTCGCCGTGGTCTTCGGTCCCGGGGTGCGCATGGGCATCGTCGGCTCCGTCGCGCTGTCCGTGCTCATGATCCCCGTCGTCGTGCGCTCGTGCGAGGAGATGCTCCGGCTCGTGCCCAACGAGCTGCGCGAGGCGGCCTACGCGCTCGGCGTGCCCAAGTGGCTCACCGTCGTGCGGGTCGTGCTGCGCACGTCGATCGCGGGCATCACGACCGGCGTCATGCTCGCCGTCGCGCGCGTCATCGGCGAGACCGCGCCGCTGCTCATCACCGTCGGCGTCGTCGACTCCATCAACGGCAACCTCTTCGAGGGCCGCATGATGACGCTGCCCGTGTACGTGTACCGGCAGTACAGCCAGGGCCTGGTGCCCTGCAGCAACGTCACCGACGTCGTGTGCATCCCCGACATCAACTACGACCGGGCCTGGGCGGCCGCCCTGACGCTGATCCTCATCGTCATGCTGCTCAACCTCGTCGGGCGACTCGTCACCCGCTGGTTCGCCCCCAAGACCCTCCGCTAGAACAGGACAGCTCCGATGGCACAGCGCATCGACGTCAAGGACCTCAACATCTACTACGGCGACTTCCTCGCCGTGCAGGACGTCGGCATGACGATCGACCCCAAGTCCGTGACCGCCTTCATCGGCCCGTCCGGGTGCGGCAAGTCGACGTTCCTGCGGACGCTCAACCGCATGCACGAGGTCATCCCCGGCGCGCGCGTCGAGGGCACGGTCGCCATGGAGGGCGTGGACCTCTACGGGGACGACGTCGACCCGGTCGCCGTGCGTCGCCAGGTCGGCATGGTCTTCCAGCGGCCGAACCCGTTCCCCACGATGTCCATCAAGGAGAACGTGCTCGCGGGGGTGAAGCTCAACAACAAGCGCATCTCGAAGTCCGACGCCGAGGACCTCGTCGAGTCGTCGCTGCGTGGCGCGAACCTGTGGAACGAGGTGAAGGACCGCCTCGACCGTCCGGGCTCGGGCCTCTCCGGCGGCCAGCAGCAGCGCCTGTGCATCGCGCGAGCCATCGCCGTCAAGCCCCAGGTGCTCCTCATGGACGAGCCGTGCTCGGCGCTCGACCCGATCTCCACGCTCGCGATCGAGGACCTCATCGCCGAGCTCAAGGACGAGTACACGATCGTCATCGTCACGCACAACATGCAGCAGGCGGCGCGCGTGAGCGACCGCACGGCGTTCTTCAACATCGCGGGCACCGGCAAGCCGGGGCGCCTCATCGAGATGGACGACACCGCGACGATGTTCTCCTCGCCCACCCAGCAGGCCACCGAGGACTACATCTCCGGCCGTTTCGGGTGACCTGAGCCCGCACCGGGCCCAGCAGGCGCGGCCTGCCCGGCCGGACGACGGACGGCGCCCCTCCCGGACCGGGAGGGGCGCCGTCGTGCGTGGGCGGGGGTCAGGACGCCGAGCCCTGGAGCGACCCCGTGACGTCGGTGCCGTCGGTGTCGATGACGCACTGGACCACGCGGTCGTCGACCGTGTTCCAGCCCTCCTCGCGCGGCGTGAAGGGCCAGAAGTAGTAGGCGGACTCGTCGTAGGACAGGCCGACGAAGGCCTCGAACTCGCCGAGGCAGAAGTCCTCGGCGCTCGCCTGGACGGCCTCGTCGCCGGGGTAGTCCCCCTCGGGGAGCTCGGTCTCGGCGTAGACCTCGGCGTCGTGCGGCTCGGAGCAGGGGACGACGGGCACGGACTCGACGTTCTCGCCGTCGGGCAGCTTCGACGTCACGATGCAGTCGCCGACCTGGATCGAGAAGACGTCGGCGTCCGACGCCTCGGTCACCTCGCCGCCGGGCTCGTCGCGCTGGGCCTCGGACGGCCCGGTGAGCTCGTCGAGGATCGCGCCGCAGCCCGAGGCGGTCAGGGCGAGCGCGACGGCGCTCACGACGAGGAGGAGCGGCCGACGGGTGGTGCGGGACAGGGTCACCTGGATTCCTTCGTGGACGTGCCCCGACCACGACGGTCAGGGCGGCACGCGAAGGCTAGCGCCCACCGGTGACACGGCCCGAGCCCATTTCCGGCCCGGGCCGGCACGTCACGGCAGCAGGTGCGCGTACTCCTCGAGGGTGCCGTCGAGGACGGGCAGCGACATGCCCTGCTCCTCGCCCGAGGTCACGCTGACCGTCACGGGCAGCACGCCGCCCGGGGCCGCGTCGACGCGGCCGATCTGCGCGTCGAACCCGTCCTCGGTCCCGAGGTAGACGGTCTCCCCGGCGGCGACGGGGATGGTCACCGGGTCGCCGCCCTCCGGCGTCACGTCGAACTCCACGTCCTCGGTCGAGTCGTTGGCGAACGCCCCGACGAGCGCGCCGGCCTCGCCGTCGGCGGCGCTCACGACGAGGAGGTTGAGGCCGCGCAGGTCGTCGGTGAGGTCGACGCGCAGGCCGTCCGACGGCGAGTAGGGGCGGTTCGTCTCGATGGGGGAGCACGCGGAGGCGACGGCCACGCTCGCGACCACGAGGGGGACGGCCCAGTAGCGCGCGCGGCCGGTCGCTCGGGACGCCGCACGGGTCGCTGCTCGGTGGGTCGGGATGCGGGTCACGTGCACTCCAGGGCTGCGAGAGGGGGGACTGGATTCCGCGCCCAGCCTAGTGCGTCGGGCGCGGCGGGGCGGCCGGAACCGGCTCTCCGGGAGCGTGGCGTGAGCGGCGTCACGCGGGGTCGCGCGCCCGCGCGGCGCGCGTGACGGCGGTCGGCGGGGCCCTGTGGCCCGCTCGGCGAGGTTCGTGAGGCGCGCTGACACGGCGCTGACCTGCGAAGACGCTGCTCCGGGGCGCTTGTCAAGGGGCCCAGGGGCTCGGATTTCCGGCCTTCCGCGTGGTAAGGTGGACCACCGCGAAAGGGGACATCTGCAGATGACGTTCACAGTAGGCGAGACCGTTGTCTACCCGCACCACGGAGCCGCACTGATCGAGGAGATCAAGACGCGCACCATCCGCGGAGAGGACAAGATCTACCTCAAGCTCAAGGTCGCGCAGGGCGACCTGACCATCGAAGTCCCAGCCGAGAACGTCGACCTCGTCGGCGTGCGTGACGTCGTCGGCCAGGAGGGTCTCGACCGCGTTTTCGAGGTGCTGCGTGCACCCTACACCGAGGAGCCGACCAACTGGTCGCGTCGGTACAAGGCGAACCTCGAGAAGCTGGCGTCGGGCGACGTGATCAAGGTGGCGGAGGTCGTGCGCGACCTGTCGCGCCGGGACGCCGACCGCGGCCTCTCGGCCGGCGAGAAGCGCATGCTCTCGAAGGCCCGGCAGATCCTCGTCTCGGAGCTCGCGCTGGCCGAGCACACCGAGGAGGAGAAGGCCGAGGCCATCCTCGACGAGGTGCTGGCCTCCTGACGTCCCGGGCCTCGGCCCGAGCGACAGACCACCGGGGAGGGCGCCGTCCGTGCGGACGGCGCCCTCCCCGTCGTCGTGCCCGGTAGCGTGTGCCCGTGCCGACTCTTGCCGTCCTCACCGCCGCGGGCTCCGGGACCCGTCTCGGGCTCGACCTGCCCAAGGCCCTCGTTGAGCTCGACGGCCTGCCCCTGGTCGTCCAGGCGGCGCGCCGGCTGTGCGCGTCCGGGGCGGTCGACACGATCGTGGTCACGGCACCACCCGGCCTGCGGGAGCACGTCGCGGCGCTGCTCCGGGACGACCCGGCGGTCGACCGGCCCGTGCGGGTCGTCGACGGCGCGGGCACCCGCCAGGCCTCCGTCGCCGCGGGCCTGCGCGCGGGCCTGGACGCCGACGCGCCCGACGCCGGGACCGGGGGGCGCTCGGCCCCCGCGCAGCCCGCGGTCGACGTCGTGCTCGTCCACGACGCGGCGCGACCGCTCGCGCCGCCCGCCCTCGTCCGCCGCGTCGTCGAGGCCGTGCGGGCGGGCCACGGCGCCGTCGTCCCGGGGCTGCCGGTCACGGACACGATCAAGCGCGTGACGGCCGCACGGGCGGGCGACCCGTCCCGCGCGGAACCCGTCGCCGAGACCGTGGACCGGGCGGCCCTGCGCGCGGTGCAGACCCCGCAGGGGTTCGACCGGGCGCTCCTGGTCCGGGCGCACGAGGCCGCGTCCCACCGGGCGGACGACGAGCGGTCCGCCGCGACCGACGACGCCGGACTCGTCGAGGCGCTCGGGCTCCCCGTCCACGTCGTGCCCGGAGACGCCGCCGCCGCCAAGATCACCACCGCCCACGACCTGCGCGTCGCCGCGCTGACCCTCCGGGAGGACCGATGACGACGCCCGCCGAGCACGCCGAGGTCGCGCCGCACCGCGCCCCCGTGGCCCCGCTGCCGCGCACGGGGGTCGGCGTCGACGTGCACGCGTTCGCCCCCGAGGGCGAGGAGCGCGAGCTGTGGCTCGGCGGGCTGCTCTGGCCGGGCGAGCGCGGCCTCGCCGGGCACTCGGACGCGGACGTCGCCGCGCACGCCGCCGCGGACGCGCTGTTCTCGGCGACGGGGCTCGGCGACCTGGGGTCGAACTTCGGCACGAGCGCGCCCGAGTGGGCCGGGGCGAGCGGGTCGCGCCTCCTCGCCGAGGCGGCCCGCCGGGTCCGGGCCGCGGGGTTCGAGATCGGGAACGTGGCCGTCCAGGTCATCGGCAACCGACCGCGCCTCGGGCCCCGCCGCGCCGAGGCGGAGGCGGCCCTCGGGGCGGCCGCGGGAGCCCCGGTGACGCTCACGGCCACGACGACCGACGGTCTGGGACTCACGGGCCGCGGGGAGGGCGTCGCGGCCGTCGCGACGGCCCTCGTCGTCGCCGTCGGGACGTCCGCGTGACCTCAGCCCGTGGGGGCGAGCCGCACGCTCTCGAGGACGGCACGCGCCTGCGTGGCGCCGTCGGCGTCGGCCTCGGCGTGCGAGGCCGTGAGGTCGACGACCCAGGCGTCCGGCCCGTCGCCGGTCCGGACCGCCACGATCTCCTGCGCGACGACGGCCCCGGCCGTCTCGTACGTGCCCGCGACCCGGAAGGCGGGGAGCTCGCCGAGGGTCGTCGGGCCCTGGCCGTCGACGCCCGGGGCCCAGCCGGGGATCGCGCTGACGGCCGCCGCGGTCGCGGCGCCGGCCTGCTCGAGCGTCTCCGTGGACTGCTCGCCCGTCACGACGACGTTCGCCCGGAACTCCTCCGGGCCCGTCCCGCTCGGCGCGCGCAGCACGAACGCCCCGTCGCGGGTGACGCGCTCCCAGCCCGGGGGAGCGGTGACCTGGACCGGGACCTCGGGGACGTCGTAGGTGACCGGCGCGTCGTCGCCCCCCGTGTCCGCGGGACCGCCGCAGCCCGTGAGGACGAGCACCGCGGTCACCGGGACCACGAGGGGCGCGGCGGTCCAGGAGGTGCGGGGGTGGCGCGGTCGGGGCACGGTCGTCCTTCGTCGGGAGCGGGCATGACGGGCTGGGTGGGCCCGGCTCGCCATTCTCGCCTTCCGGCGTCCCGGGTGCCAGGCCCACGAGCAGACACTACGATCGCTGAGAGCGCATCGATGTGTTTGACTTTCCCAAGAACGACACATGGGATGAATCGCACATGAACCGAATGTCCGTCGAAGAACGCCGGGCCCAGCTCGTCGACGCGGCGATGACCATCGCCGTCCGCGAGGGCGTCGAGGCCGTCACGATCCGTGGCGTCGCGGCCGAGGCCGGCGTCTCTCTCGGCGTCGTGCACTACTGCTTCGAGGACAAGGACGAGCTCCTTCAGGCGATGGGCAACAGCCTCGCGCTCGTCGCGTCCGAGCCGGTGCGCGCCGCCCTCGACGTCGACGGCGACGTCGTGGAGCTCGCGCACGCCGCTGCCGACGGCCTGTGGAGCGGGCTCACGCCGCGCCGGCACATGCGCCTCCTCACGTTCGAGTTCGCGACGGCGGGCGTGCGCAGCCGCGCTCTGCGCTCCGTGGCGCACACGCACCTGGAGCAGACGTGGGCGATGACCCGCGGATTCCTCGAGAACGTCGCCGAGCGCGGGAACGTCACCTACTCGATGGACATGGGCTTCCTCTCGCGCATCGTCGCCGGGTACATCGACGGCATCGAGATCGCCTGGCTCGTCGAGCAGGACGACGAGACCGCGGTCCGCAGCTTCCACGCGCTCGCCGAGTACGTGCTGTCGCTCATGGTCCGACCGGACGGGTCGCCCGTGCGCGAGCACGGCCCGGAGCCCGTCGCCTGACCGCCGCGCCCGTCGGCCGCGCGAGCGGTCAGCCGCGCGCGGCCGCTCCCGGCGCACGCCCGAGCACCCGGTCCGTGTACGCGTTCGCGAAGACCCCGTCGGGGTCCGCCGCGTCGCGGACCGCCACGGCGTCGTCGAACCGGGGGTAGAGCTCGCGGAACCGTTCGGCGTCGAGCCCGTGCAGCTTGCCCCAGTGGGGGCGCCCGCCGACCTCGGCGACGATGCGCTCGACGGCGTCGAAGTACCGCGCGTGCGGCAGCCGGGCGTACTGGTGCACCGCCACGTACGCGGTCTCGCGACCGTGCGCGGTGGACAGCCAGACGTCGTCAGGCGCCGCGAACCGGACCTCGACGGGGAAGGGCACGTGCTCGCCGGACCGGTTCAGCCAGCCGTCGATGCTCGCCAGGACGTCGACCAGGCGCTCGCGCGGCACCGCGTACTCCATCTCGCGGAACCGGACGCGGCGCGAGGTGACGAAGACCTGGTGCGACGGCGCGACGTAGGTCCGCGGCGCGAGCGCACGGGCCGAGACGGCGTTGAGCCGCGGGGTCACGCGCGGCACCGCGGTGGCGAGCCGGTTGACGAGCTCGAACGCGCCGTTCGACAACAGCTCCTCGTCGACCCACGTGCGCGCCCGCGCGACGGGCCCGGGGCCGGACGCCCGCAGCCGCTCGAGCTCCGCCGCCTCGTCGTCGGGGGCGAGCCGGTTGTTGCGCTTGGTCAGCGCCCGACGCGTGTGGGGGAACCAGTAGAACTCGAAGTGGTCGTTGCCCCCGACGAGCCCGTCGGGGTCGTCCGGCGTGCCGAGGCCCTCCAGCACGCGGTCCAGCGGCCACGGCTCCTCCTGCGCGCGGAGCAGGAACGCCGGCACGACCTCGAGCGTCACCGCGGACAGGACGCCCGTGACGCCGAGCCCCAGGCGGCTCACCTCGAAGAGGTCGGGGTCCTGCGTCGCGGACGCCTCGCGGACCTCGCCGTCGGCCCCGACGACGCGGACGCCGCGCACCTGGGTGGCGAGCCCGCCGAGCCCGGCGCCGGTCCCGTGCGTGCCCGTCGAGATCGCGCCGGCGATCGACTGCCGGTCGATGTCGCCGAGGTTGCGCATGGCCAGGCCCGCGGCAGCGAGGGCCTCGTTGAGCCGGTGCAGGCGGATGCCCGCCCCCACGGTCACGAGGATCGCGTCGGCGTCGGCCCCACCGGGCGCGCCCGTGCCGCGGGTGATGCGCTCGACGAGCCCGATGCGGTCCAGGTCGAGCAGGAGCCCGTCGGTGACGGCCGCGGGGGTGAACGAGTGGCCCGCGCCGACGGCGCGCACCCGCATCCCCTCGGCGGCCGCCCCGGCGACGAGCCGCCCCAGCTCCGCCTCGTCGCGCGGGGAGGCCCGGCGGCGCGGGGTCGCGGAGGCCGTGCGGGCCCAGTTGGTCCAGGAGAGGGCGTCGTCGCTGCTCACAGGTCGTACTGTCTCACGCCCCCCGCGTGGCGTACGTTCTCCCCATGACGACCGACGCGGCGCCCGCACCGGGCTCGGGGACGAGGACGGGGACGGCCGACCCTGCCGGGGACGAGCGCGGGGCGACGCCGTCGCTGCTCGCCCGGTTGACGCGCGCCACCGCGGACCTCGACGGTCCGCTCGCCGTCGTCGACCTCGACCGGTTCGACGCCAACGCCGACGAGCTCCTGGCCCGCGCCGGAGGCGTGCCCGTGCGCGTCGCGTCGAAGTCGGTCCGCGTCCGCTCGCTCGTGACGCGCGCCGGCGAGCGCGGCTTCCGGGGCGTCATGGCGTTCTCGGTCCGCGAGGCGCTGTGGCTCGTCGACGCGGGCGTCCGCGACGTCCTCGTGGGATACCCGTCCGTGGACCGCGGCGCGCTCGCGGCGCTGGCGCGGCACGAGGCCGGGCGGCGCGAGATCACGCTCATGGTCGACGACGCGGCGCACCTCGAGCTCGTGCGGCACGCGCTCGCGGAGGCGGGCACGGGCGACGCGCCGCCCGTGCGCGTGTGCCTCGACGTGGACGCCTCGCTGCGGGTCGGGCTCGGGCTCGTCACGGTCCACCTCGGCACGCGGCGCTCGCCGCTGCACGACCCCCCGGACGTCGCGTCGCTCGCCGCCCGGGTCGTCTCGACGCCCGGGCTCTCGCTGCGCGGCCTGATGTTCTACGAGGCGCAGGTCGCGGGCATGCCCGACTCGAGCCTCGCCGTCCGTGCGGTCAAGCGGCTCTCGGTGCTCGAGCTGGGCGAGCGCCGGGGCGAGGTCGTCGCCGCGGTGCGCGACGTCGTCGGGCACGACCTCGAGCTCGTGAACTCCGGCGGCACCGGGTCGCTCGAGACGTCGTCCGCGGACGGCGTCGTCACGGAGGTCACCGCGGGGTCGGGGCTCTACGTGCCCGGGCTGTTCGACGAGTACCGCTCCTTCCGTCCGCGCCCCTCGGCGTTCTTCGGCCTCGACGTGGTGCGCGTCCCCGCGCCCGGGTGGGCGACCGCGTTCGGCGGCGGGTACGTCGCGTCCGGCCCCGCGTCGCGCAGCCGGCTGCCGCGCGTCGCGACGCCCGGCTGGTCGCTCACGGGGCGCGAGGGCGCGGGCGAGGTCCAGACGCCGCTGCACCGGACCCGGGGCGTCGCGGGCGCCCCGGAGCTGGGCGTGGGCGACCGCGTCTGGTTCCGGCACGGCAAGGCGGGGGAGGCGATGGAGCGGTTCGACCGCGTGCACCTCGTGCGCGGGGACGAGGTGGTCGACGTCGTGCCCACGTACCGCGGCGAGGGCAAGAACTTCGGCTGACCGGCGCCGGTCGGGGCTGCACCGGGATCGGCCGCGAGACCTGCCCGTGCCGCTTCGGCCGTGGTGGTGCGTCCCCGGTACCCTTGCGGACGTGACTCTTCGCCTGTTCGACACCGCCACGCGGGACGTGCGCGACTTCGTGCCCCTGACTCCGGGCGAGGTCGGCATCTACCTGTGTGGCGCGACCGTCCAGGCGGCACCCCACATCGGCCACATGCGCTCGGCCGTCGCGTTCGACGTGCTCGTGCGCTGGCTGCGGCGCGGCGGGTCGCGCGTGACGCTCATCCGCAACGTCACCGACATCGACGACAAGATCCTCGTGAAGTCCGCCGACGCGGGCGAGCCGTGGTGGGCCTGGGCCGCGACGTACGAGCGTGCGTTCACCGCCGCGTACGACGCGCTGGGCGTCCTGCCGCCCACGTACGAGCCGCGCGCGACCGGGCACGTGCCGGACATGGTCGAGCTCATGGAGCGCCTCGTGGAGCGCGGCCACGCGTACACGACCGGCCCTGGCGACGTGTGGTTCGACGTGCGGTCCTGGTCCGAGTACGGCTCCCTGACCAACCAGCACCTCGAGGACCTCAACCCCGTGCCCGACGACGTCCCCGCGGACGCGGAGGAGGCCGCCGCCAAGCGCGACCCGCGCGACTTCGCGCTGTGGAAGGCGCCCAAGGAGGGCGAGCCCGAGACGGCGTCGTGGCCCACGCCGTTCGGTCGCGGGCGCCCCGGCTGGCACCTCGAGTGCTCCGCGATGGCGCGCCGGTACCTCGGCGACACGTTCGACATCCACGGCGGCGGGCTCGACCTGCGCTTCCCGCACCACGAGAACGAGCAGGCGCAGTCGCGCGCCGCGGGCTACGGGTTCGCGCGGCACTGGCTGCACAGCGCGTGGGTCACGCAGGGCGGCGCCAAGATGAGCAAGTCGCTCGGCAACGGGCTGCTCGTGCGCGAGGTCCTCGCGACCACGAGCCCGGCCGTGCTGCGCTACGCCCTCGCCTCCGTGCAGTACCGCTCGATGCTCGAGTGGACGCCCGCGACGGTCGTCGAGGCCGAGGCCACGTGGGAGCGGCTCGCCGGGTTCGTCGAGCGCGCGACCGAGCGCGTGGGCGACGTCGGCGACGTGACCGAGGCCGAGCTGCCGACCGCGTTCACCGCGGCCATGGACGACGACCTCAACGTCCCGGCGGCGCTCGCCGTCGTGCACGAGCACCTGCGGGCGGGGAACGCGGCGCTCGCCGACCGCACGACGGCCGCGGACGCCGTCGCGCGGCACCACCTCGTCGCGGTGCGGGCGATGCTCGACGTCCTGGGCCTCGACCCGGCCGACGCCCAGTGGGCCGACCGCGGGGACTCGCGCTACGCGGCGGTGCTCGACGCCGTCGTGGGCGCGGAGCTCGCGGCACGCGCCGAGGCGCGCGCGGCGCGCGACTTCGCGACCGCCGACGCGATCCGCGACCGACTCGCCGCGGCCGGCGTCGCGGTCGAGGACTCGGCCGACGGCGCGCGCTGGACCCTCGCCTGACGACCGTCCCCGCGAGGTGGAGGCTGGGTACCACGAGGGAGAGGCGTGGTCGTGACCAGGCCTCTCCCTCGGTGGACCACGGCTCTCCCTCGGCGGGGTGTCTGAGGGACACTGGACCCGGTGGCGCACCGGCGCCCGCTCGCACGAACCGACCGACCTGACCGACCGGACCGGTGTCGATCCGCCTGACCGACACCGACCGACCTGACCACGACACGACGGGTACTCCCATGGCTGGCAACTCACAACGACGCGGCGCGACCCGCAAGCCCGGCAGCAAGAAGGGCGCGACCGTCGGCTCCGGCGGGCAGCGGCGCAAGGGCCTCGAGGGCCGCGGGCCGACGCCGAAGGCCGAGGACCGCGTCTACCACGCGGCGCACAAGCGCAAGGTCGCCGAGGAGAAGCGCGTGGCGACCGGGCGCGGGGGCGCCTCGCGGGGTGGCGGAGCCAAGGGCGGAGCCTCCCGGGGCGGCGGGCCGAAGGGGCGCGGCTCGGTGCAGGAGGTCGTCGCGGGGCGCAACTCCGTGCTCGAGGCGCTGCGCGCGCGCATCCCCGTCGAGGTCGTCTACCTCGCGTCACGCCTCGACGCCGACGACCGGACCCGCGAGATCGTCGACATCGTCGCGGGCCGCGGCTACGACCTCCTCGAGGTCGGCAAGCCGGAGCTCGACCGCCTCACCGACGGCGCCGTCCACCAGGGCGTCGCGATCAAGGTGCCGCCGTACGAGTACGCCGACGTCGACGACCTGCTCGACGCGGCCGAGGCGACGGGTCGTCCGCCGCTGGTCGTCGCGCTCGACGGCGTGACCGACCCCCGCAACCTGGGCGCCGTGCTGCGCTCGGCGGGCGCGTTCGGGGCGCACGGCGTGCTCGTCCCCGAGCGGCGCGCCGCGGGCGTCACGGCGTCCGCGTGGAAGGTCTCGGCCGGCGCGGCCGCCCGGGTGCCCGTCGCGCGCGCGACCAACCTGGTCCGCGCCCTCGGTGAGCTCAAGAAGGCGGGCTGCTTCGTCGTCGGTCTCGACGCCGGCGGGGAGACGGCGATCGGCGACCTCCAGCTCGCGACCGAGCCGCTCGTCGTCGTCGCCGGGTCCGAGGGCAAGGGGCTCTCGCGCCTCGTGCGCGAGGCGTGCGACGTCGTCGCGTCCATCCCCATCGGGTCGGACACCGAGTCGCTCAACGCCGCCGTCGCGACGGGCATCTCGCTCTACGAGGTCGCGCGCCTGCGCCGCGAGGCCTGACGTCCCTCGACCTGTCGGCGCCCCACCGGTCCTGGACCCGTGGGGCGCTGACTGGTCTCAGCCGTAGTACTCGGGGTCCTTCTCGCCCGGGGCGAGGCCGAGGATCGCCTTCTCGTCCGGGCGGTGGCGCAGGACGTTCTCGACGTACGACTGCGTCGCCTCCGCCATGGGGACGTCGCGGCCCGCGCGCTCGGAGATGAACCAGCGGTGGTCGAGGATCTCGTGGAAGAGCTGCGCCGGCTCGAGCTTGCGGCGCAGGTTCCGCGGCACGGCCTGGATCGTGGGCTCGAACACGCCGCTGAGCCAGTCGTGGGCGACGAACTCCTCGTCGTCGTTCTGCCGCTCCGCCGCCGCGCGGAACGAGTCGAGGTCGTTGAGCAGGCGGCGCGCCTGGTTCTCCTGCACGTCGAGGCCCGTGAGGCGCAGCAGACGCCGCGAGTGGTGCCCCGCGTCGACGACCTTGGGCTGGATCTGGACGGTCGTGCCGTCGATGTCGGTCGTGATCGCGAGCTCGTCGACGTCGAAGCCGAGGTTGTTGAGGTGCTCGATGCGGGCCGCGACGCGCCACCGCTCGTTCGCGTCGAACGACTCGGACGTCGTCAGCGCGGCCCACAGCTCCTCGTAGCGCGCCACGAGCGCGTCGCCGATCGCGACCTCGTCCACGTCCTCGTCGAGCAGCTCGCCCGCGGAGAGGTCCATGAGCTCGCCGATGATGTTCGTGCGCGCGAGGTCGACGTCGTACGAGCGCTGGCCGGGGGAGAGCTCGCGGTGCAGGTCACCCGTCTCCGCGTCCACGAGGAACGCCGCGAAGGTCTCGGCGTCGCGCCGGAACAGCGTGTTCGACAGCGACACGTCGCCCCAGTAGAAGCCGACCAGGTGCAGGCGCACGAGCAGCACGGCGAGCGCGTCGATGAGGCGCGTCGCCGTGTCCGGGCGCAGCGACTGGCTGAACAGCGCGCGGTAGGGGAGCGAGAACTGCAGGTGCTCCGTGATGAGGACGGCCTCGAGCCGCTCGCCGTTCGCGTCCTGGCGCCCGGTGATGACCCCCACCGGGACGACGCTCGGCACCTCGAGCCGGCGGAGCTGGCGGAGCAGCTCGTACTCCCGGTAGGCGACCGTCTCGCCGATCTCCTTGATGGCGATGACGCGCCCCGAGAGGCGCACGAACCGCACGATGTGCCGGGAGATACCGCGCGGCAGCGCCGCGAGGGTCTCGGCCGGCCACTCCTCGAGCGGGATGTCCCAGGGCAGGTCGAGGAGAGCCGGGTCGGGGGCCGACGCGGTGATCTGCAGGTTGTGCACCGTCACGGGTCCATTGTCCATGGTCGACGCGAGGGGCCGTGCGGTCGCGGTGCTTCCGGTGCTCGGCTCGCCGGGCGGGGCGCGCCCGACCCGTGAGGTCGGACGCGCCCCGCACCGAGGGACGGGAGGAGATCAGGAGCAGGCGAGCGCGTCGTGGTCGACGTCGAACGTCGAGGTGACGTCCTCGCCGTCGACCGTCGCGGTGCCCGTCACGGTCACCGACCCGCTCTCGACCGAGGCCGAGCGCACCGCGAACGACTGGTACGCGTTCGTGCCCGGGGCGACGTCGGCGAACTCGCGGGTGCCGTAGGCCGTCGCGAGGGTCACGTCGACCGGCGAGTCCTCGCCGTTCGCCGCGCGGACCGCGAGGTACGCCTGGCCGGCGAGGCACCGGGGCTGCACCGTGACGTCGAGGTCGAGCTGCCCGCTCGGGGTGCCGTAGACCTCGAGCTCGTAGAGCGAGAAGCCCCACTGCGTCGCGCGCTCGGTGAGGTAGAGGCGCACGTACCGGCCGGTGCCGGAGACGTCCAGCTCGTCGTACCCGCCGTCACCGTCGGCGACGGTGTGCACCGTGGTCCAGGTCTCGCCGTCCGGCGAGGTCTGGACCTCGTACCCCGACCCGTACGCGGTCTCCCAGTCGATGACGACCTGGCTGAGGTCGTAGCTCGCGCCGAGGTCCACCGCGATCCACTCCGGGTCGCTCCACGCGCTGCTCCAGCGGGTGCCGGCGTTGCCGTCGACCGCCTTCTCGGCCTCGTGGCCGGCCTCGTCGATGCTGGAGGCCGTCACGGGGCGGCCCAGGGCGAGCGACTCGTCGCCCTCGTTCCCGCCCCCGCCCTCGGACTCGAAGCAGCGGAGGTAGCGGTAGGACTCCGCGGACGTCTCGAACGACGGCGCCCAGTCCCACTCGTAGGTGTAGTACTGCACGTACGGCTCGGCCGCGGCGATGATGGCCGGGAGGTCCAGGTCGCCCCGCCCGAGGGCGACCTGCCGCATGTCGCCCGGCGCGTTCACGTTCACGGCGTCCTTGATGTGCAGCAGCTCGATGCGGTCCCCGTGCTCCTCGATCCACGCGGGGACGTCGAGGCCGGCGTCGGCCGCCCAGCCGACGTCGAGCTCGAACGTGACGTAGCGCGGGTCGGTGTTCTCCTCGATGACCTCCCACGCGCTGACCATCTCGCCGGTGACCGGGTCGGGGTACCGCGTGGTGAACTCGCTCTGGTGGTTGTGCAGCACGATCTTGTTCGCGCCGTTCTCGTGCGCGTACTGGCCGAGCTGGTTGACGTAGGCCGCGGTCGCGACCGCCTCGTCGTAGGTGCCGTAGCCGCCGGCCATCCCGCCGGTCCCGATGTAGTCCTGATCGAGCGCGACGGCGTACGCGACGGTCTGGGGCCACGAGCCCCAGTCCGTGCTGCCGTGGCTGGACGACACCTCGAGACCGTACTTGTCGAGGATCGCCCGGTACTCCTCGACGGGCATCGAGTAGGGCTGGTTGTACGGCTCGACGTTGGTGAAGCCCGCGTCGGCCACCTCCCCGAGCACGCGGTCGATCGTCTCGGCGGACGGCGTCCCCGAGCCCCCGAGCTCACCGACGTGGGTGTAGAGCTGGATGGAGATCTTGGAGTCGGGGAGCCCGTCGTCCGGGCCGCACGTCTCGGCCGCGGCGAGGGTGGTCGGTGGGCTGGTCTCGGCTGACGGGGTCGCGACGGCGGGGGCCGCGGCGAACGTGCCCGCCACGAGCGCGCCGCCCGTGAGCGCGGCGCCGAGGCGCCGGGCGCGGGACGAAGGGTGGGAGATCTGCATGAGGCTCCAATTGACAGCGTTGTCGATTTGGCTGACGAACATGCGACTTCTGATGTCACGTGTGCAAAAGTAGTCTTGTGGTCGGCCATGACCCTGTCAAGGGCGAGCCGCGCCGCCCACGGGCGGCGCCGTGCCTCGCGCAGCGCACCCCCGCGAGACGACGAAGGGCGGGCCCTCCCCTCGGGGAGAACCCGCCCTTCGGCGGTGCGGCGTGACGGGTGTCAGCTGATGCGCTGGCCCGACGCCGCGCCGAAGACGTGCGAGTGACCCGGGCGGATCGTCACGTAGATGCGCTCGCCCTTGGCCGGGACGTTGCGCGGGTCGACGCGGACGATGACCTGGTTGTCGCCGGCGCCCGAGTGGACGTCGGCCTGCGCGGCCAGGTCGCCCTTGAGCGTGCCGTAGACGAACGCGTCGGAGCCGAGCTCCTCGACGATGTTCACCTCGACCGGGAACGCGGCCTCGTTCGCCTGCGACACGACGTCGAGCGACTCGGGGCGGAAGCCGATGGTGACCTTGCCGTTGTCCGCCTCGGTGATCTTCGCGGCCGTCTCGCGCTCGAGCGCGATGCGGGCCGGGCCGACCTCGGCGACGCCGTTCTTGACCACGAACGTGCCGATGTTCATCGCCGGCGAGCCGATGAAGCCCGCGACGAAGACGTTGGCCGGCGTGTCGTACATCTCGCGCGGCGTGCCGACCTGCTGGAGCAGACCGTCCTTGAGGACCGCGATGCGGTCGCCCATGGTGAGGGCCTCGGTCTGGTCGTGCGTGACGTAGACGGTCGTGACGCCGAGACGACGCTGGAGCGACGCGATCTGCGTACGGGTCTGGACGCGGAGCTTGGCGTCGAGGTTCGACAGCGGCTCGTCCATGAGGAACACCTGCGGCTGGCGGACGATCGCACGGCCCATGGCGACGCGCTGGCGCTGACCGCCGGAGAGCGCCTTCGGCTTGCGGTCGAGGTACTCCGTGAGGTCGAGGATCTTCGCGGCCTCCTCGACGCGCTGGCGGATCTCCGCCTTCGGCGTGCCGGCGATCTTCAGCGCGAAGCCCATGTTGTCCGCGACGGACATGTGCGGGTACAGCGCGTAGTTCTGGAACACCATCGCGATGTCGCGGTCCTTCGGCTGGACGTCCGTGACGTCGCGGTCGCCGATGTAGATGTGACCGCCGTTGACGTCCTCGAGGCCCGCGAGCATGCGGAGCGAGGTCGACTTGCCGCAGCCCGAGGGGCCGACGAGGACGAGGAACTCGCCGTCCTCGATGTGCAGGTTGAGCTGGTCCACGGCGGGACGCTCGGTCCCGGGGTAGAGCCGGGTTGCGTGGTCGTAGGTGACCGTAGCCATGACTGGTACATCCCTCCACCGGCAGGTACGTGCCGGACGATCCGTTGTGCAGTGACGTGCCACGTCGACGTAGCTGTTCGCGATGGCGGACGAGCGTGTCTTCGACGACACAGAAGAAGTCGGACCCCCTCTTACCCGAGCAGGGGACCCGACGTCATCGTGGACCCGATACTACTCCCGGTTCTGAGTGCTTCGTCACAGGGCCGGTCACGATCGGGTAGCGGTTTCGTGGTGCCCCGGGCCGGGGCCCTCAGGCTCCCGGGCGCCCCAGCAGGTCGGCGAGCAGGTCGAGCACCGCGGCCAGCGCGTCCGCGTCCGGCACCCGCTGCGCCGCGAGCGTCTCGCCGTCGCCCACCTTGATCCCGAGGTCGCCCGGGCCGAGCACGGCGAACGCGGTCTCGTCCGTCGTGTCGTCCCCGGCGTACAGCACGCGCGTCCGCGCGTCAGGGAGCCCGGCGTCGTGCCCGACGACGTCCCGCAGCCGGTCCACCGCCTCGCCCTTCGACGTCTCGACGACGGCGACCTCGACCACGTCCTTGCCGTGCATCGCGTGCAGCCCGAGGCGCTCGGCCACCGCGTCCGCGGCGTCCTCGGCGGCGCGCGTGTCCGCCGCGGACGCGAGCCGCGTGTGCAGGACGGCGGCGCTCGGCTTGTCCTGCACCCAGGCCCCCTCGCGCCCCGCGACCGCGTCGGCGAACCCCGCACGCAGCGCGTCGAGGAGGTCCGCCTGGTCCCGGGTGAGCTCCACGGGGACGGCCTCGACCCCCGCGGGCGTGGCGACGCCCGTCTCGGCGCCGTGGCTGCCCACGAGGAAGGTCCCGACGGGTGGCCGGCTGCGCTCGGCGAGGTCCGCGAGGTGGCGCCCGGAGACCAGGGCGAGGCGCGTCGTCGTCCCGGCGAGGACCGCCCCGAGGCGGTCGACGGCGGCCCGTGCGGCGGGCGCCATGCGTGCCGCGTGCGGGTCGTCGACGAGCGGCGCGAGGGTCCCGTCGAAGTCGAGCGCGACGAGCCGGGGGTGCGGGGCGTCGCCGCCGTCCGCCGCGAACGCGCGCGCGGCCTCGGCGACGGGACCGGGCGGCGTCACCGGCTGCGAGGCGACGTCGTCGGGCCGGGTCACGCGCCGGCCCCCGCGGCGAGGTCGGCCTGCGCGCCGTCCTGGCCCGCGTCGTCGGGCCGCCGGTGCGGCACGCGCGAGGGCATGGCCGTGAGGACCCCCAGGAACGACTCCGACCACTTCGCGACGTCGTCGTTGAGGACCTTGCGCCGCAGGCGGCGCATGCGCTTGCGCTGCTCGCGGTGGTCCATGTGCGCGGCCGCCACGATGATGTCCTTCATCCCGTCGATGTCGTGCGGGTTGACGAGGAGCGCGCCGGAGGAGAGCTCGTCCGCGGCGCCCGTGAACTCCGAGAGGACCAGCACGCCGCGGTCGTCCGAGCGGGCGGCGACGTACTCCTTGGCGACGAGGTTCATGCCGTCGCGCAGCGAGGTGACGAGCATGACGTCCGCCGCGAGGTACAGCGCGGCCATCTCCTCCGGCGGGTAGGAGTGGTGCAGGTAGTGGATCGCGGCGTGCCCGATCTCCGCGTACTCGCCGTTGATCCGCCCGACCGCGCCCTCGACGTGCTCGCGCAGCTCCTGATAGGCGTCGACGTTCTCGCGGCTCGGGCTCGCGACCTGGACGAGCGTGGCGTGCTCGACGTCGAGGCGGCCGTCCTGCAGCAGCTCGCCGTACGCCTTGATGCGGTGCCGGATGCCCTTGGTGTAGTCGAGGCGGTCGACGCCGAGCATCATGACGTCCGGGTCGCCGAGGTCGGCGCGGATCTCGCGCGAGCGCTGCTGGACCTCGGGCGTGCGGGCGAGCTCGTCGAAGCGGCGCGAGTCGATCGAGATGGGGAACGCGGCAGCGCGGACGTGGCGGTCGCGCCCGTCCTCGCCCGGGACCGTGATGATCGGCCCGCGCGTCGTGTGGGCGCGCAGCCGCCGCACCGCACGGATGAAGTTCGCGGCGTCGCCCGCGCGCTGGAAGCCCACGAGATCCGCGCCGAGGAGGCCGTCGAGCACCTGCCGGCGCCACGGGAGCTGCTGGAACAGCTCGAGCGGCGGGAAGGGGATGTGGTTGAAGAACCCGATCCGCACGTCGGGGCGCTGGGCGCGGATCATCTGCGGCACGAGCTGGAGCTGGTAGTCGTGCACCCACACGACGCCGCCCGGCGACACCTGCGCGACCGCGGCGTCGGCGAAGCGCTGGTTGACGCGGCGGTACGCCTCCCACCACGTGCGGTGGTACGTGGGCGGCGAGATGACGTCGTGGTACAGCGGCCAGAGCGTGTCGTTGGAGAAGCCCTCGTAGTAGCGCTCGATCTCGTCCGCGGAGAGGGTGACGGGCACGAGCCGCATGTCGTCGGCGTCGAACGGGTCGCTCGCGAGGTCGGGCGCGCCGGACCAGCCGACCCAGGCGCCGTCGGACGCCTGCATGACCGGCTCGAGCGCCGTGACGAGACCGCCGGGCGAGCGGTTCCACTCGACGTGGCCGCCGGGTCCGACCGTGAAGTCCACGGGCAGCCGGTTGGCCACCACGACGAGATCGAATCCGTCTTTGCCTGTCAATGGACTTCTCCTTGAGCTTCGATGGATCGCGCCTGGGCGACCCAGGGTAGTCGTGCCGCCCGGCGCGCGGACGGGACGTCCGTCCCGGGCCGACCCGCCCACCAGGTCGGCCGGGCCCGTCCGGAAGGCGACGACCGGCCCGCTGCCGCTACCTTGTCACCATGGAGGAGCCCACGCAGCGCGTCGACGCGCGGACCGCCCCGGGCGGCCCGGCGCGCGGGCCCGCACCGGGGAGCGAGGTCGGGGGCTACCTCATCGGCTCGCGCCTCGGGTCGGGCGCCATGGGCACCGTCCACAGCGCGCACGACGGCGGCGGGAACCTCGTCGCGATCAAGCTCCTGCACGCGCACGTCGACCTCGACGCCGCCGCCCAGGGACGCGAGCGGCTGCGGCGCGAGGCGCTTGCCCTGCAGCGCCTGCGCCACCCCGCCGTCGCGCAGATCCTCGACGTCGAGCTCGACGGACCCGACGCGTTCATCGTCACCGAGCTCGTCGACGGCCCGACCCTCGAGGACGAGGTCGCCGAGGGCGGCCCGCTCGACCCGTGGGACCTCTACGAGCTCGCCGACCAGCTCGCCGCCGCGCTCGAGTCCGTGCACGCGGCCGGCGTCGTGCACCGCGACCTCAAGCCGAGCAACGTCATGGTCTCCTCGCGCGGCCCGGTGCTCATCGACTTCGGCATCGCGCAGGGCCTGGAGGACGCGCGCGTCACGTCGACCGGCCTCGTCATGGGGACGCCGGGCTACCTCGCGCCCGAGCTGCTCGAGGGCGCCGCCCCGAGCGTCGGGAGCGACTGGTGGGGCTGGGCCGCGCTCCTCGCCTACGCCGCGACGGGCCGTGCCCCGTTCGGGGTGCGACCGACCGACGTCGTCCTGGCCCGTGCCCGCAGCGGGCGGCCCGACCTCGCCGGCCTCGGGCCGGTCACGGCCCGCGTGCTCGCCGGGGCCCTGCACGCGGACCCCGCGCAGCGGCTCGGCCCGACGGAGGTCGTCGCCGCCCTGCGGCACGCCGCCGACACGGGCGACGCGGCCCCCGCGACCCAGGTCGTCGGGCCGCCCACCGGTCCCACGCAGGTCGTGCCGCCGGTCGCCGTCGTCCCGGGCGGCACCGGCGCCCAGGCGTGGACCGGCCGGGCGCAGGTCGTGCCACCGCCCCTGCCCACCTCGCAGTCCCAGGTCAACGACGGCCGCACCATGGCCGTGCCGACGGGCCACGACCTCCTGGACGACCTCGGGGCCCCGCCCGTCGGGGAGGACGGCGAGCCGCTCTACGTGCGGCCCGTGCCCGCCGCGCGCCGCACCGCGCTGCTCCTCCTCGCGGCCCCGCTCGTCCTGCTCGGGATGCTGCACCCGGGCGTCGCGTTCGTCGTGCTCTCCGTGCTGGTCGTCCTCGCGCGCGTCGTCGGGGTGACGACGGAGTCGCTGCACGCACGGCGCGAGCGGCGCGGCGTCTCGCCCCGGGACACGGTGCGGGCCGTCGCGGCCTCGCCCTGGTACGTCGTGCGCGCCACGGTCGGGGCGCTCCCGTCGCTGCTCGTCGCGGCCTGCGCGGGGGTGCTCGTCGTCGTGGCCGGGTGGTGGCTGCTGGAGTCCGACCGCTGGGTCGTCGTCGAGGGCGCGGACGGCGGGAACTCGCCGGTCGTCACGACCGTGGTCCTGGGACTCGCGTCGTTCGCGGCCGTCGTGCTCGCGTGGTCCGGGCCGCTGACCCACCTCACGCGCTACGGGACGCGGACCGCGCTCGCGCGGCTCGCCCCGGGCCGCACCGGGACCCTGGTCCTCGCGGGACTCGGGCTCGCCCTCACGGTCCTGTGCGTCGTCCTCCTCGCCGGCGACCCCGAGGTGACGTGGTGGCCGTTCCCCGGGCCCCCGTCGCTGCGCTGAGCGCCCGGCCAGGTCGACCGACCCGTCCTGGACGTTCCCAGCCCGCTACCAGCACGCATGCGTAGGATGGGCGCCGTGCTCCGGACGACGGTGCCGCGCGCGTGGTCGCGCGGCGTGACGCGCACGTCCGTCGTGCCCGTGACCGGCCGGTTCCTCGGCCCCGCCCTCCTGCTCCTCACGCTCCTCGCCGCCCTGGTGACGCAGCTCGCCGACCGCGGGTACGCCGTCGTGCACCAGTGCGTCACGGTGCCGGGGGCGTGGGGCGTCGCCGGGATGCACCTCGCGCTCGTCCACGAGACCCCCGACTGCCCGTCCGGTACCGCGCTCGGCGGCGACCCCGCAGCCATGGTCACCGTGGTGGGCGTGCTCGCGCTCCCCGTCGTGGTCGCCCACGCGGTGGCCGCGGCCGTCGCGTGGGGCGTCTCGGCGTGGGCGCGGCGCGCCCACGAGCGCTCGCGGGCCGTCGTGAGCGGCGCGGCCCGCGCGCTGCGGACGGTCGTGCGCGGTGCGGCGCGCCCGGTGGGCGCGCTGGTGGGTGCCCGGCGGGTCGTCCGCCCGGTGCCCGACGCCGTCCCCGCCGCGCTGCACCACCTCGCGGACGCGGTGGTGCGCACGCGGCGCGGGCCGCCGCGGCTCGCCCTGGTCTGACGCCGCCGTCTGACGACGCCGTCGGACGCACGGCCCAGCGCGACCCCCGTCGGCGCGCACCCCGACACATCCCCAGCTCTCGGAACTCCCTCGGAGGACGACCATGCCCAGCAACGAAGCCCAGACCAAGGCCCAGCGCCGCGAGGCCGCGCGCGCGGAGGCCCTCGCGCTGCGCGAGGCGCAGGCCAAGCGCGACAAGCGGAACCGCCTCATCACGATCGGAGCGCTCGTCGCGGGCGTCCTCGTGCTCGTCGGCGTGTTCCTCGCCGTGTGGATCCCGGCCATGAAGGACCAGAACAAGACGATCGACGCCGTCGCGGCCGGCAACCTCGCCGACGTGACCAGCCCGTCCACCGCGCGCGACGACGGGGGCATCCCACTCGGCGCCGACGGCACCGCCGGGACGGAGAACGACGGCGCGGTCGAGGTCGGCGTGTACCTCGACTACATGTGCCCCATCTGCGGCCAGTTCGAGGAGACGAACGGCCCGACGCTCGACCAGCTCCGCGAGTCGGGCGACGTGACCGTCGTGCTGCACCCCGTCGCGATCCTCGACCGCATGGCGAACGCGCAGCAGTTCTCGACCCGCTCCGCGGCGGCCGCCGCGTGGATCGCGGACCGCGCGCCGGAGCAGATGAACGCGTTCAACGCGATCATGTTCCAGAACCAGCCGGAGGAGAACAAGGAGACGCTCACCGACGAGCAGATCGCGGACCTCGCCGAGCAGGCCGGCGTCCCGGCCGACGTCGCCGCGGGCATCGCCGACGGGACCGCGGTCGAGACGTTCGGCGACTGGGCCGCCACCGCGACGAGCCTCGTCACCCAGGACGAGGCGCTCGCCAACCCGCAGTCGGGCGGCTTCGGCACGCCGACGATCACGATCGACGGCAAGCGCTGGGACGGCAACTGGAGCGACCCGAACGCGCTCTCCGCCGCCGTCACGGCCGCGCAGGGCTGACCTCGCGGGCCGGCGCCGCGAGCGGCGTCGGCCCCCGGTCCCCGGCCGTCGGGCGAGCAGGTAGTCTGTTCGCTCGCCCGGCAGCCCGGGCACGCCGCCTTAGCTCAGCTGGTAGAGCACTCGCCTTGTAAGCGAAAGGTCGTCGGTTCGAACCCGACAGGCGGCTCCACCACGACGCCCCCGGTTCCGTGCGGAACCGGGGGCGTCGTCGTGTCGGCGCGCTCCGTGAGATCGGCAGCTTCTGCCCGGATCGGCAGTTGCGACCGCCGATCTCGGCAGACACCGCCGATCTCGTACGCGCTCGGCGGTCGGCACCGCTCAGCGGTCGGCGAGCGGGACCGGGAGGAGCTCGGGCGCCTTGGGGAGCCGCCCGTCGCCCGACGACGTCCCGCGGAGGCGGCGCTGGGCCCACGGCACGACGTGGGTGCGCACCCACTGCGCGTTCTGCCGGGCCCGGTCCAGCGCCGGGACCGGCGGCAGGGGTGCGAGCGGGTCGTCCCACGCCGCGTCGTCGGGCGCCTGGCCCAGCCCGACGAGCGCCGCCTGCGCGACCCGCCGGTGCCCCTCGGGCGTCAGGTGGATGCGGTCCTCCGACCACACGCGCCAGTCCTGGAGCGCGCGCATGCCCCAGAGGTCGAGCACGTACGCGCCCTGCCGGCGCGCGATCGACCAGACGTGCGCGTTGTACACCCCGACGCGCGGGCGCGTGAGGCTCACGAGCGGCGACTGCGACGCGTCGAAACCGGTCGCCATGAGCACCTCGATCCCCGCCCCGCGCAGGCGTGCCACCGCGTGCTCGAGGTTGCGCGCGAGGCGGTCCACGTCGGCGTTCGGCCGCAGGATGTCGTTCCCGCCGCCCACGAGGCTCACGAGGTCCGGCTTGAGCTCGAGCGCCGCGGGGACCTGCTCGGTGAGGATCGAGCGCAGCTTGCGCCCGCGGATCGCGAGGTTGGCGTACCGCAGCGGCTCCTCGCCTGCCGCGACGCGCCGCGAGGCGAGGTGCTGCGCGAGGAGGTCGGCCCAGCCGCGCTGGTGGTCCTCCTCGCCGGGGTACGGGTCCCACAGCCCTTCGGTGAACGAGTCGCCGATCGCGAGGTAGCTCGACCAGCGGGGCGGTGCGTCGGGTCGAGGGACGTCGGAGGCGTCACCGGCCAGGGGAGTGGTCGTCGGGTTCTGCGTCGTCACCCGCCCATTCTGCTCCCGCCGCACCATGCCCCGTCGACCAGGCACCCTGGCGGGTCGAGCAGGCGATGTCGGCGCGTCACGCGACGAGGACGGGCCAGGACCACCTGCTCGGCGGGGTGGGGTCAGGTCGTGGGGAGGGTCCAGACGACCGGGGCGGCGCCCTGGGCGACGAGGAGCTCGTTGACGCGGGAGAACGGGCGGGAGCCGAAGAAGCCCCGGCGGGCCGAGAGCGGGCTGGGGTGGGCGCTCGCGACGACGGGGGTGTCGCCGAGCATCGGGCGCAGCGTGGCGGCGTCGCGACCCCACAGGATCGCGACGAGCGGGGCGTCGCGGGCGACGAGCGCGCGGATCGCGGCCTCCGTCACGGTCTCCCAGCCCTGGCCGCGGTGCGATCCGGGCTCGCCCGGACGGACGGTGAGCACCCTGTTGAGGAGCATGACGCCCTGGTCGCTCCACGCGGTGAGGTCGCCGTTCGCGGGCGTGGGGGCCCCGACGTCGTCGGCGAGCTCGGCGAAGATGTTCTGGAGCGATCGCGGCACCGGCCGCACGTGCGGCTGCACGGAGAACGACAGTCCCATGGGGTGCCCCGGGGTGGGGTAGGGGTCCTGCCCGACGACGAGGACGCGCACGTCCGCGAGGGGCCGCGAGAACGCGTTGAGGATCGCCGACGGCGCGGGCAGGTACTCGCGCCCGGCTGCGACCTCCGCGCGCAGGAAGTCCCCGAGCGCGTGGAGCTGCGGCTCGACGGGCGCGAGGGCCTCGGCCCAGTCGGGCGCCATGATGCTCGCGAGCGGGGGGCGGGGGCTCGGCGTCGGTCCGGTGACGGCCGGGGTGCTGCCCGGGGCGACGTCGACGGGCTGGGCGGGTGCGCTCTCCACGGCACCGAGCCTATCGGCCGGCCGGAGCGCCCCGTCACGCCTCCGGCGAGGACGAATGACACTCGTGTGGTTCGTGCGTACGCTGAGAGGCGGCCGCGCGCACCGAGGTGCGCAGGTCCCGTGACGAGAGAGTGCAGGGAGGGAACGATGAGCGAGGCGGCGTACGTGCTCGACGGACCCGACGCGGTCGGCGACCCGACCGTCCAGGAGGCCCCGTCGTCGGGCCTGAGCGAGCGCGACCAGGAGATCCTGGCGTTCGAGCGGCAGTGGTGGAAGTACTCGGGCGCCAAGGAGCAGGCGGTGCGCGAGCTGTTCGACATGACGGCGACGCGCTACTACCAGGTGCTCAACGCGCTCATCGACTCCCCGGCGGCGCTCGCGCACGACCCGATGCTCGTCAAGCGCCTGCGCCGGATGCGTTCCACCAGGCAGCGGGCTCGCACGGCCCGCCGGCTCGAAGGCCTCTGACGTGCGGACCGCCGTCGCCCGTGAAGTCCGGGCGAACTGGGCGTTTAGCCAACGGGCCTGACCGGGCTACCCTGTCGCCGTGACGAAGAGCCGCTACCCCTACGCGCCCGACGAGTTCGACGCGCCCGCGCAGCAGGGTGCGCCCGTCGGGGTGCACCGCACGCCGCGCAGCGGGTGGAGCAAGACGTGGCCGTTCCTGCTGGTCGCCGTCGTCTTCGCCGGTCTCGCCTACGGGGGCGTCGCGCTGCTGTCGGACAACGGGGCGACCGAGAACCCGCCGCAGGCGCAGTCGACCGACCCTGCCGCGGAGGAGACCGAGGCGCCTCCTGCCGACGAGACCGAGGAGCCTCCCGCGACGGAGGAGCCCCCCGCGGCGGAGGAGCCCCCCGCCGACGAGACTCCCGCGGCGCCCGACCTCGCCACGCTCATGGCGGCCGCCGACCCGAGCGCCTACGTCCGCGTGCTGAACGACGGTGGGCCGGAGGGTGAGTCCCGCGTCGGCAAGGACGCTCTGGAGGCCCAGGGCTTCACCCACGTCGAGTTCGCGGCCTACCCCGACGGCGGCTCCGGCCAGGAGGCCAACACCGTCTGGTACGTGCCGAACCGCAACGACACCGCGGCTGCCGTGGCGGCGACGCTGGGCATCCCGGCGGAGAACGTCCAGGAGGTTCCGTCGCTTCGCGAGGGCGACGTCGTCGTCGTCGTGAAGTCCGCGCTCGCTCCCGTCGGCTGACGCCTCGAGGCTCGGGGCCACCGGGCGGGGTCTGCGCGCCGCGCTGACCTGGCGGTTCACTCTCCTGCGACGGTCGAACCCGCGTCTCGTCGACCTTTCGCGCACGCCACGGTCGGGCTAGGCTCGGGCTACCACGGGGCGGGGGTCGCCTCGCGGGCGACGATGCACGAGGAGAACGTCAATGGCTCAGGGCACCGTGAAGTGGTTCAACGCCGAGAAGGGCTACGGGTTCATCACGCCTGCGGCCGGCGGACAGGACCTCTTCGTGCACTTCAGCGCGATCCAGACCGACGGCTACCGCACCCTCGACGAGGGCCAGGAGGTCGAGTTCGAGCTCGGCCAGGGCACCAAGGGCCCGCAGGCCGAGCAGGTGCGGCCGCTCTGACGCCGCTCACGAGGGTCGCGTGACGGAGAACCTCGACGCCGTCGTCGTCGGTTCGGGCCCCAACGGGCTGGCCGCCGCCGTGACCCTCGCACGCGCCGGTCTCGCCGTGCGCGTCCTCGAGGCGCAGCCGACGATCGGTGGCGGCGCGCGCACGCTCGACCTCGGCCTCGCGGACGGAGTCGTGCACGACGTGTGCTCGGCCGTGCACCCGATGGCGTGGGCGTCGCCGTTCTTCGAGGCGTTCGACCTGGGCGCGCGCGGCGTGGAGCTGCTCGTGCCGGAGGTGTCGTACGCGCAGCCGCTCGACGGTGGCCGCGCGGGCATCGCCTACCACGACCTCGACCGCACGGTGGAGCGTCTCGGCGTCGACGGCGCCGCCTGGCGCGCGCTGCTCGGCCCGCTGGCGGAGGGCTGGCGCGACGTCGTCGCGCTCGCCCTGGGCGACAAGCGCTCCGTCCCCGGGCGGGCGCTGACGCCGGGCGGGGCCGCGGTCGCCGCGCGGTTCGGCGCCGCCGTCCTCGAGCAGGGGAGCGCGGCCTGGGGGCGACGCTTCCGCACCGAGGAGGCCGGAGCGCTGCTCACGGGGGTCGCGGCGCACGCCATCTCGCGGCTGCCCTCCCTGGCCGCCGCGGGCACGGCGCTGCTGCTCGCCTCGCTCGGCCACGCGCCGGGCGGCTGGCCGCTGCCGCGGGGCGGGTCGGGCGCGATCGTCGCGGCACTCCTGGACGACCTGCGCGCGCACGGCGGCGAGGTCGTGACCGGCCACCGCGTCGGTGCGATCCAGGACCTGCCGCGGGCCCGGGCGTACGTGTTCGACACCGCGCCCGGCGTCGTCGCGGAGGTGTTCGGCGACCGGCTGTCTCCCCGGGCGGAGTGGGCACTGCGGCGGTTCCGGCACGGCGACGCGGCCGCGAAGGTCGACCTCGTGCTCTCCGGTCCGGTCCCGTGGGCCGATCCCGAGGTGGGGCGTGCCGGGACCGTGCACGTCGGCGGGACGCGTGCCGAGATGGCGCGTGCCGAGGCGGACGTCGCGGCCGGTCGGCACGCGGCCCGGCCGGTCGTGCTCGTGAGCGACCCGACCGTCGTCGACCCCGCGCGCGAGGTCGGCGGGGCGCGGCCGTTGTGGACGTACGCGCACGTGCCCGCCGGATCGACGCGTGACGTGACGGAGGACGTCCTCGGTCAGCTCGAACGGTTCGCCCCGGGGGTCCGGGACCTCGTCGTCGCGTCGCGGTGCGTGCCGGCGGCGGAGATGGCCGCGCACGACGAGAGCTACGTGGGTGGCGACATCGCGGGTGGCGCGGTGAGCATGTGGCAGATGGTCGCGCGCCCCACCCCCCGGCTCGACCCGTACGCCGTCGGGCTGGAGGGCGTCTACCTGTGCTCGGCGTCGACGCCCCCCGGGCCGGGCGTGCACGGGCTCGGCGGCTGGTACGCCGCGCGGCGCGTGCTGCGCCGGGAGTTCGACGTCCGCGCGGAGCCCGATCTGGCTCCGACGGCGGACGTGGGCGCCAGGTAGCGCTCGCGGTCGACGCCACGTCGCTCCCTCACGTGACCACGCCTCTACCTCAGGTGACCACGCCTCTACCTCAGGTGACCTCGGCTCTACCTCGCCGGGTCGGCGGTGGTCGTGTCGAGCTCCACGAGCGCGAGCACGACGAGCGCGGAGCTCCAGGAGAGCGGCGCGACGGCGGCCGGGGAGCCGTCCGCCAGGACCTTCTCCGGGATCGCGCCGGACGCGGTGCGGTGGTCGTCCACCCAGCGGAGCCACTCCCCGGCGTCGGCCCGGTCCTCCGGGTCCGACGACGACGCGGCGGCGAGCGCGTAGAGCGTCGTCTGCGGCGTCCAGGAGATGCCGTCCTCGCGCCAGCCCGCCCCGGGCGCGAGGCCGCCCGCGGGTCGCAGCATCTCGGTGACCGACGCGCGCCACGCGACGTCCGCGCCCGCGAGCGGCTCGGGCTGGAACGGCGGCAGCACGAACGCGGTCGACGCGTCCCGCGCGCCGCCCGTCACGTGGCGCGGGTAGCCCTGCGACCCGAACGACCGCTCGACGGCCATGCGCAGCCGCGCGGCGGCCAGCGTCGCGTCGGTCGCCCGGCCGGTCTCGCCCGCCGCGGCGTAGACGTCGGCCGCGGCCTCGAGCCCGGCGAGCAGGGGGCCGGCGGTCCCGAGGGTGAGCGCCGTCGGCTCGACCTCCCAGTAGTCGCTCGACGGCGGGGGCAGCGGGTCCTCGCCGTCGACGAGCGAGAGCGCGTGGTCGGTCGCGGCGTCGACGAGGGGCCGCAGCTCCGCGGCGACCTCGCGCCGCTCGGCGGCGGGCGTCTCCTCGAGCACGACGTCGGCCGCCCACAGGACCCAGCCGACGCCGTCGGACTGGAGGCCGCGGTCGTCGGGCACGCCCGAGCCGTCGGGCAGGTAGCGCGCGTGGAACGACCCGTCGTCCTCCTGGACGCGGCCGAGGAAGCCGAGGACGCGCCGCGCGTCGTCGACGTGCCCGGTGCGCGCGAACGCCGCCGCCGTGAACGACGCGTCGCGCGGCCACACGTAGCGCCACTTGGGCGAGGCGGCGGCGAGCGCGGCGCCGTCGTCGAGGGTGAGGGCGCGCAGGTCCAGGAGCGCGGCCTCGCCGAGCGCGGCGAACGGCCCGTCCCCGCCGGGGACGACGCCGGACGCGAGCCAGGCGCGCGACGCGGCGGCGGCGTCCTGCGCCCGGTCGGGGTCCAGGAGCGCCGACGCGTCGAGCCGCGGTCCGGCGACCTGCGCGAGCCGGTCCGCCTCGCCGTCCGCGGGGTCGATGCCGTCGGCGAGCGCGACAGGGTCGAGCGCCGCGGGGTCGAGCACACGGCTGCCGGGGAGGTACGTCACCGCGGCCCCGGGGGCGAGGCGCAGGAGCGCGGTGCCGCCGTCGGGGGTGGCCGCGACGGCGACGCCGTCCTGGTACAGGTCGATGTGCTCGCCCGTCGGAGCCGCGACGGCGGTCGCGGCGGTGAGGCCGAGGGCAGGGACCAGCACGAAGCCGGCCAGGGCTGCTGCGAGGCGCCACGACGGTGTTGCGCGGATCACACCGCGCATCCTAAGGGGCGGCGCGGCGCGGTGGGTTTCGCCCGTCGCGATACGGGGGGCGGGCGCGGACGGGCTGTCTTGCACTCGCACGGTGCGAGTGCCAATAATGGCGTTAGCACTCTCGTCATGAGAGTGACAGAAGTGACCAGCGCAGGCAGCCGCTCACGCGGCTGCGGCGCAACCCACCAGGTCGACAGGTGAGGCCCGCCCCGGCGGCGTGACATGAACGCCGCCCGTCGCGGGCCGTCCGTCGCGGGCGCCGGCCGACCGCCATACGCCACCAGCGGAGGATCATTCCCCATGGCCAAGATCATCGCCTTCGACGAGGAGGCTCGTCGGAGCATGGAGCGCGGGCTCAACGCCCTCGCCGACACCGTCAAGGTCACCCTCGGCCCCAAGGGCCGCAACGTCGTGCTCGACAAGAAGTGGGGCGCGCCGACCATCACGAACGACGGCGTCTCCATCGCCAAGGAGATCGAGCTCGAGGACCCGTACGAGAAGATCGGTGCGGAGCTCGTCAAGGAGGTCGCCAAGAAGACCGACGACGTCGCGGGTGACGGCACCACCACCGCGACCGTGCTCGCCCAGGCGCTCGTGCGCGAGGGCCTGCGCGTCGTCGCGGCCGGCGCCAACCCGATCGCCGTCAAGCGCGGCATCGAGAAGGCCGTCGACGCGGTGACGGAGCAGCTGCTCAACGCCGCGAAGGACATCGAGACCAAGGAGGAGATCGCCGCCACGGCCGCCATCTCCGCCGGCGACCCCGCGATCGGCGAGCTCATCGCCGAGGCCCTCGACAAGGTGGGCAAGGAGGGCGTCATCACGGTCGAGGAGTCGAACACGTTCGGCCTCGAGCTCGAGCTCACCGAGGGCATGCGCTTCGACAAGGGCTTCCTCGCGCGCTACTTCGAGACGGACCCCGAGCGCCAGGAGGCCGTGCTCGAGGACCCGTACGTCCTCATCGTCGAGTCCAAGATCTCGAACGTGAAGGACCTGCTCCCGGTCCTCGACCAGGTCATGAAGGCCGGCCGCTCGCTCCTCATCATCGCCGAGGACGTCGAGGGCGAGGCGCTCGCGACCCTGGTGCTCAACAAGATCCGTGGCACGTTCAAGTCCGTCGCCGTCAAGGCCCCGGGCTTCGGCGACCGCCGCAAGGCCATGCTCCAGGACATCGCGATCCTCACCGGCGGCCAGGTCATCACCGAGACGGTGGGCCTCAAGCTCGAGAACGCGACGCTGGACCTGCTCGGCCAGGCGCGCAAGGTCGTCGTCACCAAGGACGAGACCACGATCGTCGAGGGCGCGGGCGACGCCGACCTGATCCAGGGTCGCGTCAACCAGATCCGTGGCGAGATCGAGAAGTCGGACTCCGACTACGACCGCGAGAAGCTCCAGGAGCGCCTCGCGAAGCTCGCCGGCGGCGTGGCCGTCATCAAGGCGGGTGCCGCGACGGAGGTCGAGCTCAAGGAGCGCAAGCACCGCATCGAGGACGCCGTGCGCAACGCGAAGGCGGCCGTCGAGGAGGGCATCGTCGCCGGTGGTGGCGTCGCGCTCATCCAGGCCGGTGCGGTGGCGTTCGAGAAGCTCGAGCTCGAGGGCGACGAGGCGACCGGTGCGCAGATCGTGCGCGCCGCGATCGACGCCCCGCTCAAGCAGATCGCCGTCAACGCGGGCCTCGAGGGCGGCGTCGTCGCGGAGAAGGTGCGCAACCTCCCCGCCGGCCAGGGCCTCAACGCCGCGACCGGTGAGTACGAGGACCTCCTCGCCGCCGGCGTGAACGACCCGGTCAAGGTCACGCGCTCCGCGCTGCAGAACGCCGCCTCCATCGCGGCGCTCTTCCTCACGACCGAGGCCGTCGTCGCCGACAAGCCGGAGAAGGCTCCGGCCGCCCCCGGTGGCGACGGTGGCATGGGCGGCATGGACTTCTGATCCACGCCTGACCCTCTCCCGGCTGGTCCGGGAGGTCGCAGGACATCGAAGGCCGTCGGCCGGGTTCGCCCGGTCGGCGGCCTTCGTCGTGCCCGCGGGACTCCTCCTCCCGTCGCCGGCGGCTCCGGGGGAGTCGCGGTACACGCACGTATAACGCCATGTATACACGCCGGAAACGAACGCCCGGCAGGATCGCCGCCATGCACCTGACGCCCGCGGACACCGAGAAGCTGCTGCTCGCCGTCGCGGGCATGGTCGCGCGCGACCGCCGCGACCGCGGCGTGCTGCTCAACTACCCCGAGACCGTCGCCCTGCTCACCACGTGGGTGATCGAGCGCGCTCGCGAGGGGGCGGGCGTCGAGGAGCTCATGGTCGCCGGGCGCGAGGTGCTCGGGCGCGACGAGGTGATGGAGGGCGTCGCGGAGATGCTGCCCGACGTCCAGGTCGAGGCGACCTTCCCCGACGGGCGCAAGCTCGTCACCATCCACCAGCCGATCGCCTGAGCCGGACCGGTCCGGCGCACGCACGAGGCTCAGCGAGAGCGAGGCGACACATGGCAGGCATCCGTACGAGCGGCCCGGGCGCGGTCCGGCTCAAGCGCGGCACCGAGGGCGTGCCGGTGGTGCTCAACGCCGACCGCAGCGACGACGAGCGGGTGACGCTGGTCGTGACGAACACCGGAGACCGCCCGGTCCAGATCGGCTCCCACCTGCGCCTCCCCGACGCCAACGCCGCGCTCTCCTTCGACCGCGCCGCCGCGCACGGCTTCCGGCTCGACGTCCCCTCCGGCACGTCGCGCCGCTTCGAGCCCGGCGCGTCCGCGGAGGTCGAGGCCGTCGCCCTCCGGGGCCGACGCCGCGTGCCCGGCCTCCAGCGCGGCAAGCCCGACGGCGGCGCCCTGGACCACCCGACCGAGCCTGCCGAACCCGGGGTCGCTCCCCAGGACCCCGCAGACGTGGGGAGAGATCCAGGGTTCGGCGGGCGGAGCACTTCCGAGGAGGACTGATTCATGGTCGCGATCTCGCGCGAGCGTTATGTCGCGCTGTACGGGCCGACGACGGGGGACCAGGTGCGCCTCGGCGACACCGACCTGTGGATCGAGGTCGAGGAGGACCGCACGTTCGGGGGCGAGGAGGCCGTCTTCGGCGGTGGCAAGTCGATCCGTGAGTCGATGGCGCAGGGAACCACGACCCGCGCCGAGGGCGCGCTCGACACGGTGGTGACGAACGCCGTCGTGCTGGACTGGTGGGGGATCGTCAAGGCCGATGTCGGGATCCGGGACGGGCGGATCGTCGCGCTCGGCCGCGCGGGCAACCCCGACGTCGCGGACGGCGTCCACCCGGACCTGCACATCGGCCCGTCGACCGACGTCGTGAGCGGCGAGGGCAAGATCCTCACCGCGGGCGGCATCGACTCGCACGTGCACCTCATCTCGCCGTCCCAGGTGGTCGAGGCGCTCGCGACGGGCATCACGACCGTCGCGGGCGGCGGGACCGGGCCGAGCGAGGGCACGAAGGCGACGACGGTCACGCCCGGTGCCTGGCACCTCGAGGCGATCCACCGCGCGCTGGACCGGCTCCCCGTGAACGTCCTGTTGCTCGGCAAGGGCAACACGGTGAGCGCCGAGGGCCTGCGCGAGCAGGCCATGGCCGGCGCGGGCGGCTACAAGGTGCACGAGGACTGGGGCTCGACCCCGGCCGCGATCGACGCCGCGCTGCGCGCCGCCGAGGACTGGGGGCTCCAGGTCGCGCTGCACTCCGACTCGCTCAACGAGGCCGGGTTCGTCGAGTCGACTCTCCGGGCGATCGGCGGCCGCTCGATCCACGCGTTCCACGCCGAGGGCGCGGGCGGTGGCCATGCGCCCGACATCCTCACCGTCGCGAGCCACCCGAACGTCATCCCCGGCTCGACGAACCCGACCCTCCCGCACACGGTCAACACGGTCGCCGAGCACCTCGACATGCTCATGGTGTGCCACCACCTCAACCCGCAGGTCGCGGAGGACCTCGCGTTCGCCGAGTCGCGCATCCGCGACACCACCATCGCGGCCGAGGACGTGCTCCACGACCTCGGCGCCATGTCGATCACGTCGTCCGACGCGCAGGCCATGGGCCGCATCGGCGAGGTGGTCACGCGCACGTGGCAGGTCGCGCACGTCATGAAGGCCCGGCGCGGCGCGCACCCCGGCGGCGCGCGCGGGCCAGAGCTCCCGGCCGACAACCTGCGCGCCCGGCGCTACGTCGCGAAGTACACGATCAACCCCGCGGTCGCGCACGGGATCGACGCGTACGTGGGATCGGTCGAGCCGGGCAAGGTCGCGGACCTCGTGCTGTGGGAGCCCAAGCTCTTCGGCGTCCGGCCGAGCGTCGTCATGAAGGGCGGCGCGCTCGTGTGGGGCGCGCTCGGCGACCCCAACGCGTCCATCCCGTCGCCGCAGCCCGTGCTCATGCGTCCGGCGCTCGCCGACGCGATCGGCGCCGACGTGTCGATGTCGTTCGTCTCGCCCGCCGCGCTCGACGACGGCCTGGAGGAGCGGCTCGGGCTCGCCCGGCGGCTCCTCCCGGTCGCGGACACGCGCGACGTCGGCAAGGCGCAGATGAGGAACAACGACTACCTGCCGCGGATCGACATCGACCCCGAGTCGTTCGCGATCGAGGTCGACGGCGAGCTCGTCGTTCCCGCTCCCGCCGACCGGCTGCCCCTCGCGCAGCTCTACTCGCTGTTCTAGCCATGAGCGCGATGCCGGAGGTCGACGGGGAAGGACGCGCGGAGCTCATGCTCGCGCTGCTCGCGGACGCGCGCCTGCCCACCGGCGGGCACACGCAGTCCGCGGGCCTCGAGCCCGCGCTGCGGGCGGGCATGCCCGCGGCGCAGGTTCCCGACTACGTGCGCGCGCGCCTCGCCACGGTCACGCGCGTCGAGGCGGCCACGGCGGTCGTCGCGCGGCACGTCGCGCTCGCGGCCGGTCCTGTGCCCGACGGCGGGGGGTCGCCCCCCGCGGGCGGCGCGTCGTCCGCCGGGGTGCCTGACGGCGTCGCGTCGGCGTCGCGCGGTCTCGCCGACACGTGGCTCGCCTGGGCGGCCCGGACGCCGTCGTCCGCGCTCCGTGAGACGTCGCGACGGCTCGGCCGCGGCTACCTCCGGCTCCTGCGCCGGCTGTGGGAGGGGCATCCGGCCGTCGTCGCGCTGGACGAGGCGGCGGTGCTGGTCGCCGACGCGCGACGTGCCGACGGGGTGTCGGACCCGGGCGCGGGCGCCACGTCGGCCACGCGAGCGGTGCCGGGTGCCGGAGCCGACCCGGGCGGCCGCGCGGCGACGGGCCGCAGGGCGCCGCAACCCCCACGACCCGTGGTGCTCGGCGTGACGGCCGCGTGCGCGGGGCTGTCCGCGCGGCAGGTCGCGCGTCTCGTCGGGTACGAGGACGTGCAGACCGTCGCCGCGGCGACGCTCAAGCTCGAGCCCGTCGACCCGGTCGTCGCGACCGGCTGGGTCGTCGCCGCCCAGCCAGCGATCGACGCGCTCGCCCGCGCCGTGGCCGACCTGACCGACCCCCGCGCGATCCCCGCGCACGGCGCACCGCTCGTCGAGCAGTGGGCCGAGCTCCACTCCCGCACCACCGAGAGGCTGTTCAGTGCCTGACATCCTGCCTGAGACCACTCCCGACACCCGCTCGCTGCGCCTCGGCGTCGCCGGTCCTGTCGGCACGGGCAAGAGCTCGCTCATCGCGCTCCTGTGCCGCGAGCTGTCCGGCGTCCTGCAGCTCGGCGTCATCACCAACGACATCTACACCGACGAGGACGCGCGGTTCCTGCGCTCTGCGGGCGTGCTCGACCCGGAGCGCATCCGCGCCGTCGAGACCGGAGCGTGCCCGCACACCGCGATCCGCGACGACGTGACCGCCAACCTGCTCGCGGTCGAGGACCTCGAGGAGGACTTCGCGCCGCTCGACGTCGTGCTCGTCGAGTCGGGCGGCGACAACCTCACCGCCACGTTCTCGCCCGCGCTCGTCGACGCGCAGATCTTCGTGCTCGACGTGGCGGGCGGCGGGGACGTGGCGCGCAAGGGCGGCCCCGGCATCGCGCGGGCCGACCTGCTCGTCGTCAACAAGACGGACCTCGCGCCCTACGTGGGCGTCGACGTGCCGCGGATGGTCCTCGACGCGACGGCCGCGCGCGACGGCGCTCCGGTGCTCGCGCTCTCGCGCCTCGACCGCGAGTCGATCGACGCGCTCACCACGTGGGTGCAGACGCTGCTCGCCGCGCACCGCGCGGGCGCGCACGTGCCGCAGGACCCGGGGCCGATGGCGCCCCACTTCCACGCGGACGAGGACGGCAACGGGTTCCTCCACACGCACGAGGAGGGCGACGCGGCGCACGCGCACGACCACTCCCACGCCGACGAGCACGACGGCGCGGCGGCCGAGCCGGTGGCCGCCGCCGGGCGCGACTGAGGCGCGGCGGGCGAGGCGCCGATGGACGACGTGACGCGCGTCGGCGCGTACCGGGAGGCGGGTCGCGTGCGGTGCGACCTGCGTCCCGGCGCGCTGAGCCCGCGCGTCCTGTCCGCGGGGCGCGGCGTGGCCCGGGTCGCGCTCGTCGCGACGCGCGCGCTGCTCCTCGGGGGCGACCACGTGCGGGTCGAGGTGCACGTGGGGAAGGGCGTCGAGCTCGAGCTCGTCGAGGTGTCGGGCACCGTCGCGTACGCCGGGCGCGGCCGGTCGGCGTCGTGGGACGTCGACGTGCGGGTCGACGCCCGCGGCCTCCTCGTGTGGGACGCGCTGCCGTTCGTCGTCGCGGACGGGGCCGACGTCGCGCGCTCCACGCGCGTGACGCTCGCCGCGGGCGACGCGCACGGTGCAGGGGGCGCCGCGCTGCTGCGCGAGACGCTCGTCCTGGGCCGCTCCGGAGAAGCAGGAGGGCGGCTGCGCTCGCGCACGCGTGTCGACGTGTCGGCGCCGGGTGCCACCCGGACATCCGGTGGTGTCGGCGGGACCGGTGAGTCGGCGGCGCCGGAGGGGTCGGGACCTCCATGGCAGAACGACCCGGCAGGGCCGGAGCACGTGCGCGAGCTCTTCGTCGAGGACCTCGACCTCGGCGACGACCGCGCACTGCCCGGGATCCTCGGCGACGGTCGCGTCGTCGACTCGGTGCTGTGCCTCGGCACCCGGCCGCCCGCGCCCGCCTCGGTCCCCGAGGAGACCACCGCGCCTCGCCGTCCACCGCCGCGGACGTCCGCACCCTTCGGGCCTCTGCGGCTCGACCTCGACGGACCCGGCGCGGTCGCCCGCCACCTCGGCGCGAGCACCCACGACGCCGGCATCGACGTCGTGGTGGCGGCCTGGACGACGGCGGCCCGGGCGGCCCGGGCCGACCTCGCCGGCCCGCCACGCGACGCGACGCCGTCCCCGAACGTCGCCGCACCCGTGGACACCGACCACACCGAACCCCGCACGACACTGCTGACGACAGGAGCCTGACATGCACGTCCCCGACCACTTCCTGAACGACCCCACGTCGGCGACGACCGCCGTCGTCTCCCTCGCCGCCGTCGGCTACGCCGCGTACCGGGCGCGCGAGGACCTCACCCCGCGCCGCATCGCCCTCACGGCGGCGACGACCGGGTTCGTCTTCGCCGTCCAGATGCTCAACTACCCCGTCGCGGCGGGCACGAGCGGGCACCTCATGGGCGGGGCGCTCGCGGCGGCGCTCGTCGGGCCGTGGCTCGGCGTGCTCTCGGTGACGCTCGTGCTGCTCGTCCAGTCCCTCGTCTTCGCCGACGGCGGTCTCACCGCGCTGGGGACGAACGTGCTGCTCATGGCGGTGGTCGGGACCCTCGTCGGCTGGGCGATGACCCGCGGGGTCCTGCGGCTGACGCGCGGCCGGGGCGCGGCCGGCGCCGCGGGCGTCGGGGCGCTCGTGAGCGTCCCCGTGTCCGCGGCAGTGTTCGCCGGGCTGTTCGCCGTCGGCGGGACGGTGCCGGTCCCGGTGGGCGAGCTCGTCGGCCAGATGCTCTCCGTGCACGCGGTGATCGGGCTCGGCGAGGCGCTCATCACGGCGGGCGTCGTCGGGCTCGTGCTCGCCGTCGCCCCGGGAGCCGCGGCGGTCGAGGGCGTGGCGCGCTCCGCGGCGAGCCGCGCCGTCGTGCCCGACGCCGCGGCCTCGTCGGGTGCAGCGATCTCGCCTCATCCTGTCGGGTCGCTCGCGGCGGCACCCGCAGGAGCGGTGCGCCGCGCCGTCCTCGCGCTCGGCTCGGGCGCACTGCTCGCCGCGGTCGTCGTGTCGTCGTTCGCGGCGGCCACGCCGGACGGCCTCGAGGCGACGGCCGCGTCGGTCGGCTTCGCCGACGCGGCGCGCGACCACGCGTTCGCGGGGATGCCGCTCGCCGACTACGGCGAGGCCGGCGGGATCTTCGTCGGCGTCGCGGGCCTCGTGGGCGTGGCCCTCGTCGTCGCGCTCACGGCCGGCTTCCTCGCCACCGCCCTGCGCGCGACCACCCGCCGCGCGGCGACCGCACCGGCTGCCTGACGAGCGTGCGCACCCGCGGAAGACCACCGAGGGAGAGCCCTGGTCGGCCGAGGTAGAGCCCTGGTCGGCATCGGTTGATGAGCACGCTGCACCTGGCGCCCCCGCGCTGCCGCTCCTCAGCCTCGCCCTACCGGACCAACCGGATCTCGACGATCCCGCCGAAGCGGGTGTCGGCATGCCGAGGCCCGTCGGGCTCGAACCCGTTGCGCGCGTAGAAGCGCCGCGCGCGCGGGTTCTCCTCGGCCACCCAGACCTGAGCAGGCCCGGGCGGGACGACGACGTCGAGCAGGGCCTGTCCCGTCCCCGTCCCGTGGTGCTCGGGCAGCACGTACAGGGCGTACAGCTCGACGTCCCGCACAGGCGCGTGGCCACCGACTTCCCGCGACGGGCCGCCGATGCCGAACCCGACCACCGCGTCGTCCACCTCCGCGACGATGATCCGGCTTCGGCCAGGCGGAGCCTCCGGCCCGAGCCGGCGCTTCCACGACGAGGTGCGTTCCTCGAGGGTGGCGGTCTGCCAGAACGAGTCGGGCACGAGGTCGGCGTAGGTCGCGCGCCACACGGTGTGGTGCACGAGCGCGAGACGCGTGGCGTCGTCGGGCTCGGCGGATCGGAGCAGCACGGGGCGAGCGTAGTCGCGAGGTAGAGCTCCGGTCGCGCGAGGTAGAGACGAGGTTCGAGAACCCTCCACGACCACAGCTCTACCTCGGCCGACTACGGCTCTACCTCGGCAGACCCAGGGCTCTACCTCGGCTGACCAGGGCGCTACCTCGGCCGACCGGGGAGTCTGCCTCGAGAGACGTTCCCGGGCGCGTGACCGGATCGTGACCGTGTGACACGTGCCGTTAACAGGACGGGCAGATCGGCCGAAACACGGCGTCACTAGCGTCGACATCAGTGGGCACCGCTACGGGCACAGCAACGTATACATGCCTGTACCCGGTGCTCGCGGCGAGCGACCGCCTGCCCGGCGGCCGCCGGCCCCCTGCTGAGAAACCTGCGGAGAACTCCGCTGTGCGACCCTCGCTGAAAGGACTCTCGTGACACCTTCACGCGCCACGACCCGTCTCGCCCCGGCTGCCGCTCTCGTCGCCCTCGCGCTCACGCTCACCGCGTGCGGCGCGAGGACGGAGACCGGCGACGGAGCGGGCGCCGCGACCAGCGCCGCCGAGAGCTGCGTCGACACCTCCGGCGACACCGTCAAGATCGGCTTCCTCAACTCGCTGTCCGGCACCATGGCGATCTCCGAGCAGACCGTCGCCGACTCCCTCGCCCTCGCCGCGGAGGAGATCAACGCCGACGGCGGCGTGCTCGGCAAGCAGCTCGAGATCGTCCAGGAGGACGGTCAGTCCGAGCCCACCGTCTTCGCCGAGAAGGCGGAGAAGCTCATCACGAGCGACTGCGTCGCCGCGGTGTTCGGCGGCTGGACGTCCGCCTCGCGCAAGGCGATGCTCCCCGTCTTCGAGGCGCAGGACTCGCTGCTCTTCTACCCGGTCCAGTACGAGGGCCTCGAGTCGTCGCCGAACATCTTCTACACCGGCGCCACGACCAACCAGCAGATCGTCCCCGCGCTCGACTACCTGAAGGAGCAGGGGGTCGAGTCGATCTTCCTCGTCGGCTCCGACTACGTCTTCCCCCGCACGGCGAACAAGATCATCAACGCCTACGCGGAGGCGAACGGCATCGAGGTCCTCGGCGAGGAGTACGCGCCGCTCGGCCACACCGACTTCTCCACGATCGTCAACAAGGTGAAGTCCGCCGGGGCGGACGCCGTCTTCAACACGCTCAACGGCGACTCCAACGTCGCGTTCTTCAAGGAGTACAAGAACGCGGGCCTGGGCCCGGACACCATGCCCGTCGTGTCGGTGTCGATCGCGGAGGAGGAGGTGGGCGGCGTCGGCGTCGAGAACGTCGAGGGCCAGCTCACGGCCTGGAACTACTACCAGACCATCGACAGCCCGGAGAACGCGACGTTCGTCGAGGCGTTCCAGGCCAAGTACGGCGCCGACCGCGTGACGTCCGACCCGATGGAGGCGGCGTACACGTCGCTCTACCTGTGGAAGGGCATGGTCGAGAAGGCGGAGTCGTTCGACGTCGCCGACGTCCAGGAGGCCGCGGACGGCGTCACGTTCGACGCGCCGGAGGGCTCCGTCACCGTGAACGGCGACAACCACCACATCGCCAAGACCGCCCTCATCGGCAAGATCGGCCCCGACGGCCTCATCTACACCGAGTGGAGCTCGGGCGAGCCGATCGAGCCCGACCCGTACCTCGAGGGCTACGACTGGGCCGAGGGCCTCTCCTGACGACTTCGTCGCTCCCGACCCGCTGAGTCCGGCGGGGACCGGGGGTGTGCGTGCCGGGTCTACCATCCGCCCGCTCGTTCCTCGCGGGCTCCCGCCAGTCCCGCCACGACCCGGCACGCACACCCCCGGCCCCCACCTCGGCGGTCACGTCACCCGTCCTGCTACGCACCCACCGGAAGGCACGACGCCCATGGATGTGCTGTTCTCGCAGCTCTTCGCGGGGCTGAGCCTCGGCTCGGTCCTGCTCCTCGCCGCCCTCGGGCTGGCGCTCACGTTCGGCCAGATGGGCGTCATCAACATGGCGCACGGCGAGTTCATGATGGCGGGCGCCTACACGGCGTTCGTCGTGCAGGGGGTCGTCGGCAACGCCGGCGTCTCGCTGCTCGTGTCGCTGCCGCTCGGGTTCCTCGTCGGCGGTCTGCTCGGCCTGCTCCTCGAGGCGACGCTCATCCACCGCATGTACAAGCGGCCGCTCGACACGCTCCTCGTCACGTGGGGCGTCGCGCTCGTGCTGCAGCAGGTCGCGCGCGACGTGTTCGGCGCTCCGAACGTCGACGTGCGCGCCCCGGCCTGGCTGAGCGGCGCCGTCGACCTGTTCGGCCTGGCCGTGCCCAAGACGCGCCTCTTCATCCTCGCGCTCGCGGTCGTCGCGGTCGTCGCTCTCGCCGTCGTGCTCAAGGTGACGCCGCTCGGGCGGCGGATCCGCGCCGTCGTGCAGAACCGCGACCTCGCCGAGGCGAGCGGCGTCTCCACACGGGCGACGGACCGCCTGACGTTCTTCATCGGATCCGGTCTCGCCGGCATCGCGGGGGTCGCGCTCACGCTCCTCGGGTCCATCGGCCCCACGCTCGGCACGAGCTACATCGTCGACGCGTTCCTCGTCGTCGTCGCGGGCGGCATCGGGCAGATCAAGGGCACGGTCATCGCGGCGTTCGCGCTCGGGCTGCTCCAGGCGACCTTCGAGTACTCGACGACGGCGAGCATCGCCAAGGTGCTCGTGTTCGTCGTCATCGTCGTCTTCCTCCAGGTGCGACCCCAGGGCCTCGTGTCGGTCCGGACGAGGAGCCTCGCATGAGCGCCGTCACCACCGAGAGCCCGTCGCGGCTCTCCGCCCTGTACCGCTCGTCACGCGCCCGCGTGATCGTCGGGTTCGCCGTCGCCGCGGTCCTGCTGTTCGCCGTCGCGCCCGCGACGCTCTCCACGTTCCGGCTCGGCCTGCTCGGCAAGTTCCTGTGCCTCGCGATGGTCGCCGTCGGCATCGGCCTCGCGTGGGGCCGCGGGGGGATGCTCACGCTCGGGCAGGGCGTGTTCTTCGGCCTCGGCGCCTACCTCATGGCGATGCACCTCAAGCTTGCCGACGCCGGGCCGGTCGAGGGATCCGGTGGCGTGCCGGACTTCATGATGCTGTACGGCTCGGGCGAGGTGCCGGGCTGGTGGGAGCCGTTCCGGTCGCCGGTCGTGACGATCCTCGCCATCGCGATCGTGCCTGCCGGTCTCGCGGCGCTGCTCGGGTTCGCCGTCTTCACGCGGCGCGTGCGCGGCGCGTACTTCGCGATCCTCTCCCAGGCGCTCGCGGCGGCGTTCGCGATCCTGCTCATCGGCCAGCAGGCGACGACGGGTGGCACCAACGGCCTCAACGGGTTCCGGTCGTTCTTCGGGTACGACCTCGCGGACCCGGTGAACAAGCGCATGCTCTTCTTCCTCGCCGCGGGCGCCCTGCTCGTCATGGTCGCGATCGCGCGCCAGCTCATGGTGTCGCGGTACGGCGAGCTGCTCGTCGCCGTGCGCGACCAGGAGAACCGCGTCCGGTTCCTCGGCTACGACCCCGCGAAGGTCAAGGTCGTCGCGTACGCCGTCGCCGCGTTCATGGCCGCCGTGGGCGGCGCCCTGTTCGTCCCGATCGTCGGCATCATCTCGCCCGCCGACGTGGGCGTCGTCCCGTCGATCGGGTTCCTCGTCGGCGTCGCGATCGGCGGCCGGGCCACCCTGCTCGGCCCGGTGCTCGGGTCGATCGCCGTGAGCTGGGCGCAGACGAGCCTCTCCGAGGCGTTCCCGTCCGGCTGGATCTACGCGCAGGGCGCGCTCTTCATCGTCGTCGTCGCGTTCCTGCCCGGCGGGCTCGCCGAGCTGGTCACGCGGTGGCGCCGCTCGCGCCGCGGCACCGTGCCCGACGGCGGCGCACCCGCCCCGGCAGACGGCGGCACCCCGGCCGGGGGCCGCCCGGGCGAGCCGGACCCTGGTGACCCGACGGCCGAGGCGCCGACCGCCGTCGACCACGACCCCGCCACCTCCGGGAGGACCGCATGACCACGCAACCCACCGGACCGGCGTCGGGCACGGCGCCGGCGCCCGAGGCGGGCGCCGTCCTCGAGACCGGCGTCGCGGGCGACGGGCTCGACCTCGAGGCGGCGCAGTCCGTCCTCGGCGTCGACGACTCGCGCTTCCGGCACGACTACCTCGAGGTGCGCGACCTGCGCGTCGAGTTCGACGGGTTCGTCGCCGTCCAGGGCGTCGACCTCACCGTCACCGCGGGGGACCTCCGGTTCCTCATCGGGCCCAACGGCGCGGGCAAGACGACGATCGTCGACGCGATCACGGGCCTCGCCGCGGCGTCGGGGTCGGTGCAGTTCGGCGGGGTCGACATGCTCGGCAAGAAGACGCACCGCATCGCGCGGGCCGGCGTCGGGCGGACGTTCCAGACGGCGAGCGTGTTCGAGGAGCTCAGCGTGCTCCAGAACCTCGACATCGCCGCGGGGGCGGGCCGCGGGCCGCTCGCGCTCCTGCGGCGTCGGACGTCGACGCCCGAGGCCGTCGAGCAGGCGCTCGAGACCGTGGGCCTCGCGCACCTGCGCGACGTCCAGGCCGGGATCCTCGCGCACGGGCAGAAGCAGTGGCTCGAGATCGGGATGCTGCTCGTCCAGGACGCTCGCCTGCTGCTGCTCGACGAGCCCGTCGCGGGCATGAGCCAGGCCGAGCGCGAGCAGACCGGGGAGCTGCTGCAACGGATCGGCGCCCAGCGGACGGTCGTCGTCGTCGAGCACGACATGGAGTTCCTCCGGGCGTTCGCGTCCTCAGTGACGGTGCTGCACCTCGGGCAGGTGCTCGCCGAGGGCACGTACGCCGAGGTGCAGGCCGACCCGCGCGTGCAGGAGGTCTACCTCGGCAGCGCGGGCGCGACCCGCGGTGCCCGACGGCGGGGCGCGGCGCCCACGTCGGCGGCCCCGACGACCGACGAGAAGGAGGCGTGATGCTCGAGCTCACGGGCCTGCACGCGGGCTACGGCCGGACGATGGTGCTGCACGGCGTCGACCTCGCGGTGCCGACGGGCGGTGTCGCCGCCGTGCTGGGGCACAACGGCGCCGGCAAGACGACGCTGCTGCGGACCGCGCTCGGGCTGCTCAAGGCCCGGTCGGGGCGCGTCGTGCTCGACGGCGAGGACGTCACCCGGCTGCCCACCTACCAGCGGGTGCGGCGCGGTCTCGCGTACGTGCCGCAGGGGCAGCAGTCGTTCGGCGACCTCACGGCGCGCGAGAACCTCCAGCTCGTCGCCGACACGTCGCGCGAGGGGCCGCGACGCCTCGACGAGGCGCTCGACCTGTTCCCGGCGCTGCGCGGGCTCCTCGGCCGACGGGCCGGGCTCCTGTCCGGCGGGCAGCGGCAGCAGCTCGCGATAGCGCGCGCCCTCGTCACCGGCCCGCGCGTGCTCGTGCTCGACGAGCCGACCGAGGGCATCCAGCCGTCCGTCGTCACCGAGATCGAGGACGCGATCCTCACGCTCACCGACGCGGGCGGCCTGTCGGTGCTGCTGGTCGAGCAGCACGTCGGGTTCGCGCTCGGCGCCGCGCGCGACTACGTCGTCCTGCAGTCCGGGCGCGTGACGAGCCGGGGGTCCGGCGGCGAGGCCGCCGAGGAGAGCGTCCGTGCCGCGATGGCGGTGTGACGGTCCGGGCGGCGTCGACCGGTCGCGTGCCGCGCGACGGCCGGACGGGGCGGCGCGGTGCGAGAGGATGGAGGCAGGGCAGGAGCACGACGCACGGGCCGGACGACCAGGAGACGCCGCATGGACATCGTGACCGCGCCGGAACCGGCAGCGACCTCGCTGCGCGACGCCGTCTACACACGGCTCCGCGCGGAGATCCTCAACGGCCGGGTCGACCCGCGCGAGCGGCTCACCGAGCCCAAGCTGAGCCGGCGGTTCGAGGTGTCGCGCACCCCGGTGCGCGAGGCGTTGTCCCGGCTCCTGTCCGACGGGCTCATCCAGCGCACCGACTTCGGGTACGCCGTCGTCGTGCCCAGCCTCGCCGAGCTGCGCGACCTCTACGAGCTGCGCGTGACGCTCGAGCTGCGCGGGGTCGAGCGCATCATCGAGAACACCGAACTGCGCTACGACGCCGACGCGCTGCGCGACGAGCTCGCCCGGTGGGTCGAGCTGCGCGCCGCGCCGCCCGAGCCCGACCCGAGCTTCGTGCTCCTCGACGAGCGCTTCCACACCGTGCTGTCCCGGGCCGCTGGGAACGAGCGGCTCACCGAGGCGCTCGTCGAGGTCAACGAGAAGGTGCGCGCGGTGCGCATGTACGACTTCGTCGAGTCCGAGCGCATCCGGATCACCATCGACGAGCACATCGAGATCCTCGAGCTCGCGCTCGCCGACCGCCTCCCCGAGGCCCGCACCGCGCTCCACCTGCACGTGGGCGAGTCGCTCGCCGTCGTCATGGAACGAGCGGCCCGAGCCCTCTCCCGCATGGCCCTCGCGGTCTGAGGGCCCTGCGCCGAACAGGTGGTCCGGGCTCCTCCTGCTCGGCCGACGCGCCGGGATCGCCTGTTCGGCCTGCCGGGTCGCCTGTTCGGACGTGGTGACCTGACGTCGTGCGGACGACGCCCGGGCGGCACGGACGGGTTCTAGGCTGGGGCCGTTCTGTCCGACGGCGAGGCGCGGCCTCGTCCGCGCACCGGCCCGGGGAGGGCGATGGCCGCCACGCTGCTCGTCGCGAACCGCGGCGAGATCGCCTGCCGCGTGCTGCGCAGCGCGCGGGGGCTCGGGCTGCGCACCGTCGCCGTGCACTCCGACGCGGACCGCGGCGCCCGCCACGTCCGGCTCGCGGACCAGGCGGTGCGGATCGGTCCCGCTCCGGTCGCCGAGTCCTACGACGACGGTCGCCGGCTGCTCGACGCGGCGCTCGCCGCGGGCGCGGACCTCCTGCACCCGGGCTACGGGTTCCGCGCGGAGGACGCCGACTTCGCCGCGGCGGTCGAGGCGGCGGGCGTGGCGTTCGCAGGGCCGACGCCCGAGCAGCTCCGCGTCCTCGGCGACAAGGCGCGCGCCCGGGTGCTCGCGCAGGAGTGCGGCCTCCGGGTGCTGCCCGGGTCGCCGGTGCTGGGCGGGCTGGAGGACGCGCTCGGCTGGGCGCAGGAGATCGGCTTCCCGCTCGTGCTCAAGGACGCGGGCGGCGGGGGCGGGACGGGCGTGCACGTGAGCCGCGACGCGGAGGGGCTCGCCGCAGCGTGGCGGCGGGAGTCGTCGCGCCCGGGGTCGTCCGGGCGGTTGTTCGTCGAGCGCCACGTCGACCGGGCGCGGCATCTCGAGGTGCAGCTCTTCGGCGACGGCGCGGGTCGTGTGGTCTCGCTCGGGGACCGGGACTGCTCGCTCCAGCGCCGCCACCAGAAGGTCGTCGAGGTCGCGCCCGCGCCCGGACTCGACCCCGGCGTCCGCAGGGCCCTGCACGACGGCGCCCGTCGCCTCGCGGCGCGCGTCGGGCTGCGCTCCGCCGCGACGCTGGAGGCGCTGCTCGACGTCGGTTCCGGCGAGGTCACGTTCCTCGAGGTGAACCCGCGGATCCAGGTCGAGCACACCGTGACCGAGGAGGTCACCGGTGTCGACCTGATGGGCTGGATGCTGCGCCTCGCCCTCGGCGACACGACCGTGCTCGACGACGTGCCGCCGTCGGGACCCGCCGTCCGGGGGGCGGCGGCGCAGGCGCGCGTCTACGCCGAGGACGTGCGGCACGGCCGACCCGTCGCGGGCACGCTCGCGCGGCTCGACCTCCCGGCCGGGCGCGCGGCGACGGACGACGGCGGCACCACCGCGGACCGGCGGCCCGCGGTCCGGGTCGAGACCGGCGCGAGCGTGGGCGACGAGCTCGGTCCGCACGCCGACCCGTTGGTCGCGAAGGTGGTCGTGCGCGCCGTGTCGCACGAGGCCGCGGTCGCGGGGCTGCGCGACGCGCTGGGCGACGTGCGCGTCGACGGGGTCCCGACGAACGTGTCGCTGCTGCGCGCGGCGCTCGCGGACCCTGCCGTGGTCGCGGGCACGGCGACCACGGCGACCCTCGCCACGGTGCGGGACCCCGCACCCTGGATCGACGTGCTCGACCCGGGAGTCCTCACGACGGTCCAGGACTGGCCGGGACGCACGGGCTACTGGGGCGTGGGGATCCCGCCGTCGGGACCGATGGACGACCTGTCGTTCCGCGCCGGGAACCGCGCGCTCGGCAACCCCGAGGGCGCGGCCGGGCTCGAGTGCACCCTGGCCGGCCCGACCCTCCGGTTCTCCCACGAGGCCACGGTGTGCGTCACCGGCGCGCCGGCGCCCGTCACGGTCGACGGTGCGCGCGTCCGGCAGTGGGAGCCGGTCGTGGTCCCAGCGAGCGGCGTGCTCGCCGTCGGCGCGCCGCACGGCGTCGGGCTGCGGACCTACGTGCTCGTCAGGGGCGGGCTGGACGTCCCGGCGTATCTCGGGTCGGCGGCGACGTTCGTCCTCGGCGCCGTCGGCGGCCAGGCCGGGCGCGCGCTCGGGGCGGGGGACGTGCTGACCCCGGCGGACGGCGCCGCGCTCGCGAGGCATACAGGACCCGCTGCGGGGCGCCACGCCGGGGCCACCGGTGCGCTGCCCGCGGCGACCGGTGGCCGTCGTCCGGGGACGACGCACGGGCCGGGCCCCGTGCCGACCGGCGACCGCCCTCGGATGGGCCACTCGTGGGAGCTCGCCGTGACGACGGGACCGCAGTCCGCGGCGCTCACGGCGGCGGCGCTGGGCCGGCTGCGGACGTCGTGGTGGCGCGTCCTGCCGCACGCGGACCGGACCGGCGTCCGGCTCGCGGGTCCGCCGCTGACGTGGGTGCGGCCCGACGGCGGGGACGCGGGGCTCCACCCGTCCACCGTGCTCGACAACCCGTACTCGGTGGGTGCGCTGAACATCAGCGGGGACACGCCGATCCTGCTCGGACCGGACGGGCCGAGCCTCGGCGGCTTCGTATGCGCGCTCACCGTCGTCGCGGGCTCCCGGTGGAAGCTCGGGCAGATGCGCCCGGGAGACGTCGTGCGGTTCGTGACCGTCCACGACGACGGCGCCGACCGGCTGCGTCGAGACGACGCCGCCCGCGCGGCGGCGCGCGTCCCGACCGACGTGCGTGCCGTGCGGGGGCGTGACGCCGACGCGTTCCGCGGGGACGACGTCCCGGCGGCACCGGACCCGGCGCCACGCGTCGGCGGCCGGCCAGCCGTCCGCTACCTGCGTGGCGCCGACGACGCGGTGCTCGTCGAGTACGACGGCGGCGCCGGGCTCGACCTGCACGACCGGCTGCGCGTCCACGCGCTCGCGCAGGGGCTCGAGGCAGCGGCCCCCCGGGGGCTGCTCGACGTGACGCCGGGGGTCCGCACGCTCCACGTGCACGTCGACCCGGACACCCTGCCCGTACCGACCCTGGTGGGGCTGCTGCGCGAGCTGGAGCAGGGCCTGCCCCGCAGCGACGCGATCGAGGTCCCGAGCCGCGTGCTCCGGCTTCCGCTGAGCTGGGAGGACCCCGCGATCCGCGACGCCGTCGAGCGGTACGCGGCCGGGGTCCGGTCCGACGCGCCGTGGCTGCCGTCCAACGTCGACTTCGTCCGGCGGGCCAACGGGCTCGCGACCGTCGACGACGTGCGGCGCACCGTCCTCGACGCCGAGTACCTCGTGCTCGGCCTCGGCGACGTGTACCTCGGCGCCCCGCTCGCGGTGCCGGTCGACCCCCGGCACCGCCTGCTCACGACCAAGTACACCCCCGCTCGCACGTGGACCCCGTCCGACGCCGTCGGGCTCGGGGGCGCGTTCCTGTGCGTGTACGGCATGGCGAGTCCCGGGGGCTACCAGCTCGTCGGCCGGACGATCCCCGTCTGGTCGGCGCACGCCCAGCGGCCGCCGTTCCGCCCGGGCGTCCCGTGGCTCTTCCGGTACTTCGACCGGATCGTGTGGGAGCCGGTCGACCCGGACGAGCTCGCCGAACGACGCGCGGCGGCCCGCGCGGGGGTCCTCGAGGTCCCGGTGGAGGACGGGGTCTTCTCCGGTCGCGAGCACGCCGCGCTCCTCGCCCGGGAGGCGGACGACATCGCGGCGGTCGTGGCGGCGCGGCGCGCTGCGTTCGGGCGCGAGGCCGCAGCCTGGGCCGAGGCGGGGGAGCTCGTCGGATCGGCCGCCCGCGCGATCGCGCGCGGCGGACGCGCGTCCGCCGGCGCGCGCGACGCCGCTGGTGCCTCCGCCGACCTCGACGACCCGTCGCGCACCGTCCTGCGCGCGCCGCTGGGCGGGGTGGTGTGGCGCGTGGAGACGCCGCCGGGGCGACGCGTCCACGAGGGCACGCCCGTGGTCGTGCTCGAGGCGATGAAGCTCGAGCTGCCCGTGCTCTCCCCGTCCGACGGCCACGTCCTCGACGTCGTGGTGCGCCCCGGCGACCACGTGCGCGCCGGCGACCCTCTCGCCGTCGTCGACCTCGACACCTGACACGCCGCCGACGCTCCGGCGCCTAACGCGTCGTGAAGAGCCGCGCGGCCTGCGACTCGGCGTCCGCGTACGTCTGGGCGGCCGCGCCGAGCGCCGCCGTGATGTCGTCGAGCGCGAGCTCGACCTGGTTCTGCGTGGTCTGCCACTGCGTCATCACGCCCGTGAACGACGTCGCCGCCCCGCCGCGCCACGACGCCTGCAGGTCGGTGAGGTGGCGCATCATGGCGCCGACCTCGGCCCGGATCGCGGTCACCGACCCGTTCACCGCCGCGCTCGCCTGGGCCACCCGTGCGCTGTCGACCTCGTACCGGCTCATGTCGTCTCCGTCGTCTCGTCGGCCCGCGGACCGTCCTGTGCCCGACACGCGCCGGGCGACGACGACGCTAACCAGGAGACGCCGGGCGCTGCGGGCAGCGACGGCGTCCCTGTGGACGACGGGTCAGGAGGCGGGGCCTGTGGACGGCGTCGACGCCTCTGCCAGCTTGCGCTGCTCCTTGCGCAGCCGCTGCAGCTCCGCGTCGAGGTTCTGCCGCGCGGGCTCCTCCCACGCCGCGCCGAGCGGGCTCGAGAAGAGCGAGCGGCGGTCGAGCAGCTTCGTGAGGATCGCGATCCGGGCCCGCACGTAGTCGGGCTTCGGGATGTGCGCGTACTCGTCGCGCACGTCCTTGAGGTACTCCTTGTAGCGCTGCGGCTCGGCGGCGAGCATCGCGAGGTCGGCGTCGCACAGCACCGCGCAGTCGAAGTCCGACGCGTCCGGCGCGTGCCGCACGAGGGCGTTCACGAGGTACGCGACGCGGCGGACCGCCGGCTCGGGGACCCCCAGGCTCGTGAGCTCGGCGGTCGCGAGCATGGCGCTCGCGGACTCGTCCTCGCCGCCCTTGTTCGCGTACGTCGCACGGCCCTTCGCGTCGAAGATCGCGCCGTGGTACCAGGCGGCGAGCCGCACCAGGTCGGGGTCGTGAGTCTCCTCGGAGAGCTCGTCGACCCGGCCGAGCACGTCGGCGAGGTGCCGCAGGTTGTGGAAGTGGCGGTCCGGCTGGTCCCAGCGGTCGAGCAGCCCCTGCCCGACGGCGCGGACCTCGTCGTCCGGGGCGGTCGCCCCGGCGCCGCGGGCGCTGCGGACGAACGAGGAGAGGAACCACTGCGGTGCGTCGGCGCTGTAGACGCCCATGAACTTTCGCCTTCTTCGACGGACACTTCGACGGACACGAGGAGATGACGGAGGTCGTCGTCACCAGGTGGGCACCTGGCGCGGAGGCCCCCGCGTCGCCGCGCGGCCTCACGACCAGCCTAGGTCTCGCGGGACGACCCGCCATCGTAGCCGCACTCGGCGCCGGCTCGGGACCGCGGCGAGGACCTCCGCGCGTCACGTCGTGCGGACCGGGGCAGACCCGCAGGTGGGACGGGGTGCGCGTCCGTCAGGAGGCGAGCGGGAGGTCCACGCGGACGGTGAGGCCGCCGCCCGTCGTCTCACGCACCGACACCCGCCCCCGGTGCGCGCCCACGATCGCGGCGACGATGGCCAGGCCCAGGCCCGAGCCGCCCGAGGCGCGGTTGCGCGAGGAGTCCGCGCGGTAGAACCGCTCGAACACCCGGCCGCGCTGCTCGTCGGGGACGCCCGGGCCGTGGTCGCGCACCTCGAGCACGGCGACCGTGTCGCGGGCGCCGTCCGGCACGTCGTCGGGGGGCGTCGCGGGGCGGACGGTGCCCAGCGCGATCTCGACCGGCGTCCCCGCGGGCGTGTGGCGCGCGACGTTCCCGACGAGGTTCGCGAGCACCTGGCGCAGGCGGTCCTCGTCGCCGACCACGCGCAGCGCGTCCGGAGCCTGCGCCCCGGCCGACAGGCCGACCAGGCGGACGTCCCGGGTCGGGTCGAGCGCGTGCAGGTCCTGCGCGGAGTCGCGTGCGAGCGACACGAGGTCCACGGGCTCGTGCCGCAGCGGTCGACCCTCGTCGAGCCGCGCGAGCGCGAGCAGGTCGTTGACGAGCGTGCCCATGCGGGTCGCCGAGTCCTCGATGCGCCCCATCGTGTCGTCGACCTTGTCGGGCGTGTCGAGCGCCCCCATCCGGTACAGCTCGCCGTAGCCGCGGATCGTCGCGAGCGGCGTGCGCAGCTCGTGGCTCGCGTCGGACACGAACCGCCGCATCCGCTCCTCGGACGCCTCCTGGACCGCGAACGCCTCCTCGATCTGCGAGAGCATCGCGTTGAGCGACGCGGCCAGCGAGCCCACCTCGGTCGTCGGCGGGGCGGGGCGCACGCGCCGCGACAGGTCGCCCGCCGCGATGTCCGCCGCCGTCTCCTCGATCTCGCGCAGCGGGCGCAGCGAGCGGTGCACCGCCAGGAAGGCGATCGCGCCGCCGACGAGCGCGATGCCCAGGGCGGACAGGGCGAGCGTGCGCCCCAGGATCTTCACCGTCTCGTGGATGCCTGTCAGCGGCAGCGCCACGAACGCGCTCTCCACCGCGCCGTCCTCGGTAGGCCGTGTGAGGGCGATGACCCGCCACTGCGTCGGCTGGACGGCCACCCCGAGAGTCGAGGTGGTGGCATCCACGGTGAACGGTTCGCCGTCGAGGGCTCGCAGCTCCGGTTCCGACAGCGCGGGAATGTCGGGGACCCCGTACCGGAGCAGGGTGACGTCGGTCTTGCGCTCGACCTCGGAGCCGTCCGCGAACCGATACAGCACGTAGTAGTCGGAGGGCATGGTCGAGGCTGTCCCGGGCAGGCTCTGGAACGGCTCGTTCGCGAGGTCCTGCGCCGTCCGGTTGAGCTGGTCGTCGACCTGCTCGACCAGATAGCTCGACACGACCGTCGTCGTCACCACCGACGCCAGCCCGAGCCCGGCGGCGAGCAGGAGCACCGTGATCGCGACGAGCCGGGCGCGCAGCGGCACCCGCGCGAACCAGCCCCACCCCTCGGTGGGGACGGGTCGGCCGAAGGGGCGCTCCGCCGTCGGGCCGCCGTCGCCCGGCGAGGAGGGAGCCTCCGCCTCGGAGGTGTCGCCCGTGCCCGACGGCGCGGGGCCGGCTGGGGTCGTGCGCGACCCGGGGGGCGGGGGAGGGGGCGGTGGGACCGGTCGGGACCCCGTCGTCGTGCGGTCGGGGCCGGACGTCATGAGGTCGTCGGCGGCTGGCGCAGCAGGTAGCCCACGCCGCGCTTGGTGTGGATGAGCGGCGGGAGGGCGACGGGCTCGCCGTCCGGACCGGGGACGGTGAGGTTGTCGATCTTGCGGCGCAGGTACGAGATGTACGACTCGACGATGTTCGCGTCGCCGCCCCAGTCGTACTGCCACACGTGGTCGAGGATCTGCGCCTTCGAGAGCACGCGGCCCGCGTTGAGCATGAGGTAGCGCAGGAGCTTGAACTCCGTGGGGGACAGGTCGACGTCGATGCCCGCGCGGCGGACCTCGTGCGAGTCCTCGTCCATCTCCAGGTCGGCGAACCGCAGCACCGCGTCCTCGACGGGCTCGGCGTGCGTGCGGCGCAGCACCGCGCGGATGCGCGCCACGACCTCCTCCAGGCTGAAGGGCTTCGTCACGTAGTCGTCGCCGCCGACGGTGAGGCCGGTGATCTTGTCCCGCGTGTCGTCCTTCGCGGTGAGGAAGACGACGGGTGTGTGCTGCCCCTTCTCGCGCAGGCGCCGCGTGACGGTGAACCCGTCCATGTCCGGGAGCATGACGTCGAGCACGACGAGGTCGGGGTCGACGTCGCGCACGAGCCGCAGGGCGCTCTGCCCGTCCGCGGCGGCGTGCACCTCGAACCCGGCGAAGCGCAGGGACGTGGCCAGCAGCTCGCGGATGTTCGGCTCGTCGTCGACGACGACGAGGCGTGCCTCAGGCGTGGTGCTCATGTCCTCCAGTGTCCTCCCGCGGTCTGGGAGTCGCCTGGGAAAGGGCTCCACCCGTGGTGGGTTCCGGAGACGCCGTCCGCGCGGTGCGCGTGGGCGGCGTCGGGCAGGATGGCGGACGTGCGGATCACGGTGGACCAGAGGCGGCGGCGACTCGTCGCGCAACAGCTCGCGCTCGCGGCGGACCTGCCCGGACGGCCGGCGGCCCGCACCCCCGAGGACGTCGTCGACCGGCTGCTCGCCCTGCACGCCACCGACGCCCCGAGCGTGTACCTCTCCGTCCTCGCGCGCGTCCCCGGCCTCGTGCTCGACGACGTCCGCGACGCCGTGTTCCGACGGCGCACCCTGGTCAAGGTGCTCGCCATGCGGCGCACGATGTTCGTCGTGCGGCGCGAGACGGTGCCCGTCGTGCACGCGGCCGCGGCGCTCGCGGTGGCCCGCCGGCTGCGCGCCCACCTGCTCAAGCAGCTCGCGACGCTGCCCACGGACCCGCCCGTCGACGACGCGGCGACCTTCCTCGCCGCCGTCGAGGCCCAGGTGCACGGCGCGCTCGCGGAGCACGGTCCGATGGACGGTGCGAGCCTGTCGAAGGCCGCGCCGCTCCTGCGCACCGCGTTCCTGCCCACCACCGCCAAGACCTGGGACGTGCGCCGCACCATGACGTCCCCGCTCACGGCGCTGCTCTCGGCCGAGGGCGCGGTCGTGCGGGGCGAGCCGCGCGGGTCGTGGTCGTCCAACCGGCACGTCTGGTCGCCGGTCGAGGACTGGTTCCCGGGCGGCATCCCCGCGATGGACGAGGCGGTCGCGCGCACGGCGCTGGCCCGGTCCTGGCTCGAGGTGTTCGGCCCCGCGACGGTCAAGGACCTGTCATGGTGGACCGGCTGGAACCTGCGGGACACGCGCGCCGCGCTCGCGGGGCTCGACGTCGTCGCCGTCGAGGTCGAGACGGGCACGCCCGACGACCCGGCCCCGCAGGCCGGCGTGATGCTGCGCGGGACCGACCTGCCCGGCCCCGAGGAGGCCCCGCTGGAGGGGAGCGTCGCGCTCCTGCCCGCCCTCGACCCGACGACGATGGGCTGGGCCGCGCGCGACTGGTACCTCGGCCCGCACAAGGCCGCGGTCTTCGACACCATCGGCAACGCCGGCGCGACGGTCTGGTGGGAGGGCCGGATCGTCGGGGCGTGGGTCGTGCGCCCCGGCGGGGAGCCCGCGTTCCGGCTGCTCGAGGACGTGGGGTCGGACGCCGAGCGCGCCGTCGCCGCGGAGGCCGAGCGCATCGCGGCGCTCCTCGGCGGCGACGGCGTGACGGCGTCGTTCCCGACGCCCCTGTACCGCGAGCTCAACGCCGGAGGCCACGGCATCCCGTGAGTGCTGGGTGGTCGTCCCGGAAGCGCTGCGACGACGACTACCCGGCACTCGACAGGGCGGTCAGAGGTAGCGCATCGGGTCGAACTCCTCGAGCGGGATGATGCGCACGCGCGGCAGGACGGTCGTGAACGCCCCCGCGTGGTCCTCGAGGTCGAACACCTGCAGCCCGCGCCCCGTGAGCTCGGTGAGCCGCACGTTGACGAACTCGCGGAAGGCGAGGACGCCCACGCGGCGGTCGGGGTCCTCGAGCAGCGTCTCGACCTGCGGCAGGAAGTCGCCGTCGTGGCTCGCGAGGAGCACGTCGCCCGGCTGGTCGACGATCGCGTCCAGCATGCGCTGGATACCGATGTCCACGACCTTCTCGCTGCTCGACCCGGCGAGCGGGATCGGCCGGTAGCCCATCGCGAGCAGCGCCTGCACGAACGACATCGGCATCTGGCCCGACGACGCGTTGAGGAAGAACAGCGGCGTGACGTCCTGGCCCCAGGCCTGACGGGCGAACTCCACGATGCGGTCCCACCGTGGCCGCTCCTCCGGCGCGGGCCGGTGCCCCAGGACGTTCATGCCGAGCGTCGCGTCGATGTTCTCGCCGTCGACGACGAGATAGGTGCGGCGCGGCGTCGTCAGCGTTCGGCCGTCGGGGGTCTGGAGGTCGGACATGCTGGTCAGCCTATCCGCGCGACGGTCGCCTGCCATGTCCACGACGTGGGTGTTTGCGTCGGGGTACCCCGGAGTGGGTACCGTCGGACCTCGTGACCACGTACGACACCGACGCCACGGCCGCAACCGGAACCGTCCGGATCACGGTCGTCCAGAACTCCCCGGACGTCACGCTCGACGGCTTCGCCGAGCTGCTCGCCGCCGACCTGCGGGTCGTGCGCGCGGACGACGGCGACGCGATCCCGTCGGCGGACGAGGTCGGGGACGGCCTGGTCGTCCTCGGCGGGCACATGTCCGCGCACGACGACGAGCGCGCCCCCTGGCTCCCCGCGCTGCGCGAGACCCTGCTCGCGGCCGCGACGACCGGCGTCCCGACGCTCGGCATCTGCCTCGGCGCCCAGCTCCTCGCCGTCGCCGGCGGCGGCCAGGTCCAGGTCGCCGCGCCCCCGGGGCGCGAGGCCGGCGCGACCCGCGTGTTCTGGCGGGCCGACGCCGAGGCCGACCCCGTGCTCTCCGCGCTCGCCGCGGGCGACGCACCGGTGCGGTACGTGACGAGCATGCACGCCGACGCGATCGTCGACCTCCCGCGCGGCGCCGTCTGGCTCGGGTCGTCCAACATGTACCCCTACCAGGCGTTCCGCCTCGGCTCCGCGCTCGGCGTGCAGTTCCACCCCGAGACGGCGCGCGCGGGCTTCGAGGCGTGGTGCGACGCGTACGACGACGTCGACACCGCCGCCGCACTGTCCGGGTTCGACGAGCACGCGCCGGAGATCCTCGACGGCGGCCGACGCCTCGCCGAGGCCTTCGTCGCCGAGGTCCGCACGACCGTCGGACGGAGCGTCCCGGCCTGACCTCACGCCGCGGCCCTTCCGCGGGGGAGCGCGCGACCTGGGTTTCTCCTTCGGCGGACCGGGGGGCTAGCGGGCCGTCACCAGTCGGAGGTCGGGGCGTCCTGGGTCGTGGTGCCGGACTCGATCGCGGGCGTGACCTGGGTGGGCGACACCTGCGGCGCGGGTGACGACCCCTGCTTGAGCGCGGCGAGGCGGGCCTCGATCTCGACGGCCTCGCCGGACGTCTCGAGCTCGGCGAACTGGGAGTCGATGCTCGATGCCGCGACCTCGGCCTGGCCGATCGCCTGCGCCTCCTCGCGGCGGACGATCTCCTCGTAGCGCGAGATCTCGCTCGTGGGGTCCAGCACGTTGATCGAGCTGATGGCGCCCTGGACGGTCTGCTGGGCCTGCGCGCTCTTCTGGCGCGCGACGAGGGAGTCGCGCTTGGACTTCAGCTCGCCCAGCTTGTCCTTCATCATCGCGAGGCCGGACTTGAGCTTCTCGACGGACTCGCGCTGAGAGGCGATGAGCGGTTCGGCCTGGCGGACCTCGCCCTCGGCGGAGATCTGCTTGCCGAGCGCGATCTTGGCGAGGTTGTCGAACTTGTCGGCGTTGGCGGTGTCGCCCTGCTGCCGGTAGCGGTCGGCCTGCGCGGACGCGGCGGCGGCCTTCTGACCCCACTCCTGCACGGCGGCGACGTCCTCGTTGTAGTCCTGCTCGGCGAGGCGCAGGTTGCCGATGGTCTGCGCGACGGCCTGCTCGGCGTCGGCGATGTTGTTCGTGTAGTCGCGCACGAGCTGGTCCAGCATCTTCTGCGGGTCCTCCGCGTTGTCCAGGAGCGCGTTGATGTTCGCGCGGGCGAGCTGCGCGATCCGTCCGAAGATGCTCTGCTTCTCCGCCATGGTCGTCCCTCTCTGATGAGCCGTCTCGTGCTGGTCGGTGCTGTGTGCTGGTCCGTCTCGTCCGTGGTCCGGTCTGGTCCGGGGGGCTCGCAGTCTGGTCAGAAGCGCCCGCCGCGGCCTGAACGCCCGCCCGACGAGCGTCCGCCCGAGCGCCCGCCCGACCGGCCGCCGCCGAAGCCGCCGCCGCCGGAGCCGCCCCCGAAGCTCCCGCCCCCGAACCCGCCGGACCGGCCGCCGCCCCCGCCGCGCAGGATCGAGTCGAGCAGGATCCCGCCGAGCACCATCCCCCCGACGTTGCTCCCGCCGCCGCCACCGCCGAACATCCCGCCGCCCTGCGACGACTGCCAGCTCGACGCGTCCTGCTGGGCGCGCTGCGCGGCGGACTGCGCCTGCGCGTCGGCCTGCTGCGCGCGCTCGAGCGCGGCGACGGGGTCGGTCGGCTGGAGTGCGCGGGCCTCGCCGAGCAGCCGGATCGCCTCCGAGAGCCGGGTGCGTGCCTCGGGCCCGACGGCGCCGCGCCGGGTCTCGATGAAGTCGTTCGTCGCGCGGACCTGCGAGTCGACGCGCGCCAGCGTGTCGCGCAGGAGCGCGTTCGCGCGCGCTGCCTGCTCGGCACGCTCACGGAACGGGGCGAGCGCGGCGTCGAGCGCGGCCTCGGCCTCGGTGAGGCGCCGCAGCGCCGTGAGGGGGTCTCCGCCGTCGCGCGCGGTCCCCGCCGCGGCCGCGGCGGCCTGCGCCTCCGCGAGAGCCGGGGCGACGGCGGGGTCCGCGGGGGCGAGCCGGCCGGCGTCGGCGATGTCCGACGTGATCGAGGCGAGGCCCCGGTCGAGGCGCGGGCCCGACTCGGCGAGGTCCGCGCCGGCCCGGTCGACGGCGTCGAGCAGCGTGACCGCCTGCCCCACGGCGTTCTGCGCCGCCCGGGCGAGGGCCACGGCCGCGGCCCGGTCCTTGCCGGCCAGCGCCTCGCGGCCCCGGGCGACGGACTCGCGGGCGTTCGCGACGAGCGCCTGTGCCTGGTCGGGGTTCTGCGCGACGGACGCGAGCGACGTCGGCGGGTACGTGCGAGCGAGCGCGTCGAGCGTCGCGCGCGCCGGCTCGACGCGGGCGAGGACCTCGCTCGCGCGCTGGTCGGTCTCGTCGAGCACCTGCGGGGCGCGCGCCTGGAGGTCGCGCAGCTCGTCGAAGGTGCGCGACTGGGCGTCGAGGGACGCCGCGACCTCGTCGCACAGCGCGACGATGCGGGCCATCGCGTCCCGGGCCTGCGGCTCGGTCTCGGGGCGGTCGTCGTCGAGCTGCTGGCGCAGCATGAACGCCTCGGAGACCTTCTGCTTGCCCTCGGCGAGCGCGGCGGAGAACTGTCGCGTCGCCTCGAGGCCGAACTGGGCTTGCGCGAAGCCGAGCTCCTGCTCCGAGGTCTTCACGGCGTCGTCGATCGCGACGAGCGCGGCGCTCGCGCGCCGGTTGAGCTCGTCGGTGGGCAGGGCCGCGAGACCACCCTCCGCAGGGACCCCGCCCGGGGTGGTGCGGCGGCGCTTCGCGACCGACCGGACGACCAGCACGACCACGAGGACGAGCACGCCGAGGCCGAGCAGGACCCAGAACCAGGACACGCCCCCGGAGCCTTGGCTCGCGCCGCGCGCGACCTCGGCCGCGGCGATCGCGGCGCCCGCCCAGTCGTCGTCCCGCAGCTCGTCCTCCACCGCGGCGGAGATCCGGTCCAGCTCGGCGTCGGTGAGGGACACGTTGTTGTCGTAGGAGAGCCCGTAGCGGCGGTCCTCGGTCGCGACGGCGAGCAGCAGGTCGTCCACGCCGAGCCCGGACGCGTTCGCCGTGGCGTTCGCCCAGTCGACGCCGTCCATGCCGTCGAAGCTCGCGACGTACACGACGAAGAGCTGGAGGTCGGTGTCCTGCGCGAGGCGGTCGAGCGCGTCCTGGACCGCGTCGGTCCGGTCGCCGAGCACGCCGTCGGGGTCGGTGATCTCGTCGGCAACGTCCATCGGGGCCACAGCGTGGGCGGTCGCGGCGGGGAGGAGCAGAGCGAGGCCGGTCACGAGGGCGACGAGCGCCGCCGCGACGAGGGCGAGCGACGCGCGCGCGCCACGGTCCGCGGCGGCGCGGGGGAGCGAGGGACGGTGGGCCGTGCTCACGCGCCGATCCTTTCCCAGCCCCTGGGGTCCCGCAATCGGGGCCGGGGCGCCGTGGGGCGCACCGCCGTCGGCCGGCACGACGGCGGAGGCCCGCCTCCCTCTCGGGGAGACGGGCCTCGTGACGCTCGACCGGTGCGGTCGGTCACCCGCAGGTCAGCGCCGCGTAGGGCGCGCTGACCTCGCTCGTGACGCCTCCGGCGACCGCGCTGACGACAGCGTCGCCCGCCGCCACCGAGGCGGCGCGCACCGCGAACGACTGGTACGCGTTCGCGCCCGGGGCGACGCTCGCGACGGTGCGCGACCCGAACGGCGTCGAGAGCGTCACCGCGAGCGGCGCGTCGCCGCCGTTGGTCGCCCGGACCGCGACGTACGCCGTGCCCGCGAGGCAGCGCGTCGTGGCCTCGACCGTGACGTCCGCCTCCGCGGGGAGGTCGGTCGGGTACGCCACGACCTGCGGGGACGCGAACGAGCCGACGGCGGGAGCGCCCGTGTCGTTGACGACGTGCTCGATGCCGCCCGACCCGTTGAGGAAGACGCTCGTCATCGACCGGAACGTCACGCCTGCGCGGACTGGCGTCTGGATGCCGCTCGCGACGCGCACGTCGACGCCCTGGTTGAAGAACGAGTACACGCCCACCCCGACGGCGTCGTGCCGCCGGACGTGGTCGCCCACCCGGTACGACGCGTACCCCGTGCGGTCGCCGTCCATGAACGCGGCCTGGCTCGGCACGTCGTAGGGGATCTCGCTCTGGTAGAAGACCGTGCGGCCGCGCTCGCCGTTCCAGATCGTCTGGTTCTTCTGGTAGTGCTCGACGAACAGGCCCGTGGCGGTCACGTCGTCGCCGTTCACGACGACGCCGTGGTCGCCCGTGTTCTGGTCCCACCCGATGCCGCTGCCGTGGTCCCCGCGCCAGGCCCAGATGTGGTCGAGCAGCACGTGGTCGCTGTTGACCTCGATGCTCGTCGTCGCCTTGCCGACCCATGGCCCGCCGACGCGGACGAACACGTCGGTGAGCGTCGTCGGGTCGGCGGCGTCCGCCACGTGCGCGTCCGCCGGACCGACGCGCACGAGGACGTCCGACTCGACGGGTCCGGCGTCGACCGTGATGCCCGCCACCTTCACGCCCGCGACGTCGCCGATCTCCAGCGCCGCGGTGCCCGACGTCGGGGCGAGGGACGCGTAGCCGAGGCCCAGGACGACCGTGCCGGGGTTCTCGACGCGGATCGCCTCGTCGAGGTGGTAGACGCCGGGGGTGAGCAGGAGGTTCTTGCCGGTCGCGAGGGCCGCGTTGATCTCCGCCGCCGAGTCGCCCTCGTGGGCGACGAAGAAGGCGTCGAGGGAGAGCTTCTGGCCCGCGTCGGCGTCGGTCGACCAGTCGACGCCGCGCGTCTCGGTCCGCGCGTGCGGCACGAACACGGCGAGGTCCTCGCCGTCGCGGAACAGGAACGGCGCCTCCCGGCTCAGCGGGGTCGTGTCGAGCGTCGTCTTGTTGCCGGTGGTGCCGTCGGGCCGGGGCCCGAAGTCCGTGGCCGGGGCGCCCTCGACGCCGGAGAACACCATGTTCCACACGCCGCCGTCCCAGGTGCCGACCTCGGAGTTGCGCGTGTACCACTGCTGCTGCGAGCCGGTCACGAGGCGGCCCGAGACGCGCGAGTTGGCGAGGTAGCCGCCGCTCGCGTACTCGCCGAAGCGCCCGAACACCGTGAGGTCGCCCTGGATGTCGACCCGGCGCAGCGGCGCGGCCTGCGACACCGCGAACCGGAGCTGGTGCGGGTCGGTGATCCCCGCGGGGAACGGGCGGTTCACGTCCTCGTCGACCGGGCGCTGGATCGGGTTGATCGCGACGTTGCTCAGGGAGCGCCAGAAGCGCGTGAGCGAGCCCGGGTCCTGGCAGCTCCACGGGTTGCTCGGGCAGCTCACGACGGGCTGCACGCTCAGCGCGCCGTTGACGAGCACGTCATCGGGCTGCGCGCCGAGGCCGGCGATCGCGGTGTAGTAGCCGACCTCCGCGTTGACGATGCCGGTCGCCGTCGCCGGGTCGTTCGCGCCGGACGCGTCGCCGTAGACGCCCGGCTCGAAGAACACGGCGTGCCGGTCCTGGCTGAACTCCGCCTCGTCGTTGATCGACGCGAGGTAGGTGTTGATCTGGTCCACCGACCACGAGTCGTCGATGAAGACGACGTTCGGTCCGAGGTCGGGGTCGGTGGCCGGGGCGGCCGTGGCGGGCGCACCGAGCGCCACGCCCGTCGCGGCCACGGCGAGCGCCGCCACGCCCGCACCGGCGGCGCGGGCTCGACGGGCTGTCCTGCCCGCGCCGGGGATGGTCGTCGAGAGGGTCACGGTGGGTGTTCTCCTTCGAACGGGGAGTCGACGCCAGCGCGCCGACGCCAGCGCGTCGTCGCGCTGATGCGGGGAGCCTAGGCCACGACTGACTGTCTTGTCAGTAACTTCTTGGGAGCGCTCTCACATCGTGGGACGTGCGCCGAGTGCTGGGGATCTGTCGGCAGAACCGCCCCGGGACGACACATCCCCAGCACTCAACGGAGCGGGGGCCGCGTCACTGCACGACGCCCAGGTCCTGTGCGTTCTCGGTCAGCTCTGGGCGTCGTTCCGTGCCGGGCGGGTACCTTGCTGCGCTGCGGTCCCCACCCGTCACTGCACGACGCCCAGGTCCTGTGCGTTCTCGGTCGGCCCTGGGCGTCGTTCCGTGCCGGGCGGGTACCTTGCTGCGCTGCGGTCCCCACCCGTCACTGCACGACGCCCAGGTCCTCCGCGTCGACGATGCGATAGGCGTACCCCTGCTCCGCCAGGAACCGCTGGCGGTGGGCCGCGAAGTCCTGGTCGACCGTGTCGCGCGCGACGACGGCGTAGAAGTGCGCGGTGCGGCCGTCGGACTTCGGGCGCATGACGCGGCCGAGGCGCTGGGCCTCCTCCTGGCGCGACCCGAACGACCCGGACACCTGGATCGCGACCGAGGCCTCCGGCAGGTCGATGGAGAAGTTCGCGACCTTCGACACGACGAGCCGCGAGATCTCGCCCGAGCGGAACGCGTCGAACAGGCGCTGGCGCTCGCGGACCGTCGTCGCGCCCGTGATGAGCGGCGCGTCGAGGTGCTGCGACAGCTCCTCGAGCTGGTCGAGGTACTGGCCGATCACGAGCACCTGGTCGTCCGGGTGCTGCGCGACGATCTGCTCCACGACCCGGTTCTTGCCCGCGGCGGTCGCGGCGAGCCGGTACTTGTCCTCGGGCTCGGCGACGGCGTACGTCATGCGGTCGGACTCGGGCAGCGTGAGGCGCACCTCGACGCAGTCGGCGGGCGCGATGTAGCCCTGCGCCTCGATGTCCTTCCACGGGGCGTCGTACCGCTTGGGCCCGATGAGCGAGAACACCTCGTCCTCCCGGCCGTCCTCGCGCACGAGCGTCGCGGTGAGCCCGAGGCGGCGGCGCGCCTGCAGGTCCGCCGTCATGCGGAAGATCGGCGCGGGTAGCAGGTGCACCTCGTCGTACACGACGAGCCCCCAGTCGCGCGCGTCGAGCAGCTCGAGGTGCGTGTACACGCCCTTCCGCTTGGTCGTCAGCACCTGGTAGGTCGCGATCGTGACGGGCTTGATCTCCTTGCGCGCGCCGGAGTACTCGCCGATCTCGTCCTCGGTGAGCGTCGTGCGCCGCACGAGCTCGTCGCGCCACTGGCGCGCGCTCACCGTGTTCGTCACCAGGATGAGCGTCGTCGTCCCGGACTTCGCCATCGCGCCCGCGCCGACGATCGTCTTGCCCGCGCCGCACGGCAGCACGACGACGCCGCTCCCGCCGTGCCAGAACCCGTCCACCGCCTGCGCCTGGTACGGGCGCATCTCCCAGGGCTTCGGCTCCTCGCCCTCGGCGCGGGGCGGCGTCGTCGGGCTGAGCGCGATGGCGTGCTTCTCGCCGTCGACGTACCCCGCGAGGTCCTCGGCGGGCCAGCCGAGCTTCACGAGGACCTGCTTGAGGTGGCCGCGCTCGGACGGGTGCACGACGACGGTCGTGTCGTCGATCCGCTCGCCCACCAGGCCGGCGGTGCGCTTGGACTTGAGCACCTCGGCGAGGACGGCGCGGTCCGTCGCCTCGAGCACGAGCCCGTGCGTCGGGTGCTGCGCGAGCGTGAGCCGCCCGTACCGCGACATCGTCTCCGCGACGTCGATGAGCAGCGCGTGGGGCACGGGGTAGCGCGAGTACTCGATGAGCGTGTTGACGACCTGCTCGGCGTCGTGCCCGGCCGCGCGCGCGTTCCACAGGCCGAGCGGCGTGAGCCGGTACGTGTGGACGTGCTCCGGGGCGCGCTCGAGCTCGGCGAACGGCGCGATGGCCCGCCGCGCGTCGTCGGCGCGCGGGTGGTCGACCTCGAGCAGCAGCGACTTGTCGCTCTGGACGATGAGAGGTCCGTCGGTCATGTGTCTCCTTGCCGAGGTAGAGCCGTGGTCGCGCGAGGTGGAGCCGTGGTGCCGCGAGGTCGAGGCGTGGTCGTGACCACGGTTCTCCCTCGCGCTACCAGGGCTCTACCTCGGCGGAGCGTCAGGGGTGACGGACGCGATGCGGTGGACCGCGACCGTCAGCTCCGCGTCGCGCGCGGGATCCTGCGCGCGCAGCCGTCCCGCGTCGAGGGTCAGCGGTCGGACGCGGCGGCGGTCCTGCGAGCCCGTCGGACCGACGACCTCGAGCCAGACCAGCGCCCCGTCGGCGATCGCCTCGCGCAGCAGACCCAACGCGGCCACCGGGTCGGATGTTCCCTCCGCAGGGCCGTACCCGTCGGCGCGTCCGTTCGTGCCCGACGGCGTCCGCTCGCCCGCGCGCGTCCCGTCGCCCTCCGCGAGGGCCGTCCGTCCGGGCCGCCCGCCCGCGCCGTCCCCCGCGCGCTCGGCGGAGCGCGCGTCCTCCGCGCGCAGGCGGGCGACGAGGTCCGCGAACCGCTGGGTGCGCTCGGCGGCGCCGCCCGGCTCGTCGACGCGCGCCCCGGAACCGGGGACGACGCCGGTCCGCGCGCGCCCGCCCGCGCGCCGCCCCGCGGTGGCGACCCGGCCGCGTCGGGACGGTGCGACGCCGTCGGGAGCGCCCCGCCGGCCGGCCCGGTCCGCGACGAGCACACGCCCGTCCGGCCCCTCGACGACCGCCGGCACGCCGCGGGCGCGCAGCGCCTCCTGGAGCTCCCCGGCGGGCGCGGCCGACGCGAGCACGGTCGGCGCGAGGAGCACGAGGCCCAGCCCGCGCAGCGCCGGGTCGTCCGCGATCCCCGCGAGCAGCACCGGGTCCTCCGCGCGCACGTACGACGACGCCGTCCCCACGCGGACCCGGCCGTGGCGGCGCGCCGTGTCGCGCACCAGGTACTCGAGCGGCTGCGGCACGGGGGTGCGCGAGTGTGCCGCGAGCTCGGCGAGGAGCTCGTCGGCCGTCGCGCCGCGGTCGAGCGCGCGCAGGACGGAGTCGGGTGTGAACCGGACCGTCGTCGCGGCGCCGCGCGACTCGACGTCCGCCGCGACCTCGACGAGCCGCTCGAGCGTGCGCGACGGCCGCCCCGGCACGATGCCCGTGAGGTCGCCCTGGAGCAGCAGGTCGTCGACCTCGGCCGGGAGCACCGCCTCGAAGGCGGCGCCGAGGTCCGTCGGGCCGGTCCCGGACGACGCCTGCACGTCGTCGGCACCGAGGAGGACACGTCCCGGGGGAGCGAGCGCGCCCGCACCGGTGACCCCGAGCAACGCGGCCTCGCGCAGCAGCCCCGCGACGGCCTGCTCCGGTGGCACCGCCCGCGGCGTGCGCCACCGCAGCACCGCGACGACGTCGGCCGCGGCGAGCGGGCGCCCGGGGGCGAGGTCGAGGACGTCCAGGACGGACCGCCGCAGCCGGGGCACCCAGGGGCGCCACAGCTCCGGGTCGAGCGCGGCGCGCAGGGCGCCCTTCTCGTCGCGGCTGCCCACGAGCCAGGGGGTGCGGCGCGAGCGCCACCAGCCGCGGGCGAGCGTCGCCCAGCGGTCGCCCAGGTCGTCGTCGAGCCAGTCCTCCGCGGCGAGCGTCGGGGCGAACGTCGGCGGGTCGTCGCCGTCGTCGGCCACGAGCCCCGCCGCCGCGGCCAGCTCGACGACCGCGGCCGCCGTCGGGTCGTCGACCTCGAGCGCGACGGCGGCCCGCCGCAGGTCGCGCACCCCGAGCCCGCCGGCGCGCAGGACGCCCGGCGGGTGCTCGGTCCAGTGCGTCACGAGCCGCGCGACGAGCCGCACGGCCTCGAGCCCGGCGCTCGCGGACTCCGCGTCGACCGTCGCGGGCGGGAGGTCGCGGACGTCCGGGACCGGAGGAGCCGTCCGGACGTCGCGATGGGTGCGGCCACCGCGCAGGGCGAGCCCGACCTCGCGCGGCAGCACGACGTGCCGCTCGTCCGTCGCACGCAGGTAGCCGTGCTCGACGAGCCAGTCCGTCGCGCGCCGCGCGGACGCGTCCGCGCGGGGGGCGACGCCGACGGGCGGTCCCCACGTCAGCGCGTCGAGGATCGCCCGGGTGCCGGGCGGGGCGTCGTCGGGCAGGTCGCCCCTCCCCGCCGCGCCCGCGTCGCCCGCGGCGAGGGCCGCGACGGGGCCGAGGCCGGCGGGGTGAGAGCCGAGGACCTCCGCGACGCCCGGCGCCGGGCGGAACCCGGCCGACCGTGCGCCGGGGGTCCAGACGAGCGCGAGCTCGTCGAGGAGGGCGAGCGCGGAGGTGACACGCGCGCGGTCGACGCCCGTCGCCCGCGCGACCGCCGCCGCCGTCGCGGGCGACCCCACGGAGTCGAGCACCAGCACCGCCTCCAGGACGTGGAGCGTCAGCTCGTCCAGCCCGGCGAGCGCACGCTCCAGGCTCGTCCGGTTCATCGCGCGCGCGGCGAGCGAGAGCAGGGTCGAGGGCGACGGCGTCGCGAGGTCGGGCCGCCGCCGGAGCAGCGCGACCAGGGCGGCGTCGTCGCGCTGGCGCAGCGACTCGCTGTACGTCGGAGCCCGCTCGGGCCGGGAGGTGGCCATCCGTTCGATGTTACGCGCCGGGCCCGGTCCCACGAGATCGGTGATCGCGGTCGAGATCGGCAGTCAGGACCGCCGATCTCGACGGAACGTGCCGACCTCGTGCCGGACCGCCGAGCTCACAGAGGCGGGAGGAACGGGTCGGGGCGGAGGCCGCGGACGACGTCGGGCGGGACGTGCCGCAGCACCCGCGCGACGACGTGGGACGGCCGGTCCCGGGAGGTGACGCGCAGCAGGCGGTTCCCCGTGCGCTCGATCGCCTCCTGCCGCAGCTTCTCCTGGACGAGCACGCGGCCCGGGTCCTCGCGCGGCGCCAGCCCGGACGGGCCGGTGCGGTACTTCACCAGGCCGTCGAACTCCAGCAGCAGCCGCCACCGCGTCCAGCCCAGGTCGACCCGCACCGGACCGACCTCGGTGCGGAGCGGCACCTGGGTCTCCGGGCGCGGCAACCCGGTCCGCAGGAGGACGTACCGCAGCCAGGTCTCGCGGGCCGACTCCGCGCCCGGGTCCGCGAGCTCGAGCACGTGCCGGGCCCGACGGGATCCGCGACCTCGCGGTGACCGGTCGAGGACGGTCGCGACGTCGGACCGCCGGACGCCCCGCGCGAGCGCCGCGTCCGCCACGACGAGTCCGTCGAGCGCGGGCATCGTGCGCAGGCAGTCGGCGACGGTGCGCGCGAGCGAGGTCGCGGTGACGCCGCGGATCGTCGCCCGGTCCTCGGCGCCCACCTCGCCGACGTGCCGCGTCACGTCGCGCGCCGCGGATCCCGACCTGCGGTACGGCTGGACCACGTGGGTCGTCGTGGGGAGTTCCCACACGGGCAGGCCGTGCAGGAGCGCTGCGGACGCGTGGCTCACGACGGGGTCGGCGCGCAGGGCTCGGGCGACGGCACGGGCTCGGGCGACCGCGAGGGTCCGCGCCGCCGCGAGGGGCGGGACGTCGGGCGCGGGTGTGTCGCGGTACGCACCGCGCCGCACCCGTTCCCACTCGCCGGTGGCGAGCCGGCGCCGGACCTCTTCCGGGAGGTGCTCGTGCGCGAGGTGGAGGGGGGTCGGGGGCTCTCGACTCGGCATGGGGAGAGATCGTGCCGTTCCTGAGACCACCGCGGGCCGGGCGGTACCGGAGCTGTGGACGACGACCGCGCGGTGCGGAGGTTGTGGACGGCGCCCCGGAGCGTCCCTGTGCCGTTCAGGGCCGCAGCACGCGTTCGGCAGGTTCTGCCGACGTCGGCACGTACGACCGCCGACCTCGACTCGGACCGCCGAGCTCGACTGTGTTCGCCGATGTCGACGGGTCCGGTGATCAGCCGCGGGCGGTGCGGCGGCAGACCTCGTCCCAGGGCGTCGGCTCGATCCCGAAGCGGGCGCGTGCCGCGGTGTCGTCGAGGACGTAGGGCCGCTCCCACTGGTAGGCGAGGTCGCGCAGCTCGCGCAGCAGCGGCGAGAACAGGCCGGCGGCGGCGAGGCCGGCGCCGCGCAGGGAGCGGACCCGGACGGGCGGGTGCCCGACGCTCGCGAGGACGTCGGTCAGCGCCTCGCGCTGGGTGCGGGGCGGGTTGCTCGGGGTGTGCCACGTGCGGCCGTGCGCGTCGGGGTCGGCCGCCGCGGCGACCAGGGTGCGGGCGGCGTCCTGGACGTCGGTGAACGAGTGCGGCAGGTCGGTGCGCCCGATCATCGTCACGGCGCTCCCGCGCAGGGCTGCCGGCACGACGCGCGAGACGTGCCCGTTGCCCCCGACGCCGGGCCCGACGAAGTCGGAGCTGCGCACCTCGACGACGCGCGCGCGACCGGCACGGTGCGCGGCCAGCGCGTCGGCCCACAGCCGGGCGCGCAGGACCCCCTTGTGGTCGGTCGCGACGTCGGGCAGGTCCTCGGTCATCGGCCCGTCGACGGGGCCGTAGGGGTAGAGGTTGCCGGTGATCGCGTAGACGGCGCCGGTGCGCTCGGCGGCGGTGAGCAGCGCGGTCGCGAGGGGCGGCCAGACGCGCTCCCACTGCGTGTAGTCGCCGGGGTTGGCGCAGTTGTAGAGCACGTCGGCGCCGTCGGCGACGCGGGTCAGGGCGTCGGCGTCGGAGGCGTCGAGGGCGCGGTGGGTGGCGCCCGCGACGCCGGTGTCCCGGCCGCTGCGGGTGACGACGGTGACGTGCGACCCGCGGGCCGCGAGCTCGGCGGCGACGTGCCGGCCGACGGGCCCGGCGCCGACGACGACGTGCCGGTCGGACGAGGACGGTGCGTTGGTCATGAGGTCTCCTTTCCGAGAGCAGTGCTCTCGCTTCGTCGAGGAGCATGGCACGGGTCGGCATCCATTGCAAGAGCACCGCTCTCGTTTGTGGGCGCCGCTCTCGTCTGTCACCCTGTCGGAATGACGGCTCCTCGCACGGCACGCGCCCTGGCGCGCGAGACCCTGACGCGCGACATCCTCGACGCCGCCCGCGCGCGCCTCGTCGCCGACGGCCCCGCCGGGCTCTCGCTCCGGGCCGTCGCGCGCGACGTCGGCATGGTGTCGTCGGCCGTCTACCGCTACTTCCCGAGCCGCGACGCGCTCCTCACGGCGCTCCTCGTCGAGTGCTACGACGAGCTCGGCGCCGCGGTCGAGGCGGCGGAGGCCGCGGTCGCGCGCGACGACCTGACCGGCCGGTGGCTCGCCGCGTGCCGCGCGCTGCGGGCCTGGTGCGTCGAGCGTCCCGGCGACTTCGCCCTGCTCTACGGCACGCCCGTCCCCGGGTACGCGGCGCCGCAGGACACCGTCGAGCCCGCGACGCGCGTCGTGCGGACCCTCGTCCGCGTCGTCGCCGACTCCTGGGCGGGCGGCGAGGGCCCCGCGCCCGCCCCGCCGTCGGCCGGGGACGCGGACGCGCTCGTCGCCCCCGCCGTCGCGTACGTCGCGTCCCGCGGGCTCGTCGCGGCCGACGCCCCGGCGGAGGCCGTCGTGCGCACGCTCATGGCCTGGACCACCCTGTTCGGCACCGTGTCCTTCGAGCTGTTCGGCCACCTCCACCGCACGGTGGCCGACTACGCCGACTGGTTCGACGCCGTCGCCCTGCGGGCGGGAGCGGACGCGGGCGTGGTCGCCCGGTCGGCGGCGCGCTGACCGGACCGACGGCGCGGCACGGCGGGCTCCGGGAGCGCGCCCGCGGTATGGATGCGGCTTTGCCGCCGCGTGGCCGGTAGCCTGGGGGTTCTGGTTCCTACGAGCACGAACGAGGTTCACGTGCCCACCGGCAAGGTCAAGTGGTTCGACACCGAACGCGGGTTCGGCTTCATCGCCAACGACGACGGCGGCGAGGTCTTCCTGCACGCCTCCGCGCTGCCCGCCGACGCCCCCGCGCCCAAGCCGGGCGCCCGGGTGGACTTCGGCGTCGCCGACGGACGGCGGGGCCCGCAGGCGCTCGCGGTCACGTTCCTCGACCCGGCGCCGTCCGTGGTCAAGGCGAAGCGCCGCTCGGCGGACGAGATGGCGGTCATCGTGGAGGACCTCATCAAGGAGCTCGACCGGATCCGCGACGGGCTCGGCAAGGGCCGCTACCCGGAGAAGGGCAAGGCCACGATGGTCGCCAAGGTCCTGCGCGTGGTCGCCGACGAGATCGAGGGCTGACATGGTCGCCGTGGCTGCTGCCGAGGAGCGTTCCCGGGGAGTGTCCGCGCGTGCCGCGCGCGACGCCGTGCTCACGGGCGCGGTCGAGCTCGCGCGCGCCGCGGCCCAGGAGGTCGCCGAGCGACCCGAGGACGTCGGGGAGCACCTCGGCACCTTCGCCGAGGCGGACCGCCTCATCTCCCACCGGTTCGCGTGCACGATGCGCGGCTACCGCGGCTGGCACTGGACCGTCACCCTCGCGCGCGTGCCGCGCGGGCGGACGGCCACGGTGTGCGAGGTCGAGCTGCTGCCGGGCGACGGCGCGCTGCTCGCGCCGTCGTGGCTCCCGTGGTCCGAGCGCCTGCAGCCCGGCGACGTGGGGCCGGGCGACGTGCTCCCGTTCCGCGCCGACGACCCGCGCCTCGAGCCCGGCTACGTCCCGACGGGCGACGAGGAGCAGGACGCCGTCGCGATCGACGAGCTCGCCCTCGCGCGCGCCCGCGTGCTGTCCCCGCAGGGTCGGGACGAGGCCGCCGAGCGCTGGTACCGCGGCTCGCGCGGCCCGACGGCCCGCGGTGCGGTCGCCTCGGCCGCGGAGTGCGGGTCGTGCGGCTTCCTCGTCACCCTCCAGGGCAGCCTCGGCCAGGTGTTCGGCGTGTGCGCGAACGAGTGGTCGCCCGACGACGGCAAGGTCGTGAGCCTCGACCACGGGTGCGGTGCGCACTCGGAGACCGACGTCGAGCCGCAGCGGAGCGACTGGCCCGACGCCGACCCCCTGGTCGACGAGCTGCACGTCGAGATCGTCTCCCTGCTCGAGTCCGTCGCCCCGCCGGCGGTGCCCGCCGAGGACGGGGCGACGGCCGACGAGGCGGCGACGGCCGAGCCGGAGGCCGCGGTCGCAGCCTCCGGGGCGCCGGCGGAGGTTGCCGACCCGGAGACCGCTCCGGAGGCCCCACCGGCCGACGCCCCCGACCCGGGGACCACCCCGGAGGCCCCGGCGGCCGACGCGCAGCCGGCCCCCGAGCGGGCGGCAGACGAGCCGCAGGAGTGACGGACGACGTCTTCGGGACGGCCGCGCTGCGCCGTGCGGTCCTGGAGGCGTGGCGGTCGTCGCCGACGCGGCTGCGCGAGGACGCGAACACCGAGGAGGACCACGCCCACGGGTCGTACCGGGGGCGCGTCGTCGTCGAGCTCGCGCAGAACGCCGCGGACGCCGCGGCCCGCGCCGGGGTCCCGGGGCGGCTGCGCCTGAGCCTGCACGCGCCGTCGGGACCGGACGAGCCCTGGGTGCTGCGCGCGGCGAACACGGGCGAGCCGCTGGACGCCTCGGGCGTCGCGTCGCTCGTCGCGCTCCGTGCCTCCGCGACCGGACGCAGCCCGCGCGACGCCGACGGTCGGACGCCCACGGTGGGACGGTTCGGGGTCGGCTTCGCCGCGGTCCGCGCGGTCTCCGACCGGGTCCGGGTCGGGACGGGCGAGCGCGCCGTCGAGCTCTCGGTCGCGCGCACGCGCGCCGCGCTCGACGACGTGGTCGCCGACCGTCCGGACCTCGCCGCCGAGGTGGCGCGCCGCGGCGACCGGCTCCCGGCGCTGCGGCTCCCGTTCCCGGCCCGCGTCGAGGTGCCGCCGGGGTACGACACGGTCGTCGAGGTCGAGCTGCGCGACGCGGACGCGCTCGCCGCCGTCCGCGCGGAGCTCGCCGACGTGGGGGACCCGCTCCTGCTCGCGCTCCCGGCGCTCGCCGAGGTCGTCGTGGCCGGGGACGGCGTCGAGGAGCGACGGGTCGCGGACGTCGCCGACCGGTGGACCGTCCTGCGGCGCGAGGGGACGATCGACGCGGCGCTGCTCGCGGACCGCCCGGTCGAGGAGCGCGCGTCGACGCGGTGGTCGGTCACGTGGGCGCTCCCGGACGACGGGGCGCGCACCGACGTGCTGCACGCCCCGACCCCCACCGACGAGCGCCTCACCTTCCCCGCGCTGCTCCTGGCGACCTTCCCGCTGGACCCGGCGCGCCGGCACGTCCCGCCCGGGCCGGTCACCGCGCACGTGGCGCGCGCGGCGGGGCGTGCGTACGCGGAGCTGCTCGGCGAGCTCGCGCCCGAGCGCGGTGCCGACGTGCTCGCCCTCGTCCCGACCGGGCTGCCGGCGAGCGCCGTCGACGCGGAGGTCCGCGCGTCGGCCGAGGCGGCGCTCGCCCGGACCCCGCTCCTGCCGCTCGACGCGCCGGTCGCGCGCCCCGCCGCGGGGGTTCTCCGTGCCGACGACGACGTGCTCGAGGACGGGGGCGCGGCGGCGACCGTGCGGCAGGCCCTGGTCACGCCCGCCGAGGCGTGCGTCCTCGCGGGGGACGTGGGCGACGCGCGCGTGCGGTCCGAGCTGGGGGTCGCCCACCTGGTGGACGTCCCGGGGCCGCTCCGTGCGGTCGCGCGGTCGCTCGGCACACGGGTCGTGGACCTCGCGGACGTCGTGGACGACCTCCCGCTCGTCGCCGACCCGGCGCGCTGGCGGTCGCTGTACGACGCGCTGGCACCGCACGCCGGTGACAGGTCGGTGCTCGAGGTCCTGGGGGCGCTCCCCGTGCCGCTGCTCGGCGGGCAGGTCGTGCGCGGCGCGCGCGGGCTCCTGCTCCTGGACGCCGGGCCGGGCGAGCCGTCGGACGGCGGGGCGCTCGACGCGCGCGACGCGGCCGAGCTCGGGCTGCGCGTGGTCGACCCGCGGGCCGCGCACCCGCTGCTCGAGCGGCTCGGGGCACGGGCGACCCACCTCCGGACGGTGCTCTCCGAGGGGGCGGTGCGCGAGCGCGTCCTGGCGGCCTCGGACGCGGCGGACGCGGGCGACGACCCGACGGCGGACGTGGACCGGCTGCTCGCGCTGGTCGCTGCCGCGGTGCGCGCGGCACCGGACCCGGCGCGGGCGGGCCTGCCGTTCTGGTGGGGTGAGCTGCCCGTGCCGACGGCGGACGGTGGCTGGTCGCCCGTGCGCGGCTGCGCGCTGCCCGGGACGTGGGCCGCGGACGCGCTCGACACGCTCGACCTGGTCGATCCCGCGGTCGTCGACCGCTGGGGCGAGCCGGTGCTGCGCGCGGTGGGCGCGGCCGACGGGCTCGGGGTGCTGCGCGTGCGCGACGTGCTCACGCCGGCGTCGGACGACGAGCCGGACCTGGACCCGCACGCCCCGGAGGGCTGGCTGTCCGACTGGGGCGGGTACCTCGCGTACCTCGCGGCGACGCTCGGTCCCGAGGCGTACGTGGGCGACGTCCTCGCGGTCGCGGACCTCGACGCGGTCGCCGACGCGGCGTGGCCGGACGCGCTCGCGCGCCTCGCCACGGAGCCCGGGACCCGGGAGGCGCTGCTCGCCCCGGTGCGGGCCGAGGGAGGTCGGACCACCACGGCGCGCTCCTACACCGCGTGGTGGCTGCGCGAGGAGCTCGGCGGCGCGTTCGCGCTCGGGTCGGGCCTCCGGCACGTCCCGTTCCTGCGCCCGGCCCCGCCGGACGTGGCGGGGCTCGACGACGAGGTGCTGGCCGCGCTGGGCGGCGTGCGGGACCTCGCGGAGCTCGCGCCGGACGAGTGGGTCGAGCTGCTGGACGACCTGCCCGACGTCGGAGAGGCGGTCGACGCGCGGGCCGCGCTGACGCTCTGGCGCGCGCTCGGCGCCCTCGCGGCCCGGGGCGAGCGGCTGGATCCGCCGCCCGAGCGCCTGCCCGCGCTGCGTGCCGGGGCGGTGCGGGTGGTCGGCGCGGACGACGTCGCCGTCGCGCCCGACCCGATGTGGTCACCCGTCCGCGCGGTCCTCCCGGCGCCGCCGGGTCTGCTGGCCGAGGTCGCCGACCTCCTGGACGTCCGGACCGTCCCGCGCATCGCTCCCGCCCCCGACGCCCCGGGCCGTCGTGGCGACGTCCCCGAGGCGGTGCGCGCGGTCCTCGACGGCGCGGCGCCCCGCACCTGGGAACGTCACGACGACCTGCGCGTGGGCGGGGTCGCGGTGCCGTGGTGGGTGGAGCACGGCGGGGGAGCGGACGCCGTGGTCCACGCGACCGGCCCGGCCGGGCTCGCGGCGGGGCTCGCGGTCGCGACGGGACGCCACGGCGCGCGGTTCGTGCTCGAGCAGGCGCTCCGCGACCCCGACGCGGCGCAGGACGCGCTCGCGCGGACCGCCTGGGACGACCCTCAGTCGTCCGAGGACGCGCGGTAGCGGGTGCGGTTCCGGCGCTCCCACACGAGGCCGAGCAGGCCGAGGACGAGGCCGACGCCGCACGTCGCGACGGCGCGCGGCGTGATCGCGCCGGTCGCGAGGAGGGCCGTGCACACGACGAGCGCGACGGTCCAGAGGCCCATGCCGACGAGGATCACGACGCGCAGGTCGACCCGCCAGGGCCCGGGGTCGGGGCGGCGGCGGTCGGGGTGGAGCAGCAGCGTGACGAACGAGGGCACAGGGGCATCGTAGCCACCGCGCGGTTTTTCACCCGCTCCTGGCTGTCACACCCGTGACCTGCACCACATCTCCTTCTGGTGTGAACACACGTCGGGACCGCTCGCAACGGCACGCTAGGATGCAGGCGCCGCGCTACGGCCTCCACACATGGTCACTCGTCCAGGTGGATCTGGTCGGCGCCGGGCCGCACATCGCTTCGGGACCTTCGTCCGATGTATCCGGACCTTCGGCAGAACGTGGAACCTGGACACCCGTCCAATCTATTTCTCCGAGCGGCTAGCGCGGCACGAGATCCGCAGGATCCTGCCCCTCAGGACGACTCCGACCGTGACGGTGCGGAACGTCTTCTCACCCGGGTGAAACCCCCTGGCAACCCTCGTTCCCGCAGTTTCTGAACCCTAGGATGAGTCGCCATGCAGGGTGTGGAACCGACCGGAGGTGGACGCATGTCCCACAGCGTCACCGAGGACGCCAGGCGGAGCCTGCGCACCCTTCTCGCCACGACTCCCGCGGCGCGGATCCGCGCCGCGCGCGCCGCGTTCGCGGCCCAGGGCTGGGAGGTCGCCTACCGGCGCCGGCTCCTGCTCACCGACACCGCCGTGATCGTCGTCGCCGTCCTCGTCGCCTACTTCCTGCGCTGGGACCAGTTCATCGACGAGCCCGTCCGTGAGGCACGCGTTCCGTACGTCGTGCTCAGCCTGCTGGTCGGGGTCGCCTGGTCCGTCTCGCTCGTCGCGAGCCGGACGCGCGACCCGCGGGTGATGGGGAGCGGCCCCACCGAGTACCACCGGATCTTCGACGCGTCGTGGCGCCTCTTCGCCGTCCTCGCGGTCCTCGCGTTCCTGCTCCGCTTCCCGGAGGCGCGGGGGTACCTCGCGTTCGCGTTCCCGATCGGCCTCGGCGGCCTGCTCCTCGGCCGGTACGCGTGGCGGCAGTGGCTGCACGGTCAGCGGGCCCACGGTCGCATGCGGTCGGCTGTGCTCGCGATCGGTCACCGCGACCAGGCCGAGCGGCTCATCCGCGACCTCAACGGCCGCGACGAGTCGGGGTACCGCGTCGTGGGCGTGTGCGTCCCGTCGGGCGGGTTCGGGGCGGGCGAGGAGATCCGCGGCGTCCCCGTCCTCGGGGAGCTGCGGCACGCGGGCGAGGTCGCCACGCGGGTCGGCGCGGACGTCGTCGCCGTCTCGGGCTCGGACGCCATCACGGCCGAGGTCGTCCGCCGGCTCGGCTGGGAGCTCGAGCCGTACGGCGTCGACCTCATGCTCACGGCCGAGCTCGCGGACGTCGCCGGCCCCCGCATCACCATCACGCCGGCGGAGAGCGTCTCGCTCCTGCACGTGGACGCGCCGCGCTTCACCGGCCCCAAGTTCGCCGTGAAGTCCGTCATCGACTGGACGGGAGCGGCGCTCATCACGCTCGCCGCGCTCCCGGTGCTCGTGATCGTCGCGCTCGCCGTCCGCCTCACCAGCCGCGGCCCGGTGCTCTTCCGTCAGGAGCGCGTCGGTCGCAACGGACGGACGTTCCCCATGTTCAAGTTCCGGTCGATGCGCGCCGGGGCCGACCGCGAGGTCCAGCACCTCGAGGAGCAGAACGACGGTGCCGGCCCGCTGTTCAAGATGCGCGACGACCCGCGCGTCACGCCCGTCGGCCGCGTGCTGCGCCGCTACTCGCTCGACGAGCTCCCGCAGCTCTTCAACGTGCTGCGCGGCGACATGAGCCTCGTCGGGCCGCGGCCGCCGCTGCCGCGCGAGGTGCAGCAGTACGAGAAGAAGGTGCGTCGTCGCCTCCTGGTCAAGCCGGGTCTCACGGGGCTGTGGCAGGTCGGGGGCCGGTCGGACCTGTCGTGGGAGGAGAGCGTCCGGCTCGACGTCTACTACGTCGAGAACTGGACGATGTTCGGCGACTTCCTCATCCTCGCGCGCACGGCGCGCGCGGTGTTCTCCGGCTCCGGGGCCTACTGAGGCCCGCCGGGATGCAGGGTCGGGCGCGGGGAGGTGCGTCGTGCGGGTCTCGGTCTCGGGATGCGGTCGCCGCGGCGTCCTGCACGCGGCGTCCCTCGCGGCCGCCGGCCACGAGGTCGTGCTCCACGACACGGACCCCGCTGCCCTCGACGCGCTCCGCACGGGCCTGGGCCACGCGGCTGAGCCGCGGCTGCACCGGCTCCTCGCGCTCGGCCTCGTGAGCGGGCGGCTGCGCCCGACGACGGACCGCACGGCGGTCGCCGGTGCGCGGGTGCACGTCCTGTGCGTCGGCGCGGGACCCGACCCCGACCCGGACGGCGTCTCGCGCGTGGTGACGCTCCGCGACGCGCTCGACGACCTCGCCCCGCACCTCGGCCCCGGGGACCTGGTCGTCGGGCGCGCCCGCGTCCCCGCCGGGACGGCCGAGTGGCTCGCGGCGGGCCTCGTCGCCGACGGCGTCCGCGCGACCGTCGCGTGGGTCCCCGACGAGCACCGGACCGGGCACGCGGTCGTCGACCTTCTCCACCCGGCCCGGCTCGTCCACGGGGTCCCTGCCGGCCCGGCCGGCGAGCGGGCGGCCGCGATCCTCGACGCGCTCCACGCCGTGCAGCTCGCGACCGGCGCTCCCCGGACCGTCACCGACCTCGCGACCGCGGAGCGGCTCGGGCACGGGGCCGGCACGCCGCGCCCCACGGCGCTCGGCGGTCGCGGCAGGACCGGCCACGACGGCGCGGACGTGGCGTCGAGCACACCCGGGGCGACGCTGGCCGTCGTCGGGGCCGCCTGACGTGGGCGGACGCCCACCGGGGACGATGCCGGACCGTGTCCCGCGTGTTACCGCGCGGTCACAGGGTTCTGGCAGCATTCTCACCATGTCCACACCCACCCCCGTCCACGAGGACGAGCACGCGCCTGCCCCCGCGTCCGGCGCGATCGACCGCTTCTTCAAGATCACCGAGCGCGGCTCGACGGTCGGCACCGAGATCCGTGGTGGTCTCGTCACGTTCTTCGCGATGGCCTACATCATCGTGCTGAACCCGCTGATCATCGGGACGGTCCAGGACGGCACGGGCCAGTTCCTCGGCGGCGGCGACGCGCCCGACTTCGGCAAGATCGCCGCGGCGACCGCGCTCGTCGCGGGCGTCATGACGATCGCCATGGGCGTCTTCGCGAACTTCCCCCTCGGCCTCGCGGCCGGGCTGGGCCTCAACGCGGTCGTGGCGTACTCCATCGCCTCGCTGCCGGGGGTGACCTGGGCGGACGCGATGGGCCTCGTCGTCATCGAGGGCCTCATCATCCTGCTCCTCGTGCTCACCGGGTTCCGCGAGGCGGTCTTCCGCGCGGTCCCTGTCGAGCTGAAGACGGCCATCAGCGTGGGCATCGGCCTCTTCATCGCGCTCATCGGCCTCGTCAACGCGGGCTTCGTCACCGCGGGCAGCGGCACGCTCCTCGCACTCGGCAACCTCGGCACGTGGCCGATCCTCGTGTTCGTCGTGGGCCTCGTGCTGACGATCGTGCTGTGGGTCCGCAAGGTCAAGGGCGCGCTGCTCGTCGCGATCCTCACCGCGACCGCGCTCGCCGTCGTGCTGGAGAACACGCTGCACATCGGCGCCAAGGCGCCCGACGGCTCCAACCCGAACGGCTTCAACCTCAACGCGCCCACGTTCGACGGCGTCGTGCAGGTCCCGGACTTCGGCCTCCTCGGCCAGTTCTCGCTCCTGGGCTCGTTCCAGAACATCGCGACCGTCACCGTGATCCTGCTGGTGTTCTCGCTCCTGCTCGCGGACTTCTTCGACACGATGGGCACCATGGTCGCCGTCGGCGCCGAGGCGCGCCTCAACGACGCCGACGGCGTCCCGCCGCGCTCGCGCGCGATCCTCGTCGTCGACTCGCTCGCCGCGGCCGCGGGCGGCGCGGGCTCGGTGTCGTCGAACACGAGCTTCGTCGAGTCCACGACCGGCGCGGGCGAGGGTGCGCGCACCGGTCTCGCCTCGGTCGTCACGGGCGTCGCGTTCCTGCTCGCGACGTTCCTGTCGCCGCTCGTCGCGCTCGTGCCCTACGAGGCCGCCGCACCGGCGCTGGTCTTCGTCGGGTTCCTCATGATGACCCAGATCGCCGGCATCTCGTGGAAGAACGTCGAGATCGCGATCCCGGCGTTCCTCACGATCATCGTCATGCCGTTCACCTACTCGATCGCGGACGGCATCGGCGCGGGCTTCCTCGCGTTCGTCGTCATCAAGCTCGCGCTCGGCAAGGTCCGCGCGATCCACCCGCTCATGTGGGTCGCGTCGGCGATGTTCCTCGTGTACTTCCTCCTCGGCCCGATCCGGGAGGCGCTGGGCCTCTAGGCTCGGCCCATGACGAGCGCGGCGGACGAGCGGTCGGGGAAGGCGTCGGTCGACGCCCTCCCCGCCGCTCGTCCGCCCGCGTTCTACCGGCTGGAGAACACCGTCCAGCCGTATGACTGGGGCTCGACGTCGGCGATCCAGGACCTCCTGGGGGTGGCACCGGACGGTCGTCCGGCGGCCGAGCTGTGGATGGGCGCGCACCCGCTCGCGCCGTCGCGCGTCGTGCCCGACGGCGAACGGCGCCCGGCCGAGGCGCGACCGGGCGTGCCGGCGGCATCGGGCACGACGCTCGCGGACCTGGTGCGCGCGGACCCGGTGGGGGTCCTGGGCCAGCGCGTGCTCGACCAGCACGGGCCCCGCCTGCCGTTCCTGCTCAAGGTGCTCGCCGCCGAGCGCGCGCTCTCGCTGCAGGTCCACCCGCGGCCGCACCTCGCGCGCGCCGGGTTCAACCGCGAGAACCGGGAGGGCGTGGCGCGCGACTCGCCGCTGCGCAGCTTCCACGACGACCAGCACAAGCCCGAGATGGTCGTGGCGGTGACGCGCTTCGAGGGGCTGTCGGGCTTCCGCCGTCCGACGCGCATCCTCGAGCTCCTCGACGGCCTCGACGGCGACCTCGTCGGGCGCATGCGGTCGGCGCTCCTCGCCAGCCCCACGGAGGCGGGCGTCCGCGCGGCGTTCACGCTCGCCCTGCACGCGCGTTCCGAGCCCGACGTCGCGGCGGACCTCGCGCGGACCGTCGCGTCGGTGCGGGCCCGGGCCGAGGCAGCGTCCGGGACCGGTGCCGCTCCGGCGTCCGGGGCTCCTCGTCGGACGTCGCAGCGTGCCGACGCCACGGTGCTCTCGCTGGCGGACCAGCACCCGGGCGACCCGGGCGCCGTCGTCTCCCTCATGCTCAACCGGGTCACGCTCGCCCCCGGGGAGTCGATGTTCGTGCCCTCGGGGCACGTGCACGCCTACCTGTCCGGGTGCGCGGTCGAGATCATGGCGAGCTCGGACAACGTCCTGCGTGCCGGGCTCACGACCAAGCTCGTCGACGTCGACGCGCTGCTCGAGTGCGCCACGTGCACGCCCGGACCCGCCGCACGGCCGCGGCTGGTCGAGGACGGTTCCGGCCTCGTCACCTACCGCCCGCCCGTGGCGGAGTTCGCGCTCCGGGCGGGCCGGGTCACGGGCCCGGTGGCCCTGCCCGACGCCGGTCCGCGCGTCGTGCTGTGCCTGGACGGTGCGGTGACGCTCGCCGGAGGCTCGGGTGCGCGCTCCGTCGAGGTGCGCCTGGCGCGCGGCGAGTCGGTCTTCGTCCCGCACGGGACGGGGCCGGTGGTCGCGCACGGTGACGGCCGCACCGTCGTCGCCTACGTGCCCTGACCCGGGTCGCACCGCTCACCGCTCTGCCCCGCGGGGGTGACGTGCGCCCCTTTCTTTACTCAAGGTAATGAGTTAAGGTAACTATCATGCCTGCTGCGGACCCCACTGCCCCCTCCCGGAGCCAGTGCCGGCCCGCGACGCTCGGCGGCGAGCTCCGCGTCGCGCTCACCCGCATCTCGCGCCGCCTGCGCGCCCAGCGCGGGGAGGCAGACCTCCCCGAAGGGCGGTTCGGCGTGCTCACGGTCCTGCACAAGCACGGCGCCATGTCGCCGAGCGAGCTCGCCGAGCACGAGCGCGTCAGGCCGCCGTCGATGACCCGGGCCGTCAACGCCCTCGTCGAGATGGGGCTCGTGGAGAAGACCGAGCACCCGAGCGACCGGCGTCAGGTCGTCGTGCGGCTCACGGACGCCGGCGTGCGCGAGGTCAAGGAGACCCGCCGCCGCCGGGACGCGTGGCTCACGCAGCAGCTGTCCTCCCTCACCCCCGACGAAAGAGAGACCTTGGCCCGCGCCAGTGAGCTGTTGACCCGGATCGCCGCCCGATGAGCGCGACGTTCTCCTCCCTGAAGTACTACAACTACCGCGTCTGGTTCGGCGCCGCGCTCGTCGCGAACGTCGGCACCTGGATGCAGCGCGTCGCGCAGGACTGGCTCGTCCTCACCGACCTCACCGACAACTCCGGCATCGCCGTCGGCGTCGTGACAGCGCTGCAGTTCGCGCCCGTGCTCGCCCTGTCCGCGTGGGCGGGCCTGCTCGCCGACCGGCTCCCGCGCCGTCGGCTCCTCATGGCCACGCAGGGTGCGATGGGCCTGCTCGCGCTCGGCCTCGGTGCCCTCGTCCTGTCCGGGCGCGTCGAGCTCTGGCACGTCTACGTGTTCGCGGGGCTGCTCGGCGTCGTCACCGCGTTCGACAACCCGGTGCGCCAGACGTTCGTCGCCGAGATGGTCCCGGCGGACAAGCTGTCCAACGCCGTCGGGCTCAACAGCGCGTCGTTCAACGCCGCGCGCCTCGTAGGACCGGGCGTCGCGGGTCTGCTCATCGCGGCCGTCGGCTCGGGCTGGCTCTTCATCCTCAACGGCGTGACGTTCGGGGCGACGATCCTCGCGCTCGTGTACATGCGCACGCGCGAGCTCCACGTCCTGCCCAGCGCCCCGCGCGAGAAGGGGCAGATCCGCGAGGGCATCCGGTACGTCCGCAAGCGCACCGACATCATCGTCATCATGGTCGTCGTCGGCGTCGTGTCGACGTTCGGGCTCAACTTCCAGCTCACGTCCGCGATGATGGCCAAGGTCGAGTTCGGCAAGGGCCCGGGGGAGTACGGGATCCTCGGGTCGATCCTCGCCATCGGGTCGCTGACCGGTGCTCTGCTCGCCGCGCGGCGCGAGCGCCCGCGCGTCCGGCTCGTCATCGGGTCCGCGTTCGGGTTCGCCGTCGCGACGGGCGTCATGGCGCTCATGCCGACCTACCCGAGCTACGCGATCGCCTGCATCCCCGTCGGCCTCGCGTCGCTGACGATGATGACCGCCGCCAACTCCACGATCCAGATGTCCGTCGACCCCGTCATGCGCGGGCGCGTCATGTCGCTCTACATGATCGTGTTCCTCGGCGCGACGCCGGTCGGGTCGCCGCTCGTCGGCTGGATCGCCGAGGCCTGGGGGCCGCGCTGGGCCATCGGCGTCGGATCGATCACCGCCGGCCTCGTCGCCGTGGGCGCCGCCGTCTGGGCCGTGCGCAACTGGCACCTCGAGGTCCGCTACCGCGTCCTCCAGCGCCCGCACCTCGTGGTCCGCTACCTCGACGCGGGCACCCCGGCGGACCGCTCGGCCCGCGCCGAGACGAGCCGTCGCCTCGGGATCGAGGACGCGGAGGAGGCGGCCCGCGCCGCCTGACGCCCGTCACCCCGCGCCGAACACGACATGAGGGTCGTCATGGAAGCCATGACGACCCTCATGTCGTGCTCGACGCGGGGTGGGGGGCGTGCTCGGCGGTTCTCGGGTCAGGCGAGGTGCGCGACCACGTGGTCGACGCACGCCGTGAGGGCGCGGACGTCGTCGGGCTCGATCGCCGGGAACATCGCCACGCGGAGCTGGTTGCGGCCGAGCTTGCGGTAGGGGAAGACGTCGAGGACCCCGTTCGCGCGGAGCGCGGCCACGACGGCGGTCGCGTCGATCGCGTCGTCGAGGTCGATCGTGCCGACGACGGTGGAGCGCTGCGCCGGGTCGGCGACGAACGGCGTCGCCCACTCGCGCGCCTCGGCCCAGCCGTAGAGGTGGGCTGCCGACTCGGCCGACCGGGCCGCGGCCCAGGGGAGACCGCCGTTGCCGAGGATCCACTCGACCTGCTCCGCGAGCATGACGAGCGTGGCGATCGCGGGCGTGTTGAGCGTCTGGTCCAGCCGCGAGTTGGCCGCCGCCGTGCGCAGCGAGAGGGACTCCGGCACCCAGCGCGTGCCGCTCGACTCGACCTCCTCCGCGCGCGCGAGCGCGTCGGGCGAGCACAGCGCGAGCCACAGACCGCCGTCGGACCCGAAGACCTTCTGCGGCGCGAAGTAGTAGACGTCGGTCTCGGCGACGTCCACGGGGAGCGCCCCCGCGCCCGAGGTGGCGTCGACGAGCGTGAGCGCGCCGCGCTCGCGCGACCCCTCCACGCGTCGGACCGGGGCCATGGCGCCCGTCGAGGTCTCGTTGTGCGGCCACGCGTGCACGTCGACGTCGTCGGCCGGCTCGGGCAGCGCGACGGACCCGGCGGGGGCCGAGATCACCTGCGAGGGCTCGAGGAACGGCGCCGACGTCGTCGCGGCGGCGAACTTGGCGCCGAACTCGCCGAACGCGGCGTGCTGCGCCTTGGTGCGCACGAGGCTCGCCGTGGCGACGTCCCAGAACGTCGTGGAGCCACCGTTCCCGAGCACGACCTCGTACCCCTCGGGCAGCGCGAAGAGCTCGGCGAGCCCGTCGCGCGTCCGGCGCACGACCGCGCGGACCGGCGCCTGACGGTGGGACGTCCCGAGCAGGGACGCACCGGCGTCGGACAGGGCGCGGACCTGCGCGGCGCGGACCTTGCTCGGCCCGGAGCCGAACCGGCCGTCGGCCGGCAGCAGGTCCGAGGGGATCGTGATGGTGGCGTTCGCGGGATCGGGCACGCCGTCACCCTACGCGCGTGGCGCCCGGGTCGGGAGCGGTGTCCGCGGACGGGCGACGACGGCGGTCGCCGGGTCGCGGAGGGGGCGCCGGAGCCGTGGGGCGGGACCGGCGCCACGGGTTCTCCCGCGCCGTCCCCAGGCCGGGTCACGGGCTCGCCATAGACTGTCCCCCAGCGGCCCGCCGGTGCGGGCAGGCGCCCCGCGGCGACGACGACCGGGCGCCCCGAGCCGACGAGCGACTGGGAGCGTGACGTGACCGATCTGATCGATACCACCGAGATGTATCTGAAGACGATCTACGAGCTCGTGGAAGAGGGCATCGTCCCGCTGCGCGCGCGCATCGCGGAGCGCCTCGGCCACTCGGGACCCACGGTGTCGCAGACGGTCGCGCGCATGGAGCGCGACGGCCTCGTCGTCGTCACGGGCGACCGCCACCTGGAGCTCACGTCCGTCGGCCACGACAAGGCGACGCGCGTCATGCGCAAGCACCGGCTCGCCGAGCGCCTGCTGACCGACGTGATCAAGCTCGACTGGGAGTACGTGCACACCGAGGCGTGCCGGTGGGAGCACGTGATGAGCGAGCTCGTCGAGGAGCGCCTCATCGGGCTGCTCGACCACCCCCACTTCGACCCGTACGGGAACCCGATCCCGGGCCTGCCGGAGCTGGGGGAGCAGTTCGAGGAGGTCGACTTCCTCGACGGCGTCGTCTCGCTCCCGGTGTTTCTCGCGGAGCACGGCCGTGACGGCGCGGAGACGCGCGTCGTGCTGCAGCGGATCGCCGAGCCGATCCAGGTCGACGTCGAGCTGCTCGCGCGCCTCGCGGAGGCCGAGGTGCTGCCCCGTCGCACCCTCGTCGTGCGGTCGACGGGCGACGGCGGCGCGACCGTGCAGGGGGAGGGTGCGGCGGTCGTGCTGGACCTGCCCGACGACGTCGCGCGTCACCTCTTCGTCGCCCGGGGCTAGCCGCCCGTTCACCGGCAAATGGGCGCTGACCTGGGGCGATATGATCGTCCGCGTCGATTCGTAATGGGAACGTGACTTTTGCCGGGGCGTCCTGTACGGTCGGTGCTGCTCCATCGGAATACCCATTCGACGGAGTCCTCGCGCGGAACGCCTAACCCTGTCACCGCAAGAGGCCAACGACGACCCGATGACAGGGACGGGGGACCCACTTCCGGGTGCTGGAGACAGCGCCCTTGGGGTGAAGCCCGACGGACCTCGGTCCTGACGGCCGGGTGACTCTTCCACCCGAACCCGACAGCTGACCTCGCAGGCGTCTTGGAGAGGCACAAAGTGACCGTGAGCACGACTCGCGCCCGCCACCGCGCGGCGCGGCGTCCCGTGACGCCACTCAGCTCCATCGCCCAGGCCGCGTCGGACCAGATGTCGACCGTCGGTCGCCGCACCGCCGTCGTCGCCGCGTCCTCGGGCCTCATCGTCTCGATGATCGGTGCCGCCGCCCCCGCGACCGCGGCCCCCGTCGACAACGAGTCCGGCAAGCTCAACGCCGTCGACCTCAGCGCCCTCACCGCGCAGGCGCGCCAGGCGCTCGAGGCCGCTCCCGCGGTGACCGTCGCGGCCGACGCGGCGTTCACGATCGAGCAGGCGGCGGCCCCCGTCACCGTGACCCCGGCCCCCGAGCCGGAGCCGGAGCCGGAGCCCGTCCGCACCACGCAGACGAGCCGCACGCAGGAGCGTCAGTCCACCCAGTCCGAGGCTCCTGCCCAGCAGGAGGCGGCCGTCGAGGTTCCCGCCTCGGCCTACGGCTCGACCATCGTCTCGATCGCCGCGCGCTACGTGGGCGTCCCCTACGTCTACGGCGGCACCACCCCCGACGGCTTCGACTGCTCGGGCTTCACCAGCTACGTCTACGCGCAGGTCGGCATCAGCCTGCCGCGCACGTCGAGCGCCCAGGGCTCCGTCGGCACCAAGGTGTCGCGCGACCAGGCGCAGCCGGGCGACCTCATCTGGACGCCGGGCCACATCGCGATCTACGCGGGCGACAACATGATGATCGACGCCCCGCGCCCCGGGAAGACCGTCCAGTTCCGTCAGATCTGGCAGTCGAACCCCACGTTCATCCGCGTGGCCTGATCGCCCACGCCCCAGGGCCCTGGCGGTCACTGGCCTGACGAACCCCGTCACCTCGCGCATCGTCGCGAGGAGGCGGGGTTCGTGGCATTCTTGACGTGTTCGTGACTCGTGGCAGACGGACGGGCGCGCTGGTCTCGGCTAGGTTGGTCGTCCGATGGCACCGGGCCGTCGAGAGGAGAGTCGCTCATGACCCGCACGGAATCCGTCCTCGTCGGCGTCGACGGCTCGGCACCGAGCCTGCACGCCCTGGACTGGGCCGCCGCGTACGCGCTGCGGGTGGGCTGGCCGCTCCACATCGTCTGTACCTACTCCTTGCCGTCGTTCACCGCTGCGTCGCTGGACGGCGGCTACGCGGCGCTCGACGACTCGGCCATCCAGGAGGGCGCCCGGGCGGTCCTCGAGGAGGCGCGTGCGCGGTCCGAGGCGGCCGGGGTCCGCACGACCGCGACGGTGACGACGGGCGACGCCGCGGGCGTGCTCGTCGAGATGTCGCGCGAGCACTCGCTCGTCGTCGTCGGCACGAGGGGCCGGGGCGGCTTCACCGAGCGGCTGCTCGGCACCGTCTCCTCGGCGCTGCCCGCGCACGCCCACTGCCCGACCGTCGTGGTGCCCTACCGCTCCGAGGCGAAGAGCGAGGAGGGAGCGCCGCAGGAGCCCCTCACCGTGAAGCCCCTGCGACGCATCGTCGTCGGCGTCGACGGGTCGCCGTCGGCGGAGATCGCCCTGCGCCACGCGATCCGTCAGGCCCAGGCCTGGGACGCGGAGCTCGTCGCGGTCGCCGGTGTCCCGGTCGGTGCCGGTGCCGGCCTCCTGGCGTGGCTGCCCGCGTCGATCGACCACGAGCAGGTGCTCGCGGACATCACCGAGGGCCTCAACGTCATCATCGACCGCCACGAGGCGGAGCATCCCGGGCTCACCATCAAGCGGATCGTCCTCGACGGCACGGGCGCCGAGCTCCTCACGGAGTTCTCGACGGCCTCTGACCTGGTCGTGGTCGGTTCCCGCGGGCGCGGCGGCTTCCGCGGGCTGCTGCTCGGCTCCACGAGCCAGGCCGTCCTGCACCACTCGGCGTGCCCGGTCATGGTCGTGACCAAGAAGTGCGAGGACGACGCGCCGACGGCCGAGGACGGCTGAGCGCCCGAGAACCACCAGGAGGGCCGGACGCGGGCGGCGGTGCGCCTCGCGCGTCCGGCCCCGCGGCGGGTGCCCGGCGGCCGATCAGCTGCGGTTGCGGTAGAGGCGCATCGTGATCGGGGCGAGGACCGCGGTCAGGACGACCGACGCGACGAGGACCCACACGATCCCCTCCGTCGCGGGCTCTCCCGCCATGAGGCCGCGGACCGCGGTCACGAGGTGGGTCACCGGGTTGACGTCGACGAAGCGCTGCAGCACGACCGGCATCGTCGACGGGTCAACGAAGATGTTGGACGCGAACGTCAACGGCATGAGCACGAGCATCGACGTCCCCATGACGGCGTTGGGGGAGCGCAGCACGAGCCCGAGGGCCGTGAACACCCAGCTCAACGCGAACGCGAAGACGAGCAGCAGCACGACCCCGAGGACCACACCGACCACCCCGCCCGGCGGGCGGAAACCCAGGACGAGGCCGAGCGCGAGGGTCACGGCCGACGCGATCGTGTAGCGCACCGTGTCGCCGAGCAGCGCACCGACGATCGGCGCGGGCCGCCACACGGGCAACGACCGGAACCGGTCGAACACGCCCTTGCTGATGTCGGTGTTCATCGTGTAGCCGGTGTAGATCGTCGTGAAGAGCACCGCCTGCACGAGGATGCCCGGCAGCAGGAACTGGAGGTAGCTCTGCACGTCCCCGGCGAGCGCGCCGCCGAAGAGGTAGGTGAACATGAGCGTGAAGATGATCGGCGAGACCGTGACGTCGAAGAGCTGTTCTGGCACGTGCTTGATCTTGAGCAGCGCACGCCACGTGTAGGTGAAGGTCGCCGACACCGCGGACGGCCGCGAGGGCCGTCGATCGAGCGCGACCGCGGCCCGCAGCGCGTTCGCCTCGGGCGCGCGCAGCTCCGCGGCGGTGATGGTGGGGTCCGCGGCCATCAGGCCACCTCCTCGGTCGTCTCGTCGTCGTCCATGGGCTGGCCCGTCAGGGCGAGGAACACCTCGTCGAGGCTCGGCTGGCCGAGCGTGAACTCGGGGACCACGATGCCCTCGTCCCCGAGCGCGGGCAGGATGCGCGCGACGTCCGCGGCGCCGTCGTCGGGAACGCGCGCCGTGAACGCGTACGGGTCGTTCGCGAGCGTGATCTCCGTGCCGAGCAGCGCCCCCACGACCTCCGCCGCGCGACCCCGCCGGGTCGCGTCGGCGAGCCGGACGTGGACCGCGCCCTCGCCCACGGAGCGCTTGAGCTCCGTCGCGGTGCCCTCCGCGATGACCTTGCCGTGGTCGATCACGGCGATCCGGTCGGCGAGCTGGTCCGCCTCCTCCAGGTACTGCGTCGTCAGCAGGACCGTCGCGCCGTCCGCCACCAGCACGCGGACGATGTCCCACACCTGGTTGCGGCTGCGCGGGTCGAGCCCGGTGGTCGGCTCGTCGAGGAAGATGACGCGCGGGCTCATGACGAGGCTCGCCGCGAGGTCGATGCGTCGCCGCATGCCGCCCGAGTACGTCTTCACCTGGCGGTCGCCCGCGTCGCCCAGGCCGAACGCCTCCAGGAGCTCGGCCGAGCGCCCGCGCGCCGTGCCGCCGAGGAACCCGTAGAGCCGTGCGAGCATCACGAGGTTCTCCGTCCCCGTGAGGTCCTCGTCCACCGACGCGTACTGCCCCGTGAGCCCGACGACGGAGCGCACCTTGTCGGCGTCGTGCACCACGTCGTGGCCCAGCACGCGCGCCGTCCCCGCGTCGGGGCGCAGGAGCGTCGCGAGCATGCGGACCGCGGTCGTCTTGCCCGCGCCGTTCGGCCCGAGCACGCCGAACACGGTGCCCTCGGGGATGAGCAGGTCGATGCCGTCGACCGCCTTGGTCACGGACTTCCCGGTCGTGAAGTGCTTGACGAGGCCGCGTGCCTCGACGGCGAGGTCGCCACGTGCAGTGTCGGTCATGTCCCCTCCGCGGGTGGTCGTTCGCCGGAACCGACGAGCCGCCCGGCTCCCCGGGCCACCCACCCACCGACCGTCGGGGCCGGCGGAACTCATCGGTCGCGCGTCCTCCATCCTGCGCCGCGCGGCCGCCCGACGACCAGTGCGATTCGTCAGAAACAGAGCGGAGTGTGGCCGAGCGAAGGAGAGCCTCCGGTCGCGAGGTAGAACCCGTGGGGCCTCTACCTCGCGACCGGAGGCTCTCTCTCGCGGGGTCGGAGACCCTCTACTGCGCGGCGGTCTCCGCCGCGGCGAGGAGGACGCACGTCGCGACGCCGTCCATGGCGACGCGGACCTCCTCGATCGGGGGGAGGGTCGGGGCGAGGCGGAGGACCTTGTCGTCCGGGTCCTTGCCGTAGGGGAACGGGGCGCCCGCGGGCGTGAGGGCGATGCCGGCGGCCTTCGCGAGCTCGACGACGCGTGACGCGGTGCCGGGGACGACCTCGAGGCTGACGAAGTAGCCGCCCTTCGGCTCGGTCCACGACGCGACGCCCGTGCCGCCGAGGCGCTCGGCGAGGATGCCCGTGACCGCCTCGAACTTGGGCGCGATGATGTCGCGGTGCTTGCGCATGTGGGCGCGCACGCCGTCGGCGTCGCCGAAGAACAGCGCGTGCCGGAGCTGGTTGACCTTGTCCGGGCCGATGGACTGGGCGGACAGGTGCTTCTTGTACCAGGCGACGTTCGCGGGCGACGACGCGAGGAACGCGACGCCCGCGCCGGCGAACGTGATCTTCGACGTCGAGGCGTAGAGGATCACGCGGTCCGGGTGACCGGCCTCGGCGGCGAGCGCGATCGCGTCGGCGCTGCGGACCTCGTCGTCGGTGAGGTGGTGCAGGGCGTACGCGTTGTCCCAGAGGATGCGGAAGTCGGGGGCGGCGGCGGGCACGGACACGAGCGCTCGCGCGACCTCCTCCGTGACGACCGAGCCGTCGGGGTTGGCGTACGTCGGCACGACCCACATGCCCTTGATCGTGGGGTCGTCGGCGACGAGAGCGGCGACGGCCGCGGCGTCGGGCCCGTCCGCCGTCATGGGCACGGTGACCATCTCGATGCCGAGGGCCTCGCACACGGAGAAGTGCCGGTCGTAGCCGGGCACGGGGCAGATCCAGCGGACCTTCTCCTCACGGCCCCACGGGCGCTCGGAGCCGGGGACGCCGAAGAGCGTCGCGTAGGCGAGCGTGTCGTACATGAGCGTGAGGCTCGCGTTGCCACCCGCGAGGAGCTGCTCCACGGGCACGCCGAGCAGCTCGGCGAAGATCTCCCGGAGCTGCCGGAGGCCGTCGAGGCCGCCGTAGTTGCGGACGTCGGTGCCGTCGGCGTCGGTGTGGACGCCCTCGCCCGGGAGCGCGAGCAGGGCCTCGGAGAGGTCGAGCTGCTCGGCCGAGGGCTTGCCGCGCGTGAGGTCCAGCTTCAGCCCCAGGGCCTGCAGGTCGGCGTACGCGCGACGCAGGTCGTCCAGGGACGACGCGAGGGTGGTGGTACCGGGTGCGGTGTGCTCGGGCGTGGTCACCCTCCGGACTCTACCGACCCCGCGCAAGGTCCGTGAGCGCGTTCTCCAGGGCGGACAGCCCGGTCTCGAGGTCGGTGGCCGAGATGGTCAGCGGGGGAGCGAGACGGATGGTCGAGCCGTGCGTGTCCTTGGCGAGGACGCCGCGCGCGAGCAGCGCCTCGCACAGGTCGCGACCGGTCCCGCGCGCGGGATCGAGGTCGAGTCCCGCCCACAGCCCGAGGCCGCGGACGCCGTCGAGCAGCCCGGCGCCCACGAACCCGGCGAGCCGGTCCTGGAACCGCGCGCCGAGCTCGCGCGCCCGGCGTTGCGGCTCGCCGGTGGCCAGGAGGTCGACGACGGCGAGGCCGACCGCGCACGCGAGCGGGTTGCCGCCGAACGTGCTGCCGTGCGTGCCGGGCGTGAGGACCTCCAGCACGTCACGACGTCCCACGACGGCGGACACGGGCAGGATCCCGCCGCCGAGCGCCTTGCCGAGCGTCACGAGGTCGGGGCGAACGTCCCACGTCTCGACGGCGAGCGTCGTGCCGGCGCGGCCGAGGCCGGACTGGATCTCGTCCGCGATCAACAGCACGGCGCGCTCGGCGGTGAGCGCGCGCAGGCGCGGCCAGTAGTCGGCGGGCGGTACGACGACGCCGGACTCGCCCTGGACGGGTTCGAGCAGCACCGCGACGGTGGTGTCGTCGATCGCGGCGGCGACGGCGTCGGCGTCGCCGTAGGGCACGACCCGGAAGCCGGGCGTGTAGGGGTCGAACCCGCGGCGCGCGTCCGCGTCGTCGGAGAACGATACGATCGTCGTCGTGCGGCCGTGGAAGTTCCCGGAGCCGACGACGATCGTCGCCTCCCCGGGGCGGACGCCCTTGACGTCGTACCCCCACTTGCGCGCGGTCTTGATCGCGGTCTCGACGGCCTCGGCGCCGGTGTTCATCGGGAGCACGAGCGAGTCGGTTCCCCCTGTGGTGAGCGGCCCGACGAGGCCGGCGAGCGCGGCGGCGAACGGGTGCAGGAGGTCGTGGTCGAACGCGCGCGACGTGAGCGTGACACGCCCGAGCTGCGCGGTCGCGGCCGCGACGAGCGCGGGGTGGCGATGCCCGAAGTTGAGGGCCGAGTAGCCCGCGAGGAAGTCGAGGTAGCGACGCCCGTCCACGTCGGTGACCCACGATCCCTCGGCGGTCGAGACGTTGACGGGCAGCGGGTGGTAGTTGTGCGCGAGGGCGTCGCGCGGCGTCTCGTCCGCCGGCCCGGCGACCGGGCGGACGTCCTGCGCGGTCACGACGCGCTCCCCGACGTCGCGACCGGCCCGGCGCCCATCTCGCGGATCTCGAGGGTGCAGCACTTGGCACCACCGCCCCCGCGCAGCAGCTCGGACGTGTCGACGGCGAGCGTCTCGTAGCCGCGCTCGCGCAGCGCCGCGGCGAGCCGCTCGGCGCGCGGGGCGTGCACGACGTGCGCGCCGTCGCTCACCGCGTTGAGGCCGAGCACGACGGCGTCCTCCTCGGTCGCGAGGAGCGCGTCGGGGTAGCGCTCGCGCAGGACCTCCTGCGCCGCGGGCGAGAACGCGGGCGGGTAGTAGGCGAGGTCGACGGGCGGCGGGCCGGTGAGGCCGGGGTGCGCGCCGCCGTCGGGCTGCGTGCCCCCCGGGGCCGTGCCGGAGCCTCCGCGCAGCACGGTGAGCGCGGTGTCGAGGTGGTAGAAGCGCGGGTCGACGAGCTCGAGCGTCACGACCTCGCGTCCCCACAGCGCCGCAGCCTCGGCGTGGGCGGCGCGGTCGGTGCGGAAGCCGGTGCCGGCGAGCACGACGTCGCCCGTGACGAGCAGGTCGCCCTCGCCCTCGTTGACGTGCTCGGCGAGGTGGGTGACGTACCCCTGGTCGGCGAACCACTTGAGGTAGGCGGGGCCCTCGGGGCCGCGCTCGGGGTGGGCGAAGCGCGCGGAGTAGACGAGGCCGTCGACGACGGTCGCGCCGTTCGCGGCGTAGACCATGTCCGGCAGACCCGGGACGGGGTCGATCGTCTCCACGGTGTGGCCCAGGTCGCGGAAGGTGTCGCGCAGGCGCTCCCACTGGGCGACCGCGAGCGGGGTGTCGACCGGGGTGCGCCGGTCCATCCACGGGTTGATCTCGTAGCTCACGGTGAAGTACGTGGGCCGGCACATGAGGTAGTGCCGGGGCTGGCCTGGGCGCATCGCCGCCTCCTCGCGGGAGCCGGGCCTGCCGGGGTGGTGCGGCCCGGGTGGTGGTCGGACGGGGGTGGCGTCCGATGGTGCTGGTGGGCTGCCGGTTGGCTGCTGGATGCCAGCGTACGTCCGCGGCCTGCCCGCGTCCTGGGACACGGCGCTCCATGGCAGGGCGTTGACAGCGATACTCTATCGATATATCGTTAGCGTATCGCTGAGAGTCGAACCGACGACTCGCGACCCTCGCGAGGCCGCCACGGCCCGCCACCGCTCCGCGGAACATTCGGAGCCCACGAACACAGGAGACGCATCCCATGAGCTACGCACACCAGCACCGGGGCAGGACCCCGGAGAACGTCCAGAACATGTCCCAGCCGTTCGGCGAGCGACCCGGGCCGCGCCCGGACCGCCGTCGTCGCGACGGCTTCCCGCCCGTGCCCGACGACGCGGCCTGGTTCCGCGGCGACGGTCCCCGTGGTCGGGGCGGCGCGCGCCGCGGCGGTGGCCGCGGGTTCGGCGGCCCGGCCGACGGCGGACGCGGCTTCGGCCCCGGCTCCGGCGAGCGTGGGTTCGGCCCCGGCTTCGGGCCGGGCGGGCCGGGCTTCGGCCCCGGCGGTCCCGGGTTCGGCCCGGGACACGGCGGGCGTCGTCACGGGGGCCGCGGTCGCGGCCCGGGGCGCGCCGGCCGCGGCGACGTCCGCGCCGCCGTCCTGCTGCTCCTCGCCGAGCAGCCCATGCACGGCTACCAGGTCATCCAGGAGATCGCCGAGCGGAGCGAGGGCCAGTGGCGCCCGAGCCCCGGCGCGGTCTACCCCGCGCTGAACCTGCTCCAGGACGAGGGGCTCGTCGAGCTCTCGGCCGACGGTGGGCGTCGCCTCGCGACGCTCACCGAGGCGGGCACCGCGTACGTCGCGGAGCACGCCGCCGAGCTGGGCGACCCGTTCGCCGAGGCGGCCGGTCGCGGCGGCCGCTCGCGGCGCGAGCTGCGCGCGGGCGTCGAGGCCGTCGCCGCGGCGGTCCACCAGGTCGCCCGCACGGGCACCGACGAGCAGGCGCAGGCCGCAGCAGAGCTCCTCGAGCGCACGCGCCGCGAGCTCTACCTGATCCTCGCCGGCCCCGCAGCCACGACTCCCGCGCCGGACGCGGGCGCCCCCGCGTCGTCGGGCACGCCCGTGGAGGACGCCCCGGTCGAGGACGCGCCGTCGGCCTGACCTCGCCGATCTCGCCGACCCTGCCGAACCCGGGTTCGCTCCTCACCCGCAGCCGTGGGTCGGGAGCGACCCCGGGTTCGGCGCGTCTGGGGCGCGCGGCCGCGAGGCGTCGACCCGGGCCCCTGGCATCGGTCGACCCGCGTCAGCGGTGGGTGAGCAGGCGGGCCTCGAGGCGGCGCAGCGACGTCCGCATCATCCAGCGCAGCGCGAGCCCGACGAGCGGCGCCGTGGCGGCGCGGGGGAGCGGGCCGGCGAGGTACGCCTCCTCCCACCAGACGACGCGGCAGCGTCCGCGGCCGAGCGGCACGACGTCGAACCCGGCGTCGCCGAGCAGGACGGGGCCGAGCTTGTGCACCCGCGTGCTCCCGGTCCGGCCCGCCGCGACGGACGGGCGGTCGAGCGACTCGACGACCATGCGGTCGGTGAACCCCCGCCCCGTACGACGGGCGGACGGTCCGCTCACCATCGTGAAGCGGTCGCCGACCTCGGGACCGCGGACGGCCGGGGTCGCCATGGCCGTCAGCGGGATCCAGCGCGGGTGCGTGCGCGGGTCCGCGACCCACGCGAACGCGACGGTCGCGTCGACGGCCAGGTCGCGCGCGACGGAGACGCGCCGAGCCGCGCCGTCTCCCGCCCGCCGGGCGATGCCGGCATGGTCGTCCGCCGGGTCGTCAGGCGCTGCGGGCGTCACTCGGCGTCGCGCGCGGGGGAGTGGTCCCGCCGGCCGCGCCCCGGCAGGAGGCGATGACGGCGCCGAGGGCTCGCGGCGTCGTCGGGCACCGGGACGAGCCGTGGCGGCGCGTCCTCGACCGGAGACTCGACGACCTCCAGGAGCCGCCCGAACACCGACGGCGGCGGCCCGAACGCGCGCCGGGACTGGCCGATCACGCCGTGCCCGAGCGCGCGCGCCCCGGCGACGCCGACGACCGCCCCGACCCCGAACGGGACGAGGCGCCCGATCGCGAGGCCGGACTGCTTGGCGAGCTGGGTGCGCAGGAAGCGGTTGCCGAGCGCCTTGTTCACCTTGACGAGCGTCCCGGCGGGCATGCTCGTGAGCAGGACCTTGCCCCACGCGAGGCCCGAGCCCTGGGTCGCGCGCTCGACGTCGCGCGCGCCCTTCTCGCCGAGCACCGTGGCGAGGAGCAGGGCGCGGCGGCGTGCGACGTCGTCCACGGCGATCCCGTGCACGTCCGCGACGGCGAGCGCGAACGCCGCCGACGACGCGAAGAACGTCGCGATGTCGCTCGACGTCAACGCGATCCCGACACCCGTCCCGACCGCCGGGAAGGCCGCCGCCGCACCGACGGCGCCGCCCGCGGCCTGGATGACGAGCAGGTACTCGCGCTCGAGGATCCGCACGATCTGCGCGGGGCTCGCCTCCGGGTTCCGGCGTCGTACGCCGTCCACGTGCGACCGGATCACGTGGGAGGGGATGGTCACGGCCTTGTCGAGCGCCGCGTCGAGCAGCGGCGTGGGCCGGTAGGCGGCCCAGTCCGTCGCGTCGACGGCCGGGTCCTGGGGCGCCCGGACGGCGCGACGACCCCGCCGCGCGACGGCGTCCGACGTGGGGGTCCCCCGGGGGTCCCACGTCCCGTAGTCCGGCGTACCGGACGGCTGCTCGTGCGCCATCACGCCTCCCGTCGTCGGTCGGGCCTCACGGCCCGGTCGTCACTCGACGCTGCCGCCCGGCTGCTGGAACACCGTGTGCACGGTCGCGCCGGCCTTGATCGTCCGTCCCACTGTGCAGGTCTTCTCGATCGCCCGCTCGGCGACCGTGAGCAGGCGCTCGCGCGCCTCGTCGTCGAGCGAGGACAGGTCGATCTCGAACCGCTCCGTGATCTCGGGGTAGCGGTCCTCGGGCAGGTCCTTGACGCCCTCGGCGTGGATCGTCACCGCGTAGTCGTCGCCCAGGCGGCGCGCGAACGTGCGGTCCGAGCTCATGCCGGCGCACGCGGCCAGCGCGATCTTCAGCAGCTCGCCCGGCGTGAACACCGCACCCGCGCTCGCGGGGCCGATGAGCACCTGGGCACCGCGCGCGGAGTAGCCGGTGTACGTGCGCACGCCCGTGCGCTCGACCCACAGGGCGTCCGTGGGAGACGGCGACGACGGGGCGATCTCGTCGGTGCCCGTCTGCGGGGTCGTGGTGGCTGGCTCGGTCGTCATGCGTCGATCCTCGCACTCGTGCGGTGCCGGTGCGCTCGTCGCCCACCGGTCGGTCGACCGGAGAACGCGGACGGCGGTCGCGTGATTCCCCGTCCGGACGGCGGTCTCAGGCCGCGCGGAGAGGTCCGGGCACCGCGGGTTCCGGTGCCGGCCGCGCCGGCGCCGTCGTGGCGCTCGTGGGGGCGGCGGTCGCCGTCGCCCCGGCGACGAACGCCGCGCGAGGGCGCTGCACCGCGGCGAGGGAGACGACGTCGCGCCCGAACAGCGCGCCCGTCGCCCACACGGCGAGCACGCGGGCCGTCCGCTCCCCGGTCGGGATGGCGAGCACGTGGTAGCCGCGGTGCATGAGCCACGCGAGGCGCCCGCGCACGACGAGCCGGCGGTACTCGAACACCCCCGAGCCGAGACCGAGCGTCGCGACGACGCCGAGGCTGCCGTGCACGTACGGTCGCGTGGCCCGACCGCGCCGGGCCGCGACGAGGTTGCGCGCCAGGCGCCGGCCCTGCCGCACGGCGTGCTGCGCGTTGGGGACGGTGAGCGCCCCCGGCCGGGGGACCGCGAGGTCGGGCACGGCGGCGCCGTCGCCCGCGGCCCACGCGTCGGGGACGGTGTCGTCCACCGTCCCGACGCGCAGGTCCGGCCGCGTGACGAGGTAGCCGCGCGCGTCCACCGGCAGGTCCGTGTGCGTCGCGACGACGGGGTTCGCCGCGTTGCCCGCCGTCCACACGAGCAGCCCCGTGGCGAACGACTCGCCCGTCGAGAGCGTCACGACCCCGCCCTCGGCGGACACGATGCCCGTCTCGAGGTGCACGTGCGCACCCCGGCGCTCGAGCTCGCGCACGACCCACCGCCCCGGACGCTCCGTCACCTCCGGCAGGAGGCGCGGGGTGCGCTCGACGAGGTGGAACCGCAGCTCCGCCGGGTCGATCTCGGGGTAGACGCGCGTGAGGTCGTGCGCGAGCGACAGGAGCTCGGCGAACCCCTCCACGCCGGAGAACCCGCCGCCGACGAACGTCACCGTGAGCAGCCGCTCGCGCTCCGGGCCCGGGGGCAGGCTCGCCGCGCGGTCGAACGACGTGAGCATCCGGTCGCGGATCGCGACGGCCTCCTCGACGTGCTTCATGCCGATCGCGTGCTCGGCGACGCCCGGCACGGCGAAGACGCGCGTCACCGCGCCCGCGGTCACGACGACCGTGTCGTACGTCAGGTCGTACGGCTCGCCCGAGCGCGGCCGCACGACGACCGTGCGGCGCGCGTGGTCCACGCGCTCGACCGTCCCGTCGACCAGGCGCGTGCGGCGCAGGTGGCCCCGGTGCGCGACGGCGGCGTGCCGCGCCTCGACCGAGCCCGCGACGACCTCGGGCAGGAACGGCTGGTACGTCATGTACGGGCGCGGGTCGACCAGGACCACCTCGACCTCGCCGCGGCGCAGCTCGCGCCGCAGGCGCTTCTCGAGCTCCCGGGCCGCCGTGAACCCGGCGTAGCCCCCACCGACGACCACGATGCGTTCCATCACTGCCTCCTGTGCCCACGAGCGTCCGGTCCGGCGCTCTACCCCTCCGACCGTCCGGGAGCGCGCGGCGTGACATGACGTGCGTCACCCTCGTCGACGAGCGCCCGCAGTCGTGCGCGGTCGAGGTCGGGACAGGCCGACGGCAGTGGTTGACCCGCCCCGCGGCGACGACCCACACTGACGACCGTGGCCCCCGACTCGACCTCCCCGACCCTCGCCGTCGTGACCGAGGGCGAGCGTGCGCCGTCGGGCAGCCCCGCCCGGCCGGTCCCGACCCCGTACGAGGACCTGCTGCGCGACGTCCTCGCCCACGGCACCCACAAGGGCGACCGCACCGGGACGGGCACGCGCAGCGTGTTCGGGCGCCAGCTCCGCTTCGACCTGTCGCAGGGCTTCCCGCTCGTCACGACCAAGCGCGTCCACCTCAAGTCGATCGCGTACGAGCTGCTGTGGTTCCTGCGCGGCGACTCGAACGTGCGCTGGCTCCAGGAGCGCGGCGTGAGCATCTGGGACGAGTGGGCGGACGCCGACGGCGAGCTCGGCCCGGTCTACGGCGTCCAGTGGCGCTCGTGGCCGACGCCGGACGGGCGGCACGTGGACCAGGTCGCGCAGGTGATCGAGCAGATCAAGGCGAACCCCGACTCGCGCCGGCACATCGTCTCGGCGTGGAACGTCGCGGAGATCGAGAACATGGCTCTGCCGCCCTGCCACGCGTTCTTCCAGTTCTACGTGGCAGACGGCAGGCTGTCCTGCCAGCTCTACCAGCGCTCGGCCGACCTCTTCCTCGGCGTGCCGTTCAACATCGCGTCGTACGCGCTGCTCGTCCACATGGTCGCCGCGCAGACCGGGCTCGAGGTCGGCGACTTCGTGTGGACCGGCGGCGACGTGCACATCTACGACAACCACGTCGAGCAGGTGCGCGAGCAGCTCACGCGCGAGCCGTACCCGTACCCGACCCTGCGCCTCGCGCCGCGCGACTCGATCGACGCGTACGAGTACGAGGACATCGAGGTCGTCGGGTACCAGCACCACCCGACGATCAAGGCCCCGATCGCGGTCTGACGGCGGTGGGGGAGGAGACGCTCGGGCTGGCCTGGGCGCAGGCGCGCGACGCCGCGGGGCGGCCCGTCATCGGTGCGGGCGGCACCATGCCCTGGCACCTGCCCGAGGACCTCGCGCACTTCCGGCGCGTGACGTCCGGCCACCCCGTCGTCATGGGCCGCCGCACGTGGGACTCGCTCCCGCCCCGGTTCCGGCCCCTGCCCGGGCGCGTGAACGTCGTCGTGACGCGGCAGCCCGGGTGGTCACCGGGCGACCCGTCGCCGCGCGTCGGTGCGTCCGGCGGTGCGGTGCCCGACGGCGGTCGCCCGGCCGAGCAGGCCGGCGCGCCCGTGCGCGTGGCCGGGTCGGTCGCGGCGGCGCTCGCGGTGGCCCGCGTAGCGGCGAGCGAGACCGGGTCGGGCGAGGTGTGGGTCATGGGCGGCGCGCAGCTCTACGCCGCGACGATCGCGCTCGCGGACCGCTGCGTCGTCACCGAGATCGACACCGTCGTCGAGGGCGACACCTACGCGCCCGAGATCCCCGACGGCTGGGCTGCGCACGAGGGCGACTGGGCGACGTCGTCGACCGGCCTGCGCTACCGCTTCGTCACGGCGATGCGCCCCTGACCGGTTGTGGGCATGAGATGGGCTCGGTTTCCTCGACGGAACCGGGCCCATCTCATGCACACAACCCGTCAGGCGAGGGCGTCGAGGACGAGGTCCCAGAGGCGGGTGTGGTCGAGGGTGACCGCGACCTGCGTGCGGCACTCGTCGGGCCCGGGCTCGTCGCCGCGCAGGTCCGCGACCGTCATGCCGGTGGTCAGCGCGCCATGGAGCTCGACGTCCAGCGGGACGCGGCGCGTCGTCATGACCTCCGGGTCGATCACGCACGCGACGGCGCACGGGTCGTGGACGGGCGGGTAGAGGAAGCCCTGCGCCGAGCGGTACGTCGCGCCGTAGAAGTCGAGCAGCTCGCCGACGAACCGGGCGGCCAGGGTGTCGAGCGCGGAGAGCCGGTCGCGCACGTCCGGCGTCGCGACGGCCTGGTGGGTGAGGTCCAGGCCGACCATCGTCACCGGCCACGGCTCGTGCAGCACGACGTGCGCCGCCTCCGGGTCGGCGAGCACGTTGAACTCCGCGACCGGCGTGCGGTTGCCCCCGTGGTAGCCCCCGCCCATCATCACGACCTCCCGCACGCGCGGCACGATGCGCGGCTCCCGGCGCGCCGCCATCGCGACGTTCGTCAGCGGCCCCGTCGGCACGAGGGTGATCTCGCCGGGCTCGGCGCCCATGACCGTCTCCACGATGAGGTCGACCGCGTGGCGGCGGTCGACGGCGCGGCGCGGGGCGGGCAGGACCGGACCGTCCATCCCGGACGCGCCGTGGATGTCCGGTGCGACGATCCGCGGCCGGACGAGCGGCCGGTCGCACCCGGCCGCGACCGGGACGTCGATCCCCGCGAGCTCGGCGACGGCGAGCGCGTTGCGCGTGACCTTCTCCAGCGTCTGGTTCCCGGCGACCGTCGTCACGGCCACGAGGTCGACGGCGGGGCTGCCGTGTGCGAGCAGCATCGCGATCGCGTCGTCGTGGCCGGGGTCGCAGTCGAGGAGGACGCGTCGTGGCGCGTCGGCACGTCCGGTGGGCATGGGCCCATCCTCGCCCGCCGGCCGCGCTCCGGCCCGGTGGCCACCGCCGGCGCGGGCGCGCTTCGCCTCCGACGGTCGCCGACGGCTAGGCTGTCCTCCGGCCCATTCCCCGGGGCCGCGCGCCTGTAGCTCAGGGGATAGAGCACCGCTCTCCTAAAGCGGGTGTCGCCAGTTCGAATCTGGCCAGGCGCACCGAACGACACCGTGCTCGCCGGGCGAGCCGGCTCAGCCGACGACGCGGACGGCGAGCACCTGGCACTGCACCGGGGACGACTCCGCGCAGACGTCGGCCCACACCTCGACGACGTCACCCTCGTCCAGGGCGTCGCCGTCGACCCGCCCGCCGTCCGCGTCCAGGACGACGGTGCTCGCAGACAGGAGCGCCATGCCCTAGTAGGGGTCGGAGGCGTCGACGAGCCGCGGACCGCCGTCGTCGCGGTCGACGGCCCCGGCGACGTCCGCGGGCCGGTCCGGCGGCACGGCGGGCCCGTCGGGGCGGTCGGCCGTGCACCCGGCCAGCGCCAGGGCGAGCGCGGTCGCGAGGGGGAGCGCGAGGGCGGTCGCGCGACGGGTGGTGGCGTGGGGAGACCGGCGCATCCTCGGATCCTCCCACCGCCGTCGTGCGGCCGGACGGTCCTACGCGGACGCGGACGCGGACGCGGGCGTGGACGGCGCGGGGGTCGGCGCCGTGCCGGTGCTCCCGCCCGTCTCGGCCTCGGCGCCCTCACCCGTTCCCGCGCCGGTCCCCTCGCCCGTGCCGGGGTCGGGCGTGGTCGAGGGACCGGGGTCCGGCGTCGTCGGGTCCGGCGAGGGCTCCTGGGTGGGGCTCTCGGTGGGGTCCGGGGTCGGGGTCGTCGACGGCTCGTCCGTCGGCGTCGTCGACGGGGTCGGGGCAGGGTCCTGGGTCGGCACGGTCGACGGGTCCACGGCCGGGCCCGACGGCGTGGGCGTCGCGGGAGCGTCGGTCCCGGTCGAGCGCTCGCGGCTGATCGTCGTCCCCGAGCCCTCCACGCCCCGCACGGCGTCCGAGATCGGCTTGCCGATCGCGAGCTCGACCACGAGGACGACACCCATCACGACGACGAACAACGCGAGCGCCGACACGGTCAGGACCCGCCCGCGGCCGTAGCGGTCGACGAGCCGCAGCCAGGCGTTCTGCGGCTGCTCCGGGGCCACGGGGTCGCCGTCGGCCTCTTCGGTGGCGTCGCAGTCCGGAGCGAGGGCGGCCGTCGCCCCCGTGCCCGCCCCCGCGTCCGGCGCCGAGCCGTCCACGACGACCGTCCCGCGCGGCACGCTCGCGACGGCGGTCGTGACGGTGGTGGTCGTGGCGCGGTCGCGCGGGGTGCTCCCGCCGGTGGTCACCTGCACGACCTTGCCGACGACGGGCACGAGCTGCTCGCGCGTCTTCTGGATCGAGCGCGTGTAGACGTAGTTCGCGACGACGGTGAGGGCGCTCGCGATGCCGGCACCGATGATCGTCCCTGCGGTCCCGAAGTACGACAGCAGCACCGTGGTGCTCACGGCGGCGAGCGCGCTCGCGACGACCTGCGTGAGGGAGAGCCGGGCCGGGGCCTCGCGCTCCTTCGCGGGCGCGGTCTCCGCGGCGGCACGTCCTGCCTCGCGGCCGGCGTCGTGGGTCGCGGGGCGCGGGGCGGAGTCGTCGCTGTCGGGGCGGGGTGCGGGGGGCGTCGTCACGTGGTGCGGGTCTCCGGTCGTCGGCGGGCAGGACCGCCCGCCGCCACCGGCCGTGGACGACGGCCGCGCGCCAGGGACCGGCGTCGGGCCACGGGCGTCCTCCCACGGTAGGCCGCCCGTGTGGACCTCGCTCAGGGGCGTCGTGCCGGGGGCTCAGAGGAACGGGAGAGATCCTGTGACGCCGCCGGTCGGAGCGCCGCGGCGGTGCGCGCCGGCGTCGCTCGTCGCGTCCCCGGGCGGGACGAGGCCCGGTGCCGCGGGCGGCGACGTATCCTGCCGAGGGTCGCGTCGGCGCGTCACGGGGGTGCGCGAGGACCTCGGGGTGTGGTGTGCGCCACAGGCCGCCGCGGCCGTCGCAGCCGTCGAATTCGCGGAATCCCGCGCATGTTGTGGACGCTCGTCCAGGTGGTTCTCAGGCGCTTCTGGGCCGCGCGGGTGATTCACCCGTCCAGTGCCGTGGGCCGTGTTGACGCCTGGCATCTCGCCGTGCAAGATTGTCCTCGACAGCGCGCATCGCCTGCCCCCTGCGCGGTGCGCGCTGTTTCACACTTCTCCGGGAGAACGCCCCGGAATAGTTCGGAACGACGGCCTCGGAACACGAATTCTCGTGATCCGGGGCCGTTCGTCGTCCTGCCTCCTCGTGACTTCGCGCACGACCGGCGGTCGGGCGGCCCCGGCACGCCGCCGCCCGGCGGCCCGGGTCGTCGACCCTCCGGCGCGCCGCGCCGGGCCTCGCGAGGCGGCCGGTTAGCGTCGGAGGGTGAATGCCGCAGCCCGCACCAGCTCAGCCGCCCGGAGCGTGGCCGATCCTGCTCGGCTGCCCGCGACCGCTCCCGGCGAGACCGACCAGCCCTCCGCCGAGGCGGCCGACGTGACGCCGCCCCGCCCCGTGCTCGTCCCGGAGCCCACGACCGCCGACCTCGTCGACGAGGCCGTGGCGCGGTGGCGCGCCGGGCTCGTCGAGCTCGCCGGCGGGTCGTCGCTCGCCGACGTCTCGCTGCTCGGCGACGCCGTCGTCGACCTGACGGCGGCCCACCCCTCCGGCGTCGCCCAGCTCTTCGCCGGGCGGCCGACCCGGCTCTCGAACCTGTTCCGCGAGGGCGGGTCGCTGCCCGCCGCGCGGCGCCGTGCACGGGCCGTCGTGGTCCGCGCCGCCGAGCACGCCCAGCGCTACGGCGTCGCGCCCACGTACCTGGCGATCGGCGTGGCGACCTGGACCCAGAGCCTCTCGGCGCCGCTGGCCGAGGACGACGTCGCAGCGCTGGCCCGGGTCGCCGGCCGCGCCCCCGCGACGGTCGTCCCGAGCGGGGACGACGACGTCGTCGGCCCCGCAGCGGCAGGACCCGGCCCCGGCGACGCCACGGGCGAGGACGGTCGTGCGGTCTCCGACGAGCGGGACGGGCCCGACGGCGCGCACGTCCCCGACGCGGGCCACCGGCCCCCGGGCGCGGTCGAGGAGACCGAGCAGGAGCCGACGTCCCGCACCGTGCGCGCCCCGGTGCTCCTGCGTCCCCTGACCGTCACCCCGCGCGGGGACGGCGAGACCGACTACGAGCTGACCCTCGAGCCGACGGCCGAGATCAACCCGCTCCTCGCGCGCACGCTGCGCGCGCACGGCGCGCTCCTCGACCCCGTGACGCTCGCGCGCTCCACGTTCACCGGCGCGGGCTTCGACCCCGGCGACGCGACCCGCCGCATCGCCGCGCTCGGCGAGGCCGTCCTCGACGACTTCGACCTGACCCACCGCGTCCTCGTCGGTACGTTCGTGCACCCGGGGCAGGTCCTCGTCGACGACCTCGACGAGCTCGCGCCCGCCCTCGAGCGGCACGAGGTCGTCGCCGCCCTCGCCGGGGACGAGCGCTCCGCGACCGCGCTGCGCACCGAGCTGCCCGCGCCGCGCGTCGGCGACGCGGACCCCGTGCACGAGCGCGGCGCCGGCGACCTCGACCCGTCCCAGCGCCACGTCGTCGACGTGCTCGCGAGCGGGTCGCACCTCTTCGTCGACGCGCCCGCCGGGTCCGACGTCGCGGGCACGCTCGCGGCCGTCGTCGCCGAGGCCGCGGCGTCGGGGCGCCACGTGCTGTACGTCCCGGGCCACCGCCGGGCCGCGGACGCGCTCCTCGCGCGGCTCGACGAGCTCGGCCTCGGCGGCCTCGTGCTCGACATCGTCCCCGAGCCGACCTGGCGCGAGACCGCGTCCCACCGCCTCCTGTCCGCGATGGCGACCGAGCCCGAGCCGGGCGAGGACGAGGACCTCGCGCGCACGCGCGACGCGCTGCTCGGCGCGCGCGCCCGGCTCGCCGGGTACATCGAGGCGCTGCACCTCGTGCGCGACCCGTGGGGAGTGTCCGCCTACGACGCGCTCCAGGCGCTCGCCCGCCTCACCGCCGAGCGACCGGCGCCCGACACCCGGGTACGCCTGACGACGGAGGTCGTGCTCGGCGTCGGGCCGCAGCGCGAGCGTGTCGCGGCGGAGCTGCGCGAGGCCGCCCTGCTCGGTGCCTTCACCACGCGCGCGACCTCGACCCCGTGGTACGGCGCCGCCCTCACGACGCCCCAGGAGGCCCACGACGCGCTCGTGCGCGTCGAGCGCCTCCGCACGCACACGCTCCCGCAGCTGCGCGCGCAGGTCGAGCAGGTCGCCCAGCGCACCGGGCTGACGCCCGCGACGACGCTGCGGCAGTGGGGCGACCAGCTCACCATGCTCGGCGGCATGCGGGGCACGCTCGACGTGTTCCAGCCCCTCATCTTCGAGCGCACCGCGCAGGACATGGTCGAGGCGACCGCGACGAAGCAGTGGCGTGCGGAGCGCGGCATCGAGATGGGCTGGTTCGCCCGCAGGCGGCTGCACCGCCAGGCGCGCGACATGGTCCGTCCCGGCGTCCGCGTGCCCGACCTGCACGCCGCGCTCGTCGAGGTGCAGGCGCAGCGCGCGGTCTGGCAGGAGCAGTGCCCGCGCGGCGGCTGGCCCGTGCTGCCCGAGGGGCTGTCCGCGATCGAGGACACGCACGAGGCCGTGCGCATCGACGTGGAGGAGCTCGAGCCCGCGCTCGACGGGACCCCCGGTGGCCGGGACCTCCTCGACACGCCGCTCGACGCCCTCGCGGCGCGCCTCGACGCGCTCGCCGAGGACGCCGAGTCCCTCGACTCCCTCCCGGCGCGCACCGCGATCCTGCGCCGGCTCACCGACCTCGGCCTCGGCGAGCTCCTCGCCGACCTCGCGGCCCGCCGCGTCGAGCCCGACTTCGTGGGCCCCGAGCTCGAGCTCGCGTGGTGGAGCTCGGTCTTCGAGCAGGTGCTCGCCCAGGACCAGGCCCTGGCCGGGCAGGACGGCGCCGGCCTCGACGCGCTCGCGCGCCGGTTCCGCGACCTCGACCGCACGCACGTCGCGTCGCTCGCGGCACCCGTCCGCGCGGCGGTCCGCGAGCACCTCGGGACCGCGATGCGCGAGCACCGCGACGAGGCCGAGGACCTGTTCACCGAGCTGCTCGAGGGTCGCCTCGTGAGCCTGCGGGAGACGGCCGAGAAGCACCCCGCCGTGCTGCGGCGCCTGCGACCCGTGCTCGTCGCCACGCCGACCCTCGTGCCGCACCTCGTCCCCGCGACGCGCACCGTCGACCTCGTCGTCCTCGACGCGATCGAGCACGCACCCGTCGAGCTCGTGCTCTCCGCGCTCGCCCGTGGCCGACAGGTCGTCGCGGTGGGGGACCCGCGCGCCGCCTCGACCGACACCGTGCGCGAGCTCGCCGAGCTGCTCCCGACGGTCGAGCTGCTCGCCGACGGCTCGCGGCGCGACCCCTTCGTCACGACCTTCCTCGCCGAGCACGGCTACGACGGCGTCCTGCGCCCCGCGCCCCTGCCGCGCGCCGAGGTCCTCGTCCAGCTCGACGTCGTCGACGGCGCCGGCATGCCCGACCCGGCGTCCGGGGCGGTCGAGAGCACCCAGGCCGAGGTCGACCGGGTCGTGGAGGTCGCGATCGAGCACGCGCTCACGCGGCCCGACGAGTCCCTCGCGATCGTCACCGTCACGCCCCTGCACGCCGACCGCATCCGCGACGCCCTCCTCGTCGAGGTGCGCCAGAACCCCGCGCTCGCCGGCTTCTTCTCCGGGGCGCGGGAGGAACCGGTGGTCGTCGCCGACGTCTCCGGCGTCGCCGGGCTCGTGCGCGACACGATCGTCCTGTCCGTCGGGTTCGGCCGCACCCCGCACGGGCGCGTGCTCCACCGGTTCGGCATCCTCAACACCCCCGGCGCCGAGGCCATGCTGCTCGACTCGGTCGGCGCGACCCGCCGCCGGCTCCACGTCGTGTCGTGCTTCACCGCGGGCGACCTCGACCCCGAGCGGCTGCGCGGCGCCGGCGCCCGGCTGCTCGCCGAGGTCCTCGACCTCGCCGAGCAGCGCAGCGGCGCGGCCGACCAGGTGACCCTCGGCAACGGCGTCGACCTCGGCGGCAGCCCCGACCGGCTCGTGCTCGACCTCGCCGAGCGCCTCTGGCGAGCCGGCCTCGTCGTCGAGACCGACTACGGCATCGGCGACGGCGACCGCATCCCGCTCGTCGTCGGCCACCCCGACCTGCCCGGCGAGCTCCTCGTCGCCGTCCTCACCGACGACGCCGCCTACGTCGCCGAGCGCAGCGTGCGCGTGCGGGACCGGCAGGTGGCCGAACGCCTCGAGCGCATCGGGTGGACCGTCGCCCAGGTGTGGTCCGCCGCCGCGTTCCTCGACCCCGCCAAGGAGGCCGAGCGCATCCGTCGGGTCGTGCAGGCGGTGCGCGACGCGCGGCTGCCCGAGGCGGGTGGTGTCGCGCAGACCGGTGGCGGCGACCGGATCGTGGTCGTGCCGGTGATCGACGACGACGAGCAGCACGGCGACGACGACCTCTGACTTTCGGCCGACCCGTTCGGGGTCGTCACCGTGGGCGCGGGGACGGGGGAGCGACTGCCCGCCTGGTCGGGTCGGGTGCGGGGTGGGAGGCGGCGCCGGGTCTACCATCCGCCGCTCGTTCCTCGCGGCTCCCGCCAGGCCCGCCACGACCCGGCGCCGCCTCCCACCCCGCCACGTCGTCTCACCGTGGGCCGGTTGCTTGCGATCTCGTCGCTGAGCCGCCGCCGTCCGTCGCACCGTGGCTCTGGTGCGCGGGCCCGGCGTAGTCCGCGCTGTCGAGCACGCGTGCGACCACGGCAGCGTCGCCTGGGTCACGTCCTGGCGTCGTGCAGGTCACCCTGTCGCGGCTCCCGCGTGGGCTGTCCTCGCGTGTCTCAGTGGCCTGAGCAGGTGGTGGCTGACGTCGGGCGCTCCGGCGGTGCGACGATGGAGGCGTGAGCACCACGTCCGACCCGAGTCCTGACCGCCCGCACGACGTGCCCGACGGCGCGGTGCGGCGTCGGCGGCCGCGGCGGGCCGTGCGACGGGGGACGGAGAGCGAGGTCGTGTCCGGGGTGAGCGCCGACGAGCGGTCCGAGGGCTGGGGCGACGAGGCGGCGCCCGGACGTGGGGGCCGGGGCGAGAACGACGACCGGCTGCTCGGGGACGTCCCGCCGCACTACGGGCGGAACTGACCGCACGCCACCGACCGCGCGCTGATGCCCCGAACCCGGGGTCGTTCCCCACTCTCGGCGTGAGGTGAGGAGCGACCCCGGGTTCGTCCGAGGGGCGCCGCGGCGCGTGGGGTCAGGTGGCGGTGGGGCGTGCTCAGAGGTCGCGCGGCGGCGTCGGGCCGCCGGGTGCTCCGCCCGGGCCGCTGCCGGCCTGGGCGGCGAGGAGGTCGCGGATCTCCTGGAGGACGCGCACGTCCTCCGCCGGTGCCTCGGGCTCGGGCTCGACGTCCTGCTTGCGACGCTCGGCGAGCTTGTTCATCGGGAGGACGATGACGAAGTAGAGCGCGATCGCGATGATGAGGAACTGCAGGATCGCGTTGAGGATGCCGCCGACGGAGAGGACCGAGGCCTCGACGTCGCCGTGGGCGGGCCGCAACGTGATGTCCCACAGGTTGGAGATGTCCGGCTTGCCGAAGATGGCGCCGATGATCGGGTTGATCAGGTAGGTGACGATCGCGTCGACGACCGAGGAGAACGCCGCGCCGATGACGACGCCGACCGCCAGGTCGATCGCGTTGCCTCGGAGCACGAACTCCTTGAATCCCTGGAACACGCCCTTCATGTGCTGCTTCCCTCTCCGGTCGGTGGTCCGCGTGGCGGCGGCGCCACGGCAGGTGCACGCGCGATCCTCCCAACGCGGGCGCCGCCCGGCAACGGCCTCGCCCGGCGGGTCGGGCACCGGTCGTCGGTTCACCCGTCGGTGCGACCGGGGCCGTCCGTCAGGGGACGAGGACGGCCGTGACGCTCGCCTGTCCGCTCACGGCGGCGAGGCGGACGGCCTCCTCGGGACGCACGGCGACGAGCGTCACGACGTCCGTGCCCGACCCGCCCGTGCCGAGCAGCCCGCCCCCGTCGTCGGGCTCCGGTGCGGGCACGACGACGGCCGTGCGGGCGAGGTAGGGATCCGCGGCCGGCGGCAGCTGTCCGTCGGTCGGCGCTCCGGCGAGCGCCGTCGTCAGCGCCTGGTCGCCGGCGGCGAGGAGGTCGACGCGGTCTCCCGGGCCGAGGAGGGCGGCGACACCGGGGTCGAGCCGGACGGGTGCGACGACCGTGCCCGCGGGAGCCGCGGCGGCGAGCTCGCCGCCGGCCACGAGCGCGTCCTGCAGCAGGGTGCCCGCGGGCAGGGCGACGGTCGCGCGGCGTCCGACCACGTCGTCGGGCCGGGCCGCGGAGCCCGCAGGGACGAGCTCCGCCGCCACGGGGTCCACGCGGAGGTCCGCGTCCGTCAGCACGGCGCCCGCGGGCACCTCGCGCGTCGTGACGACCGCCGGCGCGGTCGGTGGTGGGGGAGGGCGGAGCGCCCCGACGGCCACGGACGCCGCGACCCCGCAGCACAGCGCGGCCACGACGAAGCGGGAGCGCCACCACACCCCGCGCAGCAGCCGACGCCGCGCGGGCGAGCGGTCGGGTCGCGGGCGGGGATCCGGCGGGCGGGGCGAGCGCAGCATGGGCGCGACCGTAGCGGCGCGCGCGCCCGGGGCAGACGCGGGCCGGTCCGGCCCTGTGGACGGGGCGCGTGGTCGAAGCCCGCCGACGCCGACCGGTGCGGGGCTGTGGTCGACCGTCGTCGTCCGGGGCGCCTCGGTCTGACGCCCCGGGCGTCAGGTCAGGAGGACGCGGTCGAGCCGCTCGGCGACGAGGTGCTGCTCGTGCCGCCGGACGCGCTGCTCGTGCCGGACGCCGCGGAGGAAGCGGCGGGCTTCGCGGCGGCCGGCGCCGTCGACGACTTCCCGCCCGAGCGCGAGTCCGTGCGGTAGAAGCCCGAGCCCTTGAACGTCACACCGACGGAGGAGAACACCTTGCGCAGGCGCCCCGAGCACTCGGGGCACACCGTCAGGGCGTCGTCGCTGAACGACTGGTGGATGTCGAAGGCGTGACCGCAGGCGGTGCACGTGTACGCGTAGGTGGGCACGGGTTCTCCTCGTTCACGAGACGGCCGTCGGGGCGGCCACCGGCAGGTCGGGATCGGGTCGGTCTCGGCCGGGTCGTCGGTGTCAACACCGCCTGGCACTCGAAACTTCCGAGTGCTAATCATACGCGGAGCGGCGCTCGCCCAGGGCCGGGGTAGTCTCGCATCCGTGTCTGCGCACGAACCCGCCGAGGCCCCCGCCGGTGACGCCGTCCCCGGTACCGACCCCGCGAACCCCGTCGAGACCGCGGCCCCGCCCCGGCGTCGTCGGTCCGGCCGTCGGCGCGTCCTGATCGGCGTGGCCGTGCTGCTCGTCCTCGCGCTCGTCGCGGGGGCCGCGCTCGTCGTCGTCACCGTGCGCCGGCCGCTGCCGCAGACCTCCGGCCAGGTCGAGCTCCCCGGCCTCGACGCCCAGGTCACGGTGCTGCGCGACGCCCAGGGCGTGCCGCAGATCTACGCCGACACCCCCGAGGACCTCTTCCGCGCCCAGGGCTACGTCCAGGCGCAGGACCGCTTCTTCGAGATGGACTACCGCCGGCACGTCACCGCGGGTCGGCTCGCGGAGCTCGTGGGCGACAACCCCGACGCGATCGCCGCCGACACCGTGACGCGGACCTTCGGCTGGCGGCAGGTCGCCGAGGAGGAGTGGGACGTCGTCTCGCCCGAGACGAAGGCGTACCTCCAGGCCTACGCCGAGGGCGTCAACGCGTACCTCGAGAACCGCAGCCCGTCCGAGATCGCGATCGAGTACACCGTGCTCGGCCTCCAGGTCGACGTCGCCGAGCCCGAGCCCTGGGACCCCGTCGACTCGCTCGCCTGGCTCAAGGCGATGGCGTGGGACCTGCGCGGCAACTACGACGACGAGCTCGAGCGCGCGCTGTCGTTCAGCACCCTCCAGGACACGGCCCGCGTCGCCGCGCTCTTCCCCGCCTACCCGTCCGAGGTCAACGCGCCGATCCTCGACCCCGGCGAGCTCGACAACCCCCAGCAGGTCGCGCTCGAGCTCGGCCCCGAGGCGCGCGCCGCGTACGGCTCGGACCACCTCCGGGGCGCGCTCGAGGCCGCCGACCGCGCGCTCGACGCCGTCCCCGTGCTCGTCGGGCGCGGCGAGGGCACCGGCTCCAACTCGTGGGTCGTCTCCGGCGAGCACACCGTCAGCGGCAAGCCGATCCTCGCGAACGACCCGCACCTCGCCCTCGGTGCCCCCGGGATCTGGGCCCAGGTCGGGCTGCACTGCAACGAGGTCGGGCCGCAGTGCGGGTTCGACGTCGCGGGCTTCTCGTTCGCAGGCTTCCCCGGCGTCATCATCGGGCACAACGCGCAGCTCGCGTGGGGCCTGACGAACATGGGCGCCGACGTCACCGACTTCTTCGTCGAGCGCGTGCGGGACGACACCTACCTGCGCGGTGACGACTGGGTGCCGCTCGAGACCCGGACCGAGACGCTGCACGTCGCCGGCGGCGAGGACGTCGAGCTCGAGATCCGCTCGACGCTCCACGGGCCGATCGTCTCCGAGGCGATCCCCGCGACCGAGTCCGCCGTCGACACCCCTGCCCTGGACACCCGCCTGGGCGAGTACGCCGTCTCGCTCCAGTGGACCGCGCTCGAGCCGGGCCGCACCGCCGACGCCGTCTTCGCGTTCAACCTCGCCCAGGACGCCGACGACATGCAGGCCGCCGCGGCGCTCTTCGAGGTGCCCGCGCAGAACATCGTCTTCGCGACGGCGGACGGACACATCGGCTACCAGGCACCCGGCAAGATCCCCGTCCGCCAGGCCGTGCCCGACGCCGAGGTGCCCTCCGACGGCACGTGGCCCCGCGACGGCTCCGACGAGCGCTACGACTGGCAGGGCTACGTCCCGAGCGAGCAGATGCCGCGCGTCGTCGACCCGGCGGAAGGGTTCGTCGTCGCCGCCAACCAGGCCGTGCTGCCCGCCGGCGTCGCGCCGTTCCTCACCACCGACTGGGACTACGGCTACCGCTCGCAGCGCATCCGCCAGCTCCTCGAGGCCGAGATCTCCGCCGGACGACCCGTCGACGTCGACACGATGAACGAGATCCAGACCGACGACCGCAGCCCCTACGCCGAGGTGCTCGTGCCGCTCCTGCTCGACCAGGAGATCGACGACGGCTTCGCCGCCGAGGGCCAGGCACTCCTCGCCGACTGGGACTACCGGACCGACACCGACTCCGCCGCGGCCGCCTACTTCGCCGCCGTCTGGCGCAACCTGCTCCAGCTCACCTTCTGGGACGACCTGCCCGAGTCGGCGCGCCCGAACGGCGGGAGCCGCTGGCTCGCGGTCGTGCAGAACCTCCTCGAGAACCCGACCGACCCGTTCTGGGACGACCGTCAGACCGTGAGCGTCGTGGAGACGCGCGACGAGGTCCTCACGCAGGCGCTCGTGTCCGCCCGCCTCGACCTGACCGTCGAGCAGAGCAAGCAGCCCTCCGACTGGGCCTGGGGCAAGCTCCACGTGCTCGCGCTGGAGCACCCGATCCTCGGCGGCGAGTCCATCCCCGGCCCCGTCCGCAACTGGGTCAACCCCGACCCCGTCGGCATGCCCGGCGGCTCCTCGATCGTCAACGCCACCGCGTGGGACGCGGCCTCCGGGTCGTTCGACGTGACGGCCGGCCCGTCGATGCGGATGGTCGTCGACCTCGACGACCTCGACCGCTCCACCTGGGTCACCGTCACGGGCACGTCCGGCCACCCCGCGTCCAAGCACTACTCCGACCAGCTCAAGACCTGGGCCCGGGGCGAGACCTACGACTGGCCGTTCTCCACCCAGGCCGTCGCCGACGCGAGCAAGGACGAGCTCACCCTCGTCCCGTAGTCCTGGGTCGGGTCGGCCGGTCGGGTCGCGTCTGCTGCCCGCTGGGTCGGGTTCGCTGGTCTGCTCGGGTCGAGTGCCCGCGGGTCGGGTCCGCTGGTCTGCTCGGGTCGAGTGCCCGCGTGGTCGGGTCCGCGGTGGGGTCGGACCGTGTGCTGGGACTGGCGCACCGTCACCCTGGTCATTCGGGCGGGGGTTCTAGGAGTGCGCCTCTGACGTCCTGCACACACGGTCCGACCCCACCGCTCGTCCTGTCCGTCACCGCACGACCCGCGGCCCGGGTCCGGCGGTCACGCTCGGCCCGGGCGCGCTGCCGTGCCACCGATGGCGGGATGGCCCCCGGCGGAGATGCGAGAAGTTGCCCCTCCGGGCCCCGTACCAGGGGCCACTTCTCGCGTCTCGTCACCCCACGCGCGGCCCGTGGCGACGGAGCGGCAGCCCGAGCGGTCACCCACGTCAGCCCGACCGCGCGGGCGGCGGGTCTGTACCGACCGAACCAGCCCGACCGCGGGGTCGTGGAGCCGGCCCGGGTGGCGGGGCTACGGGAGCCAGCGCCAGCCGAGGGGGGTCGCGACGGCGTCGACGGTCTTGTCGTGGGGCTCGACCGGGAGCGGGCGGTCGGAGGCGTCGTAGACCTCCTCGGGGAAGACGACGGCGACGACCTTGGTCCCGGGGCGCAGGTGCTCGAGCGCGCGGTCGTACCAGCCGCCGCCCTGGCCGAGCCGGACGCCGCGCGAGTCGACGGCGAGCGCGGGGGCGACGACGACGTCCGCCTGGGCGATGGCTTCGGCGCCGAGCGACGGGGTGCCGGGTTCGGGGGGTCGGCCGGGGGCGCGGACCTGGAGGTCGGCCGGGCCGTCGTACAGGGCCCAGTCGCGCTGCAGGCCGGCGCCGAGCACGGGCAGCAGGACGCGCACGCCGCGCGCGGAGAGGCGTTCGAGCATCTCCGTGGTGCCGGGCTCGGCGGGCCGGGCGGCGTAGGTCGCGACGCACGTGGCGGCGGCGACCTCGGGGATGGTCTCCACGACGTCGGCGATCGCGGCGGCCGCTTCCTTGCGGAGCCGCTCGGACCGCGCCTGGCGGTTGGTGCGGATGGCCTTGCGGAGGATCTCCTTCGCGTCCTCGGCTTCGATGCTTCCGTGCAGGGGGTACGGCTGGACCGGGCCACTCATGTCCCTATTGTCACCCGGCTCGGGGTTCCTCGCGGACGCAGCGCGGGTGACCTTCGGCCCTGGTGGTCCGGATCGGGTTCCTTCGACGGGTCTCGGGTGCCTATGATCGGGGAGAGCCAGTAGTTCGGACTCCTGACAAATGAGTCGTTGTCCGACAGAGGTCGACCAGTGAGGACGCCATGACCGCGACGACGCCCGCGAAGCCCAGCGCCACGACCCCGCGACCGCGAGGGGGCGCGCACAGCCGGACCGCGAGGGCCGCCGTCGTGCTCGCCGCGGGGCACGACGCCGCGTCGCGCGACCTCCTGTCCCAGCCGCTGGGGAGCGCGACCGTCGTCGAGCTGGCCGTGGCGAACGTCCGGCGCGTGGTGGACGCGAGCCGCATCGTCGTCGTCGTGGCGCCCGACGACCCGACCGTGCGCGAGCTGCTCGGCGAGGACGTCGTCTATGTGGAGCAGGAGGCGCCTCTCGGCACGGGTGACGCGGTCCTCGCGGCGCGCGGGGCGGTCGCGTCGGTGCTGGGGCTCGGCGTCGACGAGCCGGTGCTCGTCGCGTACGCGGACACGCCCCTGCTGCGCTCGGAGTCGCTCCTGGGCCTGCTGACCCGCCACACGCTCACGGGCGCCGACCTGTCGCTCCTCTCGGCCGTCGTGGACGACCCGGACGGCTACGGGCGCGTGGTGCGCGCCGAGGGCGAGATCACCGCGATCCTCGAGTCGTCCGAGGCGGGCGACGTGGCGGAGCCGCGCACGGAGATCAACGTGGGCGCCTACGTCGCGGCGCCGGGGCTGCTGTTCGGCGAGCTCGAGCGCATGGCGTCCGACGGCGAGCACCGGCTCACGGAGCTCGCTCGCCGCGTCATCGGCGCGGGGAAGCGGATCTCGTCGTACCGGATCGTCGACGTCGACGAGGTCCGCGGCATCAACACGCCGGACGAGCTGGCGCAGGCGGCGGACATCGTCCTCAAGCGCCTGTTCGTCCCGAAGAAGAACACGGACACCAAGATCGTGTTCGGCACGGGCGGCTGGCGCGCGGTCATCGGCGAGGGGTACACGCTCGCGAACGTGCGCCGGCTGTGCCAGGCGATCGCGAACGAGACGATCCGCCGCGGCCTCGACGGCAAGGGCGTCGTGATCGGCGGCGACCGGCGCTTCCTCTCGCGCGAGTCGGCCATCGCCGCGGCCGAGGTCTTCGCGGGCAACAACATCGCGGTCACGCTCCTGCCCGACGACGTCCCGACCCCGCTCGTGACGTTCGCCGCGCCCTACCTCGGGGCGGCGTACGGGATCATCGTCACGTCGAGCCACAACCCGCCCGAGTGGAACGGCATGAAGGTGTTCCGCCAGGACGGTTCGCTGCCGCTCGACGACGAGACGGACCGCTACCAGGACGAGGCCAACGCGCTGTCCGTCGACGACGTCATCACGCTCGACATCGACGTGGCGCGCCGCACGGGCGTCGTCGTCGACCGGTCGCTCACCGACCCCTACGTCGACGCGATCGAGAAGATCATCGACGTGGAGGCGGTGCGCGGCTCCGACCTGCAGGTCGTCGTCGACCCGATGTACGGCACGAGCCAGCTCACGCTCGGCACGATCCTGTCCGACATGCGCGTGCGCTCGGAGTTCATCCACGCGGCGCACAACCCGCTGTTCGGCGGCGTCGCGCCGGCGCCGGACCTGCAGCGCCTGAGCACGCTCGTGACGATGATCCAGCAGGGCGGGGGTCGCTACGACCTCGGCATGGCCACGGACGGCGACTCCGACCGCATCGGGATCGTCGACGAGACCGGCGAGTACATCTCGACGAACGACCTCCTCCTCCTCCTCTACTGGTACCTGCACGAGGTCCGCGGAGAGAAGGGCGGCGTCGTGCGCAACCTCGCGACGACGCACCTGCTCGACCGCCTCGCGGCCCACTTCGGCGAGGAGTCGCGCGAGGTCAAGGTCGGCTTCAAGCACGTCACGGCGGGCATGGAGGAGATCGGCGCCGTGCTCGGCGGCGAGTCGTCGGGCGGTCTGACGATCCGCGGCTGGATCCTCGGCAAGGACGGCATCTTCGCGTGCGCCCTGGTGGCCGAGATGCTGGCCCGCACGGGCAAGCGGATCTCCGAGCTGCGCGCGATGATCTACGAGATCACGGGTCGCCTCTACACGCTCGAGGCGGGCGTGCCGGCGACGCCGGAGATGCGCGTCGAGGTGCCGCGGCGCCTCGAGGCGGAGCCGCTCACGCACGTCGGCCCGTACCCCGTCGTCTCGGTCTCCCACCTCGACGGCACCAAGATCCTCCTCGAGAACGACAACTGGGCGCTCCTGCGGTTCTCCGGCACCGAGCCCGTCCTGCGCATGTTCGTCGAGGCGGACTCTCCCGAGAAGGCCGCCGAGCTCCTCGAGTGGCTCCAGGGGTTCGTCACCGCCGGCGTGTGACGGCGCCGGACCTCCCCACCCTGCCCGACCCCCCGCCCCCAGCCCCACCCCCACGACAGGAACCAGAGCAACGATGCGCTACGGCCACTTCGACACCGCGCACGACGAGTACGTCGTCGAGCGCCCCGACGTCCCCGTCTCGTGGACGAACTACCTCGGCACCCGGGACATGTGCACGGTCCTGTCGCACAACGGCGGCGGGTACTCGTACTTCAAGAGCTCGCAGTACGGGCGCATCTCGCGCTTCCGCCAGAACGGCGTCCCCCTCGACCGCCCCGGGCACTACGTGTACCTGCGCGACGACGCGGACGGCGACTACTGGTCGGTGTCGTGGCAGCCGGTCGGCAAGCCGTTCGTCGGTCCCGACGAGGAGCTCGACCCCGCGGGGGGCGCGGGCCGCTGGACCACGCGGCACGGTCTGAGCTACACGACGTTCCGCTCCGAGTACAAGGGCATCGACGCCGAGCAGACGGTCTTCATCCCGCTCGACGACGACGTGGAGCTGTGGGACGTGCGGGTCACCAACACCACCGACGAGGTGCGCGAGCTCACCGTGGGGTCGTACGTGGAGTTCAGCTTCCACACGATCACGATCGACAACCAGAACCTGCAGATGTCGCTCTACGCGTCCGGCTCCTCGTACGAGGACGGGATCATCGAGTACGACTTCTACTACGAGCCCTGGACGTACCACTACTTCGCGTCGAGCGAGACGCCGTCGTCGTACGACTCGCTGCGCGACAGCTTCATCGGGCCGTACCGGACCGAGACCAACCCGGTCGCGATCGAGCGCGGCGAGGGCTCGAACCAGAGCGCGACGACGCAGAACCACTGCGGCGCGCTGCTGCACAAGGTGACGCTCGCGCCGGGCGAGACCAAGCGCCTCGTCTTCATGCTCGGGTACGGCTCGCGCGACGCGGCCGGGCGCGCGATCCAGGCGAAGTACTCCGACGTCGCCGCTGTGGACCGTGAGCGCGAGCGGCTGCGCGACTACTGGCGCGCCAAGCAGGACAAGCTCCGCATCCGCACCCCCCACGAGGGCATGAACACGATGATCAACGCCTGGACGCTGCTCCAGGCCGAGACGTGCGTCGTGTGGTCGCGCTTCGCGTCGTTCGTCGAGGTCGGCGGACGCGCGGGTCTCGGGTACCGCGACACCGCGCAGGACGTCATGAGCGTCATCCACTCCAACCCGACGAAGACGCGCCAGCGCATCGTCGAGCTCCTGCGGGCCCAGACGGAGGCCGGCTACGGCCTGCACCTGTTCGACCCCAAGGCGTTCGACCCCGACGCCGAGAAGCTGCCCGACGTCCCGTCCCCGACGATCGTGCCCACGGTCGACCCGAAGGACCTCATCCACGGGCTCGAGGACACGTGCTCGGACGACCACCTGTGGCTCGTGCCGTCGGTCGTCGAGTACGTCAAGGAGACGGGCGACCGCGCGTTCCTCGACCTGGAGATCCCGTTCGCCGAGGGCACGCCCGCCACGGTGTACGACCACCTGGTCCGGGCGCTCGAGTTCTCCGCGCAGCAGGTGGGCCAGAACGGCGTGGCGCTCGGTCTGCGCGCGGACTGGAACGACTGCCTCAACCTCGGCGGCGGCGAGACGTCGCTCGTGACGTTCCTGCACGCGTGGGCGATCGGCGCGTTCCTCGAGATCGCGGAGCCGCTCGCGGCCGCGGGCGTCGAGCGGGCCGAGGCCGACGTCGCGCGCTTCACGGCCGAGCGCGAGCGCATCGCCAAGGTCGCGGACGCCCAGCTCTGGGACGGCCGGTGGTGGATCCGCGGGTACACGCGCGACGGCGTGAAGATCGGCTCGGCCGAGAACGAGGAGGGCAAGATCTTCCTCGAGCACCAGGCGTGGCCCGTCATCGCCGGGATCACGAGCCAGGAGCGCGGCGAGGCGTCGATGGACGCGGTGCGCGAGCTGCTCGGCTCCGAGTACGGCAACCACCTCAACTGGCCGGCGTTCACGAAGGTCGACGACACGGTCGGCTTCGTCACGCGCGTGTACCCGGGCATCAAGGAGAACGCCGCGATCTTCTCCCACCCCAACGCGTGGCCGATCATCGCGGAGGCGATGCTGGGCCGCGGGGACGAGGCGGTGCAGTTCTACGACGCGATCCTGCCGTACCACCAGAACGACAACATCGAGGTGCGCGGCGCGGAGCCGTACGCGTACGTCCAGTTCCTCTACGGCCGCGACCACGAGTGGTTCGGCAAGGCGCAGAACCCGTGGCTCACGGGCACGGCCGGCTGGATGTACACCGCGGTGACCAAGTACGTCCTCGGCGTCCGCCTCGCGCTCGACGGCCTGGTGGTCGACCCGTCGATCCCGAAGGACTGGGACGGGTTCGAGGTGCGCCGCGAGTGGCGCGGCGCCGTCTACGACATCGAGGTCCGCAACCCCGACCACGTGTCGAAGGGCGTGCGCTCGGTGACGGTCGACGGCGTCGAGCACGACCCGGCGAGCCCGATCCCCGCGCTGCCGGAGGGCGCCGAGGCGAAGGTCGTCGTCACGCTCGGCTGATCCCCTGGTCGCACCACCGGGTGCCCCCGTCACCGGTCGGTGGCGCGCGGGCGCCCGGTGGTGTCACCCTGTGCACCGAGGACCGGGCACCCGCCCGGGCCCGCCGACAGCTCCGAGGACGGTCACCGCCGCATGACGCACAAGATCACGCGCGGCTGGACCGTCACCAAGCCGTGGCCCGTGACCCTGCGGGACGACACGCTGGGCGGGTCGATCGTCCTGCGGCCGCTGCGCCGTCGGGACGCGAACGCGTGGATGCGCCTGCGCGCGCACAACGCGGACTGGCTCGAGCGCTGGGAGGGCACGTCGCCGCGCCCGGGCACCGGGGGAGGGCCGCCGACGTTCGCCGAGTACGTCCGCGTGCTGTCCGCCCAGGCGCGGGCCGGCTCGTCGCTGCCGTTCGCCGTGGAGCTGGACGGCGAGCTCGTCGGGCAGCTCACGGTCTCCTCGATCACGTACGGGTCGCTGTGCGGCGCGAGCATCGGCTACTGGGTGAGCGAGCACGTCGCGGGCCGGGGCGTCATCCCGACGTCCGTGGCCATGGCGACGGACTACTGCTTCGCGGTCCTCGGCCTGCACCGCATCGAGATCAACATCCGGCCGGAGAACGGCCCGAGCCTGCGCGTCGTGGAGAAGCTGGGCCTGCGCGACGAGGGCGTGCGCGAGCGGTACCTGCACATCCAGGGGGCCTGGCGCGACCACCGCACGTTCGCGATCACCAGCGAGGAGGTCCCGGACGGGCTCCTCGCGCGGTGGCAGGCGACGCGCCGCGAGAGCATCTGAGCCGACCGACACGCCGGAGCGCGTGCGGACCGTGGCCGCACGCCTCGCCTACGGTCGTGATGTGGAATCGGCCTCGGGGATCGTCGCGCTCGCGGTGTTCCTGCTGTGGGTCGGGTTCTACGTCCCGCACCGGGTGCGTCACCGGCAGCAGCTGCTGGAGGCGCGCACGGACGACCGCTTCTCCGGTTCCCTGCGCGTCCTGGCCGTCGCCGGCCCGGGTGGCGGGGGCTCGGGCGGCTGGGACGCACGGCTCGACGGCGTCGCGGCCGTCGCGTCGATCGGCCCGGGGCCGTCCGCGGACGGTGGTCGTACCCTCCTCGGGGGTGCGGGGGCGCAGGACCGGCCGGACGGCCGGACGCACGAGGAGGAGGGATCGCACGCCATGGGGAGCACCGACAGCGCGTCACCCTCGCGCGGGGCACCGCCGCGCCGTCAGCCGGCGTCCGAGCAGTCCCGCCTCGCCCTCCTCGAGCGGCGCGCCGCCGCGGCGCGCCGCCGTCTCGCGCTCACGGTCGTGCTGCTGCTCGCGAGCGTCGCGGTGTGGGCCGTCGTCGCGCTCGGGTACCTCCCGTGGTGGGCCGGCGTGGTCCCGACGGCGTTCCTCGGGCTCGTGCTCGTGCTGGGCCGTCGGGCGGTGCTCGCCGCGCAGCGGTCCGACGCCGCGTGGCTGGCCGAGCGTCGCGCCGCCGCCCGTGCCGCGCGCGGGACCGTCCTGGGGGCGCCGCCCGCGCCCCGGGGAGCGCGTCCCCGCGTCACCGGCCGCGCCGTGCACGGCTCCCAGGTGAGCACGCAGATGATCCCGCGCGTCACGCCCCGGGACCTCGCGCGGGCGAACGCCACGGCGGCCGCGCTCTCCGCAGAGGGCCCCTTCGGGGCATCGCCGCGCGAGCGTGTCACGGCTCCGAGCACGACCACGGCCGAGGACTCCGGCTCCGAGGAGCCTGCGTCTGCGCGCGTCGGGTCGTCCGAGGCTCCGGCCGTCGCGACCGACGTCGCGGACGAGGTCGAGCGCGTCGACGAGGACCGCGTGCCCTCGGGCCGTGCGTGGGACCCGGTTCCCGTGCCCCCGCCGACGTACACGATGAAGCCCACGGCCCCGCGTCGCGAGCCCGCGCCGCTCACGGACGACGACGTCGTCTCGCCGGCCCGGGCAGGCGCCGCTCCCGCTCCGGTCGCCGCGGCGGACGTGGTCGTGGACGTGCCGTCCGGCGCGCCCGAGCCCGCCGCGGGTGACGAGCGCAAACCGTCGACCGAGACGCTGGGTCTCGACCTCAACGAGATCCTCGCGCGGCGTCGGGCGGCGGGGCAGTAGCTCCCCCGGGGACGGCCGGTTTGGTAGACCCCGCCCCCGGGGTGCTAGTCTGTTCCTCGCTTGAGGGGCTATGGCGCAGTTGGTAGCGCGTCTCGTTCGCAATGAGAAGGTCGGGGGTTCGAATCCCCCTAGCTCCACCCTTCGAAGGCCGTTGACCAGGACTCTGGTCAACGGCCTTCAGCGTTCGCAACGGTTCTCAGGGGGTGAGAGCCACGGACACCGCCGGTGTCCGTGCGGGAATCACGTGCGCGCGCGGCCGACCAGAGCGACGCCGAGGATCGAAACGAGGGTCGCGCCCAGCGCTTCCATCGCTCCATCGCTTGTCGAGGTGAGTGGCAGCTGGGGCAGGAGCAGCCGACAGCCGACATAGCCGACGAGCGCGCCGAGCACGGCCCCGACGACCACGCCACGAAGGCGCCACCGTCGGCGCCCGGTCACCAGAACGCCGAGCAGGGCGCCAGGTAGGGGAAGAAGCAGCGCATGCGGGCCGTCCAGTGCGATGCCTCGTTCGGAGAGCCATCCGCTGAGGAAGGGGATGGTGAGGAGGGCGCTGACCCAGTATCCGCCGACGAGACCGAGGAGGACACCACCTGTGTTCCATCGTCGTGCCCGCTCCGGTCGGGTACGGGGGACAGCAGCGTCCTTCTCGTCAGGCGAGCGCTCGACGGTGGCCTCGGTGCCCTTCTCGACGAGGCTTCTCAGCTTCTCGGCCAGCCCGCGCCCCTTGGGGTAGTACCTCGTGAGCGAGACGCGGCCGTACGCGCTGAAGTCGGCTGCACGGCGCGGCTCGGTGATCACCGTCACGGTCGTCGCCGTCGAGTGCTCGGCGTAGGCGCCGAAGTCCAGCCCGACGAGGAACTGGTCGAAGCTCGTCAGGGGGACGGGCTCCCAGCGTCCGTCGTCGCGGTGGATCAGCTTCCCGGCCGGAAACACCCCGTTCCCCTGCTCGGCGAAGACGAGCTCCTCCTTGCGCTCCTCCAGCACGAGGTCCCCGGTCGCCCGGAGCACCCAGCGGTACGTGGTGACGGTCTCCTCGCGGACGGACGAGTCCGTGGTGTCGAACCTGCTGAGGGCCGTCGTGAGCTCCCAGAACGCGGTGGCCCGCGCACGCTCGGGGACGGTCTCCACCAGTCGGTCGATGAGTGCCTGGATCTCGCCGGGCTGGTCGTCCCGCGGTTCGGACCAGTACTGCTCGACGTCCTGCGGGGTGGCCGCGACGCCGCGCCGGGTGCCGGTCCCACCGCACGCGGTGCAGCGCGGGGCCCGCGGGGCGGGGGCCGGGTCGTCGGGCCGGAACGACGTCGTGCTCGTCGGGAGCGTCTGCGTGCCGCTCCCGCCGCACGCACCGCACGGGGCGGTGAAGCGGGACGCGGCGTCACGACGCGCCGCTGCCCCGGCCGAGGTTCCGGCGGGCTCGACCGACATCTCCGTGCGGATCGACGCTGTCCCCCCGTGGCGCTCGACGGCGCGCACGAACGCGGACGCTCTCTTCTCCCTCGTGAAGCGTGGCGTCCCCGACGGGTCGACGCCGAACTCGCTCCTCAGCTCGGCCAGCGCCGCGTCGCGCGATCGCGGCGGGAGGGTGAAGTCGACGAGGTACACGGGTGGCTAGCCCCACACGATCCCGCACACGGGGCACCGGACGAACGCCCCTTTGTTCGCGATCTCCGTGCCGCAGCCGCGGCACACGTAGGCGGCGGGGGAACTCACCAGGGCAAAGTGCTCGAACATGATCATGTCGTCGGTCCTCTCGTGGCTTTTCGGCTCGCTGTCGGGAACATGCTCGTCCATGCGCGGTTACCGGTCGGGGCGGCGTGTTCAGCGGTGCTGAAAGCCGGCTATCGCGCGGGGTGGCCAGGGCTTCCGCGTCCCAGCCGACGGTGCAGCGCGACGAGCGCGGCGCCGAGCCCGAGCACGACGACGAAGAGCCCGGCCACGGCGCCCAGCACGGCAGTCCACCCGGCCTCGTGCACGTCGAGGAAGGGATAGGGGACGTGCGCCTGGCCCGCGAGGTCGAGGGGGAGCACGACCGCGAAGTACACGAGCGGCCACAGACACCAGCGCAGGGCTGTGCCGAACGTCCCGCGACGCCCTCGCTGTGGGCGCACGAGGTAGTCGGCGGTCGCGAGGACGGGCCCGACGCCGTGCAGCAGCACGTTCGCGACCCGGACCCAGGCGTCGTCATGGGGCTGGATCCACGTCCCCGTCGGCGTCGCCGGCGCGATGACGGTCGCGAACACCAGGCCGGAGAGCACGACGCCCGAGGTCGCGGCCCCACGGGCGCCGTCGACCCACGCCCAGCCCGGACGGGCGGACGCCACGATCAGCGTCGCGGCGAGCAGGATCGCGGAGTCGACGGTGTAGTAGGTCAGAGCGGGGGCGGGGTCGGTGCCCTGGACCAGCTGGCACACGACGCCGACGACGAGCACGGCGACCGTCACGCCGCGCAACCACGCCCGACCCCGGTCGGGCGTCCGGGCGCGCGCCGTTGTGCCGACGTCGGACGCGGTCACCCGTGGTCCTCCGCGACGTCGGCGACGAACCGGCCCAGACGCCGCACGCTCGGCAGGGAGTGCCACAGCGCGTGCGTCCCGTGCATCGTGAGCTCGTCGACGCGCCGCCCGGCGGACCGTGCCGCGTCCACGACGTCCGCGACCGCGCCGGGCAACGACAGACGGCTGTCCTTGCCGCGCACGACGACGACGTGGGTGGCGCCGCTCGCGACGACCTGCGCCCCGAGCCGGCCCGCTCGCAGCGCGTTGGCGAGCAGCAGCAGGTCGACCCGGTGGTGGTCCGGCGTGCTCGGTTCGGGTCGTCGGTCGGGCGGACCGACGGCGCCCGCGACGTCGTCGTTCTGGGCGAGCGCGTCGTCGACCAGGCCGTCCTCCGCGCGGGTGGCCCCGGCGAGGTCCAGCGGTCGCCACGGACGTCCGGCGACGGGCTCGACCAGGACCAGCAGAGGGACCGGCGTGCCCGTGCCCTCCCGCAGCACGGAAGCGATCGCGGTGCCGATCGAGGCACCGAGGGAGTAGCCCAGGACCGCGGCGCGCGCGGAGCAGACCGACGGCTCCGCCGTCGTGGCGGCCTGGAGCATGCGCCGCGCGACCGGACGGAAGTCCGACCGCGCGAGGAGCGCCCAGCGCTCGCGCGGGGTCAGCCGGGAGGCGTCCGCTCCGTGCCCGGGCGTCTGGACGACGACGAGGCGGGCGCGCAGCAGCGGGGCGAGCAGGCGAAACCGCTGGAGCTCGAACTCGTCGAGCCGGGCGGCGTACCCCAAGGCGACGACGAACGTGCGATCCGCGTTCACGGGGCTGACCACGGCGACGGGGAGCGGGCCGCCGCAGGTCGGGACGGTGCGGAGGGAGAACGTGACGTCCTCGGGGAGCACGGTCAGCACCTCATCGCCTCGCTGTTCCGGCGGGAGCACCGGGACCGGCCCGGAAGAGGTCGAGCGCCACCGAGACGTCCTCGGCGCGCCAGAACTCCTGGGTCTGGTCGAGCTCGTCGCGCAGGGCCCCTCGCACCGCGTCGCGGTCGTACCCGGCCTCGTTCCCGGCGCGGTCGCCGTCGAGGCCCAGGGGCCAGTCGTCGACGAGGTACTGGTCGTAGCAGGCCACGAAGTTCTTGACGCGCTGGTAGAGCCGACCGACGAGCCGGTCATGGAGCTGGCGGACCTTGTCGACGGTGACGGGCTCGACCGCGCGGGTCCGTCGGTTCGGCCGCAGCGCCCGCGAGATGAGCCCGACGCGTCGGTAGGCCTCCACGTCCTCGGAGAGCTTGTTCTCCTGGAGGACCCGCAACCACTGGTAGGCGTCGCTCCCGCGCCCCTCGGTCACCCAGCCCAGTTGGCGCCGGGCGTGCCGGAAGTACTCGAGAAGCTCGTCGAGAGCGTGCGCACCGTCTGTCACCCTCTCCTGGTCGACGCCGGCGTGCCCGAGCCTGCGCAGCTGCTCCGGCATCCCCTTGGGGCGGATGGAGAAGACCGGGACGCCGAACCACGACCACGCCGCGGCGGCGAAATAGCGGGACGTCTGTTCGTCGAGGTCGACGAAGGTGTAGAGCGCGGTGACGGGTCGGGCGCCGCGCGCCGCGACGTACTCCTCCGTGGCGAGGAGCCGGGTGAGGTGGAGCAGCACCCCGATCCCTGTGGAGAGCTCGACCTCCTCGACCCGTACGGCCGCACCGTCGGCTGGCGCGGGGTGCTCGACCGCCACGACGGGACCCAGCCCGCCGTACCGGTGGGTGTTCAGGCTGAAGTCGACGAGGATCACGTCGAGCTCGGCCAGGCTCGCCACCCCTCCCTCCTCGAGCGCCCGTACCAGCCGCTGCGCGCTGCTGTGGTGGACGACGTCGTACCGGGTGCTCGCGTCCCGGTCCTCGGTGTCCTTGACGACCGCCGCCACGATGTCGGCCTTGGCCTCCAGGTCGTCGACGAGCAGCACACGTCGGGTCCGGGTCATCGGTCGTCCTCCTCCATGTCGAGCAGCGAGCGGTACGTGTCAGGCCAGCGGGCCTCGATGGTCTTGCCTCCGGCCGGGCGAGGGACCTGGCGCAGCGTGCCGCCACGGTCCGTCACGGTCGAGCGCACGTTCCGGAGGTTCCCTCGGGGGTTCTCCCACACGGCGTCGGGCACGAGGTCGAGCGCGTCCGTGACGGCGACGACCACGGCGCCGTCGACCATGCGGACCGCGATCCGGAGCGTTCGCGACCTCCGTGGCGTGCCGGCGTCGTCGTACGCGTCGACCGCGTTGAGGGTCAGGGTGGACACGACGTCCCGGGCGAAGTCCTTGTTGACCTTGTGCGGCACGCCGCCGGTGGTGCGCCGCGGGCCGGTGCCCGCGTCTCCTTCCGGACCGTCGACCAGCAGGTCCAGGTCGAGGTCCACCTGCACGCCGCGGGGTCCGCATGCCTGGCGGACGGTCGTGCGCAGGTCCGGGAGCAGGGACTCGTCGATGCTCAGACCGTCGCGGGCCTTGGCGTGCAGGTACTTGAAGTCCTCGACGAAGGCGGCGAGCCGGACGGCGTCGGCCGGGTCGACCTCCTCGACGGCCATCAGCCGTTCGAGGAGCCGCACCCGTGGGCTGACCACGTCGTGCAGCCCGCGGGCGAGCCGGGACGCGGCCTCGTCCTGCGCGTGCTTCGCCACGAGCCCGCCCGCGCCGACCGCGCGGTCGTGCTCGCGGGTGCGCAGGCCCAAGTAGGCCGCGGCGCCGCAGGAGAGGTAGGCGTAGGGCACGGCCGAGGCCGGCCAGGCGCCGATCGCGGTGGAGAGCGCCACGACGACCGCGGCGAGGACGACGAGCGCCGGCCAGGCTGCCCACCGAAGACTGCGCATCACCGTGCCCCCGCGGGAGAGCGCGGAGTACGTCGTCGACTCGAGCAGCGGGCCCGCGCAGGCGGACGTCGCGTACAGGATCCCGACCAGGAAGGTGGCGACCTTCAGCCATCCCGTTGGGGCACCCGCCGTGGTGCCGAACGCGACGCCGAGCACGGTGGCCGCGGCAGCGACCCCGCCGAGGATCCCGGTCACGTTGAGCCAGCGCCGTTCGTAGGCGCCGCGCGCGACGCCGCTCAGCGCGGCGTCCAGCCCGGCGACCGGCGCCCGCGCGGCGTCCCGCGCGCTCGACGCGCGCACGAGCGGCTCGAGCCTGACCTCGAGCACCCCCTGTACGACCGGGAGGGCGAGCAGCGCCCACGCCCACCACGCGACCGACGGCAGCGCGAGGTATCCCGTCGCCACGACCGCCGTCAGCGTCAGCCGGGTCAGGTAGGGGCGGATCCGGTCGTAGACGAACACTCGGCGGTGCGCGACCTGCCGGAACCAGTCCGACGACGGCGCGGGCGCGACGAGGTCCGCGAACGGCTGGACCCAGCGGCTGCGCCGGGGTCCGACGACGTCGAGAGTGATCACGCCTGCTCCTCACGGCGCCCGCGGGCGCGCTGCCCAAAGGGATTGCTGGGGTGCCGGGGACTGGTGATACCGGTCGTCGCCGGGTCCCCGAGACCCACGGCGATCTCCTGTCGGACGAGCTGCTCGAGCTCCGCCGCGAAGGCGGCGTTGCTCGTGGTGGCAATGATGGCATCCGCGGCGAGGCGGTCGATCTCCGCGGTGCGCTTGTGGTGGTTGGCGAGCAGGTGCTGGTAGGACGCCTCGTGCTCGGTGAGCTCGTCCTGGCACGCCGTCAGCTCGGCGACCGCGCGCCGGCCGGCGGTGTAGGCGTCGTTGCGCCAGTGGTAGAGGTCGCCGAACGTGAGCAGGCCGCACAGCACGTACACGGCCAGGAAGACCCCGGCCGCCAGGGCGTCGAAGCCGCTCTCCGCCGGCTGCGGGACGGCGCCCTCGTAGGCGACGGTCGTCGCGACGTCCGACACCTGCAGGCGCAGACGCATGAGCAGGAGGGCGAGCGCCGCCCACGCGGCGAGCAGCAGGACCGGGAGCAGGAGCGGCGCCCAGGACCCGGGATGGTTGCCGGTCGCGCCGCGCCAGGTCCAGCCCGAGACGCCGGCCGTGAGCAGCGCGACCAGCCCCAGGCCCAGCGCCGTGAGCCAGGTCATGACCGGGTCGTGGCCCATCGACCGGGCGACGGCCGGGTACATGACCAGGACGTCGACGAGCGTGATCGCGACCGCGAGGACGACGAGCCCGACCGGGGCGAGCCGTGACCGGGGTCCCAGCCCGGCGAGGGCCGGGTCGGACCAGCGCAGGCGGTGGACGCGCGCGGACTCCGTCGGTGTCGTGCTCATGGGCGGTTCTCCTTCTCCAGCTCGTGGAACAGGTCGTCGGGGCTCAGGAACGGCTCCGGACCGGCGAACGGATCAGGCGCGAAGCCGGGCTCGGGCACGCCGCGGGGCGCCACGGACGGAGCCGTCGCCGCGTCGATCGCCTCGCGCAGGTCGACGGCGGCGGGTGCCGTGGGCGCGCGGTGGGGCCGAGCGTGGCGTGCCGGGTCGTAGGCGTCGCTGCCGGTCAGCACCGCGCGCCATGCCGTGACGGAGGCGGTGAGCTCGGCGTCGCGGGTGCGCAGCCGCGCGACCGAGGCCTGGGCGCGCGTCAGATCCTCGAGCTCCATCGCGCGCAGCAGGGCCGACGTCACGACCCGGGACGCGTGCTCGCGGCGCACCGCCTGGTCCCACCCCTGCCGCAGCGTGTCGATGCGGGCGTCGAGGAAGTCGGCGGTCAGCTCGTCGAGCGCGCGGGTCGCGAGCGCCTCGTGGACCCACCCCCGGACCTGCTCGACGACCGCGAGCCGGTCCACGGGCGCGGTCGCCGCGGCGTGGTCCAGGGCGGAGTACTGGTCCGGGCGCTCGACGTGGGTCGTCGTGCCGCGGCGCCGGTCGGCGAGCGCGCCGAGGTCAACCCGACGGGTGAGGGTCTGCGCGGTCGGGGAGTGCTGCGGTCGTCGCTTCCTACCGAACATCGGTGTGCTTCTTCTGCTCCGGACCGGGGGTGGCCGTCAGGCTCGGTGGGGCGTCTGCGTCGCGCAGGCGTGCGCCCAGGCCGTCCGGCAACCAGGGGCAGGGCCGTCCGGTCCACGTGGCTTCCGACGCCTCCCAGGGGGAGGGCCACGGCGTCGTCCCGTCGGCGGGGGCGACGCGCAGCGCGCGGGCGTACGTCTGCAGCCTGCGGGTGTAGTACCAGCGCAGCCGGTCGGACACCTCGCGGGCGAGCTCGATCTCCTCGAGCAGCAGCGACCGCAGCCGCACGCACTCGTCGAGCGCGTCCGCGCGGCGGGCCCGGACCTGGTCCGCGCGGGCGCTCGCGGCGGCACGAGCCGCGGCGTGCTCGCGTGCCCGACGAGAGGCGACCTGCTCGGCGGACAGGTGCACCTCGCCGCCGCCGGACCCGGAGCGTGGCGCCGGGAGGACGGCGGCACGCGCCTCCAGCTCGGCCAGCTCCCGGTCCAGGCGTTCGACCTGGCCGAAGGCGCGGTGGAGCCCGTCGATCGCCGGGGCCAAACGGTCGGTGGTGGCCGACAGCTGCCGGAGGTCGTTCTCCCGCCAGGTCGCGTCCAGGCGCGCGGGCCACGGGAGGTGCCGTGCCTCGACGCCGAGGGGGGCCGCGCGACGGCGGTCGGTGCGGCCGGCCATCCGGTCGGCCAGCCGCAGCAGGGGCCCGTAGGACCGCGCGTGCTCGACCGACCGACGGGCCCGGGGTGCCGGGGGAGGCGTCCTGCTCGTCATGGTGGGCTCCTCGTGCTCGGACGTCGTGCTCGGGACGTCGTGACGAGATGAACTGTGCCGGGAGCGCACGGCCCCCGACCACACCCCTGTTTCAGCGGTGCTGAACCTCGGGCGTCGATCCGGTCCCCGGTCCCGTGGTTGCCTCGGTGCCCCGGCCCGCACCGGGTCGGGGCGGCGCCGCCGCCTGGTCCCACCGCTCGAAAGGCGACCTCATGCCACTCGTCTCTCGCCCTCGTACCGCGGCGACCGTGCTCGGTCTGAGCGTGGTCACCGCCGTGGCCCTCACGGGGTGCGCCACCGGTGCGGCCTCGTCCGGCGCCCCCGACGTCGACTGCCTCCACGGCGGCTCGCTCGCCCTGGTCGTCCCGGTCCACGCCGGTGCCCAGGCGCCGGGCGTCCCGCCCGAGTGGGACTGCGCGCTCGACGCGGCGATCCGGCGGTCGGCGCCGATCAGCGTGGTGACCGTGGAGGGGAACCCTCAGGTGGTCGTCTCGGGCTTCCGGGCCGACGTGAACACGTCCAACGAGCTCGTCGCGGCCGACGACGTCACGGCCGCGAAGAACGTGGTCGTCGGCGCCGTCTCGGGCGCGACCGCGACCTCCGACGGCGTCGACCTGCTCGCCGCGCTCGCGCTGGCGGCTGACCTGGCGCCCGGTGGCCAGGTCATGTCGCTGGACAACGGCGCGACGGACTCCGGGGTCGTCCGGACCGTCGAGGACGGGATGACCACGGTCGTCGACCCGGCCGACGTCGCCACGCTGGTCGTCGACTCCTCCTCGTGCCCGTCGGTCGAAGGGGCGCGCGTCGAGCTGTACGGGCTCGGGTACCAGGTCGCCCCGGCCGAGCCGCTGTCGCCGCGCCAGCACGACCGGCTCGAGCAGGTCTGGCGGGCCACGCTGGAGGCGTGCGGCGCCGAGGTCGCCGTGGTCGCGCTGCCGCGGACCGGTGACGGGCCGACGACGGCGCGCACGGCGCGGGCGGTCACGCCTGAGGAGGATCCCGCGATGCCGACGCCTGCCGCCGGAGCGGCGGCGTGCGAGGCGGTGCTGCCCGACGCCGTCGTCGGGTTCGTCGCGGACGAGGCGACCTTCCTCGACCCGGCGCGCTCGATCGAGGTGATCGCGGACGCCGCGGACCGGGTAGCGGCGTGCCCGGGCACGATCGAGGTCGTCGGGACCACGAGCTCGGCGGGCACGCCGGACGGGCGCGAGCGCCTGTCGACGCAGCGGGCCGAGGCGGTCCGCGCGATCCTCGCGGACCGGCTCGGGGTGCCCGAGTCCGACGTCGTCGCGCGCGGGCTCGGGTTCGACCGCGACGAGTGCGTCGAGGACCGCCCGGACGGCGTGCTCGACCCGGTCCTGGCCGCCCAGAACCGCAAGGTCGTCATCCGGGTGGGTGCATGATCGGCAGTCGCGACGTCGCCGACGCCTTCTCGTCGGTACGTAGGTGCTTCAGAACCGCTGAACGAGGGGCCGTGCGCCGACGGGTGCGGCGCGACAGGATGGGATCCGTCCCACGGGAGAAGGTGGTGACGATGGCACACGCCTGCGAGAAGTCGGGCGCGCAGAGGTGCGCGTGGTGCAAGACGGCCGAGAAGGACGGGTTCTCGACCCGCACGTGCTCGTACTACGGCACGTGCGACGAGCGTCCCGTCTCGAGCCGTCCGGAACCGGTCCCGCGCGGCCGGGCTCCGGGTCCGGTGACGGGCACGTGCGCAGCAGTTCCGGTGGACGCGATGGGGAGGACGAACATGAGCTCGGACGTCGTCGAGCAGGTCGAGAGCCTGATGGTCAAGACCGACCGCGGCATGCTCACGCCCGACGAGCTCTTCCAGGAGGCCGGGGACGCCCTCGCCCGGGCTGCGGACGTGCGGGACACCCGGCTCTGCGAGGCCGTCGCACGCCTCGCGCTCAGCCCCGATCTCCCGGCGGAGCACGTCGTCCCGCTCGCACGGTCCACCTTCCTGTGGACCCGGCTCGACTGGGGGCGTGCCGAGACCGGCGAGGAGGTGCTCGACGCCGCGAGACGCGCGCTCCTCGCGCGGGTCGAGGACGACGTCGCCGACGCCGACCCCGTGACCGTGGCGACACTCGTCGGCGGGTTCCCGTCCGTCTGGTGCCCGCCCGTCTGGATCGACCGAGCGATGGAGTCCGATCTCGGGCCGGAGGCACGAGCGACCGCCAACGCGGCGCTGCTCAGGACCGTGGTCGACCACCGCGGTACCGAGTACGCGTTCCGGCACCTGGTCGAGCCGTTCCTCGACACGGCGACGCGTCATGGCGTCGACCTGGCGCTGAGCGCGCACGAGCACGTGGGGTGGAGGGCGCACCGGGTCCCGCGGGCGCGCCGGGCGCTGCGGGCCTACCTCCTGGCGTCCGTCGAGGGGGACGAACCCGGCGCCGTGCCGCTGGCCACCCGGCTGTCGATCGACCTCGACGACGCGGCCGCCGTCGAGGTCGTCCACCGCGTCACGCGCACCGACCCCGCGGCGTGGCGCGAGGACGCGTCCGTGCTCGCCTTCGTCCTGTGGGTGGGTGGCAGGCGCGACGCCGCAGGCCGGGTGCTCGAGGAGTTCGACGCGCACGCGTGCAGCGGGGGGTGGGCGTGCGTCGCACGGCACAGCCTCGCCGACTACCTCCGGATGAGCTCAGGGGTCGTACCGCCCCAGGTCGTCGCGTCGACCCGTGGTGCACAGGAGTACCGGACCGGGATAGCGAGCGTCGGGGCGCTCGTCGGCAGGCTCGCCCTCATGCGCCGGGACGCGTGCGCGGAGGTCGGCGACGCGGAGCAGGCGAGGCTGTCCGGCGTCGCCGTCCTGCGCTACCACGGCTACCGCGAGTACGACCTGCACCTCCAAGCCGCCGACCTCGAGTTCGACGTGCGTCTCGTCGACCGCGTCGCGGTCACCCCGGACGAGCTCTTCGCGACCCGCGTCGCCGTCGACGCGTGTCCGCCGACGCCGGACGACGGGTTCCCGCGCCTGGTCGAGGGCGTCGTCCTCTACTCGCGTCCGAGCTCGGCAGCGACGACGAGCAACGGGCGCCGCACCGCGTCCTCGACAGGTGCTCCGATCTCGGCGAAGGGCGTGTCCTCGTCGAACCCGCCGTAGACGCAGCGCTCGTAGGACGCGAGGAGCCGGCCGGCGGCGAGCAGCCCGGCCTGTGCCGGGTGGTCCCGCCAGGCATCGCTCAGAGCCGCCATCGCACGCCTCTGGTCGTCGAGACTCCACCCGTCGGGGTACTCGAGACCGCGCGGGTACGGCCGGAAGTCGCCGGGGAAGAGCATCGTGCCGGTGCAGCCGAGCGGGTCGAGCGCAGAGTAGGCGGGCCGAGGCCCGTGCTCGACGACGAACGTCACCGGCCCCTGCGAGGTCTCGACCACGAGCGGGTCGGGGAGCCAGGCGACGATCTTCTCGCTCAGCGCCCTGGCCTGGCGCGGTGTCCGGGGGATCTCGAGGTCCGCGAGGCTCAGCGGCGGGGTCGGCGGCACACACCCAGTGTGCCGGGACGCACGACCTCCGTCGTCGTGGCCGAGCTCCACCCGTGGAATTCACCCGACGAAGCGGTGCCCGCCGAACGAGGACGACGGTACGTTCCCCCCGCTCCGTGAGGTCGCGACCGTCGCGGCCGGAACGAACGATCGGTTCGCCCCAGGCGGTGCGCCGGAACCCGAGGAGGTCGCATGTCCGCTGCGCCAGAGTTCGACACGCTCGACGAGTTCGTCGGGGACCTCCGCGCGCTGCGCGCCCGGGCGGGAGACCCCACCCTGGAAGCCTTGGCCCGCCGCACCGGCGTCTCCAAGAGCGTCCTTTCCGACGCGCTCGCCGGCAAGCGCCTGCCGACCGCCCGTACGGTCGAGGCACTGGTTCGAGAGCTCGGAGGGGACGTCGGGGTGTTCGTGGCCCGACGCTCCGACCTGGATACGACGAGCCGTTCGAGCGCGGGTGCCCCGACGAACCACCCGACGGCGTCACCGTCGGTGCCGGTGCGCATGGTGCGGCGGACCACGTCGACCTGGCTCGCGGTGGCGGCAGGCCTCGTGGGCGTCGTGGTCGGTGCGGTCGGTGCCGCAGTGGTCGGCCTGGTGACGGAGCCGGCGGGAGTTGCCGAGACGGCGTCGCCACCCGCCGTCGCCGAGAGCAGCTCAGCACGGATCACCGTGGCGACCGGCGAGGACCCGGCGGCGACCGAGTGCGTCGAGGACGCAGCGGTGGTGGCCGCCGAGGACCGCACGAACGACACGTTGCTGGAGATCGTCTGGTCGGACGCGTGCCAGGCCGGCTGGGCACGGATCACGCGGTACGACGGCAAGGCGGCCGGCAACGTCGTCTCTGCGAGCATCTTCCGAGAGGTGGCCCCGGCGGGCGCCGACCGGCAGGACACCACCGAGCCCGGCGTCCAGGGGGCGTACACGACGCTGCTCGTCCGCCCCACTCCCGACACCCGCGTGTGCGCCGTCGGAGAGATCACTCTCGCCGGTGAGCACATCTCCTTGGGCGAGCCGATCTGCCTCTAGGGAAGGGTGAGAACGCGGCTGGCGGCGCCCTCGAGACCGTTGAGATCTCGGCCTTCCGGACGTTTCCGGATGCCGGACGGAACGCTCGGACGATTGAGGTCTTCTGGGTCTCGAGCCGATTCGTGAAGATGTGAGCGACCCGAGGTCCAGGTCGAGATCTAGGACCCGCCGGCTCGCCCTCCAGGCGGTCGGTAGGTCCCACGAGACGGGAGCAAGACGATGACGTGTACCAAGTGCGGCAGGCCTCTCCACGACTGCCCGGACTGCAACGGCGGGCGTGCCAGCGGTCTGCTCGGCAGGCTCACGTGCTCGACCTGCCGCGATACCGGCGCGCTGTGCCGGGAGCACGGCGGTCACTGGAAGTGACGTCGTCCCCCCGCCCCTGGACCCCCGCGACAGCTCCGAGAGAGGACCCCACGTGACCACCTGGTCCGACGTCACACGGTTCGTGCACACCAACTACACGGCGGAGAGCATCAACGACGCCACCATCAAGCTGGTCTTCGACACCGGGAACCTGCGCTCGCAGCTCGTCTTCGTCGAGCACACCTGGAACGACACGGGGGCGGACTGGGTGAAGGTCAACTCGCCCATCGGCACGATCGCCGAGGTCGACGTCCGTCGTGCCACCGAGATCGTCGGCGGGATGCTCGTCGGCGGGATCATGAGCGACGGCGAGTACGTCTACGTGACCAACGCGATGCCCCTGCGGAACCTCGACGCGAACGAGATCACCGAGCCCCTGGTCAGGGTGACGACCATCGCCGACAGCATCGAGGCCGAGCTTCTCGGCAAGGACACGGTCTGATCAGACGTGTCCCCGGGCGGGGACGGCCGAGAGGTGCCCACGACGACGTGGGTGCCCGACAGAAGAGAAGGAGAGCAGTCCCGTGGGAATGAAGCAAGAAGAGAGCGTGTACCGCTCGCGCCTCGACGTGGGGTCGCTCCGGCAGGTCCTGCGTGGCGCGTGCGGGAAGGCGGAGATCAGCCCAGTCCAGTTCGACGCGCTCGACGACCCGCCCGACTTCTCGATCCTGGCCGAGAAGCGAGGCTTGATTGGGGGAGACTCGGCGATCCAGGTGCACATCAACGACAACGGTGATCACCGCCTGGTCCTGCTCGTCGCCCTCGGGGACTCCGGGTTCGCACGTGCGATGCAGGGAGCCAGGAACTCTCTCAGCTTCGGGGGATCCAAGAAGTTCGCGGCGACCGTCGCGGAAGCGATCCGCTCCGCCGACCCGTCGTTCCAGCAGGTCGGCTGACGCGAGCGGGGCAGCCCGTGCACGTCGCGCGGGCCGCCCGTGTACCGCGCTGCTTGCTCAAGGGAGGTTCGGTTCGCGGCACCTTGCCGGGACGGCGTCGTGGCCGACGCGCGGCTGTCGCCCGGGCAGCGTGCGTCTGCCGGGCACGTCCGCCGAGGGGGGGAGCGGGACCGCCCGCCGCCCTCGGCGCGACCCTATGCTGGCCGCGTGGCCCTCACCGAGCTCGTCCCCGTCCCTGGTGGGACGTTCCGCATGGGTTCCGACCGGCACTACCCCGAGGAGGGGCCGGCGCATGACCGCGCGGTCGAGCCGTTCCTGCTGGAGCGGCACGCGGTGACGAACGCGCAGTACGCGGCGTTCGTCGCGGACACGGGGTACGTCACGGTCGCGGAGCGCCCGCTCGACCCGGCCGACTTCCCGGGAGCGGACCCGGCGGACCTCGTGCCCGGGGGTCTCGTGTTCACCCCGACGGCGGGCCCGGTGGACCTGCGCGACTGGCGGCAGTGGTGGCGGTGGCAGCCCGGGGCGTCGTGGCGCTCGCCGCAGGGGCCGGGGTCCGACGTCGCCGACCGTCCGGACCACCCGGTCGTGCTCGTCGCGTTCGAGGACGCGTCGGCCTACGCGGCGTGGGCGGGGCGCCGTCTGCCGACGGAGGCCGAGTGGGAGCGGGCCGCTCGCGGCGGGGTGGAGGGGGCCGAGTACGCGTGGGGCGACGAGCTCGCGCCGGGAGGGCGGCCGATGGCGAACACGTGGCTCGGCCGTTTCCCCTATCTCAACGAGGGCTGGGGCGGGACGTCACCGGTCGGGTCGTACGAGCCGAACGCGTACGGGTTGCTCGACCTGATCGGCAACACGTGGGAGTGGACGGTCGACACGTTCGCGCCGCGCCACGTCGTCCCCGGCACGCGCGGGCCGGACGCCGGGGCACGGCCGAACCTCCTGGCGCCGACGACGTCGCCGCAGGTCATGCGCGTCACCAAGGGCGGATCCCACCTGTGCGCGCCCGAGTACTGCCGCCGGTACCGGCCGGCGGCCCGGTCGCCGCAGTCGGACGACAGCGCGACGACGCACCTCGGGTTCCGCTGCGCCGCCGACGTCGACGCCGCCTGACGGACGACGAAGGCCCCCGCCGGACGGCGGGGGCCTTCGTCGTGCATGGAGAGCAGACAGAGCTCTCCGAACAGCGTGAACGTCAGCCGCAGGTGTACGTGACGCCGTCCTCGAAGTGCGTGCCCGGACCGAGCTCGGCGCACTTCTCGAGGACCGCGGAGGTGGTGACGCCGATGATGATGCCGACGACGATCGAGATCACCAGCATGATGGCGCCGACGATGATGCCCGCGAGGGCGACGCCGTTCTTGTAGCCGGCCTTCTTCGACTTGTTGAAGGCGATGATGCTGAGGATCAGGCCCACGATCGACAGGCAGCCGAGGAACGACAGCACGAGGCCGACGATGCCCATCGTCTTGCCGGGGTCCTGGGCCGGGGCGGAGTACCCCGGGGTGCCGCCCTGCGGGGCGTTGTACTGCGGCGCCTGCGGCGCGCCGTACTGGGCTGCCTGCGGGGCGCCGTACTGCGGGGCCTGCGGCGGCTGCTGGGGCTGGCCGGGCTGCGGCGCGCCGTACGCGGGCGGTCCGGACGGCGTCCCGCCAGGCTGCGGGTTCTGGTCGGGCTGGTCGGGGGTCGACATGCGATCTCCTCGGCGATGGGTTCGGGCCCGGCCAGTATGCCGGTCGAGGCCGCCCGGCGTCCCGCGCACCCGCGGCGCGTCCCGAACACGGGTCGCCGGTTCGTCCGCCGTCCACCCGACGGGCCGACCGTCACGAGTCCCACACATCCGTGTGTCGGCGGGGCGTGGGGCATGCGCGATGATGGGGGCGTGAACTCTCGGAAGGTCCGATTCGTCCCTGTCGCCCTCCCCGTCGTCCTCAGCCTCGGTGCCGTCACGGCGCTCGGCGGCTGTGCCGCGGAGAGCGCGAAGGCCGACGGGCCGTCCGCGGCCGAGACCGGGCTCGTCGCACGCGCGGCGGAGCCGAGCGACGGCGTGCTCGTGCTCGACTCGGTCGACCCGGCGGAGCTCGCGCTGACGAGCAGCCAGGCTTTCTTCACGTCCGCCCCCGTGGTCGTCCTCGCCGTCGCCGACGACGAGGCCGCGCAGGCCACGGCGGCCGCCGCCGCGGTCGAGCTCGCGGCGCCCGTGCTCCTGGTCGGTGGTGCCATCTCCGACGGCGGGCTGCGCACGGAGCTCGCCCGGCTCGGCACGGTCGCCGTCGTCGAGGTCGGCGAGGCGGACGCGCCCCCGGGGCAGGACGACGCGGGCGAGGTCCCCGAGCGCGCGACGCTGGGCGACGTCGAGGGCGTCGAGCGCGTCCTGCTCGACGTGGGCGCGCTCGGTGCGGACGGGTCGCTCGACCAGCACGACCTCGACGACGTCCGGGACGCGCTCCCCGAGCGCGGCGAGCCGGAGACGCTCACGGAGGTCCTCGCGCTCACCGAGCCGGGGAGCCTCGACGCCGCGGGCGGCCCGCAGTCCGCGGCGATCGCGACGGCGCGCGCGGCCGGGGCGGTGCCGCTCGAGGTGCCGCAGGGTGACCCGCGGTCCTCGGCGGAGGTCGTCGACGCGCTCGCGGCGGCGAAGGCGCTCGCCGTCGTGGGCATCGGGGCGAGCTTCGGGTCCGCGGACGACCTGGCGTGGCGGCTGCGCACGGCCGAGGCGGGCATCCTGCTCCCGAGCGGGTCGCAGCTCGTGCTCGCTGACGGGGTGCGGTACGTGGCGGTCGAGGCGGACGCGGTGACCTCGGGGCTCGTGGCGGTGGGGGACCGGGCGGTGTCCGACGCCGTCTCGCGCGCACAGGACGCGGCGGCCTCGTACGCCGAGGCGGCCCCGGGCGACGTCGTGGTCCCGGTGCTCGAGGTCCCCGCGACCCGGGCGTCGTCGAGCGCGGGGACGGACCGGGACTACTCGACGGAGCTCCCGGCGGACGAGCTGCTGCCGCTCGTGGACGCCGCCGCGACGGCGGGGGTGCTCGTCGTCCTGCGGTTCGAGCCGGGGCGCGCGACCTTCGACGAGCAGGTGGCCGAGTACGCGGACGTCCTCGCACGCCCGACCGTGGGGGTCGCCCTCGACGTCGACGCCCGTCGCGCCGGCGGGGGCGTGCCGACCGGCACGGTCGACGCGACCGAGCTGGGCGCGGCGATCGACGCGGTGGGGGAGGTCGTGCGCACGGCGGGGCTCCCGCAGAAGCTCGTCGTGCTGCAGCGCTCGGACGCGGACGCCATCCGCGACGCGGCCGGCCTCGACCTCGGGTCCGGCGAGACGGCGGTCGTGCTGCAGTCCACCTCCGGCGACGGCTACGGCGCGCGCGTCCGCGACTGGGGCGTGCTGCTCGACGGCCTGCCGCAGGGGCTGGTCGGCGGGTGGACCACCGGGTCCTCCGACCCGGCGCGCGACGTCGAGGGCGTGCTCTCGCTCGACCCGAGCCCGCGCTACGTCGCTCCCTCGCGCTGACCCGAGGTGCGCCCCGAGGCGGTTGGTCGGGGCAGGAGGCCCGGGTTAGGGTGTGGTGCTCGCAAAAGCCGAATCGATTCGATCCCAGCCCCAGACGACGAGGTACCCGATGGTCTCGATCATCCCCCAGCCCCTGCAGGTCGAGCCCGGCGCGGGCCACGTCCCCGTCTCCGCGCTGGAGGTCCACACGCTCGGCGTCGAGCGGACCGCGCCCTGGCTCGGGGACCTGACCGCCTCGCTCCTGAGCGGACTCGACGGCGTCGTCGCGACGCACGAGGACCCGGCGTCCGGCGGCACCGGCCCGTCGGCCGCAGCGGGTGCGGTGACGGGCCCCGCGGCCCCCACCGCCGTCGTGCTCCGGATCGACGCGCAGGCGGGTCCCGCGGGCTCGACGAGCCCGGAGCGGTACAGCCTCGTCGTCGACGACGGCGGCGTGACCGCGACCGCGGCCGAGCCGGCCGGCCTGTTCCACGCGGTGCAGACGCTCCGGCAGCTCGTCGAGACCCCCGGCCCGGGCGACGTGCCCGCGCGGGTGCCGCACGTCGTCGTGCACGACGCGCCGCGCTACCCCTGGCGCGGCCTGTCCGTCGACGTCGCGCGGACGTTCTTCGGCCTCGACGCGCTGCGCGCCGTGATCGACGTCGCCGCGGCGTACAAGCTCAACGTGCTCCACCTGCACCTCACGGACGACCAGGGCTGGCGCATCGAGTCGCCGTCCCGGCCCGAGCTCGCCAAGCTCTCCTCGGGGAGCGACACGTCCGGTGGGAAGGGCGGGCACCTGTCCCTCGCGGACTTCCGGGCGCTGCAGGACCACGCGGCGGAGCGCTTCGTGCGCGTCGTGCCGGAGATCGACGTCCCCGGCCACATCAACGCGGCGACGCACGTGTACGGCGACCTCATGCCCGACGGCGTCGCGACGGAGGCGTACGCCGGCATCGAGGTCGGTTTCTCGCGCCTCACGTTCGACCTGCCCGCGACCGAGCCGTTCCTGCGCGACGTGTTCACCGACCTGGCGCACGCGACCGACGGCGAGCACGTGCACCTCGGCGGCGACGAGGTGCTGAAGATGGAGCCCGCGGAGTACGCGCGGTTCGTCGAGCTGTGCGAGCGTCTGATCCTCGACGCCGGCAAGAAGCCGGTCGCGTGGCAGGAGGCGGCCAAGGCGCCGCTGCGCCCGGGCACGCTCGTGCAGTACTGGGACACGCACCCCATGGACCTCACGTACCTGGTCGACGCCGCGAAGGCCGGGGCGCGCATCCTCCTGTCGCCGGCGAACCGCGTCTATCTCGACATGCGGTACACGGCGGACTTCGATCCCGCGCTGGGTCAGGACTGGGCCGGCCTCGTCGAGGTGCGCGACTCCTACGACTGGGAGCCCGAGGAGGTCGTGCCCGGTCTGCCGGCCGACACGATCGAGGGCGTCGAGGCTGCGGTGTGGACCGAGCGCATCCCGACGCTCGACGCGCTGTTCACCATGCTCCTGCCGCGCCTGAGCGCCGTCGCGGAGGTGGGCTGGACCGCGCCGGAACGCAAGGACTGGGACGGCTTCCGTCGCCGCGTCGCCCGCGAGGCGCACGCCTGGCGCCGCGCGGGGATCGCCTTCCACGAGTCGGCGCAGGTCGACTGGTGACGCGTCAGATCCAGGTGGGCAGCCACATGTGCAGGCGCCAGAACCAGTACGGCACCTGCCACGCCGTCCAGATCGGGTAGAAGAACACGCTGACGGCGCCGATCGTCGTGAGCAGGACCGTGAGCCCCACCCGGACGCGCGCCCGCGCGACCGGGCGGTGCTCGGTGCGTTCGAGCGCGAGCGTCATCGCGTACACGAGCGTGAGCACGACCCACGGGGTGAACACGATCGAGTAGAACGTGAAGATGGTCCGCTCGGCGTAGAGGAACCACGGAGCCCACCCGGCGACGATCCCGCTGAGGACGGCGAGCGCCCGCCAGTCCTTGAGGCGGACGAGCGCCCAGAGCGCGACGAGGATCGCGAGCGCCGCCGTCCACCACAGCACGGGGTTGCCGAGCGACGTGATCGCCCGGGCGCACCGCTCGACCTCGCACCCCGCCTCGCCGGGGTCGTAGGAGCGCCAGTAGAACGACGTGGGGCGCCACTGGACGATCCACCCGAGCGGGTGGGCCTCGTACGTGTGCTCGGACGTGAGCCCGTTGTGGAAGTCCCACATCTTGAGGTGGTACTCCCACAGCGACCGCAGCGCGGGCGGGAGCCACGGGACGCCCTCGCCGGGGTGCTCGAGCGCCCACTGGCGCATGTACGCCCCGGGGGTGCGGAACCACGACGTCCACGCGCCGAGGTAGGCGAGCGCCGCGGTCGGGAGCATGACCAGCGCGGCGGGGATCGCGTCGCGCACGAGCGCGTCCTCCCACCAGCGCCCGATGCCCGCCGCGCGCCGCGCCGTCGCGTCCCACAGCACCGACACGACGGCGAAGACCGCGAGGAAGTACAGCCCCGACCACTTGACCCCGCACGCGAGACCCAGCGCGACGGCCGCCGCGAAGCGCCACCACCGCCACCCGAGGCCGGGCCCGTAGCGTCCGATCCGTCCGCCGGCGTCGAGGATCGCGCCGCAGCGGTCGGCGAGCCGCCGGCGCGCCTGCTCGCGGTCGAGCAGCAGGCACCCGAAGGCGACGAGCACCCAGATCATGAGCATGTTGTCGAGCAGACCCGTGCGGGAGTGCACGATCGCCTCGCCGTCCACCGCCATGAGCGCGCCCGCGACGATCCCCATCGCCGTCGAGGCGAACAGCCGCCGCGCGATCCGCGCCACGAGCACGACGGCGACCACCCCGACGACCGCCGACGCGATCCGCCACGACCACGGGTTCTCCGCCCCGCCGAAGAACCTCATCCCGAGCGCGATCATCCACTTGCCGAGCGGGGGGTGGACCACGTAGTCGGCGGTCGGGAGGAACGAGTTCACGTCCCCGGCCTCGAACGCCGGGTTGGGCTCCTCGGGCCAGTCGGCCTCGTACCCGACCTGGAGCAGCGTCCACGCCTGCTTGACGTAGTACGTCTCGTCGAACACGAGCGTGCCGGGCCGGCCGAGGTTCCACAGCCGCAGCACCGCGGCGACGGCGGCGACGATCGCGACCCCGAGCCACCCCCACAGCCGGTCGTGCGCAGTCGCTCCGAGGGCCAGACGGCGCGGCCCGAGCAGCGCGAGCAGGAGCCGCTCGCGGTGCGTCAGGTCGGACGCGGCGTCGTGCTCGATGCCCGCGGCCTCGTCGGCCCGCTCACCCGGCGACTCGGCGGCCGGGTCGTCCGACGGGTCGGACGCCTCGGCGTCGGGCGGCGGCCGGGTCCCGGCGTCGTCCGAGCGGTCGTCGGGGGCGTCGGACGCGGGCCGGGGCCCGGGGTGCGCGTCGGCGGGCGGCTGGGACACGCTGGCCATCGTAGGGGCACACGGGTGTGGAACCCTGGGAGCCATGTCCTCCTCGACCGACGTGCCCGACGCCGACCGGCCCACGACCCCGCGGGAGGCCGGGCACCTGGTGCTCGGCGGCACCCCCATCGGCAACGCGGAGGACGCGAGCCCGCGCCTGCGGCGCCTGCTCGCGGAGGCCGACGTCGTCGCGGCCGAGGACACGCGCCGCCTGCACGCGCTCGCGGGCCGGCTGGGCGTGCAGGTCGGCGGTCGTGTCCTCAGCTTCCACGAGCACAACGAGACCGACCGCGCGGACGACCTGCTCGACGTCGTCGACGGCGGCGGGACGGTCCTCGTCGTCTCGGACGCGGGGATGCCGAGCGTGTCCGACCCCGGCTTCCGCGTCGTCGCGCGCGCGGTCGAGCGCGGGGTCCCCGTGACCACGGCGCCCGGGCCGAGCGCGGTGCTCACGGCGCTCGCGCTCTCCGGGCTCCCGACGGACCGCTTCTGCTTCGAGGGGTTCCTGCCGCGCAAGGCGGGCGACCGCACGCGCACGCTCGCGGCGCTCGTCGACGAGCCGCGCACGCTCGTGTTCTTCGAGGCGCCGCACCGCGTGGCGGAGACGCTCGCCGCGATGGCCGAGGCGTTCGGCGCAGACCGGCCGGCCGCCGTCGCGCGCGAGCTCACCAAGACCTACGAGGAGGTGCTGCGCGGGCCCCTCGCCGAGCTCGCGGAGCGCGCCGCCGAGGAGCAGCTCCGGGGGGAGATCTGCGTCGTGGTGGGGGGCGCGCCGCCGCGCGGGCCGGTCCCGCTCGCCGAGCTCGTCCCGGGCGTGCTGGCGCGCGTGGACGGCGGCGAGCGGCTCAAGGAGGTTGTCGCGGACGTCGCCCAGGACGCGGGGGTCGCGAAGCGCGACCTCTACGCGGCCGCGCTGGAGGCGCGCCGCCGCTGAGACCGCGCGGGCCGGGTCGTCAGCGCCCGACGGCGGTGCTCGGCTCGAGCGCGACCCCGGCCGCCGCGAGCTCCTCGCGCGCCGCGGCGCCCAGCTCGGGCGTGACCGGCACGGTGAGGTCGGTGAGGACCCGGGTCGCGAGGCCGAGCGCGTGGGCGTCGAGCGCCGTCGCGCGCACGCAGTGCGACTCGGCGATGCCGACGACGTCGACGGCCTCGATCCCCGCGTCGCGCAGGACGTCCGCGAGCGGCCGGCCGCCGACGTCGACCCCCTCGAACCCGGAGTAGGCGGCCTGGTACTCGCCCTTCTTGACCCCGGCGTCGGGCGCGAGGTCGGCCAGCGCGGGGTGGAGCTCGGCGTTCGGCGTGCCCGCGATCCCGTGCGGGGGCCACGTGTCGACGAAGTCCGGCTCCGGGCTCCAGTGCTCGCCCGGGTCCACGTGCCAGTCCTGGGTCGTGACGACGAGGTCGTAGGCGTCGCGGTGGTCGCGCGCGTGGTCGGCGATGCGCTGCGCGACGGCGTTCCCGCCCTCGACCCCCAGCTCGCCGCCCTCGCAGAACGTGGGCTGGACGTCGACGACGATCAGCGCGCGGCGCGGCGCGGAGGTGCTCTCGCTCATACGCCCACTCTGCCACGGCGGAGACGAGAGACGGCGGGGTGGCGGCCGGGAGAGTTGACTGACCGACCGACCGATCAATAAGGTCTCCGCGGGGGGCAGCAGCCTCACCTCACGATGACGAGAGGAGAGACATGTCAGTCATGACGAGCGACGTCCGGCGCGGCGCGCACGAGATCGAGCACACGAGGGCGCGTCGCCCGAGGCAGGGCCGCGTCCGCAGGGCGCTCATCGGCGCGACGCTGAGCCTCGGGCTCGTCGCGGCCGGTGCGACCGCCGCGTACGCGACGCGGGTCTCGGCCGGCGGCGGGACCTGGGACTACGGCGTCACGAGCCTCGCCGCGAGTTACAACTGGTCGGACTACTACCACTCGTCGCGCGTGCACGGATCGAGCGTGACGGGTGACTCGGGCCTCGTGCGCTCGCTGTGCCGTGGCGGCGGGAGCTGGTCGACCGCCAGCGCGTGGGACAGCAACCCGTTCCGCATCGACAAGGCGTACTGGCGCCACTGCTGAGCGCTGCGGCGAACGGCCCCGGTCCCGGTCGCGCACGCGTCGGGGCCGGGGCCGGACGGCTGACCGAGCACGGTACGAGCTGAGGAGCGCATGGGGTGAGGAGTCGAGGGATCCGGCTCGCGTACGCGATCCTGGCGGTGTACGCGTCGCTCGCGGCGTTCCTGTTCCTGCGCGCGATGGACGACCTGGGGCCGCTCGGTGCCACCGACATCCTCGTCGTGAGCGGGGAGGCGCCGACGTCGTCGAGCGCCCACGTGGTCGAGACGATCGAGCAGGTCGCCGCGCAGCGGCGCGTGAACGTCGTGCGCTTCGTCGAGGACCTGCACGACCCGGCCCGGTCCCGGCACCTGTATCTCACGGTCGGCAACCCCGGGCTCGCCTCGGGCTCGTGGCTCGAGGACGGGTACCCGGCGTTCAGCCAGGACGTGCGCACGGCCGTGCACCCCCTGGCGGAGCGTGCGGACGTGGACCCGCGCGGGCACTACTTCACGTTCGGCGACCACGCCGCGACGCCGTTCCTCGCGGAGGCTCTGCGCGAGCAGGGGTACGTCGTCGAGACCCGGACCTACTACGCGCCCCCGCAGATCCTCGGGTGGCTCGTGACGCAGCCGCTGGCGCTCAGCGCGCTCGTCGCCGCGCTGCTCGTGGTCGTGGTCGTGGCCACGAGCGTGCTGACGAACGTCCGCGGCTACGCGGTCCAGCGGCTGCACGGCGTGCCGCCGGCCCTGATCCTCGGCCGCGACCTGAGCCGGTCGTTCCCGGCGCTGGCCGTCACGCTCGTCACCGTCGCGCTCGTGGACGCCGGGCTGCTCGCCCTGTACAACGGCGGGGCGCAGTGGCGTACGTTTGCCGCCGCGGCGGGAGTCCTGACCGCCGCCTTCGTGCTCCTCGCGCTCGTCACGCACGCGCTCGCGCTCGCGCTCGCGGGCGAGCGGCCCGTCCTCGAGGCGCTCAAGGGCAGGCTGCCGGCGCTCGCGACAGGCGTCGCGGTGTACCTCGTCCGCGTCCCCGCCCTCGTCGTCACGATCGCGGCCGTCGTCGCGTCGAGCGTCGCCGCGGTCCAGCTCGCCGGGCAGGTCGAGGCGAGCGAACGCTGGGCGACCGCGGGGGACGGGGTCCACGTCCTCTTCTCGCCGAACCTCTCCCAGGAGGAGTTCGACGCGCTCGCCGTCCCCGCGGGCGAGTGGTTGCTGGCGGCGGAGGGCGACGGCGACGTCGTCCTCGCGGGTCAGGGCGAGGTCTCCTGGGGGCGGGGGCTGCCGGGGCGGCACGACTCCCTTCTGGTCAACAACGCCTACCTCGCGCAGCAGGACGTGCGTGACGCCGACGGCGAACGGGTCGTCGAGCTTCCCGAGGACGTGGTGACGGTCCTGGTCCCGAGCCGCTACGAGGACGCGACCGCCTCGATCGTCGACGACGTGCGGTCCTGGCTCGACGGGTTCTCGCGGGGCGCCCAGGACGTGGAGGTCCGCACCCGTGTGCTCGCGCCGGGACAGGAGCTGTTCACGTACGGGGCCGCCACCCGTCCGAACGAGCCGGCCCTGCTGCGCGACGCCCTCGGGGTCGTCGTGAACGGTGGGTCCGGGGTCTTCGTGCCCGACGACCTCACCTCGCTGGGGACGAGACGGGGGCTCGTCCTCACCGACGCCGCGACGGCGCGTGACGGGCTGGCCTCGGTGGGTGCGCAGGAGATCGCGATGGCGTACCAGCCGGTCGCGCTCGCCGCGGCGCAGGAGCACGCGGCGCTCGTGAACGACACCCGCCTCCAGGTGTTCAACGCCGTCGCCGCGCTCGCGGTGCTGCTCGGCACCTCCGTCGCGGTCGCGCAGGTCTCGACGCGCAAGAACGCCCAGTCGATCTTCGCCCGGCACATCAGCGGGTGGGGCTTCGTCCGCACGCACCGCGGCCTGCTGGGGGCCGAGCTCGCGCTGGCGCTGGCCGTCGTGACGTGGTCGGTGTGGACCACGGTGGCGGGGCTCACCGCGACCGTCCGCCCCGGGGCGGACCCGACGACCTCGCAGGCGCTCGTCGTCCTCGGCCACTGGCAGCCGGTGCTCCTCGCCGCCGTCGTCGCGGTGAGCCTGGCCGCGCTCGTCGGCGCGCTCGCGGTCCTCGGCCGCCGTCTCGTCCGCACCCGATCCTCGGAGGCCTGACCATGACCGGACCGACGACCCTCGTGGTCGACGAGCTCAGCAAGGCCTTCGGCCGCCGCACCCTGTGGGAGGGCCTCTCGTTCACCGTGGAGCCCGGGAGCATGGTGGCGCTCACGGGCCGCAGCGGGTCGGGCAAGTCGACGCTCCTCAACTGCATCGGTCTGCTCGAGCCCGTGACCGCGGGACGGATCGTCGTGGACGGCACCGACCTGACCAGGCTCGGGCGCCGTCGTACCCGGCACTTCCGCCGGGACGCGCTGGGGTACCTCTTCCAGAACTACGCACTGGTCGACAACGCGTCCGTCGACGAGAACCTCGCCATCGCCGCCCGCGGACGCAGGGCGAGCCGGCGGGCGACGTTCGAGGCTGCGCTCGAGCAGGTCGGGCTGGCCGGCCGCGGCGGGGAGCCGGTGTACCAGCTCAGCGGCGGGGAGCAGCAGCGGGTCGCGCTCGCACGGCTGGTCGTCAAGGACCCGTCCGTCGTGCTCGCCGACGAGCCCACCGGCGCCCTCGACCACGACAACGCCGAGATGGTCGTGTCGTCGCTCCGGTCGTTCGCCGAGGGCGGCGCGACCGTCGTCATCGCGACCCACTCCGAGCAGGTGGCCTCGGCGTGCGACCGTCGCATCGACCTCGACGGGATCCGCGCGGGCGGGTTGACGACCTCGATCGGCGCGTGACGCGCGCGGCCACGTCATCTCGTACCCTGACGCAGGGGGAGCGATCCAGGACGACGTGAAGAGGTGCCGTGCCCCCGACGACCCGCAGCGAGCAGAAGGCGGCGACCCGCCGGAGGATCCTCGAGGTCGCCGCGGCGCACTTCGCCGCGAAGGGCTACGCCGCGACGTCGTTGAACGACCTCTCCGCGGCGCTCGGCCTCACCAAGGGCACGATCTTCTTCCACTTCAGCTCCAAGGCGGAGCTCGCCCGCGCGATCTCCGAGGACGTCGTCGAGCAGTGGGTCCCGCTGCGCGCGGCGCACGAGGAACGAGGGACCCGGGGCCTGGCCGCGCTCGTCGACGCGTCGCGCCAGGTAGCGACCGTCTACCGGGAGAGCGCCGTGTTCCGCGCGGCCTCCCGGCTGCGGCTCGAGGCCGAGAACATCGACGCGGACCTCCCCGTCCCGTTCGTCGGCTGGATCGACCTGGCGCGGACGTACCTCGCCCAGGCGGCCGCCGACGGCGAGCTCGTCGAGGGCGTCGACGTCGACGAGGCCGCGTGGCACGTCGTCGCCTGGTTCGACGGGGTGCAGACGGTGTCGACCCACCTCACGCACCTGGACGACCTCACGGACCGGGTCGACGGCATGTGGCGGATCCTCCTGCGCGCCGTCGCACGCGACCCGGAGGGTGTGCTCGGCGCGCGGGAGGACTGAGCGTCGCGTGACGTGGCGGGTGGGAGGTCGCGGTGCGACAGTGGACGGACCCGCCGACGACGAGCACGGAGGTCTCCCGTGAGCGACCAGGAGTCGACACCGTCCGGTCTGCCGGAGCGCCCGATCGGGTACTGGCTCAAGCTCGTCGACCGGCTCATCGACGAGAGCTTCGACGACGTGTTCCAGCACTCGGGGCTCACGCGCCGGCACTGGCAGGTGCTCAACACCATCCGGGACGGCGTGAGCGAGGAGACGAGCGTCGACGGCGTCCTCTCGCCCTTCACGGGGGCGGCGCCCGGGCCCGGGCACGGGGCGAGCGCCGTGACGGCGGAGATCGACGACCTCGTCCGCCGCGGCTGGGTCGCGCGCGACGGCTCGGGCAGCCTGTCCGTGACCGTCGCGGGCAACCACGCGTACCACGACCTGCTCGACGCGGTGTCGGTCTCGCGCGAGCGGGTCGCTGACGGCATCAGCCGCGCGGAGTACGCGCAGACGGTCGCGACGCTCGAGCGCATGGCGCGCAACCTCGGCTGGGACGGCTGAGCCGCTCCCCCGAGGAGCCGGCGCGCGCCGTCGCGACGAGACGGGACGCGCGGCGTCCGGGAGCAGGCGTACCCTGCGAGACCCGCGACCCGCGCGCACCCCGCGCCCGGGAGCGCCGCACAGAGCTGGAGCACTGCGATGGAGTTCCGCCGGATCCCCGGTCTGCCGCCCTACGTCTTCACCATCATCGACGGGCTCAAGATCGAGGCACGCCGAGCGGGCCGCGACGTCGTCGACCTCGGCTTCGGCAACCCGGACCTGCCCAGCCCGCAGGTCGCCGTCGACAAGCTCGCCGAGGCCGCGCAGAACTCGCGCAACCACCGCTACTCCGCGTCGCGCGGCATCCCCAAGCTCCGCGAGGCCGTCGCGGGCCTGTACCAGCGCCGGTTCGGCGTGAGCCTCGACCCGGACACCGAGATCATCTCGACCATCGGTGCCAAGGAGGGCTTCAGCCACCTCATGTGGGTGCTGCTGCAGCCGGGCGACGTCGCGCTCGTCCCCACCCCGAGCTATCCCATCCACATCTGGGGCCCCTACTTCGCGGGCGCCGACGCGCGCCAGGTCCCCATCGGCGACGGGACCGACGCCGCGGGCTACATCGACCGCATCATCGAGGCGTGGGAGCTCGGCTGGCCCAAGCCGCGCGTCGTCGTGCTGTCGTTCCCGCACAACCCGACGACGACGGTGGCGACCAAGGAGGACCTCCAGCGCCTCGTCGACTGGGCGCGGGACAAGGACGTCGTGCTCGTGCACGACCTCGCGTACGCCGACATGACGTTCGACGGGTTCGAGCCGCCGTCGATCATGGAGTGCGAGGGCGCGCGCGAGGTCGCGGTCGAGCTGTACTCCATGACGAAGTCGTTCTCCATGGCGGGCTGGCGCGTCGCGTTCCTCGTGGGCCGCCGCGACGTCGTCGGGGCGCTCGCGAAGCTCAAGAGCTACCTCGACTACGGCACGTTCCAGCCCATCCAGATCGCCGCGACCGTCACGCTCAACGAGGCGACGGAGTTCCCGCAGGAGATCTCGTCCGTCTACGCGTCGCGGCGCGACGCGCTCTACGACGGCCTGCAGCGCATCGGCTGGGACATCCACAAGCCCGGCGGGACGATGTTCGCGTGGGCCCGCATCCCCGAGCCGTACCGCGACATGGGCTCGATCGAGTTCGCGACGCACCTCGTCGAGGAGTGCGACGTCGCGGTGTCCCCGGGCGTCGGGTTCGGCCCCGGCGGCGACGAGTTCGTGCGGTTCGCGCTCATCGAGAACGAGCACCGCATCGGTCAGGCGATCCGGGGCCTCAAGCGCGGGCTCACCCGGCTGGCGTAGGCGTCGTCCCCGTCCACACGTCGTCCCCGCGCAGGACGGCGTCGGCGCCGCCGTCGTCGTAGATCGTCTGCCCGGTGACGTGGGTGTTCACCGGGTCGGTGAGCCACAGCAGCAGGCTCGCGACCGACTCGGGGGACTGGTGCCCGTGCAGGGGCATCGGGACGGCGGCGTCGACCATCGCGGCGGACTCCGGGGTCGCGAGCAGCGCGGTCGTCATGGGCGTGAGCACCGTCCCCGGGGCGACGGCGTTGAGCGGGATCCCGCGGCCCGCCCACGCGGGGGTGACGCTCTCGCGCCGCACCCACCGCGAGAGCGCCCGCTTGGACGACGGGTAGCTGAGGTAGCCGACCTCGGGCCCCTCGTCCGCGAGCGCCGCGGCGACGCGCAGCGCCGTGTCCTCGTCGTCCGCGAGGCACGCCGCGACGAGCTCGTCGGACACCGGCTGCAGGGTCGCCATCGACGACACGACGGCGGCGCGCGGCGCGTCCGACCGTTCGAGCGCCGGGAGCAGCGCGGTGAGGAGCCGTGCGACGCCGAAGAAGTTCACCGCGACGGTCTTCGGCACCGGGGCGGCGATGCCCGCGCACGCGATCACGGCGTCGACGCGCCCGTCGGCGAGCGTCATGACGCGGTCGGCGGCCTGCGCCCGGCCGTCGGGGACGCTCAGGTCGGCCTCGACCTCGGCGTCGCGCAGGTCGACACCGATCACCCGGTCTCCCCGGTCGCGCAGCAGCGCGGCGGTGGACGCCCCGACCCCCGACGCCGAACCCGTGACCACGTACGTCCGCGACATGCGTACCGACCTCCTCGCCGGCTCCTCCGGGCCTCGGGGGAGCTCCCGGTACCAGCGTGCCTCGCCGCGGGCGGGCGTGCGGCCGCCGAAGGGCCGCGCAGGCGGGCCGGAGGTCCCGAGCCCGGGCACGCTGACGATGCCCCCGTCCAGGCGCGGAGGTGCTTGCCGAGCAGGCGCACCACGAGCAGGTGCAGGAGAGTGGTCGGCACGGTGGGGAGCGCGACCGCGCCGAGCCCGGCTCGTGCGGCGGCGCGCGCGGCGCGCGACGATGGGCGCATGCCTGCCGACCGGTCGTCCGTGCCCCGGGCGTGGCCCGCGGTCGTGGTGGGGGCCGCCGTCGTGCTGTTGGCGGCGTGCACGCCCGACGACGGTCCGGAACCCGCACCGGGTCCGTCGGTCACGACGGCCGCACCGGGTCCGTCGGTCACGACCGCCCCCGAGACCGGCGGCGTCGAGACGACCGCGCCGGTGCCCGCGCCCGCCCTCGTCGTCGTGCCCGAGGTGCGCGTGGACGTGACCGAGGTGGCGGCCGGGCTCTCCGCGCCGTGGGGGCTCGCGGCGCTCGCGGACGGGACGCTGCTCGTCTCCCTGCGCGACGAGCGCGGCCTGGTCGTCGTCGACCCGGCGACGGGCGCCGTCGAGCCCGTCACGGGCCCGGGGGCGGACGACCTGCGCGACGGCACGGTCGCGACGGGCGAGGCGGGCGTGCTCGGGGTCGCGGTCGGGCCCGAGGGCGGTGCGGCCCCGGGTGAGGTGTTCGTCTACCGGACCGCCGACGGCGGCAACGAGGTGCTGCGGGGGACGCTCGCCGGTCGCGAGCTGTCGAGCCTCACCCCGGTCCTGCAGGGTGTCCCGGCGGCGTCGACGCACGACGGCGGCCGGCTCGCGTTCGGGCCGGACGGCTTCCTGTACGTGACGACGGGGGACGCGCAGCAGCGCGGCGCGGCGCAGGTCGCGGGTGCGCTCAACGGCAAGATCCTGCGCCTGACGGTGGACGGCGCGCCCGCGCCGGGGAACCCGGACCCGGCCTCGCCGGTGTGGAGCCTGGGGCACCGCAACGTCCAGGGGATCGCGTGGGACGTGACGGGCCGCATGCTCGCGTCGGAGTTCGGCCAGGACACGTTCGACGAGCTCAACGTCGTCGTGCCGGGCGGGAACTACGGCTGGCCGGAGGTCGAGGGAGTGGGCGGCGCGGCGTCGGGGTTCGTGGACCCGGTGGCGACGTGGTCGACGGCGGAGGCCTCGCCGAGCGGGCTGGCCGTGACCCGTGAGGGCGCGTACCTGGCGGGGCTGCGGGGGCAGACGTTGTGGCGCGTGCCGTTCGCGACGCCCGACGGCGGAGGGTCGGCCGACGCGTTCGGCCCGCCCCAGGCCGTGCTCACGGACCGGGGTCGGCTGCGCGCCGTCCTGGTGGACCCCGCGACGCCGCCCGGCGACGACGGGAGCGCCGTGCTGTACGTGCTGACCAACAACACCGACGGACGCGGGGACCCGCGCGACGGCGACGACCGGCTGCTGCGGGTCACGGTGACGCCCGCCGGGTGAGGCCGCCGCGCGTCCGCGGGTTGTCGGGGATCGCCGTCGCGAGATCGGCCCGAGCGTCCGAGATCGACCCTCGGGAGGCCGACCTCGCGACGGCGGGGTCGATCTCGGCGGACGTGCGGGCTGAGCAGGTGGTTTGGAGCGTGATAACGAATCGGTTACGGTCGAGTGTCTCGCGTTGCCGCTCACCGGGGACAGGTGTAAGGGCCGGCCGTGGGACGCGGTCTCCGTCGAGCACCCAGGGTGCCGGGGGTCCGCAGGACGGCCGGATCGGCTGGTCGAACCGGGTGTCGCCCGCGCAGCGGTGCGGAGCGCCCCGGGGCGCGCGTGCGCCGTCGACCCCCGTGCCCGGGACCCCCGACGACTTGGACCAGAGTGCACAACCCCTTCCGCTTCCGCGCGCCCCGCCACCGTGACGTCGAGACCGACGCCCCGGACGTCGCCCCCACCGAGACCGCCCAGACGCCCAGCCGTCGCGCCGCCCGCTCCGCGCGGACCCTGCGCGCGACACGTCGGCGCCGCTGGTCCGTCGTCGGCGCGGCGACCGCCGTCGTGCTCGTCGGCTCGGGCGCCGTCGCCTACGGCGAGGCCAGCAAGACCGTGACGATCGACGTCGACGGCGAGCTGACGACCGTGAGCACGCTCGCCGGCTCGGTCTCGGGCGCGCTCGACGCCGCCGGCGTCGAGGTCGGCGCGCGCGACCAGGTCGCGCCCGACCCCGGGTCGGCCCTCGACGACGGCGACGAGGTCGTGGTGCGCCTCGGCAAGAAGGTCACCGTCCAGACCGACGGTGAGCAGTCCGACGTCTGGCTCACCGCGCTCGACGCGGACGAGGCGCTGCAGACCCTCGCCGAGCGCGGCGGCGACGTGCGCCTCGTCGCGTCCCGGTCCGGCGAGCGCGCGTCGCTCGACCTGCGCCTCGACACCGACGGCCCGGTGAACGTCGTCGCCGACGGCACGACGACGGTCGCCCCGGACGGCAGCATCGGCATCCCCGCCATCCTCGACCAGCAGGGCATCGAGCTCGGTGAGCTCGACCGCGTGAGCGTGCAGCGCGTCGACGCGCCCGAGCCCGGCGCGCCCACGGTCTCGCTCGTCGTCCAGCGCGTCGTCGTCGAGCAGCAGCAGACGACGACGCCCGTCCCGCACGGGACCGTCCAGCAGCCCGACGACTCGAAGTACACCGACGAGTCCGCCGTCGCCCAGGCCGGGGCCGACGGCGTGACCACGACGACGTTCGAGGTCACGCTCGTGGACGGCGTCGAGGAGTCGCGCGAGCAGCTCTCGCAGGAGGTCACGACCGCGCCCGTGGACGAGGTCGTCGTCACCGGCACGCAGGAGCGCCCGAAGGACCCGCGCGCGATCGGGCAGGCGATGGCCGCCGCGCGCGGCTGGACCGGTGCGCAGTGGACGTGCCTGGAGAAGCTCTGGACCAAGGAGTCCAACTGGAACCCGACGGCGGACAACCCGACGTCGAGCGCCTACGGCATCCCGCAGTCCCTGCCCGGCTCGAAGATGGCGAGCAAGGGCGCCGACTGGGCGACCAACCCCGCGACGCAGATCGCGTGGGGCCTGGACTACATCGCCGGCTCGTACGGCTCGCCGTGCGGCGCGTGGTCCCACTCGCAGGCGGTCAACTGGTACTGACGGACGTGCCGAGCCGACCCGGCTCCGCACGGGCCCGCGACCCCCAGGTCGCGGGCCCGTCGTCGTCCCCGGTTCCTCGGCAGGTTCTGCACGTCGCCGCCACCGGGGCGAGCGCCTGGCCCGATACCGTCCGGGCGTGGGGCGACGAGGACGGCGCGCGAGCGACCGGCGGGCGCGCGCGGTGCTCGTGCCCGCGACGGCGCTCCTCCTTCTCGTCGTGTCGGTGGCGGCGATCGGCGGCGTGCTGCTGGGACGCGTGCTCGACCGCTCCGTGCCGGCTGTCGAGGACGGGTGGCGCGCGTGGCGCGGGGTGGACGAGGACGACGAGCGGTACGTCGCCGACCTGGTCGCCGACGCCGGGACGTGGCCCGGGACCGGCGACGTGACCGGTCCGGACCGGATCGGTCGAGGGTTCCTCGAGCCGACGGTCCGGGTCGCCCTGAGCGTGACCGTCGACGAGCAGCCGAGCCGTCCCGACCTCGACGCGCTGAGCGAGCGGATCTGCGGGTCGACGCGCGCGGGGGAGGCGCAGGGGTTCGAGGTCTCCGTCCTGCTGGTGCGCGACGACGCCCTCGTGGACGTCCGTTGCCTCGACCCGGCGGGGGCGCCGCTGGTCGCGGCCGTGCTCGCCGGCGCCTTCGCCACCGCGTCGGGCGACCTCGACCTCCTCGGGGCGAGCGTCTTCGTCCCCGAGCCGCCGGCCGAGCCACGACCCGACCAGCCCGGAGGAGCGAGCGTCCGGATGACGCTCACGCCGACGGGCCACGAGGTCGCGGGTCCCGCGGTGCAACGGTGGGTGCTGCTCGCCCGGGAGGTGGGGTTCTCCACGGTCGACGTCCGGGTGGGCGACGCGTGACCTCGCGCCGACCACGCGTGGTCACGACCCGGACCGCGCCGCGACCGGACGTCCGTCCCGACTAGGATCGGGCACCATGACCCACATCCTCTCGGCCGTGGCGTGGCCGTATGCCAACGGGCCGCGCCACATCGGCCACGTCGCAGGTTTCGGTGTCCCGTCGGACGTCTTCAGCCGGCACATGCGCATGGCGGGTCACGACGTCCTCATGGTCTCGGGCACCGACGAGCACGGCACGCCGATCCTCGTGCAGGCGGACAAGGAGGGCGTGAGCCCGCAGGAGCTCGCGGACCGGTACAACCGCGTCATCGTCGAGGACCTGCACCAGCTCGGGCTGTCGTACGACCTCTTCACGCGCACCACGACGCGCAACCACTACGCCGTCGTGCAGGAGATGTTCCGCACGGTCCACAAGAACGGGTACATGGTCGAGCAGACGACCCTGGGCGCGATCTCGCCGTCCACGGGCCGTACGCTGCCCGACCGCTACATCGAGGGCACGTGCCCCATCTGCGGCTACGACGGCGCGCGCGGCGACCAGTGCGACAACTGCGGCAACCAGCTCGACGCGATCGACCTCATCAACCCGCACAGCCGCATCAACGGCGAGACGCCCAAGTTCGTCGAGTCGAACCACTTCTTCCTGGACCTGCCCGCGTTCGTCGACGCGCTGGGGGACTGGCTGCGCACGCGCACCGCGTGGCGCCCGAACGTCCTGAAGTTCTCGCTCAACCTGCTCGACGACGTGCGCCCGCGCGCCATGACGCGCGACATCGACTGGGGCATCCCGGTCCCGCTGCCCGGGTGGGAGGAGAACTCGAGCAAGCGCCTGTACGTGTGGTTCGACGCGGTGATCGGGTACCTCTCGGCATCGATCGAGTGGGCGCGGCGCAGCGGCGACCCGGACGCGTGGCGCGCGTTCTGGAACGACCCCGAGGCGCGGTCGTACTACTTCATGGGCAAGGACAACATCACGTTCCACTCCCAGATCTGGCCGGCCGAGCTGCTCGGCTACGACGGCCGGGGGAGCAAGGGCGGGGCGCCGGGCCCGTACGGGAACCTCCAGCTCCCGACGGAGGTCGTGTCGAGCGAGTTCCTCAACGTCGAGGGCCAGAAGTTCTCCTCCTCGCGCGGCGTCGTCATCTACGTGCGCGACATGCTCGCCCGCTACCAGCCGGACGCGTTCCGGTACTACGTGGCGTCGGCCGGTCCGGAGACGCAGGACGTCGACTTCACGTGGGCGGACTTCCAGCGCCGCACGAACGACGAGCTCGTGGCCGGCTGGGGCAACCTCGTCAACCGCACGGCGAACCTCGTGCACAAGAACTTCGGCGCGATCCCGGAGCCGGGGCAGCGCCAGCCGATCGACGAGGGCGTCCTCGCGACGACGACGACCGCGTTCGGCCGCGTGGGCGAGCTCATCGCGACGCACCGCCAGCGCGCCGCCGTCGCCGAGGCCATGAAGACGGTCGGCGAGGTGAACAAGTACGTGTCGGACACCGAGCCGTGGAAGCTCAAGACCGACCCGGACCGGCTCGCGACCGTGCTGCACACCGTGACCCAGGCCGTGAGCGACCTCAACACGATCCTGTCGCCGTTCCTGCCCCACTCGGCGCAGCAGGTGCACGAGGCGTTCGGCGGCACGGGCACGTTCGCCGCCCAGCCGCGCATCGACGAGGTGACCGACCTCGACGACGACTCGCGCCACTACCCGGTCATCACGGGCGACTACCGCGCCGAGGGCCTGGCGACGTGGGAGCCGAAGGCCGTCGTGCCGGGCACGCCGGTCGGCAAGCCGACGCCGGTGTTCACCAAGCTCGACGACTCGATCGTCGAGGAGGAGCTCGACCGCCTGCGCGAGACCGCCTGACGGTGGCCAAGCAGCGCGAGCGCGGGTGGCCGCCGGACCCGGAGCCGCTTCCGGTCCCGGTGGTGGACAACCACACCCACCTCGACTCGATCCCTCACGTCCTCCCCGATCCCCGGGGCCCCCGCGAGTCCCCGCAGCGGAGCGAGGACGACTCGTGGGGGTGGGGCGACGTCCCCGCCCCGACCGTCACGGACCACCTGGCCCGGGCGGCGGCCGCGGGGGTGGACCGCGTGGTGCAGGTCGGCTGCGACCTACCGTCGGCCCGCTGGACCGACGCCCTGCTGCGCGGCGACCAGACGGTCTGGGGGGTCGAGCAGGCGGATCCGGCGCGTCCCGGCGCCGGGACGAGCCACGATCACCTGGTCGGCCGTGGGGGGACGGGGGTGGGGCGGGTGCTCGGGGCCGTGGCCATCCATCCGAACGAGGCCGTGCTGCACGGTGGGGTGCGGGAGGTCGGGCCGGACGGGCTCGCGCCCGACCCGCGGCCGCACCACGACGTCCCGCTCGACGACGCCGTCGCCGAGATCGCGGCGATCGCGCGCGCGAACGACCGCGTGCGGGCGATCGGCGAGACGGGGATGGACCTGTTCCGTACCGGACCGCAGGGCGAGGCTGTACAGCGGGAGGCGTTCCGGGCGCACGTCGCGCTCGCGAAGGAGCTCGGCCTCGCGCTCCAGATCCACGACCGCGACGCCCACGCGCAGGTGCTCGACGTCCTCGCGCGCGACGGCGCGCCGGAGCGGACGGTCTTCCACTGCTACTCGGGCGACGCGGCCATGGCCCGGTTCTGCGCGGAGCAGGGCTGGTACCTGTCCTTCGCGGGCCCGGTGACGTTCCGCGCGAACGACGAGCTGCGGGCCGCCCTGCGGGAGGTGCCGCTCGGGCAGGTCCTCGTCGAGACGGACGCGCCCTACCTCACGCCGCACCCGTACCGGGGCCGTCCCAACGCCCCGTACGTGCTGCCGACGACGGTCCGTACCGTCGCCGAGGTGGTGGGGCTCCCGCTCGCGGACGTCTGCGCGCGGCTCGCCGCGACGTCGGTCGCGGTCTACGGGCCCTGGTGAGGCGGGCACGACGGAGGGGGACCCGTCGCCGCGCGGCACCGCCCGTTCCGGGGCGAACCGGAGGTTTCGTCCTGGGTCACGTTTCGGCTACGGTCAGGTCCGTGCGTCGCGCGCCGTGCGCCGACGACGTGCCCCACCTCGCTCTCGGCGCTCGCCGAGGGCCGCTCCCCAGAAGGGACCGCGCGCGTGCTCGCACCTGACGGAACCGGTCGCCGGCGCCTGCAGCGGCTGGCGGCCCGGGGCGTCGTCGTCGCGAGCCTGGTGGTCGTCACCGGTGCGTTCGCCTCGCTCCAGAAGAGCGTCACGCTCGACGTGGACGGCGAGCTGTACGACGTCTCCGCGTACGGGCGGACGGTCGCCGAGGTGCTCGACTACCAGGACGTCACGGTCGGCGCCGAGGACCTCGTCGAGCCGGGCCTGACGGACTCCGCGCACGACGGCGGCACGATCGTCGTCCGGACGAGCCACGACGTGACGATCGAGATCGACGGCCAGGTCCAGACGATCTCCACGACGGCGCGCACCGTCGGGGAGCTCCTCACGTACCTCGGGCCGCGCGCCGAGGGCGCCGTCACCGAGGTCTCGCGCACCCACGCGCTCGGTCGCGACCCGATCCGGGTCTCCACGCTCAAGACCGTCCACGTCGCCGTCGACGGCGCGGTCATGCCCATCACGACGGCGGAGCCCACGGTGCGCGGCGTCCTCGCGACGGCGGGCATCGTGCTGGCCGAGGGCGACAGCACGTCCGCGCCGCTCGACGCGGCCGCGGTCGACGGCATGCTCGTCCTCGTGAGCCGCGCCGCAGCGTCGGCCACGACCGTCACCGAGGTGCTGCCCTTCACCACGGAGGAGGTCGAGGACCCGAACCTGCCGAAGGGGCACCGGGTCGTCGTCCAGTCCGGCCGCGTGGGCGAGGCGACCACGACGTACGCCGTCCAGACCCTCGGCGGTGCCGAGGTGTCGCGCACGGTCCTCACGCGCACGGTCACGACGGAGCCGCGCAACGAGATCATCAAGGTCGGGACGATGGACGTCTCGGTCTCGGTGGACCCCGGCTCGGCGCGGGCGATCGGCCGCTCGCTCGCGGCCCAGCGCGGGTGGGGCGACGACGAGTTCACGTGCCTCGACAAGCTGTGGACCAAGGAGAGCAACTGGCGGGTCGACGCCGACAACCCGAGCTCGAGCGCGTACGGGATCCCGCAGGCGCTGCCCGGGTCCAAGATGTCGAGCGCGGGCGCCGACTGGCGGACCAACCCGGCGACGCAGATCACGTGGGGCCTCGGCTACATCGAGGGCCGCTACGGCACGCCGTGCGCGGCCTGGTCGCACTCGGTGGCCAAGGGCTGGTACTGAGGCCCGTCGCGGCGCCGGTGCGGTGCCGGCGCCGGTAAGGCGCCCGCGGTCCGCGGCGCCCGGGCTAGCGCTCGAGCATCTCGAGGTAGTGCGGGTTCTGCATGATCCCCAGCACGTTGCCGAACGGGTCGACCACCGACGCCGTCACGAAGCCGGTGCCCTCGCCGCGCTCGACGACCCCCTCGTACTCGGTCGCGCCGAGCGCGAGGAGCCGGGCGAACGCGTCGCGCACGTCGTCGACGTGCCAGTTCACGATCGCGCCCCCGGGGGTCTCCGGCTGGGGCCGCGGGGACCAGGACCGAGCGATGATGCCGAGCTCGTCCTGGCGGTCGCCGATGCGGAACTCCACGTACCCGCCGGGCACGACGTAGTACGGGTCCGTCCCCAGGACCTCCGAGTACCACGCGGACGCGGCCTCCAGGTCGTCGGCCCACAGGTTCAGCGTCGCCATCCCACGCAGCATGCTCGTCTCCCTCGTCGTCGTCCCCGGGATCCGTCCCGGGGACCGCGGTCGTCGACCCAGCGGGACCGACACCACGACAGTAGGACCCCATGCGGAACGTGCGGTTCCGCATGGTGCGAGAGGATGGATCCGTGCTCGACACCTCGGTACGACTCCTGCGCCTGCTCGCGCTCCTCCCGACGCGCCCGACGTGGTCGGGGCCCGAGCTGGCGGAGCGGCTCGGCGTCACGACCCGCACGGTCCGCAACGACGTGGAGCGGCTGCGGCTCCTCGGGTACGAGGTGCGGTCGGCGCCGGGGACGGCGGGCGGCTACCGGCTCGGGTCCGGGACCGCGCTGCCCCCGCTCCTGCTCGACGACGAGGAGGCCGCGGTCGTGGCGGTGTCGCTGCGAGCCGCTGCGACGGGGTCGATCACGGGGGTCGAGGACGCCGCGCGGCGCGCGCTCGTCAAGCTCGACACGGTGCTGCCCGCGCGGCTGCGCGCCCGGGCCGACGCGCTGCGCGCCGCGGTCGCGAGCGCGCCGGTGGGCGGGCCGGCGGTCGACGCCCGCGTGCTCGCCGACATCGCGGCGGCCGTCGCCGCCCGCACGGGCCTCCGGATCGAGTACCGGGCCCACGACGGGACGACGACGTCCCGGGCGGTCGAGCCGTACCGGCTCGTGCACGTCGGGCGGCGGTGGTACCTCCTGGCGTTCGACCTGGGCCGCGACGACTGGCGCACCTTCCGCGTCGACCGGCTGCGCCTGCGCTCGCCCGGCGGGCCTCGCTTCACGTCCCGCCCCGTGCCGGGCGGCGACGCGGTCGCCCACGTCGTCCGCGGCGTCGGCTCGGTGGCGTGGGCGCACCCCGCGCGCGTGCGCCTGCACGCGCCGGCGAGCACGGTGGCCGACCGGATGGAGCCGGGCGCCGGCGTGCTCGTCGACGACGGGCCGGACGCGTGCGTGCTCGAGACCGGGGGCACGTCGCTCGCCCGGCTCGCCGGGTTCCTGCTGGGCCTCGACGTCGACCTGACGGTGCTCGACCCGCCCGAGCTGGCGGCGACGCTGGCTCGGGTCGGGGAGCGGGCCGCGCGATCAGGGCGTGCGACGTCGGGCGCGGTGGACGACGTCCTCGCGCGTGGCGGCGTCGGTGACGCCGGGTGAGAAGCGCGTGGAGGTGGCCATGACATACATGATGAAAACCGGACAGAACCTCCCAGTCTAGCGGCGCAGGGGTTGGACTTGGATAACGGATCGGTTACGGTCGAACGTCGCTCGCGTGCGAACGGCATGCCCCACGGTCCGTCCGGACCGCGGGAGACGTGCCCGGACCTCGCGGGCGGTGCGCCGTCGTCGGGCCCTGGGGAAGGGGCGCCGGGGTTGGCGCCGGCAGCCGGATCGGCCGCTCGAGACCCGCGGACGCACGTGTGCGCCCGCCGCGGAGGACGCACGTCCCCCGCGGGCCGCGGGTGGCGCGCACGCGCCGTCGAGCCGCCGTGCCCGGGACCCCCGACGACTGGACCCGAGTGAAGAACCCCTTCCACCGGACCGCTGACGCGGCCGGCGCCCCCGAGAGCGCCGACACGACCCTCCAGAACCCCCCGACCCTCACCGACGGCCCCGCGGAGAGCCCCCAGAGCCCCGCGACCACGGCCCGCCGTCGCCGCCGCTGGCCCCTCGTGGCCGGCGCCACCGCCGTCGTCCTGCTCGCGACCGGCGCCGTCGCCTACGGCAACGCGCGCAAGACCGTCCAGCTCGACGTCGACGGCCAGATCACCACCGTCACGACCTTCGCCGGGTCCGTCGAGGGCCTGCTCGCCGAGCAGGACGTCGCCGTGGGCGACCGCGACCTCGTCGTGCCCGACGTCGACTCCGCCCTGCGCGGCGGCGGCGACGTCGTCGTGCGCTACGGGCGCGAGGTGCCCGTCCAGGTCGACGGCTCCCAGTCCTCCGTCTGGCTGACCGCGCTCGACGCGGACGAGGCCCTGACGACCCTCGCCTCGCGCGGCAGCGACGTGCGCCTCGTGGCCTCCCGCTCCGGCGAGCGCGTGTCGCTCCCGATCCGCCTCGACGCGGACGGCCCCGTGAACGTCGTCGCGGACGGCGAGACCAAGGTCGCGCCCGACGGCAGCATCGGCATCGACGCGATCCTCGACCAGCAGGGCATCCAGCTCGGCGAGCTCGACCGCGTCCACGTGGAGAAGTCCGAGCAGATCGCCGCGGCTCAGGCCGACGCCGCTGCCGAGGCGGCACCCGCCGAGGCCACCGCCGCCGCGACCGAGGACGCCGAGGCGGCGGCCGACGCCGCGCCGGTCTCGCTCGTCGTGCAGCGCGTGAAGGTCGAGGAGGTGCCCACCACGGCGGCCGTCCCGTTCGAGACGGTCACCGAGGAGGACGCGAACCGCTTCAAGGACCTCGACCCGGTCGTCAAGCAGGAGGGCGTCGAGGGCGTCCACACGACCGTGCACCGTGTCACCACGGTCGACGGCGTCGAGGAGTCGCGCGAGCTCGTCTCCGAGGGCGTCACCACGCCGCCGGTGAACAAGATCCTCGTGCAGGGCACCAAGGAGCGCCCCAAGCCCGAGCCGAAGGCCACGACGCAGCAGCGCTCGTCGACCCCGTCGTCGGGCGGCTCGTCCGCGCCGGCCGCCGACCTCGGCTCCGCCCCCGGCGGCGTCTGGGGTGCGCTCGCGCAGTGCGAGTCCGGCGGCAACCCCGCGACGAACACGGGCAACGGCTACTACGGCCTCTACCAGTTCTCGCTCTCGACGTGGCAGGCGATGGGCGGCTCCGGCCTCCCGTCGGAGGCCTCGGCCGCCGAGCAGACGCAGCGCGCCCAGGCGCTCCAGGCCCGCTCGGGCTGGGGCCAGTGGCCCGCGTGCGCCCGCAAGCTGGGTCTTCTCTGACCCGGTAGCACGACACACGGCCGCACCAGGGAGGGCGGGGCGCACGGCGCCCCGCCCTCTCGTCGTCCCCGCGACGTCCGGACCGTCCCCGCCCCGGTCGGTAGGCTTGCCTGTCATGAGCGACACCCGCGGTGCCCTGCTGGGTCCGGCCGAGATCCGTGACCTGGCGGGTCGCCTCGGCGTCCGCCCCACCAAGACCCTCGGCCAGAACTTCGTGCACGACGGCGGCACCGTCCGCAAGATCGTGCGGGCCGCGGACGTGCGCCCGGGGGAGCGCGTCGTCGAGGTCGGGCCCGGGCTGGGCTCGCTGACCCTGGGGCTGCTCGAGGCGGGCGCGAGCGTCGTCGCGGTCGAGATCGACCCGGTCCTCGCGCAGCAGCTCCCGACGACGGTCGCCGCGCACGTGCCCGACCTCGGCGACCGCCTCGAGGTGGTCGGCGCGGACGCCCTGGAGGTGACGACGCTGCCCGGGGAGCCCCCGACGGCGCTGGTCGCCAACCTGCCGTACAACGTGGCGGTGCCCGTGCTGCTCACGTTCCTCGAACGGTTCGACTCGCTCGAGCGCGTGCTCGTCATGGTGCAGGCCGAGGTCGCGGACCGGCTCGCCGCCCCGCCCGGGTCGCGCACGTACGGCGTCCCCTCGGTCAAGGCCGCCTGGTACGCCGACGCCCGCCGCGCCGGGACGATCGGCCGCAGCGTGTTCTGGCCGGTGCCGAACGTCGACTCCGCGCTCGTCGCCCTCGACCGCCGCGAGCCGCCGACCACGACCGCGACCCGGGAGCAGGTGTTCGCCGTCGTCGACGCGGCCTTCGCGCAGCGGCGCAAGATGCTGCGCTCCGCGCTGTCCGGCCTCGCGGGCTCGGCGAGCGTGGCCGCCGAGGTGCTCGAGGCCGCCGACGTCGACCCGCAGGCGCGCGGCGAGGTGCTGGACGTCGCGGCCTTCGCGCGCGTCGCCGAGCAGCTCGTCCTGCGCGGCGGCCTCGGCGAGCGCCCCGCCCGTGGCGCCGCACCCGCGGAGCGTCGCACCGGACGACCTGGCACAGTGGACGCGTGACACCCCCGCGACCGCCGCGCATCGCCCTCGCGCCACCCCCGTCCGTCCGCGTGCGCGCACCCGGCAAGGTCAACCTCTCGCTCCGGGTCGGGGCGCTGCAGGACGACGGCTACCACCCGCTCGTGACGATCTTCCAGGCCGTCGGGCTGAGCGAGGACGTCGTCGCCCACCACGTGTCGCCGGGCTCGGGCGTCTCGCTCGGCGTGACCGGGCTCCAGGCCGACGTGGTGCCGACCGACGAGACGAACCTCGCGTGGCGGGCCGCCGTCGCGCTCGCCGAGCACGTGGGCGTCGACCCCGACGTTCGGCTCGAGATCCACAAGGAGGTCCCCGTCGCGGGCGGCATGGCGGGCGGCTCCGCCGACGCGGCGGCCGCCCTCGTCGCGTGCGACGCGCTCTGGGAGACGGGCGTGCCCCGCGCCGACCTCGTCCGCCTCGCCGCGGGGCTCGGTGCGGACGTCGCGTTCGGTCTGGTCGGGCACACCGCCGTCGGGACGGGGCGCGGCGACGTGCTCACGCCCGCGATGACGCGCGGCGAGTTCCACTGGGTCTTCGCCGTCCAGGCCGACGGACTCTCCACGCCGGAGGTGTACCGCACGTTCGACGAGACCGTCGGCGGCCCGGCCGAGCTCGACCTCGCCGAGGACACCGCGCTCATGCAGGCCCTGCGCGCCGGGGACGCGGTCGGGCTCGGGCAGGTGCTGCGCAACGACCTCCAGGGCCCCGCGCTCGCCCTGCGCCCCGAGCTGCAGCGGACCCTCGACGTCGCGACCGAGGCCGGCGCGCTCGGCGCGATCGTCTCCGGCTCCGGCCCGACGGTCGCCGCTCTCGCGCGCAGCCGCCAGCACGCGCTCGCGATCGCCGCGTCGTGGACCGCGAACGACGCGTGCGACACCGTCTGGTGCACCACCGCGCCCGCCGCCGGCGCCCGCGTCGTCGCCCACTGACCGCCCGCCGACGCGAGGCCCGCCACGCGCCGGACGGGGCGTTCGCGTAGTGTCGCCGTCATGTCAGGGGACAGGTTCGGACTGCTCAGCCTGCGGCTCGACGCCGCGTACTGCCTCGTGCTCGGCGGCGCGGTCGCCGCACTCTCTCCGTCGTGGGCGCCGGCGCTGGGAGTGCCGGTGCCGGTCGTCGCGGGGATCGGGGTCGCGGTGGTGGTCTGGGCGGCCGCCGTCGCCTGGATGGCTGCACGGCTGCGGCTGCGCGTCGCCCTCCGCACGGTCATGGTCGCGAACGTCGTCGCCGCCGCTGCCGTCGCCGCGTTCTCGGCGACGACGGCGGGCGTCCTCGTGCTGCTCGCGGTCCTCGCGGTCGCGGCGGACGTCGGGCTGTTCGCGGGCTCCCAGGCCGTCGCGCTGCGCCGGTTGGGCGCCGCCCCGGGCGGCGCGTCCGCGCAGTCGCCCGGCCCGGCGGTCTAGCGGTCGCGCAGCCAGGCGAGCTGACGGGCGAAGCGGTAGCCCTGGCCGCCCTCGTGCTCGTTGTAGCGGTAGACGTCGATCGCGCGCTCGGCCTCGGGCGCCGCCCCGGCGGCCGCGCCCCAGCCGTTGTACGCCGCGTAGACGGTGGACGGCGGGCAGACCTGGTCCATGAGCGCGACGGAGAACAGCGCCGGTGCGGTGGCGCGGCGGCCGAGCACCGCCCCGTCGAGGTAGGACAGCGTGCGGAACACGGTCTCCTCCGCGTCGCGGTGGACGGCGAGGTAGCGCGTCAGCTCGCGGTACGGGTCGCGGTCGGTGATCTCGACGGCGCGGCGGTAGTGGCACAGGAACGGGACGTCCGGGAGGGCCGCGACGAGCCCGTCGGCGAGGCCCGCGACGGCGATGGCGATGCCGCCGCCCTGGCTCACACCGTGCACGGCGACGCGCTCGGGGTCGACGCCGGGCACCGAGCGCACGGCGTCGACCGCCCGCACGCCGTCGGTGAAGACGCGGCGGTAGTAGTGGTCGTGCGGGTCCTCGATGCCGCGCGTGAGGACGCCCGGGACGGCGGGCCCCGACCCGACCGGGTCGGGCGTGCCGCCGCCGCTGCCCCACTGGCTGCCCTGCCCGCGCGTGTCGACGACGAGGTGCGCGTACCCGGCGTTCGCCCACGCGAGGTGCTCGTGGGGCAGCCCGCGACCGCCGCCGTACCCGAGGAACTCGACGACCGCGGGCAGCGGGGCGTCGTCGCCGGCCGCGGCGGCGCGGGCGGCCTCGGCGGGCCGCACGAGCCACGCCTTGACGGGCTGACCGGCGAACCCGGGGAACGTCACGTCGTCGACGACGACCAGGTCGAGGCCGGTCTCCACGCGCTCCAGCCGCACCGTCCCGGCCGGGTCCCTGCCTGCCTCGCGCGACTCCGCGAGGGTCCGCGCCCAGAAGGCGTCGAGGTCGGCGGGCTCGTCGAGCACGGGGGCGTAGGTCTCGAGCTCGGCGAGGGGCAGGTCGAAGAGCGGCACGGGGCGATCCTCCGGTCAATACGTCTGATGTCCGACATTCAGGTGCGGTCGGGACGACTCTAGCGTCGAGGCCCGGCGCACCGTGAGGACGCTAATAATGCGCATCATCCCTTTGACCTGCGCCGTGCCCGTCCGGCGACACTGCCAGCAGCCCACGTCTCCACGTGGCGCCCGGCGGCGACGACGCCGCCGGCGAGGAACCGACGGAGGTCCCCTGTGAGAACCCGAGCAGCAGCACCACGCCGCAGACCGCGCGCCGTGGCGACGGCGGTCGCCACCCTGACGGCGGTCCTCGCCGCCGGGGCGGTCGTCCCCGCGGCGGCCCTCGCCGCGGGACCGCCGCCCGCGGTCACGGCCGTCACCACGACCGGGGCGACGACCGGGGTGACGGTGACGGCCGACGGCCCGTCCGCGTCCGACCTGCCCGTGTTCGAGTACCGCGGCGTGGTCACCGACAAGGAGTCGATGATCTACAACCCGACGGACGAGTTCATCTTCCCGAGCGTCTTCCACGCGGGCGCGTACCTCGACGACCCGCTGGGGGAGTGGTACCTCTACTACGCCCCGCACGACTCCCCGGGCGGGATCTCGCTCATGTACGCCGACTCGCTCGAGGGCCCGTGGACGGAGTACGCGCACAACCCGATCGTCGCGAACGAGTGGCTGCCCTTCTACGAGCGGGTCTCGCACGTCTCGTCGCCCGACGTCCTGTGGGACGACGCGGCCGACGAGGTGCTGCTGTACTTCCACGGCGAGAACTCGACGACGCGGTGGGCGACGTCGCCCGACGGCGTGACGTTCGACGACTCCGGGGTCGCGGTCACCAACGCCGACGGCGGTGCCGGGACCACCGAGACGTCGTACGCGCGCGTCGTCGAGCACCCGGACCCGTCGTCCGGCTACCGGTTCGCCATGACGTACATGCAGAACCGGACCGACAACATCCGGCGCATCAAGGTGGCCGAGTCGGTCGACGGCAAGACCTGGGTCGTGCGGCCCGACCCGCTCGTCGTGCCCGACGCTGCGACCGGCACGAACGTGTCCGGCGGCAACCTGTGGGAGTGGGAGGGCCAGCTCTACGTGGTCTACCACGGGTCCACGGGCATCACGTTCGCCCGCACGCTCGACCCGACGATGACCGAGGTCGGGCCGCGCTGGGAGCTGCACCGGGCCAGCGGCGTCGGTGACGACACCGGGCGGGTGGCTGCGCCCGAGATCGTGACCGACGGCGACGAGACCTACCTCTTCTACGAGTCCGGCGACCGGCTGGGCGCGACGATCGCGTGGGCGCAGCGCGACCCCGACGCCGTCCGCCCGCCCGAGCCAGGCCAGGACCCCGACCCGCTGCGCGAGCAGTGCAGCGGCGCCGCGTCCGACGAGTTCGACGGCGAGTCCCTCGACCCGGCGCTCTGGTCGGTCGTCCGCGCGGGCAGCGCCCGGCACGAGCTCGTGGACGGCGCGCTGCGCGTCCCGACCTACCCGACCGGCGTGGCTGGCGCCGCGCTGCCGCTCCAGGCGGTCCCGGACGGGCCGTGGGAGGTCACGGCGGCCGTCTCCGTCTCCCCGACCGAGCGCTTCCAGCAGGGCGGGCTGCTCCTGTACCGCGACGACGCGAACTACGCGAAGCTCGACCTCGTGCACGGCTCGCTCGGCCCGCGCCTCGAGTTCATCTGGCGCCAGAACGGCACCGACCGCAACACGGGGTTCGACTCGGTCGTCCCGCCGGCAGGGCTCGGCGAGACGTTCTGGTTGCGCCTCACGAGCGACGGGAGCGCCGTGCAGGCGTCGGTGTCGGTCGACGGCGTCGAGTTCGCGCCCTGGGGCCGCACCGTGGACGTCGCGCCGCTCGGCGCGACGGGCGTCGGGCCGTTCGCGATGCGCGGCTCCGCGACGCCGCCGGAGATCGTCGCGTCGTTCGACTGGTTCCGGTGGACCCCGACCGCCGAGGAGGCGGCCGCGTGCGACGACGACGCGCCCGCCGTCGAGGTGCAGGCCGTGACGCGCTGCCTCGCGGGCCGCGCGTACGTCGCGGTGACCGCGCGCAACGAGGGGGACGCCGCGGCGACGGTCCGGCTCGTGACGCCGTTCGGCGAGCGCACCGTGGCCGACGTCGCGCCCGGGCGCAGCGCCTACCAGTCCTTCGCGACGCGCTCGACGTCGGTCGCGGCCGGGGAGGCGAGGGTCGACGTCGCCGGGCCGGACGGCGTCGGGCGTGGCTCGACCTCGGCGACCTACGACGCGCTGACCTGCGGGTAGCGCGGCCGACGAGCACCGCACAGCGGGCCCAGGGATGCACCTCGGAGGTGCGTCCCTGGGCCCGTCGTGCATCCTCCGGCGGACGCCCACCGGGGCGGCGGCGACCGTCACGCCGCCGATTATGCGAATCACCGGCGACGGACCGAGGCACCGGAGTGCCAGCGTTCGCGACGTAATAATGCGTATTACTGCGTTGACCCGCACGCGCCGCTCTGGCGAGACTCCTCGCACGTCATCGACGACGTGATCGAGGAGGATCCATGCCGAGGCACCGCATCACCCAGGCCGACGTCGCCGCCATGGCCGGCGTCAGCCAGGCGACGGTCTCGTTCGTGCTGAACGACAGCACGCCCGCCGGGGTGCGGATCAGCGAGGAGACCCGTCAGCGCGTGCTCGACGCGATCCGCATCACCGGCTACTCGGCGAACCCCGTGGCCCAGCGCCTCGCGGGCGGGCACAACCAGATCCTGGGCGTCTTCACCTACGAGGCGACGTTCCCGCGCGCCGGCCGTGACTTCTACGGCCCGTTCCTGGTCGGCATCGAGCACGCGGCCGAGAAGCTGGGCATCGACATCCTGCTGTTCACGAGCGCGCGCGTCGTCGACGGCCGGCGCCGGCTCACGCGCGACGGCTGGCAGCGCCTCGGGATCGCCGACGGCTGTCTGCTGCTCGGCCAGCACGAGGACCGGGGCGAGCTCCAGCACCTGCTCGACACCAACTACCCGTTCGTCTTCATCGGCAAGCGCGGGAGCGACGGCGGGCGCCTGCCCTACGTGGGCGCCGACTACGTCGCGGCGACGGCGCGCCAGGTCGAGCGCCTCGTCACGCTCGGCCACGAGCGCATCGGCTACGTCGGGCCGCGCGGCACCGACCAGCCGACGCTCGACCGCGTCGACGCCTACCGCGCCACGATGAAGGCGCACGGGCTCACCGTGCGCTTCGTCGAGCTCGACGACGTCCCGGCCACGGCCGCGGAGATCGTCGACCAGCGCCTCACGGCCGTCGTCGTCGCCCCCGAGAACTACCCCGAGGAGCTCGTCGACGAGCTCGAGGGGCGCGGGGTCCGCGTGCCCGACGACGTCTCCTTCCTCCTCCTGGGCCAGCCCCACCACGGGCGTCCGGGCGGTCGCCGGTGGTCCGGGTTCTCGATCCCGCGCGAGGAGATGGGGGCACGCGCCCTCGTCCTGCTCTCGCGTCTCGTCGCCGAGTCCGGCTCGGGCCGTTCCGACCGCAGGTCCGCGCGCGCCGCCCGGGTCCCCGAGGACGAGCTGCACCAGCTCCTCGAGTGCGTCGACGTCGACGGCGAGACCGTCGCCGCGCCACCGCCCGCGCCGCCCCCCGGGGCCAGATCGTCCTTGCCGACCTCAGAGCACCCGAGCACCAGAGAAACGGAACCAGCGTGACCCATCCAGACCTCCAGGCAGACGTCCTCGTCGTCGGCGGCGGGCTCGGCGGCGTCGCCGCCGCGCTCGCGGCCGCGGAGCGGGGCGCCCGCGTCGTCCTCACCGAGGAGCACCCGTGGATCGGCGGGCAGCTCACGTCCCAGGCGGTGCCGCCGGACGAGAGCGCGTGGGTCGAGCGCTTCGGCGTGACCGCGCGCTACCGCGCGCTGCGCGACGGCATCCGCGACGTGTACCGCCGCTCGTACCCGCTCACGGACGCCGCGCGCTCGTGGGACGCCCTCAACCCCGGCGCGGGCTGGGTCTCCAAGCTGTGCCACGAGCCGCGCGTCGCGGTCGGGGTGCTCGAGGAGATGCTCGCCCCGTGGCGGTCCGCGGGCCGTATCCGTCTCCTGGAGCGCGTGCGCCCGACGGCGGCGACCACCGACGGCGACCGCGTCACCTCCGTGACGCTCGCCCCGGTCACCGCCGACGCCGCGGGCGCAGCCGTGACGGTGCACGCGGCGTTCGTCGTCGACGCGACCGAGACGGGCGAGCTCCTGCCGCTCACGGGCACGGAGTACGTCACGGGGTTCGAGTCGAACCGCGAGACCGGGGAGCCGAGCGCGCCGGACGAGGCGCAGCCCGACAACGTGCAGGCGCTGAGCGTGTGCTTCGCCGTCGAGCACGTGGACGGCGACCACACGATCGACCGCCCCGAGCGCTACGACTTCTGGAGCACGTACACCCCGGGCCCGTGGAACGGGCGGCGCATGCTGTCGTGGGAGGCGCCGAACCCGCGCACGCTCGCGATGGACGTGCGGTCCTTCACGCCGAACCCGGGCGACGACGCACGGGCCGTCGACGCCGACCAGTCGAAGAACCCGGGCGACGGCAACCTGTGGACCTTCCGGCGCATCGCGGCGCGCGACCTGTTCGCGCCCGGCCACTACGCGAGCGACCTGTGCCTCGTGAACTGGCCGAGCATCGACTACTTCCTCGCGCCGGTGCTCGACGTGCCGCGCGACGTCGAGGAGGCGCGGATCGCCGACGCCCGTCAGCTCAGTCTGTCGATGCTGTACTGGATGCAGACCGAGGCACCCCGCCCCGACGGCGGGACGGGGTTCCCCGGACTGCGCCTGCGGCCCGACGTCATGGGCTCGGCCGACGGCCTCGCGCAGGCGGCCTACCACCGCGAGTCCCGCCGCCTGCGCGCGGTGACGACGGTGACCGAGAACGACGTCTCCTACGCCGTGCGCGGCGACCGGGGTGCGACGCGCTACGACGACTCGGTCGGCGTCGGCATGTACCGGATCGACCTGCACCCCTCGACGGGCGGCGACACGTACATCGACGTCGCGTCGACGCCGTTCGAGATCCCGCTCGGCGCGCTGCTCCCGCAGCGCGTGACCAACCTGCTCGCGGCCAACAAGAACATCGGCACGACGCACATCACCAACGGCTGCTACCGCCTGCACCCGGTCGAGTGGAACATCGGCGAGGCCGCCGGCCACCTCGCGGCCCACTGCCTCGCGACCGGGCGCACGCCGCACGCCGTCCAGTCCAAGGCCGACCTGCTCGCCGACTACCAGGACGAGCTCGTCCGGGCCGGCGTCGAGCTGCGCTGGCCCGCCGAGGCGCACCCCTACTGACGCGGGCCCCCGCCCGCACCGACACGCCCACCTCAGTCCGAAGGAGAACTGATGACCCCCCTGACCCCGCGCCGTGCACCCCGCCCGGCCCGCCCCCGACACCGCCTCGTGAGCGCACCCCTGGCCGCCGGCGGCGTCGCGCTCGCCCTCGTCCTCACCGCGTGCTCCGGCGGCGGCGACGACGTCGCGGGCGAGCCGAGCACGCCGAGCGAGCCCGTCGAGCTGCGCATGACGGTCTGGACGGCCGACGAGACACAGCTCGCGCAGTTCCAGGAGATCGCCGACGCGTACGTCGCCGAGAACCCCGACCTCGTCTCGGGCGTGACGTTCGAGACGATCCCGTTCGAGGACTACACGACGTCCCTCACGACGCAGCTCGCGGGCGGCAACGCCCCCGACCTCGCATGGATCCTCGAGAGCTACGCGCCCGAGTTCGTCGCGAGCGGCGCCCTCGTGGACGTCGCCCCGAAGCTCCAGGAGACCGAGGGGTACGAGTTCGACGACCTCCTGGACTCCTCGCTCGCGCTGTGGGAGAAGGACGGCGGCCTCTACGCCTATCCGTTCTCCAACTCGCCGTTCGCGATGTTCGTCAACACCGACCAGGTCGCCGCCGCGGGCCAGCCGAACCCGGCCGACCTCGTCGCGTCGGGCGAGTGGACCTACGACCAGGCCCGCGACATCTCCGCGGCCGCCGCCGCGACGTCGGGCAAGCAGGGGCTCGTCGTGCGCGACTTCGACTTCAAGGTGTGGGAGAACCTGTCGACGATCTGGGACGGCTGGGACGCGGCGCCGTGGAGCGAGGACGGCACGCAGTGCACGTTCACCGACCCCGAGATGGTCGACGCGCTCACGTGGGTCCACGACGCGACGTTCGTCGACAAGGCGATGCCCGGTCCGGGCACGACGGCCGACTTCTTCGCGGGCGACTCCGCGATGACGATCACGCAGATCAGCCGCGCGTCCGCGCTCGACGACTCGTTCGCGTGGGACGTCGTGCCGCTCCCGGCCGGTCCCGCGGGTCAGCAGAACGTCATCGGCCAGGCGGGCATCGGCGTCTTCGCGGCGGGCGAGCACCCGGACGTCGCCGCCGACTTCCTGGCGTGGTTCACCAACCCCGAGAACGCCGAGACGCTCGCCGCGTACTTCCCGCCCCCGCGCGAGTCGCTCCTGAACGCGGAGACGCTCGGCGCGGCGAACCCGAAGCTCAGCGAGACCCAGCTCCAGGCGGTCGTCGTCGACGGCATCCAGGGCGCCGTGACCAAGCCGTCGCACCAGAACTTCGCCAAGCTGCAGGACACGGTGCGGGCCCAGCTCGACGCGCTGTGGACCGCGGACGCCGACGTCGAGGGCGTGCTCGCCGACACGTGCGCGGCGATCCAGCCCCTGCTCGAGGACTGAGCGTGGCGTCCTCCGCACTCGCACGACGGGACGCGGCCGTGGGGTACACCATGGTCGCGCCCGCCGTGCTCGGCGCGCTCGCGTTCGTCGTCGCGCCGCTGGTCGCCGTCGTCTGGTACTCGCTGCACGAGTGGAACGTCCTCGCGAACACGTTCACGTTCGCGGGCGCCGACAACTACGAGCGCATGCTCTCCGACCCCGGCCTGCGCGACTCGCTCCTCGCGAGCCTGTGGTTCTCGGTCGGGCTCGTGGTCCTCAACATCTCGCTCGCGCTGCTCCTCGCGGTGCTGCTCAACCAGAAGCTCCCGGGCACGACGACGTTCCGCACGTTCTTCTTCTCGCCCGTGGTCGTGTCGCTCGTCGCGTGGACGATCGTGTGGAGCTTCCTGCTCCAGGCGGACGGCGGGATCAACGGGTTCCTGTCGCTGCTCGGCATCGAAGGACCGAACTGGCTGCGCGGCGAGACGACGGCCATGATCTCGGTGATCGTCGTCCAGGTGTTCAAGAACGTCGGCCTCAACATGATCCTGTTCCTCGCGGCGCTGCAGGGGGTGCCGGAGGAGGTCCAGGAGGCCGCGCGCCTCGACGGCGCGGGCGCGTGGCGGCGCTTCCGGTCGATCACGCTCCCGCTCATCAGCCCGACCGTGCTGCTCGTCTCGATCCTCACGATCGTCGGCTCGCTCGAGGTGTTCGCCCAGATCGCCGTGCTCACGGGCGGCGGCCCAGGGAACTCGACCACGGTGCTCGTCTACTACCTGTACCAGCAGGCGTTCCGCTTCAACGACTTCGGCTACGCGAGCGCGATCTCCGTCCTGCTGTTCGTCATCGTCCTCGTCCTGACACTCGTGCAGTGGCAGACGCGCAAGAGGTGGGTCTTCCATGAAGTCTGACGTGATGCCCGGCCCGGCCACGCTCCCGGGCGCGGACGCCGACGCTGCCCGGCCCGCGGCGTCGGGCCGGGGCGGCGAGGGCCCGGACGGGGGGCGGCACGCCCCCGCGCGCCGCGACCGCGCCGCGCGCTCGCGGCGCCGGTGGGGACGCTGGGCGCTCGTGGCGCTGCTGGTCGTGCTGAGCATCCCCTTCGTGTTCCCCACGTGGTGGATGGCGACGTCGAGCCTCAAGCCGATGAGCGAGATCCTGCGGGCCGTGCCGACGCTGTGGCCGCAGGACCCGTCGTTCGCGGCGTACGGGGACGTCTTCCGGCTGCAGCCGTTCGCGCAGCAGTACTGGAACAGCCTCTACATCGCGGCGCTCGTCACGGTCGGGACCATCCTCGTGTCCTCGATGGCCGGGTACGCGTTCGCGCGGATCCGGTTCCCCGGGGCGAACGCGCTGTTCCTGCTCGTGCTCGTCGGGCTGCTCGTGCCCTCCGAGGTGACGATCGTCCCGCTGTTCCGGATGGTCAACTCGCTCGGGCTCATCGACACGCACTGGCCGCTCGTGGTCATCCCGATCCTCGGGGCACCCAGCGTCCTCGCGACGTTCATCATGCGCCAGTTCTTCCTCGGGCTCCCCGGCGAGCTCGAGGAGGCGGGGCGCATGGACGGCCTCGGGCGGTGGGGGATCTTCTGGCGCATCGCGTTCCCGCTGTCGCGCTCGGCGATCTCGGCCGTCGCGATCTTCACGTTCCTCAAGTCGTGGAACCTGTACCTCGAGCCGATCGTGTACCTGTCCAGCAAGGACCGGTTCACGCTCCCGCAGGCGCTCACGCAGTACGTCGACGCCTACGGCGGCCCGATGTGGAACGTCCAGCTCGCCGCGACGACGCTCACGGTCCTGCCGGTCCTCGCGGTGTTCCTCGTCGCGCAGAAGCAGTTCGTCCAGGGCCTGGCACACACGGGACTGAAGTAGGGGCCGCCGATCAGCCCTGGCCGGGGTACTCGGTGCGGGTGCGCGTCCCGCCCGCCGTGACGCTCCCGCCGCCGACGACGGGCAGGGGCGTGCCGGCGGAGAACCCGAGTCGCTCCTCCTTCACGACCGTCCCGCCGGGGGGCGTCGTGACGAGGGAGCTCGGCGGGTTGGGCACGACGTTCCCCTGCGCGTCGTACGTGACCGCGTAGACCCCGGGCCCTCCGACGTCCTGGCTGCCCGGGATCATCCCGGTCCCCTCGATGCTCGCGCCCGCCTCGCCGCGGACGTAGACGGTCGTGAGACCCGTGCCGTGCTCGACGCGCGTCCCGACGAGGCCCTCGACGGGTACCTCGGCGCTGCCACCGGCCATGGGCACGATCGCCGCCCCGCCCGAGCCGGTCGCGTAGGCGCCGCCCTCGACGATCGTGGCGTCGGGGGCGGGGGGCTCGTACGACCCGAGCTGCGGGCCCATGTAGTGCATCGTCTGACGCCGCTGGTAGGCGAGGAACTCGTCGACCTCGTCCTGGGACTGGAAGGTGTACTCGGTCCCCACGTTGAGCACGGCGCCCCCGGACGCGCTCGCCTGGCCGCCCAGGTTCACGTCGTGCTCGTTCGCGTGGGCCTCGACGTACGGGGTCGGCGTGCCCGCGCCGACGCCGCCGGTCATGCCGGCGAGCTGCGTGACCCGGAACGTCCCGTCGGAGAGCTCGTCGATGCGGTACTCGACGCCCGCGGTCCCCTCGAACGGACCGACGCCCCCGCCCTGCTCGTACACGACGTGCTCCGTCGCCACGATCGTGGGCGGCGGCTCCTGCAGCGTCGGCGGTCGAGGGATGCCGGGAAGGCTGGGGATCCACGGCGGGTCGGTGCGGCCGCCGCCGGCGCCCCCGGAGCCGCCACCGCCGGAGAACCCGCCGTCCGCGGCGCTCGCGCCCTCCTGCTGCTCGGCCTGGGTGCGCAGCCGCTGCGCGCCGTCGTCGAGCAGGCCGGACGCCGAGCGCAGGGCCGCCTCCATCTCGCCGTGCCAGCGTGCGCGCAGGGCGTCCGCGTCCGGACCGGCCCACGGGGTCGCGGTCACGGCGGCACGCAGCGACGCCGTCAGGGCGTCCAGCGCCGCCGCGCGGTCCTGGAAGGTGTTCGCGAGACCGCGGAGCGCGGCGACGTCGGCGCCGTAGAACGACATGGGATCCCTTGGTCGGACGAGACGGATGCTCCAGCCACCCTCGGACACCTCGACCGCCGCGGCAAGGGGGAGGGGTCCCCATCGCCGGCGCGGGCACGACGCGGTCGCCCGTCCGACTACCCTCGACGGCGTGGCTCACCTTCTCGGCGCCGACGGCATCTCGCTGACCGTCGGCACCCGCACCCTGCTCGACGACGTCTCGCTCGGCCTCGACGACGGCGACCGCGTCGGCATCGTCGGCCCCAACGGCGCCGGCAAGTCCACGCTCCTGCGCCTGCTCGCGGGCACGCAGCAGCCCGACGGCGGCCGGGTCACCCGGGTGGGCGGGCTGCGGGTGGGCCTGCTCGACCAGCGCGACGACGTCGGCACCGGCGCGACGATCCGCGACCTCGTGCACGGCGACGCCGCGACGCACGCCTGGGCGTCGGACGCGAGCGTCCGCACCGTCCACGCGGGGCTGCTGGCCGACCTCGACCTCGACGCTCCCGCGGACACGCTGTCGGGCGGGCAGCGGCGCCGCGTCGCGCTCGCGGCCCTCCTCGTCGCCGACCACGACGTGCTGTTCCTCGACGAGCCCACGAACCACCTCGACGTCGAGGGCGTCGCGTGGCTCGCCGCGCACCTGGGCGACCGGTTCGCGCGCCCGGGCGCGAAGGGCGCGCTCGTCGTGGTGACCCACGACCGCTGGTTCCTCGACGCCGTCTGCTCGCGCATGTGGGAGGTGCGTGGCGACGGCTCCGGCGCGGTGGAGGGCTACGAGGGCGGGTACGCCGCCTACGTGCTCGCGCGCGCCGAGCGCCAGCGCACCGCCGCCGTCGCGGCGGAGAAGCGCGACAACCTGCTGCGCAAGGAGCTCGCGTGGCTGCGTCGCGGTGCGCCCGCGCGCACGTCGAAGCCCAAGTTCCGCCTCGACGCGGCCGCGGCGCTCATCGCCGACGTGCCGCCCCCGCGCGACACGCTCGAGCTCACGCGCACCGCGACCAAGCGGCTCGGCAAGGACGTGCTCGACCTGGAGGACGTCACCGTCGCGGTCCCGCGGCGAGGGGCGGCTGGTGAGGACGCGGGCGAGCGCGTGCTGCTCGACGACGTCACGTGGCGCCTCGGGCCCGGCGACCGGTACGGCGTCGTCGGGGTCAACGGCGCGGGCAAGACGACGCTCCTCGCCCTGCTCGCCGGACGGCGCGAGCCCGACGCGGGACGCGTCAAGCGCGGCAAGACGGTCCACGTCGCCGAGCTGTCCCAGGACGTCGGCGAGCTCGACGACATCGCCGGGTCCCGCGTGATCCAGGTGATCGAGGACGAGAAGCGGTCGGTCGTCGTGGACGGCAAGGAGCTCACGGCGTCCCAGCTCGTCGAGCGGCTCGGGTTCACGCGCGAGCGGTCGCAGACCCTCGTGCGCGACCTCTCGGGCGGCGAGCGCCGCCGCCTCCAGCTCCTGCGACTGCTCGTCGCCGAGCCCAACGTGCTCCTGCTCGACGAGCCGACGAACGACCTCGACACCGACACGCTCGCCGCGCTCGAGGACCTGCTCGACGGCTGGCCCGGCACGCTGATCGTCGTCTCGCACGACCGCTACCTGCTGGAGCGCGTCGCGGACCGCCAGGTCGCGCTGCTCGGGGACGGCAAGGTGCGGGACCTGCCGGGCGGCGTCGAGCAGTACCTCGAGCTGCGGCGCGCGGCGCTCGCGGGGGCGGGAGCGTCGTCGAGCGGCTTCGCGCCCGCGGCGGGCGCCGGGGCCGACGGCGGCGCGGACGGCGCGCAGGACGCGCCCGACCTGGCCGGTCCGAGCGCCGCCGAGGTCCGGGCCGCGAAGAAGGAGATCAACCGCATCGAGCGGAGGCTGTCGAAGATCGCCGAGGCCGAGGGCCGCCTGCACGAGAAGATCGCCGCGAACGCGACGGACTTCACCGCGGTCGCGGAGCTCGACGCCGAGCTGCGCGCGCTCGCGGCCGAGAAGGACGAGCTGGAGGCGGCCTGGCTCGAGGCGGCGGAGGTCGCGGGCTGACGAGTCCGGGCGCCCGCGGTCAGCGGCGCAGGAAGCCCATGCGGTCGTCGGGGTCCACGCGCTGGAGGATCGCGCCCGCGATGGCGTCGAGCTGCTCGACCTGGTCGGGTGTGAGCGCGTCGATCACGTGGTCGCGGACGGTCGCGACGTGGCCCGGCGCCGTCGCGACGAGCTTGGTCCACCCGGCGTCGGTGAGGTGCGCGTTGGTGGCGCGCCGGTCCTCGGGGCACGGGACGCGCTCGACGAGCCCGCGCTTCTCGAGCCGGGCCACGACGTGGGAGAGCCGGGGGAGGGTCGCGTTGGTGGCCCCCGCGAGGTCGGTCATGCGCAGGGTGCGGTCGCGTGCCTCGGAGAGCATGGCGAGCACGTAGTACTCGAAGTGGCTCAGGTCGGCGTCGCGCCGGAGCTGGGAGTCCAGGACGCCCGGGAGCAGCTCGACCACGGCCACGAGCCGCTTCCACGCGTCGAGCTGCCGGTCGTCGAGCCAGCGGGGTTCTGTCGTCATGGTGCCTCCTCCGGTGTGACCATCGTAATAGTTGACGCTACAAGTTTAGCCCCGTACGGTGATGGTTGTAGCAACAACTAAGAGCCGACCGGGCGGCCGGCAGAGGAAGGAAGCCACCATGAGCAGCATCACCATCATCGGAGCCGGCACCATGGGCTCGGCGATCGCCGGTCTCGCGCTCGCCGCGGGCAGCGCGGTGCAGGTCCTCACGCGCGAGGCGACCGACCTCGACCCCCGGGTCGCGGCCGGCACGATCGGCGACGAGCTCACCGGCGACGTCGTCGTCCTCGCCCTCCCGTACGGGGCCGTGGCGGAGGTCGTCGACCTCTACGCCGACCGCCTCGACGGCAAGGTCGTCGTCGACATCACCAACCCGCTCGACTTCGCCACCTTCGACTCCCTCGTCGTGCCCGACGGCTCGTCGGCCGCGGCGCAGCTCCAGCAGCGCGTTCCCGGCGCGCGCGTGCTCAAGGCGTTCAACACGAACTTCGCCGCGACCCTCGCCTCCGGGCAGGTCGGCCCGCTCCCGACGACGGTCCTGGTCGCGGGCGACGACGCGGAGGCCAAGGCGGCGCTCGCCGGCGCCGTCTCCGGCGTCCGGGTGGTCGACGCCGGGTCGCTGAAGCGCGCTCACGAGCTCGAGGCCCTCGGCTTCCTCCAGCTCACGCTCGCCGCGGCGGAGAAGACGTCCTGGACGACGGGCTTCGCGCTCGCCGAGTGAGCTCGTCGCCGAGAGAGCGACGCACCGCCGCGAGAACGACCCCTGGTTCCCAGGGGCGCGATCTCGGCGGTGCGTCGCTCTCTCGCGGTGGCGGTGCCGCCCCCTGGGTCAGCCGCGTGCCTTCTCCACCGCAGCCCGCGCCGTCTCGCGCTCGGCATTCTCCGCCTCGCGCAGCGCCTTCTCGAGCTCGCGCACCTTCTTCTGCGCCTCGCGGACGCGGCGCTCGGCGTCGCGCCGCTTGAGCGTCGCCTTCTTCACCTTCGGGTCCTTGACGTGCACGGCCATCTCGACCGGGGCGACGGCGTCGCGCGGGTCGGTCCCCGCGGCCTCCGCCGGGGCCGGCGGGTCGTCGGACGCCGGGGCGCGGCGCCCCGCGCCCGGGGCTCCGGCCGCGCGGGCGTCCACGTAGACCGCGATCCCGTCGAGCACGCGCTCGAGGCCCCACGCGGTGTCGTCGATCGCGCCCTCCTCGGCGTACGTCCCCGCCTCCACGAGGGGGCGCAGGTAGGGGAAGCGCACCTCGTCGACGAGGTCGCGCAACGCGCCGCCCCAGCCGCCACCCAGGACGGTCTCGTCGGCCCCGGCCTCGGTGACCGCGCGGGCCAGGTCCGACTGCAGTCGGGCGGCGTTCCGCGCGTAGCCGCTCACGAGCAGGATGACCGACATCTTCTCCTCGTCGTCGAGCGGCGTGGAGCGCAGGGCGCGCAGGGCGCTGTCGGCCCCGCGCAGGTTGTTCGGCGTGAGCGGCGCGCCGGTCACCGGGATGTCGAGGAACCACGGGTGGGACGCGAACACCGCCATGGTGAACTGCGCCCACTCGCGCAGCTCCGCGCGCCAGTCCGCGGGCTCGTGCGCGGGCGGGTACTCGACGTCGAGCGCCGCCTCCTGCATGAGCAGCAGCAGGTCGTCCTTGCTCGTCACGTACCGGTAGAGCGACATCGTCGTGAAGCCGAGGCTCTGCGCGACCTTCGCCATGGAGACCGCGCCGAGCCCGTCGGCGTCCGCGATCTCGATGGCGGTGTCGACGATCCGCTCGATGCTCAGCTCGCGCTTGGGCGTGCGCTCGGGCCGTTCGGCGACGCCCCACGCGAGCGCGAGCCGGGGCGGGAGGTCGGGTGCGTCCGTCATGGGTTCATCCTCCCCCGACCGGTGCCGAACCAGTGCGTACCGGTGGCCGACCAGGCCGTCCCGGTGCCGCGAGCAGGTGGTCCTGGCTCGTCCGGGTCGGCTGGACGTGCCAGGACCACCTGCTCGGCGGAGGGGGTCAGCGGGCCGTTCGGCGGCGGTAGAGGACGGAGCCGGCGGCGCAGCTCACGACCAGGAAGCCCACGAGCCACGCTACGGCCGTGAGGACCGTCGTCGCGTCGGGCGACCCCGCGAGGAGGCCGCGGAAGGTCTCGATGATCGGCGTGAACGGCTGGTTCTCGGCGAAGCCGTGCAGCCACGAGGGCATCGTGTCGATCTCGACGAAGCCCGAGCTGAGGTAGGGCACGAACAGGAACAGGAAGTTCACCGACTGCGACGCCTCGACGCTCAGCACCAGCCCGAGCGCGACGCTCAGCCACGTGAACGTGAGCACCGCGAGCACGGCGAACGCGACGAGGCCCAGCCAGTCGCCGAGCCCGGCGTCGGGCCGGAAGCCCAGCGCGAGCGCGACGGCCACGACGACGACCGCGGACGCGAGGTTGCGCGCCACGCTCGCCACGACGTGCCCCCACAGCGCGGACGGTCCGAAGATCGGCAGCGTCTTGAACCGGTCGATCGTGCCCGAGGTCATGTCCTGCGCGACCCCCACGGCGGCCGTCGCCGAGCCGAACCCGAGGCACATGACGAGCACGCCCGGGACGACGTAGTCGATGTAGTCGTCCCCACCGATCGCGCCGCCGAAGATGACGACGAAGACCAGCATGATCATCACGGGCAGCACGAACGCGGTGATGAGGCCGTCGACGCTGCGGAGCTGGCGGCGCGTCTCGCGCGCGACCATCGTCCGCACGTCGCGCGCGGCGGTCGCGGGTGTCTGCCGGGCGCGTGCGGCGGTGCGCGGCGGGCGCGCGGGCGACGTCGCGAGCGTGGGCGTGGTGGCGCTCATCGGGCGCCCTCCTTCCGGGTCAGAGCGAGGAAGACGTCGTCGAGCGTGGGCTTGACGACGCTGACCCCGACGACGGCGAGGTCGTGGGAGTCGGCTGCGGCGAGGACGTCGCGGATCGTGCGGACGGGCTCGTCGCTCGGCGCGGTGAGCGACAGGTCCTTGTCGTCCGTGGTCGGGCGGGCGAGCCCCAGCGTCGGCGCGAGCCCGACGGCGGCCGCGAGGCTCGCGGGGTCGTCGAACGCGACCCGGACGTGGTCGCCGGCGACGAGGGCCTTGAGCTCGGCGGCCGTGCCGCGCGCGGCGACGCGGCCGTCGTGCAGGACGGCGATCGTGTCGGCGAGGCGGTCGGCCTCCTCCAGGTACTGGGTCGTGAGCAGGACCGTCGTGCCGTCGGCCGCCAGGCCGCGCACCACGTCCCAGAGCTGGGCGCGCGAGGCGGGGTCGAGCCCCGTCGTCGGCTCGTCCAGGACGAGGACGGCCGGGTCGGCGACGAGGCTGATCGCGAGGTCGAGGCGGCGCCGCATGCCGCCCGAGTACGTCCCGACGCGGCGGTCGGCGGCGTCGGCGAGGTCGAAGCGGGCGAGGAGCTCGTCCGCGCGTCGACGCACCGAGCGCCGGGGCAGGTGGGCGAGCTCGCCCATCATCACGAGGTTCTCGCGGCCCGTCTGGAACTCGTCCACCGACGCGTACTGGCCCGTGAGCGCGATGGTCTCGCGCACGCGCGCCGCGTCGTGCACGACGTCGGCCCCCGCGACGCGGGCCGTGCCGCCGTCGGGGCGGACGAGGGTCGTGAGGATGTTGACGGTCGTGGTCTTGCCGGCGCCGTTGGGCCCGAGCAGCGCGAAGATCTCGCCGCGGCGCACGGTCAGGTCGACGCCGCGCAGCACGGCGTGGTCGCCGTAGGACTTCTCGAGCCCCTGCACGGCGATCATCGGTTCGGTCATCGCCTTCTCCTTCTCGGTCGGACGTGCTGGCCGGTGTGCGGCGCACACGGGCGTGTATGGCATAAACGATGTGTACACCATAAACACGCCTCGACGCGCGGGTCAAGGGCGGGGTGCCCGCCGAGGGGGCGGGGCACGAGGGAGAACCCTGGTCGCGCGAGGTAGACCCGTGGTAGCGCGAGGTGGAGCCGTGGTCTCCCGAGGTAGAGCGGTGGCGGCTACCTCGCGTGAGAGCGGGGGGATCCCGTGAGGGCGAGTCCGATCCCCGTCATGAGCACGAGCGCGCCGAGCACGACGGCGACCGGCGTCGTCCACGTTCCGGTCGCCGTGTGCAGGGCCCCGGCCAGGGTCGGGGCGACCGCCGCGAGGCAGTAGCCCACCGACTGCACCGTCGCCGAGGCCTGACGTCCCCGGCGGACGGTCGGGAAGCGTTGCGCGACGAGCGTGAAGATGACCACGAAGTTCGCCGCCTGTGCGATCCCGGCCATCGACGCCCACACCGCCCACAGGTCCGGCGCGACGAGCAGACCGACCGGCAGCGTCAGCCACAGCACCGCGATCACGGCGAAGCTCTGACGCAGCGACCATCGCCGCACCGCGAGCGGCACGGCGAGCCCGCCGACGATCGCGAACCCCTGGAACAGCGACGCCGCCCCGCCCGACGCCGCGCGGGGGATCCCCGCCAGGTCCTCCAGGATGAGCGGCAGCCACGCCGTGAGCGCGTAGAAGCTCGACGACTGGAGCGCGAACATCGCGCACAGCCACCACGTGAACGGCGTCGCGAGGACGTGGCGCTCGCGGGCGGCGGCGGGGTCGGTGCCCGTGACGCCCTCCGCGGCCGCGGAGGCGAGCCTGCCCGGGTCGGGGGAGGCGCCGTCGTCCCCACCACCCGCGTCGTGCGGTGCGGGCCGCTCTCCGGGGTCGGGTGCCGTCGTGCCCGACGCCGGCCGGCTCGCCGGGGTGGTCGTCGCCCGCCCGGGCCTGCTCGGTTCGCGCGGGACCGCGCGCAGCCACCACGCGAGCGCGACGACCGCGAGGACGGACCAGGACGCGAGCGCCCAGCGCCACCCGACGGCGTCGGCCAGGGGCGCGGTGAGCGCGGTCGTCGCGACGGTCCCCACGTTGATCACCGCCGTGTACAGGCCCGTCACCGTCGCGACGTGCCCGGGGAAGTCGCGCTGCGCGATCATCGGGACGGCGAGGTTCGCCGTCGTGATGCCGAGCCCCAGGAGCACCGTCCCGGCGAACGTCCCGGCGGTGCCGAGGCCAGCCGTGCCGAGGGCGGAGAGGTCCGCCGAGCGCAGGAGCGTCCCGGCGAGGATCAGCCCGAGCGCGACCGCGATCGCGGTGCGCAGCGACGACCGCCCCAGCAGCCCCGCGACCGCTGGCGTCGCCACGGCGAAGCAGAGCACGGGGATGCCCGTGAGCAGTCCCGCGGCCGCCGCGGTGAGGTGCAGGTCCGCCGCGACGTCCGCGACGACCGGCGGCAGCGCCGTGAGCGGCGCGCGCAGGTTGACCGCGACCAGCAGCACCGCGACGAGCAGCACGCCGTCGATCCCGCCGCGGAACGTGATCGGGCGGGGCGGCGGCATCGGGCGGTGACCTCCGGGTGCGGGCGCGTCGACGCCGCCCGCCCGATCAGCCGGGCCGTCGGTCAGTCGTCGAACTGTCCTACGACTGTACGCAGGAGCGCCGCGAGCGCAGGGCGGCCCCCGGGCTCCAGCGCGTCGAGGATGCGGGCCTCCACCGCGAGCAGGTCGGTCATCGCCGTGTCGACGCGCTCCAGCCCCTCGGGCGTGAGCTCCACGAGCACGCCGCGCCGGTCGTCGGGGGACCGGCGGCGCACGACGAGCCCGCGCTCCTCGAGCCGGTCGATGCGGTTCGTCATGGTCCCGCTCGTCACGAGCGTCTGCGTGACCAGCGCCCCGGGCGACAGGCGGTACGGCTCGCCGGCCCGACGCAGCGCCGACAGCACGTCGAACTCCCACGTCTCCAGGTGCCCCCGCGCGAACGCCGTACGCCGCGCGCGGTCGAGGTGCCGGGCGAGCCGGTCGACGCGCGAGAACACCGTGAGCGGCTCGACGTCGAGGTCGGGGCGCTCGCGCTGCCACGCCGCGACGATGCGGTCGACCTCGTCCTCGTGCTGCTGCTCCATGACGCGAGGGTACTCGATGTGTCTCGACATCAAGACTCTTGACGGCCCGCCTGTCGTTACCGCACGCCGTCGGAGAACCGGCGTCGCGAGGTAGAGCCCTGGTCGCGCGAGGTAGAGCCGTGGTCGCGCGAGGTAGAGCCCTGGTCGACCGAAGCAGAACCGCGGTTGCCGGCCGCGTCGCGGACCGTCGTCGCGAACCTGTCACCGCGGGCAGCTGCCCGGGTGAGCGACGACCAGGGTGAGACGACGTCGGGCGGGGTGGGTGGTGGTGCCGCGTCGTGGTCGGGCCTGGCGGGAGCCGCGAGGAACGAGCGGCGGATGGTAGACGCGGCACCACCACCCACCCCGACCACCCAACGCGACCACACGCCGTCGGGCATGGCCACGGCTCTACCCCGCGCGACCACGGCTCTACCTCGGCCGACCAGGGCTCTACCTCGGCCGACCACGGTTCTACCTCGCGTGGCCCCGGGTCAGGTGGTGCGGAGGGCGTCCTTGAGCCGGACGCGGGCGCCGGTGCGCAGCACCGCGTTGGAGTAGATCTTCGCGGCGAGCCACACGAGCACGGGGACGACGGCGAGCGAGAGGCCGAGCGCGAGGAGCGCCTCCCAGGTCTCGGCGCTGCCGAGCGCGATGCGCACGGGCATGAGGAGCGGCGAGCACAGCGGGACGAACGACAGCCACACGACGAGCGGGTTGTCCGGGGCCCAGGGCGCGACGGAGATGCCCACGACGTACGGCACGATCATGAGGAACGTGACGGGGGTCGTGACGGCGCCGACGTCCTCCTGGCGCGAGACGAGCGCGCCGAGGCCGGCCATGAGGAGCGCGTAGCTCACGAACCCGACGACGAACCACACGAGCGCCCAGACGGCCGCGGTGCCGAGGTCGATCGTCGACGTGTCGACGAGGCCGAGGCCGAGCGCGGTCCCGACGCCCGCGAGCACGACGAGCGCGACCTGCCCCAGCCCCACCAGGCCGATCCCGAGCACCTTGCCCGCCATGAGCTGCCAGGGCCGGACGGTCGAGAGCAGGAGCTCGACGACGCGGCTCGTCTTCTCCTCGACGACGCCCTGCGCGATGAGCTGGCCGCTGATCATGATGGCCATGAAGAGCAGGATCCCGGTGACGAGGCCGGTGACGTAGCGGGTCGGGTCGAACTCGCTGGGTTCGCCGATCGTGCGGACGGTCGGCTCGGCGGTCGCGATGTCGCCCGCGACCTGGGCGGGGTCGCCGCCGAGGCTCGCGACGGCGTCGGACAGCGCGGTCTGCTGGGCGAGGGTCGTGAAGACGGCCGTGAGGCCGGGGGAGAGCTCGGTGTCCACGACGACGGTGGGCGCGTCGGCGGAGCCGGTGACGAGGGCGTCGAGGTCGCCGTCGCGCACCTGGGCCTCGCCCGCGGCGTCGTCGGCGACGTCGACGGTCTCGACCTCGGTGCCGAGCGTGCCGCCCGTGGCCTCGATCGACTCCGCGAGCGCGGCGGTCTGCGGCGTGACGCCGACGCGCTCGGCGGTCGGGCCGGACGAGCTCGCGGCGTTGAGCACGAGCCCGCCGAGCACGACCGCGCCGACGAGGATCACGGTGAGCCAGACGAACGACTTCGAGCGGAGCCGCGTCATGATCTCGCGGCTCGCGACGAGGCGGATCGCGCCCCAGGACGTCAACGAGGTCCCCGTGCTCATGCCCCCACCTCCACGGTCTCGGCGGCCGCGGCGGCCGGCTTCTCCTCGGCGCTCACGACGTCGCGGTACAGCTCGGTGAGCGACGGCCGGACGAGCGAGAACTCGTGCACCGGTCCGGCGGCGAGCGCCGCGCGCAGCACGGCCTGCTCGCGCCCGCTCGCCCCGTCGACGGCGGCGCCGTCGCCCGCGGTCCGGTCGTCCTGCGCGAGCTCGACGACGGTGCGGGAACCCTCCAGGCTGACGGCCCGTGCGTCGGGCACGGCGCCGATCCACGTCGCCCCGGGCGGCCCGTCCACGACCCACCTCTCGGTCTCGGTCCGGCGGAGCTCGTCGATCGTGCCGACCTCGACCATCGCGCCGTCCTTGATGATCCCGACCCGGTCGCACAGGCGCTCCACGAGGTCGAGCTGGTGCGAGGAGAAGACGACGGGGACGCCCGCCTCGGCGCGGTCGCGGAGCACGTTGCTCATGACGTCGACGGCGACGGGGTCGAGCCCGCTGAACGGCTCGTCGAGCACGAGCAGCTCGGGATCGTGGGTGAGCGCGGCGGCGAGCTGGACGCGCTGCTGGTTGCCGAGCGAGAGCTTCTGCACCTCGTCGCCGCGGCGGGCCTCGACGCCGAGGGTCGTGGTCCAGCGTTCCATCGCGTCCTTCGCCTCGGCGGCGGACAGCCCGTGCAGCCGCGCGAGGTAGACGAGCTGCTCGCCGACCTTCATGCGCGGGTAGAGCCCGCGTTCCTCGGGCATGTAGCCGATGCGCCGCCGCGCGGCGAGGTCGATCGGCCGCCCGTCCCAGCGCACCTCGCCGCCGTCGGCGGCGAGCACGCCGAGGACGATGCGCATGGTCGTGGTCTTGCCGGCGCCGTTGGAGCCGACGAAGCCGAAGATCTCCCCGGCGCGCACGTCGAACGACGTCCCGCGCAGGGCGCGCACGTCGCCGTAGGTCTTGGTCAGCGAGTCGATCTCGAGTGTCGCCATGCGCCCCAGACAACCACGGGGTCGCGCGTCCGGCACGGGACAGATGTCACGTCCTGCACCCACCCGACGGCCCGGGCGGGCCGTCCCCGGGACCGGGGCGGGCGCTCAGCCCCGGTGCTCGTCGCGCACGGGCGGCAGGGGGGAGCGCGCGGCCCGCACGGTGAGGCGGAGCATCGCGCCGGTCGCGTGGTCGACGTCGGCGACGTCGTCGCGCCGGACGGCGTCGAGCGCGGCCCAGAGGAGCTCGCGCGCGATCGCGGCCTCCCGCTCGTCGAGACGCGCGGAGACCGACTCGACGGCGCTCATCGCGACGAGGACGCGCATGCCCGCGGACGTCGGGGGCGCGATGCGCACGCGTCGGATCTCGACGGCGTCGCGCAGGGCCCGGCGCTCGACGCGCGAGAGCCGGGGGCCGGCGACGTGCAGGAGGACGCGCGTGAGGAGCGCGGCCGAGACGCCGAGGACCGCGGCGACGAGGACGAGGGCGACGGGCTCCAGGGCGTGCCCGACGAGGACCGCGGCGATCGCGGTCGCCGCGCCCGCGACGAGCCCCAGGCGCACGCCGTCGACCGACGCGTGCCACTCGGCGTGCCGCCGCACCCGGTCGAGCTCGCGGGGGGTCAGGCCGGGGACCAGCACGTCGGTGCGCTGGACGATGCGGTCCGGCGCCCCGGCGACGGCCCCGTGGAGGCAGCGCGCCGTCGTCCAGGTCGAGTACCCCCAGACCGTGGGACGGATCTCGTCCCGACGGTCCTCGTGCGTGCGGTCGGTGGACCGGTCGTGCCCGTGCATGAAGTGCCCCCGCTTCGTCGGTCTCGTGCTTCCGCAAGGAGAGACGGGTGCGCCCGGGCGCCATGACGCGGGTTCGGAGAAGTTTCCCCGGGCGCCCCGTGGACGGACGCGTCAGGACTTGGTCGTGATGAGGTGCGGGCGCTTCTCCATGTCCGCGAGGCCGTTCCACGCGAGGTTGACGAGGTGCGCCGCGACCTCGGTCTTCTTGGGCGAGCGCACGTCGAGCCAGTACTGCCCGGTGAGCGCGACCATGCCGACGAGCATCTGCGCGTAGATGGGCGCGACCTTCGGGTCGAGACCGCGCGTGCGGAACTGGTGGGCGAGCAGGTGCTCGACCTGGGTCGCGACGTCGCCGATGAGGCTGGAGAACGTCCCCGTGGCCTGGGCGACGGGGGAGTCGCGCACGAGGATGCGGAACCCGTCCTCGGACGCCTCGATGTAGGACAGGAGCGCGAGCGCGGTGCGCTCGAGCAGGACCTTGGGGTGGCCGCCCTCGTCGAGCGCGCCGGAGAGCGCCGCCGTGAGCGCCTGGACCTCGCGGTCCACGACGACGGCGTAGATGCCCTCCTTGCCGCCGAAGTGCTCGTACACGACGGGCTTGGACACCTCGGCGCGCGCGGCGATCTCCTCGACGCTCGTCCCCTCGAACCCCTTCTCGGCGAAGAGCCCGCGGCTCACGGCGAGCAGCTGCTCGCGCCGCTGGCTCGCGGTCATGCGGGATCGGGGGGTGCGTCTGGACTCGGCCACGGGGTCCATCATGCCGTGCACCCGCCGCCGCGCCCCGCGTGCGCACGCGCACGGGTGTGGCGCAGGCAACTACCACGGTGAGCGGGGACCGGGGTGCGGACCGGACGAGACGGGCACGACCGGCGTCGGGCACGGGGAGCGACCTGGCAGACTGTTCCCGGACCCACCCCGCCCGTCGTGGCCCGGGAACGCACCGGGCGCGAGCGTCGCCGGGTCCGATCCGCCTTGGTGTAATCGGCAGCACAAGGGTTTTTGGTGCCCTTGGTCCAGGTTCGAGTCCTGGGGGCGGAGCTCGTGCCACCGATCCCGAGGGGAACACCCATGGAAGCTCAGCAGGGAACCGACCCCGCCGTCGCCCCCGCTGCCGTGATCGTCCTCGCCGCCGGCGAGGGCACGCGGATGAAGTCGTCCACCCCGAAGATGCTCCACACGCTCGCGGGGCGCAGCCTGCTCGGGCACGTGCTCGTCGCGGCGCGCTCGCTCGACCCGGCGCGGCTCGCCGTCGTCGTGCGGCACGAGCGCGACCGCGTCGCCGAGCACGCCCTCTCGGTCGACCCGGACGCGGTGGTCGTGGACCAGGACGAGATCCCCGGCACCGGGCGCGCGGTGCAGTGCGCGCTCGCCGCGCTCGACGCCAAGGCCCACGCGCAGGCGCTGCTGCACGGCGTGCCCGACGGCGAGGAGGGGCGCGGCCTCGGCGACGGGCTCGAGGGCCCCGTGGTCGTGACCGCGGGCGACACCCCCCTGCTCGACGGCGGCACGCTCGCCCAGCTCCTCGCCGCGCACGTCGTGGACGGCAACGCGGTGACGATGCTGACGACCGAGCTCGAGGACGCGACCGGCTACGGGCGCGTCGTGCGCGACGGGTCGGGCGACGTGCAGCGGATCGTCGAGCACAAGGACGCGTCGGCCGACGAGCGCGCGATCCGCGAGGTCAACGCGTCGATCTACGTGTTCGACGCCGCGGTCCTGCGGCGCGGCCTGGGCACGCTCGGCCGCGACAACGCGCAGGGCGAGGTCTACCTGACGGACGTCGTCGCGGCGGCGCGCGCCGAGGGCGGCACGGTCCGGGCGCTCGTCTCGGCGGACCCGACGATCGTCGAGGGCGTCAACGACCGCGTGCAGCTCGCGACGCTGCGCGCGGAGCTCAACCGCCGGATCCTCGAGGACTGGATGCGCGAGGGCGTGACCGTCGTCGACCCGGCGACGACGTGGGTCGACGTCGACGTCGAGCTCGCGCGCGACGTGACCCTGCTCCCCGGCACGCAGCTCCACGGGGCGACGGTCGTCGCCGAGGGCGCGACGATCGGTCCGGACACGACGCTCACCGACACCGAGGTCGGCGCGGGCGCGACGGTGACCCGGACGCACGGCAGCCTCGCGGTCCTGGGGGCGGGCACGTCCGTCGGCCCGTTCGCCTACCTGCGGCCCGGCACCGTCCTCGGCGCCCAGGGCAAGATCGGCACGTTCGTCGAGACGAAGAACGCGGAGATCGGCGAGGGTTCCAAGATCCCGCACCTGTCCTACGTGGGGGACGCGACGATCGGCGAGCACACGAACATCGGCGCCGCGTCGGTCACCGTCAACTACGACGGCGTCCACAAGCACCGCACGGTGATCGGCTCGCACGCGCGCACGGGCGCGGACAACATGTTCGTCGCGCCGGTGTCCGTGGGCGACGGCGCCTACACCGCCGCCGGCTCGGTCATCCGCCGCGACGTGCCCGCGGGTGCGCTCGGGGTGAGCGGCGGGCAGCAGCGCAACATCGAGGGCTGGGTCGAGCGCCGCCGCCCCGGCACCCCGGCGGCCGACGCCGCGGCCGCCGCGCGCGCGAGCGACCCCGAGGCGCCGCCGCTCGGTGCGCAGGCCCAGGCGCAGCTCGCGGACCAGAGCGCCGCCGCGACCGCCGAGCGCCCGACCCCGCCGCCGCCCGGGCCCGAGCTGGAGCACACGCTCGAGGCGCTGCGTGGCGGTCGCCCCGCGACCACGGCAGACTGACCGCGACCGGCCGAGACCTCCTCAGACCTACCCCGCACCCGGAAACACCACCGAAGGAACCCACTGGTATGAGCAGCACGATCGCCGGCAACGGGGAGAAGTCCCTCGTCCTCGCCTCGGGGCGCGCGCACCCCGAGCTGGCCAACGACGTCGCGCGGGAGCTGGGCATCGACCTGCTGCCCACCACCGCGTACGACTTCGCGAACGGCGAGATCTACGTCCGGTTCGGCGAGTCGGTGCGCGGCGCCGACGTCTTCATCCTCCAGAGCCACACCGCGCCGATCAACCAGTGGATCATGGAGCAGCTGCTCATGGTCGACGCGGCCAAGCGCGCCTCGGCCCGGACCATCACGGTCGTCCAGCCGTTCTACGGCTACGCCCGCCAGGACAAGAAGCACCGCGGCCGCGAGCCGATCTCGGCCCGCCTCATGTCCGACCTGTTCACCGCCGCGGGCGCGGACCGCCTCATGAGCGTCGACCTGCACGCCGCCCAGACGCAGGGCTTCTTCGACGGCCCGGTCGACCACCTGTGGGCGATGCCGATCCTCACCGACTACGTGCGCACGCGCGTCGACACGTCGAACGTCACGGTCGTCTCTCCGGACGCCGGCCGCATCCGCGTCGCCGAGCAGTGGGCCGCGAAGCTCGGCGGCGGGCCCCTCGCGTTCGTGCACAAGACGCGCGACGTGACGCGCCCGAACCAGGCGGTCGCCAACCGCGTCGTGGGCGACGTCGAGGGCCGCGACTGCGTGCTGGTCGACGACCTCATCGACACCGGCGGCACCATCGCCGAGGCGGTGCGCGTCATCCTCGCCGCGGGGGCGCGGTCGGTCATCGTGGCGGCGACGCACGGCGTGCTGTCCGACCCGGCGGCGCAGCGCCTCTCCGAGTGCGGGGCGAGCGAGGTCGTCATCACCGACACGCTGCCCATCGCCGCGGACAAGCAGTTCCCGCAGCTCACCGTGCTCTCCATCGCGCCGCTCGTCGCGCGCGCCATCCGCGAGGTGTTCGACGACGGGTCGGTCACCTCGCTCTTCGACGGCAACAGCTGACGGGAGGGGTCGTGGGCGGCTCGGGAGTGACGACCACCGGTCAGGGGGCGGTGACCGCGGCACCGGACGTCGCGGTCGTCGAGCTGGGCGCGGAGTCGAGCGCGCCCGGCGTCCAGGAGGCCCTCGACCGGGCGAACGCGGGGCTCGCCGCGGCGCGTGACGCGCTCGTCGCGGCGGGCGTCGACGCCGCGGACGTGCGCACGTCCCAGACGTCGACGTGGACGGAGCAGCGCGACGACGGCCCGCGCACGACGGCACGGCTCACCCTGCGCGCGACCGTGCGCGACGTCGCGGCGTGCGGCGAGATCGTCCGCGCCGCGCTCGACGCGGCGGGTCCCGTCGCGCGCCTCGACTCGACGAGCCTCGCCGTCGGCGACCCCGGCCCGCTCGCCGTCGCGGCGCGTGACGCCGCGTTCGCCGACGCCCGTGCGCGCGCGGAGCAGTACGCCCGGCTCGCGGGCCGCTCGCTCGGCCCGGTCGTGGAGGTCCGCGAGGACGTCGGCGGGCCCGGCCCGGTGCCGCGCCTGATGGCTGCCAAGGCCGCGAGCGACGCGCTCGTCGTCGAGCCGGGCACGCAGGAGGTCCGTGCGAGCGTCACCGTCCGCTGGGAGCTCGCGGACTGACGTCGCGCGGCGGGCGACCGTGCGCCTCGCACGCCTCGGCCATGACAAAAGGCAGGTGTCCCCGGCCGGTGCGCGCCGTAGCGTGAGGACCATGCTCATCCTCGAGGACTACCTGCTGCTCACGCTCGACGACGTGACCGGGAAGGCCGTCGTCGACGCCTCGTACCGCGAGCAGGTCGCCGCGGGGGCGCTCCTCGTCGAGCTGGCGCTCCTGGGGCGCGCGGACCTCGCGGGCGACGGCGACGGCGGGCGGATCGGCCGCATCGTCGTGCGGGACGCGTCCTCGACCGGCAACGCGCTGCTCGACGAGGCGCTGACCGTCGTGCGGTCGCGCGAGGGGTCGAAGCCCAAGGCGCTCGTGGCGCCCCTCGCGAAGCTCAGGCCGGCGTCCCGCGCGATCGCCTCGCTCGCCGAGCGCGGCGTCCTGCGACGTGAGGAGGGCCGCGTGCTCGGGATCTTCCCGACCACGCGCTGGCCCGCGGCGGACACGCGCCACGAGGAGGGCGTGCGGGCCGACCTGTGGCGCGTCCTGGTCGACGGCGGTGCGCCGGACCTGCGGACGGCCGCGCTGGTCGCGATCCTCGCGGCGACCGGGCAGGCGGGCCGGGTGCTCGCGGCGGGCGGGGCGCCCGGCGCACCGGCCGTGGCCGACGCCGGGCACGAGGCGACGGGGCCGCGGCGCCGCGCCGTCGACGCCCGTGCGCGGGAGATCGCGCGGCAGAGCTGGGCGAGCGAGGCGGTGCGCGCCTACGTCGAGGAGGTCACCGCGGCGATCCTCGTGGGCGCCACGGTCGCCGCGACCGCGGCAGCGACGAGCTGACCCCCGGTCCTCGGCGGGGAGCGGGCGCGGGTTTCGTCCGGCCGTCCCGCCCGGGTACAGTAGTCAGGTTGCCTCGGCGAGGGACGTCTGACGGCCGGCAGCGCTGGACCGGTGAGCACACCGGCGGCGCGGGACCGCGAGTGTCAGCCAGACCTGTTGGATCTCCGTTATCGACTGGGCGGTCGTCCTCCTGCGCGCCCGTCATTCGTCCCGCGCCGACGCAGCCGCCCGTCCGGGTGGCCCTCTCAACCGTCCGGACAGCCGACCGCTCCCCACTGGCGGCCGGCCCGCAACGTTCTTCCAGGAGTGATCCACGTGTCTGAGATCAAGCTCGCCGCCGAGGCCCGCACCGAGTTCGGCAAGGGTGCCGCCCGCCGCGTCCGCCGCGCCGGCAAGATCCCCGCGGTCCTCTACGGCCACGGCACCGACCCGCTGCACGTGACCCTGCCGGGTCACGAGACGATGATGGCGCTCAAGCACTCGAACGCGCTGTTCTCGATCGAGCTCGACGGCAAGGCCCAGCTCGCGATCGCCAAGGACGTCCAGCGCGAGCCGGTCCGCAACGTCATCGAGCACGTCGACCTCCTCATCGTGAAGAAGGGCGAGAAGGTCGAGGTCGAGGTGCCGGTGCACGTCGTCGGCGAGCCCGTCCCCGGCACGATCCACCTGCTCGAGCAGCTCACCCTCGTGGTCGAGGCGGACGCGACGCGCCTGCCCGACGCGATCGAGGTCTCCGTCGACGGCCTCGAGGCCGGCTCGGTCGTGTACGCGGGCGACGTCACGCTGCCGGAGGGCGTCACGCTCGTGACGGACGCCTCGGCCGACGTCCTCATCGTCAGCGAGCCCAAGGTCGAGGCTGCCGAGGACGAGGCCGCCGAGGACGCCGCCCCGGCCGAGGCCGCCGCGGAGTGACCCTCCCCGTCGTCGGCTGACGCCACGACGACCCGCGTCGGACGCCCGGTACCGTGACGGTGCCGGGCGTCCGTGCGCCCGCACCACCACCTGCACCACCTCCCGCCGGCGTGCCGCCCGGGGCGGGACCCGGACGAAGGACGAGGGACGACATGACCGACCAGCCGTGGCTCGTCGTCGGGCTCGGCAACCCCGGGCCGACGTACGCGGGCAACCGCCACAACCTGGGCCACATGGTCCTCGACGTCCTCGCGGGGCGCGCCGCCGCGCGGTTCGCGCGCCACCCGCGGGCGCAGGCCGCCGTCGCCGAGGCCCGCATCGGCATGCTGCCGGGCGGACGGCCCGGGCCGCGCGTCGTCCTCGCCAAGCCCACGACGTACATGAACGTCTCCGGGGGCCCCGTGTCCGGGCTCGCGAAGTACTACGGGATCGACCCGGACCACGTCGTCGTGGTCCACGACGAGGTCGACATCCCGTTCGGCGCCGTGAAGCTGAAGATCGGCGGCGGCGAGGGTGGGCACAACGGCCTGCGCGACATCAGCAAGGCCCTGGGCACCAAGGACTACGTGCGCGTGCGCGGGGGCGTCGGGCGCCCCCCGGGCCGCCAGGACACCGCGGACTTCGTGCTCAAGGACTTCAAGGGGCCCGAGGCCAAGGAGCTCCCGTTCCTGCTCGACGACGCCGCGGACGCCGTCGAGATGCTGCTCACCGAGGGCCTGCTCGCAGCCCAGGGGAAGTTCCACACGAGGGCGTAGGCCGCGTCGAGTGCGTCGTGACGCCCCTTTTCACCCGGGTGAGGTCCCTTCGTCCCCCTCTCCGGCCCGCCCCTCCGACCTAGGCTGGTTGCCTGCGTTCGCGAGGGAGGACCGATGACCCACGGTGTCGCGCTCGCGCACGACTACGCGACCCAGCGTGGCGGCGCGGAGCGGGTCGCGCTGCTGCTCGCCGACGCGTTCCCCGGCGCGCCGATGTACACGACGCTGTACGACCCGGCCGGGACGTTCCCCGAGTTCGGCTCGCTCGACCTGCGCACGTCCGCCCTCGACCGGGCCGCGCTGCTGCGGCGGCACCACCGGGTCGCGCTCCCGTTCCTCGCGCCCGCGGTCGACCGCCAGCGCGTCGAGGCCGACGTCCTGCTCGCGTCCTCCACCGGGTGGGCGCACGGCTACCGCGGGGCGCGGCGCACGGTCGTCTATTGCCACGCCCCGGCGCGGTGGCTGTACCAGCGCGACCGGTACCTCGGCCCGTCCGAGGGCTCCGCGACGCACCGGGCCCGACGGCGCGCCGCGGCGACCGCGCTCGGTCTCCTCTCCCCGGGGCTGCGCCGGTGGGACGGTGCCGCCGCGCGGCGCGCGGACGTCTACCTCGCCAACTCGACCGTCACGCAGCGCGCGATCCGTGACGCCTACGGGATCGAGGCGGAGGTGCTCGCGCCGCCGCCGGCGATGCTGCCCGACGGCGAGGAGCGTGCCGTCCCCGGCGTGGAGCCCGGCTTCCTCCTGTGCGTGGCACGCCTGCTGCCGTACAAGAACGTCGACGTCGTCGTCGAGGCGGCGCTCTCGACGGGGCGTGAGCTCGTCGTCGTCGGGGACGGCCCCGACCGCGCCCGGCTGGAGGCGCAGGCGGCGCGCGGGGGCGGCCGGGTGCACCTGCTCGGCCGTGTCGACGACGCGACGCTGCGCTGGGTCTACCGGAACGCGTCGGCGCTCGTCGCGGCGTCGTACGAGGACTACGGGCTCTCGCCGCTGGAGGCCGGGGCGTTCGGTCGGCCGAGCGTGGTGCTGCGCGACGGGGGCTACCTCGACACGGTCGTGGACGGCGTCAACGGGGTCTTCTTCGACGCGCCGCGGCCCGACCTCGTCGCCGAGGCCGTCGAGGTGGCGGCGGGGCGCACGTGGGATGATGACGCGGTCACGGCGCACGTCGCGACGTTCGGCCGTGAACGGTTCGTCGCGCGGCTGCGTGGCGTGGTGGCCCAGCAGCAGGGCCACACCGTCGGTACGGGTCGGCCCGGTGGGGGGAGAGCGCAGCGATGACCATCAGGGAGTTCCTCCGCACCGTCTGGGCGGGCAAGTACTACGTGCTCGCCGCGATCCTCGTCGTGGTCGGCGCCGCGCTGTTCTACGTCGACCGGCAGGAGACGATGTACCGCGCGACCGCGACGGTCCAGCTCTACGGCGTGCAGAGCGCGCAGGGCGGGGAGTCGCTCGTCGAGGTCACGGTCGTGACCGACGCCGAGGACGTGACGTCGCCCGAGGTCGCGGCCGCCGCGGCCGCCGCGCTCGGCGAGCCCGAGGCGGCGGACGAGCTGGCGGACCAGGTGTCGGCCGACGTCGACGGCGAGACCAAGACGGTGGCGATCCACGCCACGACGACCGAGGAGGCGCGGTCCGTCGAGGTGGCGAACGCGTTCGCGGACGCCTACGCGGCGCAGCTCGTCACGATCCAGGCCGACCAGGTCGCCGAGCTCGAGGCCCGTCGCCAGGCGCTCGCCGACCAGCTCGCGGGCGTCCGCCAGCGGCTGGGGGCGGACCCGGAGGACCCGCTGGCGCTCGCCGAGCAGGACATCATCGTCGGCGACTACTCCGCGCTCACCGTGCAGATCAACTCGCTGCGCGGCATCGCCGTGCCGGGCGAGGTCGCGGCACCGGCGACGGGGGCCGAGCCCCTCGGGCTCTCGCGGCTCACGGTGCTGGCGCTGGCCCTGCTCGTGGGCCTCGTGGCGGGCATCGGGCTGGCGTTCGCCCGGCGGGGGCTCGACGTCCGGGTCCGGAGCGCGGCCGAGTCCACACGGCTCACGGACACGCCGGTCCTCGCGGAGCTCTACGGCACGCGGCCTGCGGAGAAGGAGTTCACGCACACCCAGGCCCTGCCCGTCGCGAGCAAGGTCGCGACGCCGTTCACGGAGTCGATCCGCGAGCTCCGCACCGCGGTGCAGGTGTCCACGGCCGGCATGAAGCACACGGTCGTCGTCGTCACGGCGGCCGACCCGTCGGCACCGCGCTCGTTCATCACGGCGAACCTCGCGGCCTCGTTCGCGCTGAGCGGGCGCCGCACGGTGGCGCTGTCCGGCGACCTGCGGCGCCCGCAGCTCGACCGCATGCTCCCGGCCCCCGACGACTGGGACGGGAAGGGCCAGGATCAGGAGCTGCGCCCGACCGCGGTGCCGAACCTGCGGGTCATGCCGGTGCCGGAGGAGGAGATGGACCCGGCGGACTTCCTCGCCACGGAGCGTGCGCGGGCGCTCGTCCGGAGCCTGCGCGACCATGCGGAGGTCGTCGTGGTGGACGCGCCCCCGGTCCTGGCCGCGGCCGACGCGACGATCCTCGGCGGCTACGCGAACGGGGTCGTGCTCATCGCGTCGGCCGGACGTACCGACCGTGCGGTGCTCGCCGAGGCGACGGAGCGGCTGCGCGTCAGCAACGTCCCGCTGCTCGGCATCGCGCTCACCGGGGTCACGGGCGACCGGCGGATGCTCTACGCGTCCACGTACGGCGACGACACGGAGCAGGAGACCGGCGCCGGCGAGGCACGGGCCGCAGCGCCGGCGCCGTCCGACCCGTCCCGGGCGACCGGGCGCCCCGCGGCGCAGGCGCCCGCCCCCGCCGAGCCGTCCGGGCCGGCGCGGTCCGGCCTGCCGGAGGAGGAGCCCGCCCGGGACGAGGCCGCGCGCACGGTCGGCACGCGACGTGCGTCGGTCGCCGCGGCGGCGGTCGCGGTCGACGAGGCCGCGGGGCGCGCCGCGCCGCCCGCCGGGGCCGTCGGCAGCGCGTCCACGACGCCCGACGGTCCCGTCGCGCCCGGCGCCTCGCAGGGTCCGGGCAAGCGGAACGCCGTGCTCTCGCCGGCGTGGAGCAAGGTCGAGCCGGCCACACCGGACGACACCGGTGACGAGCCCGCGCCCGACGAGCGCAAGCGCCCGTTCCGGTGGTGACCGCCCCGGGCGGTCCGCCGCTCCGGGTCCTCGTCCTCGACCACACCGCGGAGCTCGGCGGGGCGGAGCTCGCGCTCCTGCGCACGTGCGCGGCGCTCGGGCCCGAGGTGGACGTGCGGGTCCTGCTCTTCGCCGACGGCCCCCTGCGCGCGCGCCTCGAGGAGATCGGCGTGCGGGTCGACGTCGTCGCGCTCGCGCCGTCGGTGGCGACCGCCGACCGGGAGCGCGCCGGGCGGTTGTCGCCGTCGACGCTCACGGGCGCCCTGCGGACGCTCCCGTTCCTCTGGCGGCTCGTGCGTCGGGTGCGCGCCCTGCGGCCCGACGTCGTGCACACGACGTCGCTCAAGGCCGACCTCCTGGGGATCGTGCCCGCGGCGCTCGCGCGGCGGCCGCTGGTGTGGCACGTCCACGACCGCATCGCCCCCGACTACCTGCCCGGACCGCTCGTCCGGGTCGTGCGCGGCCTGGCGCGCCGGGTCCCCGCGGCGGTGGTCGCGAACTCGCGCGCGACGGCAGAGACGCTGCCCGTGGTGACGGCCGTCGCGTACCCGGGATTCGCGCCGGAGCAGGTGGCGGGCGCCGAGCGCGCGCACGCGGCCCGCTCCGGGGCCCCGGAGCCCGTGGTCGTCATGGTCGGACGGCTCAGCCCGACCAAGGGCCAGCTCGAGGTCGTGCGCGCGCTGCGCACGGTCGTGGACGCGGTGCCGACGGCGCGGCTGCGGGTCGTCGGAGAGCCGGCGTTCGGGGCCGAGGACTACGCGGCGCTGGTCCGGGCCGAGGTGACCCGGCTCGGGCTCGACGACCACGTCGAGCTCGTCGGCTTCGTGCCGGACCCGCGGGCGGAGCTCGACCGGGCGGCGGTGTGCGTGCACGCGTCGCCCGTGCCCGAGCCGTTCGGCCAGGTCGTCGTCGAGGCGATGGTCCGGGGCGTCCCGGTCGTCGCGACGCGGGCGGGCGGCGTCGAGGAGATCCTCGACGACCCCGAGGAAGGACGTGACCCGCTCGGGCTCCTCGTCCCGCCCGGCGACGCCGAGGCGATCGCGGCGGCGCTGCTCGACGTGCTGCACGGCCCGGCCGCGGCCCGCGAGCGCGCGCTCCGGGCGCGGGCGTCGGCGCTCCGCAGGTTCCCCGTGGGGCGCACGGCGGGGGTGCTCACGGACGTCTGGACGTCCGTGTCCGGGCCAGCGCCGCGCGCATGAGCGCGGCCTGGCCGCGCCAGGTCGGGACGTCGGGCGGGTCGGTGGCGAGCCGGTCGGCGCGCGGGGGCGCCGCGTCGCCGAGCGCGGCGAGCACCGCCGTCGGGAAGCCCTCGCCGGCGGCGACCCGCACCCCGGGCTCGTCCCGGAACCCGGCCACGGGCGTCGACACCACGGGCCGCTCGACGGCCCGGTACTCGTAGAGCTTGATGGGGTCCAGGCTGTCCGTGAACGCGTCGACGACGTGCGGGACGAGCAGGACGTCGGCGTGGCGCAGGTAGGCGGGAACGTCGGTCCAGGGACGGGGACCGAGGAGCACGACCTCGGCGCGCGCGAGGTCGGCGTGCTCGGCGGCGGAGAGGTCCACCACCGGGCCGACGAGCACCACGCGGGCGTGCCCGTCGAGCGCGCGGGCCGTGGCGAGCAGCAGCGGGACGTCGAACCGGTCGGGGTGCACGGTCCCGACGTAGAGCGCGACGGGGCCGGCGGGGAGGTCGGACGGACGGTCGTACGCGCCGCGGTAGCGGTCGAGGTCGACGCCGTTCGTCAGGAGCGTCACGTCGCGGATCGCCCCCTTGCGCGCGACCAGGCCCGAGGAGCACACCGTGACCTCGGCGCACCGCTCCAGCAGCGTCGCCTCGTCCTCGACCAGCCGAGCGTGCTCGGCGGGGGAGCGGTCGGCGGCGAGCCAGTCGTCGGTGACGTCGTAGAGCGCGGGCCAGCCCGTGCGCCGCACGACCGCGGCGCCGGAGGGGTCGTTGACCCAGAGCACCGGGCGGCGCAGGCCGGCGCGGGCCACGGCGCGCTCGACCGACCGTGCGAGCCGTGCGTCCGCGCGCGGGTCGACCCTGCGAGGGAGCCACTTGGTCGGCTCGTGGAGGAGCACGCGCCCCGGGGCGATCCCGTCCACGTCGGGCGCGGCGCGCAGACCGCGGCCGGGGCGGGGGACGCCGCGCCGGCTGAGCCGGTGGAGCGGATCGGCCGCCGGCTCGACGAACAGCACGCGGGCCGTCGGGTCGGCGCGGCACAGCTCCGCGACGAGGTACTGGTTGCGGCGCCACACGTCGTCCCAGCGCTCGAGCGACAGGACGACGACGTCGCCCGCACCCACATCGCCCACGGCGCCCGCGGCGGCCGTCACGCGAGCACCGCGCGGTAGACCGCGTCCGTCCCGGCGACCTGCGCCGCGGGCGTGAAGCGCGCGCGCTGCGCGGCGCGGCCGGCGGCGGCGCACGCGTCGCGGCGTCCGGGGTCGGCTGCGAGCGCGGCCAGGGAGCGGCCCGCGGCGACCGGGTCGAGCGCGGGGTAGAGCGTGAGCGGGTCGATCCCGCCGAGCGTCTCGCGGTGCCCGCCCGCCGCGGACGCGACGACCGGCAGGCCGCTCGCCATCGCCTCGAGCACGCTCAGCCCCAGCCCCTCCACGGGGCACGGCGCGACGAGCAGGCCCGCGCGGCCCAGGAGGGCGTCGACGTCGTCGCGCGCCCCGAGGAACGACGTGGCGCCCTCGATGCCGAGCGACCGGGAGAGGCCTTCGAGCGCCGTCCGCTGCGCGCCGTCGCCCGCGACCTCGAGCCGCCATCCGCGGTCCGCGAGCCCGGAGGCCGCGAACGCCTCGAGCGCGAGGTCGGTGCGCTTCTCGGCCTCGAGCCGCTGCACGACCAGCACGACGTCGTCGCGCGCGGCGGCGTCGCGCCCGTCGGGACGGTCCGCCACGCCGGGGTGCACCACCACGCTGTCCCCCTCCACGTGGTCCGCGACGTACCGGCTGATGGCGATCTGGGCCCGTACCGACGACGCGGCGACGACCGCGACGAGCCGTCCCCGCGCCCCGGTGCCGCGCCGCCGGGCGAAGTGGCGCGTCGACACGACCGGCGGGAACCCGCGCGTCGTGCGGGCCGCGACGGCCGCGGCGACCTCGGCCGCCGTCATGTGCACGTGGACGACGTCCGCCGTCGCCGCGTGCCGGCGCAGCGCCCGCACGACGTCGCCGGTCGAGGCCGCCGGGAGGAGGGGGACGGTGGGGTCGTCCACCGTCGCGCGCATGCCGTCGGGCGCTCCGCCGACGACCGCGACGTCGTGGCCAGCGGCCGACTGCGCGCGCGCGAGCCGCGCCACGTGCCGCTCGACGCCGGCGAAGCCGTCGGACCGGACGGCGTGGAGGATCCTCACGGGCGGGGCTCCGATCGTGCGGTGGCGAGCGCCGCCGCGAGCTCGAGGTAGCGACGTGCGACGGCGTCCCAGTCGTGCCGCACGGCGGCGGCACGCGCGCGCGCCGAGACCTCGGCACGCTCGTCGTCGTCCAGGGCGGCGACGGCCGCGAGCCCGGTCCGGACGCCCTCGACCGTCCGGTCCACCAGCCACCCGGTGACCCCGTCCTCGACCACGTCGGGCGCATAGCCCACGGGGGTCGCGACGACCGGGACCCCGCACGCGAGCGCCTCGAGGACGACGAGCGCGTTCGCCTCGTACGCGCTGGGCAGGGCGAGGGCGTCGGCGGCGTGCAGCCAGGGCCGGGGGTCGGGCACGCGGCCCGCGAGGTGCACGCGGCCGGCCGTCCCGAGGCGGGCGACCCGCGCCCGGACGTCGGCGAGCATGTCCGGCGTCCCCCCGACGACGCTCACGTGGACGTCCGGCAGGTCCAGGGCCGCGGCGAGCACGAGGTCGAGGCCCTTGCGGTCGAACTCGTGCCCGACGAACACGACGTGGACGGCGCCCGCGGGCACGCCCGCCGCGGTCCGGGCGGCGGCACGCTCGGCGGGCGTGGGCGGCGCGAAGCGTGCGACGTCCACCCCGTTGCCGATGACGACCGCCCGGGCGCGCAGCCGCGGGTACGTGCTGCGCAGCGCGTCGCGCTCGGACCGCGTGAGGTTGACGACGACGCGGTGGGCGCGGCCGCGGTACCGGAGCGCGTCGCGGGCCGCCGTGAAGAGGTGCAGCGGGTTGCGCGCCATGCGCCACGCGTACCCGCCGCGCGCCCGCATGGCGACCCGGAGGATGCCGTGGTTGACGTAGACGTCGCCGGCGAGGACGTCGTTGTGGCAGATCGAGACCACTGCGTCCCCGGCGCCCCGGCTCGCGCGGCGCTCGCGGGCGACCCGGCGACGGGCGAGGACCGTCCCGACCGTGGAGAACCACACGACCCGCGCGAGGAGCACGAGCCGGCCCCGGACGCCCGGTCCGGGCTCGGGGAGCCACGTGCCGCGCGCGTCGGCGAGCGTGAAGCGCGCGGTCGGTACCCCGGCGCGCTCGAACGCCTCCTCCAGGTGGTGCGCGACGCCGCCGACGCCGCTGCCCGGGGCGATCTCCGGGGCGATCTGCAGGATCCGCAGGTCGGTCATCGTTCGGCCATCTCCCGCACGGATCGCAGCTCGTCGAGAGGGAGCTCTCGACCGGTCACGTCGCGGGCGCGCTGCCGCGACTCGGCGTACGCCTCGGCGCCCAGGCACACACCCACGATGACGAAGGGCACCGTCACCTGGACGGACACCCAGAAGAGGTCGAACTGGCCCTGGACGAAGCGCATCATGAGCATCGAGAACGCGAGGGTCCCGAAGCGGGGGTTGATCCGCCACAGCACGATCATCCCGCCGAGGAACAGCACGAGGAACCCGACGAGCCCGACGATCCCGGCGGACGTCAGCACCTCGAGCTCGACGTTGGGCGGCTGGAAGACGAACTCCGTGACGCCCGCGGTCCACCACCGCAGCCCCATGCCGACCCAGGGACTGCGCTGCCACACGTCGATCGAGTCGGCGTACCAGGTGAGCCGCTGGTTCGCGGAGTTGAACTCGTTCCCCGACTCGAGCTGCTCCTGCACGGCGAGCACGACGAAGTAGATGGCCGGGACCGCGGCGAGCAGGATGAGCTTCGAGCGCTTGCGGTCGGGGTCGCCCCGCAGCGTGATGAGCATGATGCCGATCGCGAGCCCGATGAGCGCCTGCCGCGCTTGGGCGGCGAGCACGCCGAGGGAGCAGAGCCAGAACGCCCCGAGCGAGAACCAGCGCGGCCAGCCGACCCACCACGGTCGCGCGTAGGCCGTGAGGGCGGCGAACGCGAGCACGCACCCGATGAAGTTCTTGTGCATCGCGATCGGCCAGTCGACGTACACCGGGCCGGTGTTCCCCACGGCGAGCTGCTGGAGCGCGACGAGGCACGTCTGGGCCGCGATCGCGAGACAGGGCAGGAGGAACAGGGTCAGGCCGAGCCGGGCACGCCCCGAGCGGCCGACGGCCCAGCCCAGGACGAGGGCGCCCGCGACCGAGACCCAGGCGTGGAACCACTCGACGACGTTCGCGCTGAAGGGGTTGACGATCACCGTGAAGAGCGTCGCGACCTGGTAGACGAACGACAGCCAGAGCATCGCCCGCATGGGCCGCGAGAACGGCCGGGGCGAGAAGAAGAGCGCGAACCAGAACGCGCCGAACAGCGCGAAGTCGCTGAGCGAGAGGTCGACCCCGCCGCCGCCGACGCGCTGGACGACCACGAGCGCGGGCATGGCGAGGATCGGCAGGGCGACCGGCTCGTACGCGGTGAGCCCTACGATCAGGACGATCACCGCACCCCCGACCGCGGCCGTCTGGAGCTCGGGGACGACGAAGCCGAGGAGCGCGAGGAGCGCGACGACGACGGCTCCCCCGAGGAGCCAGGCGGCGACGGTCCGGCTGCGCGCGGCGAGCGCGCCGGGGACGCGCGGCGCACGGTAGAGGACGGGCCGACGCCGGAGGAGCGGGACGCGCTGCGTCACAGCGCCGACTCCGCGCGGACGGGCCCCGCGAGGTAGAGCCGCAGCCGCCGCCGCGCGGACGCGCGACCGTTCCCGCGCAGCGCGACGGAGCGGGCCGCCGCCCCGACGACGGCCCCGGCACGCGCGAGCGCCCAGCCCGCGCGACCGTGGTGCTTGCGCAGGTAGCGCTCCTGCGACGCGTGGAAGTGCGTCTCCCTGCGGCTCGGGTCGCTGCTCGTCGCGCCGCCGAGGTGCAGCGCGTGCGCCTCGGGCACGACGGCGTGCCGCCACCCGGCCCGCACCGCGCGGTACGCCCAGTCGGTCTCCTCCGCGTAGAGGAAGAACCGCTCGTCGAAGCCGCCCACGTCGTCGAGCGCCGCCGCGCGGAGCAGCAGCACCGAGCCGATGACGAACGAGCGCTCCGCCGGGGTCCGGCGCAGCCGCGCGAGCCCGACGGCCTCCGTCCACGTGGCCGCCGGGGACGGGAACGGCCAGACCACGCGCGCCCGGGTGCCGTCGTCGTCCACCTGCTCCGGCCCCACGCTCGCGATCCCCGGGTCGGCGTGGAGCGCGCGGTGGAGGGCCTGGACGTCCTCGGAGGTCACGACGGCGTCCGGGTTGAGGAGGAGGACGTCGGCGCCGGGCACCTGGCGGTGGGCGAGCGCGTGGTTCACCCCCGCGGCGAACCCGCCGTTGCGGCCGGGGTCGAGGTAGCGCCCGCCCGCGAGCTCGGTGATCTCCCGGATCTCGGGCAGGGACGAGTTGTCGACGACCGTGATCGGGTACTTCCCGGCGAGCGGGGCGAGCGCGTCGCGCACCATCGCGGGGGAGCCGTAGGCGACGACGACGACCTCGGGCGGCACGCCCGCGGACGGGTCGCGCTCGTCGGTCGGCCGCGCACGCGCGGAGCCCGGCCCGCCGTCGACCGCCGTCCGGTAGAGCCCGGCGTAGCGGCGGGCGACCTCGGCCCACGAGCACGCCGCCGCGCGCTCCGCCCCCGCTGCGCGCAGGCGGTGGGCCAGGCCGTCCTCGTCGCGGACGCGCACGAGCGCGGCGCGCAGGGCGGCCGGGTCCTCGGAGGCGACGAGCAGGCCCGCGCCGCCCACGACGTCGGGCAGCGCTCCCGTGCGGGTCGCCACGACCGGCACGCCGCACGCCATCGCCTCGACCGCGACCCGCCCGAACTGCTCGACCCAGCCGGGCGTCTCGCGCGACGGGACGGCGAGCGCGTCGAGCGAGCGGTAGAACGCGACGAGGTCGGCGTCCGCGAGCGCGCCGACGAACCGGACCCGGTCGCCGAGCGGTCGCGCCGCCTCCTCGAGCGCCGCGCGGTCCGGGCCGTCGCCCGCGACGACGAGGTCGAGCCGGTCGTCGCCCGCGACCGCGGCGAGGAGCACGTCGACGCCCTTGTGGTGCGCGAGCCGTCCGGCGTACCCCACGCGGAGGCGATCCGGGGCGCGGTCGTCCCGACCGGCGTCGGGCGCGAAGACCGCCGGGTCGACGCCCAGCGGGACCGTCTCGACGCGCCCTCGGGCGCCCTTGGCGCGCACGATCCGGCCGGCCTCGTCGTTGCAGACCGACACGGCCGCAGCACCGCGCAGCGCGCGCGCCTCGAACCACCGGAACGGCCACGGGTAGCGCTTGTCGAGGTTCTGCGCGGAGTAGAGGAGGTACGGCGGGGCGGGGCGGCGCGAGACGACCGCGCGCAACCGGCGCAGCAGGAGGACCTGCGCCGTCGCGAGCGCGAAGGGCTCCTCGTGCACGTCGAGCACGTCCCACTCCTGCCCGAGCGCGCGCCACAGGGGGAGCGGGTCGTACACGAAGAGGGCGGGGTGCGACCCGATCGTCCGCACCCCCCGCACCGGCTCGCCCGGGCGGGGCACGAGGCGGACGGTCGTGCCGCCCTCGTCCCACGCGCGCGCCGACAGCAGCCGGACGTCGACCCCCCGCGCGCGCAGCTCGCGCTCGCGCTCGCGCCAGGCGTCGACCACGGCGCTGTGCGAGACGCGGAGGACCCTCATGTGGGAGATTGTCCCCCAGCAGGCCACGGATCCCGCGGGAATCCGCCGATTTCACCCCATCCGTCCGCGGGTCGGGTACGGAGCGGCCGCACAGGACGGGACACGGCCGAGACATGGCGGTGACATGCGGTGACATGCGGAGACATGCGGAGACACGGAGGAGCGACGTGGGCGAGGTCCGGCAGACGGACGGGGACGGCACCGCCCTCCCGAGCGTGAGCGTCGTCGTGGCGACGAACCGCGGCGGGCCGTTCCTCGCGGAGGCGCTCGCGGCCGTCCTCGCGCAGTCGTACCCCGCCGTCGAGCTCGTCGTCGTCGACGACGGCTCGCCCGACCCTGACGCCCTGCTCCGGATCGTCGAGGGGGCGGCGGCGCGGGGCGCCGCGCCGCGTCCTCGCGTGGTGCGACGGGCGCCCGCGGGCGTCTCGGCCGCACGCAACGCGGGCGTCGCGCTGACGTCCGGCGACCTCGTCGCCTTCCTCGACGACGACGACCGCTGGCACCCCGACCGGCTGCGGCGGCACGCCGAGGTCATGGCCGCCCGTCCGGACGCCGTGGTGAGCTACTGCGGGATGCGGACGATCGACGTCGACGGCGCGGAGCTCGTCGCCGCGGACCAGCGCGCCGCGGTGGACCGGCGCGCCGTGATCCGCGGACCGGGCGTCATGCTCCCGAACCTCGTGATCCGTCGGGAGGTCTTCGACGCCGTCGGCGGCTTCGACCCGGGGTACCGGCAGGGAGAGGACCTCGACCTCGTGCTCAAGGCGGCGGCGCTCGGCCCCTTCGCGTTCGTCGACGACGTCCTCGTGGACTACCGCCACCACGCGACCAACACCACGCGGTCCCACCGCGACCTCGCGACGAGCCTGCGGACGATCCTGCGGCGGCACCGGGCCGACGCGCTCGCGGCGGGCCGTCGCGACCTCGTCGACGCGTACGACGACCGGCTCCGCGCCAACGACCGGTTCGCGTGGTGGAGCGCGGCGCGCGCGGCGTCCGCCGCGACCGCACGCGGCCACGTCCCGGCGGCGCTCGGGGACGCGGCGTGGGCAGCCCGCTTCGCGCCCGCGACGCCGCTCCGCGTCCTCGTCGACCGCCTAGGCGGTCGCGCCGGGAAGCGCTAGCTCGAGCTCGTCCCACTGCTCGGCGAGCAGGGAACCGACCCGGTCGACGTCGTCCACGGCCGCGAGCCGCCTCGCCTCGTACCAGCACGTCACGGCCGCCCACAGCGCGAGCACGAGGACGCGGTCGCGCGGCGTCGCGTCGAACGCCGCCCGACCGGACGCGAACAGGTCGCCGACGGCCGCGTCCAGGTCGCCGTCCAGGTAGGCCGCGAGGACGGCCCCGTGGGCGGACGCGATCATCCCGACGGGGAACACGAAGAACGGCGCGAGGACCATGACGCCGAGGTCGATCGGGACCGGCGTGCCGTCGGGTGCGACGACGAGGTTGTTCACCTGGGGGTCGGCGCCCGACGGGACGGTGCCCCACTCGGGGGTCCGTGCGACGAACGCGGCGAGCTCGGCGGGCGACGGGAAGCCGTCCGGCAGCGGGCCGCGGAGGACGAGGTCCACGGCGCTCTCGACGATGCGTCGGGGATCGGGCTCCCACTCGCCGCGGGCGAGGTGCGCGTAGTCGAGCACGAGCCTGCGCACCAGGGCGACGCGCTCGTCCTCGCCGAGCTCGAGCGGGTGCCGGCCGGCGACGAACTCCTCGACGAGCAGGTCGTCGAGCACGCGGTACGACGGGCACCGGACGTGCTCGGCGAAGCGTCGGCGCAGCACCGCGTAGCGCTCGGTCGCGCTCGCCGCCTCGATGGTCCTGGCGACGGAGCGCCCCGGCTCGAGGAACAGCAGCCCGCCCTCGAACGTGGTGGTGACCACGGTGTAGGGGCCGGACGGACCGTGGCTGACGAAGAGCCAGGGCGGGGGGAGCCGCCGTGCGACCTGGAGCAGGGCGTCCCGGACCGGGTGCCGGGACGGTTCGGCGCCGACGACGTCGACGTGCTGGCGCGACCGGCGCAGGTGGCCGGGCAGCGGCGTGCCGAACCGGTGCCAGACACCGTCCGACGTGCTCACGAAGACGCCGCGAGCGAGCAGGTCGACGTGCCCGAGCGCACCAGCACGCGTCGCGCGACGCCGCGCTCCCACGGCGTCCCAGCGGGCGATCGCCGCGCGTGCCCGGGCCGCGACCGTCATCGCCGCAGGTCGCCCTGCAAGGACGCGGGGTGGGCCCGGCTCACCTGGGGCGTCGCGGGGTCGACCCGGGTCAGGCTCCAGCCGAGGGACCAGCACACGCGCCATGCGACGTCCGACAGGTCGCCCGGGTGGCGCACCGTCGAGGCCTTGCGGAGCGCGCGACCCGCGACGCGCCCGACCCGACGGACGAGGGCGAACCCCTTCGCCGTGACACGACGGAGGGCGCTCGGGCCGCCCGCGGCGGTCGGGCCTCCTGCCGACGGAGGCTCGGGCGCCTCGGGCGGCGCCGCCTGCGCCTCCGCGACGAACTCGGCGTAGCGGTGCAGCAGCCGCCGCTCACCGCCCCCGTAGGCGTACGCCTGCTTGCAGACGTCCCAGAGCCCGTCCCGACGACGGACGTGCAGCACGATCGCGGGGTCGAAGGCGAGCGCGTGCCCGTGCAGCTGGACGCGCAGGCAGAAGTCGTCGTCCTCTGCGGTGCGCGCGCCCTCGTCGAACCCGCCGACCTCCTCGAAGACCTCCCTGCGGACGCCCATGTTCCCCGAGCCGGCGGTGACGAACTGCGGCAGGAACGGCTTCACGGTCAAGCCGTGCGCCTGCGCGGTCCACGTGACGGCCGAGCGCATCCCGGCGTTGAGCAGCGCCCCCTCGAACGGGCCGGCGACGAACTCGTGGACGTCGAGCGCCCGGCGCACGGCCGCGACCCAGCCCTCGCCCACGCGGTCGTCGGCGTCGCAGAACGCGATCCGCGGGGCGCGCGCGGCCGCCACGCCGATGTTGCGCGCCGCGCTCGGCCCGCGGCGCGCGGAGGCGTCGACGAGGCGCAGCTCGGGCATCCGGGTCGCCGCCCACGACCGCACGAGGTCCGCGGTCCCGTCGCGCGACCCGTTGTCGGCGACGAGCACCTCCCAGGGCCACTCCGGGCGCTGGGCGAGCAGCGCCTCGAGCTGGGTCGGCAGGGTCTCGACCGCGTCGTACGCCGGGATGACGACGGAGAGCTCGGGCACCGGGCCCCGGAGGTCGTTCATCGTCGGGCCATCCGCTCGCGCGCGACGCTGCGCACGCGCCGGTAGCGCGTCGTCAGCGCACCGGTCGTCACCTCGGCGTAGCCCTGCGCCCGCGTCGAGGCGAGGATCCGCTCGAGGACGTCGGCCCGGTCGAACGCGGGCAGCCGCTCGCCCGGTCCCAACGTCTCGGGATCGGCCCGGGTGTCGTGCAGCAGGAGGATCGCGCCGGGGAACACGGACGACAGGGCGCGTGCCGCGACCGCCGCCTCCTCGTCGTGGACCCAGTCGAACGCGTCGCCGGACCAGATCGTGAGCTCGAGTCCGAGGCGGCGCACGCCGCGCGCCTGGCCCCACGTGTGCTCTCCGTACGGGGGCCGGTACAGCCGGACGGACGTGCCCGCGACGTCCTCGACCACGGCGCGTGCCTCGCGGATCGTCGCGACGGCCGTGTCGTCGTCCAGGGTGAGCAGGGAGGTGTGGTCCTTGCCGTGCAGCGCGAGCTCGTGCCCCTCCTCGACGATCCGCCGCACGATCTCCGGGTGGCGTCGTGCCGGCTCCGAGAGCACGAAGAACGTCGCGGTGGCGCCGTGCCGGGCGAGCACGTCGAGCACGCCGGGCGTCGTCCGGGGGTCGGGACCGTCGTCGTACGTCAGGGAGTACACCCGGTCCGGGGTGTCCACGCAGAACGTCCCGAGCGACCGCGTGAGGAAGGACGGGACGAGGCCGCGCGCGTAGGAGACCCCGCGGAAGGCGCCGGCGGGCGGGTCGTCGCGCTCGATGTCGCGACGGCGGACGACGAGGTCGGGTGCCGACCGTCCCCTCGGCGCGCGGGTCGTCGTGGGGGTCATGCCGTCCGCCCGTCCAGCGCGGCGAGCCGGCGGCGGGACGCGTCGTCGTCCGCCGCGGCCAGGCGTGCGCGCAGCGCGCGCACGGCGTCGTCGAGCGTGACCCCCAGGACGTGGTGGAAGGACCAGTCGTCGTCGGGGTCGAACGCCGGGTCGAGCGGCCGCGGTCGAGGGGCGGGGTCGTTGCCGGTGACGTCGCCCGAGTCGAGGAACGGGATGCCGGAGGTCCGGCGCGAGAAGGTCTCGAAGTCGGTCGCGACGAGCCGGCCGTCGAGCAGCCACACGTTGTGCGGCTGGAGGTCTCCGTGCAGGTACCCCTCCAGGTAGATCTCGAGGAGCACGTCGAGCGCCCACGCCCCCGCCTCGACCCGCTGCGCGCGGTCCATGCCGCGGCACGCGAGGTCGAGCCGCGCCTCGTCGGGCAGCCGCGGCACGGTGAGACCGCGCCGGTGCCACCGGACGACGGGCATGCGCCACGCGCGGTCGCCGAGGACGTCTGCCGCGAGACGTTCCGCCGCGAACCCCTCGCGCCCGAGCTCGCCGCGCGCGAAGAACTTGCCGACGGTCGGTCGCCCGCGGGTCGTCGTGTAGACGGTGACCGCGTAGTCGGTGCTCTTGACGAACGTCGCCCCCACGGGGCACCCGAACAGGTAGACGAGCTTCGCGCGCCCCAGGACGCGGCTCACGAGCGTGCGCCGCACGCCGGGCTCCGGCCGCACGTCGCGTCCGATCGGCGCCCCCGTGCCGACGGGACCTCCCTCCGCCGGACCGTCAGGCCGGGTGTCAGCCATCGTGCCGCCCCCGTCCGATCACGCGTCGGGCGACCGACCGGGCACCCCGGAACGCGCCGCGCAGGACCGACGAGCGTGCCGCCGCCCGGGCGACGCGCGAGCCTCGAGCCGCCTGCCAGAGCTCCGTGCGGGCGAGCGCGAGCGTGCTCGGCTCCACCGCGGTGAGCCGGAACCGCTCGACGAACGCGTCGTTGCGGTGCACCCCCGCGTCCTCGCTGCGCGGCAGGCCGTAGCCGTGCGCGGAGAGGAAGCCGTCGAGCACGGACGCCGCGACGTCGTCGTCGGTGACGCGTGCGGCGACGTCCTCGGGCAGGCCCACCGCGCGCGCGAGCTCTCGCAGGCGGGGAACGTAGACCGGCTTGACCGCGGGCTTCTGCACCTTCGCGTGGTAGAGCAGCGAGAAGAGGTGGTCGTCGGCGCGGGGGACCGCGACGGTGCCCGCGTGCCAGGTGCGCCGCCGCAGCAGGTCGTCCTGCCAGCGGCGGTCGAGGTAGCCGTCGCCGACCTCGCGGACGTCGAGGACGACCTGCTCGCCCGCCACGAGGCAGCCGTGCTGGACGCCGTCGCCGCCCGGGTCGAGGGGGCGGGCGCCGGCGACCGCCGCCAGGTCGGTCCGGTCGCGCGCGAGGACGTCGATCTCGCGGTCGTCCTCGAGGCGCAGCGGCAGGTCCTCGGCGTTGCGCAGGACGACGTACTCGCTCGTCAGCCGCAGGACGCCGAACAGCTCGGCCAGGTCGCGCCAGCCGCCGCTGCCGACGACGTCCTCCACCACGACCTCCCGGTAGGGGGCGTCGCCGGTGTGCTCGAGGACCGCGCGGAGCCGCTCCTCGCCGAGGACCAGCGTCGCGTCGTGGAAGAACTCGCGGATGTTGTTGCTCGAGTGGATCCGGTACCCGCCGACGAGCGCCCGCGCGGCCGCCTTGGCGCGGGCCACGGCGAGGTTCGTCAGCTCGACGTACCCGGTGACGTTCTGCCCGTACCCGTAGCGCGGGTCGGGATCCTCGACGACGACGAGCAGGAACGGCCCGGCACCGACCTCGAGGTGCTTGGGCGACGTGCCCCAGAGCTCCTGGCCGTAGAGGCGCTCGAAGTTCGTGACGACCTCGTCGGGGGACCAGCGGACCTCGATCTCCGCGACGACGCGCAGCTCCCGCCGGAGGATCTCGAGGACCTCGGCCTCGTGCGCGCGGGCGGCCGACCACACGACGACGAGCTGGAGGTCACGGTCGTACTGGTGCGCGAACGTGCCGCGCCGCGCGTCGTGCACGTAGCTCAGCTCGGACGGGGAGAACTCGCCGACGGGCGTCGTTCCTCGCCGCGCCGCGACGCCGTCGGTGGTGCCGACGTCGGCGGGACCGACGTCCAGCGTCCGGGGTTCCGTCATCTGGGACCTCCCCTGTGTCTCCGGTACACGTGTGTGCCGGCGACCGACCAGCAGACAGTAACGTACGACCCTCGGCAGGCGGTCAGTAGCCCTCGCGCGGGTGAACTTGCCCGAGCGCCCTCCCGCTCCTGGTCCGCGCATGGTTCGATCAGAGGTGGTACGTGCGCCCGGGGGGCGAGCGCTGTTTCCCTCGCTGAGAGTCCGAGCACACACGACTGGCAGGTCATCATGTCCGTTCCCGCGCGACGACGCCGTCGTCCCGTCCGCGCCGTCGCCGCGCTGCTCGCCGTCACCCTCGGCGTCGGCGTCCTCGTCACCGCCTCCGAGCACGGGGGCTGGGGCGCGGCACCGGCCGCCGCCGCGGCGGACGACGTCGTCGGGGACGTCGCCGCGGAAGCACGAGTCGTCGGCGGCACGGTCGGGCAGGACGTCGCCCCGAACTTTCCGGCGTCGCACCGCGGGCCGGAGTCCCCGAGCACGGTCGCCCGGTCCCTGTGGTGGTCCTGGACCGCGCCGCGGTCCGGCCCGGTCACGTTCTCCACGGCGGGCAGCGAGCTCGACACCGTCCTGCGCGTGCGCGAGGGGTCCGGCCGGGGCCCGGTCGTCGCGACGAACGACGACGACGGCGACGTCTCGACGTCCGCCGCCATGGTCGACGCGAGGGCGGGCGAGCGGTACCTCGTCGAGGTCGAGGTGCCGGCGGGCGACGGACTCGTCGGCCTGTCGTGGCAGCCCGCCGCCGCGACGGCGGACGAGCCCGCCGGACCGGCTCCGGCCCCGGACGCGGCGACCGCCCTCACCGCGCCCGGGATCCCGCTCACGGGCAACACGGGGGAGAAGCCGCAGTCGAAGGTGTGGTTCGCGCACGGCTCGTGGTGGGCCGTCCTCGCGTCGGCGTCCACGACGCCCGCGGGCACGTGGGTCTGGCGGTACGACGGCGCCGCGTGGACGAACGTGGCGTCCGTGTCGACGCGGACCGACGTGCGGGCCGACGTCAAGCAGGTGGGGGACGTCGTGCACGTGCTCCTCCACGGGTCGTCGAGCTCGCTCGTCTCGCTCCAGTACGCGGCGGGCACGAACTCCTACGTGCCGTGGACCTCGCGACCGACGGCGACCGCGCTCTCGCTCCCGGGGAGCGAGACGGCGACGCTCGACGTCGACGGCGCGGGACGGATGTGGGTCGCCTACGACACGGCCTCGGCGGTGCAGGTGCGCTACGCCGACGCGCCGTACGCCTCGTTCTCGTCGGCGATCACGCTCGCGTCGGGCATCACCGAGGACGACATCGCGCTCGTGACCGCGATGCCCGGGGGCACCGTCGGGGTGCTCTGGTCGAACCAGGCCACGGAGCGCTTCGGGTTCCGCACGCACGTGGACGGCGCGTCGCCGTCCACGTGGTCGGCCGACGAGAAGCCCGCGCAGTCCTCGGCGCTGCCGATCGGCGACGGGTTCGCCGACGACCACCTCAACGTCGCGGTCACGTCGGACGGGACGCTGTACGCGGCGATCAAGACCTCCTACGACTCGCCGTCGGCGACGACCCTCGGCCTCCTCGTCCGACGGCCGGACGGCACGTGGGACCCGGTGTACGAGGTCGACCGCCGCGGCACCCGGCCCATCGTGCTCGTGGACGAGCAGACGGGGTCCCTGCGGGTCGTCTACACCGCGAGCGAGCAGCTCGACGACATCCTCGAGAAGGTCACCCCGCTCGACGACATCGACTTCTCCGGCGCGCCCGACCTCGTGCTCGACGGGTCCTACAACAACGTCACGAGCTCGAAGGCCAACGTCCCCGGCGAAGCGCTCGTCCTCGCGGCGTCGAGCGCGACGACCGGCACGGCGCGTCTCGCGTGGACGGCTCTCGGAGCGCCCACGGCGACCGACGGCGCCGCCTCGACGGTCGCGGGCGGCGTCGCGACCGGCGTGCTGCGAGGGTCGTCGCCCACGGACGCGCCGCTGCACTTCGAGATCGTGCAGGCACCGGCGCACGGGACGGCCGCGGTGACGGACGCGTCGACCGGGGCGTTCACGTACGCGCCCGCGGCGGGGTACGTCGGGCCCGACGCCTTCACCTTCCGGGTGCGCGCGGGGGAGCTCTGGTCGAACGTGGCGCGGGTGAGCCTCGCCGTGACCTCCGAGGCGGGCGCCCGCGGGCGCTGGGACCTCGACGAGGGGACCGGGCTCGTCACTGCCGACACGTCGGGGTGGGGGCAGACGGGCGCCGTCTCGGGCGGGACGACCTGGGTCACGGGGCGCAGCGGCACGGCCCTGCGGTTCGACGGCTCGACGGGCAGGGTGACCGTGCCGGACGCGGCGTCGTTGGACCTGGCGGGGACGATGACGGTGGCGGCGTGGGTGCGTCCGGAGCGGGTGGCGACGCAGCACGTGGTGAAGAAGGCGCGGTCGTACGAGGTGGACGGGTACGAGCTGAGCGTGGCGAGCACGGGTCGGCCGTTCTTCCGGGTGAACCAGGCGTCGTCGGGGGATGCGTTCCGGGTGAACGCGACGTCGGTGCCGGTGGCGGACGGGTCGACGTGGACGCACCTGGTGGGGACGTTCGACGGTGCGCGGCTGCGGTTGTTCGTGAACGGGGTGGAGCAGGGTTCGGTGGCGGGTCCTGCGGCGGTGGGGACGAATGCTCTGCCGTTGGCGATCGGTGACCAGTCGGGTGGGGGGTATCCGTTCCAGGGTGCGGTCGACGGTGTGCGGTTGTACGACCGGGCGCTGAGCGCGGCGGAGGTCGCCGCCCTCTACGCCGGGTCGCCCCCGGGGCCGGTCGCGCCCGTCGCGACGCCCGGGTCGCTCACGACCGTGACGGGGACCGCGGCGCAGGGCGTGCTCGCCGCCCAGGCGTCGGGGGCTCCGACGTTCGAGGTCGTGCAGGCGCCGGCGCACGGGACGGCCGCGGTGACGGGCGCGTCGACCGGGGCGTTCACGTACGCGCCCGCGGCCGGGTACGTCGGTCCCGACGCCTTCACGTTCCGGGTCCGTGCCGGGGGTGTCTGGTCGGCCCCCGCGACGGTCGACGTCCGGGTCCTGGCCGAGCGCGGGACGCGGGGCATCTGGGACCTCGACGAGCAGTCGGGCACGACGGTCGCGGACCGCTCGGGCTGGTCGCAGACCGGGACGCTGTCCGGCGGGACCTCGCGCGTCGCCGGGGTCGCCGGGTCCGCGGTCCGCTTCGACGGGACGAGCGGAAGGATCACCGTCCCCGACCGGGCGTCGTTGGACCTGGCGGGGACGATGACGGTGGCGGCGTGGGTGCGTCCGGAGCGGGTGGCGACGCAGCACGTGGTGAAGAAGGCGCGGTCGTACGAGGTGGACGGGTACGAGCTGAGCGTGGCGAGCACGGGTCGGCCGTTCTTCCGGGTGAACCAGGCGTCGTCGGGGGATGCGTTCCGGGTGAACGCGACGTCGGTGCCGGTGGCGGACGGGTCGACGTGGACGCACCTGGTGGGGACGTTCGACGGTGCGCGGCTGCGGTTGTTCGTGAACGGGGTGGAGCAGGGTTCGGTGGCGGGTCCTGCGGCGGTGGGGACGAATGCTCTGCCGTTGGCGATCGGTGACCAGTCGGGTGGGGGGTATCCGTTCCAGGGTGCGGTCGACGGTGTGCGGTTGTACGACCGGGCGCTGAGCGCGGCCGAGGTCGCCGCGCTCTATGCCGGCGGCACCTCCGACGCCACGGCACCGGGGACGGACCCGACGGACCCGGGCACGGGACCGACCGATCCGGGGGCCGACCCGACCGACCCGGGCACGGGACCGACCGACCCGGGGAGCGACCCGACCGACCCGGGCACGGGACCGACCGATCCCGGGACCGACCCGGTCGACCCCGCCGTGCCGCCCGTGGTGGAGGACCTCGCGCTCTCGACCGTCGCCGGCACGGCGGTCGACGGGACCGTGGCGGTCTCGGGCGCCACGGGCACGACGCTCGAGGTCGTGACCCCGCCGGGCTCCGGTACCGCGGAGGTGCTCGACCCGTCGGCGGGCACGGTGCGGTTCACCCCTGCCCCGGGCTTCACCGGGACGACGTCGTTCACGGTCCGCGCGGGTGCGCAGGGTGCGTGGTCCGCGCCCGCGACGGTCGAGGTCCGGGTGCTGCTGGCCGCGGGGGCGCGCGGGGCGTGGCGCTTCGACGAGACCGGGCAGACGGCGTCGGACGGCTCCGGATGGGGGACGGACGGCGCGCTCGCGTCGAGCGGGGTCGGCCGCGTCGCCGGTGTGTCGGGCAGCGCCGTGCGGTTCGACGGCACGGCAGGACGCGTGAGCGTGCCCGACGCCGCCGCGCTCGACGTGTCGGGTCCGATGACGGTGGCGGCCTGGGTCCGGCCGGAGCGGGTCGCGACGCAGTACGTCGTCAAGAAGGCCGTCCTCGCGACCCACGACGGGTACGAGATCGGTCTGTCGAGCGCGGGCAAGGCGTTCTTCCGGGTGAACCAGGCGACGTCGGGAGACACCTTCCGGGCGAACGCGACCTCGGCCTACCCGGTGGACGGGACGACCTGGACCCACCTGGTCGGGGTGTTCGACGGGGGCCGGGTGCGCCTGTACGTCGACGGCGTCGAGCAGGGCTCGGTCCCGGGTCCCGCCGCCGTCGGGACGAACGACCGGCCGCTCCTCGTGGGCGACCAGCCGGGCGGTGGATACCCCCTGAAGGGCGCGGTCGACGACGTGCTGCTCCTCGACCGGGCGCTGAGCCCCGCCGAGGTCGCGGCTCTCGCGGGCGGTGGCTTCCCCGGGTCGTGAGGACCCGCGTCAGTCCGCGCCGGGTGCCGCCTCGGTGACCGTCCGGTCGGACGGGGCCGGACGCACGAGGCGCCGTCGGACCCGTCCGACCACGGGGATCGCCCGCAGGAGCCAGCCCACGGGCCGTGGACCGAGCGCGGCCGTGTACGACGCCGTCCGGAGCCGGGACGGGTAGAGCTCGTTCTGGTCCGGGTACATCGACGGGTGCATGCACGAGTCGAGGAACGTCACGCTCGGGTCGGTCGCGAACATCCGCACGGTCAGCAGGCGGCCGACGACGCCGGGCGCGAACCGCGCGAACCGGTCGGCGTACTCGTCGTACCAGGCGAAGACGTGCGAGCCCGAGCGCAGGAACCCGGCCATGTACAGGGTCACGCCGGCGACCGCGAGCGCGACGATCGAGGCGTTCCCGGACGCCGCGTAGGCGGTGAAGACCTCGCTGAACCATGCCTCGCCGCCCTCGACGCGGGAGAAGCCGGGTCCGTTGCGCTCGGGGTCCGCCTTCCACGTCTCGTGCTCGAACGCGAGGAAGGCGCCCGGGTCGGAGACCGGGACGAGCGCGGCGGCGGAGAGCGTGACCGGGGCGCCCAGCTCGTCGCCGAGGCGGCGCACGCGCCGTCGCACGGCGCGGGCGCGGGACCTCGGGACGTGGGCGAGCGGGTCCTCGTCCTCGGGCAGCTCGGCGAACCGCACGGCCGCGCGGTCGTCACCGCCCCACACGTGCAGCGTCACGTGCGCGTCCTCGAGCGCCCGGTGCAGCGCGCCGCCCGCCGCGCCGTCGTCGGCGACGTAGGCGAACGCGAAGGCGCGGCCGAGCGCGCGTCCGTGGGCACGCAGCGCGGAGACGAGCGCGGCGGCGGCCGCACCGGGGTCGGCCGCGTCGAGGAGCGGCGAGCCGAGCGAGGTCACCTGGTTGAGGACCGGTCCGTCGTTCGACGCGTGCCGCCGGGGCCAGTGGCGGTCGCCCGGCACCATCTCGTAGGGCATGACGGCGATCCAGGTCCCCGCGTCCTCGACGACCAGGAGCCGCACTCCTCCGTCGCGGTCGAAGTGCGCCACGGTCGGCAGGAGGAAGTCGGGCTCGAAGAACACGTTCGGCTCGGCCGCACGGTGCGCGAGCGCCCGCCACGCCGCGACGTCCCCGTCCGAGATGCCGCGCACCGCGATCGTGCGGGACGTGAACGGGCGTGCCGTCCGGGCCGGTTGCGTCGTGGTCATGACGGCTCCTCCTGCTCGATGCTCGGTGCCCGCGGCCCGGGGGACGCGGCGGGTCCCGCGGTCGTCCCGGATCGCGAGAAGAGGCCTCGCACCCGGGAGGGGACGCCGCGGAGCCGTGCGGCGGCGTCACCCGCGCGGGTGGCGAGGACGCGCAGGCGGGCCGAGCGGCGCAGCAGCGCGCGGGCGACGACGCCCCGGGGGGCGATGACGATCCCGCGGAGCGTCCGGCGGTCGCGGTAGAGACCGGAGGGCACCGTGTACCGCGGGTGGAGGCACGGGTCGAAGAGGGTCGCGTCGGTGTGCTCGAGCACGTGCTCCTGCTCGACGACCCGACCGAGGGAGCCCGGGCTGAACTTCGCGAACCGCTCGTCGTACGTGTCCATGAGGGAGTAGAGGCGGTCGCCCGCGCGCAGGACGACGGAGATGAAGACCACCTCCTCGCCGGCGGTGAGGACGAACAGGTGCAGCCGTCCGCGCGCGCGCAGGTCGTCGGCGACGTCGGTGAACCAGTCGAGCGCGCCGGGGACCACCTGGAGCGCCCCGCCCTCCTCGGTGGTGCCCTTCCACCCGGCTGCCTCCAGCCGGACGAACAGGTCGAACGCCTCCGGGTCGAGGCCGGCGTCGGTCATGACGAGCGGGCCGACGTCGCGCTCGATGCGGCGGCGGAGCCGTTCGACCTGCTTGCGCCGCGACGTGCTCAACGCCTCGCGCGGTGCGGGCGCGCCCGCGGCCGGGACGAGCGCGGCCCGCTCGAACCGGTAGCGCTCGACGAGCGGCACGTCGTGCTCGCGGCACGCGGCCACGAGGGCCTCGTCGAACCGCCCGCCGACGGGGACCAGCGTGAGCTCCACGAGCCCTGGCAGGCGCGACTCCCGGGTCGCGAGGTGGGTGAGCAGCGCCCCCAGCGCCTCGGCGGGCCTCTCCTCGTCGACGAGAGGGACGCAGAGCGGCGACTCCGCCCCGAGGAAGGGCCCCGCGGTCGTCGCGTACGGCAGCGGGGTCCGGGCGAAGCGTCGCGCCCTGCTCAGCGGCAGGAAGGCGTGCATGGCGTCGTCGTCCTCGACGAGGACGGCGACGATTCCCCGCGCGCTCGGCAGGTGCCGCACGGCGGTCGCGAGGTACGCGGGCGAGACGAAGGGGTTCGGCTCGAGAGCGCGGTCGACGAGGTCGGCCCACCGGTCGTGGTCGCTCGCGGTGAGGTCCTCGAGCGCGACGGTCCGTGCCCGCAGCGGTCTCATCGGGCCTTCCCCGTCCGCTCGCCGGCCCCGGTGAAGGGCGCGAGGACGTCGTCGAGCCGCGCGGCGGACGCCCGCCAGTCGTGCAGCCGGGCGTGCTCGACCGCGGCTCGCGCCGCCCGGTCGAGCACGCGCGGGTCGTCGGCGAGCGCCTCCAGCGCGCTCGCGAGGGAGGCCGCGTCGTCGGGCGGGACGAGGATCCCCGCGTCGCCGACGGCCTCGGGGACGCCCCCGACGGCGGACGCCACCACGGCGGCGCCGGCGGCCATGCCCTCGAGCGCGGTGAGCGCGAACGGCTCGGGCCAGGTGGACGGCACCACGACGACGTCGGCCTCGGCGAGCCGCGCGGGAAGCTCGGTGCGCGGGACGAACGAGCCGAAGCGGACCGGACCCGCGGCGCGTCCCGCGGTCCTGCGCAGGGACCGCTCGTAGGCGGTCAGGGGTGCGTCCGCCGCGAAGCCGGGCCGACCGAGGACCGTGACCTCGACGTCGCGACGGCCGAGCGCGACGACGGCGTCGAGGAGCACGTGGACCCCCTTGTCGGGGATGACCCTGCCCACGTACACCACGCGCAGCGTGTCGCCCCGCGGCGGTCGTGCGACGGCGAACGCGGCGGCGTCGACGCCGTTGTGGACCGTGCGCACCCGGTCGCGCAGCCGGACGGGGAGCCTGCCCGCGACGGCGTCCGCGAGATGGTCGCTCACGCACACGATCGCGCCGGCGGGGTCGAGGGCGCGTCCGGCGTCCCGCGCGGACCACGTCCCCAGCACCTGGTTGTGCGCGTAGAGGACGGGCACGTGCCGGTCCGCGTGGACGAGCGGGACGAGCGCGGGCGCGTTGTGGGCGAGGACCACGGCCGGGTCCCACCCGTCCTGGGCCGAGACCGTGGCCCCCAGGACCCGGCGTGCGCCGGGGCGGGCGAGGCCGAGGCGCCCCGCCGCGGCGTCGAGCCAGCGGTCGGACCGTCGCGGGGCGGCCGGCGCGTACTCGAGGACCTCGGCGCTGTCGTAGCGGTCGGGGTAGGTACCCGCGGCGACCACGACCGCCGGGCGCGGCCCCTCGGCGCGGGCGTGCCGGCTCAGGCCGTCCACCACGGTCGGCACGGCGCTCCCCGTCCGCGGCGAGAAGTGGTCGCCCGGGGTGATGACGTGCACGAGACGGCGAGGACGCCCGGCCTCGCCGGTCGTCCCGCCGCGCCCCCTGCGAGCGGTCACGGGGTCGCGACCCCGTCCGCACGGTCGCGCCGCGTCGCCACGAGCGCCGCCGGGACGCCGGCGACCAGTCCCCACAGCTCGGCCGCGGCCCGGGAGAGCACGACGGGCGCCGTGACGCGCCGGAGCAGGGGCCGCGGCGAGCCGTCGGCCATCGTCGGCCCGAGGCGGCTGCGCACGGCCCAGAGATAGCTCGACTGGGCACGCCAGGTGGTCCGCGCGTAGCGGCGCACCATCGGGTCGCGCCAGCCGAAGTTCCGCACGAGCATGACGACGTGGTTGCGTCGGGCGTAGTAGAGGTAGCGGCGGTCGAAGCGCTTCCCGCCGATCCCGTACGGCGCCGCCATGTGCCGGACGACGGCTCGGGGCGTGTACAGCAGGCGTCCGCCCGTCGCACGCAGCCGCAGGGAGATGTCGGACTCCTCGCACAGGCACGTGCCGGGGTAGTTGCCGCGGATCCCGCCGATCGCCGCCAGGGCGCTGCGGCGGAACGACATGTTCGCCCCGAGCAGGTGGTCGACCTCGATGACGCGGCCCGTGTCGGCGGCGAAGTAGCCGGTGAGCCGCCCGTCCGGCAGGAGTCGGCCGACCCGGTCGAGCCCTTCGCTCTCCTCGCCCGGGATGCCGTTGTCGGCGCGCCCTCCGACGGCGACGACGTCCGGGTCGGCGTAGGGCGCGACGAGCGCGTCCAGCCAGTCGGGCGCGACGTACGCGTCGTCGTCGACGAAGGCCACGACGTCGCCGCGCGTGACGGCGAATCCCTGCTGACGGGACTCCGGCGTCGTGCCGCGCCCGAGGGTGCTGTGCAGGAGCCGGACCTCCGGGAACTCCTCGCGGACCAGGCGGCGCGTCGTGTCCGCCGGGGTGGAGTCCACGACGACGACCTCGAGGGGCGGCGTGTCGAGACGCCGCAGGTGCTCGAGGCACTCGCGCACGCTGTCGGGCCGCCCGTACGTCACGACGACGACGCTCACGGTCGGGGTCACGGTTCGCCTCCGGGAGGCTCGGGGAGGGTGACGAGACGGTACCAGTCCGAGCGTCGCAGGGGGGAGGTGAGGACGGCGCGCCGCGGGTGGCGCGTGCGTCCCGCCCACGCCTCGTAGACGCCGGGGCGCGAGTAGTGGGCCGTGTGGCCGGACCACCCGAGCTTCTGGCGCATGGTCTCCGGTCGCCGGACCCAGGAGAAGTGCAGGACCGCCGAGCCGGGGTCGACGACCTCGTGCACGATCGTGTCGCGGCGCCGCGCGGGGTCCGTGTTCCAGGGACCGAGGTCGACGCGGTACAGGGGCACGTCGGCCTGCCGGGCGTGCACGAGCCGGGTCCCGGCGCGCACGGCGAGCGGGCCCGGGTACGACGCGGCGGGTCGCCCGAGGCGCGTGCTGGCCTCCAGGTAGCGGCCCGGTGCCACGCGCGAGTAGAGCCAGCGCGAGGGGAAGTCGAGGCCGGACGCGCCGGCGGCGTCGGCACGGCGCACGGCGCCGACGAAGGCCGCGGGGTCGAGCACGACCTCGTCGGTGTCGAGCTGCAGGACCCAGTCCGCCCCGTCGGACGCCTGGTCGAGCGCGGCCTGGCGCTGCAGCGTCTCGCTGTCGAGCGGCGGCGCGTCGGGGCGGGCGTAGCGCCCGGGCGCCCGGACGCACTTGCCGTCCACGTCGAGCGCGTCGACCAGGGCGAGGCACTCGTCGACGGGCAGCGGCGTGCCGGTCCAGGACGTCGCGGTCTCGTCGTAGGACAGCACGATGCGGTCGACGTGCGCGTAGTACGAGCGGAGGCTGGACTCGAGGTAGCTCGGGTCGGCGACGAGCACGTACGCGGTGCGGCGCATCAGATGAAGTCCGCGAACTCGCGCTCGTTCTTCTGGAAGACGAGCGTGCCGCCGAGCAGGATGAGCGGCGCCGCGACGACGAGGGCCACGACCTGCCACGTCACGGGCGCCTCCGTGCCGAGCAGGGACCAGCGGAAGCCCTCGAGGAACCACGTGACCGGGTTGATGTCGAACAGCCACCGCAGGTTCGCCGGCACCTCCGACAGCGCGTAGGCGACGGGGCTCGCGTAGAGGAGGATCTGCACGAGCCAGGGGAGCACGTAGCCGACGTCGCGGTACTTGACCATGTACGCGGCGGCGGCGAGGCCGATCCCCGTGCCGATCATGAGGATGAGCACGATCCACACGGGCAGGAGGAGCACCGCCCACCCGGGGTTCACGCCGTAGACGAACAGGAGCACGACCGCGAGGACGAGCGCGACGAGGAAGTCCACGACGACCGACGCGAGGCTCGAGACGGGGACCAGGAGGCGCGGGAAGAACACCTTCTGGACCAGCGACTGGTTCCCGACCATCGAGCTCGACGCGCGGCCGAGCGACCCGTTGAAGAGGTTCCACGCCAGCATGCCGGCGAGCGTGAAGAGGAAGTACGGGATGTGCTCGTCGCCGGTCGACAGGTCGGCGATCTGCCCGAACACGACGGTGAAGATGCCTGCGCTGACGAGCGGCTGGGCGATGACCCACGTGATGCCGAAGATCGTCTGGCGGTACCGCACGATGATGTCGCGCAGCGCGAGGCGGACGGCGACCTCGCGCGCGTTCCACAGCTCGCGCCACGACGGCAGGTTGAGGCGGCCGGGCGGCGTGATGACGGTGCGCTGCACGGTCTGCTCCACGTCAGCCTCCCTCGTAGTCGAAGTTCACGAAGACCATGCCCTTCTCGGTGCCCGACGACTCCGTGAACTCGGGGTAGGGGAGGTCGGGCAGCACCTCGAAGCGCCACGCCCCCTCCCACGCGTCGAGGACTCCCGCCTGGCACGCGTACACGTCCACCGTGTACTGGCCGGGCTTGAGCCACAGGTCGCGGACCACGAGGCGGCCCTTCTGGGGCTGCTCCGGGTCGAACCACTTCCCGACGAGGCGCGAGTCGCACTGGGCGATGACGGTGCCCTGGTCGTTGTTGATGTGCATGGAGACGAAGTACGTCCCGATCAGGTCCTTGCTCGCCGGCGCCTCGAAGTCGACGACGATGTCCTGCGACGACTTGACGAACTCGTCCTCCATGCGGACCGAGGACAGACGGAGGTTGCCGTTCCCGGGGCGCTTGGTGGGGTCGGACTGCGCGGCCGCGAAGCTCTCGAAGCTGTCGCGGTACGCCTGGAGCGTGCCCTCGACCGTCCCGGAGTACGTCAGGGTCCCGCGGTCGAGGAGGACCGCGGACGTGCACAGGGCCTGGACCGTCTGGAGCTGGTGGCTCACGTAGAGCACGGTGCGACCGCCCTGGGCGGCCTCGCGCATCTTCTGGATCGAGCGGCGCTGGAACTCGGCGTCGCCGACGGCGAGCACCTCGTCGATCGCGAGGATCTCGGTGTCGAGGTGGGCCGCGACGGAGAACGCGAGCCGCACGTACATGCCGGACGAGTAGCGCTTGACCGGGGTCGCGAGGAACTTCTCGATGCCGGAGAACGCGACGATCTCGTCGTAGCGCCGGGTGATCTCCTTGCGCGTCATGCCGAGGATCGCGCCGTTGAGGAAGATGTTCTCCTTGCCGGTGAGCTCGGGGTGGAACCCCGTGCCGACCTCGAGGAGCGACCCGACGCGCCCGGTGAGCTCGATGCGCCCGCGCGTGGGCGCCGTGACGCGCGTGAGGATCTTGAGCAGCGTCGACTTGCCGGCGCCGTTGCGCCCGACGATCCCGAGCGCCTCGCCCTGCGGGACCTCGAAGGAGACGTCGTCGAGCGCGTCGAACAACGTGTACTTCTGCTTGCCGGTGGACCGCACCCACTGGATGGCGGCGGCCGCGGCGGTGGACGGTCGCTCGCCGAACGCGCCGAGCCGGTAGGTCTTGCCCAGCCCGGCGACGCGGATCGCGGGTTCCGTGGTCGCCTGCACACCTGAAAGATAGTCGTCCCGCCGGGGCCCGAGGCCGGGTCGATCGGGTGAATCGAGCCCAGAACCGGACGAACGCGGGTGAAAGTACCGCCAGGCCCTCGGTGCTGGGGCCGGGCCGACCTACGATCGCGGGAGCGGCACCTGTGCCGGGCCCGACGACGGCAAGGGCGGCGAGATGGCTTCGGACGAGGACGGCACGGGGGCTCGGGGCGGCGCGGACCCCACGGTCGTCGGCGGGGTCGTCGCCGCGGTCCTGGGCGTGGTCGCCGCCGTCGTGATCGGCGGCACCGGGACGGGGAGCACGTCGGGCGCGCAGCCGTTCACCGCGTCCCCGGTCCCCGGGACGGCACCCGTGACGCAGACGGGCGCGCTGCCCCTGTGCGGGTTCCCCCGCCTCGAGCAGGTGACCGACGACGGCGTCGACACCGACGAGCTGGACGGGATCCGCACGGTCGTCGACGACGTCGTCACGCTCGACGACGGCGAGCTCGTCACGTTCCGCGTGCTCGACGGCGCGGCGTACGTGCTCGAGTGGGACCGCGAGGCGACGTACACGGTGACGCGCTACGACCTCGCGACGGGGGACGCGGAGGCGACGACGCCGGTGGAGCTCGACTGGGACGGCGCGAGCGAGACGTTCCGCACGGACTCCTTCGAGGTCGACGCCGACGGGAGCGTCTACCTCCTCGACACGCTCATGCACCGCCGCGACCTGCTCAAGGTCGCGCCCGACGGGACCACGACCTGGTCGACGACGATCCCCGAGGGCGAGCACACGGCAGGGGACCTCCTCGACCTGTACGGGACCGTGCGCTGGACGGACGGCGGCCGGACCGTCGTCGGGGTGCAGGAGGCGGGCGAGGTCCTGCACGAGGTGTCGGGCGACGGCGACCTCCTCGCGGAGATCCCGTTCGAGGGCGCCGTCCTCGCCCAGCTCCCGGACGGCGCGGCCCTGGTGCAGACCGACGTGCGCGACGACGAGCGCCGCACGCTCGACCTGCGCGCCGTGGGGCCGGAGGGCGACGAGGGGTCCCTCCACCTCGGTGCCTCGTGGGAGCGCGGGCGGCCGTTCGGCGTCCCGCGCGTGCCCTGGCTCGACGACACGACGGGCGCGACCACCGGCCCCTCGTCCGGACCCGAGGGCGACGGCCTCGTCGTCGCCGACGAGAACCTCGGGTTCCGGTGGTGGGGGAGCGACGGCGTGTTCCGCGGCGTGTGGCCGGACACGCACAAGGACCTCGAGCAGCCGTTCGCGCTGTGGGAGAGCACGCCGGTGCTGCGCGACGGCACCGCGGGCGACGCGCCGTACTACGTCCTCACGCACGGCGACGACGGCGGGTTCGCGCTCACCGAGATCTCGGCCGACCGGATGGCGTACCAGCTCGGCGCCCCGGTGAAGTACAACGCGGCGAACGAGGAGCTGTTCGGCGGCCTCGGGCTCGGCGCCGGGCTGCTCGTGGACGTGCCGTACGGCGTCTTCCCCGACGGGACCGCGCCGCGCGTGGTCGCCGCGTTCGACGACGCCTGGGCCGCCTCCGCCGGGACGTACCGCTTGCGCTACCAGGTGCGCGGGGACCCGCGCGTGTGGGACCCGGTGGTCGGCGAGGAGACCGTGGTGGACCTCCCCGCGGAGGGCGGAGAGCTCGCGCTCGACCTGCCGCCGACCCGCCCGGGCGTGTACGAGGTCGACGCCGCGCTCGTCGACGCCGCGACGGGCGAGGCGGTCTCGGGGACGTGCCTGCGCTACACCGTGGCCGCGGCGGGCAGCGGCCTGGACCCGGCGGCGCTCGCGGACGGCGCGGACTGGGGCGGCGCCGGACCGCTGCGCGGCGTGCAGCTCGCGGACCAGCTCGGGGTGGGCAGCCACCGCACGCAGCTCGACTTCGGGGCGATCGTGCCCGACCCGACCGCCGAGCCGGACGCCGCCGCGCTCGTCTGGGACTCGCTGCCGAACGCGGCCTTCGAGCCCGACGAGGAGGAGGGCGAGGAGCCCGCCGACGTCGACCCGTTCACCGAGCTCGCGGCCGCCGCCGAGCTCGCCGAGGAGACGGGCGTGATCCTCACGCTCCAGCTCGGCTCGGGCGGCGAGGCGGAGCAGGCCGCGGTCGAGGCCGGGACGTGGGAGGGATGGACGCGCGAGATCGTCGCCGCGGTCCACGAGCACGCACCGCAGATCCGCTACTGGCAGCCCTGGAACGAGCCGAACAACACGGGCTACGAGGACGCGGCCGCGTACGAGGAGGAGGTCGGCGCGCCGTTCGCGGCGGGCGCTCGCGACGCGTCGGCCGACGTCGTCGTGGTGGGCGGCAACACGCTCGGGATCGAGCCCGCGTGGTGGGCCGACCTGGTCGCGGCGGGCGGCTGCGACTCGCTCGACGTCGTGGGGATCCACCCCTACACCGGGTTCAACCGGTCGTGGGAGGAGGAGGGGTTCTCCGCGGACGGTGCCGAGCTGGACCGGCTGCGCGAGGCGATCGGGCCGTGCGGCGACGTCCCCGTGTGGGACACCGAGAGCGGCTGGTGGTCCGACGGCGTCGCGAACTTCTGGGCGGGCGGGTCCGACGTCGTGCGCAAGCTCCTCTGGTACGGGGTGGAGGGCGTCGACGAGTGGACGTACTTCTTCTCCGAGGGCGGGTTCGGCGAGGCCGGGAACTCGTGGTCGCTCCTCCAGTACGGGCAGTACGTGAAGCCGGCCGGCGCCGCCTTCGCGGCGAGCGCGGCGTTCCTCGACGGGTTCGCGCCGCCCGAGGCGGTCGAGACCGGGACGCCCGGCGTCCACGCCGTGCGCGCGCCCGGGGCCGGGGAGGCCGCGGGTGCGGAGCTGCTCGCGCTGTGGAGCGAGGACCTGTCGACCACCGTGCGGCTCACCGCGCCGGGCGGTGCGGTCACCGTGACCGCGCGGGACGGGTACGGCGCCCAGCGCGGCCTGGAGGTCCCGCCGGGCGGCGTCGAGGTCCCCGTGAACGGCGCACCCGTCCTGCTCGTCGCCCCCGCGGGGACGGCGCTGGAGGTGGCCCCCGTCGAGGCGTTCGGCGACGACGTGCTCGAGGGCCGGCCGGTGACCGCGACGTCGACGCACGAGGACGCGAGCGACCCCGACGTCGTCACGTCCGGCACGTTCGCCGTGCGCGAGCCGTGGCGGTCGGGCCGACTGGCCGACGGCTCCGTCGACGAGGCGCCCGGCGTCGAGGTCACGACGGACGGGCCCCGCACGATCGACCGCGTCGCCGTCGCGACGGCCGGCATCCGCTGCTGCACGTCGGGGCTGCGCGACTACACGGTCTCCGTGCGGACGCCCGACGGCGGCTGGCAGGACGTGGCGCGGCAGACCGACCAGTTCCTCGACCGCGTCGCGCTCTTCTCGTTCGAGCCCGTCGAGGTCACGGCCGTGCGCGTGACGCTCCCGATGACGACCGAGCGCGACGTGCCCGTCCTGGCCGCGAACTACACGGGGATCGTCGGCGGGCTGCACCCCGACTTCGTCCCGCTCGCGACGGAGAGCGAGTGGATCGCGGCGATCAGCGCGGTCCAGGCGTGGGAGCCGGCCGGGTGACCGTCGTCACCGGGGGGCGGGCCCGGTCAGCCGCGCGCGGCGACCGCGCGCCAGATCGCGGCGTGCTGCGCGGCGCTGCGCTCCCACGTGAACGTGGCGGCGCGCTCGCGCCCGCGCCCGACGAGCGCCTCGACCTCGGCGTCGCGCGTCGTCACCCACAGCAGCGCCTCCGCGAGGCTCGCGCCGTCCGGCTCGGCGAGCACGCCGCCGTCGCCCACGACCTCGGGCAGCGAGCTGGTGCGCGCCGCGACCACCGGCACGCCCGCGGCCATGGCCTCCAGGGCGGGGAGCCCGAAGCCCTCGTAGCGCGACGGCACGACGACGGCCGCGGCCCCCGCGACGAGGCCCGGCATGAGCCCGCCCGGCAGGCGCCCGACGAGCCGGGTGCCGGGCAGCTCCGCGAACAGCCCGGTGCGGCGCGGGTGCGGCGGACCGCTCATGACGAGCGTGAGGTCCGGCCGCGCGGAGCGGACCCGTCCCCACGCGACCGCGAGCTCCTCCAGGTTCTTGCGGCGCGACGCGCCGCCCGCGTGCAGGACGTACGGGCCGTCCACCCCCAGCTCCGCGAGGCGCGCGCGGGGCAGCGGCTCGGCCGAGAAGTACACCGGGTCGACGCCGTTGTACGCGACCGCGGGGCGCTCGGCGAGCCCGAGGACCTCCGCGGCCTCGTCCGCGCTGAACTCCGAGACGCACACGACGGCCGCCGCGCGGCGGACCTCCTCGGCCGCGGCGCGGACCGGTGCGGACTCGTCGTCGTAGCGCCACGACACGACGTCCTGCACGGCGACGACGTCCCGCGTCGGGTGCGGCGGCAGGTCGAGCCCCACGCGGTGCACGACGGCGCCCCGCGGGTAGACCGCACGGCCGACGGCCCGGCGCACGGCCGGAGCCGCGGATCCGAGGCGACCGAGGGGGAGCCGGTGGGTGCCGGGCAGCGGGGAGCGGAGCGAGCGGAAGACGGCGCGGTCGACGGACCAGGCGCTCGCTCCGGCGCCCCCCTCCGCGAGCGCCCCCGCCGCGCGCGCCGCGACCTCCTCCTGGTACACCTGGGCGCCCATAGGCACCTCGACCGCGACGGTCGCGACGACGAGCTGCGGCATCGGGCGGGTCCCCCTCGGGGCGTGGTGCGCGGCGGGTGCGGCACGGTCGGGACGACCGGATCGGTCGGTAGAGTGGCCCACTCTAGTGGCGCGGACGCCCCGCCGGACCTGCGGGAGCGGGTGATGAGCGGGTGATCGTGGACCGGGCGCGGGCCGTCCCGCGAGAGGGTGAGGGACGCATGGCAGGGCGTCGTCGGGTGGCGCTGGTCGCGAGCTCGTTCGACCCGCACACCGGGGGCGTCGAGTCGCACGTGCGTCACGTCGCCCGCGTGCTCGCGGCGCGGGGGACCGCGGTGGAGGTCTGGACCGTCGACCGGGGCGAGCGCCTCGGCACGCGCCGCGTCGACGGCGTCCTCGTGCGCTACCTGCCGACCCCGCAGCCCTCGAGCCGGCCGGGCGACGTCGCCCGGTTCGCCCTCGCCGCGCCGCGGGCGGCGCTCGCGTGGGGCCGGGCCTTCCGCGCGTTCCGGCCCGACGTGCTGCACGTGCAGTGCTTCGGCCCCAACGGCGCGTACGCCCTCGGCCTGCGCACGCTCACGCGCACCCCGCTCGTCGTCAGCTCCCACGGGGAGACGTTCGCGGACGACCACGCCGTGTTCGAGCACTCGCGGCTGCTGCGGGCGGCGTTGGAGCGCTCGATCGACGTCGCGGGCGTGGTGACGGGGTGCTCGCGCGTCGTCGCGGACGACCTGGTCCGCTTCGGGGCGCCCGACGCCGCGGTCGTCCCGAACGGCGTCGACCTGGCCGGGTACGACCCGGTCGATCACGGTCCGCGGGACGTCGCCGCGGGGGAGCCCGCTCGGTCGGTCGCGGTGCGCGCGCCCGTGGTCGTCGCGGTGGGGCGGATCGAGCACGTCAAGGGGTTCGACCTGCTCGTGGACGCGTTCGCGTCCTCCGCGCTGCGCGACCGCGCGCGGCTCGTCGTCGTGGGCGACGGGAGCGAGGCGGGCGCGCTGCGCCGCCGGGTCGCGACGGCGGGGCTCGCGGACCGCGTCGAGCTCCCCGGGCGGCTCGACCCCGCCGAGGTGGCGGCCCGGCTCGCGGAGGCGGACGTGGTCGTCGTGCCGAGCCGCGCGGACGCCGCCCCGCTCGTGGTCCTGGAGGCGTGGCGCTCGGGCCGGCCGCTCGTGGCGACCGTGCGGGGCGGGCCCCCGGAGATCGTCACCGACGGCGTCGACGGCGTGCTCGTGGACCCCCAGGACACACAGGCGCTCGCCGCGGCCGTGCTCGGCCTGCTCGACGACCCGGAGCGCGCGGGGCGGATCGGGGCTGCCGGGCGCCGACGGGTCGAGGACTTCACCTGGGAGCGGGTCGTGGACCGGTACGAGGACCTCTACGCGGGGCTCGCCGACGTCACGCCGAGGGGTCGCTGACGCGGGGCGAGCCGGTCGTCCCGTCGGGCAGGACGGGAGGGCCGCCGGGGCGCGCGCCCGCCGTGCGCGCTCCTCGCGGGACGTCGAGCAGCCACACGACGGCGACGGTGACGGCGGCGGCGACGAGCAGCGAGCCGACGACGTCGCTCGGCCGGTGCGCGTACGTCACGACGGACGCGAGGGCGGCGACCGCGGTGACCACGAGCCCGGCCCAGCCCGCGACCGCGCGGGACGCCGGCCACGGCCACAGGAGCCAGATCGCGACGCACAGGCCGCCGACCACGGCGACGTGACCGCTCGGGAAGGTCTGGTAGGCGTAGCCGTGCTCCCCGAGGTCGGGCCGCACGAGGACCTCGCGGAGCCCGAGCGCGATCCCGACCGTCCCCAGCACGACGAGGACCGCGGCGAGGAGGTCGCGCCACGCGCGGCGCACGAGCGCGACCACGCCCAGGACGGCGACGACGGCCGCGCACGCCACCGGGAGGCCTCGGCGCAGCGCCCCGGCGAGGTCGCGGCCGGCGTCGTGCAGGGGCGCGAGGGTCCGGAACGCCCCGGCGTCGGCCTGCTGCCCGGCCACGGTGAGGTGCGAGGCGGCCCAGAGCGCGACGAAGACCGCGACGACCAGCGCGAGCAGCACGAGGAGCGCGGACGAGCGAGGCCGGGGCGGCACGGGGTCCGGCGCCCCCGAGGTGGACACGCCCCGAGCATGACGGAGCGGCGGTGACCCTGTCACCGGTCGTGGGCGGATCGCGCCGGGTGAAAACGTCGCGTCCCCGGTCGCCTGCCGGACGTCCGAGGGTCGGCTGCCGGTCGGCTGCCCTCGGTCGACGTGTGGGCGCCGGGGCGTACGCTGGGAGCCGTCGTCTCGCACGGCTCCAGCCCGGACCCGCTCGCCACCCGGTGAGCCTCGGTCCGGGCCGTTCGTGCTGCCCCGTCGTGTCCTCAACCAGCCCCGGCACCGTCCTCGACCCGGGCCCGCCTCGTGCGGCCGCCGACGCCACCGACCACCGTCCTCGGAGGGACCCCACCGCATGAACCTCACCGGCATCCTGCCCGCGCTGCTCGCCGACCCCGCCGCGACGGCGGCGGTCGAGCACGTGCGCGCCCGTGGCGAGGCGGACGTGGTCGGCCCGGCCGGCGCGCGCCCGCCGCTGCTCGCCGCGATGGCGGGGGCGCGGGCGACCGGGCCGGCCGACGGGGTGCCCGGCGGCGACGAGCGCGCGGCCTCGGGCGACGCGTGGGCGACGGGCTCGCGTCCCCTCGTGGTCGTGACGGCGACCGGGCGCGACGCGGACGAGCTCGCGGCGAGCGTGCGCGCCTACCTGCCCGACGAGCTGGCGGACGTGGTCGCGGTCCTGCCGAGCTGGGAGACGCTGCCGCACGAGCGCCTGAGCCCGCGCGCGGACACCGTCGCCAAGCGCATCGCCGTGTTCCGCCGCCTCGCGCACCCGGACCCGGAGGTCGGGCCGTCGGGCCCGGTCCGCGTGCTCGTCATGCCGGTGCGCGCGCTCCTCCAGCCGGTCGTGGACGGGCTGGGCGAGCTCGAGCCGGTCGAGCTGCACGCCGGGTCGACGGCCGACCTGACCGACGTCGCGGAGCGGCTCGTCGCGGCCGCGTACACGCGCGTCGACATGGTCGAGCGCCGCGGCGAGTTCGCGGTGCGCGGCGGCATCCTCGACGTGTTCCCGCCCACCGAGGACCACCCGCTGCGCGTCGAGTTCTGGGGCGACGAGGTCTCGGAGATCCGCTGGTTCGCCGTCGCGGACCAGCGCAGCCTCGAGATCGCCGAGCACGGGCTGTGGGCGCCGCCGTGCCGCGAGATCCTGCTCACCGAGTCGGTGCGGTCGCGGGCCGCGGCGCTCGTCGAGGACCTGCCGGGCGCCACGGAGATGCTCGACAAGCTGGCCGCGGGCGTCGCGGTCGAGGGCATGGAGTCGCTCGCGCCGGTGCTCGTGGACCGCATGGTCCCGGTGCTGGAGCTCGTGCCCGACGACGCGCTGCTCGTCGTCGACGACGCCGAGCGCGTGCGCCGCCGCGCCCACGACCTCGTCGCGACGACGGAGGAGTTCCTCGCCGCCGCCTGGACCGGCGCCGTCGCGGGCGGCAAGGCGCCGGTCGACCTGTCCGCGGCGTCGTTCGAGACGTTCGCCGAGGTCCGTGCGGTCGCGCAGCGTCGCGGCCTGGGCTGGTGGACGCTGTCGTCGTTCGCGCTCGACAACCCGGACCTGGACGTGGCGCCCGACGCCGGTCCGCCGGACGCGGCCGGAGCGGGCGCGGCGTCGGGCACGACCGCCGCGCACGTGGGCGAGAGCGCCGACGGCGTGCCCACCTTCACGCTGGGCGCGCGCGACGTCGAGTCCTACCGCGGCGACGTGGCGCGCGCGCTCGACGACGTGCGCGGTCTGCAGCACGCCGGCTGGCGGCTCGTGCTCACGACGGAGGGTCACGGGCCGGCCAAGCGCATGGTCGAGCAGCTCGGCGCGGCGGACACCCCGGCGCGCCTCGTGCCGCGGCTCGACGACGAGCCCGAGGGCGGCATCGTCCTCGTCACCCCGGCGATGGTCGGCAAGGGCTTCGTCGCGCCCGAGCTGCGGCTCGCCGTCTTCTCCGAGGCCGACCTCACGGGCCGGGCCGGCACGAGCACGCGCGACATGCGCAAGATGCCGAGCCGGCGCCGCAACGTCGTCGACCCGCTCCAGCTCAAGGCGGGCGACTTCGTCGTGCACGAGCAGCACGGCGTGGGGCGGTTCGTCGAGCTCGTCCAGCGCACGCTCGGCACGGGCGGCAACGCGGCGACGCGCGAGTACCTCGTCATCGAGTACGCCAGCAGCAAGCGCGGCCAGCCGGGCGACCGGCTGTTCGTGCCCATGGACCAGCTCGACCAGGTCACCAAGTACACGGGCGGCGAGTCGCCGAGCCTCAACAAGATGGGCGGGGCCGACTGGGCCAAGACGAAGACCCGCGCGCGCAAGCACGTCAAGGAGATCGCGGGCGAGCTCATCCGCCTGTACTCGGCGCGCATGGCGACGCAGGGCCACGCGTTCGGCCCGGACACGCCGTGGCAGCGCGAGCTGGAGGACGCGTTCGCGTACGTCGAGACGCCGGACCAGCTCGCGACGATCGACGAGGTCAAGGCGGACATGGAGAAGACGGTCCCCATGGACCGGCTCGTGTGCGGCGACGTCGGCTACGGCAAGACGGAGATCGCGATCCGCGCGGCGTTCAAGGCGGTCCAGGACGGCAAGCAGGTCGCGGTGCTCGTGCCCACGACGCTGCTCGTGCAGCAGCACCTCGAGACGTTCTCCGAGCGGTACGCGGGCTTCCCGGTGACGGTCAAGGCGCTGTCGCGCTTCCAGACCCCCAAGGAGTCCGAGGAGGTCGTGGACGGGCTGGCCAAGGGGACGGTGGACGTCGTCATCGGCACCCACCGCCTCATCACGGGCAGCGTGCGGTTCAAGGACCTGGGTCTGGTCATCATCGACGAGGAGCAGCGGTTCGGCGTCGAGCACAAGGAGACGCTCAAGCAGCTGCGGACCAACGTCGACGTGCTCGCCATGTCCGCGACCCCGATCCCGCGCACGCTCGAGATGGCCGTCACCGGCATCCGCGAGATGTCGACGCTCGCGACCCCGCCGGAGGAGCGCCACCCCGTCCTCACGTACGTCGGGGCGTACGAGGAGAAGCAGATCGCCGCGGCGCTGCGCCGCGAGCTCCTGCGCGAGGGCCAGGTGTTCTACGTGCACAACAAGGTCGAGACGATCGAGCGCACCGCGGCGCGGCTGCGCGAGCTCGTCCCCGAGGCCCGCGTGGGCGTCGCGCACGGCAAGATGAACGAGCACCAGCTCGACCAGGTGATCCGCGCGTTCTGGGAGAAGGAGCTCGACGTCCTCGTCTGCACGACGATCATCGAGACGGGCCTCGACATCTCCAACGCGAACACGCTCATCCTCGAGCGCGCGGACATGCTCGGGCTCTCCCAGCTCCACCAGCTCCGCGGACGCGTGGGCCGCGGTCGCGAGCGCGCGTACGCGTACTTCCTGTACCCGCCCGAGCGGCCCCTCACCGAGACCGCGCACGACCGCCTCGCCACGATCGCGGCCCACACCGACCTCGGCGCGGGCATGCAGGTCGCGATGAAGGACCTCGAGATCCGCGGCGCGGGCAACCTGCTCGGGGGCGAGCAGTCCGGGCACATCGCGGGCGTCGGGTTCGACCTGTACGTGCGGATGGTGGGGGAGGCCGTGGCGAACTACCGCGGCGACGGTCCGGAGGAGCAGCCCGAGATCTCCATCGAGCTCCCCGTCGACGCGCACCTGCCCGAGTCGTACATCGCGACCGAGCGCCTGCGGCTCGAGGCGTACAAGAAGATCGCCGCGGCGACCGACGCGCCCGAGCTCGCCGAGGTCCGGGCCGAGCTCGTCGACCGGTACGGCGCCCTGCCGGACGTCGCGTCCGCGCTGTTCGACGTCGCGGACTTCCGCAACCACGCGCGCCGCGCGGGGCTCACGGACGTCACCGCGCAGGGCAAGTTCATCCGGTTCGCGCCCGTGGACCTCGCGGAGTCCGCGCAGCTCCGGCTCAAGCGCCTCTACCCGGGCACGCTCCTCAAGCCCGCGATCCGCGCGTTCCTCGTCCCGTACCCGACGACGGCGCGCATCGGCGGCCGCCCGCTGCGCGGCGCCGAGGTGCTCGAGTGGGCGCGCCAGCTCATCGACGCCGTGATCGTCGGCGAGGTGAGCGCGGCGGCGACGGTCGGGACGTCGTCGGCCGCCCGCTGAGCGGGGGTCAGCTCTTCCGGCCGTCGAGGAAGTAGGCGATGGGGCCGACCCAGTTGACGAGCAGCGCGAGCCCCCACGCGAGCTTGGTGCCGTTGACCTGCTCTGCCGGGCGGCGCAGCAGGTCGCGGTACGCCGCGGCGGTGAGCGTGACCTGTGCCGCGCCCACGACTCCGACGGCGATCTTCTGACCCGTGGTCAGGTCCTTCCAGCGGCGCTTGGTCCCCATGTCGTCGTCTCCTCCCGTGTGCGTACGGCTCGACGCTATGCCGTCCGGGCGCACGGTGCATGGCTCGTGGGCGGCCCGAGGTCCCGCCGGTGCGCGCTGCCTCCCGGCCGAGGGATGCACCCCGACGTGCGTCACTCGGCCGAGAGCGCCCTCGCTCGACGTGGGCGTGTCGACCGGGCGCCGCGTACGAGGTCGTGACAGAGCACCGAGCGCTCTGTAAGGTTGCAGCAACATCCGGAAACTCTCTGCAACGCCGCCGAGTCCCGGACGCGCCCGACACCCCGGGGCGCAGTCAGCACCGCGTGGCCCTCCCGCGCTCGAGGCCGAGCGCGCCGTCGGTCGCAGCACCTCGAAGGAGCAGCAATGACGCGCACCACCGATCCCGCCGGTCCGCCGGCACCCACTCCCGCCGCACCCCCCGCCGCGGACCGCGGCCGAGCGCGAGCCGACCGACGCGACGGTCGGCTGCGGCGCCTCGTCGCCACCGTCGCCTCGGCGGCCCTCGCGCTCGGGACGGCGCTCGCCGCCACGGTCCCGGTCGCCGCGCCCGCCGCGGCCGCGCCGCCCGTGCCCACGCCCGTCGTCGACTCCCCGAACGGCCGGGGCGACGTGATCCTCAACCTCTTCCAGTGGACCTGGGACTCGGTGGCCGCCGAGTGCACCAGCACGATCGGCCCGGCCGGGTTCGGCTACGTCCAGGTCTCCCCGCCGCAGGAGACGATCCAGGGCACCGCGTGGTGGACCTCCTACCAGCCCGTGAGCTACCGGATCGACTCGAAGCTCGGGACTCGGGCGGAGTTCGAGAACATGGTCGACACCTGCCGCGCCGCGGGCGTCGGCGTCATCGCCGACGCCGTCCTCAACCACATGGCGGGTGCGGACCAGGGCGGCGGGACGGGTGTCGCGGGCTCGTCGTACGGCGTCGAGAACTACCCCGGGCTCTACGGGCCGAACGACTTCAACGACTGCAAGGAGAACATCGGCAACCGGTACGGAGACCGGTACGTGGTGCAGAACTGCCGCCTCGTCTCGCTCCAGGACCTGCGGACGGGCTCCGACTACGTGCGCGGCCGGATCGCGGGCTACCTCAACGACCTGCTCTCCCTCGGGGTCGCCGGGTTCCGGATCGACGCCGCGAAGCACATCCCGGCCGCGGACCTCGCGGCGATCAAGGCGCGGCTCACGAACCCGGACGTCTTCTGGGTGCACGAGGTCATCGGCGCGGGCGGCGAGCCCATCCAGCCCTCGGAGTACCTCGGCTCCGGCGACTCGCACGAGTTCGACTACGCGCGCGAGCTCAAGTCCCGGTTCGACGGCCAGATCAAGGACCTGCGCACCATCGGCGACAACAAGCTGCCCTCGGACCGCGCCGGCGTGTTCGTCGACAACCACGACACCGAGCGCAACGGCGAGACCATGAACTACAGGTGGGGCGCCAAGTACAAGCTCGCGAACACGTTCATGCTCTCGTGGCCGTACGGCGCGCCGAGCGTCTACTCGGGCTACACGTGGAACGACAAGGACGCCGGTGCCCCGGGCGCGTCCGCGACGTCCGTGCCGGACGCGAGCTGCTCGAACAGCGCCTGGGTCTGCACGCAGCGCTGGACCGAGATCGCGGGCATGGTCGGCTTCCACAACGCCGTCGCCGGGACCGCGGTGACGAACTGGTGGGACGACGGGAACAACCACGTCGCGTACGGTCGCGGCAGCAAGGGGTACGTGACGATCAACAACTCCGCGAACGCGGTCACGCGCACCTACCAGACGTCGCTCCCGGCGGGCACGTACTGCGACGTCGTCGCGTCGAAGGACTGCGCCAAGACGGTCACGGTCTCCGGCTCCGGCACCTTCACCGCGACGGTCCCGGCGTACGGGGCGCTCGCGCTGCACGTCGGCGCCGTGGACGACGGTGGCACCGGCGGCCCGGGTCCCGTCGACCCGAGCGCCACGACGACCGTCTACTACGCGACCGACAGGGGCTGGAACGCGTACAACGTCCACTACCGCGTCGGCACGGGCGCCTGGACCGCCGTGCCCGGGGTCGCGATGACCGCGGCCTGCACCGGCTGGGTCGCGAAGGAGATCGTCCTACCGGACGGCGCGACCGGTGCCGGCGCGACCGTCACGGCGGCGTTCACGAACGGCTCGGGCGCGTGGGACAACAACGGCGGCAAGGACTACTCCCTGTCGGGCGCCGCCGTCGCGGTCTCGGGCGGGACGGTCACGGCGGGCGACCCGTGCGACGACGGCGAGGGGCCCGGCCCCGTCGAGGGCCAGGGCGACGCGTCGTTCTCCGTCACGGCGACGACGACCTGGGGGCAGAACGTGCTCGTCGTCGGGAGCATCCCGGCGCTCGGGTCATGGGCGCCCGCGAACGGCGTCGCGCTCTCGGCGGCGAGCTACCCCGTCTGGACCGCGACCCTCGACCTCCCGGCCGGGACGACGTTCGAGTACAAGTACGTCAAGCGCGACGGCGGCGGGAACGTCGTCTGGGAGAGCGGCGGCAACCGCACCGCGACGGTCGGACAGGACGGCTCCGTGACGCTGTCGGACACCTGGAGGTCGTGACCTCGCGGCCCCGCCCCGGTCTCACCCAGACCGGGGCGGGGTCTGCCGCTACCGTGGCGGGAGATAGTTCAACCATTGTCTGAACCTGGTGGGTGCCCCTAGGGTGTGGCCCGGGCGCGCCGGTGCGCCCGGGGGCGACGTGCCCCGTGCAGCCGATCGCAAGGGAGCGACGACGATGAGACGCACGTGGAGGACCGCCGTGGCGGGGGTGCTCGCCACCCTCGTGGCGAGCGGGGGAGCGAGCGCGGCGATGGGGATGGATGCGATGGGCGTGTCGACGTCTGCCCAGGTCGATATCGATATCGATATCGTTCTAGAGAACGATTTCGAGTCGGCGACGACGGCGCCGTGGACCGCGCGCGGGCCGGTCACCGTCGCCCTGACCGATGCGGAGGCGCACGGCGGGTCGTCGAGCCTCGCGGTGACGGGCCGGACCGCGGACTGGCACGGCGTCGCGACGGACGCGCTCGCCCTGCTCGAGCCGGGCGTCGCGTACGACGTCGAGGCGTGGGTCAAGCTGCCGGCGGGCGCCACCGGGTCGTCCGGCGTCCACTTCACCGTGCAGGAGACCGGCGCGGCGGGAGACGCGTACACGTGGGTCGGCGGGGCCGTCGCGACGACGGCCGACGGGTGGGTGGAGATCGGGGGGACGTACACCCTGCCCGCGGGCCTCACCGCGGCGACGCTCTACGTCGAGGCCGCGCCGGTCGCGGGTGCGCACCCGTCGTTCCTGCTGGACGACGTCCGCGTGACGACCGTCGCGACCGACCCGGGCGACGTCGTGCCCGGGGGAGCGGTGAACCCCGTCCCGACGCCGGTGCGCCTCGCCGAGGGGACCGGCGACGTCGCGGCCCTGACGTTCGACGACGGTCCGAACCCCGGCACGACGCCCGCGCTCCTGGACTTCCTCGCCGAGCACGACCTGCACGCGGTGTTCTGCGTCATCGGCCAGAACGTCCAGGCGCCGGGCGGCGCCGAGCTCCTGCGCCGCATCGTCGACGAGGGCCACGTGCTGTGCAACCACTCGACCGGCTACGCCGACATGGGCGCGTGGTCGGCCGACCAGGTGCGCGCCGACCTCGTCGAGAACCTCGGCATCCTGCGCGACGCGCTCGGCGACCCGGCGTACCCGGTCCCGTTCTTCCGCGCCCCGAACGGCTCGTGGGGCGCGACCCCCGAGGTCGCGGTCGCGCTCGGCATGCAGCCGCTCGCGGTCGTCAACACGATCTCCGACTGGGAGACCCAGGACGTCGAGACCCTCACCGCGAACCTGCGCGCCGCGATGAGGCCCGGCGAGGTCGTGCTCGCGCACGACGGCGGCGGCGACCGCGCGGGCACGCTCGCGGCGGTCGAGACGGTCGTCGCGGAGCGGCTCGCGGCCGGCTGGGACTTCACGTTCCCCGTCGGCACGCCGCCGCGCGGCGGCGAGGTCCTGCTGGAGACCGGCTTCGAGGACGGCCTCGGCGGCTGGGTGCCGCGCGCGGGCGACGCGACGACGCCGTCGCTCGACCTCACGGACGTGGCCCACGGCGGCGCGCAGGCCGCGGTCGTCTCCGGTCGCGACGGCCAGGGCGACGGCATCGGGCACGACGTGACCGGGCTGCTCGCCGCCGGCACGACGTACGAGCTCAGCGCGTGGGTCCGCTTCGCCGAGGGCCAGCCCGCGGACGACGTGTGGCTCAGCATCGCGCGCACGGTCGACGGGACGACGTCGTACTCGACCCTCGCACAGCTCTCGGGGATCACGAGCACCGGCTGGACGCAGATCACCGCGACGTTCCCGGGTGCCGCCGCGGACGAGGCGCTGCTGTACCTGGAGACGGACTACAACGGCGACAACACGAGCGACCTGCTCGTCGACGACGTCGTGCTGCGCGTGCCGCCGCCGCCCGCGGTCGAGGACCTCACGGGCATCAAGGAGACCGTCGACGTGCCGGTCGGGGTCGCGATCGACAGCCGGGAGACCTCGGGCGCGTCGTCCGAGCTGCTCCTGCGGCACTTCGACCAGATCACCGCCGAGAACCACATGAAGCCCGAGGCCTGGTACGACGAGGACCGGACCTTCCGGACGCACCCCGAGGCGACCGCGCTCATGGACTATGCGGCCGCCCACGACCTGCGCGTCTACGGGCACGTGCTCGTGTGGCACTCGCAGACGCCGGACTGGTTCTTCGAGGGCGCCGACGGCGCGCCCCTGACGACGTCCGAGGCGGACCGGCAGGTCCTGCGCGACCGCCTGCGGACCCATGTCTTCTCCGTCGCGGGGGCGCTCGCCGACGCCTACGGCCCGTTCGGCGGCGACAACCCGCTCACGGCGTTCGACGTGGTGAACGAGGTCGTGTCGGACGGCGGGGAGAACCCCGACGGCCTGCGCCGCTCGGAGTGGTTCCGGATCCTCGGCGAGGAGTACCTCGACCTCGCGTTCGCGTACGCCGACGAGGCGTTCAACGACGTCTACGCCGACCCGGCGGCGAAGGAGCGCGGGGAGCGTCCGGTCGCGCTGTTCATCAACGACTACAACACCGAGCAGGGCGGCAAGCAGGACCGGTACCGCGCGCTCGTCGAGCGCCTCCTGGCGCGCGGCGTGCCCGTCGACGGCGTGGGCCACCAGTTCCACGTGAGCCTCGCGATGCCGGTCTCCGCGCTCGAGGGCGCGATCGAGCGGTTCGCCGACCTGCCCGTGACGCAGGCCGTCACCGAGCTCGACGTGACGACCGGCACCCCGGTCACGCAGGCGAACCTCGTCGAGCAGGGCTACTACTACCGGGACGCGTTCCGCGTGTTCCGCGAGCACGCCGACGACCTGTACTCGGTCACCGTGTGGGGCCTCACCGACGGCCGGAGCTGGCGCGTCGACAGCGGTGCGCCGCTCGTCTTCGACGACGCCCTGAAGGCCAAGCCCGCGTACCACGGCGTGGTCGACGGCGAGCTGCCCGCCCTGCTGCGCACGGCCGACGTGTTCGCCGGGGACGTCCCGCTCGACGGCGACGCCGCCGCGGCCCCGGACTGGCAGCGGCTCCCGCTGCACACCTTCGCCGCGCCGGGCGGGGCCGCCGGGGGAGAGGTCGGGTTCCAGCTCCGCTGGGCCCCGGACCACCTCACCGCGTTCGCGAGCGTCGACGACGCGACCGCCGACGCGGCCGACGCCGTGACGTTCGCGCTCGCCGGCGCGGAGCACGTCGTCGGGCGCGACGGGACGACGAGCGTGGGGGTCGCCGCGGAGGTGACCAAGCGCGCGGGCGGGTATGACGTCGTCGCGCACCTCCCGCTCGCCGGCGCCGCGCCCGGGGGCACGCTCGCGCTCGACGTGCGCGCGACCGACGGCGGCGCGACGTCCGCCTGGAACACGCCCGGCGCGACGGGCACGCTGCGCCTGCTCGAGGAGCTGTCCTACCTCGAGGTCGCGCACGCGTCGGCCGCGCCCGCTGTCGACGGCGACATCGACGCCGTGTGGGCGGAGGCGAACGCGCCCGTGACGACCGCGAAGGAGGTCCAGGGGAGCGGCGGCGCGGTCGCGACCGTCCGCACCCTGTGGCGCGACCGGACGCTCTACGTGCTCGCCGCGGTCGCCGACCCGGTGGTGGACGTGAGCGGCTCCGACCCGTGGGTGCAGGACTCGGTCGAGGTCTACGTCGACGCTGGCAACGCCAAGAACGGCGCCTACCGTGACCTGGACACCCAGATCCGCGTGAGCGCCGAGAACGCGGTGTCGTTCGGCACGGGCGACGAGGCGGCGCAGCGGGCGCGCGTCACGAGCGCGACGACGCGCACGGCCGACGGGTACGTCGTCGAGCTCGCGGTCGACCTCGCCGACCAGGGGGGTGAGGGCACGTTCCACGGGCTCGACCTCCAGGTCAACGACGCGTCCGCGGGCACGCGCACCGCGATCCGCAACTGGGCGGACCCGTCCGGGGCGGGCTACCAGTCGACGGCGCGCTGGGGCGTCGCACGGCTCGTCGGCGCGGGCGCGGCGCCCGAGGTCGCGCTCGACGTCGAGGCGTCGGCGCGCTGCCTCGCGGGCAAGGCGTACGTCGCGGTCCGGGCCACGAACCGCGAGGACGTGCCGGTCGACGTGACGCTCACGACCCCGTACGGGACGCGGACGTTCCCGGCGGTGGCGCCGGGCGCGAACGCGTACCAGTCCTTCGCGGTCCGCGCGACGTCGGTCCCGGCCACCACGGCCACGATCACGGCAACGCTCGAGACCGGCGGCCCCGCGTCGACGCGCGACATCGCGGTGGAGGCACGCACCTGCTGACCCGCTGACCCGCCAACCCGTCGCCCGCCGACGGCGAGCAGGTGGTCGTGGCCCGTCCGGAGATCCGGACGAGCCGCGACCGCCTGCTCGGCGGGCACGGATCGCCTGGTCGGCGAACCTACGATGACGTGGTGACCGCACCCGTGCCCCCGGCTCCTCAGCCCGTGTCCGCGACCGACCCGCTGCGCGACGTCGTCGCCGTCATGGACCGGCTGTACTCGCCGGGCGGGTGTCCTTGGGACCGCGAGCAGACGCACGAGTCGCTCGTGCGGTACCTGCTGGAGGAGGCGCACGAGCTCGCCGACGCCATCGAGACCGGCGACCGCGCGGGGATGCGCGAGGAGCTCGGCGACCTGCTGCTCCAGGTGCTCTTCCACGCGCGCATCGCGAGCGAGGAGCCGGACCCGTTCACGGTCGACGACGTCGCCGCCGACCTCGCGGCGAAGCTCGTGCGACGCCATCCCCACGTGTTCGCCGACGCCGACGCGACCGACCTGCACGAGCAGTGGGACGCGATCAAGAAGGCCGAGAAGCAGCGCACGTCCGTGCTCGAGGGGATCTCGCACACCCAGGGCGCGCTCGCCCGCACGCAGAAGGTCCTCTCCCGCGCCGGTCGCGGCGGCCTCGGCGACGTGGTCGGCACGGCGCTCGCGGCGCCGTCGGGCGGTGCGCCCGCCGCGGTCGGCGACGAGGGCACGACGGCGGACGAGCGGCTGGGGCGCGAGCTGCTCGCCCTCGTCGCGCGCGCCGAGGAGGACGGGCTCGACGCCGAGGCGGCGCTGCGCGGGGAGCTGCGGCGCGTCGAGGGCGAGATCGTCGCGGCCGAGACGCGGCGCGCGGAGGGGACGGCCTGACCGGGACGTTCGTCCCGATCGTCGTCGCGCAGGTCCCCGACCCGGGGCCCACGGACCGGACGCAGCGGCGCAGGTCACATCCGGGCACTAGGCTGTGGTCGTAAACCCACCATCGTCGCGGGCGCGCACGCGGCGTCCCGGGTTTCCCTGCCCGGGTCCGCCACCACCGTTCGAAGCGCCCGCAGCCCTGCCCCGAAGGAGCACCTGTGGCCAGCATCGAAGCCGTTGGAGCGCGCGAGATCCTCGACTCCCGCGGAAACCCGACCGTCGAGGTCGAGGTCGTCCTGGACGACGGGACGTTCGCCCGCGCCGGAGTGCCGTCGGGCGCGTCGACCGGTGCGTTCGAGGCCGTCGAGCGTCGTGACGGCGACAAGTCCCGCTACCTGGGCAAGGGCGTCGAGGGCGCGGTGAACGCCGTGATCGACGACATCGCCCCGGAGCTCATCGGCTTCGAGGCCGAGGACCAGCGCCTCATCGACGCCGCCCTCATCGACCTCGACGGCACCCCGAACAAGGGCAAGCTCGGCGCGAACGCGATCCTCGGCGTCTCGCTCGCCGTCGCGAAGGCCGCCGCGAAGAGCGCCGGCCTGGACCTGTACCGCTACGTCGGCGGCCCGAACGCGCACGTCCTGCCCGTGCCGATGATGAACATCCTCAACGGCGGGTCGCACGCCGACTCGAACGTCGACATCCAGGAGTTCATGGTCGCCCCGATCGGCGCGTCCTCGTTCCGCGAGGCGCTGCGCACGGGCGCGGAGGTCTACCACTCGCTGAAGTCCGTGCTCAAGGGCAAGGGCCTCGCGACGGGCCTCGGCGACGAGGGCGGCTTCGCTCCGAACCTGCCGAGCAACCGCGACGCGCTCGACCTGATCCTCGTCGCGATCGAGCAGGCCGGGTTCGTCCCCGGCAAGGACGTGGCCCTGGCGCTCGACGTCGCCGCGACCGAGTTCTTCTCCGACGGCGCCTACCAGTTCGAGGGCAAGGCGACGAGCTCGGACGACATCATCGCGTACTACGAGCAGCTCGTGCGCGACTACCCGCTGGTCTCCATCGAGGACCCGCTGTCCGAGGACGAGTGGGGCGCCTGGTCGCAGCTCGTGGCCGAGGTCGGCGACAAGGTCCAGATCGTCGGCGACGACCTGTTCGTCACCAACCCGGAGCGCCTCGCGAAGGGCATCGAGCTCAAGGCGGCGAACTCGCTCCTGGTGAAGCTCAACCAGATCGGCACGCTCACGGAGACGCTCGACGCCGTCGAGCTCGCGCAGCGCAACGGCTTCACCGCGATGGTGTCGCACCGCTCGGGCGAGACCGAGGACACGACGATCGCCGACCTGTCCGTCGCGACGAACGCCGGCCAGATCAAGACCGGTGCCCCCGCCCGTGGCGAGCGCATCAACAAGTACAACCAGCTCCTGCGCATCGAGGAGGCGCTGGACGACGCCGCGCGCTACGCCGGTCGCGGCGCGTTCCCGCGCTGGACGGTGCAGGGCTGACCCTCGGGTCACGCACGCCGCCGGGGCGACCCGGCACCCGGAGCCCGGAGGGCCGCTCGTCGGCCCGCCGGGCTCCGGCGCGTCCGGGGCCCGGGCGGGCACCCGCACCCCGCCGCAGGTCACGGCCGCGGGTGAAGATGTCGTGTCGATCGGCTCACGTTCGCGGACGCACCGCGCGTGCTCCCGGGGCCGGGGCCGTCGCGGCAGCACAATCGGGCCATGCCGTCCTCGCGCCGCCCTCCGCGCCCCGGTGCCCCCGCGCGACCGGGGACCGGGCCTGCGCGCGGGTCCGGGTCGAAGCCGGTGCCCCGGTCCGGCTCGACGGCGTCCGGTGCGCCTCGTCCCGCGGCCTCGAAGCCGGCCGCGCCGAAGGGCGCGTCGGGCGCGCGGCCGACGTCCGGGAAGAGCGCGGCCACGGGCCGCGCGACCGGGGCGAAGGCCTCGGCGGGGGCGCGTCGCCCCGCCACGCGCGCGCAGCGGGCACCCTCGCGACGGGCCACCGGCCCCGCGCCGGAGGACCGGCGCCGCAGCCGGTACGGCTTCCTGCTTCCCGAGGTCGTGACGGTCCGGACCCTCGTGCTGTCCGTCGTCGTGCTGCTCGCCGTGGTGCTGCTGCTGCCCACCCTGCGGGCGTACGTCAACCAGACGGGGGAGCTGCGCGAGCTGCGCAACGACCTCGCGCAGGCGCAGGCCCAGCACGACGACCTCCAGTCCGAGCTGGACCGCTGGGACGACCAGGCGTACGTCGAGCGCGAGGCCCGCGACCGCCTGAACTTCGTCATGCCGGGCGAGCGGCCGTGGCGCGTGCTCGACCCGGAGACCGTCGTCGACGACATCGACCCGCAGACCGGGCAGACGATCACCGACGGCCCCGTCCAGGGCTACGAGGACGGCACGCCCTGGTACGAGGCGATCTGGGCGTCGGTGCAGGTCGCGGGCGAGCAGCCGGTGTCGTCGGGAACGGGCGAGGGGGCCGGGGCGGCCGACGACGGGGCTGGCGAGGAGTCCCCGCCCGCGGACGAGGACCCGGCCGGCGACGGCGCGGCGCCGTCGAGCGGGGAGAATGGGTGACGCGTCGACCCGACGCGCCCGACCGACCCGAAGGAACACCCGTGCCCGACGCCCGCCTGGCCATCCCCGCCGACGACCCGGACGCCGTCGTCACCGAGCGCGACCTCGAGACCCTCGCGGAGCAGCTCGGGCGCACCCCGCGCGGGGTCGTCGGCATCGCCGCGCGGTGCCCGTGCGGGCGCCCGCTCGTGGTCCGCACCGCGCCGCGGCTCGAGAACGGCACGCCGTTCCCCACGACCTTCTACCTCACGCACCCCGGTGCCGTGGCGGCCGCGTCGACGCTCGAGGCGAACGGCGTCATGAAGGAGATGTCGCAGCGCCTCACCGAGGACGAGGAGCTCGCCGCCGCGTACCGGCGTGCGCACGAGCACTACCTCGCGCAGCGCGAGGCGCTCGGCCACGTCGAGGAGATCGACGGGATCTCGGCCGGGGGCATGCCCACGCGCGTCAAGTGCCTGCACGTGCTCGTGGGGCACGCCCTGGCCGCGGGCCCCGGGGTGAACCCGCTGGGCGACGAGGCGCTCGAGCGCGTGCGCGACGTCTGGCGCCCCGACCGCTGCACCTGCTGACGCCGTGGCACGCTTGGTCGCATGACCTCTGGCTCCACCTCTCCCCTCACCCGTGACCCGGGCGCGCTCGCCGCGACGGCACCCCCGCCGGCTCCTGCCGGGCCCGGTGCCTCGCGCGTGGCCGCGATCGACTGCGGCACCAACTCGATCCGCCTGCTCGTCGCGGACGTCGACGCGGCGGCTGGCACGCTCGTCGACCTCGACCGGCGCATGGAGGTCGTCCGGCTCGGCCAGGGGGTCGACCGCACGGGCCGCCTCGCGCCGGAGGCGCTCGCGCGCACGCTCGACGCCGCGCGCCGCTACGCCGACGTGATCGCGGAGCTCGGCGCGACGCGCACGCGGTTCGTCGCGACGTCGGCGACGCGGGACGCCGAGAACCGCGACGAGTTCGTCGCGGGCGTCCTGGCCGCGCTGGGCGTGGAGCCCGAGGTCGTCTCGGGCGAGGAGGAGGCCGCGCTGTCGTTCCGCGGCGCGACGTCGACGGTCGCGGCGCTGCGTCCGGGCCCCTACGCGGTCGTCGACCTCGGGGGCGGCTCGACCGAGCTCGTGCTCGGCACGACCACGCCCGACGCCGCGTTCTCCATGGACGTCGGGTGCGTGCGCATGACGGAGCGGCACCTGCGCTCCGACCCGCCGACCGCGGACGAGGAGGCCGCGGCCCGAGCCGACGTGCGGGCCGCGCTCGACGAGGCGGCGGCCGTCGTCCCGCTGGGCGAGGCGGCGACGCTCGTGGGCCTCGCCGGGTCCGTCACGACGGTGACGGCCCACGCGCTGGGCCTCGCACGGTACGAGCGGGAGCGGATCGACGGCGCCGTGCTCCCGGTCGACGCGGTCCTCGCGGCGTGCGACGACCTGCTCCACCGCTCGCGCGCCGAGCGCGCCGCGCTCGGCTTCATGCACCCGGGCCGCGTGGACGTCATCGGCGCGGGCGCGCTCGTGTGGTCGGAGGTCGTGCGCCGCGTGCGCGACGACGTCGCCGCCGCGGGCGGTTCGCTCACCGAGGTCGTCACGAGCGAGCACGACATCCTCGACGGGATCGCCTGGTCCCTCGCCTGACCCGCCCGCCGAACCCGGGGTCGCTCCCCACCCACGCCGAGGCCTGGGGAGCGACCCCGGGTTCGGCTTCTCCCCGACCAGCATCGGAGTGTCGGTGTGCGTGGTACTGCGCATCGCGCGGTAGTGTGCATCGCGTGAGCCCGTCGTGTCGGCGGGCCGAGTGCCGGGACGGACCAGGGCCACGCCCGACGGAGGGTCGGATGGACACCACGCAGCTGCTCAAGGGGGTGCTCGACGCCGCGGTCCTCGCGGCGGTCGAGGCCGAGGACGGGTACGGGTACGACGTCGCGCGACGCCTGCGCGCGGCAGGGCTGGACGACGTCGGCGACGCGTCGGTGTACGGGACGCTCCGGCGCCTGTACGCGAGCGGGGCGCTGACGACGTACGTCGTGCCGTCCGACGCCGGCCCGCACCGCAAGTACTACGGGATCAACGCGCAGGGGCGGGCGATGCTCGACCTGCACCGCAAGGAGTGGCAGACGTTCGCGGGCACCGTGTCCGCGCTGCTGCGGACCGGAGAGGTGGCCGCCTGATGAGCACGACGACGCCCGCGCAGCAGCCCGCCGGGGCGCCCGTGGGCCTGGCCTTCTACGGGCACGTCCACGCGTACGCGCAGCAGGTGCGCGCGCACCTCGCCGACCTGCGGCCGGAGCAGGTCGAGGAGCTCACCGACGGGCTCGAGGCCGACCTCGCCGAGGCGGTCGTCGACGCGCCGGGCGCGCTGCCTCGCCGCAGTGGTCCCGCTCGTCCGCTGCCCGACGGCGGCCCCGCCGACCCGGGCGGAGCCGTCGCCGACGACACGGGCCTCGACCTCGTCGCGTTCTTCGGCCCGCCGGCGGAGTACGCCGCCGAGCTGCGGGGCGCCGCGGGGCTCCCGTCCGTCGCCGCGCCGGGCGGCGCGCGCCGCCCCCGCATCGGGCTGCGCGGGCGGCTGCTCGTGCTCGGCGGGATCCTGTCGTCCGGGTGGCGCTCCCTGTGGCGGCCCGTCACCTCGACGTCCCAGTGGGCCTCCGTCATGGAGTTCCTGCGGACCCTGACGCCCGCGTGGTGGATCCTGCGCGGCTGGGTCGTGGCGACGCTCCTGCTCGCGCTGCTCGGCGGCTACCAGGTCGCGGTCCTGCCGCGGGACCTCTCCGCACGGGTCGTGGTGCTCGCCGCCGTGGTGGTGAGCGTCCAGTGGGGTCGGGGTCGTTGGCTGCCCACGACCTGGCTGCCCAAGGTCGTGCGCCCGCTGTCCGTCGCGGCGGCCGTCGCGGCGGTCCCGACCGTGCTCTACGTCACCGCGGCGAGCGCCTCGGTCTCCGTGTCCGGGTGGGACAGCGGCTACCAGCAGGGGTGGGCCGACGCGAGCGGCGGGACGCAGCCCGTCTCCTACGGCGGCCCCTCGGGGCCGGGCGGCGACGGCGTGTGGGTCGACGGGATGCAGGTCTCCAACCTGTTCGTCTACGACGCCGCGGGAGACCCCGTGCGCGACGTCCAGATCTTCGACGACCGCGGCCGCCAGGTGCGCACCGTGACCGAGGAGGGCGCCTACGGACCGTGGTCGGTGCCCGACGTCGAGGGCGCGTGGTACTTCCAGCCGACGCTCTCGACGGACGGTCGCGAGCGCTGGAACGTCTACCCGCTGCGCGCGGTCGCGGAGGAGGACGTCGAGTACGCGGACGGCGACGGGCGCCCCGTCCCGGCGACGGGCACGCGCACGCGCGAGATGCCGTGGCCGTTCCTCAAGGCGCCCACCGCCGTGCCCTCCAGCGTCGGGGCGGACGACGCGACGTCGGGCACGGGCGAGCCGGGCGCCGGCGACGCCGACGACCCCGCGCCGTCCGGCGACGCGACGGACCCGGCCGAGGGCACGGCACCCGAGCCCGCGCCGACCCCGCCCGCGGGCGGCACGCAGCCGCAACCGACGGGACCGACCCCCGTCGTCGGCGCGATCGGCTGACGGAAAGGCGCCGAGCCCGGGATCGCTCCCCAGCCGGGGGTCGCCGTCGGGAGCGACCCCGGGTTCGGCCCGTCGGGCCGCGCGGAATGTCGGGTCTGCCCGGTGCGCAGGGCGGGCGTGGGGCGCGTCACGCCCGTCTGACGGACGCTCCGGCTCGCCTGTGCCGCAACCGGTAATACTCTGGAACCATGCCTCAGAATGACCTGACCTCGGTCAGCCGTGCCCAGACCGCTTCGCCGCGGCCCCGCAAGGTGCCCCGCGTCGTCGTCCTCGGCGGCGGCTCCGTGGGTCTGTACGCCGCGCGCCGACTGCGCAAGAAGCTCGGTCGCCGCGAGGCGGCGATCGTCGTTGTCGACCCGCGCCCGTACATGACGTACGCGCCCTTCCTCCCCGAGGCGGCCGCGGGCTCGATCGACGGCCGCGACGTCGTCGCGCCGCACCGCCGCGCCCTCAAGGGCGTCGACGTGCTCCAGGGCAAGGTCGTCTCGATCGACCACGCCGCGCGCCGCGTGACGATCCACCCGGAGGAGGGCGACGACTACTCGGTCACGTACGACCACCTGATCGTCGGCCTCGGCTCGGTGTCGCGCACGCTCCCCATCCCCGGGCTCGCGGAGAACGCGATCGGCTTCAAGAACGTGGAGGAGGCCATCGCGGTCCGCAACCACGTGCTCAACCGCATGGACGTCGCGTCGTCCACGTGGGACGAGGGGCTGCGTCGTCGCATGCTGACGTTCACGTTCGTGGGCGGCGGGTTCGCGGGCGTCGAGGCGATCGCCGAGATCGAGGACATGGCGCGCTACGCGACCCGCAACTACGCGACGATCGAGGAGAAGGACCTCCGCTTCGTCATGATCGAGGGCGCCGGGCGCATCCTGCCCGAGCTCAGCGAGCCCATGGCGGGCTACGCGCTCGAGGAGCTGAAGAAGCGCGGGATCGAGTTCCACCTCAACACGTTCCTGTCGTCGTGCGTCGACGGCCACGTCGTCACGTCGACGGGCGTCGAGTTCGACTCCGACACGATCGTGTGGACCGCGGGCGTCAAGGCGAACCCGGTCATCAAGGAGGCGTCCGACCTCCCCGTGGACAAGATGGGCCGCGTCACGGTGCTCCCGACGCTCCAGGTCGCCGACGCCGACGGCAACGTCGTGCCGAACGCCTGGGCGGCGGGCGACTGCGCCGCCGTCCCGGACGTGCTCAACCCGGGCAAGTTCTGCCCCCCGAACGCGCAGCACGCGATCCGCGAGGCCACGCGCCTGGCCGACAACCTCGCGCTCGAGCTGCACAGCGAGAAGCCGGTCGAGTACCGCCACAAGAGCGTCGGCACGGTCGCGTCCCTCGGCCTGTACAAGGGCGTCGCGGAGCTGTTCGGCGTGTTCAAGCTGCGCGGCGTGCTCGCGTGGCTCATGCACCGCAGCTACCACGTCATGGCGATGCCCACGGGCAACCGCAAGATCCGCATCTTCATCGGCTGGATCGGGCAGTTCCTCCTGGGCCGCGAGCTCGTGTCGCTCGGCTCCCTGCACGACCCGCGCGCGGAGTTCCGCGCCGCGTCGGTGCCGCCCAAGAAGGACGGCGAGCCGGTCAAGCAGACCGCGCAGGGCTCGGCCGCCGCGGCCGAGGCGGGCGTCTCCGCCGACGCGGACGAGAAGGTCCCGGCCAAGGCGTCCTGACCGCCGTCCGGGGGCGACCCCGGAGCCGTGCCCGACGACGAGGGGCGAGCCGCCGGTGCGGCTCGCCCCTCGTCGCGTCCCGACGTGTCCGGCGCGTCCTCGGCAGGCGTCGACCGTCCCGGCTCGGTCCGCGGTCGCGGTAGATTCGGGCCGCGCCCCCATGGCCCAACTGGCAGAGGCGGCCGGCTTAAACCCGGCGTGTTCCGGGTTCGAGTCCCGGTGGGGGCACCGACGTCACGAGAGCCCGGTCGGGCCCTCGGGCTCGGGCGGCGGCGCGGCCTCCTGGCCGAGGATCACGACGGTGCCGTCCGGGTCCTGCACGCGCGCGACGCGCTCGCCCCACGGCTGGTCCGTGGGCGGCTGGAGCACCGGCACTCCGGCCGCGGCGAGGTGCTCGACGGCCCGGTCGCAGTCGTCGACGTACACCCACAGCGCGGTGCGCGCGACGCCGGCGGGCATCGTGCCGTCGTCGAGCCCGATCCCGAGCGGCGAGCCGCCGACGTGCACGCTCACGTACACGGGCGGGCCTTCGTCGGGGAACGCGTACTCGACGGTCCCGCGCAGCAGGTCGCGGTAGAAGACGAGCGACTGCTCCACGTCGGCCACGGAGAGGATCGGGAAGAGGCTGCGGAACATCGGCCTGGCTCCTCGGTGCGCACGGGTGGGTGCTCCCATCGTGCGCGCCCGGCGTCGGGTGCGCTCCCCGGGCCGGGCCGCCGCCGTCGGGTCGGCCGCCCGCGCCTGCGGTCAGGCGGCGGTCCGCCCCAGGGCGTCGTCGAGAAACGCGCGGACGTCGGCGAGCTCGCGCGCGTCGATGCCGTGCGCGAGGCCGGGGTAGACGCGCTCGACGAGCGTCGAGCGGCCCGGCAACCACGCGGTCGTCCGCTCGATCGCGTGCGGCGCGATGACGCGGTCCTCGGCCCCGCGGCCCCAGAACACGGGCGGCCGGGACGCGGCGAGCGCGGCGTCCGCGGGCTGCTCCGCGGCCTGGACGAACCCGCCGAGGACGACGGTCGCCGCCACGCGCTCGGGGCGCGTGCGCAGGAGCTGGGACGCCATGAGCCCGCCCTGGGAGAACCCGACGGGGACGACCGGCCGGTCGGTGCCGAGCTCGGCGTCGACCCACGCCCAGACGGCCTCGGTCGCGCGCGCCACGGACTCCGGGTCGGGGTCGCCCGGCGTGACGATCGGGAACCACGCGAAGCCGCCGTGGGGGAGGGGGAGCGGGGCGCGCAGCGAGACCCACGGCGCGCCCAGGTGCGGGCCGAGGCCCGCGAGGTCGTGCTCGTGCGAGCCGTACCCGTGCAGCAGCACGACGACGGGCCCCGCGGCGGGCTGTCCTGCCGGGCCCGGGTCGGGGCGGACGGCGACGAGCGCGGTGGCCGCGCTCATCGCGCCAGGAGCTCGTCGGTCGTCGTGCCGGGCACGGCCAGCGTGACGCGCGTGCCCCACGGGTCGTGCACGACGACGGAGCGGCCGTCGTCGGCGTGCTGCAGGCCGCGGGCCCGCAGGCGGGCGACGAGCGCGTCGAGGTCGTCGCGACCGGGGACGGTGACCGCGACGTCGCCGAGCCCGAGGCTCGCGGCGCGCGGGCCGGCGCCGGCGCTGTTCCAGACGTTCATCGCGACGTGGTGGTGGTACCCGCCGGCGGACGCGAACAGGGCGCCGCTGTACTCGGTGACCGTGGCCTCGAACCCGACGGCGTCGACGTAGAAGTCGCGCGCGGTCGCGATGTCGCCGACCTGGAGATGGACGTGCCCCACCCGCCCGGCGAGCGCGGGCCCGGCGTCGAACGTCTCCTGGTCGAGGTGCGTGCGCAGGTACGCGTTCGGGTCCAGGTACTCGGTCGCCATGACGATCTGGCCGCGCTCGCGCACCCACGTCTCGCGGGGGCGGTCGGTGTACAGCTCGACCCCGTTCCCCTCGGGGTCGGTGAAGTAGAACGCCTCGCTGACGAGGTGGTCGCTCGACCCGACGAACGCCCCGCGACGGTCCTGCGCGGCCCGGTAGACGGTCGCGGCGAGGCTCGCGGCGTCGTCGAACAGGAACGCGGTGTGGAACAGGCCGGCCTGACGCCGGTCGACGGCGGGCAGGCCGGGTGTGTGCACGAGCCGCAGCATGGGCGTCGTGCCGCGGCCGAGGACGCGGTGCACCTCGGTGCCGCGCGAGCGCTCCTCGAGCGGGGCCAGCGCGAACGCGACCGTGTAGTAGGACGTCATCTGCTCGAGGTCGCCGACGCGCAGCGTGACGGCGTCCATGCTCGTGGACGGGGACAGGAGGCGGTCGGTCGGCGCGCCCGGGGTGCTCGTGGTCATGTCTGCTCCAACTGTTGTCGCTACAACTATATTCCACCACGCCGCCGGACGATCCCGACACGCGGGGCGCTTCCTTGCTAGGGTCGCCGCGAACCACGCGGGGCGTCCCGCCCGGGTGACCGGGCCGAGGGACTGAGACGAGCGGTACGGCCGCCCGGACCCGTCGAACCTGATCTCGCTAGCACGAGCGGAGGAACGTGGGCATGACGACGCCTGCTGCCATCACCCTGAACCCTGTCCTCGCGGACGACCCGACCGCGCTCGTCCGGCCGGGGGAGACCGGCTTCACGGTCGACCTCGCGCGCCGGTACGCGCACCTCTTCGACGAGTTCTACGACCACCCGTTCCTCGCCGGGCTGCGCGACGGGTCGGTCGAGCCGGACGCGGTGCGGCACTACGTCGGCCAGGACCACCAGTACCTCACGGCGTACCTGCGCTGCTACGGGCTCGGCATGGCGCTCGCGCCGGACCGCGAGTGGGCCGCGTACTTCCACGAGAAGGCCGGGTTCCTGCTCGACGACGAGTCGCACGCCCACCACGCGATGTGCGACTTCCTCGGCGTGGCCTACGAGGACGCGCAGACGAACCGCCTCGCCCCGAGCGCGCAGGCGTACGTCGACCACATGCTCGCCGCGGGCCGCGACTCGCTCGGCGTGCTGCTCGCCGCCCTCCTGCCGTGCCCATGGACCTACATCTGGTCGGCGCGGCGGTTCTGGCTCGCCGAGCGCGAGACGACGCCCGGCGCGATCGGGGACGACCACCCGCTCGCGGGCTGGTGGGAGTTCTACGCCGCCGAGCGCACCGAGGGGGTCCTGGCCGACCTGCGCGAGCGGCTCGACGCGCTCGCCGCCGACGCGGGCGAGGCGGAGCGCGCCCGCATGGAGCGCGCGTTCGAGCTGAGCTGCCGCCACGAGATCCGGTTCTGGCAGATGGCGCGGTCGCTCGAGCGGTGGTGACGTCCCTCCCGGACCGGTGAGCGCCCGACGTCGGGCCTTACGCCAGGAGCAGATCCTCGCCCGGGTGCCTCGGCACCCGGGCGGGGCGCGGGTAGCGTGACCGCATGGACGCGACGAGCGCGGTGCCGAACGCAGGGCCGAGCGGAGTGCCGAGCGGAGTGCCGGCGAGCCCCCGGCCCCGGGAGGGCGGTCGGCCGGAGCCGCTCCTGCGCCACGTCATCGGCGGCATCCTCCGACGGGCCCGGCTCGCGCAGGGTCGGACGCTCGTCGACGTCGCGGCTGCCGCACGGGTCTCGACCGCTTACCTTTCCGAGGTGGAGCGCGGCCGCAAGGAGGCGTCGTCCGAGGTCCTGGCCGCCGTCTGCGGCGCCCTCGGCCTACGCCTCGTGGACCTCGTGGCTCGCACGGGGGAGGAGCTGCGCCCGCTCGCCCCCGTGCGCGTGCTCTCCTCCGTCCGGGAGCGCGGTGCGCTCTCCGCGCCGCGGGACCCCGCACCCGCCGGCGAACCCGTGCGCGACCTCCCGGTCGCGCGCACGACGCTCGAGGCGCGGGCGACCGTGCGGGCCGCCGACGTGCTGCTCCTCGCGGCCTGAGCCCGGCGGGGTCGGGCCGCACCGGCCGGCGCGGGGCCGACACCTGCCCGGCACCGCGTGTCGCGCCCCGGCGCGGCGCGGCGGGCGCCGCTACCGTCGAGGGATGACGGAGCCGCAGACCGCGCACGGCACGGCAGAGCAGACCGCCCCGGCCCTCCAGGAGCTCGTCGACGACGCCGCGTTCCTCTCGCACGAGCACCAGCTCCACCTCGTCGACCGCCACGGCGACGACGCGTGGGGCGCCGAGATGGCCACGGGGACGTTCACCTTCACCGCACCGGACGGCGGGACGACGACGTGCCGGCTCCAGTTCCTCGGCACGGCCGCGCCCGGCCCCGGGAGCTGGATGTGGGCGTGGAACAACGTCAACGACTTCCCGGACGACGTGCTGCGCGCCGCCGAGAAGACCCGCGAGACCGGCCTGCGCGAGGCGACCGAGGCGGAGCTGCCGCTCACCGACGACCTCCCGTACCGCCTCGCGCTCGCGGCGAAGGCCGTCACCGGGACCTGGACCCACTACAGCGCACCCGTCGGCGGCGGGACGCGCGCCTGGTTCCTCCTCGACGCCGACGATCTCGCGCTGCCCGCGCCGAGCGTGCCGCGCGTCGTGCGGGTGCTGAGCGAAGGCCTGCTGTCCGTGACGGTCGTCGACCACCGGCGCGCCGTCGCGTCCTACGCCGTCGCTCGCGGGCTCCGGACGGCGCAGGGCGACGGCGCGGTCGAGCTCGCCCTGCCCGACGGGAGCGTGACCGTCCGGTTCGACGAGCGCGGCCGCATCGCCGGCATCGCGGCGACGGGGCGCGCGGTGTCCGCGCCGGCGCACGATCCCGAGCCGGGAGCAGCGGATCCGGACGCCCACGCGCCCGGCGCGGACACCGCCGTCGACCCTGACGTGGACTCCGCGGACGTGCCCGACGCGGACACCGCCGACGTGCCCGACGCGGACACCGCCGACGTCCCCGACGCGGACGCTGCCGAGGTGCCGGAACCCGGAGAGCCCGCGGCGACGGAGGAACCGGGCCCGGCGGCCGAGCCCGCGCAGGAGCCGCGTCGACGCTCCTGGTTCCGGCGACGCGGGTAGGCCCCGTGCGGCGGGCGCACCGCGAGTGCTGCGTCTGCGGCCGAGATCCGTCCCGGGACGCATCCGTCGACCACGGACGCAGCGCTCGACCCGGGTTCAGGCGGCCGCGGCGAGCTTCCGCGAGGTGACGACGGCGTCCGCGACGCCGTACTCGACGGCCTGGCGCGCCGTGAGCACGAGGTCACGGTCGGTGTCCGCGCGCAGGCGCTCGACGGTCTGCCCCGTGTGACGCGACAGGACCTCCTCCGTCTCGGACCGGATCCGCAGGATCTCCTCGGCCTGGATCGACAGGTCGGAGATCGTGCCCTCGCCGCCGCCCGAGGGCTGGTGCAGCAGCACGCGCGAGTGCTCGAGCACGAACCGCTTGCCCGGCGTCCCCGCCGCCAGCAGCACGGCCGCGGCCGAGGCCGCCTGGCCCATGCAGATGGTCGACACGTCGCAGCGGACGAACTGCATCGTGTCGTAGATCGCCATGAGCGCGGTCGCGGAGCCGCCGGGGGAGTTGATGTACAGACCGATCTCCTGGTCCGGGGCGTCCGACTCCAGGTGCAGGAGCTGCGCCATGACGACGTTCGCGACGCCGTCGTCGATCTCCGTGCCGAGGAACACGATGCGCTCCGACAGGAGGCGGGAGAAGACGTCGAACGCGCGCTCCCCGAGCGGGGTCTTCTCGACGACGGTCGGGATCGTGTAGCTCGCCATCACAGTCCCACCTTCCGGGCCGCGCGGGCGGGACGGACGTCGTCGACGGACTCGACGATCCGGTCGACCATGCCGTAGTCGAGCGCCTGCTGCGCCGTGAACCAGCGGTCGCGGTCGGAGTCGTCCGCGATGGTCTCGACGCTCTGGCCGGTGCTCTCCGCGGTCAGCCGGTGCATGAGCCCCTTGGTGTACACGAGGTTCTCGGCCTGGATCGCGATGTCGACGGCGGTGCCGCCGATGCCCGCCGACGGCTGGTGCATCATGATGCGCGCGTGCGGCAGCGCGAACCGCTTGCCCGGCGTCCCCGCGCACAGCAGGAACTGCCCCATGCTCGCGGCGAAGCCCATCGCGACGGTCGAGACGTCGTTGGGGATGAGCCGCATCGTGTCGTAGATCGCCAGCCCGGCGCTCACCGAGCCGCCGGGGGAGTTGATGTACAGCGCGACGTCCGCGCGCGGGTCCTCCGCCGAGAGCAGGAGGAGCTGCGCGCACAGACGGTTCGCGACGGCGTCGTCCACGGCCGAGCCGAGGACGACGATGCGCTGGTGCAGCAGGCGCGTCGTGAGCTGGTCGTCGAAGGACGACGACGCCGGGGCGGCGGCCTCCGCGCGCGGTCTCCGGGCTTCGCCCAGCGGGTTATCGGTCTGGTGGTGGGTCGGGTGCGTGGTCATGCGACCAGCGTGCGCCCCGGCGCGGATCGGAGGAGCGACGATCTGCCGTGGGCTCATCTGCCGACGGCAGATCGTCGCGTCCTCGACCGTGAATCACCAGATCGGCCACGACCGGCGTTCGACGGTGATCCCGTTGGCGGGCGAGATGCTCACCCAGACCTGCGCGGTGCGCTGCGTGCCGTACGGGTTGCCGAGGACACAGGGCAGGTCGACGTAGCTGCCGGCATTGAGCTGGCGCATGTAGCTGTTGCCGGAGACGCTGTTGCCGTCCCAGAAGCACTCGAACGTGTAGGAGCCCGACGGGAAGTCCGCGTTGGCCTGCACGCGGAACTGGGTGCACATGGACCCGACGCAGCCCGACACGTCGGAACGTGGCCCGCGGACCACCCACGCCCGCGGGTCCGGGGGCGGCGGCGGGGCGTCGGTCTGGATCCGCTTCTTCGCGCTCCAGTCGCCGCACCCCGCGGCGTTGCACGCCCGCGCGTCGAGGTAGACGTCCTGCGAGTATCCGCTGATCGCGACGCTCGTCGTGGTGCCGGTCTTGTTCTGGGTCCCGGTGAGCCGCCACTCGTACCGCGAGATGGTGTTGCCGCCGTTGGAGGACGGGGCGGTGATGGTGAACGTTCCCGCGGTGCCGCTCGACTTCGTCGCGGTGACGCCTGGCACGCCAGGCTTCTGGTAGGCGTTGATCGATGCCGACGCGGGGCTGGACGTCGAGGTGCCGCCGTTGTTCGTCGCGACGACCGTGAACGTGTACGACCCGGGTGCGAGGTCGGTGAAGTCGACCGAGGTCCCGGTGACCTGCTTGGTCGTCCCACCAGGAGTGGCCTTGACCGTGTACGACGTGATCGGGCTGCCGTTGGCGTCGGCGGCTCCCCACGAGACGCGCGGGATGCCGCTGTCCTGCGAGGACGACCCGACGTTCTGCACGGTGGGCTTCGGCGGCGCCTCGGGACGGCCGTACGGCACGACCGCGGCGGACTGCGGGCTCTCCGCCGTCACGCCCGCCTTGTTCTCGGCCGTCACGGTGAACGTGTAGGACGACTCGTTGTCGAGCCCGGTCGCCTTGTGGCTCGTCCCCGTGAGAGAGGTCGGCGCGCCGTCGCGCGCGCCGTTCTTGTAGCGCTGCAGGCTGTACGCCTTGATCGCGTCGCCGTTCTCGAACGGCGGCTCCCACGACACGTCGATGGACCCGCCGTTGAGCGGGGAGTCGGAGGCGCGCGTCGCGCTGGGCGTCTTCGGGACGTCGGGCAGACCCGCCGGGATCTCCTCGGCGGAGTAGTCGCCCCACTCCGAGGGGTCGGGGGCGAGGTTCACGGCCTGCACGCGCACCCGGTACGCGACGCCGTTCTTCAGCCCGGTCCAGACGGTCTGGTTCCCGGTGAGGGACTGCATCTGGATGGCGCCGCTCGGCGGTGCCGGGGAGATCTCCAGGTTGACGGTCTCGATGGGCGAGCGGTCGGTGTAGGTCTTGTTGGTCCAGGTGACGGTGAGGGACTGGTCGCCGAACTCGAGGGTGGGTGCGGCGGGCGGGTCGGGCTTCTCGTCGGGTCGGGCCTCGGCCGAGGGCGGGGAGGCGGGTCCGTCGCCGACGGCGTTGGTCGCGTACACGGTGAAGGTGTACTTGACGTTGTTGGTGAGGCCGTCGAGGGTGCAGGTGGTGGTGCCGCAGGCCTTCTCGTAGCCGTTCTGGGAGCGCACGGTGTAGCCGGTGATCTCGGCGCCGTTGTTGTTCGGCGGGTCCCAGGACAGCACGACCGTCTTGGACCGCACCTCCTCGACCTGCGGGGTCGCGGGGGCCTCGGGCTTGCCGAGCACCTTGACCTGGACGCGGCCTTCGACCAGGCGGTCGGCGTCCTTGGTCGCGTCCTGGACGCGGTACGTGACGACCATGATGCCGACGTAGTTCTCGGCCGGGGTGATCGTGACGTCGTTCCCGGCGTAGGAGACGTCGCCCTGGCCCGTCTCGACACCGGCACCCACGATCTCCAGGGGCGTGTCGGGGAAGGGGTTGGCGTCGTTGGCGAGGACGTTCACCGTGGTGGCCTTGCCCTGGTGGGCGTCGTCGACGGTGTCCTGGTTGGCCCGGGCGAGGGGTCGGGTGGAGGCCACGACGGTGAGGGTCGCGGTGCCCTCGACCGGGGGGTGCTCGCCGTCGGTGACGGTGATCGGGACCTGCACGACCGAGCCCTTGGGCACGTCCGGGGACGCCTGGGCGTGCAGCGTGCTGCCCTCGACCGTCACGGTGACGCCCTGGGCCTGGCCGGTGGCCTTGAAGGTCAAGGAGTCGCCGTCGGGGTCGGTCGCGAAGCGTGCGAGGTCGATCGAGGCCTCCTCGCCCGCCGCGACGTCGAGCGTCGGGGTGGAGAGCTCGGGCGGCAGGTTCTCCGGCGGGACCACGCTGATCGGCAGCGTGAGCAGCGCGGTGTGGCCCTCGGGGTCGTCGGGGCCGGAGCCGTCGGTCACCTCGAAGGTGACAGCGGCCGGCCCGACGTACTCGGCATTCGACGTGTAGACGATCTCGGTGGTCGAGGGCACCTCGCGGGTCCCCTCGAGCGCGGTGACCTTCTCCTCGGTCGTCAGTCGCGGGGTCTTGCCCTCGACGACGAGCACGTAGTCCGTGATGTCGATCGGCAGCGGCTCGCCGCTGACGACCTCCAGAGGCGTGATGCCCGGACGCAGGGTCGGTGCCTGGTCCGTCATCCCCGGCACCTTGACGAAGGCCTTGGCGGTGAGGCCGTCGATGTCGGTGGCGGTGTAGGTGATGACCTGGCGGTTCTCGGTGAGGGTGACGACGAGCTCGCCGGTGTCGGTGACGGTGGCGGTGGTCGCGTCGGTGGTGACGGTGAGCTCGGTCGCGGCGCCGTCGGGGTCGGCGTCGTTGTCCAGGACGGGGACGGTGACCTCGGTCTTGCCGAGGATGTCCTCGACGGGCACGGTGTCGTCGCGGGCGACGGGGGGCAGCAGGGGTGCGTCGGCGGCGACGTTGACGGTGACGGCGCCGGTGGCGCGGGCGCCGTAGGTGTCCTGGACCTGGTAGTAGAACGTGTAGGCGCCGTCGGCGTCGGGGGAGGTCAGGACGATGCGGTCGGTCACGACCTCGGCGTCCAGGTCGTGGGTGTCCTCGATGGCGCCGGGGACCAGGCCGACCTGGTCGCCGTCGGGGTCGGTGTCGTTGGCCAGGGCCGCGACCGAGACCGTGCGCCCCGGGCGCACCGTGATCTCGTCGTCCACCGCCACGGGAGGCTGGTTGGTCTCGGCGGGCCGGGCGATGCCGACCTGGACCGTCCCGACGGCGGTGGCCCCGCGGGCGTCGAGCACGGAGTAGGTGAACGTGTCGTGCCCGGTGGCGTTCTTCGACGCCGCGTACTCGATCAGTCCGTCCACGACCCGGGCGGTGCCCTTGGCGGCGGGGGTCGCGATGCCGGTGACCTGGACGGAGTCGCCGTCGGGGTCGATCCCGTCCAGGGGGACCGCGATGCGCACGCTGGACCCGGACAGCACGCGCGCGTCGATCTCGCGGGGCTGCGGGGGTGCGTTGTCCTCCCCGTCGCGGATGCGGATCGTGACCTGGGCGGAGTCCTCCTGCCCGTTGACGTCGCGCACCCGGTAGATCGCGTACGCGGTCCCGGCCTCGGGGCCGGCCTTGAACCGCAGCGTGTCCTCCGAGACGAACGCCTCGCCCAGGGCGGGGTCCACGTCCTGCTCGAGCTCGGGCTGCAGGAACAGCTCCAGCCCGTCGGGGTGGGTGTCGTTCTTCAGCACCGGGATCGTCACCACGTCCCCGGCGTGCACCGTGACCTCGTCCGCCGCCGCCTGCGGCGGCTGCAACCGCGTCGGCGCCGGCACGGGGATCACGCGTACCTGGCCGGTCGCCGTCTCGGTCCCGTTGGAGGCCGTGTACTCCACGGTCACGGGCGTGTCCAGGCGCCGGATCTCGGTCACCCGGAGCATCTGGTGCGCCAGGATCGCGACCGACACCCCGGCGTCGGCCGGGACGCGCACGGACTGCACGACGAGGACGCCGCCGGCGGGGTCGGTGTCGTTGGCCAGCACGTCCACGAGCGTGCTGCCGCCCGCCGGGAGCAGGGCGGTGTCGGTCACCACGATCGGGGCACCCTCGGCCTCCGACGGCGCCAGCACGTCCACCCGCACCAGACCCGTCGTCGCGTTCGGACCGTCCGTGACCTGGTACGTCAGGTCGTACGACCGCGGCTCCATCGACACGAACGTGAACGTGCCCGCGTCATAGTTCGGCGTGATCTCCGCCGGCGCCGACTCCGACACCGACGCCAGCCGCAGCTCGTCACCGTTCGGATCGGTGTCGTTGCGCAACGGCTCCACCGTCACCGGCTGACCCGCCGGCACCACCACGTGATCGTTCACCGCCACCGGCGGCTGCGGACCCGGCACCACGTCCACCAGCAGCTTGCCCTCGAAGGACATCTCGCCGTCGGAGACGAGCAGGGTCACGATCTTGCGGCCCGTCGAGCCGCCGCCGTCGCGGAACTCGACCGTGCCGTCCGGGCGCGAGCGCACGTCGTCCCCGGCCACCGTCGCCGCGGCCGACGCCAGGTAGAGGTCGTCGCCGTCCGGGTCCTTGAAGTACGGCAGGACCTTGATCGTGGCCCGACCACCCTGAGCCACCCGCAGCACCGGGTCACCCGTCTGCTCCGGCGGCGCGTTCTCCCCCCACGGGGAGACCTTCAGCGTGACGCCGGCCTCGGCCACGCCCCCACGCCCGTCGGCGACCGAGTACCGGAAGGTGCCCGTCCCCTGCGCGTCCTCGGGCACCACCGCCTGCAGCGCGGCACCGCCCATGATCGCCTGCACCGTCGCGTTGGCCGGGGAGTCCCCCGCCAGCGACGCGGTCATCACGTCCCCGTCCGGGTCCACGTCGTTGCCCAGCACCGGCAGGATCGTCGTGCGCCCCGGACGCACCCCGAAGCTGTCGTCCTGCGGCTGCGGCGGCTTGTTCGGCTGCGACCGGTCCGCGATGAACTGGTCCACCTGCTCCGGGTTCGTCAGCTCCGCGTCGGACTCCTCACCCTCGGCCTCCTCCGGCAACTGCACGTCCCAGTCGTCGACCTTCTGGTACTCGTCCGCCGCCATCCACAACGTCCCCGCCGACAGGTCGTTCAGCACGATCACGCGCCGGTTCACCCGGTACTCGAGGCGGGTCTGGGGGTCCAGGCCCTCGAGGCGCTCGTCGACGTCCCGACCCGTGCCGTCGCAGTCACGGATCACCTGACCCGTCGAGGCCCACGCCCCGTACGTGCAGGCGCCGAGCTGCACGGGCGCCGCCGGCACGCCCTGCGCGGCACGACGCTGCGCGTCCCCGCCCTTGAGCGGCTGGGAGACGAGGGCGTCCGTCGTGGCGACCACGACGACGTCCGAGGACTGTGACGGCTGCTGCAGGCGCGCGTCCCCGCCCCCCTCGATCGCCACGCTCTTCCCGCCGGGCAGGATCAGGTGGGACGCGGACCGGTCGAGCACCACGGGCTTGTCACCGACCGCGGTCACCTCGACCTCCGCGCCCTTGCTCACCGGCAGGGGCGCGGAGGAGGCCTCACCGTCCACCGTGCCCTTGGACGTCGTCGCCACCGTCCACAGCGTCCCCGTCGACGGGATCGCCGCGAACACCGTCCCGTCCTGCGACACGGTCAGCGCGCCGTCACCGCCGACCTCGGCCACGGGGTCCAGCTTCTCCGCGTCGAACGACGTCGCCCCGTCGAACGGCAGCACCCACAGCAGACCCTCCTCGCCGTCGAGGATCGCCGTCGTCGCGCCACCGGAGACCACCTGCGCCCCCGCCGGCAGACGAACCTGCCCGTCCAGCTTCAGGTGCGCGACGTTCACGGGGGACGCGGAGCTCGTCCCGGAGTCGTCCAGCAGCACCCGGCCCGCGTCCTGCTGCACGTCGAACGACGCGCTGCCCGCGTTCAGCGTCCCGTCCATCGCCTGCGACTCGTAGTTGAACCGACCCAGCAGCCCGGCCGACGACTTCGTCACCCACACGCCCGAGTCGTTCAGGTCCACGTCCGCCGTGGCCTCGCCCTCGTAGAACAGCGCCATCCCGACCAGCGCCGTCGAGAACACCGACACGGTGCTCACCGACGCGACGGTCCGACGATGCTCGCGGATGCTCGAGAGAAGGCCCACCAATGCTCCCTAAGTACGTGGTCGGGGCACACGAGACCGCGTCGTCCTGTCGAGCCGGGTGGCGAGAGAGGGGGAGACGCGCGTCTGTGCCCACAGAACGCCCCGTCGAGGGTAACCGAGCGGTCGGGGTCGCCGACATGGTGACCACTCCCCATGCGGGTGGAATCTCCGGGTGTTCAGGGCAGAAGGGACGCTCGCGACAGCGCCGCACGGTCGAGCGTGTGCTCCGCGGCGGCGTGGAGCGGGTCGGACGAGCGGGTCGACGTGGTCCCCGGGGCGACGGCGAGCCGGTCGCCTCGCGCCTGTGCGCGCGCCGCGGCGCGGCGGCGCCCGAGGTCGCTCAGCGCCGAGCCGACGACGACGAGCAGACGGTCGGCGCCGCGCGGCTCGGCGGTGCGGGGCAGGGTGGGGGAGTACGCGCTCATGAGGGGTTCTCCTTGCCGTCGATCGTGGGGAAGACGTTGAAGTGGATCTGCACGGGTCGCGCGCCCGGCGCCTGCTCCTGGCCCTCGAACCGGTGGAGCGTCGCGTCGAGCGCGTCCCAGGCGTCCGCGACCTCGTTCATCTGGTCAGCGGTGAGCCACATGCTGGCGGTCGTGAGGCGCGCCCCGTCGAGCCAGCGGGTCGGGAGCTCGGAGGAGCGCTCCAGGAACGCCTGGATCTTGCGGGCGCGCGCGTTCTCGAACTCCCGGCTCACCATCGCGGTGGCGAGCGTGGTCGCCGTGTCCTCGGTCTCGTCGGGCGTGCTCACGGTGAAGCCGCCCGGCGGCCGTTCCCACCACCGCTCCCGCGCCGTGCCGCGGCCGGCCACCTCGCGGACGAAGCCGTGCCGGGCGAGCTGGCGCAGGTGGTAGCTCGTCGAGCCGCTGGACTCGCCGACGAGGTCGGCGAGGCGGCTCGCGGTGAGCGCGCCGTGGGTGGAGAGCAGGTCGAGGATCTGCACCCGCAGCGGGTGCGCGAGCGCCTTGAGCTGCGCCGGACCGAGCGCTGGGTGGCGCTCGGCGCTCGGGGGTGTGGTGTCGCCGTCGGTGCTCATGGCACGAGAGTAGCCATGCAAAGACACCTTTGCAAGAGGTTCTTTGCAACGAGTTCTTGGGACGCGTTGCGAGACGAGACGCGAGGGGGCGAGGGGCGGCGCGAGGTGCGAGCATCGGTCGCATGGCCCACGTGGTGGAGCGGGTGCGCGGGGCGACGGAGCGCGCGATCTTCCTCCGGGTCGCGGGCCCGGACGCGACCGCCACGAGGGCGCGCATCCACGAGACGCCGGGTCCGCGCTGGTTCGACCGGGGCTCGCCGGTCCAGCGCGTGCACGGCGACGCGTCGATGTTCGTCGGAGGGCTGCGCGCCCTGCTCCTCCAGAGCCTGCACCCGCTGGCCATGGCGGGCGTCGCCGCGCACTCGGGTTACCGGGGCGACCCCTGGGGCCGCCTCCAGCGCACGTCGACCTTCATCGCCGTGACGACGTTCGGCACCGCCGACGACGCCGAGCGCGCGGTCGCGGCGGTCCGCGCGGTCCACGAGCGCGTCCGGGGCCGGGCGCCCGACGGCCGCCGCTACCGGGCGAGCGACCCCGACCTGCTGCGGTGGGTCCACGTCGCGGAGACCCAGAGCTTCCTCGTCGCGCACCAGTCGTTCGGTCGACGCCCGCTCGACGCGCAGGGGTGCGACGAGTACGTCGCCCAGGCCGCCGTCGTCGGGCGCGCGCTGGGGGTCGTGGACGCGCCCCTGACCCGTCGGGAGCTGGACGCGGCGGTCGAGGAGTACCGGCCGGCGCTCTCGTTCACGCCGTCCGCGCTCGACGCCGCGCGGTTCCTGCTCGTCGAGCCCCCGCTCCCGTGGCCGGTGCGACCGGCCTACGCCGGGCTGGCCGTCGCCGCGCGCGAGTCGCTGCCCGCGTGGGCCCGCGCCGGGATGCCGCGGGTGCGCGGCCTGCCGGCGCGGTGGGCGCGGCCCGCCGGCGCCACGGTCACGCGGCTGATCCGCTGGGCGCTCCCTGTGTCGTGAGGTCGCGGCGCCGTGAGGTCGCGCCCTCCGTGCGGGCTCACGGCGGTGGTCACGGCGTGTCGCGCCGCCGGCGGTAGGCGTCGAGGTCGCCGTTGAGGCGGCCCAGCAGCTCGGCGAGCAGCGCGCGGTCCAGGCGGGACCAGTCGCCCAGCACGTCGGCGTACAGCTCCGTCCGCGCGACCCGGTGCGCGGCGAGCTCGTCGAGGCCCTCGCTCGTCGGCTCGACGACGACCGCGCGGCCGTCACGGGGATCGCGCGCGCGGCGGACGTGACCGGCCCGTTCGAGCGCGACGACCTGGCGGGTGACGGTCGACGCGTCGAGGCCGAGGCGCTCCGCGAGCGCGTTCACGTGCAGGGGGCCGTGCGTCCCGAGCGTGTGGAGCAGGAGGTAGCCGGAGCGGTCGAGCGTCCCGCCGCGGCGCGAGGTGCCCGGCGTCCCCGACGCGCGGGTGCGCTCGGCGCGCCGCAGGAGCTGCGCGACCTCCAGCTCGATCGCGCCGAGCACGTCGTGCGCGGTCGCGTCGTCGCGCGCCGACGCCCCGCCGGACGACGCACCGGCTCCGTGATCGTTTCCCTCGGCAACCGTCATAGGTGTATTCTACAGATACTTACCTGTCAGATACAGATAAAAACTGCCGCCGAGTCCCCTCGGGCCGAGCGGCACTCTCCCACCGACCAGGAAGTACGAACGCAGTGGCCTCCACGCGCAACGAACCGAACCGCACCGCCATCTACGCGACCGCTCTCACGGCGTTCTTCGCGATCGCCGGCATCGCGGTCGTCGACCCGATCCTGCCCGTCATCGGGGAGGAGATCGGGGCGTCGACCTGGCAGATCGAGCTCCTCTTCACGGCCTACATCGCCGTGATGGCGCTCGGCATGATCCCTGCCGTCATGGCCACGGGTCGGTTCGGCTACAAGAAGATCCTCGCGACCGGCGTGAGCCTCGTCGCCGTGGCCGCGGTGCTCGCGGCCCTGAGCACGAGCATCGGCCAGCTCGCCGCGCTGCGCGGGCTGTGGGGCCTCGGCAACGCGATGTTCTTCGCGACCGCGATGGTCCTGCTCGTCTCGCTCGCCAACGACCGCGAGTGGGTCGTCGAGCTCTTCGAGACGTGCGTCGGGCTCGGCTTCGCCGTCGGCCCGCTGCTCGGCGGCCTGCTGGGCGGCATCTCGTGGCGTGTCCCGTTCTTCGTCTGCGGCGTCTTCATGCTCGTCGCGCTCCTCGTGTCGGTGACCCGACTCAAGGACCCTGCCGAGAAGCCCGCACCCCTGCGGCTCGGCCAGGTGTTCCGCCTCTTCCGCAAGCCCGGATTCCTCGCGCTCGCCGCGGTCACCGCCGCGTACAACTTCTGCTTCTTCATCGTGCTCGGGTACACGCCGGTGTTCCTCGGCCTCGACGTCGTGCCGCTCGGCCTCGTCTTCACCGCGTGGGGCGTGGGGCTCGCGGTCGGGATCCTCGTCGTCGGGCACCGCCTCGCCCACCGCGTGGGCGCGGTCCAGACGCTCGGCGTCGCGATCGTGGGCGTGCTGGTCGCGCTGGTCCTGCTGGCGCTCGACCTCGGGACCGCGTGGTCCGTCGTCGTGCTCGTGGGTGCCGGCGTCTTCATGGGCATCGCGAACGCGAACCTCACCGACCTGTCGCTCGCGCTCGGCGACCCGGACCGGCGCGTCACGACCGGGGCCTTCAACCTCGTGCGCTGGGGCTTCGCCGCGCCCGCGCCGGTCATCGCGGGCCTGCTGCACCCGGTCTCCGCGACGGCCCCGTTCTGGCTGGGCGCGGGGATCCTGGTGCTCGGCGTCGTCGTGTTCGTGGCGTTCGGCCACCGGATGGCGGGCGAGCTCGGCGAGCGCGTGCTGTGGTCGCGCTGGAACCGCCGCGCGCGTGCCGTCGAGGGGACGCCCGAGGAGGCGCTCGGCGAGGTCTGAGCACCGACGACGACGAGACGGGAGTCCCGGGCCTGCGGCTCGGGTCCCTCAGTCCTCCGGGGCGGTCGGGGTGTCCGCGGCCGACGTCTCCGCGACCTGGGTGAGGGCCTCGATCCCGACCGTGAGCGCGCGCAGGTCCGCGACGTCGAGCCGGTCGAGCAGGTCCGTGAGGGGCTCGTCCTCCTGCGCCGCGATCCGGCGCACGGCCGCGGCGCCGCGCGGCGTCGCGGCGACCAGCCGCACCCGACCGTCCTGCGGGTCGGGACGGCGCGCGGCCATCCCCGCCGCCTCCAGCCGGTCCACGATCCCCGAGAGCGTCGCCGGGGAGATGCCGAGCACCTCCGCGAGCCGGTGCGAGCTCGTCTCGCCGTCGAGCTGGAGGACCGCGAGCGCGCGCAGCTGGGGGACCGTGAGGGTCGTGCGCAGCAAGGGCTCGAGCCGTTGGGCGAGGAGCAGCTCGGCGAGGCGGCGCTGCGCGTCCTCGAGGCGCCGCGCCAGCGCCGCGCGCTCGTCGTCGGCGGGGTGGGTCACGGCGCAGACTCTATCGGTGGGAGCGGGAACCATCCCGAGATGCTTCGCGTTACGCTAACGAAATCGCGACGCCGACGTCGTCTCCCACCCGACCTGGAACCCTTGGAGGCTCCGTGTCCCGTCTCGCCCGGCTGTCGCTGGCCAACCGCGCGCTCGTCGCGCTCGCCACGGTCGCGATCGCGATCTTCGGCGTCATCAGCATGGGGTCGCTCAAGCAGGAGCTCATCCCGAGCCTACAGATCCCGACCGCCGCCGTCGTCGGCGTCTACCCGGGCTCCGCCCCGGCGATCGTCGAGCAGCAGGTGACCGTCCCCGTCGAGACGGCCGCGCGCGCCGTCAAGGGCGTCGAGGACGTCACGTCGACGTCGTCGACCGGCATGTCCGTGACGACCGTGCAGTTCGCCTACGGCACGGACATGGACGCCGCGGCCTCCCAGCTCCAGACGGCGATCACGCGCCTGCAGTCCCAGCTCCCCGAGGACGTCGAGCCGCAGGTCGTCACGGGGTCGGTGGACGACCTGCCCGTGATCCAGCTCGCCGTGTCCGGCGGCTCCGACGACGCGGCGCTGGCCGACACCGTCACGTCGAGCGTCGTCCCGGCGCTCGAGGACGTCGAGGGCGTGCGCAGCGTCGCGGTGAGCGGCATCGCCGACCAGCAGGTCACGGTCGACCTCGACCCGGCCGCGCTCGCCGCCGCCGGGCTCAGTCCGGCGCAGGTCTCCACGATCCTCCAGGACAACGGGGTCGTGATCCCCGCCGGGACCGTCGCCGAGGGCGACCGGACCCTCAGCGTGCAGGTCGGCACCGCTGTCACGACCGTCGACGAGCTCGCCGCGCTGCCGCTCGTGTCCCCGACCGCGGCGCCCGGCACCGCGCCCGTCGCGCTCGGCGACGTCGCGACCGTGACCGCGGGCCCCGAGCCCGCGACGTCGTACTCGCGCCTCGACGGCGAGAACGCGCTCGCGGTCGCGATCACCAAGACGCCCGCGGGCAACACGGTCGAGGTGTCGCACGCCGTCCAGGAGGCGATCGACGACCTCTCCGGCGTGCTCGACGCGCAGGACGTGCGGGTCGACGTCGTGTTCGACCAGGCGCCGTTCATCGAGGAGTCCATCGAGGGCCTCGCGACGGAGGGCCTCCTCGGCCTCCTCTTCGCCGTCGTCGTGATCCTGCTGTTCCTCGCGTCGCTCCGCTCGACGCTCGTCTCGGCCGTGTCGATCCCGCTGTCGCTGTTCGTGACGTTCATCGTCATGAACGCCACGGGCTACACGCTCAACATCCTCACGCTCGGCGCCATGACGGTCGCGATCGGCCGCGTGGTCGACGACTCGATCGTCGTCATCGAGAACATCAAGCGGCACCTGTCGTACGGCGAGGAGAAGGTGGGCGCCATCATCGGCGCCGTCAAGGAGGTCGCGGGCGCGATCACCGCCTCGACCGTGGCGACCGTCGCCGTCTTCCTGCCCATCGCGCTCGTGGGCGGCATGGTCGGCGAGCTCTTCCGGCCCTTCGCGCTCACCGTCGCCATCGCGATGCTCGCGTCGCTCTTCGTGGCGCTGACGATCGTCCCGGTCCTCGCGTACTGGTTCATCACGTCCCCGCCCGTCCCGGCGGACCCGGAGGCCGCGCGCCTCGCGGGCGAGCGGGCGCGCGCCGCGGCGGAGGCCAAGGAGCGCCGCGGTCTGTGGCAGCGCGGATACGTCCCGACGCTGCGGGCGGCGCTGCGCCACCCGGCGATCACGCTCGGCGTGTCCGTCGCGATCCTCGCCGGGACGCTCGCGCTCGTGCCGCGCCTGGAGACCAACTTCCTCGGCGACACCGGCCAGGACACGCTCACCGTCACCGAGTCGTTCGCGCCCGGCACGTCGCTCGAGGCGCAGGACGCCGCCGCGCGCGACGTGGAGCAGGCGCTCATGGGCGTCGACGGCGTCGCGACCGTGCAGACGACGGTCGGCACGGCGGGCGGCCCCGAGGCCGCGTTCTTCGGCGGCGGGGGCTCCCCGACGGCGACGTTCGCCGTCACGCTCGACCCGGACGCCGACGCCGTCGCCGCCCAGGAGGACGTGCGCGACGCCGTCGCCGGGCTGGGCGGAGACGCGAGCGAGGGCATCGAGGTCGCCGGTGCGGACGCCGCGTTCGGCAGCTCGACGGTCGACCTCGTCGTCCGCGCCCCCGACACCGAGACCCTCACGGCTGCCGCAGCCGACGTTCAGGAGCTCGCCGAGGACGCCGACGGCGCCGCGCAGGTGACCAACAACCTCGCCTCCGCGCAGTCCACGGTCCAGGTGACCGTCGACCGCGACGCCGCGGCCGCCGTCGGGCTCACCGAGACCCAGGTCGCCGGGACGGTCGCGGGGACGATGTCTCCCGCGCCGATCGGCACCGTGAACCTCGGCGACGGTCCGGTCCAGGTCCGCGTCCTCGCGGGCGAGGCCCCGGCGACGGTCGCGGAGCTGGAGCAGGTCGTGCTGCCCACCGCGGCAGGACCCGTCCCGCTCACGCAGGTCGCCGAGGTCGCGGAGGTCGACGTCCCGACCTCGATCACCCGGGTCGACGGCGAGCGCAGCGCGACGATCTCCGTCACGCCCGCCGGCCAGGACCTCGGCGCGCTCACCGCCGAGCTCACGACCGCGATCGACGGCCTCGACCTGGAGGGCGGGGCGACCGTCGAGATCGGCGGCGTCGCGTCCGACCAGGCCGACGCGTTCGCCGACCTGGGGCTCGCGCTGCTCGTCGCGATCCTCATCGTCTACCTCGTCATGGTCGCGACGTTCCGCAGCCTCCTCCAGCCGTTCATCCTGCTCGTGTCGATCCCGTTCGCCGCGACGGGCGCGCTGCTCCTGCTGCTCGCCACCGCGACGCCGCTCGGCGTGCCGGCCCTCATCGGCCTGCTCATGCTCGTCGGCATCGTGGTGTCCAACGCGATCGTGCTCATCGACCTCATCAACCAGTACCGCGAGCGCGGCCGGTCGCTCGACGACGCCGTCATGGAAGGTGCGCGCAAGCGCCTGCGCCCCATCGTCATGACCGCGGCGGCGACGATCTTCGCGCTCACCCCGATGGCGATCGGCATCACCGGCGGCGGGGCGTTCATCTCCCAGCCCCTCGCGCTCGTCGTCATCGGCGGCCTGCTGAGCTCGACGCTGCTGACCCTGGTCGTCGTCCCGGTGCTCTACACGCTCGCCGAGCGCCGCGGCGAGAAGCGCGCGGCGAAGAAGGCCGCCAAGCAGGAGGCCGCTGCCCAGGCCGAGGCCGACAAGGCCGAGCAGTCCGAGAAGGCCGCCGCCCAGCCCGTTGCGGAGGCGTAGCCCGCCGAGGTAGAGCCCTGGTCTACCGAGGTAGAGCCCTGGTCGGTTTTCAGGCCGCGGGGTCGGGTCCGCGGTGGGGGTGGGCTCGGTGCTCGGGGCTGCGGCGCCGTCACCGTGGCCTGTCGGGCGTGGGTCTTTGGAGCGCCGCTCTGACGCCCCTTCGCATCCGAGCCCACCCCCACCGCTCGGCCGTCGCGGCACCCTGGCCCGGGCTCACCCGAGCCAGCTCGCCGACGTAGACCCGTGGTCCGCCGAGGTAGGCCCGTGGTCCGCCGAGGTGGGCCCGTGGTCCGCCGAGGTAGAGGCCTGGTTCGACGACGTCCGCTCGCACTGCGTTGCACCGACGGCCAGATCGCCTGGGAGACGCCGGTTGGCGGCCCTCGGTCGAACCGACACCGCGGGCGGTCGCCCGAGGCGGGCCAAGACCAGGGCGAGACGACGCCGGGCGGGGTGGGTGGTGGTGCCGCGTCGTGGTCGGGCCTGGCGGGAGCCGCGAGGAACGAGCGGCGGATGGTAGACGCGGCACCACCACCCACCCCGCCACCCAAGGTGACCAGACCGCCGTCGGGCACGAAACCAGGGCTCTACCTGGGCGGACCACGCCTCAACCTCGGCGGGCGGACGACCTCAGGAGGGGCGGGCCACGCCCGTCTCGTAGGCGAGGACGACGGCCTGGACGCGGTCGCGGAGGCCGAGCTTGCCGAGGACGCGGCCGACGTGGGTCTTGACGGTCGCCTCGGACAGGACGAAGCGCTCGGCGATCTCGGCGTTCGTCAGGCCCTCGCCGAGCGCCTCGAAGACCTCGAGCTCGCGCGCCGTGAGCTCGGCGAGGCGGGGGTCGTGCAGGCCGGTCTGGCTCGGCTCCGGAGCGACCGTCCCGTCCTGGGGGAGCTGCCCGGAGAACATCTCGAGCATGCGGCGCGTGATGCGCGGGGACACCGCGGCGTCGCCGCTCGCGACGGCGCGGATCGCCCCGACGAGCTCGCCCGGCTTGGCGTCCTTGAGCAGGAACCCGCTCGCGCCGGCGCGCAGGGCGGCGAACGCGTACTCGTCGAGGTCGAACGTCGTGAGGATGATGACCCGCGACTCCGGCTGGGCCGCGACGATGCGCTCGGTCGCCTCGATGCCGTTGGTGCCGGGCATGCGGACGTCCATGAGCACGACGTCGGGGCGCAGGGCGGCGGCCTGCGCGATCCCGGTCTCGCCGTCGCCGGCCTCGCCGACGACCTCGATGTCGTCCTCGGCGGCGAGGATCATGCGGAAGCCCATGCGCAGCAGCGCCTGGTCGTCGACGAGCAGCACCCGGGTCGGTGCGCCGCTGTCCGTCATGTGCGTTCCCGTCCGTCGTCGCGTGCGCCGGTCTCCCGGCCGGGGTCGAGGTCGAGGCGCAGGCTCGCCCGCACCTCCCAGCCGGTCCCGCTCGGCCCCGCCGACACCGTACCGCCGTACACGGCCGCCCTCTCCCGCATCCCGATGACGCCGCGGCCCGTCCCGACCGGGACGCCGGGCGGGTGCTGCTCCGCGACGGACGGCGGGAGGCCGCGCTCGTCGACGCTCGCGCCCTCGCCGGGCCGGCGCCCCGCCTGGTTGACGACCCGCAGCTCGAGCCAGTCCGCGCCGGGCTCGGCGCGGCGGGAGACCTCGACGAGGACCATGGGGGACAGCGGCGCGTAGCGCAGCACGTTCGTCAGGGACTCCTGGACGATGCGGTGCGCGGTCTGGCGCAGCGCCGGCCCGGGCGTCGGCTGCGGGCCGGAGCGCACGAGCCGGACGGGCAGACCGGCGGTCCGGAAGCGCTCGACGATCTCCTCGAGCTCGGGCGTCTCGTGCGCCGGGGCGAGGGGCACGGTCTGCTCGCCGCCGGGCTCGCGCAGGACGCCGAGCACGCGCCGCATGTCGGCGAGCGCGGCGCGCCCGGTCGCGGTGAGCTCGTCGAGGGCGTGCCCCGCGAGCTCGGGGTTCTTGGGGCCCGACGCCTTGGCGCCGTCCGCGAGGGCGACCATCACCGTGAGGGAGTGCGCGACGACGTCGTGCATCTCGCGCGCGATGCGCGTGCGCTCGGCGGCCGCGGCGAGCTGGGCCTGCTGGTCGCGGTCGCGCGCGATGGAGTTGGCGCGCTCGACGAGGTCGGACACGTGCTGCCGACGGGCGCGCACGTTGGTGCCGATCGCGAGGGCGACCAGGCAGAGGATGGTCGTGACGAGGATGCCGACGACGCGGTCAACGGTCGCGCGGCCGGGCTCGACGCTCTGGCGCAGGATCTCCCCGTCGGCGGTCGTGACGATGTCGTACCAGAGGAGCGTCGCGCCGGACAGGGCGAGGACGACGATGGCGAGGACCGGCCACGCGATGCGCGACGGCCGCGAGGCGGCGACGGCGTAGACCGCGAACATGGCCGCGACCTCGAAGCCGGCGGTGTCGCCGGTGACCGCGATGGCGAGGACGCCGAGGACGGTGAGGCCGAGCGCGACGGTGACGGGTCGGCGGCGGCGCCAGTACAGGAGCGCCCCGCCGAGGAGGAAGAAGACGAGCGACAGCGGGGTCGAGCCGCGGGGCTGCTCCGCGAAGAGCGCGTAGAGCACGCCCGGCACGACGAACACCGCGACGATGACCCAGTCCATGACGACCGGGCGGCGGGCGAAGTAGCGGCGCACCGGGCCGAGGCGCCGCGCGTCGAGCTCGGTGAAGGGCTCTGGCGCGGGCCGCATCGGCAGGGGCGCCGTCCCCGGCGCGCTCGCCGAGACGGCGTCCGGGCGCGCCACGGCCGACGCCGGACGAGCGGGCTGCTCGTCCGGCGTCGGCGGGGTGGTAGGCCGGGAGGTCACGCGTCCCGGCGCTTGAGCACGACCGCCGCGGCGACGGTGAGCGCCGCGGTCCAGCCGGCGAGGACCGCGAAGCCGGGCCACGGGCCGATCGCGTCGGGGGACGACATCCCGCCGCCGAGCACGACCTGCTCGCCCGCGGACGCGGGCAGCGAGTTCATGAGGGTCTGGACCCAGTCGGCCCCCGTGACGCCCATGACGATGTTGAGCACCATCGAGAGGACGAAGAACACGGCGACGAGCGTGAAGATCGCGCCCGCGGAGCTGCGGAGCAGGACGCCGACCGCGACGGAGAACAGCGCGACGGCGGTGAGGTACAGCACGACGCCGATCAGGGCGCGCTGGTCGTCGGCGGACGAGAAGTCGACCGTCATGTCCTTGCCCGACAGGATCGGGTAGGTGACGAGGTAGGACAGCCCCACGGCCACGACGGTCGAGACGGCCGTGACGATGCCCACGACGATCATCTTCGCCGCGAGCGCGGGCGTGCGGCGCGGGACGGCGGAGAGCGTGGAGCGGATCATGCCCGTGGAGTACTCGCCGGTGACGGTGAGCGCGCCGAGCACCGCGACGGCGAGCTGGGCGAACGAGTAGCCGACCGTGATCACCATGACGCCGACGCCGTCGGTCGAGCCCATCCCCGCCTCCTCGGGCGAGACGCCCGCGGAGTCCATCGAGGTCATGACGGCCGCGAACATGAGGGAGAAACCCACCATGACCGCGACGGTGATGCCGAGCGTCCACCACGTGGAGCGCAGCGAGCGGAACTTGATCCACTCCGAGCGCAGCACGTGGCCGAAGGTGAGGCGGTACGGGGACGTGCGGGACGCCGTCGGGCTGGTGGCGCCCGGGGCGAGGGTCGTGGCGCTCATCGCTGCGCTCCTTCGAGGGAGTCGGTGGGGGCCGGTGCATCCGCGGGCGCACCCGCCGCGCCGTGGCCGATGTGGATCTGCGCGGACTCGGTCTGGTACTCGACGGAGTCGGCCGTGAGGGCCATGTAGGCGTCCTCGAGCGTCGACGTGACGGGCGTGAGCTCGTGCAGGACGAAGCCCTTCGCGGCGGCGAGCTCGCCGATCCCGGGCGCGTCCGCGCCGGTGACCACGAGCAGGCTCGGCTCGTCGCTCGTGACGGTCGCGCCGTCGCTCGTGAGGATCTCGGCGAGCTGCGTGGCGTGCGGCGTGCGGACGCGGACCGTGCGCTGCTGGGTGCCGTTGACGATGTCGCTCACCGGGGCGTCCGCGATGATGCGGCCCTTGCCGATGACGATGATGTGGTCCGCCGTGAGGGCGACCTCGCTCATGAGGTGGCTCGACAGGAAGACCGTGCGGCCCTCCGACGCGAGGTACCGGGCGAGGTTGCGCACCCACAGGACGCCCTCGGGGTCGAGGCCGTTGACCGGCTCGTCGAGGATGAGCGTCTTGGGGTCGCCGAGCAGCGCGGACGCGATGCCCAGGCGCTGGCCCATGCCGAGCGAGAAGCCGCCGACGCGCTTCTTCGCGACCGACTGCAGGCCGGTCATGTCGATGACCTCGTCCACGCGCTTGGTGGGGATGCCGTGCGTCGCGGCCATCGCGAGGAGGTGGTTGTAGGCGGTGCGCCCGGTGTGGACGGCCTTGGCGTCGAGCAGCGCGCCCACCTCGGTGAGGGGGGAGCGGTGCTGCGCGTACGGGCGCCCGTTGACGGTGACGTGCCCCGCGGTCGGGCGGTCCAGACCCATGATCATGCGCATGGTCGTGGACTTGCCGGCGCCGTTGGGGCCGAGGAAGCCGGTGACGGTCCCGGGACGCACGGTGAACGAGATGCCGTCCACCGCGGTCTTGGGCCCGTACCGCTTGGTCAGGCCGCGTGCTTCGATCATGACTTCGCCCCTCCGAGGGTCGTTCGTCCGGGATGGTTCTGGTGCTCGCGGGCGGGGGTCGCACCGGGTCCGACCGGGGGCCTCACCGCGAGGTACGTCACGAGCCTAGGGACGTGGACGACGTCGGACAGCCCCCGTGCGACGTATCTTGCCCGGGGCGTGGGCCGGGCGACGTACGCCGCGCGGCGTACGTCACGCCGCGCGGGATGGTCCGCTGGTCGGGACTTCGCGCTCGCAGGGGCGAAAACCGGTGAGAAACCGGCGGGAACAGTGGCCACGGCTCGCACGTTCCCTAGGATGAACACAGGCCAGCGACACCCGACTCGAGGCGAGACGCCGATGACGAGGCCCGCTGAGAGGTAGTGGACGCCGCGACCAGGAGGAGCTCATGAGCAACCCCGTCTTCAACAACAGCGCGGTCTTCGGGGATCCGAAGAACCAGCGCGGTGGGGCGGCCACGCAGGCCGGACCCGCCTACGGGAGCCCGCCCCCGCAGGGCCAGGGCCCCGCCTACGGCACGCCGCCGCAGCAGGGTGCGCAGTGGGGCGCGTACGGCGCCCAGACCGCCGACGCCGCGTCGCTCGACGCGATGTACAACGCGCCGTCGGCGACGACCGCGGACACCAAGCGCCTGACCTACGACGACGTCATCATGAAGACGGGCGGTCTGCTCGCCCTCCTCGTCGTGGTCGGTGCGGGCTCGTGGATGGTCACGCCGCAGATGCCGGCGCTGTGGATCGTCGGTGCGGTCGTCGGCCTCGTGCTCGGCCTGGTGAACTCGTTCAAGCGGAACCCGAGCCCCGCGCTCATCGTGCTGTACACGGTCGCGCAGGGCCTGTTCCTCGGCGGCATCAGCCGCTTCTACGAGACGGCGTGGAACGGCGTCGTGCCGTCGGCCGTCGTGGCCACGGTCGCGACGTTCGCCGCCGCCCTGTTCCTGTTCAAGTCCGGCCGCGTGCGCGTCACGCCGAAGTTCATGCGCTGGCTGCTCATCGCGATGGTCGGCTACCTGGTCTTCTCGCTGGTGAACGTCGTCCTCATCATGACGGGCGTCCTGGGCGGCTGGGGCCTGTACAGCGGCTGGGGCATCATCGCCAGCCTCCTCGGGGTCGGCCTGGCCGCCGCGTCGCTCATCGTCGACTTCGACTCGATCAAGCGCGGTGTCGAGGGCGGCGTGCCCGCCAAGTTCGCGTGGTCGGCGGCGTTCGGCCTGCTCGTCACGCTGATCTGGCTCTACCTCGAGTTCCTGCGCCTCTTCGCGATCCTGCAGAGCAGCGACTGACGGTGGCGCGCAGCACCCGTGAACCGGCACCCGCGGCGGACCTCCCGCCGCGGGTGCCGGTCTTTCTCGCCGGCCTCGTCGTCGCCGCGGCGGCGATGCTCGGCGTCCAGGTCCTCTACATGGTCGTCTCCGGCGCCCCGCCCGCGTGGCTCGCGTTCGCGGCGCTCCTCATCCTGCTCAGCGTCCCGACCGCGGGCGCCGCGGTGGCCTGGCTCGGCACCCGGATCACGCGCGACGCGTCCGAGCGCCGGGCCGCGCTGGTGTTCGCCGCGCTCGGCCTCGTCGCGGGCGCGCTGTGGGGGTCGCTGCTCGCCGGCGGCCTCGCGCGGCAGCTCGCCGACGCCGGCGCGAGCGGCGGGGGAGCGCTGGTCGCGGGCGCGGCCGCCGTCGTCGGTGTCACGGCCGCGATCGGGGCCGGGCTGGGTCGCCTCACCGCGCGCGAGGCGTCCGACCGGCCGCTCCTCGTCGTCGTGCTCGGCGTCGTCGTGGTCCTCGTCGCCCTCCTGGGCTTCTTCGGCTGAGCGCCCGTCGTCGTGGGCAGGGAATGGGCCCGGTTCTCGACCGAGAACCGGGCCCATTCCCTGCTCACACGCGCAGGCTGCGTCAGGCGGGGAGGCGGCCCGTCGTCGAGGCGAAGCCGAGCCAGGTGTGGCGGTTGCCCGCCCAGCACCAGCCGACCTTCGGGGCGCCGCGCCGCTCGCGACCGTCGCGGCCCGTGCCGTTCGAGATCCACAGCGCCGGGGTGCGGGCGTCGAGGCGGCCGTCGGGCTTGCGCAGGCGCGACCCGATGGTCATGTAGCAGAGGTTGCGCGTGAGGACGCTCGGGGCCTGGAGCGCCCAGTGGATGCCCTCGTGCAGCAGCATGGGCGTGCGCCCGCGGGCCGTGAGCTCGGGCAGCGCCTCGTCCGGCGACCAGTTCGCCAGGTCGTCGCCGCGGTCCGGACCGGCTACGAGGTAGAGCGGGCCGTCGGGGACCTCGACGCCGTCGATCGGCGCGAACCGGTCGACATCCGTCATGTCGACGACGACGAAGCCCTCCTTCTCGCCGTCGCGCGCCGGGAGCCGCAGCAGGGGTGCGAGGGCCGACGGCGGCGCGAGCCTCCGGTCGACGACGAGCAGCGCCCCGGCGGGTGCGGTGGCAGCGAGACCGGCCGCGGCGGTGCGGAACGCGTCGGGCGTCAGGCCGGCGATCTCATGGACGCCGAGCGCGACGAGGCGCTCGGCCTGGGCGACGACGTCGGGCAGGTCGGGGAGCGTCGTCGCGGGGGCGGTCGGCTGCGGGGCGGCGGTGGTCGTCTCGGGCACAGGTCACCTCTCGGTCGGGGCGGTCGGAGGGCTCAACGCTGTACACCGTACGGAAATTCCCGCCGTCGTGCTGCCGGAGGGCCGCACGACGTACGCGTACCGCGCGGATCGGGGATGATCGGGGCATGAGATACGCAGAGCACGTGTCCGAGCTCGTCGGCGGTACCCCGCTCGTCCGGCTGTCCCGTGTCACCGAAGGCCTCAGCGCGACGATCCTCGCCAAGGTCGAGTACGTGAACCCCGGCGGCTCGGTGAAGGACCGCATCGCGCTGAAGATGGTCGAGGCGGCGGAGGCGTCGGGCGAGCTGGCCCCGGGCGGCACGATCGTCGAGCCCACGTCCGGCAACACGGGCGTCGGCCTCGCGCTCGTCGCGCAGCGCAAGGGGTACGACTGCGTGTTCGTGTGCCCCGACAAGGTGAGCCAGGACAAGCGCGACGTGCTGCGCGCGTACGGAGCGCGCGTCGTCGTGACGCCGACCGCCGTCGCGCCCGACCACCCGGACTCCTACTACTCGGTCTCCGACCGGCTGGTCCGCGAGATCCCTGGGGCGTGGAAGCCGAACCAGTACGCGAACCCGAACGGCCCGGCGTCGCACTACGAGTCCACCGGCCCCGAGGTCTGGGCGGACACCGACGGCCGCGTGACCCACTTCGTCGCGGGCGTCGGCACGGGGGGCACCATCACGGGCACCGGGCGCTACCTCAAGGACGTCTCGGCGGACCGCGTGGAGGCCGACGGCGGTCGCGTGCGCGTCGTGGGCGCCGACCCGGCGGGCTCGGTGTACTCCGGGGGCGACGGGCGGCCGTACCTCGTCGAGGGCGTGGGCGAGGACTTCTGGCCGGCCGCGTACGACCCGTCGGTCCCCGACGAGGTCATCGCCGTGTCGGACGCCGACTCGTTCGCGATGACGCGGCGCCTCGCGCGCGAGGAGGGCCTGCTCGTCGGCGGGTCGTGCGGCATGGCGGTCGAGGCGACGCTGCGGCTCGCGCGCCGGCTCGAGGAGGAGGACCCGGAGGCCGCGGCGCGAGCCGTGATCGTCGTCCTGCTGCCGGACAGCGGCCGCGGCTACCTGTCGAAGATCTTCAACGACGCCTGGATGCGCTCGTACGGGTTCCTGCCCGACGAGGAGGGCGTGACCGCGGGCGACGTGCTGCGCGCCAAGGACGGCCGGCTGCCCGACCTCGTGCACACGCACCCGAGCGAGACCGTGCGCGACGCCATCGAGATCCTGCGCGAGTACGGCGTCTCCCAGATGCCCGTCGTGGGCGCCGAGCCGCCGGTGAAGAGCGGCGAGGTCGCGGGGTCGGTGAGCGAGCGGGAGCTGCTCGACGCCGTGTTCTCGGGCCGCGCCTCGCTCGCCGACCGCGTCGACCAGCACATGGAGCCCCGCTTCCCGCTCATCGGCGCGGGCGAGGGCGTCGAGGCGGTGCGCGCCGCGCTGCACGACGCCGACGCGCTCCTCGTGGTGGAGGACGGCGACCCGGTAGGCGTCCTCACCCGGCACGACCTCCTGGGCTTCGTCGCCGCCCGCTGACGCTCCCCGGCGCCGGCCGAACACGACATGGGTGTCGTTATCCGTGGGATAACGGCACCCATGTCGTGCTCGGCAGCGATCGGGGTCGTTCTCGGGAGCGGTCAGGGGCGTGGTTGGCGGAGCGCCACGATGGCGAGGAGAGCGCACCCGGCGCCGAGCAGGACGCCGTGCGCGACCCGCAGCCCCGGCCCGCCCCAGAACTGCGGCAGCAGCAGGACGAGGCCGAGGGCGAACGGGAGGGTGAGCCACCAGGGCGCGACGCGCCGGAGCGCGACGGCGGTCAGCGCGCCGCCCGCCGCCAGGAGGAGCAGCCCCGCACCGAAGAGCGTGACCGCGAGCGGTCCCGTGCGCAGGTCCGTCACGACGGCGAGGAACCCGGACGCGGCGGGGTCGCTCGTGGCGGTCGCGGCGCGGGCGACCGCCTGGATGCCGAACATCTCCGCGCCGAAGAAGAGCGCGGCGAGGAATCCTCCCGCCCACGCCAGCCCGGTCGCGGACGCGAGCAGGGCGGTCGTGCGGCGCGGGGCGCGGGCGGCGAGCGTGGACCGCAGGCCCAGGAGCGCCGGGGCGAGCAGGCCGATCGCGAGGATGCCGCACAGGTGCGCGACGACCCAGCGGTCGGACGCGAACGCGGCCGCGAGCCCAGCCGTCGGGCGCGCCTCGTCCGGCCACGGCCGCAGCACGGGGAACAGGACGAACCCGGCGCCCGCCGCGACGAGCGCGGCGGCGGTCAGGCGTCGGGTGCGGGTCGAGGCCGACGGCGTGGTCGTGCCGGGCGCGGTGGCGGTGGTCGAGCTCACGGGAGCCTCCGGGGTGGTTGCGCTGGACGGGTGGGGGTCTTCGTTGGGGCCGGTCTGCGGCGCGGGGCGTCAGGAGCCGCCGGAGAGCGACTCGAGGCCGGCGAGCACCGAGCGGACGTGGAGGTCGAAGCTGCGGTCGAGGTCGTCGGGCAGCCGGTAGCCGCCGCCGAGCTCGAGCGCGACGAACCCGTGCAGGCTCGCGCGCACGGACCGGATCGCGTCGATCGTGCGCTCCTCGGGGAGGTCGAACCCGCGCAGCACGGCGGCGACGACCTGGACGCTGCGGCCGGCCGCCGCGGAGAGCGTGGCGTCGGCGGGGTCGTCCGGGTCGGGCGCGACCTGGACCGCGGCGTACCGGCCCGGGTGGGCGCGCGCGTAGCGGCGGGTCGCGTGCGCGAGGGCCGCGACGGCGTCGGGCCCGGCGAGGCCGACGGTGGCGTCGGTGAGGGCGCGCGTGTAGTCCTCGACGGACACCACGGCGACCTCGCGCCGCAGGGCCGCGAGCGACCCGACGTGCTTGTAGAGGCTCGGCGTCGCGACGCCCGCCTGGGCGGCGACCTTCGCGAGCGTGAGGTCGGCGAACCCGGTCGGGCCGCCCGCGTCGACGAGGTCGACGGCGATCCGCACGACCGCCGCGTGGGAGAGCCCCGCCCTAGCCACGGGTGCCCTCCGGCCCCTGCGACCCTCCGCGGCGCGCGCCCGGGCGTGCGGCGTCGTCCGGCAGGTCCGCGAGGAACGCGAGCGTCGCGGCGACGACCTCCTCGGGCGCCTGGAGCTGGGGGTAGTGGCCCACCTCGGGGAGGACGAGGGTGGTCGCGCCGAGCGACTCCTGCGCCCATGCGGCCTCGGCCGCCGGGTCGGCGTAGTCGGGGTCGAGCGCGCCGAAGATCGCGAGCGCGGGCGCCCAGACCTGCGCGACGCGCGGCTCGACGACACGGTGGTCGAGCTGGAGGGCCAGGTCGCGGAAGGAGCGCAGGCGTCCGGGCTCGGCGAGGTTGGCGCGGATCGCGGCCTGGTGCGCCGCGAGGCGCGCGGGCGTGCGGCCCTTGTTCAGCGACCCGTAGAACGACGCCCAGAACGCGGCCCCCCACGGGCGGGCGAGCGCGAGGCGGTAGAGGACGCGCATCGCACGGAGCTTCGCGGGCGAGGACGGCTCGCGCAGGAACCCGTCGAGCAGGACGAGCCCGCGCACGAGGTCGGGGCGCTCGGCCGCGGCGATCACCGCCGCGGATGCCGCCATCGAGCTCCCGAGCAGCACCGCAGGCCCGGCGTCCAGGTGCTCGACGAGCGCGACGTAGTCGGACGCGGTCGCCTCGTCGCCGTGGGTCGAGAACGTCGTGTCGCTGTCGCCGTGGCCGCGCAGGTCCACGACGACCACGCGGTAGCCCGCAGCCACGAGGTGCGGGGCGACGTCGTCGTAGGTGGCGCGCAGGTCGCCCATGCCGGGCGACGCGACGACGAGGGGGCCGGTGCCCTCGTCGGTGTAGGCGAGACGCCCCTCGGCCCGGGCGAGGTGGTGCACGGCTGGTCGCTGGCTCGTGTTCATAGCCCTGACGCTAATGCCATTAGCCAGCGATGGCAAGGGCGCGGGCCGTGGTCGTCCCCGTCGCGCCGGGGCGACCCCGCGTAGGGTGGAGAGACCCGCGTCCGCGCGGGCTTCCTGCACCCGACGAGAGGCACCCTCGTGACCGACCAGCCCACCCTTCCCACCGCCTCCGGATCGTTCGGCGACAAGCCGACGCTGACCTTCCCGGAGACGGACGCGCCCAGCGGTCTGCAGGTCGTCGTGCTCAGCGAGGGCGACGGCCCGGCCGTCACGTCGGGGCGCAACATCGTCGTGCACTACCTCGGCCAGACGTGGGGCGGGCACGTGTTCGACAACTCCTACGACCGCGGCGACACGATCGCGTTCCCGATCGGCGTCGGCGCCGTGATCGGCGGCTGGGACAAGGGCCTCGTCGGCCAGAACGTCGGCTCGCGCGTGCTGCTCTCGATCCCGCCGGAGCACGGCTACGGCCAGCGCGGCGTGCCGCAGGCCGGCATCGCGGGCACGGACACGCTCGTCTTCGTCGTGGACGTCGTCGACGTCCAGTGACACCTCCCTGCTGAGTGCGGGTGTTCGTCGCCGCGGAGCCGTCCCGACGACGAACACCCCGCACTCAGCGGCGCGTCGAGCGGGTCACCGTGAAGCGCGGGCCGCGCGCGACCTGGGTGGTCGGCCCGACCGTGCGCTCCAGCGCCGGCCGGTAGCGCAGGTGCGAGTTCCACACGCACCACAGCTCCCCGCCCGGCCGCAGGACCCGCCCCGCCGTCGCGAACATGCGGTGCGCCGCGTCGGTGCGCAGGGCGGCGCCGTCGTGGAACGGCGGGTTGAGCAGCACGACGTCGGCGCTCGCCTCGGCGAGCGTCGCGCCGGCGTCGTCGCGCACCGTGCGCACGCGGTCGCCGACCCCGTTCTCGCGCGCCGTGAGCGCCGCCGACCGCACCGCCGCGTCGGAGCGGTCCGCCGCGACGACGTGCGCCCCCGGCCAGCGCCGCGCCGCCCACGTGGCGAGCACGCCCGTCCCGCACCCGAGGTCGACGACGTCGCGCGGACCCGTCCCGCCGGGCGCCCGTCCGTCCGGGCCCGCGGCGTCGAGCTGCTCGAGCAGGAACCGCGTCCCGAGGTCGAGGCCGGCCCCCGCGAAGGCCGCCCCGAACGCGACGACCCGCAGCCCGAGGTCGGGCAGCTCGGCCGTCACGGGAGAGGTGAACCCGCCGCGCGCGGGGCGCGGGGACGACGCGACGAGCGCGCGCGACTTCCCGCGCGCGAGGCTCGCCCGCACGTCGACGAACGACTCGGCGAGGACGTCGTTCATCGCGCGGGTCATGTGCTTGACGCGTCCGCCCGCCAGCAGCACCACGTCCGGGCGGGCCTCGCGCGCGACGTGCTCCGCGACGTCGCGGAGCGCCGCGAGGCTGCGGGGGAGGCGCAGCAGCACGACGCGCGCCCCGGACAGCAGGTCGGGGCCCAGGGCGCGGTGCACGACCGTCCCCTCCATGCCCACCGCGGTCGCGTTCGCGTCGAGGGCCGCCTCCGCGGTGCACGCGTCCTGGTGGACGCGCACCCGCGCGCGGCCCGGCGTCGACCCCGTGGCGGTCGACGGCGCGGCGAGCAGCGCGGCCCCCAGCGTGAGGGCCCCGTACCGGTCGTCGACGACCGCCACCGACTCCCGGCCGGCGCTCGCCAGCCACGGCGCGTCCTCGACCAGGAGGTCGAGCAGCAGGCGGTCCACGGGGTCGACGGCGACCGGCGCGTCCTTGCGGGCCGGGCCGGTGTCGTCGGTGCGCAGGCGCGCGAGCAGCGCGGCGAGGTCGGGCGGCGAGGTCGTCACCGGACCAGTCTCCCCGACGGTGCGAGCATCCCGCCCCGGCCCGCGCCGCCGCGCCGCCGCGGTCGCGCCGTCGCGCTGCGGCTCGGGGTCGTCGTCCTGTCGCCGTGCCGTGCGGCGCGCGCTACTGTGCGGTTCCCGGACAGCGAGGAGGCACCCGTGGACGTCCCGCGAACCCTGGCCGAGTCCCGCGCCGCGGGCCGCGCCCTGCGCGACCGGGTGCCGCGCCGCACGCAGGGGGCGCTCCTGCTCCCCGAGCGCGACCCGGTCGCCGTCATCGAGGAGCAGAACCGCGACCGGCTGCAGGACCTCGTCCCGCTCCGGATCGGGCGGATGCTGGAGTCGCCGTTCGCGTTCTACCGCGGCACGGCGGCCACGATGGCCCATGACCTGCGCGACGGTCCGCGTACCGGTGTGCACGTCGTGGCGTGCGGCGACGCGCACGTCTCCAACTTCGGCCTGTTCGCGTCGCCCGAGCGCCGGGTCCTGTTCGACCTCAACGACTTCGACGAGGCGTCGGACGCGCCGTGGGAGTGGGACGTCAAGCGGCTCGCCGCGAGCATGTACGTCGGCGGGCGCGACAAGGGGCTTTCCGAGGCGGACTGCGCCGACGCGGCGCGCAGCGCGGTGCGGGGCTACCGCGAGACGCTCGCCGAGGCGTTCGCGCGCAGCGCCCTCGACCGCTTCTCGTTCCAGATCGACACCGACCTCATCGAGCCGCTGCTGCTCAAGGAGGGGCGGCAGGAGCTGCAGCGCACCCTGAAGAAGGCGCGTCGACGCACGTCGGAGCAGGTGGTCCAGAAGATCACCGGGCAGACCGAGGACGGGCGGACGCGAATCGTCGACCAGCCGCCCGTCACCCAGCACGTCACGACGGCGACCCTCGACGAGCTGACCGCGCTGTTCGAGGCGTACCGCGAGCCGCTGCGCGCCGACGTCCGCCTGCTGCTGAGCCAGTTCACGGTCGTCGACTACGTGCTGCGGGTCGTCGGCGTGGGCAGCGTGGGGACCCGCTGCTACATCGTGCTGCTCGAGGGGCCGGCGGGCGAGCCGCTCGTCCTCCAGGTGAAGGAGGCGACGACCTCCGTCCTCGCGACCTACGGGGGGATGGTCGACGCGCTGCCGTCGGGCCTGGTGCCTGCCGGGAAGGTGCCCGCCCAGGGCCGCCGGGTCGTGGCCGCCCAGCGGATCCTCCAGGCGCAGTCGGACCCGTTCCTGGGCTGGATCACGGTCGAGGCGCCCGCGCGCACGGGCCGCCCGCGCGTCGACTTCTTCTGGCGGCAGTTCCGCGACATGAAGGGGTCGGTCGAGCTCGACCGGCTCTCTGCCAACCAGTTCGTGCGGTACGGCGAGCTGTGCGGGCGCGTGCTCGCCCGTGCGCACAGCCAGTCGCCCGGCACGCGGGTGGCCTCCGGGTACCTCGGCCGCTCCGACGCGTTCGACGACGCCATCGCGCGCTGGTCGCGCGCGTACGCGGACGTCGTCGAGAGCGACTACGCCGCGCTCGAGGCCGCCGTCGCGAGCGGCCGCCTGCCCGCCGAGCGGGACGCCTGAGGCGGGCCGCGCGACCGTAGGCTGGGCGCCATGACGGACGACGCCGGGCTCCCCGGACCCGAGGCTCCCACCGCCGACCCGCCGCGCGGGACCGCACGCGTCGCGGTGGAGTACTGCACGCAGTGCCGGTGGCTCCTGCGGGCCGCGTGGGTCGCTCAGGAGCTGCTGCAGACGTTCCGCACGCGGCTCGGCGAGGTCGCCCTGGTGCCGGGGACGGACGGCGTCTTCCGCGTCACGCTCGACGCCGGCGACGGACCCGTGCTCCTCTGGGACCGCAAGGCCGACGGCGGGTTCCCCGAGATCCCGGACCTCAAGCGGCGCGTGCGGGACGCCGTCGCGCCGGACCTCGCGCTCGGCCACACGGACCGGGCCGCCGCCCGGTCAGGGTCCGGCGAGGGCTGAGGGCTCAGCCCTTCTTGGCGCGGGCGGCGGCGAGCCGCTCCTCCTCGGCGCGGACCTTCTTCTGCACCTCGCGCTCGGTCGCGAGCCACGCCGGCGGGTCTTGGCGCAGGGCGTCGATCTCCTCCGTCGTCAGCGGCTCCGTGAGGCCGCCGCGCGTGAGGCCGGAGATGGAGACGCCCAGGCGACCCGCGACGACGGGGCGAGGGTGGGGGCCGTTGCGGCGCAGGTCGGCGAGCCACTCCGGCGGGTTCTTCTCGAGCTCCTCGAGCTGGGCCCGCGTGATCGTGCCCTCCTGGAACTCCGGCGGCGTGGCGGGCAGGTACACCCCGAGCTTCTTCGCCGCGGTGGCGGGCTTCATGGTCTGCGCGGACTGCTTGGGGGTCATGGGCTCCAGGGTAGTCGGCCGGTCGGGCATCGGCGGCGCGCCTAGGCTGGTCGGGTGGACGACGACGCGGGCACGGCCCCCGAGGTGACGAACGGCGCGACCCCCGGCGACGGCGGTGCGGTGCGGCGGTTCCGCCTCGCGTACGTGCCGGGCGCGACGCCGGCGAAGTGGGTGCGCACGTGGCGCGAGCGCCTCGCCGACGTGCCGCTCGACCTCGTCGCCGTCGAGGCGCGCGATGCCGAGCGCGCGCTGCGCGACGACGAGGCGGACGCCGCGATCCTCCGTCTGCCGGTCGACCGCGACGTCCTCAGCGCGATCCGGCTCTACGACGAGGCGCCGGTCGTGCTCGTCTCGCGCGACCACCTGCTCGCCGCGCTCGAGCCCGACGAGCCCGTCGCCCTCGCCGACCTCGCCGACGACGTGCTGCTGCGACCGCTCGACGACGTCGTGCCGTGGGCGGGCCAGCCCGGCGCCGCGGACGACGCCCCGGAGCCCCCGGGCACGCCGGCCGTCGAGCGTCCGGCGACGACGGGCGACGCCGTCGTGCTCGTCGCGGCGAACGTGGGGGTGGCGGTCGTGCCGCAGTCGCTCGCGCGCCTGCACCACCGCAAGGACGTGACGTACCGGCGCCTCGACGACGCGCCGACCGCCCCGGTCGCGCTCGCGTGGGTCGCGGACCGGGACGACGAGCTGGTCGAGGAGATGGTCGGCATCGTGCGAGGCCGCACGGTCAACAGCTCGCGCGGCCGTCGTGCCGAGGCGGCCGCCGCGGAGCCGGAGGCTCCCCGTGGCGCGGGCCGCGGTGGAACCCGTGGACAGGTCGGTCGCGGGGGAGGGCGCGGAGCGTCGGCGCGCGGGCGTTCCGGCGGGGGGAAGCCGGGTCGCGGCGGCGGCCAGAAGGGGCGCGACGCCCGGGGGCGCGGCGGAAAGCGCCGGTGAGGTCCGCACCGGGCTCGCCGGCCGGGCGCCGGGAGCGCGCTGACGTTCCTGGACGCTTAGATCGGCCTTGACTTATATAAGCACCAGGTGAAACATGGGTGCCATGGAAGCGTTCGACGTCCTCGGCGACCCGGTCCGGCGGCGGATCCTCGAGCACCTCGCCCGCGGCGAGCGACCGGCGGGGGAGCTCGCCGCGCTCGTGGGCGAGGAGTTCGGGATCAGCCAGCCCGCCGTGTCCCAGCACCTCAAGGTGCTGCGCACGAGCGGCTTCGCGACCGTGCGGCCCGAGGGGACCCGGCGCCTCTACGCGCTCGACCCCGCGGCGCTCGACGAGGTCGAGGACTGGGCCGCGGGCCTGCGCCGGTTCTGGGAGCAGCGGCTCGACGCGCTCGGCACCGAGCTCGCTCGCGGTGCCCGCGAGCGGCGCCGCGCCGCGGCCGCCGACGAGGACGCCGGACGCCCGACCGACACCACCAGGAGGACAGCATGAAGGACTTCATCGCCGAGCTCGAGGCCGCGCGGCGCTCCGTCGGGACGGGGACGCTCCCTGCCGGCGAGGCCCGCGTCCTCACGATCGAGCGGACCTACCCGGCCGACGTCGAGGACGTGTGGGACGCCGTCACCGACCCCGAGCGCATCCCGCGCTGGTTCCTGCCCGTCACGGGCGACTTCCGCGTCGGCGGCACGTACCAGGTCGAGGGCAACGCGGGCGGCGAGATCCGCGCGTGCGACGCGCCGACCCTCCTCCGGCTCACCTGGGTCATGGGCCCGCCGACGCCGGAGGACTCGTCGGTCGTCGAGCTCCGCCTCGCGCCCGCGCCCGACGGCGGCACGACCCTCACGCTCGAGCACACCGCCGTCGTGCCGCCGGAGATGTGGGACGTGTACGGGCCGGGGGCGGTCGGCGTCGGCTGGGACGGCGCGCTGCTGGGCCTGGCGCTGCACCTCGACGGCGCCGGGCCGCTCGACCCCGAGCAGGTCCTCGCGAGCCCCGAGCTGCGGGCGTTCAACGTCGCGAGCAGCGCGGCATGGGGCACGGCGCTCGCGGCCGCGGACGGGCTGGGCGCCGACGAGGTGGCGGCGCGCGTCGCCGCCACGACGGCCTTCTACGTCCCCGCCGACGACGCCCCCGAGCCGAGCTGAACCGGGTCGCACGCGCGCGGGGCCGGTCGTGAGCGTGCCTCACGCGCGTGCGATCGTGTCTCGGAGTCGTCGCGCGAGTGTCCGGCCCTGGGGGGAGGGCCGACGGCGGACATCCCCCGTGGGGCGGATGTTCACCTGTCGTTCACCCGGCATACCCTCGTGCGATGACCCCGCCCGATTCGTCCCGTACCTCGACCCTGCTCGACCGCCCCGCCGCACCCCTCGGCACCACGTCCGGCACGGTGCCGGGAACGGCGTCGCGCCCGCTGCCGGAGCCGTCCGCGGACGCGTCGAACCGGGCCGCCGGTCAGGTCCTCGTCGCGGTGTCGTGGCTGGTCGGAGCAGCGCTCGTGGTGCTGGTCGCACGGCTCCTGCGCGGGCCGAGCGAGGCGCTCTACCTCGCGATCACGGCCCGGACCGCCGATCTCCCGGGGTCCGAGCTCGTCGCGGAGGGCGGGGTCCTCGTCCTCCTCGGCCTGTGCGCGGTCGTCGCGTGGCGGTCGCGCCGTGCGGGGGCGTCCGCCGTCGGGACGACGCTCGTCGCCGGAGCGGGCGCCGTCGTCGCCTACGCCGCGAGCGAGGCCGTGAAGTCGCTCGTCCGCCAGCCGCGAGGGTGCTGGGAGCTCGTGGAGGTCGCGCACTGCCCGGCGGCGGGGGACTGGTCGTTCCCCAGCAACCACACCGCCATCGCGTTCGCCCTCGCGACGGCGGTCGTCCTCGCGGGTGCGCCTGCCGTGCGCGTCCCGGGGGCGGTGCCCGCGCGGCACGCCTACCGGTCGCCGCTGCGCGACGTCGCGCTGTGGGTCGTGCTGCCCGTGGCGCTCGCCGTCGCCGTCGCGTCCGCGCGGGTCGCCCAGGGGGTGCACTTCCCGCACGACGTCGTCGCGGGCGCGGCCGTCGGGGTCGCCGTCGTCGTCGCGACGGTGACGGTCCTCGCCGGCCCGGCGACGGGCGCGGTCACCGCGGCGTGCCGCGTGGACGGGGTCCGTCGGGTCCTGCTGGCGCGACCGTCCTGAACCGGCTCGGGCGGCACCGTCAGCGTGGCGCGGTGACGAACACGTCGAACAGCTCCGGGTGGTGGGCGTGCACGAGCACGGCGAACACCACGACGTCGAAGAGCAGGTGGACGGCCACCACGTAGGTGAGCGACTTGCTCCAGGAGAAGATCCAGCCCTGGACCAGGGCGAACGGGACGGTGAGGAGCGGACCCCACTCGCGGTACCCGAGCTCCCACAGGAACGACACGAAGACGGCCGCCTGGAGCAGGTTCGCCGTCCACAGGCCGAAGTGCTCGCGGTACAGCGCGAACACGACGCACACGAAGAACAGCTCGTCCCAGATCCCCACCGCGTTGACGCCGACGAACAGCCGGGCGATCTCCTGCCCGCCCGTGATCTCCGGCCAGTTGAGGTACGCGCCCGAGCCGATGAAGTAGAACGGCAGGATCAGGTACCCCGCGACGACGACCACGACGAGGTAGACGATCTGCCCCCGGGTCCAGCGCCGCCCGGTGGCGACGGGGAACCGGACGACGTCCTCGCGGAACGCGAACCGCGAGAGCGCCCACGGGACGAGCACGGCGAGGGACAGCACGACGGCGAAGCGCACCATCCCCGCGTCCGACAGGTCGGCCTCGAGCGAGATCGTCGAGATGATCGCCATGCCGGTGCCGACCAGCGCGAGGTCGCGCCCGAGGCGGCGGTCCACGGCGAGCCCGAGCGCCACACCGAGCACGAGCGGCACGTACCCGAGCGGGCGCACGTGCACCGCGAACAGCAGCACCGCGGAGCCGGAGACCAGCACCGCGGCGAGCAGCCGCAGCGGCGAGCCGACCGCCCAGGGCGGTCGGGCGGCGTCGGGCACCGGGGCGAGGGCGGGGGACGTCACCCGCACACGGTGCCACGACCGGCGGCGCGGGGCACGTGCCGCGCCGCGGGAGTCAGAGCTCCTCGTACACCGCCGGGTCCTGGTCGTTCGTGCGCCCGTCGGGCCGGGCGAGGCCCGTGAGGGCGTTCATCTCGTGGGTCGTGAGCTCGAACGAGAAGACGTCGAGGTTCTCGCGCTGGCGCTCGGGCGACGACGCCTTGGGCAGCGGCACGACGCCGAGCTGCACGTGCCAGCGCAGGATCGCCTGGACGGGCGAGACCCCGTGCGCGGCGGCCACCGCCGTGACGACGGGGTCGCGCAGGAGGTCGTTCGCACGACCGATCGGGCTCCACGCCTCGGTGACGACCCCGCGCTCGGCGTCGGCGGCCCGCTGCGCTGCCTGCGGGAAGTACGGGTGCAGCTCGACCTGGTTCACGAGCGGGGTCACGCCCGTCGCGGCGATCACCGCGTCGAGGTGCTCGGGCAGGAAGTTCGACACCCCCACGTGGCGGACCAGCCCGCGCTCGCGGCACTCGACCAGCGCCTCGTACGCCTCGACGTACCTCCCCACGCGCGGGTTCGGCCAGTGGATCAGGTACAGGTCGATCCGGTCGAGGCCGGTCCGGAACAGCGACTCCTCGACGGTGCGGACGGCGTCGTCGTGGGCCTGGTGGCGGCCGGGGAGCTTGGACGTGACGAGCACGTCGTCGCGCGGGACGTCCGCGCGTCGCACCGCGGCGCCGACCGCGCCCTCGTTCTCGTAGCTGAACGCCGAGTCGATCAGCCGGTAGCCCGCGTCGATCGCGCGGGCGATCGAGTCCGCACCCTCCTCGCCGCCCAGCCTGTAGGTGCCGAAGCCGATCGCGGGGATCGTCGTGCCGTCCGGGGCGCTGAGGGTGGGGATCGTCATGGGCCCATCCTGCGTCGGGCCGGGCGCGGCACGCACCCCGACGGGACCGGTCGCCGGGACCCTCGGGCGAGAAGCGAGAAGTGGCCCCGATCCACGGGGGATCAGGGGCCACGACTCACCTCTCGGCGGGCGCTACGCGGCGCTCGGGAACGGGACGCCCGTGGTCGCGTGGCAGCGGTAGCCGTTCGGGTTCTTGGCGGGGCTCAAGTACTGCTGGTGGTAGTCCTCGGCGTAGTAGAACGGGCCGGCCTCGGCCGCGGGGCGCATCTCGGTCGTCACCGGGTCGTAGCCCTTGGCCTCGAGCACCGCGGAGTAGCGCGCCGCGGTGTCGCGGACCGCCTGCTCCTGCTCCGGCGTGGTCCAGTACACGGCGGACCGGTACTGGGTGCCGACGTCGTTGCCCTGGCGGTAGCCCTGCGTCGGGTCGTGGCGCTCCCAGAAGATCTTGAGGAGCTCCTCCTCGGAGACCTTCGTCGGGTCGTACGCGACGAGCGCCGTCTCGGTGTGGCCCGTGCGCGCGGTGCACGCCTCCTCGTAGGTCGGGTTCGGCGTCGTGCCGCCCATGTAGCCGACGGCGGTGCTCACCACCCCCGGGACCTGCCAGAAGATCTCCTCGGCGCCCCAGAAGCAGCCCATCGCCAGGTAGAGCACGCGCGTGCCCTCCGGCCACGGGCCGGTGATCGAGGTGCCGAGCACGGTGTGGGGACGCGGTGCCTGCAACACGGGCGACTGGCGCCCGGGCAACGCGTCCTCGGGGGCGACCATCGTCGTCTTGCCGGACGAGCCGAAGATCGCGTCGAAGATCGAGTTCATCGCTTACCTCCTGAAGGACCCGGACGACCGGGGCGCTGGCCCACGACGCATCGTCCTGGCACGGGGTAGAACGCCGCGGGGGCGGCGGGTGTTCCGGGCCGACGCCGGCCCGTCGCGAGCCGGGCGGGCGCACCGCACGAGCCTCTCACGGGACGATCGAGTCGATGTAGCCGCCGTCGACGCGCACCGCCGCGCCGGTCGTCGCCGACGCCAGCGGCGACGCGAGGTAGGCGACCAGGTGCGCGATCTCCTCCGGCTCGATGAGGCGCTGGAGCAGCGACTGCGGGCGGTGCTCGCGCATGAACACGCGCTGCGCCTCGTCCCAGGGCAGGTCGTCGCCGACGAGCTCGCGCGCGAACGCCTCGACCCCGCCCGTGTGCGTGGGGCCGGCGAGCACGCTGTTCACCGTGACGCCCGTGCCGGCCGCCGCCTTGGCGAACCCGCGCGAGACGCCGAGCAGCGCCGTCTTGCTCACGCCGTAGTGGATCATCTCGGCCGGGATCACGACCGCCGAGTCGCTGCCCACGAACTGCACGCGGCCCCACCCGTGCTCGATCATCCCGGGCAGGTAGGTGCGCGTGAGCCGCACGCCCGCGAGGACGTTCACCTCGAAGTAGCGGCGCCACGTCGCGTCGTCGATCGCGAGCGGGTCTTCGCTCGAGAAGATCCCGAGGTTGTTCACCAGGACGTCGACGTGCGGCACGGCGTCGAGCACCGCGGCCGTGCCCTCGTCGGTCGCGAGGTCGGCCGCGACGCCGAGCACGTCCGCGCCCGGGACGTGCGCGCGCACGTCGTCGGCCGCGCGGGACGAGGTCTCCTCCGAGCGTCCGTTGACGACGACGGCCGCCCCGCACTCCGCGAGGGCGCGCGCGATCGCGAGGCCGATGCCCTGCGCCGAGCCGGTGACGAGCGCCCTGCGCCCGCCGAGGTCGATCTCCATGCGTGCTCCCTCCGCGCCCGGGCGACGCGCGCCGCCCCACCCACCGTCCCGCGCGACGACGCCGGTCGCCACCGCGGCGCTCCCGGCGGGCCGAGCAGGCGCTCTCGGCAGGCCGAGCAGGCGGTCCCGGTTCGTCCGGGCAGCGGGACGGACCACGACCACCTGCTCGGCGCAGGGCGGCGCCGTAGGGTGGGTCCGTGAGCACCTCGAGCGAGCACCCCGACTGGACCACCACCGGCTTCTCCACGCGGGCGATCCACGCGGGGCAGGACCCGGACGCGACCACCGGCGCCGTCGTGCCGCCGATCCACCAGGTCTCGACGTACAAGCAGGACGGCGTCGGCGGGCTGCGCGGCGGCTACGAGTACTCGCGCTCCGCGAATCCCACGCGCACCGCCCTGGAGGAGGCGCTCGCGGCCGCGGAGTCCGGCGGCCTCCGCCCGACGGCGGACGGGTCGCCCGCCGCGCGCGGGTTCGCGTTCGCGTCCGGCCTGGCCGCGGAGGACACGCTGCTGCGCGCCGTCGTGCGCCCCGGGGACCACGTGATCGTGCCCGACGACGCGTACGGCGGCACGTACCGGCTCATCGCCCGGGTGTTCGGGCCGTGGGGCGTGGAGCACACGCCCGTCGACCTCACGGACGTCGAGGCGGTCCGGGCCGCGGTGCGCCCCGAGACGCGCGTCGTGTGGGTCGAGACCCCGACGAACCCGCTGCTCGGGGTGTCCGACATCGCGGCGCTCGCGGGCGTCGCGCACGACGCCGGGGCGCTGCTCGTCGTCGACAACACCTTCGCGACCCCCTACCTGCAGCAGCCGCTCGCGCTCGGCGCGGACGTCGTCGTGCACTCGACGACCAAGTACGTCGGGGGCCACAGCGACGTCGTCGGGGGAGCGCTCGTCGTCGCGACGGGTGCCCAGCTCCCCGGCGGGCTCGCGTCGCCCGCGGGCGGGAGCGACGTCGCCGGGGCGGTCGGCTTCCACCAGAACGCGTCCGGCGCCGTCGCCGGGCCGTTCGACGCGTGGCTCACGCTGCGCGGCCTCAAGACCCTCGCGGTGCGCATGGACCGCCACCAGGCGAACGCCGCCGCCGTCGCCGACTTCCTCGCCGCCCACCCCGCGGTCACCGAGGTGATCTACCCCGGCCTCGCGTCGCACCCCGGGCACGAGCTCGCGGCGCGCCAGATGCGCGGGTTCGGCGGCATGGTGTCGTTCCGCCTCGGCAGCGAGGCGAAGGCGCTCGACGTGTGCGCGCGGACCCAGGTCTTCACGCTCGCGGAGTCGCTGGGCGGCGTCGAGTCGCTCATCGAGCACCCGGGCCGCATGACCCACGGCTCCGTCGCCGGGACGGCGCTCGAGGTCCCGGACGACCTCGTCCGCCTCTCCGTGGGCATCGAGGACGTCGAGGACCTCGTCGCGGACCTCACCCGGGCGCTCGGGTAGGCCGGGGCCGACCCGGCCGGGAGATCCCGCGCGCACCGGGCGCGGTGGGGAGATCCTGCGCACACCGGGCGCGTCGCGGGTCTTCGGCGCCGCGAGCGGAGGGGCGCTCACCTAGGGTGGCGCTGTGAGCGCGCAGACGGACCAGCACAGGACCCCCGACCCGCTTCCCCCCGGGCGCCCCGGCGCGGCGGCGGTGCCCGACTCGGTGCGATCGGCCGCCGCCTGGTCGTGGCGGCTGCTGCTCATCGGCCTGACGATCGCGGCGGGCCTGTGGCTCGTCACGCAGCTCAAGGTGATCGTCGTCCCCATCGCGGTGGCGCTCCTGCTCACGGTGCTGCTCACGCCCGTCCAGCGGTTCTTCCGCCGTCACCTGCGCATGTCGCGCGGGCTCGCGTCCGGCGCGGCGCTCATCGCGCTCATCGTCGTCGTCGCGGGGCTCGTGGCCATCGCGGGGCAGCAGATCGTCAGCGGCTTCCAGGACCTGCGCGACCAGGCGGTCGAGGGGTTCGAGCAGTTCACCGAGTGGCTCGCGGACGGCCCGCTCGGCCTCGACTCGACGACGATCTCGCACTGGCTCGACCAGGCCGGGACCGCGGTCTCGGAGAACCAGGACTCGATCGTCTCCGGCGCGCTCGGCGCGGCCACGACGATCGGCCACGTGGTCGCCGGCGCCCTCATCGCGCTGTTCTGCACGTTCTTCTTCCTCCTCGACGGGCGCACGATCTGGTCGTGGGTCGTGGGGCTGCTGCCCCTGCGCGCGCGCGACGACGTCCACCAGGCGGGCCGCCGCGGCATCGTCACGCTCGCCGCGTACACGCGCACGCAGATCCTCGTCGCGGCGGTCGACGCGGTCGGCATCGGGATCGGTGCGGCGTTCTTCGTCCCGTCCCTCGCGCTGCCGCTGGGCATCCTCGTGTTCGTCGGGTCCTTCATCCCGATCGTCGGTGCGATCGTCACCGGGTCGATCGCGGTGCTCGTGGTGCTCGTCGCGCAGGGCTGGGTGCAGGCGCTCGTGATGCTCGGCATCGTGCTGCTCGTGCAGCAGATCGAGGGCCACATCCTCCAGCCGTTCCTCATGGGCCACGCCGTCTCGCTGCACCCGGTCGCCGTGCTGCTCGTCGTCGCGGCGGGCAGCTTCGCCGCGGGGATCGTGGGCGCGCTGTTCGCGGTCCCGATCGCGGCGGTCCTCAACACCGTGGTGCTGTACCTTCACGGGCACGACAAGTTCCCCGAGCTCGGCACGGACGACCGCGTCGTGGTGCGCGGGAGCCCGCAGCCGCCGGTCATCGCGCGCGCGGAGGCCGACCTCGAGGACGTGGCCGCGCGCCGTCGGACCCGCGAGGGCGCCGGCGAGGACTCCGCCGTCGTCGGGCCGCAGGACGCCGGACCCGTGGAGGACGCTCCCGGGGAGGTGCGGTGACCTCCGGGCCGGTCCCGGTCACGCTCGACGACGTCCGCGACGCGGCCCGCCTGCTCGACGGCGTCGCGTACCGCACCCCGGTCCAGACGACGCGCGCGATCAGCGAGGCCGCCGGCGTCCGCGTGCTGCTCAAGTGCGAGAACCTGCAGCGCGCCGGGTCGTTCAAGGTGCGCGGCGCGTACGTGCGCATGGCGCGCCTGAGCGCCGAGGAGAAGACTCGCGGCGTCGTCGCGGCGAGCGCGGGCAACCACGCGCAGGGCGTCGCGTTCGCCGCGGGCCTGCTCGGCATCCGGGCCGTCGTGTACATGCCGGTCGACGCCGCGCTGCCCAAGGTCGCGGCGACGCGCCAGTACGGCGCCGAGGTCCGGCTCGTCGGCGCGGACGTGGACGAGACGCTCGCCGCCGCGCGTGCCGAGGCCGACCGGACGGGCGCCGTGTTCATCCACCCGTTCGACCACCCCGACGTCGTGGCCGGCCAGGCGACGATCGCGCTGGAGATCCTCGAGCAGGTGCCCGACGTCCGGACCGTGATCGCGCCGCTCGGCGGCGGGGGGCTCGTCGCGGGCCTCGCCGCGGCGTTCGCGCAGACGGCGCCGCACGTGCGCGTGATCGGGGTGCAGGCGGAGCGCGCCGCCGCCTACCCGGGCTCGCTGGTCGCCGGGGCGCCGACGACGGCACGGCTCGCCGCGACGATGGCCGACGGCATCGCGGTCGGGACGCCCGGGCACGTGCCGTTCGGGATCCTGGCCCAGCACGGCGTCGAGGTCCGCACGGTGACCGAGGAGGAGATCTCCCGGTCGTTGCTCATGGTCGCCGAGCGCGCGAAGCTGCTCGTCGAGCCCGCCGGCGCGACCGGCGTCGCCGCGCTCCTCTCGGGGACGGCCGCGGTCGACGCGGGCGCGGCGGACCCGGTCGAGGGCCCGGTCGTCGTCGTGCTGTCCGGGGGGAACATCGACCCGCTCGTGCTGCTGCGGGTCGTGCGGCACGGCCTCGCGGCGGCCGGCCGGTACATCCAGCTCCAGGTGCTGCTCGACGACCGCCCCGGCGCCCTCGCGCGCCTGCTCGAGGTCATCGCGACCACGCGCGGCAACATCATGCACATCGACCACGACCGCACCGACGTCGGCCTCGCGATCGGCGAGGCCTGGGTGCGCATGCAGGTCGAGACCAAGGGCCCGGAGCACTGCGACGAGCTCGTCGCGCACCTGCGCTCCGAGGGCTACCGCGTCGAGCGCAGCGACGGCGGCTCGCCCGGCCTCTGACGAGACGCGAGAAGTGGCCCCTCCGAGACGTCTCGGAGAGGCCACTTCTCACGACTCGCCGGCGGCGTGGCCGCCGGTGGCGCGTCAGCCCTCGAAGGGCTTCGCGGCGACGATCTTCACGGCGATCTCGTTGCCGTTGGGCGCGGTGTAGCTCGTCTCGTCGCCGACGGTCTTGCCGTCGATCGCGGCACCGAGCGGCGACGTCGGCGAGTACACGTCGAGGTCGGTCGTGCCGGCGATCTCGCGCGAGCCGAGCAGGAACGTCATCTCGTCGCCCGCGACGACCGCGGTGACGACCATGCCGGCCTCGACCATGCCGTCGTCCGGCGGGGTCCCGACCTGCACGTTGCGCAGCTTCTCGGTGAGCTCGCGGATGCGGGCCTCGTTCTTGGCCTGCTCCTCACGCGCGGCGTGGTAGCCGCCGTTCTCCTTGAGGTCGCCCTCGTCGCGCGCGGCGGCGATGCGCTCCGCGATCTCGGTACGGCCCTCGCCGGACAGGTGGGCGAGCTCGGCCTGCAGCCTGTCGTACGCCTCCTGGGTCAGCCAGGTGACGGTGGTGTCGGTCACGGTTCGCTCCTTCCTTTCCATGGTCGACGGCCGGGTCGGTCGCACGGCCGTGCGGGTACGGGCAGCCGGGGCGCGTGCGTTCGCGGTGCGCCTGCCTGCCCGGGTCGGTGACGCTGGCCGGGTGGCAGCGCGTAGGACTGGTCTCCCGCCGGGAACCGGGGCGCCCGGCGGACGGCGTGCTTGTCACCGGCACGCAGTCTCGGGCTCCACACGGTCGGGTGCGGGAATCCCTCAGGATAGCAAAGCACCGGGCACCGACAGCGACGCCGCAGGTCAGCCGGCGCGCGGACCGGGGGGCCTCACGGCGCGACGCGGCAGGACTGGACGATGCCCGTCGTGGCGAGCTCGGAGGTCGCGACGCTCACCGTGTACCGGGACTCGGCGACCTCGACCGGCCCGACCGTCACGTCGACGGTCCCGACCTGGGCGAAGCTCTCCGCGAGGGCGTCGAGCGTGCACGTCGCCGTCGTCCCCGGGTCCATGTAGACCTCGAACGTCACGTCGACGCGCTCCGGGCTCACGACCGTGTACCCGAAGTCCTTGAACCGCACCGGCTCGTTCGCGTACCGCAGCCCGATGACGAGCGTGATCGCGAGCCCGACGATCGCGACGAGGACGATGCCGACGACGGCCAGGCGCCGACGTCGCTCGGTCGGCTCGGGTCCGTAGCGGCCCGCCGGCGGTCGCAGGGGTGCGCCCGGGCTCGGCTGCGGGGCGGTGGTCTCGTTCGTCATGGTGCGGTCCCGTGGTCGGTGCCGCCGCGCCCGGTCGCGGGCCCGGCGTCGCGCCGGTGGTTCCCGGCGGTTCGTCAGGTGTGGGCGCGGTGGGGGATCATGTCCTCGACCCATCTTCGCAGAGCCCGGGCGCTCGTCGTGCACCCACGACAGGTCCGGGCGTGCGAGGAGACGTACGACGCACCCGGGAGGACCAGTGGCCGAACCCGCGGCCGGATCGACCACCCACCGCGAGCAGCCGGAGACGCTCCGTCTCCTGGCCGTGCACGCCCACCCCGACGACGAGTCGAGCAAGGGCGCCGCGACGGCCGCCCGCTACGCGGCCGAGGGCGTCGACGTGCTCGTCGCGACGTGCACGGGCGGTGAGCGCGGCGACATCCTCAATCCGAGCTTCGGCGAGGGGCCCGACGACATCGAGGGCATGCGCGCCCTGCGTCGCGTCGAGATGGCGTCCGCGGCGCGCGCGCTCGGCGTGCGCCAGCAGTGGCTCGGCTTCGTCGACTCGGGCCTCCCGGAGGGCGACCCCCTGCCCCCGCTGCCCGAGGGGTCGTTCGGCCTGGTGCCGCTCGAGGAGGCCGCTGCGCCGCTGGTCGAGCTCGTGCGCGAGTTCCGCCCCCACGTCGTCACGACGTACGACCCGTCGGGCGGCTACCCCCACCCCGACCACGTCATGTGCCACCGCGTCGCGTTCGAGGCGTTCCACGCCGCGGGCGACCCCGAGCGCTACCGGCGCGAGGGCGGGGCGGCGCCCTGGGCGCCGCTCAAGCTCTACTACAACCACGACTTCTCGATGAACCGCATCCGCACGCTGCACGAGGCGATGCAGGGCGCGGGCCTGGAGTCACCGTTCGGCGACTGGGTCGAGTCGCGGTCCGCGCGGGAGATCCCGGAGCGCGAGGTCACGACGCGCGTCCACGTCGCGCGCTACTACGCGCAGCGCGACGCGGCGCTCATCGCGCACGCGTCGCAGATCGACCCCGAGGGCTTCTTCTTCGCGATCCCGCGCGACCTCGAGGTCGACGTGTGGCCGTTCGAGGAGTTCGAGCTCGCCGAGTCGCGCGTCCCCACGCAGCTCCCCGAGGACGACCTGTTCGCGGGCGTCCGTGAGCTCGTCGCGAGCGAGGAGGCGGCCTCGTGACCACGACGACGTCCCTCGTGGACTCTCTCGCGCCGACCGTCGCGGGCGGTCCGGGCTGGGCGGCCGACGTCGTCGCCGAGACCGCGACGCCGAGCCCCTCCGACGACCCGCTGCGCAAGGACCTCGACCCGAACGACGTGTCGCCGGGCCTCGTCGGCTTCCTCGCGATCTTCGCGGTGGCGCTCGCGACCGTGGGCCTCTTCTTCGCCCTGTCCCGCCAGCTCCGGCGCATGCGGCACAACGCCGAGGTGCAGGGCATCGGCGCGGACGGTCCGCTGGAGACGGGCACCGACGGCGCGGCTCCCGGAGCCGAGAGCCCGGACGGGACGACGTCCGACGGCGGCGCTCCCGACGGTGCGCCCGGCGGCGGTCCCGCCCGGCAGGGCTGACCGTGGCCGCCGGGGCGCGCGTCACGATCGGCCAGATCGAGGTCTCCGCCGACCATGCGGCGAACCTCGTGACGGTCGGTGCCGCGTTCCGGGAGGCGGGGCGCGTGCACGCGGACCTGCTCGTGCTGCCCGAGTACGCGGCGGGCTTCGACCCCCGGGGCACGGGCGTCGAGCACGCCGAGCCGCTCGACGGGCCGTTCGTGACCACCCTGCGCCGGCTCGCGCGCGAGCACGGGGTCGCCGCGATCGCGGGGACCCTCGTGCCGGGCGGCGCCGCGGGACGCGCGGTGAACGTCGTCGTCGCGGTGGACGCGTCGGGCGAGCTCGTGGGCACGTACCGCAAGGTGCACCTCTACGACGCGTTCGGGCACCGCGAGTCCGACCGGCTCGACGCCGGCGACCCGGCGGCGCCGCCGCTGGTCGTGCGCCTCGGTGACCTGACGTTCGGCGTCATGACGTGCTACGACCTGCGGTTCCCCGAGAGTGCGCGGCGGCTCGTCGACGCCGGCGCGGACGTGCTCGTCGTGCCCGCGGCGTGGGCGGCGGGCGACCTCAAGGCGGACCAGTGGCGCACCCTCGCGCGGGCGCGGGCGATCGAGAACACCGCCGTCGTGCTCGCGGTCGGGCAGGCGGGCAGGGGCGTGACCGGCCGGTCGCTCCTCGTCGGCCCGGACGGCCAGGTCGGCCTGGAGCTCGGCGAGCGCGCCGAGCTGCGCAGCGCCGACCTCGACCCCGCGGCCCTGGCGAGCGTGCGCGAGCGCAACCCGTCGCTCGCCAACCGCCGGTACGCCGTCGTCCCTCGGGACTGAGCTCGCGGCGCGCTCAGCGGGCCGCGACCGCCGCGAGCATGATCGCGATGTAGTGGCACGTGAAGCCGACGACGGTGAGCACGTGGAAGATCTCGTGGAAGCCGAACCAGCGGGGGCTGGGGTTCGGCTTCTTGATGCCGTAGACGACGGCGCCGAGCGTGTAGGCGAGGCCGCCCGCGGCGACGAGCCAGACGATCGCCGGCCCGTTCGTCGTGGTCCAGAACTGCGGCATGTAGCCGACGGCGACCCAGCCGAGGGCGACGTAGATCGGCACGTAGACCCAGCGCGGGGCGTCGAGCCACAGGATCCGGGCGAGGAGGCCGAGGACGGCGCCGCCCCAGACGATCGCGAGCAGGATCGTCGCGGTCCGCCGGGGGAGCAGGAGCACCGCGAGGGGTGTGTAGGTGCCCGCGATGATGAGGAAGATGTTCGAGTGGTCGGCGCGGCGGAGCACCCCGGCGACGCGTGGCGACCACGTACCGCGGTGGTAGACGGCGCTCGTGCCGAAGAGGAGGCACGCGCTGAGCCCGAAGATCGCGCACGACACCTTGCCCGCGACGGGCGGGGCGACGACGACGAGGACGATGCTCGCGACGAGCACGACGGGGAACGTCCCCGCGTGGATCCAGCCCCGCAGGCGCGGCTTGACCGCCTCGGCGACCTTCTCGACCGCGTCGCCCACGCTCTCGCGGACGTCCTTCACGGCGTCGGCACCCGGCAGGCGCGCGCGTCCGGTGTCGGTGGCGGGCGCGCTCGGGGTGGGGTCGCTGTCGTGCGGTCGGTCCACGGCGTCTCCTCGGGGTCGGGCCGGGTCGGGCGGTGGTCTGCCGGTGGTCGGGTGGTCGGGCGGACGCGCACGCGGCGTCGTCCGTCGAACCTACGCCATCGTAAGTTACGCGAGCGTAGGTTCGCGAGCCCTCGTCGCGCCGCGGGTGTGAAGATCCTGGGCAGGGCCGTGCGCGGTCGCGGGCGCCCTGCCGTCCGGACGCTCCGGAGCGGTAGCGTGTGCGGGTTCGGCCCGCGCGTCCCGACCAGGGACCAGCCCGCCGGGCGACACCCGTCCTTCCACCGTCGAGGAACCGTCGTGCGCCTGCCCCGCCCCGTCTACGGACTCTACGAGCGTCGCCTCGCCGCGACCCTCTCGCACGAGAGCGTGCCCCGCCACGTGGGCGTCATCCTCGACGGCAACCGGCGCTGGGCGCGCTCGTTCGGCGAGTCGACGGCGACCGGGCACCGTCGCGGTGCCGACAAGATCGCGGAGTTCCTCGGCTGGAGCGAGGACCAGGGCGTCGAGGTCGTCACGCTGTGGATGCTCTCGACCGACAACCTCTCGCGCTCCCAGGAGGAGCTCTCCGCGCTGCTCGACATCATCGAGGACGCGGTGCGCGACCTCGCCGACTCGGGCCGCTGGCGCCTGCGGGTCATGGGCCGCCTCGACCTGCTCCCCGAGCGCCTCGCCGGCGCGCTGCGCGAGGCGCAGCAGCGCACGGCCTCGGTCGACGGGCTCCAGGTGAACGTGGCGATCGGCTACGGCGGGCGGCACGAGATCGCCGACGCGGTGCGCTCCTATCTCCGCGAGCAGGCGGCCGCGGGCGCGCGGCTCCAGGACCTCGCGGAGAACCTCGACGTCGAGCACATCGAGGAGCACCTGTACACCAAGGGCCAGCCGGACCCGGAGCTCGTCATCCGCACGTCGGGCGAGCAGCGCCTCGGCGGCTTCCTGCTGTGGCAGAGCGCCCACTCCGAGTTCTACTTCTGCGAGGCGTACTGGCCGGACTTCCGGCGCGTCGACTACCTGCGCGCGCTGCGCGCCTACTCCCAGCGCGAGCGTCGCCTCGGCCGCTGAGCCGGCTCCCGACCCGGTAAGGTCGATGCGAACGCATCGATCGAGCCGTCCGGGGGTGTCATGGTCGAGCAGGGCCGGCGCGAGGACGAGCCCGTCACGGCGCCTGGTCACGGGAGCCCGCGGCTCGCCGTGGAGACGTGGGAGTCGCTCTTCCGGGCGCAGGTCACCGTCATGCGCCGGCTGCAGGCCGACCCGGTCTGGGACGGCCTCACCCTGCGCGAGTACGACGTGCTCTTCTCGCTCACCAAGGGCCCGGACGAGGGGATGCGCCTGCGCGACCTCAACGTCTACATCCTGCTCAGCCAGCCGTCGCTGAGCCGCATGGTCGACCGGCTCGCGACGCGCGGCCTCGTCGAGCGGACGTCCGCGCCCGACGACGCGCGCGGCACGCTCGTCCGGCTCACGCGGGCGGGCCGGGACCTCCAGCGGGCGACCGGGCGCGCGCACGCGCGAGCCATCGCGACCTACGTGGGCGGGGCGCTCGACGACGACGATCTCACGACCCTCGGCGAGCTCCTCGAGCGGTTGCGCGCGGCCCAGCAGACGATCCCCGACGTGGTGCGCGAGGCCGTCCCCGAGCCACCGGCGGACGGGCGGCGTCCGTGAGCGCTGTGGCGGGAAACACGTCCGGTCCGTCCGTTCCCGGGCGGACCGGGAGGTCCCGCGCTGCCTAGGATGCGAAGCGTGTCCTCAACGCCGAGCACCATCCAGACCGGTTCCCCGCAGCGCCCCGACGGCCCGCTGCGCGTCGTCGTCGCGCCCGACTCGTTCAAGGGCAGCCTGAGCGCCGCGGACGTCGCGCACGCCGTCGCCGCCGGGGTGCGCGGCGTCGTCCCCGACGCCGAGGTCGTCGAGCTGCCCATGGCCGACGGCGGCGAGGGCACCCTCGACGCGCTCCTCGCCGTGTGGGGCGTACCGGCGCGCGAGGTCGCGACCGTCGACGCGATCGGACGTCCGCGCACCGCGCGGTACGGGGTCTCCGCCGACGGGCGGCTGGGCGTCGTGGAGCTCGCGGAGGCGAGCGGCCTGCCGCAGGTGAGCGACGTCGCGCTGCAGCCCCTGCACGCGCACACGCTCGGCACCGGCGCGGCGGCCGCGGCCGTGCTCGACGCGGGCGTGGACGAGGTGATCGTGTGCCTCGGCGGGTCGGCGTCGACCGACGGCGGCGCGGGCATCCTCACCGGCCTCGGCGCGCGGCTCCTGGACGCCGCCGGGGACCAGGTGCCCGACGGCGGCGAGGGGCTCGCGCGGGTCGCGCGCCTCGACCTGTCCGGGCTGCACCCGCGCGCCCGCGACGTGCGCTGGCGCCTCGCGGTCGACGTGACCAACCCGCTGCACGGCGAGCGCGGCGCGGCGCACGTGTTCGGCCCGCAGAAGGGCGCCCAGGAGGCCGACGTCGCGTTCCTCGACGACGCGCTGCGCCGCTGGGCGGGCGTGCTGGTCGAGGAGGCCGGGTTCGACGTGTCCGAGCTCGCGGGGGCGGGCGCGGCGGGCGGCGTGCCCGCGGCGATGGTCGGCGTCCTCGGCGCGGAGCTCGAGCCCGGCGCGCGCCTCGTCGCCGAGGCCGTCGGGCTGCCGGACGCGATCCGCCGTGCGGACCTGGTCGTCACGGGCGAGGGGTCGTTCGACTCGCAGTCGGTCAACGGCAAGGTCGCCGACGCGATGGGCGCGCTCGCCGCCGAGGCACCGCACCGTCCGCCGGTCGTCGTCCTCGCGGGGCGCGTGCTGCTGCCGGCGCACCAGGCGCGCGACGCCGGCATCGCCGCGGCGTTCAGCATCGCCCCCGGCCCCATCGAGCTCGACGAGCTGCTCGACCGGACGGCCTCCCGGCTGACCGACCTCGCCGCGACGGTCACGAGCCTCCACGTCGCCTCGCGGCGCTGACCGCCGCTCCGGGGCGGGGCTCGAGCCCGAGGTCCGCGCCGCCGGCGTCACCGCCGGGGCCAGGTCCACGGCGGCTGGTCGAGCAGGCCCTCGCGCCCGGCGACCGTCGTCTCGCCGAACGGTGAGCGGACGAGCTCGACCTCGAGGAGCTCGTCGGAGCCCGGCAGGTCGGCCGTGCCTGACGCCGTCGCGTCCCGCAGCGCCTCGACGAGCGGCGTCGCGTGGGTCACCACGACGACCTGCGTCTCCCGGGCCGCGGCGTGCACGAGCGTGCCGAGCGCGGGCAGCAGGTCCGGGTGCAGGCTCGTCTCGGGCTCGTTGAGCACGAGGAGCTCGGGCGGGCGCGGCGAGAGCAGCGCGGCGACGAGGAACAGGTACCGCAGCGTGCCGTCGCTCAGCTCGGCGCCCGTGAGGGGTCGCAGCAGCCCGTGCTGGTGGAGGGCGATCTCGAACCGTCCGTCGTCGGCGTGCACCGCGAGCCGGCTCCCGGGGAACGCGCGGGACACGGCGGCGTCGAGCTCGTCGCCGCGGCCGAGGTCGCGGACGGTCTCGAGCGCGGCCGCGAGGTCCGCGCCGTCGTGCGCGAGGACCGGCGTGCGGGTGCCGACCTGCGGCGCGCGCGCCGGGGCGCCGGCGTCGGTGCGCAGCTGGTCGTAGAACCGCCACGAGCGCAGCGTTTCCCGCACCGCGACGACCTCCGGCGCGCCCACCGGGTCGACGAGCTCGGTGAGCACGCTGTCGAACGACCGGAGCCGGGCGGGGGTGGAGACCCAGCGTCCGGCGTCGTCCCGCACGCGGACCGCGGGCCCGCGCCGCTCGACCTGGAGCGTCGCGGGACGCGGGGAGGGACCGGACCAGACCGTCTCGACCTTGATCTCGGGGTCGAGCCCGAACGCCGACCCGGGGTGCTGCGGGAGCCCCAGGTCGACGGCGTAGCCGAGGTCGCCCGGTGCGCCGCCCGCGAACCCCAGCCGCAGCGCGACGGGCGCGGTCCGCCGCGTGCCCTGCACCGGGCCACCGTCACGCAGCGCGCGGCTGCCGCCCTGCTCCGGCCCGGCCCACAGCGTCGAGCGCAGCCCGCCCTCGCGCGCGACCGCCCCCACCGCGCCCCCGAGCGCGCACTCCGCGAGCAGGCGCAGCGCGCGGTACAGACTCGACTTCCCGGTCCCGTTGGCCCCGGTCACGACCGTCAGCCGGTCGAGCGGCAGCACGAGGCTGCGCAGGGAGCGGTACCCCTCCACGGCGATCGTCGCGAGCATCGTCACCTCCGCCGCGCACGCTACGCGTGGCCTCCCACGCGGGCGTGGCCGGGCGCCGCGGACGCCCGTACCCGAGGTTGCGGGCACCCGCATCCAGGAATGCGGGAATGCGCGTCCGGGAATGCCGGAATCCACGTCCGGAAATGCCGAGACCAGCGTCACCACGACGCACCTGGACGCATTCCTCGGGCGCTTTCTAGGCTGCTTTCTCGTGGGAATTCTCGAGCTCGCGGTCGTCGCGGTCGCGCTCGCGGCGGACGCGTTCGCCGTGGCGCTCGCGCAGGGCACCCGGATGCGCCGCCCGACGTGGCGCGAGACCGCGCGCGTCGCGGTCCTCTTCGGCCTCTTCCAGGCGCTCATGCCGCTCGCCGGCTGGGCGCTGTCCACGTGGTTCGCCGACGCGGTCTCCGGCGTCGCGCCGTGGATCGCCTTCGGGATGCTCGCGTTCGTGGGCGCGCACATGGTCAAGGAGGGCCTCCAGGACGAGGCCGAGCACGCCGTCGAGCACGTGGAGGGGCCGGCGGACGAGCGGGCCGCCGGCGGGGAAGCCGGGACGCCTGGCGAGCCGGCCGCCGTCGCGACGCTCGCGCTGCCCGTCACCCGCCCCCGCGTGGCCTACCGGGTGCTGCTCCCGCTGGCGATCGCGACCTCGATCGACGCCGCCGCGTCGGGCGTCACGTTCGCGGTGCTCGGCGTCCCGATCGTGCCCGCGGTCGTCCTCGTGGGCGCCGTGACGCTCGTGCTGTCCGCCCTGGGGGTGCGGATCGGCGCCCGTGTGGGCGAGCGCCTGGGCCGCTGGGCGACCGTTGCGGGCGGCGCCGTGCTCGTCCTGCTGGGCGTGCGCATCCTGCTCGCACACCTCCTCTGACCCGCCGACCCGCTGTGGGCGTGACATGGGCCCGGTTCTCGACCGAGAACCGGGCCCATGTCACGCCCACAGTGCGGGGCGGGGATCAGTCCGTGATCGCGAAGGCGTCGATCTCGACGAGCATCTCCTCGCGCGGCAGGCCCGTGAAGACCGTGGTGCGGCTGGGGAGCACGCCCTTCGTGGTGTGCTGCGCGACGAACGCGCCGTAGGCGTCGTTCATGATCGGGAAGTCCTCGCGCTTCGTGAGGTAGACGCGCAGCATGACGACGTCGTCGAACGTCGCGCCGGAGGCCTCGACGATCGCGCGCACGTTCTCGAGCGTGCGCGTGGTCTGCGCGGCGACGTCACCGGGGTACAGGTACTCGTTCGTCGCGGGGTCGACGGGGCCCTGGCCGGAGACCTGGACGAACGGGCCCTTGCGCACGCCCTGGTGGAACGTGTGGGCGGGCGCCGGGGCGTCGGGGGTCGAGATCGCGGTCTTCTCGCTGGTCATGGTGTCCTCTCGGTCGTTCGGGGGTCGCGGGGGGTGAGCGTGGTCTCGGGCGATGGTCAGAGGTCGACGGTCGCGAGGTCGACGACCTCGTCGCCGCGCACGACCGCCGCCACGCGCCAGCGGTCGAACGTCGTGCACGGGTGGGAGATGCCGAACCCGACGACGTCGCCCGGGCGGACCTGGGCGGTCGCGGGGCCGGTCACGTGGCTGGCCCCGGCCTCGCCGGCGTCGAGCGCGAGGTAGAGGTGCTGGTCGTTGAGCGCGGTGACGCGCGTCCCGGCGAGCTCGCGCGCGGGCAGCCAGCCGTCGTCGGACTGCGTGCGCAGCCACAGCGCGACGGGCAGGTCGATGTCGAACGACACGTCGCGGCGCCCGATGCCGCAGATCGCGAGACCCGGCTCCGGGACGGACAGCACCTGGCCCCAGACCGTCGCGGCGCCCCGGAGCTGCTCTGAGCCGGGGATGCGGCTCCACGGGTCGGTGCGCGAGTAGAAGCCGTGGTCGTGCGTGACGTAGGCGCCCGAGCGCACGACGACGCGGACCTCGACCTCGCGGCCGTCCGCGCCGACGACCGGCCCGGGCAGCTCGGCGAGCACGACGTCGAGGAACGAGCTGCCGCCCGCCGACAGGACGAGCGGCTCGTCGACGCCCGCGAGGCCCTCGCGCACGAACGTCGCGCCGAGGTCGCGCAGCCCGTCGCACCACGCGGCGACGGCGGCGAGCTCGTCGTCGCTCGTGCCGCCCGCGACCGAGCCCTCGTACCCGGTGACGCCCAGCAGCCTCAGACCCGACGCCCGCACCGCGCGCGCGAGGTCGAGCGCGGCCGCGGTGCTGCGCACGCCCGTGCGCCCGCCCGGGACGCCGAGCTCGACGAGCACGCCGACGCGCGCCCGCACGGCGGCGGGCGCGTCCGCGAGCCCGCGCGCGAGGAGGTCGACGCCGTGCGGCGAGTCCACGCACAGCCACACCTCGTCGGGGGAGCCGTCGACCACACCGGTCAGGTCGTCGCGCAGCCAGGCGATCTCGCGCGGGTCGAGCAGCTCGTTCGCGAGCAGCACGCGCGGCACGCCCCAGTCCCGCACGGTGCGCAGCTGCGACGGCGTCGCGACCGTCGCCCCCCACGCGCCCGCCGTGGCCTGGCGCGCGTAGAGCGCGCGCGACATCGTCGTCTTCACGTGCGGCGCGTGCTCGACGCCGCGCTCCGCGCACACGCGCGCGACGACGCCGACGTTGTGATCGAGCGTCGCGTCGTCGAGCGTGAGCAGCGGCCAGGAGAACGCGCCGTCCGTGACGCGCGGCGAGCCCGCGAGCACGTCCGCGACGGTCGCCGGGGCGTCGAGCCGCAACCCCTTGGTCCGGGGCCCGACGACGTCGCCCGCCCAGGGTCGGTCGGGTGCGGGACGCGCGGCGTCGTCCGTCGTGCCGGTCATGTGATCCTCCTCGGGAGTGGGGCTCTCGTGCTGGACGGGGCGGGCAGGCGGGTCACGCCGACCGCACGCCGGTGCCCGGACGCAGCGGCCGGCCCGGCAGGGCGGTGGTGAGCGAGCCGTCGCGCAGGACGGGCACGCCCGCGACGAGCACGTCGTCCACGCCGGACGCCGGGCGGCGTGGTTCTTCGTAGGTCGCTTCGTCGCGCACCCGGTCGGGGTCGACGAGGGCGAGGTCCGCGACCGCGCCGGGCGCCACCGTGCCGCGCCCGGCGAGGGCGAACCGTGCGGCGGGTCGGGTGGACAGGTGCGTGACGGCGTCGTGCCAGGTCCAGTCCCCGAGCGTACGCACGTGCTCGGCGAGGAAGCGCGCGAAGGCGCCCCAGCCGCGCGGGTGGGGTCGGCCGCCGCCTGCGACGGGCGCGTAGATCGCGTCGGACCCGCCGACGTGCGCCGGGTGGCGTAGCAGGGCGCGCACGGAGTCGGGTGAGTTGGTCGGGGGTTGGGCGAACACGCACGAGGCGCGCAGGCGGGTCGCGACGAGCAGGTGCACGGCGGCGTCGGCGGGGGTCAGGCCCAGGTGGGCGGCGACGTCGGGCAGGGTCATGCCCTCGGTCCAGGTCAGGTCCTCGGCGGGTCGGGCGTCGGGGGCTCCGGCGGCGGTGCCGGTGGGGACGGCGGCCATGGTGATGCGGGGCCACAGGTCGGTCAGGGTGGGGAAGTGCTCGCGGTGCAGGCGGTCCAGGATGGCGGGGTCGGTCAGGGCGGTCACGGTCGCGTCGACGTCGGCGACGGGCAGCCAGGTGGGCAGGGACACCATGGACAGGATGGAGCAGCCGCGCAGGTAGGGGTAGGAGTCGAAGGTGACGTCCAGGCCTTGGGCGTGGGCGTCCTCGACGTACCCGAGCAGCTCGGCGGCGGGGCCGTGGTAGTGCGAGACGTGGGTCGCGACGCCCGTCGCGCGCGCGAGGCGCACGAGCTCGGCGAACGCGGGCCCGGCTTTGTCTTCGTAGCCGCGCATGTGCGACACGTGGGGGAGGCCGCGGGCGGCGAGGATGCTGGTGAGGGCGACGAGCTCGGTCTCGTCGGCGTACGTGGCCGGGACGTACTCCAGGCCGGTCGACATCCCGAGGGCGCCGTCGTCGAGCGCGGTGGTGAGCAGGGCGTGCATGCGGTCGGTCTCGGCGGGCGTCGCGGGGCGGGCCGCGGGGCCCAGGACCGCGTAGCGGATCGTGCCGTGCGGGGCGAGGTAGCCGACGTTGACCCGGGTCGTGCGGTCGTAGGTCGCGAGGAGGTCGGCGACGGACCCGCCGCGGAAGGTGGGGTGGGTGCCGTTGATCGCGGCGAAGTACCCGCTCGCCCAGGCCGCGGCGTCGTGCAGGCCCGACGCCGTCTCGGCGCCCGGACCGCGTGCCTCGCCCGGGCCGCGGGCCTCGCCCGGGCCGCGGGCCTGGCCCGGGGCGGGCGAGGGCGCGTAGGACACCCCGTCCTGCCCGACCACGACGCTCGTCACGCCCTGACGCAGCATCGCGAGCTGCACGTCCTCGTCCAGGACCGCGGCCTCGCCGTGCACGTGCGCGTCCACGAACCCCGGCAGCACCAGCCGCCCGCCCGCGTCGAGCACCACCACATCCTCGGGCAACGCCCGCGCCCCGGCCGCAGGGCCGACGCTCTCGACCCGGCCCCCACGGACCGTCACGTCCACCGGAGAGGAGGCACCGCCGTCGGACCCGACCAGCCGGGCGCCACGGACCACGAGCGCGCTCACGCGGGGCCTCCCTCGTCCTCGTCGCGGCCCTCGACCCAGCCGCCCACACCGCGCAGGCCGCCCGCGGCGAGCTCGGCCGCGCGGTCGCGCGGCCAACCCGCGACGCCCGGGCGAGTCTGCCACGGGTGCGGCCCGTCGAGCGGGCGGTACTCCACGCCGGCCGCGTCGAGGCGCGGCAGGTGATGCGTCACCAGTCGCTCGCGGAACGCGCGCGACGCGGGCGAGCCGGGGGACCGGTCGGCCTCGGGTGACCACATGACCTCCGCGAACGCCGCGAGGCGCGGGAACGCGGCGTAGTCGACCCGGCGGGCGGAGTCGAGGTGCTCGGACCAGAGCTCGGCCTGGCCGCCGAGCAGGGCGCCCGGCCGGTCGCCGCTCCCGTGGGGCTCCGAGTCCGCTCGCGAGCCGGCGAGCTCCGACGGCAGCGGCTCGAACGCGTACACGTCGTCGAGGGTCGTGAGGAAGCCGACGGGCACCGGCTCGTCCGGGGTGTCGCCGCCGCGGTGGTCGAGGTAGACGACCTGCTCCGGGGCCATGACGACGTCGTGGCCCGCGGCGAGCGCGTCCGCCCCGACCGCCCAGCCGCGCCACGACGTCACGACCACGTCGCGCGGGAGCGCGGGGCCGAACGCCTCGTCCCACACGACCGCGCGGCGCCCGCGCGACGCGACGTGCTCCGCGAGCCGAGCGAGGAACCAGCCGTGCAGCCCGCCGACGTCGTCGAGGCCGAGCGCCTCGGCGCGCGCCACGATCGTGGGGTTCTCGCGCCACAGCGTCGTCGGCACCTCGTCGCCGCCGATCGCGACGAACGGCGCGTCGAACACCTCGAGCACCTCGTCGAGCACGTGCCGGAAGAACGTCAGCGACTCCTCGGACGGGTCGAGCACCTCTGTGCTCACCCCCCACGTGGTGCGGACCTCGTGCGGCTGCTTGCGCGTGCCGAGCTCCGGGTACGCCGCCACGGCGGCCTCGACGTGACCCGGGGCGTCGATCTCCGGCACGACCGTCACGCCGCGCTCGCGCGCGTACGCGACGATCTCGCGCAGGTCGTCCTGCGTGTAGAAGCCGCCGTGCGGGCGGCCGTCGAAGACACCGGCGCGCCACGTGCCGACGCCCGACTCGCTGCGCCACGCCCCGACCTCGGTGAGCCGGGGGTAGCGCGCGATCTCCATGCGCCAGCCCTGGTCGTCGGTGAGGTGGAGCTGCAGCACGTTGAGCCGGTGCGCGGCGGCGAGGTCGACGAACCGCAGGACGTCGGCCGTGGGCAGGAAGTGGCGCGCGACGTCGAGCAGCACGCCGCGCCAGGGGAACCGGGGGTGGTCGGCGATCGTGACGTGCGGGAGGGCGAGCGTCGGCGTGGCCGCGGCGTCGGCCGGGGCGCGGCGGAACGCGCCCGGGCCGGCGAGCTGGCGGAGCGTCTGCGCGGCGGCGTGGGCGCCGTCGAGGTCGCCGGCGTCCACGCGGACCCCGGCGGCGTCGACCGTGAGGCGGTAGCCCGACGGCGGCAGGTCGCCGTCGAGCCCGAACCTCACCACGGGAGGGGCGTCGGAGGACGCTGGTGCCGTGCGGTCGACCGGGAGCGGGGTCGGGGGCCCGACGGGGAGAGGGGTCGAGGGACCGGCCGGCACGAGATCGAGGCCGAAGGCGTCCTCGGTCGTACGGCGCCACCAGCGGGCGGCGGCGCGCAGCGCCGGGTCCGCGACGACCCGCGTCCCGTCGAGGATCGCCGTCGTCCCTGCGCCGGGCGTCAGCGCCACCGGAGCAGGGAGGATCCCGAAGGGGTCCGTGATGGGCTCGGGGCGTGGCGCGGGCACCTTTTGAAAGGACACCGAACGAGCCTAGCCGCAACCCCCGTCGACTCCCCACCCCTCACCCCCACCCGCGCCGCCCCCACCCCCGTCCCGTCCCGACCACGCCCCGACCACGCCCCGACCCCGCGCCGAGCACGACATGGCGGTCGGTATGAGCGCCAGAACGACCGTCATGTCGTGTTCGGCAGAGGCGTGGGGCGGCGGGGAGCCGCGCGAACCGTCTTGACGCAAGCGTGCGTTCGGGTGGGCCGGAATCACGCAAGCGGCTTGCAATGGCGCGTATAGTCGACGGCATGTCGAGACGTCTGGCGGAGGTCGCCACCAAGGTCGGTGTCAGCGAGGCCACGGTGAGCCGCGTGCTCAACGGGAAGCCCGGCGTGTCGCAGGCGACGCGCGACGCGGTGCTCACCGCGCTCGACGTGCTCGGCTACGAGCGGCCGACCAAGCTGCGCGGCGAGCGCGGGCGCCTCGTGGGGCTCGTGCTCCCCGAGCTCGTCAACCCGATCTTCCCGGCGTTCGCCGAGGTCATCGGCGGCGCGCTCGCGCAGCAGGGCTTCACCCCGGTGCTGTGCACGCGGACCGCGGGCGGCGTGACGGAGGCCGAGTACATCGACCTGCTCCTGGGGCAGCACGTGTCGGGCGTGATCTTCGCGGGCGGCTTCTACGCCGAGCGCCTGGCCGACCACGCGCACTTCCGCCGCCTCGAGAAGCTCGGCCTGCCGGTGGTGCTCATGAACGCCTCGATCGAGGACCTCGACTTCCCCCGCGTCTCGTGCGACGACCTCGTCGCGATGAACCAGGCGCTCGGCCACGTGCTCTCGCTCGGCCACGAGAAGGTCGGCCTGCTGCTCGGGCCGGCGGACCACGTGCCGTCCGAGCGCAAGCTCGCCGCGGCGCAGGCGTTCGCCGAGCGGCAGGGCCACGTGCTCGACCCGGCGCTCGTCGTGCACAGCCAGTACTCGCTCGAGAGCGGGCAGGCCGCGGCGAACCGGCTGCTCGAGGCCGGCGCGACGGCGATCGTCTGCGCGAGCGACCCGCTCGCCCTCGGCGCCGTCCGCGCGGTGCGGCGCGCGGGTCTCGACGTGCCGAGCGACGTCTCCGTCGTCGGCTACGACGACTCGAACCTCATGAACTCCACCGACCCGGCGCTGACGACGGTCCGCCAGCCCATCGAGCCGATGGGCCGGGCCGCCGTCGACCTGCTCGCGAGCATGATCGCCGGCGCCGACGTCTCGCGCGACGAGCTCCTGTTCGAGCCCGAGCTCGTCGTGCGCGGCTCGACCGCCGCCGCGCACGCCGCCGGCCGCGAGGCCACCTCCTCCTAGCCTGCACCCCACCCCTCCAGGGCCTCGGCCCGGCCGCTCGCGCGCCGGCCCGGGGCCCTCGTCGTCGTGCCCTCGCGTCGACGTCGAACCCGGGATCTCTCCTGACCCGTGCTCGTGCGTGGGGAGAGAGCCCGGGTTCGGCGCCGGCGGGACGCGTCGTCGGCGCGGGCGGGCTCCCGCGAGGAGGGCTTCGCAAGCGGGCGTAGGTCTCTCGACGTCGAGAGATAGCGTTTCGATAACGGTGCTGTCAGATTCTTGCGCGCATCCTGTCGTCTAGTTACAGTCGTCCACGACGGCGCGGTCGGGCACCCGGTGCACGACGGCCGTCCCGGGGACCCACCCGGTCGGAACGGACGCAGTGCGCAGCAGCTGGCGAAGGCACGGACCCACGGACGTGCAGCCCACGAACTCACGGAAGAGGACGCGGTGAGCAACGATCACCCCCGAGTCGCCGACGGCGAACCCATCCCCGACGCGACCCTCGCGCAGGCGGTGCGGGAGCCGGGGGCGGCGTCGCCCGACTGGTGGCGCAGCGCCGTGATCTACCAGGTGTACGTGCGCAGCTTCGCGGACGGGAACGGCGACGGCACGGGCGACCTCGCGGGTGTCCGCCAGCACCTCACCTACCTGCGCGACCTCGGCGTCGACGCGATCTGGTTCACCCCCTGGTACGTGTCGCCGCTCGCCGACGGCGGCTACGACGTCGCGGACTACCGCGCGATCGACCCCCAGTTCGGCTCGCTCGCCGAGGCGGAGCAGCTCATCGCGGAGGCGCGCGAGCTCGGCATCCGCACGATCATCGACGTCGTCCCCAACCACGTCTCGTCCGAGCACGAGTGGTTCAAGGCCGCCCTCGCCGCCGGCCCCGGGTCGCCCGAGCGCGAGCGCTTCTGGTTCCACCCGGGCAAGGGCGAGGACGGGTCCCAGATCCCGACGCGCTGGGTCTCGGAGTTCCAGGGCAGCACGTGGACGCGCACGACGAACCCCGACGGCACGCCCGGCGAGTGGTACCTGCACGTGTTCGCGCCCGAGCAGCCGGACCTCAACTGGAACCACCCCGACGTGCGCCGCGAGCACGAGGACATCCTGCGGTTCTGGTTCGACCGCGGCGCCGCGGGCATCCGCATCGACTCGGCGGCCCAGCTCGTCAAGGACCCGGCGCTGCCCGAGGTCCCGGCCCACCCCGGCCCGGGCGAGCACCCGCACGTCGACCGCGACGAGCTCCACGACATCTACCGCGGCTGGCGCGCCGTCGCGGACTCCTACGAGGAGCCCCGCGTGCTCGTGGGCGAGGTGTGGCTCGCGGACCGTGCCCGGTTCGCCCAGTACCTGCGCCCGGACGAGATGCACACGGCGTTCAACTTCGACTTCATGGCCCGCCCGTGGGACGCGAAGGCGCTGCGCGAGTCCGTGCAGACGACGCTCGACGCGCACGCCCCGGTCGCGGCGCCCGCGACGTGGGTGCTCTCGAACCACGACGTCACGCGCCCGGTGACGCGGTACGGCCGCGAGGACAGCTCGTTCGCGTTCGCGACCAAGCGCTTCGGCACGCCGACGGACCTGGAGACCGGGCGCCGTCGGGCCCGCGCCGCCGCGCTGCTCTCCGCCGCGCTGCCCGGCTCGCTCTACCTCTACCAGGGCGACGAGCTCGGGCTTCCCGAGGTCGAGGACCTGCCGCTCGACGCGATCCAGGACCCCATGCACTTCCGCTCCGACGGCGTCGACCCCGGCCGCGACGGCTGCCGCGTCCCGCTCCCGTGGACGCGCGGCGGCACGAGCAACGGGTTCGGGCCCGACGGCGGCGCGCGGCCCTGGCTGCCCCAGCCCGCGGGCTGGGGGGAGCTCTCGGTCGAGGCGCAGGCCGACGACGAGACGTCGATGCTCGCGCTCTACCGCCGCGTCCTCGCGACGCGGCGCGCCGAGCCCGCACTGCACGGCGAGGCGTTCCGCTGGCTCGACTCCCTGGGCGGGGTCGCGCTCGGCGACGACGTGCTCGCGTTCGTCCGCGAGGACACCCGCGGTGACGACGACCGCGCGGTCACGTGCGTCGTCAACCTCGGGGCCGAGGACGTGCCGCTGCCCGCGGACGCCGAGGTCCTCCTCCACAGCGGCACCTCGCACGGGGCGGACGTGTCGGAGCCACCGACGCGCCTCGCCCCCGACACCGCGGTCTGGCTGCGCGCATGACACCGCGCACGGGCCGGCACGCGGCCTGACCGCCACCAGTCCCCGGGCCGCGAGCCGGTCGGCCCGGACACCCAGCACCCACCCAGCACACCCAACCAGCACCACCGGAACACAGGAGTGACGATGAAGTCCACACGTCAGGCGATCGCCTTCACCCTCGCGGGGGCGCTCGCGATCAGCACGCTCGCCGCGTGCTCGAGCGGCGGCTCGGGCAGCGACGACGAGAGCAGCGGCTCGGACGGCGACGGGAAGGTCACCCTCAAGGTGGTCTCCCTCCTCCCGGGCTCCGAGCAGGAGGCGATCGACGCCTTCAACGCGCAGGTCGAGGAGTTCGAGGCCGCGAACCCGGACATCGACATCGTGCCGGAGGAGTACGAGTGGAAGGCGACGACGTTCGCCCCCCAGCTCGCCGGCGGCACGCTGCCCGACGTCTTCGAGATCCCGTTCACCGACGCGAAGACGCTCGTCGAGAACGGCCAGCTCGCCGACCTCGACGAGCAGTTCCGCACCCTGCCCTACGCCGACAAGTTCAACCCGGCGATCATCGAGGCCGGGACGGGCGCCGACGGCCACGTCTACGCGATCCCCGCGAAGAACGTCTACGGCGTGGGCCTGCACTACAACCGCGCGCTCTTCGAGTCGGCCGGGCTCGACCCCGACCAGCCGCCGACCACGTGGGACGAGGTCCGCGAGGACGCGAAGAAGATCGCGGACGCCAACCCCGGCGTCGCGGGCTACATGCAGATGTCGCAGAACAACACGGGTGGCTGGCAGCTCACGGTCAACACGTTCGCGCGCGGTGGCCGCACGCAGGAGGTCGCGGAGGACGGGACCGCCACCTCCACGCTCACCAACGACGGCACCAAGGAAGCGCTCGAGTGGCTCAAGGCCATGCGCTGGGAGGACAACTCCCTCGGGAGCAACTTCCTCCTCGACTGGGGCACGATGAACCAGGCGTTCGCCGCCGGCCAGGTCGCCATGTACACGTCGGGCTCCGACGTCTTCACGTCGCTCGTCCAGACGAACGCGGTCGACCCCGCCACCTACGGCCTCGCGGCGCTCCCGCTCGAGGGCGACGACGCGGGCGTCCTCACGGGCGGCACGCTCGCCGCGATGCCGGCCAACGTGGACGAGTCCAAGAAGGAGGCCGCGATCAAGTGGATCGACTTCTTCTACCTCGCCAAGCTCGTCGACGAGAAGCGCGCGGTCGCCGACGCCGAGACGCTCGTCGCGAACGACCAGCCCGTGGGCACCCCGGTCCTGCCGATGTTCTCCCAGGAGCAGTACGAGCAGAACCAGGAGTGGATCAAGGACTACATCAACGTCCCGCTCGACCAGATGACGAGCTACACGGACACGATGTTCGACCTGCCGCTCGTCGGTGAGCCGTCGCAGAAGACGCAGGAGATCTACGCGCTGCTCGACCCGGTCGTCCAGGCCGTCCTGACGGACGAGAACGCCGACGTGGACGCGCTGCTGGAGCAGGCGAACACCGAGGCGCAGGCCCTGCTCGACCAGGGCTGACGCCCCGCGGTCTCACGGTCCGTACGGGCCGCGCGACCCGCAGACCCGGGTCGGCCGGCAGCGCCCCCTGCCGGCCGACCCGAACCCCGCCGGTGCCCGACGGCGCGACGCACCTCGCGTCGTCGGGCACCTCCCCACCGCACCGAAGGACGTTCGCCCGTGACCGCCACCACCGCCCCGCCGCGACGGGGACCCGCCTCCCACGCGCGGGCCGACCGCGACGGCCGACGCCGCAGCCCCGTGACGTGGTTCCGTGGCGGCGGCCTGAGCAACCTCGTGTTCCTGCTGCCGCTCATCCTGATCTTCGGCGTCTTCTCGTGGTTCCCCATCGTGCGCGCGGTGATCATGAGCTTCCAGGAGACGAACCTCGTGAGCGACCCGACGTTCGTCGGGCTCGACAACTTCCGTCAGGTGCTGAACGACCCGCTCCTGTGGAAGGCCGTGAAGAACACGCTGTACTTCGCGTTCCTCGCGCTCCTGTTCGGGTACCCGATCCCGCTGATCGCGGCCGTCCTCATGCGCGAGGTCCGCCGGGCGCGCGGGCTGTACTCCGCGCTCGCCTACCTGCCGGTCGTCGTGCCGCCGGTCGTCGCCGTGCTGCTGTGGAAGTTCTTCTACAACGGCAGCCCGACGGGCGTGTTCAACACGATCCTCGGCTGGGTCGGCCTCGGCCCGTACCCGTGGCTCCAGGACGCCTCGACGGCCATGCCGTCGCTGGTGCTCGCCGCCACGTGGGCCGGCGCGGGCGGGACGATCATCATCTACCTCGCCGCCCTGACGAGCGTGCCGCCCGAGCTCTACGACGCCTCCGAGGTGGACGGCGCGGGGCTGTGGCGCAAGATCTGGCACGTCACGCTCCCGGCCCTGCGCGGCGTCCTGTTCATCACGCTGATCCTCCAGGTCATCGGGACCGCGCAGGTGTTCCTCGAGCCCTACCTGTTCACGGGCGGCGGGCCGAACAACGCGACCCTGACGATCCTGCTGCTCATCTACCGCTACGCCTTCCAGAACAGCCTCGGCGGCGACTACGGGGCCGCGACCGCGCTGTCGATCATGCTCGCGGCCGTCCTCGCGGTCTTCTCGATCCTCTACTTCCGGCTCACCCGGTCCTGGAGCACGTCATGACTCTCTCGCCCACCGACAACCCGAGCGAGATCGGCGTCGTCTCGCAGGACTCCGCGGCGTCGGCCGACAGCACGCCGGCGGTCCCGACGGACGGCACGGGCACGGCCCGACGCGCCGCCGAGGCGAGCCGCTCCCGGCGCGAGTCCGAGCGCCGCAGGGTGCGCGCCCGCCGTCGCAAGGCGCTCGACGGCGTCGAGGACCGTGGCGCGCTCTCCGAGGCGGACTGGCGCCGCCCGTCGATCCGGTGGGGGATGGGCAGCACGCACGTGCTGCTGCTCGTGATCCTCGTGGTCGCCGGGCTCGGCCCGATGCTGCTGCTCGCCAAGTACGCCGTCACGCCGACCCAGGACATCCTGCGCACCCCGATGGCGATCTTCCCGAACGGCATCGCGTGGGACAACCTCGACAAGGCGTGGAACGACGTCCAGGTCAGCCGGTACTTCCTCAACACGATCTGGCTCGCGGTCGGGTCGTGGGCGTCGCAGATCCTCGTCGCGACGACGGGCGGCTACGCGCTGTCCGTCCTGCGGCCGAAGTACGGGAAGGTCGTCCAGGCGCTCGTCCTGTCGACCATGTTCGTCCCCGCGATCGTGCTGCTCGTCCCGCTGTACCTGACGATCCTCGACCCGCCGCTGCTGGGCCGGTCGCTCATCAACAGCTTCTGGGCCGTGTGGCTCCCGGCGGGTGCGAGCGCGTTCAACGTGCTGCTGGTCCAGCGGTTCTTCGACAGCCTCCCGCGCGAGGTGTTCGAGGCCGCCCGCATGGACGGCGCCGGGCCGTACCGGCTGTTCTGGTCGATCGTGCTGCCGATGTCCAAGCCGATCATCGGCGTGGTCTCGGTCTTCGCGGTCATCGCGGCGTGGAAGGACTTCCTCTGGCCGCTGCTGGTCCTCAAGGACCCGGCGATCCAGCCGCTGTCCGTGCGCCTGCCGTCCATCGAGGCGTCGACCGACCTCGGCGTGTTCCTCGCGGCCCTCGCGATCTCGACGCTCATCCCGGTGGGCCTGTTCCTCGTCTTCCAGCGCATGTTCCTCCAGGGCGCCGGCCTGGGCGGAGCGGTCAAGGGCTGACCTTCGGCCCGCTGCCGAACACGACTTCGGTGTCGTCGTCCGAGGGATGACGACACCGAAGTCGTTCTCGACCGAGAGCAGGGTCGTCGGGGGAGCGGGGCCCGACGGCGGGTTGTCACCAGCGGTTGTGGACCTCCTCGGCCCAGCCGACGAGGCCGTCGAACCGCACCGGCTCCGGTGCGGCGTCGCCGTCGGTCCCCGCGGCGGGTGGCGTGAACGTGCCGGACCAGTGGCCGAAGCACTGGTCGGTCGACGACGACACGACGCCGAGGTGCGTCCTTGTGACCTTCGTGTGGAAGGGCTCGAACGTCGCGTCGAGCCCGCCGCCGGTGACCCGCCACGGCCGGTGCGGGTCGCCGAGGTCGTAGTCCCACGCGAGCTCGTCGGGGAGGTGCTGGATCCGCCCGTCGACGAGGACCGCGTTCTCGGTCGACCCCGTGCCGACGGTCCACCGTCCGCCCACCTGGATCCCGACGACCCGCCCGTGGCTCTCGCCCGAGCCCGCGCCCCAGTTCCACCGGACGTCGTACGGCCAGCGCCCGCGGCCGTGGTCGAGGACGGCCCACGACGACCCGGCGGGAACGTCGACCGTCCGGCCGTCGACCCACAGCGTGCCGTGCGCCGGGCGGGCGACGTCCTTGACCGTGTACTGGAAGCGCGAGTCGCTCCACGGCACGACGACGGCGAGCCGCTCGTGCCCGGGCGGCAGCTCGGCGACGACGTCGAACGAGACGTCGCGGGTCCGCGCCCGCAGGCGCGTCCCGCCGTCGACCTCGTCGAGGTCGATCGCGAGGTTCTTCGCCCGTGCGCGGGCGGGACCGTCGCCGAGCGAGCCGGGCAGCTCGACGCCGCGCGCGGGCACGACGGTCGCGCCCGCGCCCCACGTGCGGCCGGACTCCCGGTCCAGTGCCCAGACCTCGTGCACCGCCGCGTAGTCGAGCGAGGACACCGTCAGCGAGAGCACGTGCGTCGGGGTGACGACGCCCCAGTACTCCCAGCGCTTGTTCCGGCCCGCATGGCGGCGGCCGTCCCGCGCGACGCCGGACGTGTCGACGAGCGGCCGGCGCGCCCAGCCGATCGAGCGGCGGTCGAGCAGGCCGTCGGGCAGGGTGAGCGGCACGCGCTCGGTGATCTCCGGGAGCGGCACCGCTCCACCTCCACGTCGTCCGGCTCGGGCGATCCTGCGCGGCGGGCGACGGTGCCCGGTGCCCGGCCCGAGGAGCGAGCGAGGCCGAGTCTAGGGGGCCGGGCGAGGTGACCGGACGAGGTGACACTCTGTCCCGTCAATGTCACGTCCCTCCGGTCCGCTTCCGGGCGGGCGGGGGTCGGAGCAGGTGCCATGATCGGGAGCATGCCCCCGTTCTCCCCCCAGGACGTCGCTGCCGACACGGGCCGGGCCGCCGCGCCCGCTGCGTCCGCCAGCGCCCCCACGAGCGACGTCGACCCCGGTCCCACCCCCGACCTGCGCCCCTACGACGCCCTGCTGCTCTACTCGTTCGGCGGGCCCAACAAGCCCGAGGACGTCGTGCCGTTCCTGCGCAACGTCACCGCGGGCAAGGGCATCCCGGACTCGCGCCTCGAGGAGGTCGGCGAGCACTACTACGGCTTCGGCGGCAAGAGTCCGATCAACGAGCAGAACCTCGCGCTCAAGGCGGCGCTCGAGGCCGAGCTCGCGCGCCGCGGCGTCGACCTGCCGGTCGTGTGGGGCAACCGCAACTGGGAGCCGTACACCACCGACGCGATCGACGAGCTCGAGGCGCTGGGCGCGAAGAACGCGGTCGCGCTCGTGACGTCGGCGTACTCGTCGTACTCCGGGTGCCGTCAGTACCGCGAGGACCTCGCGGTCGTGCTCGACGGGCGCGGCCAGCTCGGCCCCGACGGCTCGACGGGCGTGCAGTTCGACAAGGTGCGCTCCTACTTCAACCACCCCGGCTTCGCGCAGGCGAACGTCGACGCCGTCCTCGACGGCTACGCGGCGCTCGCGGCCAAGGGCGGCGACGGCGCCGCCGCGCGCCTCGTGTTCGTCACGCACTCCATCCCGGACACGATGGAGGCCGCGTCGCGCGTCTCGCACGCGACGTACTCGGAGCAGCACCTCGACCTCGCGCGCGTGATCGCCGCCGAGGTGTCGGCGCGCCTCGGGCACGACGTCGCGTGGGACCTCGCGTACTGCTCGCGCTCGGGGCCGCCGAGCCAGCCGTGGCTCGAGCCCGACGTCAACGACCACCTGGAGGCCCTCGCGCAGGACGGCGTCCGCGACGTCGTGCTCTCGCCGATCGGCTTCGTGTCGGACCACATGGAGGTCGCGTACGACCTCGACACCGAGGCGATGGAGACGGCGACCGGGCTCGGGATGACCGCGGTCCGTGCCGGGACCGTCGGCACGCGCGAGCCGTTCGTGCGCGGGCTGGTCGACCTGCTCGTCGAGCGCGCGGCCCTCGCGCGCGGCGAGGCCGTCGAGGAGGCCACCGTCGGCGACCTCCCGGCGTTCCGGTCGGTGTGCGCGCCGGGCTGCTGCCTGCGTCGCGACGGCGAGCCGAGCGGCGTCCCCGCGCTGTGCAGCACGGACATCCACAGCTGAGCCACCGCGGCGAAGATCCCGCACCGACCAGGGAGGAACCCCGATGAACGACGCCGCGCGCGTCCCCGCGGACCACGAGCAGATCAACACCACCATCCGCTACGCGATGTGGTCCGTCTTCGCGACGGCGGCGCCCCTGCCCGCCGACGCCGACGAGCGGGCGGGCCTCGTGGCCGACGCGCTGACCGCCGTCGGCGGCGGTGACGACCCGTCCGCGACGGACGGCGACCTCGTCGTGCGCGGCTGGTACGACGTCGCGGGCCTGCGCTCGGACGCCGACCTCATGGTGTGGTGGCACGGCCCGACGATCGAGTCCGTCCAGGGCGCCTACCAGCGCCTGCGCGCGAGCGGCCTCGGGGCGCACCTGGAGCCGGTGTGGTCGAACGCGGCGCTGCACCGCCCGGCCGAGTTCAACCGCGGCCACGTGCCCGCGTTCCTCGCGGGGGAGGCGCCGCGCGACTACCTCAGCGTGTACCCGTTCGTGCGCTCCTACGACTGGTACCTCCTGCCCGATGCCGAGCGCCGCACCATGCTGCGCGACCACGGCCTCGCGGCGAAGGACTACCCGGAGGTGCGCGCCAACACGGTCGCGTCGTTCGCGCTCGGCGACTACGAGTGGATCCTCGCGTTCGAGGCCGACGAGCTGCACCGGATCGTCGACCTCATGCGCGAGCTGCGCGCCACGGAGGCCCGCCGCCACGTGCGCGAGGAGGTCCCGTTCTTCACGGGCCCGCGCACGACGCTCACGGCCTGGGCCGACCGCCAGCCCCTGTCCTGACCCCACGGCGCCGAGCACGACATGAGGGTCGTCATCCCGTGGATGACGACCCTCATGTCGTGCTCGACGGCGCGTAGGGGTCGTTCTCGGCGTGGCCGCGGGGCGCAGGCGTTCCTGGGGGTCAGCCCGCGGGGACGGTGTTCGGCTCGCCCTCGCGGACGTAGGGCGCGACGTGCGCGACGAGCGCCTCGTCGCTGTCCTTGGTGAGCCGCTCGCCCGACCACGTCTCGTGGAGCGTGAGGGTCGTGCCGTCGTGCAGCGCCAGGTCGACGCGCGCAGGCGTGACCTTGCGGATCGCGGCCGCGGCGATCTGCTCGTAGGGCACGTACCGGTACCGCGCGGCGAGGTCGGCGACGGGCGCCGAGCGCAGGAGCTCCACGAGGCGTGCCTTGCCGCCCTCCGTCTTCTTGGGGCAGGGCGCCAGGATCAGCCCCACGTCCAGCACCAGGACGTCGTGGTACGTCCCGTCCACCTTGACGTTCGCGAGTCCGCCGACGACGTCGCCGCCGTGCGCGGTCGCCTGCGCGGTCTGCTGGACCGCGCCCGCGACGTCGATGCCGAGGGCGTCGAGCCGGGCGCGGGCCTCCGCGGTGGTCGCGGGGTCGGCCGCGAGGCGCGCGACCTCCGCCAGGTCCAGGACGGTGCCGTCGGGCGTCTCGAGCGTCGCCGGTCCCGTCCACGACGCGCGCCACCGGGCCGCGCCGGACCGGACGGCGGCCGCCGCGAGGGCCGAGGAGATCGCCCCCGTGATCGCGTCCCGGGCCTCCTCGGCGGGGGCGCCGGGGACGATGTCGCGCGCGATCGCGTCGAGGCGGCCGGTGCCCAGCAGGTCGAGCAGGGTCGCCAGGTCACCCTGCGGGCGACCGGCCGCGCGACCCACCGCGCGGTAGAGCGTGTCCGCGGTGCGCTGGTCGTGGATCGGCATCGCCGCCGCGACGAGCGCGTCCCACGGGAGCTGCGCCCGCGTCCCGAACGCGACCTCCTCGACCGCGACGCGCTCGGCCCACGTCGGGAAGCCCGGGACGAGGGCGGTGGCGCGCCGCTCGTCCGTGGCGACCGTGCCGCCGTCGGGCATGGTGTCCATCGCGGCGACGCGCCGCGCGATCGACGGGTGCGTGTCCCACGCGGACTGCTCGGCGGGCGCGTCGTCGGACCGGAGCTCGGCGAGGTCGCCGGCCCTGCCGCGCAGGAGCTCGTCGAAACCGCCGAAGACGCCCGCCGGCGTCGGGGCGAGGCCGTGCTCCCAGCCGAGCCCGACGTACTGGCTGGTGTAGAAGCCCCACGCGGCGTCGATCACCGGGACCTCGCGCAGCGCCGCCTGGGCGGTCGCGCGGCCCGCGACGCGCACGGACAGCTCGTCGGCCTCGAGCTCCTGGCGGCGGCTGACCGCTGCCGACACGAGGACGTAGAGCTTCGCGTACTGCTTGAGCAGCCAGCCGACGACGTTCCCCTGGAGCTGCCCGACCGTCGCCATGATCGCCTCACGGCCCCGGTAGGCGAGCGGGCCGAGGCGCGTGTGCGAGCGGGAGTAGTGGCCGAGCTCGTGCGCGAGGACCGAGCGGAGCTGCGCGGCGGTCAGGCCCTGCAGCAGCGGGACGCCCAGGTACAGGCGGCGCGTCCCGCCGACGAGACCGAGCAGGCGCGTGTCCTCGCTGACGGCGGCGTTGACGTCGGCGACGAGCCGGATCTCGTCGGGGGCGCGCGTGTCCGCGACCTGCGCGAGCTCGCGGACGGCGGCCCAGAGCTCGGGCGCGTCGCGCTCGGCGAGCGGCACCCCGCCCGGTCCCTGCTTCTCCGCCCTGGCGACGCGCACGAGCGCGACGACGAGGCCTGCCGCGACGACGATCGTGAAGAACCCGAGCTTCGCGGCACCACCGCTCGCGTGCTCCGAGAAAGCCCACACGGTCGCCGCGCCGAGGCCGACGACGGCGCCGAGCGCGAGGACGTAGAACCCGACGAGGAGGAGGACCGACAGCGCGGCGCGCAGGGTCGTGGTCATGGGCGTGCCTCTCACGATGCGCCGCACCCGCGCGGCGGTCTGGCGCCGGAGCATAGTGGCCCGTGTGCCCGGGGCACCAGTTCCGTCCGCCGGCCCCTCCCCGGATGCTCAGCATGCTGATCGATGCGACGGTGGAGCATGACCACCGCAGCCGTCCCGGCGGGCGCCGTCCCCGCGCCCGCGCCCTCCGACCGCGTCCGTCAGGTCGTCGTCCTCGTCGGCTCGCTCGTCGCCGCCGGTGCCGCGGCCTACGGCGCGGGCGCGTTCGGCGGCACGGCCGTCGAGCAGACCGCCGGAGGCGCGCTGTCCTCGACCGCGACGCCCGTGGCGCCCGACAACCCGGCGTTCCGCATCTGGTCCGTGATCTACCTCGGGCTCTTCGCGTTCGCGGTCTACCAGGCGCTGCCGCGGCAGGCGACCAGCCCGCGCCTGCGCGCGACCGCGTGGTGGGTCCTCGTCTCCATGGTCCTCAACGCCGCGTGGATCGGCGTCGTGCAGGCCGGGTGGATCCCGTTCAGCGTCGTCGTCATCGCGGCGCTGCTCGCGGTCGACGCGGTGGTCGTCGTGCGGCTCGTGCGCCGGCGGCCCGAGTCGACCGCGCAGGCCGTCGTCCTCGACGGGACGACGGGCCTGTACACCGGCTGGGTGAGCGTCGCGACGCTCGCGAACGTCGCCGCGGCGCTCGCGGACGCGGGCGTCGGCGAGCTCGGCCTCGGCGCGACGGGCTGGTCCGTCGTGCTCGTCGTCCTCGCCGCGGCGCTGTCGGTCGCGTGGGCGGCGTTCGCCGCCGGGCGTCGCGCGGTCGCCCTCGGCATCGGCCTCGCGATGTCGTGGGGTCTCGCGTGGATCGCCGTCGGGCGCTTCCAGGGCGAGCTCGTGGACGCCACCGTGGCCTGGGCGGCCGTCGGCGCGTCCGCGGTCGCGCTCGTCGCCGCGGTCGTCGCGGCGACCCGCCCGGCGCGCGCCTGATCACCCGCCGAGCACGGGATCCGCGACCGGATCGAGCCCAGGACGGTCGCGGAGACCGTGCTCGGCGGGGCCGAGCGTCGCGGGTCAGGGGTAGAGGCCGCGGATCTGGTGCGCCTCCGCCACACGCTGGACGCCGATGACGATCGCGGCGTCCCGCAGGCTCAGCTCCTCGCGGCGCGCGAGGGTCGCGACCTCCTCGTACGCGTGGAGCATGCGGTGCTCGAGCTTCTCGCCGATCTCCTCCGCGGTCCACCAGTACGCCTGGTTGGCCTGCACCCACTCGAAGTAGGACACGACGACGCCGCCCGCGTTCGCGAGCACGTCCGGCACGACCGTCACGCCGTTCTTGGTGAGGACACGGTCGCCCTCCGCGGTCGTCGGACCGTTCGCGCCCTCGACGACCCACCGGGCGCGCACGGTGCGCGCGGTGTCGCCGTCGAGCACGCCCTCGACCGCGGCGGGGACGAGCACGTCGACGTCGAGCGCGAGCAGCGCGTCGTTGTCGACCGGGTCGGCGCGGTCGAACCCCACCACGCTGCCGGTCGCGGCGACGTGCTCGAGCAGCCCGCGCACGTCCAGCCCGTCCGGGTCGTACACGCCCCCGTACTGGTCGGACACCGCGACGACGCGCGCCCCGCGGGCCGCGAAGATCGCGGCGGCGTGCGACCCGACCTTGCCGAAGCCCTGGATCGCGACGCTCACGTCGGACAGCGGCACGCCCGCCTCGTCGAGCGCCGCGGCGGTGACGTGCACGACCCCCGCGCTGGTCGCCGTCGTGCGGCCGAGCGACCCGCCCACGGTGATCGGCTTGCCGGTCACGACGGCCGGGATCGTGTAGCCCTGGTTCACCGAGTAGGTGTCCATGACCCAGGCCATGGTCTGCTCGCTCGTGCCCATGTCGGGCGCCATGATGTCCCGCTCCGGGCCGATGACCGGCATGATCTCCGACGTGTAGCGGCGCGTGACGCGCTCGAGCTCGGCCTCGGAGTAGCAGCGCGGGTCGATCGCGACGCCGCCCTTCGCCCCGCCGTACGGCAGGTCGACGAGGGCGCACTTCCACGTCATCCACATGGCGAGCGCGCGCACCTCGTCGATGTCGACGCTCGGGGAGTAGCGCAGCCCGCCCTTGCCGGGGCCGCGCGAGACGTTGTGCTGCACGCGGTAGCCGTGGAAGAGGACGGTGCGGCCGTCGTCGCGCCGCAGCGGGACGGCGACGTTCACCTCGCGCCGCGGCGTCGCGAGCATCTCGTGCAGGCCCTCGTCGTAGCCGAGGAACCCGACCGCGCCGGCGAGCTGCGCGTGCGCGGTGTCGAGGGCGGACGCGGGGGCGTGCTGCGGGGTCGTGCTGGGGGTGGGGTCGTGCGGGGTGGGTTCGCCGCTCGTGAGGGTGGGCGGCACGGACGTCGTCGTCACGGTTCCTCCGGTTCGAGGTTCTCCTCGGTGCCGCGGGGGTGTGCGGCACCGAGGGTCACGCTACCCCCGGCGCGGGCGCTCGCCGCTCACGCGCCCCGGTGGTGCCCGAGCGCGTCGATCGCCGCGAGCTCGTCCGCCGTGAGCCTGAACCCGGTCACCTGGAAGTTCGCCTCGATGCGCTCCGGCGTCACCGACTTGGGGATGACGACGAACCCGTGGTCGAGGTGCCAGCGCAGCACGACTTGCGTGGGCGTGACGCCGTGCGCCGCGGCCACCTCCGCGAGGACCGGCGCGTCGAGGTCGGTGCGCTTGAACGGGCTGTACCCCTCGAGCACGACGCCGCGCTGCGCGAGCTCGTGCGCGAGGCGGTGGTCGTAGTCGGCGGGGCTCCAGGGGATCTGGTCGACGGCGGGTGCCTCACCGACCTGCTCCGAGACGACGTCGACCTGCTCGACCGAGTAGTTGCTCACCCCGATCGACCGGGCCTTGCCCTCGTTCCGCAGCTCGACGAACCGCTCCCACACCCACGGCGACGCCTCGCCCGCCGGCGGCCAGTGGATGAGCCACAGGTCCACGTGGTCCGTGCCGAGGTCGCGCAGCGACGCCTCGAGCGTCTCGCGCTCGCGCCCCGCGGCGTCCGGCGGGAGCTTGGTCGTGACGAACACGTCGTCGCGGTCCACGGCCGAGTCGGCGAGCGCGCGCCCGACCTGCGCCTCGTTGCCGTAGCCCGTCGCCGTGTCGACGTGCCGGTAGCCCACGTCGAGCGCGTGGCGCACGGCGCGGTACGCGTCGTCGCCCTCGGACTGCCACGTCCCGAGCCCGAGCAGCGGCATCGCCCCGCCGGGCAGGTCGACGGTCGGGACAGGGCCGGGGGAGGAGCTGGAGGAGGTCATGCCGCCAGTCTCCGTGCCCGACGCCGCCGCGCGCCACCGCGCGGCCCCCACCGGGTCCTCGCCGAGCCCTGGATCTCTCCCCAGGACTGGCAGGCGGTGAGGAGAGAACCAGGGTTCGGCGGCAGGGCGCGGGCGGTCAGCGGCGCGTGCGGCGGCGGTACTGGGCCGGGGTCTCGCCTGCCAGGCGCGCGAACGTGCGGGTGAACGACGGCTGGTCGTAGAAGCCGCTCTCGGCCGCGACCTCACCGATCGAGACCGTGGTCCCCGCGAGCAGGCGCGTCGCGTGGTCGACCCGGGTGCGCAGGACGAGCTGGCGCGGCGTCACGCCGTACACGCGCCGCACCCGCCGGTCGAGCACCGCGGGCGTGCACCCGGCCGCCTCGGCGAGCCGCGCCGTCGTCCAGCGCGCCCCGAGGTCCGCCTCGACCGCGGCGACGAGCGCGGCGAGGGAGTCCATCGTCGCGTCGTCCGCCGCGCCCGCGCGCAGGTCGTGCGAGACCGAGACGATCCCCACGAGGTGACCGGCGTCGTCGTGCACGGGGAGCTTGGACGTGAGGAACCAGCCCGACGTGCCGCCGAGGCGCCGGATGCGCTCGAGCTCGCCGCGCAGCGCGCGCCCGCGCAGCACCTCGGCGTCCTGCTGCTCGTAGCGCTCGGCGAGCTGCGCGACGAACAGGTCGCGCGCGCGTCGGCCCAGCACCGCGCGGCGCGAGCGCTCGTTCGTCCGCGCGACGAACACCGGGTTGACCGCGACGTACCGGCCCGTGACGTCCTTGGCGCAGAACATCGTGTCCGGCAGCTCGTCCATGAGCGCGACCATGGCGGGGCTGAGCGCTCGGAGCAGCGCCGCGCCCTCGGGCCACGGTTTGTCGCGGACGGGTGCCATGTCGCCCCGGATCGTACAAGACGAGTCACCGCGACCCGAGGCACCCTGGAGGGATGAGCAACGACGCGCCTGCCCGGCCGCTCCCCACCCCCGGAGCCGTCGGCGACACGACCCTCACCTCCCCGGACGACCTCGTCGAGGAGGCCGTCGCGCTGGCCCGCCGCTGGCTCGCCGCCAGCGAGGGAGCGGGCGACGCCCGCGCCCGCAAGACCGCCGAGCGGCTCGGTGCGCTCGTCTCCGACCCCGCGGGCCTCGAGCTCGCGGTCCGGTTCGTCGACGACGTCGCGCGCCCCCAGGACGTGCACGTCGCCGCACGCGCGCTCGGCCGCCTCGGCGAGCTCGCGGGCAGCGCGGGGTCGTTCCTCGGGCCGGTCGACCGGTCCCTCCTGCGCGTCGGGGCGGGCGTCGCGCCGGTGCTGCCGCGCGTCGTCGTCCCGGCCGCGCGGGTGCGCCTGCGCCAGCTCGTGGGCCACCTCGTGGCCGACGCCGGCCGCGGCCTCGGCCCGCACCTCGCCCGGACCCGCGCGGAGGGCTACGCGCTCAACGTCAACCTCCTCGGCGAGGCCGTGCTCGGCGAGGCCGAGGCGGACGCGCGCCTCGAGCGCACGCTCGCGCTCGTGCGGCGTCCCGACGTCGACTACGTGTCGGTCAAGGTGTCGTCCGTCGCGTCGCAGCTCGTCACGTGGGACCTCGACGGGTCGTGCGCGCGCGTCGTCGCGCGGCTCCTGCCGCTGTACCGGGCGGCGCGCGACCACGGCGTCTTCCTCAACCTCGACATGGAGGAGTACAAGGACCTCGCGCTCACGACCGCGGTGTTCCGCGAGATCCTCGCGCACGACGACCTGCACGACCTCGAGGCCGGGATCGTGCTCCAGGCGTACCTGCCCGACGCGCTCGGCGCGGTCGACGGGCTCACCCGGTTCGCGACCGAGCGCGTCGCCGCCAGCGGCGCGCCGATCAAGGTCCGCCTCGTCAAGGGCGCGAACCTCGCGATGGAGGCCGTCGAGGCCGAGCTGCACGGGTGGCCGCAGGCGCCCTACCCCACGAAGCCCGACGTCGACGCGAACTACGTCCGCCTCCTCGACCACGCCCTGCGCGCGCCGCGGACCGACGCCGTCCGCATCGGCGTGGCGAGCCACAACCTCTTCCACGTCGCGCTCGCCGTGCTCCTCGGCCGGGCCCGCGGCGTGAGCCACGCGCTCGACGTCGAGATGCTCCAGGGCATGGCCCCCGGCGAGGCGCGCGCCGTGCGCGACGAGGTCGCGGCCGACCGCGTCGAGTCCGGCCCGCACGCGGGGCGTGGTGGGCGCGTCGTGCTGTACACGCCCGTCGTGCGCGACGAGGACTTCGACGTCGCGATCTCCTACCTCGTGCGCCGCCTCGAGGAGAACGCCGCCGAGCAGAACTTCCTGCACGCCATGTTCGCGCCCGACGGGTCGCCTGCGGGCAGCCCTATGGAGCGCCAGGAGGCCGCGTTCCGCGCGTCCGTGCGCCACGGGGTCCACTACGCGGAGGCCGACGTGACGCCGCGCCGCCGCCCGCGTGCGGACGCCCCGACCGCCGTCGGTCCGCACCAGCCCGCCGAACCCGTGGTCATCGGCCACGATCGCGCCGAACCCGCCCGTAACCCCGGGTTCGGCACCGGGTTCGCGAACGCGGCCGACACCGACCCCGCCGTCGCCGCCTCGCGCGACTGGGCCCGCCACGTCACCGGGACCGGCTCCGGGTACGTCCCCGTCCGCACGCCCGAGCTCACCACGACCGCCCAGGTGGACGACGCCGTCGCGACCGCCGTGCGCGCGACCGCCGCGTGGTCGCAGGTCGCCCCGGCGGCCCGCGCGGCCGCCCTGCGCGCCGTCGCCCGGCGCCTGGAGGAGGCGCGCACCGACCTCGTCGCCGCGATGGTGCACGAGCCCGGCAAGACCGTCGCCGAGGCCGACCCCGAGGTGAGCGAGGCCGTCGACTTCGCGAACTACTACGCCCGGTCGGCCGAGGACCTGGAGCGCGTCCCGGGAGCGCGCTTCGCGCCCGCCGGCGTCACGCTCGTCACCCCGCCCTGGAACTTCCCCGTCGCGATCCCCGTCGGCGGGGTCCTCGCGGCGCTCGCGGCCGGGTCGGCGGTGCTCGCCAAGCCCGCTCCGCCCACGCCGCGCTGCCTCGAGGTCGCCGTCGAGGCGATCCACGCGGGCCTGCGCGACGCCGTCGCAGCCGCGCCGGGGGACTTCGCCGGGCTGGACGCAGGCTCGGTCACCGAGGTCGTGCAGTACGTCCGCGTGCCCGACGACGAGCTCGGCACGCGCCTCGTCACGCACGACGACGTCGCGCGCGTCGTGCTCACGGGCTCGATCGAGACCGCGCAGCTCTTCGCGCGGTGGAAGCCGTCGCGCCCGGTGCTCGCCGAGACGTCGGGCAAGAACGCGCTCGTCGTCACGCCGTCGGCGGACCTCGACCTCGCGGTCGCGGACCTCGTGCGGTCGGCGTTCGGGCACGCGGGGCAGAAGTGCTCGGCCGCGTCGCTCGCGATCCTCGTCGGCTCGGCGGGCGACCCGCGGACCGAGACGGGGCGCCGCGTGCGGCGCCAGCTCGTGGACGCGGTGCGCTCGCTCGCCGTCGGTCCGGCGACCGACGTCGCGACGACCGTGGGCCCGCTCACCGAGCCCGCGTCGGGCAAGCTCTTGCACGCGCTGACGACGCTGGAGCCGGGGGAGTCCTGGCTCGTGCGGCCGCGGCTGCTGGACGGCAGCCCCGACCTGGAGTGGCGCCTCTGGACGCCGGGTCTCAAGGAGGGTGTCGCGCCCGGCTCGCCGTTCCACCTCACCGAGTACTTCGGGCCGGTCCTCGGGATCATGACGGCCGCGACCCTGGACGAGGCGATCGCGCTGCAGAACGCGGTCCCGTTCGGTCTCACGGGCGGCATCCACAGCCTCGACGACGCTGAGGTCGAGCGCTGGCTCGACGCCGTCCAGGTGGGCAACGCCTACGTCAACCGGCACATCACCGGCGCGGTCGTGCAGCGGCAGTCGTTCGGCGGCTGGAAGCAGTCGGCCGTCGGACCGGGCGCCAAGGCGGGCGGCCCGAACTACGTCGCGCAGCTCGGCCGCTGGGCCGACGCGACGGGCGGGGCCGCGGACGAGGGCGCGGGCACGTCGTCGGGCACCAGGGCGCCCGGGCGAGCCGCGCCCGCCGACGCCGCACCGCCCGCCCGCGACGCCGCGCCCGAGGCGTGGCTCACCTGGGCGCAGGCCGACGACACGCGGTGGTGGGAGCAGGAGTTCTCCGTGGCGCACGACCCCTCGGGCCTGCGCGCCGAGTCGAACGTCTTCCGCTACCGGCCGGTGGACGTCCTCACCGTGCGCCCCGGAGCGGACGCGCTCCCCGTCGAGGTCGAGCGGGTCCTGCACGCCGCCCGCACGGCGGGCGTGCCGGCGGTCGTCGTGCCGAGCACGGGCGACGCCGCGGTGAGCGACGAGGAGTTCGCGCGCCGCGTCGCGTCGGGCGCGGTCCGGGGTCGCGTCCGCGTCGTCGGGTCGGCACCCGGGCTGCACGAGGCCGCCGCCGAGCGCGTCGGCGAGGTCACGGTCCTGGACCACCCCGTCGTCGCGAGCGGTCGTCGCGAGCTGCTCACGGTCCTGCACGAGCAGGCCGTCAGCCGCACCACGCACCGCTACGGCCACGTGAAGCGCTGATCCCGGGACCTCGTGGGTGCCGTCTACGCCGACGAGACGGTGACGGAGGCCGCGTCGCGGAACGCGCGCAGGCGCTCCGCCTGCTCGGCCACGGCGTCGGTGAGCCCGGCGTCCCACGGGACCCAGGGGTCGGTGAGGACCGAGAGCCGTCGCCCCGACGCGCGGGGCCGCCAGGTCCCGACGACCTCGCCGCCGGCGAGCACGGCTCCGGGCCGGCCGAGGACACGCCACAGGTCCTTGGCGCGGGCCGCGTCCGGGACGAGCGTCGGGCGGTCGCGGAGCTGGAGGTACAGGTCGTACGGCCCCACGAGCCGGACGACGGGAGCGCCGTCCCCGGGCTGGGCGTCGCGGACGCGCGCCGTGGCGCCCGCGAGGTGCTCGACGTCGTCGGCCAGGACCCAGCGCTCGACCGGGCGCGCGCCCGGGTCCGCGTCGGCGACCTCGACGCGCACCGCGTCGTCGGGCCAGTGGGCGCGGACGTCCTTGACCGGCGCCTCGAGGAACCCGGCGACTTCCTGGACGCTCGCGGCGGGGAAGAAGCGCAGGTACCCGCGCACGACGTCGAGGCGCGGCACCGCCTCGGCCCCGAGCCGTCCGTACAGCGACGGCTCGAGGTCGGGGACCCGTCGCAGGACCGGCGGCGACGTGCCGGGCTCGAGCTCGAGCCCGGCCTGGAGCGCGGCGAGCCGGAACGTCTGCTCGTAGCTGTGGGTCGCGCCGCACGACCGGCACCAGCGCAGGTGCGGCTCCGGGAGGTGCTGCGTCAGCCGCGTCGACAGGTCGCCCTTGACCGTGGGCTCGACGACCAGCTCGCGCTCCCACCGCGCCTCGGTGCGCAGCGCGTCGAGCACGGCGACGCCCGCCGCGCGCAGCGGCGCGCTCGCGTCGAAGACCCGCTTGGCGGCGTCGGCCTCCGAGAGCGGGGCGGTGGCGACCGCGACGTCGGCGAGGTCGGCGCGACGGTAGACGTGCGGGGCGCCGCGCAGGGTCCAGGCGAGAGCAAGGGTCGGCGGCAGGCTGCCCGGCCGCACGCCCGGGACGCCGCGCACCGCGAGGGCCCAGGCCGCGCCGTCGGGCCCGGTGTCCTGCACCCCCAGGTCGAGCACCGCGACCTCGTCGGGCGCGGCGGCCGTGCCCGGTGCCCGGTCGAGCTGCTGGGCGTGCCAGCGTGCCGCGAGGACGTCCGCGCGGAGGAGCGTCATGACAGGTCGTGAGGTCACGGGCCCAGGCTACGAGCGACCACCCACCCGGCGGCCGGGCCGCCGCGGCACCCGACGCACGCGCCGCCGCCCGACCGCGTCAGACCGAGTCGCGCTCGACGAGCTCGGGAGAGAGGACCTGCGACGCGATCTCGTCCCCACGCCCGCCGACGAGGTCGAGCAGGAGGTCGGTCGCACCGCGGACCATCTCGACCATGGGGTTCTGGACCGTGGTGAGGGGCGGGACCGTCGAGGCCGCGGTCGCGAGGTTGTCGAACCCGACGACGGACACGTCGCGCGGCACGTCGCGCCCGTGCGCCGCGAGGACGCGCAGCGCACCCTCCGCCATGAGGTCCGAGGCGACGAACAGCCCGTCGACGTCGGGGTGCGCGGCGAGGATGCGCTCCATCGCGGCGGCCCCGCCCGCGACGGCGAAGTCGCCGATCTCGACCGCGTCGTCGGGCAGGCCGGCGCCCTGCAGCACCTCGCGCCAGCCCGTGAGCCGGTCGACGCCGGCGGTCATGTCCTGCGGTCCCGCGATCGTCGCGATGCGGCGGCGGCCCGCCTCGACGAGCCGGCGCGCCGCGAGGCGGCCGCCCTCGACGTTGTCGACGTCGACGTAGAGGAGGTCGGGCGTCGGGCGGAACGGCCGCCCGACGAACACCGCGGGCAGCCGGGCCGCGAGCAACGCCTCCTCGAGCTCGTCGTCGCGGTGGTGCGACGCGACGATCGCGCCGTCCACGTGCCCGCTGCTCAGGTACCGCACGATGCGGCCCGGCTGCTCGTCGGGCCGCGCGAAGAGCAGGACGAGCTGCAGGTCCGTGCCGCCGAGCGCCGCGCTCACGCCGCGCATCGTGCCCGCGAGGAACGGGTCGGTGAGGATGCGCTCGTCCGGCTCGGGGACCACGAGGGCGATCGAGTCGGTGCGGCGCGTCACGAGGGAGCGGGCGGCGCGGTTGGGCGTGTAGCCGAGCTGGGCGACGGCGGCGTCGACCGCCGCCTGGGCCTCGGGCGACACGCGCAGGCCGCCGTTGATCGCGCGCGACGCGGTCGAGCGCGAGACGCCCGCCGTCTGGGCCACCTCGTCCAGGGTCGGCGCGGAGCGCAGGCTGTTCATCAGGACAGTATCCCGCGCGCGCCCGGCCGACCGCACCGCCCCGCTCACCGTGTCGTCACTCCCCGACGGTGGCGTCCGCGGCGGACGCGCCGCGCGCGGGCACCGCGTTGTCGCGCGCGACCTGCGCGTACCACGCGCCGCTCGCCTTCACCGTGCGCTCCTGCGTCTCGTAGTCGACGCGGACGATGCCGAACCGCTTGGTGTAGCCGAGCGCCCACTCGAAGTTGTCGAGGAGCGACCACGCGAAGTACCCGCGCACGTCCGCGCCGGCGTCGATCGCGTCGCGCGTGGCGCGCAGGTGCGCGTCGATGAACTCGAGCCGGTCCTGGTCGTCCACGGAGCCGTCCTCTCCGACCTGGTCGGGGTAGGCCGCGCCGTTCTCCGTGATGTACATCGCCACGCCGCGCGGGCCGGTGAAGTCCCGCTGCAGGCGCGTGAGCAGGCGCGTCAGCCCCTCGGGCTGCACCTCCCAGCCCATGTCCGTGCGGGGCAGCCCGCGCGAGCGGTCGTGCGCGTCGTCGGCGGCGGGGAACGGGGACGACGTCGCGCGGACCGGCGCGTCGTCCGCGGGCTCGTCGCGCACGCCCTCGGGGCGCGTCCCGCCGCCGGACTCGGCCGCGGGCAGCGGGTGCCCCGAGACCGCGCCGCCGTTGTAGTAGTTGACCCCGAGCGTGTCGATCGGGGTCGAGATGATCTCGAGGTCGCCGTCCTTGACGTGGTCGAGCAGCCCGTAGGGCGCGACGTCCTCCAGGACGTCCGCGGGGTACTCGCCGTGGAAGACGGGGTCGAGGAAGATCCGGTTGAACTGCCCGTCGATGCGGCGCGCGGCGTCGACGTCGGCCGGGTCCTGCGGGTCGACCGGGTCGGAGACCGTGAAGTTCAGGGTCAGGCCGAGGTTCGCCTCGGGCGCGCGCTCGCGCAGCGCCTGGACGGCGAGACCGTGGCCGAGCAGCAGGTGGTGCGCCGCGGCGAGGCCGTCCTCGCGCGACTGACGACCGGGCGCGTGCACGCCCGCGGTGTACCCGAGGAACGCCGAGCACCACGGCTCGTTGAGCGTCGTCCACACGCCCACGCGGTCGCCCAGCGCCTCGTGCATCGTCACCGCGTACTCGGCGAAGAGGTACGCCGTGTCGCGCGACGTCCAGCCGCCCTTCTCCTCGAGCGCCTGCGGCAGGTCCCAGTGGTAGAGCGTGAGCCACGGCAGGATGTCCGCGCCGAGCAGCTCGTCCACGAGGCGGTCGTAGAACGCCAGCCCGGCCGGGTTGACGGCGCCCCCGTCGGGACGCACGCGGGCCCACGAGGTCGAGAACCGGTAGGTGCCGAGGTTGAGGTCGCGCATGAGCGCGACGTCCTCGCGGTACCGGTGGTAGTGGTCGCACGCGACCATGCCGTCGTCGCCGTTCACGACGGCGCCCGGGACGCGGGCGAACGCGTCCCACACGGAGTCCGTCCGACCGTCCGTGTGCCCGGCGCCCTCGATCTGGAACGCGGCGGTCGCGGCGCCCCAGAGGAAGCCCGGGGGCATCTCGACGCGCCCGGTCGCGGTCGCCGGGTTCGGGAGGAGGGGCGCGGACGGGACGAAGCTGGTCATGGGTCGATTGTCCTTCGAGAGGTCGAGGAGTGGCACGCGGGAGGGCCGGTGGGCTGCCCGCGCGACGGTCGGCCGCACGGCCGGTCGCGCGCCACGCCGAGGTGGCGCGCGACCGGGTGCCGCGCGGTGGCGCCGGGCGTCAGCCCTTGACGGCGCCCTGCATGATGCCCGCCACGAGCTGGCGGCCGGTGAAGATGAAGATGACGATCAGTGGCAGGGTCACGAGGAAGATCCCCGCCATCACGAGCGAGTAGTCGACGAAGAAGTTCGCCTGGAGGGACCGCACCACCAGCGGCAGCGTCGGGTTGTTCTGGTTGAGCACGATCGACGGCCAGAAGAAGTTCGTCCACTGCTGCACGAACGTGAACAGGCCGAGCATCGCGGCGGCGGGTCGCGCCGCGGGGAGCGCGATCGACCAGAACGTGCGGAACATCGACGCGCCGTCGACGCGGGCCGCCTCGATGAGCTCGTACGGCAGCGCCTCGCCCAGGTACTGCGTCATCCAGAAGACGCCGAACGCGGTGACGAGCGCCGGCACGATGACGGCCTGGAGCTTGCCGATCCAGCCGAGGTCCGACATGAGGATGTACATCGGGATGACGCCGAGCTGCGTCGGGACCGCCATCGTCGCGATGACGAACACGAGCAGCGGCCCCCGCCCGCGGAACCGGAGCTTGGCGAACGAGAAGCCCGCGAGCGTCGAGAAGAGCACGACGGACAGCGACGTGAGCACCGCGACGACCACCGAGTTCCAGGCGGCCTTCCAGAAGTTGATCGCGTCCGAGTTCATGACCTCGGCGAACCGGTCGAACAGGCTCGCGTCCGGGAGGAGCTGGGGCAGCGCGCTGCGCGAGATCTCCTCCGGCGTGGAGGAGCCCAGGATCAGCGTGAAGTACAGCGGGAAGATCGAGACGAGCAGGACGACCCCGAGGATCGTGTACGTGACCCACCGGGGGCGGCGCTGGGTGCCGCCGACGTTCTTCCCGGCGCGGCGGCGTCGGGCGGCCGCGCGGGCCGCACCCGGCCCGGCGGTCTGGGCGATGACGGGGACGGAGCTCATCGCTTCCTCCGGTCGGTCGTGCTGGCGGCGGTCGTGTCGGCATCCGTGTCACCCGTGCTCGAGCGCTGCGCCGACATGGCGCGCTCGGCGCGCAGGCGCTTCTGGGTCTCGCGGCGACGACGGACCCACCGCGGCGGTCGTGGTTGGGCGTTCGACGTCGCGATCCGTCGGGTGACGAGGAAGTTGACGATCCCGACGAGGATGATGAGGAGGAACAGCAGCCAGGCGACGGCGGCCGCGCGGCCGAAGTTCTTCTGGTTGCCCCAGGCGACGTCGTAGAGGTAGAGCACGGTCGTCATCCACTGGCGGTCGGCGCCGCCGAGGCCCTGCGCGTCGAACATGCGCGGCTCGTCGAAGATCTGCAGGCCGCCGATCGTCGACGTGATGACGACGAAGATGATCGTCGCGCGGATCTGCGGGACGGTCACGGAGAAGAACTGGCGCACGCGACCGGCGCCGTCGATGATCGCGGCCTCGTAGAGCTCGCGCGGCACGGCCTGCATCGCGGCGAGGAAGATCAGCGCGTTGTAGCCGGTCCAGCGGAAGTTCACCATCGACGCGATGGCGACATGGCTCGCGAGCGCGTCCGCGTGCCAGCGGATCGGCTCGATGCCGACGACCCCGAGGAGCTCGTTGATGAGGCCGTACTGGTCGGCGAAGAGGCGGCCGAAGATCATCGAGACCGCGACGGGGGCGACGACGTACGGGAGCAGGACCCCCATGCGCCAGAACGTCGCGGCGCGGAGGTTCTGGTCGAGCAGCGCGGCGATCGCGATGGCGGCGACCACCTGCGGCACGGACGACAGGACGAAGATCGAGACGGTGTTGCGCAGCGACTTCCAGAACGTCGGCTGCGCGAGGACGTCCGTGTAGTTCTGGAGGCCGACGAAGTCGCCCTGGCCGCCGAGCAGGTTCCAGTCGTAGACCGACACCACGGCCGTGTACACGAGCGGGAAGAGCCCCGTGATCGCGAACAGGATGAAGAAGGGCGAGATGTAGAGGTAGGGCGAGACCTTGACGTCCCAGCGGCTCAGGCGCTGGGAGAAGCCGACGCGGCGCGGCGTGCGCGGCGTCGGCCCGCTGAGCCCCGGGGAGGGCTGGGTGGGCGAGAGGACGGCCATGTGAGGTTCCTGGGCTGCTGGTGACTGCGGGTGGCGGTCGGGCGGCCGCCGGGGCGGCGGCGCCCGGCGGTGGACGCGAGCGGGGCCGGGGCGGCACCGTGGTGCCGCCCCGGCCCCGTCAGGTCACAGGCCCAGGTCCTGGAAGGACTGGAGCGTCTTCTGCCACGAGGACGCGGCGTCGTCCGTCTTCTCGACGTCCACGCGCTTGATGCCGTCCTGGACGGTCGTGTGGATCGCGAAGTAGTTCGCGCCCTTGAACGGAGCGCTGTCGATCGACGACGCACGGGCGGAGAAGATCGCACCGACCGGCGCGTCGTTGAAGAAGTCGTTGGTCGTCGCCTTGACCTCCTCGGAGTTCGCCACCTCGACCTGCGAGGGGAACGTGCCGGCGTTCGAGTACGCGATCGCCTGCTGCTCGGGGGCGGTCAGCCACGCGGCGAGCTCCTTGGCCGCCTCGGCGTTCGGGCCGGAGGCCGGGACGGTGAGGAACGAGCCACCCCAGTTGAGGCCGCCGCCGGGGAAGACGTCCGCGACGTTCCAGCCGGTGACGCCGCCCGCGCGCTCCTCGATCGGACCCGTCATCCACGACGGGCAGATCATCGTCGCGAAGCCGTCGTTCTGGAACGCGGCGTTCCAGTCGTCGGTCCACTGCTCGAGGCCCGCGGAGAGCTCGTTGGTCGTGGACTGCTCGACGACCGTGTTGTAGATGTCGATGATCGGCTGGTTCGTCGCGAGGTCCTTGGGCGTGCCGTCGGACTCCTCGTAGGCGTTGTCGATCTGGTTGACCATGCCCTGCGAGATCGACATGGCCGAGTCGTACCAGGCCGCGTCGCTCGCGGCGACGAAGGTCTTGCCCGCCGCGAAGTAGTCGTCCCAGGTCGCGTCCGCGCCGCCGAGGAGCTCCGCCACCTCGGCGGGATCGGTCGGCAGGCCCGCGGCCTCGAAGAGGTCCTGGCGGTAGCAGATCGCGCTCGGGCCGATGTCGGTGCCGTAGCCGATGAGCTTGCCGTCCGGCGTCGTGGCCTGCTGGACCTTCCAGTCCAGCCAGCGGCCGTCGAGCTCGGGGTCGGCCAGGTCGGTGAAGAGGTCGGGGTACTGCACGAGCTCGGGGATCCAGTCGACCTCGATGGCCTCGATGTCCGCCAGGCCCTCGCCGCCGGCGGCGAGCTTGGTGGTGAGGTTGGTGCGCGCGTCCTCGGACTTCGCGGCCTTGGTCTGCTTGACCGTGACGTTCGGGTGCGACTCCGAGTACGCCGCGAGGAGCTCGTCGCTGTAGCCGAAGTCGTTGAACGTGGCCACGGTGAGGGTGATCTTCTCGCCGTCGCCGGAGCCCGTCTCGTCGTCGTTCGAGCCGGAGCCGCTCGAGCACGCGGTCAGGGTGAGGGTGATGGCCGCGAGGCCTGCGACGGCGGTAATCGCCTTGCGGGGCCGGCGGGTCGTACGGGTGCTGCTCAGCACGGTGACTCCCTTGTCGGTGGGGCGGGGTCGTGGCAGCGCTCCCACCTCCAAGTGGTAGCGCTTCCACACAACGGCCTGATCGTGCTTTCCCCGCGGAACCCGTGTCAAGCGCCGGAAGGTCGTGACGCAGTGTGGTCGCGCTCCCACTCACGCATCGTCGCAGGTCAGGGCGTTCTCGTGACCTACCGATCGGCCGGGTTCGGGGGAAATCGTTACCGGTTCGAGACCGGCTCCGCCGGCGCGTGCGAGTCCGCGAGCGCCCTCAGCGGGCGAGCCACTCCCGGCCCGCGGCCTCCTCCGCCGCCAGGGCGGCCCGGACGGCCTGCGCGGCGGCCTGCTCGATCGCGCCCCCGAACAGCGGCACCGACGCCTTCACCTCGCCCGCGTAGCGCTCGACGGTTCCCTCGCCGTCCGGGGCGAGGCTCACCGTGCCGGTGAGCCGCACCGGGGCGCCGGTGATCTCGAGCGACACGGTCCCCGACCGCTCGCCGTCGCGCTCCGGCTCCCACGCCTCGGCCTGCCGGATCTCGAGCTGGCCGCCGACGAAGGACCGGACGTGGGCCGGGATCTGGTCGGTGGGCAGGGTGCGGCGGACCGTCACGGTGAAGCCCTCGGCGGCGCTGCCGGTGACGTCGACCTGCTCGACGTGGGCCCCGTCGCCGCCGGAGCGCGCGGCGCGCCAGCGCACGAACTCCTCGTCGGCGAGCATCGCGCCGACCACGGGGACGGCGGCGGGGTAGCGGAGCTCGACGCTCAGGTGCACGGGACCTCCTCGGGCCCTGGGTCGACCTGCCGCCGGCCCGGGCGGGTCGGCCACGGGTCGGTCGCAGGTCGGTCGACGGGTTCGGGCGACCGCGCGCGCGGGCGCTGAGGGGACTCTACCTGTCCGACCCCTCTACGCTGGGGTCCGTGTCTGCCATGAGTGACCTCATCTCCCGCCACGCCGACCTCAGCCCGGCGGACAACGAGTGGTTGCACCTGCTCGTGGGCGACTGGCAGGTGATCTCCGACCTCGCGTTCGCCGACCTCGTGCTCTGGCTGCCCACGACCGACGGCAACTTCGTCGCGGTCTCGCAGTGCCGCCCGTCGACCGGCGCGACCGTCCACTACGACGACATCGTCGGCTCGTTCGCGCCGGAGGGTCAGCGACCGCAGCTCGAGCGCGCGCTCACCGAGGTGCGCTCGCAGCGCTCGCGCGAGCCGCGCTGGTTCGGCGCGTACGCCGTGCGCGAGGAGGCCATCCCGGTCGTGCACGACGGTCGCGCGATCGCCGTCGTCGCGCGGCAGACCAACCTCGGCAGCGGGCGCACGCCCAGCCGCCTCGAGCTCAACTACGTCGAGGCCGCGGACGATCTCGTCGCGATGATCTCGCGCGGCGAGTTCCCCTTCCCGAACGCCGCGACCGGCCCGCGCCGGGGTGCCCCGCGCGTCGGCGACGGCCTCATCCGGCTGAACTCCGAGGGCGAGGTCCTCTACGCCAGCCCCAACGCGCTGAGCTGCTTCCACCGCCTGGGCGTCATCGGCCCGCTCGTCGGGCGGTCGCTCGCCGAGGTGACGGCCGACCTCATCGAGCACCAGACCCCCGTCGACGAGTCGCTGCCGCTCGTGGTCATGGGCCGGGCGCCGTGGCGCACGGAGATCGAGGCGCAGCGCGTCGCCCTGTCGCTGCGCGCGCTGCCGCTCACCGAGTCGGGCCAGCGCATCGGCGCCGTCCTGCTGTGCCGCGACGTGTCGGAGCTGCGCCGCCGGGAACGCGAGCTCATCACCAAGGACGCGACGATCCGCGAGATCCACCACCGCGTGAAGAACAACCTCCAGACCGTCGCGGCGCTCCTGCGGCTGCAGGCCCGGCGCATGGACGTGCCCGAGGCCCGTGCCGCGCTCGAGGAGGCCATGCGCCGCGTCGCGACGATCGCGCTCGTGCACGAGAGCCTGTCGCAGACGCTCGACGAGGAGGTCGAGTTCGACGACATGGTGGGCCGGGCCCTGCGCCTCGCCGCCGACGTCGCGTCCGCGGACACGAGCGTGCGCACGGTCCGGACCGGGAGCTTCGGCCTCGTGCCCGCGGAGGACGCGACGCCGCTCGCGCTCATCCTCACTGAGCTCGTCACCAACGCCGTCGAGCACGGGCTCGCGAAGCAGGACACGGGGACCGTCGAGGTCGCGGTCGAGCGCGAGGGCTCGGCCCTGCGCATCGTGGTCGCGGACGACGGCGTCGGCATGCCCGACGGCGACGTCGCCCGGGCGGGCAAGGCCGCGAAGAGCGGGCTGGGCACGCAGATCGTGCGCACGCTCGTGACGAACGAGCTCGGCGGCACCATCGAGTGGTCGCCGCGTCCCGGCGGGGGCACGCAAGTCGTGCTCGCCCTCGTCCTGCGCGACGGCAACCGCCAGGCCTGAACGCGCGCGTCCCGGCGGGACCGCCTGGCGCGACCGCCTGGTGGGCCGGCCGGAGGGACGGCCCGGTGGCGCCGCGTGGCGCGACCGCCCGGTACGACGACGGGCCGTCACCCCGGAGGGTGACGGCCCGTCGTCGACCTGCTGCTCGACGCCCGTGGCGGGCGGAGCGCGGTGGAGCGTGTCAGCCGGCGCGGCGCGCGCGGGCGGTGCGACGCTTGAGGGCGCGGCGCTCGTCCTCGGAGAGGCCGCCCCAGACCCCGGCGTCCTGCCCGGACTCGATGGCCCACTTGAGGCACGTGTCGACGACGTCGCAGCGGCGGCACACGGCCTTCGCCTCCTCGATCTGGAGGAGCGCGGGGCCCGTGTTGCCGATCGGGAAGAAGAGCTCGGGGTCTTCGTCGAGGCAGGCTGCGCGGTGGCGCCAGTCCATGGTCGTCGTCTCCTTGGCAGAGGGGAGCCTGGTCGCGAGGTGATGACTCGTCGCGGTGATGCCCGGCAGGGGGCTGCCTGGACCAGGGCTCGAGGCGGGGGGTGATTGATGCTTGAACCAGGTTCACACCTCGTGAAGCGCAGCACAAGGGGTTACGAGAAAGTTTCCGTCGCATGAATCGTGAGGTCTTCGTCACACGGGTGTGAAGCCGCAGGTCGGCGCGTACGCTGGGTGATCGTGCCTCCCCGCAAGCCCTCCGGACACTCGCCCGAGCAGCCCCCGACGACGCCCGACCCGGCGCCCGACGGCGGGGTGCGGCCCCCGGCGCTGACCGCGCTCCTCGTCGGGGTCGGGATCGAGGTCGCGGTCCTCGTCGTCGGCGCCGTCCTCCTCCTCGTGGAGCTCGCGCGCGGCGGGTCGCAGTCGTTCGGGGTGAGCGTGTTCCTCGTCGTCTTCGCGCTGGGCGTCGCCGCGGTCCTCGCCGCGAGCATGCGCGGCCTGCTGCGGGGGCAGCGCTGGGCGCGGTCGCCCGTCGCGACGTGGCAGATCCTGCAGGGAGTCGTCGCGATCAGCTCGCTCCAGGTCGGCGTGACGCCGTGGGTCGTCGCGGCGCTCGTGCTCGCGGTCGTGGTCCTGGTCATGCTCATGCTGCGTCCGGTCGTCGAGGCGACGACCCGCGACTCCCGGGCCGCGGCCTGACCCCTCCCGGCGCGTCACGACCGAGGCTCCGACGGCTCGTCCCCGCCCGCCTCTGAGCGTCGAGCGCCCGCCGGGGGCAGCGCGAGCTGCACCGGCGCGAGCCGGGCGCCCTGGACGAGCACCCCGCGCCCGGGCCGCGGCCGCCCCGGCTCGGCGAGCCACTCCAGGCCGCGGCCGAACACCTCGGCGCTGCCGCGCTCGGCCGGCGCCAGCACGATGCCGGCGCGCACGCCGCGCAGGTCCGCGAGCGGACCGCGCAGCGCCGACGCCGCCCCGCCGGTCGTCGCGGACGCGACGAGCACGAGGCCGTCCCGGCACGCCGCCGCGAGCCGCTCGCCCTCGACCACGCAGAGCTGGGCGAGGACGTCCAGGTCGTCGACCACGACCACCCCGGGCGGTCCCGGCAGCTCGCCCGTGCGCTCCCACGGGGTCCTGCGGGTGCCCTCGCGCGTGCCGGCGGTGACGGCGTCGAGGAGCGCACCCACGTCGGCAGGCGCGTAGCGCCGCACGACGGTCGTGCTGGTGCCGGCCTCCGCCGCGAGCGTGTCGTCGCGCGCGACGACCGCCCGGAGGACGCCCTCGCGCGCCAGGTGCCGCGCGAGGAGGGCGAGCGCGCTCGTGCGCCCCGAGCCGGGCGGTCCGACGACGAGCGCTCCCCGCGACACGTCCAGCGTGACGGCGCCGGCGGTGTCGCCGCCCCGGCCCACCGGGACCCGGAGCGTCACGGCCCCGGCCGGGCGTGGTCCGGACGTTGCGGGGCGTGGGGCGGGTGACGCGAGCTCGGCGGTCACGACCCGCTCGGGCACCGGCAGGAGCCGGAACGCGCCCGGCCGCCCCTCTCCGCCCCCAGGACCCGTCCCGGTGCGGCCGGCCGGGGTCGCAGGGCTCCCCGGCGTCGGCCCCGGCGTCGGCCCCGGTGGTCGCTGCGGGGGCAGGGCGACCTGGCACAGGAGCGGCTCGCCGGGCCCGAGCCACACCGCACGCCCCGCCGGACCTCCCCGCCCCGCGAACGGCGACGGCACGCCCAGCGCGACGTCGTCGTGCCGGTCGCGCGACACCATCGCCGCACGCACCGCGACCAGCGACGACAACCCCGCGACCGTCGGGCCGGCGCACCCGACGGCGACGGCGGTGGGGCCGGCGAGCACGTCCGCGAGCGCGTCCGCGCCGGCCCCGCCCGCCGTCCCCGCGAGCACCGACCGGACGGCGTCGGCGTCGTCCACGAGCAGGAGCGTCCTGTCGGCGCCGTCGATCCCCGCGGGGCGCTCCTGCCCGTCGTCGTGACCCGCGAGCAGCCGCAGGAGGCGGGCGAGGCGGCGCGGGTCGCGGCGGTCGACGACCGTCCCGGTCCCGGGGTGGGACGCGAGGTCGGCGAGCCCCTCGCCGACGGCGTGGACCGTCCAGCCGCGCTCGAGGGCCGCCCACCCCACGGTGCGCAGGGCCGTCGTCCGACCCGAGCGCGCGCGGCCCAGCACCGCGAGGTGCCCGTCGCGCGGGTCCCACCGGACGACCGTCCGGCGCTGGAGGTCCGGCGCGTCGCCGAGCGCGACGGGGAGCGTCGTGCTCTCGGTGCGCGCCGCACCGTCCACGAGGTCGGCTCGTCCGCCACCCCGGTGCGCCGGGTCGTCGGGGAGCCCGCCCGGCCCGAGGGCTGCGTCGTGAGCCGCCGCCGCGGCCGTGCGTGCGACGTCGGCGAGGTCGTCCTGCGCGACCCGGTCCGGCAGGGCGGGCAGCCACGGCGGCGGCGCCGGGCGCAGGCCGGCGCGCTCCGCGACGTCGCGGGCCGCGGTGACGATCCGGGAAAGCCGGTCGTCCCGGGCTCGGGGCGCTCCTGCGTCGGGAGCGTCGTCGTCGGCCCGGGAGGTGCGACGGGGGAGCCTGCGTGCGACGGCCCACGGGGGAGCAGCGCGGGCACCCGACGCCGGGACGGGAGACGGCGCCCCGGCGCGGGCGCACTGCACCGCGAGCGGCGGTTCAGCGCCCCGGCGCAGGACGAGCCGCCCCGGCACCGAGGCCGGGACGAGCGCCGCGAGCGGCGACTCGACGACGTCGCGCGAGTCCGCGACGTCGACCACCCGCAGGGCGAGGCGCAGGGTGATGTTGGCCCGCACGTCCGGGCTCACCGCCCCGGCGGGCCGCTGCGTCGCGAGCACCAGGTGCACGCCGAGCGAGCGGCCCTGGGCCGCGACCCGCAGCAGGCCGGGCAGCAGGTCGGGCAGGTCGTCGGCGAGCGCGCGGAACTCGTCCACCACGACGACGAGCCGCGGCAGCCGGCCCCGGGGCAGCTCGTCGACGCTCGTCGCCCCCGCGGCCGCGAGCACGCGCTCGCGCCGGTGCAGCTCCGCCCGCAGCCCGGCGAGCGCGCGCCCGGCGAGCCCCGGGTCCAGGTCGGTGACCGTGCCCACGACGTGGGGCAGCCGGCCGCACGCCCCGAAGCTCGCGCCGCCCTTGAAGTCGACGAGCGCGAACGACAGCTCCTCCGGAGAACGGCCGAGCGCGAGCCCCGCGACGAGGGTCTGCAGGAGCTCCGACTTGCCGGCGCCCGTCGTCCCGGCGACGAGCACGTGCGGGCCGTCGCGGACGAGGTCCACCGTCGCCGGTGCGCCCCCGGGCCCGACCCCGAGCACCGTGCACAGCCCGGAGCCGTCGCGTCGCGTCGCGTCCCGCCAGCGTGCGCCGACCCACGCGGCGAGGTCGTTCGGCGCGTCCGGCAGGCCGAGGAGGTGTCCGAGCGAGACGTCCGGCGGCAGCGAGGGCGCCGTCGGGTCGCCGGGCTCGTGACCGTCCGGGTCGGTGCCGACGAGCCGGCCGAGGTGGTCCGCCGCCGCGAGCCGTCGGGCGAGGGCGCAGGCCCACTCCGCGCTCGCACCGACGTGCTCGCGCACGGTGCGCGCGTCGTCGGGGCCGGCGACGACGGCGGTCGGGCCGGAGACGTCCACGACCGTCCGGCACCACGCCGGGACGCGCGCCGCGTCGTCCAGCACGAGGAGCACGTCGATCGCAGCAGGCGCGAGCCGTTCCCAGGCTCGTGAGAGCTCGCCCGCGGTGGGGGCGCCGTCGACGACGAGGACGGACGCCGCACCGGGCTCCGGCCGTGCGTCGTCCAGGGACCTGACGACGCCGGCGCGCGGGAGCCAGCGGCACCAGGCCCAGTCGGCCGCGGCGTGCGACGGGTGCCGGACCGTCGGCACGGCACCCGTCGTCAGGAGCTCCCCGAGCACGGCCCGTGCCGCGGCGAGCGCGGCGGGGCGCGGGCCCACGACGGCGACGCACCCGTCGGGCAGCCGCACCGGGAGCACCGGGGAGCCCGCGGTGCCGTCGCCCGGCCCGGCGGGGAGCGTGGCCGGAGCGGCGCCGACCACGGGCGGAGCCGTGGCGCGGGCCGGGACGACGGGGGCGATGCGGGCGACCGTCGCCCAGGTGAGCGCGTCCGCGGGCCGCGGTCGCAGCGGGTCGACGGGGGTCGCTGCGAGCGCGCGGCCGGCGTCCGACGTCGGCCGGGCGACGGACGCCGGTCCCGGCGCGCTACCGGGCCGTCGGCCCGCGCGGCGTCGGCGGGCCTCGACGAGGGCGGGGACGAGGAGCGCCAGCGGCCCGGCGAGCGCGAGCAGTGCGTAGAGGGGCTGGCGGAACGCCACGGCGAGGGTGAGCGACGCGACCGCGGGCGCGGCTGCGGCCGCGAGATGGCTCCCGCTCGGTCGGCCCGGCGACGTGTCCCGTGCGGCGGGGTCGGCGGGGCCGGTGCGCGGACCGTGCACGAGATCGGGGCGCGGGCGCAGGGCGTAGCCGCCGCGACGCGTCACGAGCGCGTCGCCCTCGCGCCAGCGGACCTCGCGCCACGACGGGACCCGGCGACCGGCCCGGGCCGGTCGCGCGAGGAGGACGGCCGCGTCGTCGGGGACGCGTCGGGTACCGCGCGGTGCGCGGACGCGGACCCGTGCGCCCCGGCGCGTGCTGCGCCAGCGGACGCGCAGGTCGTCGACCCGGGCCAGGCCGCGACGCGCCTCGTGGCGGCCCACGGGCACCAGGCGACCGGCGTCGGCGCCGCCGAGCACCGCGACGTGCCACGGCGCGGCCAGCACGGCGTCCGGGCGCGCCGCCCCTGCTGGGGTGGCCCCGGCACGACCGCGCGGCGCGAGCGCGACCGTCGCCCCGGGGAGCAGGGGCCGGGTCCCGCAGCGCTGGTCGTCGTCGACGGGGACGCCGTCCACGAGCAGGGCGGCGGTGCGCAGCTCGGGTCGGCACACGAGGTCGGCGAGACCGGCGCGCACGTCGCCCAGGCGCGCCCCCGCAGGGAGCAGGACGTCCGTCGCGGGGTGCACCGTGACGCGGAGCCAGGCCTCGCCCGCGGGTGCGGTACGCGCCGGCGGGGACGGGGACGCGGCGGGATCGAGGGAGCGCGACGGAGGGGCGAGAGCGGGCGGCACCCGGCGAGGGTGCCCGACGGAGCGGCCTCGTGCCCGGGAACGCGCGCGCCCCTGTGGACGGAGGTCCGTCCACAGGGGCGCGCGTCGGCCGTGGGGCCCGGGCGAGCCGCGTCTCAGTCCACGGCGAGCGCCGCGACGGGCGACGTGCGGGCAGCGGTCCGGCCCGGCACGACGGACGCGACGAGCCCCGCCACGAGGGCGACGACGAGCACGAGCGCGACGTCCCGCCACGGCACGGCGAGCGACACGTCGCCCATGACGCTCAGCGCCGTCGCCGCGCCCGCCCAGCCGTACAGGACGCCCAGCACGATGCCCAGGACCGCGCCCACGCCCGCGATGAGCATGCCCTCGATCGCGAGCATCCACCGCAGCTGCGCCCGGCTGAGGCCGATCGCGCGCAGCGTCGCCGACTCGCGTCGCCGCTCGATCACGGAGAGCGACAGCGTGTTCGCCACGCCGATGAGGGCGATGACGACGGCGACCGCGAGCAGCCCCACGATGACCCCGAGGATCGTGTCGATGACGCTCTGCATGGCCGCACGCTCGACGGCGATGCCGGCCACCTCCACCGGCGTGTCCGACTCGACGATCGCGTCCTGGATCGCGGGCACGACCTGCGTCGCGTCGCCCGTGTCGTCGAGCCCGACCCACAGCCGGGACACGAGGGCGTCCGGGGCGAGGGTCTTCGCGTCGTCCGCGTCGAGGAGCCAGCCGTCCCCGATGGCCCCGACGTGGGCCGTCACGTCGAGGGTCGCCCCGTCCGGACCGGTGAGCTCGAGCGTGTCGCCCTCGGCGACGTCCCAGGCGTCCGCGTCGGCCTCGGGGACCATGACCGTGCCCGGGGCGAACGCGGCGAGCACGTCGGGCGAGCGCACGACCGCGCGGGCCTGGTCCGGGTCCACCCCGTGCATCGTGATCTCGGCGCCGTCGAGCAGCGTGACCGTGACCCCGGAGAGCTCGACGACGCGCGAGACGCCCTCGGTCCCCGAGACCGCGCGCACCACGTCGCTCGGCACGGCGTCCTCGGTCGACCCGTAGGCGTCCGTCGCGACGAGGACGTCGACCGGGTACTGGTCGTCGAGCGCGGCGTCGAGGGACGTCCGGGCGCTCGCGGCGCCGGTGGACATCATCGCGACGAGCGTGACGCCGATGAGCAGCGCGGTGCTGGTCGCCGTGGTGCGGCGCGGGTTGCGCAGCGTGTTCGCGGTGGCGAGCCGCGCCGTCGATCCCGTGCCGGCCAGCAGCCGGCCCACGAACGACACGACCCCGGGCAGCCAGTACACGGCGCCGACGAGGACGCCGACGAACGACAGGGCGCCGCCCGCGACCCCCGCGAGGAGGCCGATCTCGGGGCTGCCGGTGCTGCCCAGCCAGATGCCGCCGCCGAGGACGGCGAGCCCCCCGAGGGTGAGCAGGGTCGCGACGACGAGGCGCGCGCGCCCACCACCGCGCGCGAGGTTCGGCGCGTCCGAGGGGCGCAGCGCCTCGAGCGGCGCGACGCGCGTGGCGGCGCGCGCCGGGGCGAACGACGCGACGACCGTGACGAGGGTCCCGACGAGCAGCGGGACGAGGACGACCGCGGGCGTCACCGTGATGGTGGCCGGGATCGGCACGCCGAGGTCGGCGCCACGGGCCACGAGGAGCGCGACCTGCGTGAGCAGGCCACCCAGCAGGATGCCGCCGACCGACGCGAGGACGCCGAGGATCGTCGCCTCCGTCAGGACCGACCGGGCGAGCTGCGACCGGTTCGCGCCGACGGCGCGCAGGAGGGCCAGCGTGCGCGTGCGCTGCGCGACGAGCACCTGGAACGTGTTGGCGATGACGAGCGCGGCGACGAGCAGGGCCACGGCGGCGAAGCCGAGGATGACGTACGTGAAGACGTCCTGGTCACCCGTCATCTTGCGGGTCTGCGCCTGGGCGTGCTCGTCGGGCGTCACGGCCTGGGCATCGTCGGGCGACGCCGCGACGAGCGCGGTGCGCGCGGTCTCGAGGTCCGTGCCGGGCGCGAGCCCGACCATCGCCGCCGAGTACAGGCGCTCCGGGTCGTCGGGGCTCGTCTGCGCGGCCTCCCACGCGGCGACGTCCTCCGCCGTCACGACGACGGCCCCGCCCATCTGGGCGTACGCGCCGTACGGGTCGTCGGTCGTGCCGACGACGGTCAGCTCGTCGTGGACCTCCTCGTACGCGCCGCCCTCGGGGGCGGAGGCGTCCCACACGTTGCGCGAGCTGGTGACGGCGTCGCCGATCCCGACGCCGAGGCGCTCGGCCACGGCCGTGGGCAGCGAGACCTGTCCCGAGGCGGTGGGCATCGAGCCCTCGACGACCTCGAGCGCCTCGAAGCGCGGGTCGGAGGGCGCGGGGACGCCGAGCTGGAACACGCGCTTCGAGCCGTGCGACAGGTCGAGGTAGGTGAACTGGACCGCGTCGACCGCGTCGACGCCGCTCACGGAACGCAGGGCGTCGACGTCGGACGCCGTGAGGTCGCTCGGCGCGGACACGACGAGGTCCGCGTCGGCGAACTGCGCGGCGATCGAGTCGTTCGTGGTCTGGGTGATGACGTTGCCCGCGATCAGGGTCGCCGTGACGAACGCCGTCCCGATGACGATCGCGACGCCGGCCGCGACGAGGCGGCCGATGCTGCGGCGCATCTGCGCCAGGGTGAGGCGGAGCATCAGGCGCGCACCGCCTGCGACGCGGGGGCGGAGCCGTCGGCGCCCGGCGCCTCGAGCGTGCGCAGGGCGTCGAGCCCGGCGAGCACCGACTCGGGCGTCGGGTCGCTGATGTCGCCCGCGATCCGCCCGTCGGCGATGAGCACGACGCGGTCCGCGTACGCGGCGGCCGTCGGGTCGTGCGTCACCATGATGATCGTGCGGCCGAGCTCGCGGACCGACCGGCGCAGGAAGCTGAGCACCTCCGCGCCCGAGCGCGAGTCGAGGTTGCCCGTCGGCTCGTCCGCGAAGACGACCTCCGGACCGGCGATGAGGGCGCGCGCGATGGCGACGCGCTGCTGCTGGCCGCCGGACAGCTCGCTCGGGCGGTGGCTCAGGCGTGCCTCGAGCCCGAGCGTGCGCACGAGCGTGTCGAACCACGGCCGGTCGACCTTGCCGCCCGCGAGCTCGACGGGCAGCGTGATGTTCTGCTCCGCCGTGAACATGGGGAGCAGGTTGAACGACTGGAAGACGAAGCCGACCCGGTCGCGGCGCAGCTGCGTGAGCGCGTTGTCGTTCAGGCCCGTGACCTCGGTGTCGCCGATGAAGGCGTGGCCGCTCGTCGCGGTGTCCAGCCCTGCGAGCAGGTGCATGAGCGTCGACTTGCCCGAGCCCGACGGCCCCATGATGGCCGTGAAGTGGCCGCGCTCGAAGTCCACGTCGACGCCGTCGAGCGCGTGCACCGCTGCCTCGCCCGTGCCGTAGGTCTTGCGCAGCGAGCGGGCCCGCACCGCGGGCGGGCCGGCAGGGGCGGGGTCGGCGGGTCGGTACACGGTCGTGTCCACGTCATCTCCTGAGTGCGTCGAGTTCGTCGTCGGGCCGTCGTGCGGCACGCCGGTCCGGTGGTCGGAGGCGTGCGCCGGGGATCGTGGACGACGCTACGGACCCGGCCCGCCCCGCCGCGTCCGGCGAGGGTCGGGTCCTGCACGCGAGCAGGGTCATCCCGTGGTCGTACCCGACCCTGGCCGAGGGCTGACACGACGGCGCCCCACGGGTCCGAGGACCGGCGGGGCGCCGTCGGGACGGTCGGGAGTCAGGAGCCCGGGCGGACCAGGCCCGTCTCGTAGGCCGTGACGACGGCCTGGACGCGGTCGCGCGCGCCGAGCTTGGCGAGGATGCGGCCGACGTGGGTCTTGACCGTCGCCTCGGCGACGAACAGGTCGCTCGCGATCTCCGTGTTGGACCGGCCGCGCGCCATGAGGACGAGCACCTCGCGCTCGCGCTCGGTGAGACCCTCGACGGCGGCGTGCGCGGGGGAGTCGTCGGCCTGCTCGGCGGGCAGCGCCGTCACCAGGTGCTCGAGCAGGCGCCGGGTGGACGACGGCGCGATCACGGCGTCGCCGCGGTGCACCGTGCGGATCGCCGCGAGCATCTCCTCGGGCGGCGCGTCCTTGAGCAGGAACCCGCTCGCGCCGGAGCGGATCGCCTCGAGCACGTACTCGTCGAGGTCGAACGTCGTGAGCACGATCACCTTGGGCGCGTGCCCGCCGTCGGCCGCGGCGGCGGTGAGCCGGGCCGTCGTCTGGAGGCCGTCCAGGTGCGGCATGCGGACGTCCATGAGCACGACGTCGACCGGGTGGTCCGCGAGGAGGCGCAGCGCCTGCAGGCCGTCGCCCGCCTCGACCGCGACCGTGAGGTCGGGCTGCGAGTCGATCACCATGCGGAAGCCCGCGCGCACGAGCTGCTGGTCGTCGACGAGCGCGATGCGCACGGGCTCGACCGGCGCGAGCGGGTCGGCGGCGTACGCGCCGCCGGGGTCGGGGAGGGCGTCGGTCATGGTGTCCTGTCGGTCGGTCGGTCGAGGGCCGGGTGCGGGGGCTCCGCGTCGACGGCCGGCGGCGGCGGAGGGGCCGTCGCGGCGGCCGGGTGGCCCGGGGCCATCCTGCCCGACGGCGCGGGCGCGGGTGCGGGGACGACCCGACCCGGGGGCCGGGGGAGGGCGGCCGGTCCGGGGGCCGCGCCGGGCAGGGCGGGCACGGGGATGCGCAGGTGCACGCGGAACCCCCCGCCGGGACGCGGGCCCACCTGCACGGACCCGCCGAAGAGCGCGGCCCGCTCGCGCATGCCCAGCACGCCGTAACCGCCGGGCCGGGCCTCCTGGTGCGCCGCGGCGGCGGCCGAGGCGCCGCGCCCGTCGTCCTCGACCTCGAGGTCGAGCGTGGTGGCGCCCCAGCGCACGACGACGGTGACCTCCGGGTCCGGGCCGGCGTGCTTGAGCACGTTGGTCAGGGCCTCCTGGCACACGCGGTAGACCGTGAGCCCTGCCCCGGGGGGCAGCGGTCGCGCCTGGCCGACGCGGACGAAGGACACGCGCATGCCGCTGTCGCGCACCTGTGCGACGAGCGTCTCGAGGTCGGCGGTGTCCGGCTGCGGGGCGCGCTCGAGCGCCGCCGTCGCGCCGCTCGCGGGCGCCGGGTGGCCGGGTGCGGCGGGCCCGTACGGCGAGCCGGCGGGCGGCGCGCCCGCCGGCCCCCGTCCCGGCAGCGCGAGGGTGCCCCCGGGCCCGACGGCGGCCCGCGGCGGCGCGGCGACGCGCGGCTGCTCCGTCCGGAGGACGCCGAGGAGCCGGCGCATGTCCGCCAGGGCCGTGCGGCCCGTCTCGGACACGGTCGCGAGCGCGCGCGTCGCGGCGTCGGGGTCGTGGGCGGCGGCGTACCGGCCGCCGTCGGCCTGGGCGATGATGACGGAGAGGGAGTGGGCGACGATGTCGTGCATCTCGCGCGCGATGCGGGCGCGCTCGGCGGCGGTCGCGATCTGCGCCTGCTGGTCGCGCTCGACCTCGAGGCGTTCCGCGCGGTCGACGAGCGCGGCGATCGTCTCGCGCCGGGAACGGCGCACGAGGCCGAACGCCCACACCGCGAGGAACGTCATGCCCCCGAACGCGGACGTGAAGAAGACCATCGTCGCGAGGTCGGTGAGGCGACCGGACATCAGGCCGAGCGCCACCCCGAGGACGACCGCGCCCACGAGCGAGGACACGATGGCCGTCCGGTGCGCCCAGCGTGGCCCGTAGACCGTGACCGAGTAGAGCGCGACCAGCACCGCGAAGTCGGCGGGGAAGATCAGGAAGTAGCCGGCCAGCAGGTGCACCAGCGCGACGGAGTACACGGTGATCGACGACGCGAGCGGGTTGGACCGGCGCCAGGGCAGCGGGGCGAGCAGGAGGGCCGCCCAGAACGCGGCCCAGCCGCCGCTCGTGCCGACGCCGCTCGCGCCGGCCGAGGAGAACGCCGCGGACGCGGGCACGAACACGACGGCGAGGACGAGCGTGACGGTGAGGTCCACACCGAACCGGTGCTCGTCGGACCACTGCCCGAGCCGCTCGTACCATCCCATGCGTCAAGCCTAGGCAGAGGGCGGCGGCGAGGCGTCCGACCAGGGTCGCAGAGTTCACGAGACACGATGGGACCGAAGTCGTACTGATGCCCTAGCATGAGCGAATGACCCACGTACTGCTAGCGGAGGACGACCCGGCGATTGCCGAACCTTTGGCGCGCGCACTGACACGTGAGGGTTACAACGTCGTCGTCCAAGGAACTGGTCAAGGAGCGATCGACTCCGCGAGCGGTGCGGACATCGTGGTGCTCGATCTGGGCCTTCCGGACATGGACGGCCTCGACGTCGCGCGCGAGATCCGGCACAAGGGTCTCACCACCCCGGTGCTCGTGCTCACCGCCCGGGCCGACGAGGTGGACCTCGTCGTCGGCCTGGACGCCGGTGCCGACGACTACGTCACGAAGCCGTTCCGGCTCGCCGAGCTGCTCGCCCGGGTGCGGGCGCTCCTGCGCCGCTCGCACGGTGAGCAGGTGGACGAGGAGGAGCTCGCCGCGCAGGACGTGCGCATCGACGTCTCCGCGCACCGCGCGTTCCAGGGCGAGCGCGAGCTGCACCTGACCACCAAGGAGTTCGAGCTGCTGCGCGTGCTCGTCGCCAGCGCGGGCTCGGTCGTCGTGCGCGACGCCCTCATGCGCGACGTGTGGGGCTCCGAGCCGGTCGGCTCGACCAAGACGCTCGACATGCACGTGTCGTGGCTGCGCCGCAAGCTCGGCGACGACGCGAACGCGCCGCGCTACATCTCGACCGTCCGCGGTCTCGGCTTCCGCTTCGAGACCGGCGAGAGCTGACCGACCCCGACCGGGGACGAGGGATACGGGGAGCGAGGAGCAGCGTGCGGCGTCGGATGCTGCAGGCGACGGTGGCGGCCGTGGCCGTCGCCGTCATCCTCCTCGGGTTCCCGCTCGCGTTCTACGGCGCGCGGTTCGTGCTGCAGGGTGAGGTCGACGACGTCACGTCGCGCGTCGAGCGCCTCTCGCGCTCGATCGACGCCCGCCTCGCCGCGGGCGACGAGATCCCCGACTACGTCATCACGGACGCGGTCCAGCCCCGCGCGAGCGACCCTCCGGCGCAGGTCTACGTCACCCTGCCCGACGGGACGGTGCTCACGGCGGGCGAGGAGATCACCGGGCGGGGGATCGAGCAGCCGCTGCACTCCGAGTCGGGTGCGCTCGTCACGCTCACCGTCTCCTACTGGGACGCGTACCTCCAGGCGGCGCAGGTCGTGCTGCTCGTCGTGGCCGCGGCCATCGTCGCGTTCGCCGCGGGCATCGGGATGGCGGTGTGGCAGGCGAACCGCATCTCGGCGCCGCTGGTCTACCTCGCGGCGTCCGCCGAGCAGCTCGGGTCGGGACAGGTGCGCCCGCGGCTCGAGCCGTCGGGGGTCGAGGAGATCGACCTCGTGGCCGCCGAGCTCGCGCGCAGCTCCGACCGGCTCGCGGGTCGGCTCGCGGCGGAGCGCCAGTTCGCCGCCGACGCGTCGCACCAGCTCCGCACGCCGCTCACGGCGCTCAGCATGCGGCTCGAGGAGATCTCGATGGCCTCGGACGACCCGGCCGTCCAGGAGGAGGCCCGGATCTCGCTCGAGCAGGTCGAGCGACTGGTCGGCGTCGTCGACGACCTCCTCGCCTCGTCGCGGCGCGCGCAGGGCGGGACGACGGAGGCCGTCAGCCTGCTCGACGTCGTGCACCAGCAGGAGGAGGAGTGGGTCCCGACGTTCGCGAAGGCGGGCCGTGAGCTCGTCGTCGACGTCCCCGCGGAGTACCAGGTGCTCGCGACGCCCGGGGCGCTCGCGCAGGTCCTGGCGACGCTCATCGAGAACTCGCTCAAGCACGGCGGCGGGACGACGACGGTCCGCGCGCGCCCGTCCGGCACGAGCGGTGCGATCGTCACGGAGGTGTCGGACGAGGGCGCCGGTGTCCCCGACGACCTCGCCCCCCGCATCTTCGAGCGCGAGGTGACCTCCGGCGCCGGCACGGGCCTGGGTCTCGCGCTCGCGCGCGACCTCGCGGCGTCCGACGGCGGTCGGCTCGAGCTCGCGCAGCGTCGGCCCGCGGTGTTCGCGCTCTTCCTCGCGGGGGTGCCGCGGCGCCTCGACCCGCGGGTCGTCCTGCCGACGGGGGTCGCGGTCTCCGCGCACGGGCGTCGTCGCCGGCGCCGCGGCTGACGCGAGCGGGCCCCGGCGGGGGCGTCAGGGAGTCGCGGTCTCCCGGCCGGCGACGTCGTCCCGCGCCCGGTCGCCCGTGAACACGAGGCGTCGGTAGGCGACGTAGCGGAACGCCGTGCCGAGCGCGAGCCCGACGACGTTCGCGGAGACGTTCTTGGCGAGCGGGGACGTGAGGCCCAGCGCGTACGTGGAGATCGCGAGGCAGCCGACCGCGATGAGCATCCCGCCCACGTTGACGACGACGAACGCCGCGAGCTCGCGGCCGCGCGCCTGGGTGCGGCGTGCGGAGAACGTCCAGTAGCGGTTGCCGATCCACGCGACGAGCGTCGCGACCGTGACGGACACGATCTTGGCGGTGAGCGGCTTGTGGCCGAGGACCTCGCCCGGTCCGAAGCTGAGCAGGTTGAACAGGCCCAGGTCGACGACGTACGCGACCGCGCCGACCGACCCGAACTTCGCGAGCTCCCGCACCCGGGCGAGGACGCGCTCGCGCCGCGGCAGGGCCGCCGCGTTCGCCTCGGCTCGCCGGTCCAGGTCGCTCGTCACCCTCCGAGGCTACCGGCCGCTCCTGAGCGTCGCCCGGGTGCCGGGGGGGCGGCCACCGGGTCGCGGGGCCGAGGAGCCGACGGTCCGGAGTCCGGGCGACGCGCGGTCCCGCGCCGCCCAGGCACTAGGGTGGGTGCACGTGGCAGCCCCAGTGATCGCCGTGGTCGGCGGAGGACAGCTCGCGCGCATGATGGCCCCCGCGGCCGGAGAGCTCGGCGTGCACCTGCGCGTGCTCGTCGAGGCCCCGGACACGTCCGCGGCCCAGGTGGTGGTCGACGCGCCCGTGGGCGCCGCGTCCGACGAGGCCGCGGTCCGCTCGCTCATCGCCCCCGCGGGTGCCGCCCCGGCGGACGTGCTGACCTTCGAGCACGAGCACGTCCCGAACGCGCTGCTCACCGACCTCCTCGAGCACGGCACGCCCGTGCGTCCCGGACCCGACGCGCTCGTGCACGCGCAGGACAAGATCGTCATGCGGCGCCGGCTCACCGAGCTCGGCGTGCCGTGCCCGCGCTGGGCCGCGCTCCCCACCGCGCCCGACGCCGCCCGCACCGCTCTCGCGGACTTCCTCGCCGAGGTCGGGGGCGAGGCCGTGGTGAAGACGGCGCGCGGCGGGTACGACGGCAAGGGCGTGCGCGTCGTGTCGGTCGCCGAGGGCGGCGCCGAGCAGGTCGCGGAGTGGATCGAGGCGGCCGCCACGGGCGGCCCCGAGCTCCTCGTCGAGGAGAAGGTGCCCTTCACGCGCGAGCTGGCCGTCCTCGTGGCGCGCCGCCCGTCCGGAGGGATCGACGGTCGGGGCGAGGTGCGGACCTGGCCCGTGGTCGAGTCGATCCAGCGCGACGGCGTGTGCGCCGAGGTGATCGCGCCCGCGCCCGGTCTCACGGAGGCCGAGGCGGAGCGCGCCCGCGACGCGGCGGTCCGGATCGCCGAGGGCCTCGGCGTCACGGGGGTGCTCGCGGTCGAGATGTTCGAGGTCCCGGGCGACGACGGGCCGCGCGTGCTGGTGAACGAGCTCGCGATGCGCCCGCACAACTCCGGGCACTGGACCATCGACGGCGCGGTGACCAGCCAGTTCGAGCAGCACCTGCGGGCCGTGCTCGACCTGCCCCTCGGCGACACGACGGCCACCGCCCGCTGGACCGTCATGGCGAACGTGCTCGGCTCGACGCTCGGCGAGCTGACCGACGCGCTGCCCGACGTCCTCGCCGCCTTCCCCGACGCGAAGGTCAACCTGTACGGCAAGGGCGTGCGCCCCGGGCGCAAGCTGGGCCACGTGAACGTGAGCGGCGACGACCTGGGCGAGGCCCGGCGTCGGGCCCTGGCCGCGGCCGCGATCCTGCGGGGCGAGGGCCCCGAGGGCACCCCGAACGAGGAGCGAGCATGAGCGAGAACCCCGTCGTCGGCATCGTCATGGGGTCGGACTCCGACTGGCCCGTCATGGAGGCCGCGGCCGACGCGCTCGCCGAGTTCGGCGTGCCCGTCGAGGTCGACGTCGTCTCGGCGCACCGCATGCCCGTCGAGATGATCGACTACGGGCGCAGCGCCGCCGAGCGCGGCCTGCGCGTGATCGTCGCGGGCGCCGGGGGAGCGGCGCACCTGCCGGGCATGCTCGCCGCCGTGACGCCGCTGCCGGTGATCGGCGTCCCCGTGCCGCTGCGCCACCTCGACGGCATGGACTCGCTCCTGTCGATCGTGCAGATGCCCGCGGGCGTCCCCGTCGCGACGGTCTCCGTCGGCGGGGCGCGCAACGCGGGCCTGCTCGCCGCGCGCATCCTCGCGGCCGGCACCGACGACGACTCCGCGCGGCTGCGGGAGAAGATGGTCGCCTTCCAGGCGGACCTGGGCGACCAGGCGCGCGCGAAGGGTGCGCGCCTGCGCGCGTCGAGGTCCGGGGAGCAGCGCACGGGCTTCGGCGCCTGACCGGCGCGCCGCGGGTTTCTGCGGCAGGCGGTTGTCGGGTTAGCCTGCGGGCGCGTCTCGCGACGCAGGGGGCTGGACCGACGACGGTCCGTGGCGGGTCGGTCCGACACCCACCCGGAGCAGTTTCACGTGGCAGCACCGCAGGCAGCATGGGCGCCGACGGCGTCGTCCGACGCGACCCCCGGTGCGGTCCGACGGCACGCCCGCCCGAGGACCGCGACCTCGCGCGACGGCTACCGCTACGACCTCGACGGCCTCCGGGCGGTCGCGATCCTCCTCGTGGTGGTCTACCACGTCTGGCTCGGCAGGGTGTCGGGTGGCGTGGACGTGTTCCTCATGCTCTCGGCGTTCTTCCTCACGGGTTCGTTCGCGCGCCGCCTGAGCGCCGGGCGCGGGGTCGCCGTCGGGGCGTACTGGGCGCGCACGTTCAAGCGCCTCGTCCCCGTCTCCGCGGTGGTGCTCCTCGGCGTCCTCGGGACCGCGTTCCTGCTCTACCCGCCGTCGTCGTGGCCGTCGGTCTGGACGCAGACCTGGGCGTCGCTGGGCTACGTCCAGAACTGGGAGCTCGCCCGCGAGTCCGTGGACTACTACGCCCGGGACGGCGCGGTCGCGAGCCCGCTCCAGCACTACTGGTCGCTCTCGGTCCAGGGCCAGGTCTTCGTCCTCTGGCCGCTCCTCCTGCTCCTGTCCGGGCTCGTCGTCCGGCGCCTGAGGCTCTCCGTCACCCCTGTGCTCCTCGTGGTGTTCGGGACGGTGTTCGCGGCCTCGCTGGCCTTCTCCGTCGTCGAGACGGCGTCGGACCAGGGGCTCGCCTACTTCGACACGAGGGCGCGGCTGTGGGAGTTCGCGCTCGGGTCGCTCGTCGCGGTCGCCCTGCCGCTCGTGCGCCTGCCGGCACGGGTCGCCCTGATCGTCGGCTGGGCGGGGCTCGCCCTGATCGTGACGTGTGGGCTCGTGCTCGACGTCCAGGGCGGGTTCCCGGGCTACTTCGCGCTGTGGCCCACGATGGCGGCCGCCGCCGTGATCGTCGCAGGCACGGCGGCGCACCCGTGGGCCGTGGGCAACGTGCTCGCGCACCCGGTGCTGCGGTCGCTCGGGCGGGACGCCTACGCCCTCTACCTCGTGCACTGGCCGCTGCTCATCACCTGGCGGGTGGTCACGGGACGTCAGGTCCCGTCCTGGCACGAGGGTGCGGTGATCGTGGTCGTGTCCCTCGTCCTCGCCCGCCTCCTCACCTCGCTCGTCGAGCGCCCCGTCCGGGACCTGGCGTGGGCGCGGACCGTCCCGTGGCGCGGTGCGGTCGCCGTGCTCGTCGCGGTCACGGTCGTGGCCGTTCCCCTCGCCGCCTGGCAGTCGGCCGAGCGCGCGCGGGCCGCCGAGGCGCTGGCGGGCGCCTCCGCCGACAACCCGGGCGCGCGCGTGCTCCTGCCGGGATACCAGGACGCGTCGGACCCGACCGCACCTCCCGTCCCCGTGGCGACCGCGCTCGACGCCCAGTGGGTGTCGCTCACGGAACGCTGCTCGGGAAGGTTCGCGCCCGACGTCGCGGAGCTCGCGAAGCGGTGCGGGCAGCTCGTTCCCCCCGCTCCGGAGGGTCCGACGGTCGTGGTGGTGGGCGACTCGCACAGCGAGCAGTTCATGGGTGCGCTGATCCCCGTCGCCGAGCGCGAGGGCTGGACCCTGGTCTCGGTCCTCTACGGGGGATGTTCGTTCGGCACGGCGGGCCACCCCTGCCGCGAGTGGAACGAGCAGGTGCTCGACTACGTCCTCGAGCTCGGTCCGGACGCGGTCTTCACCGTCACGACGGCCGCCGAGGCCGACGGCACGGGCGAGACCGTCGTCGTCGGGCTCCAAGAGGCGGTCGACGTGCTCTCCGACGCGGGGATCGCGCTCCTCGGGGTCCGGGACAACCCGCGGTTCTCGACGGACATGTTCGTCTGCGCCGAGCAGCACGGTCCCGATGCGGACGTGTGCCGCCACGACCTCGCGTCCCGCTCCGCCTCACGGAACCCCGCCGAGGACCTCCGGGTGGGCGACGGGTCGGTGCTCGTCGACCTCTCTGGGGCGGTGTGCCCCGACGGGTGGTGCGTCCCGGTGGTGGGGAACGTGCACGTCTACCTCGACGACAACCACCTCACGTGGGACTACGCTCGTTCGCTGGCCCCGTTCCTCGAGGACGAGCTGTCACCGTGGACCGACCGCGCGACGTCGACGCGACACGGGGAGCCGTCATGACCGGACCTGTCGGAGCGAGGGCTCGCTCCGTCGGCCCGACCCGGCCGACGACGCCGCCCCGTCATGCGCGGTCACGTGCGGCGGACCGGTCGACAGGCGCTGCCGTGCCCTACCGGCACGACCTCGACGGCCTGCGCGCGCTCGCGGTCGTGCTGGTCGCCGTCTACCACGTGTGGGTCCACCGCGTCTCGGGCGGGGTGGACGTCTTCCTCATGCTCTCGGGGTTCTTCGTCGCCGGGGGTCTGCTCCGCTCGTTCGCCCGCGGGACGCCGGTGCGGCTGCGAACCTACCTCCCGCGGCTCGCCCGCCGGCTCCTTCCGGCGCTCGTCCTGGTGCTCGCCGCGGTGCTCGTCGCGAGCGCGGTGCTCCTCCCGCGCACCCGGTGGACGGGGGTCTCGGGCGACGTGCTCGGGTCGCTGCTCTACGCCGAGAACTGGCGGCTCGCCGCCGCGGAGCAGGCCTACGGTGCGGCCGACGTGGGACAGAGCCCGCTCCAGCACGTCTGGTCCCTCTCCGTCCAGGGACAGCTCTTCGTCGGGCTTCCTGTCCTTCTCCTGCTCGTCTGGTGGTCGGCAGGTCGCGCGGGGATCGCGACGCGCCTGGCGATCGTGCACGCGACGGTGGTGACCGGGGCCGTCGCCTCGTTCGTCTACGCCGTGGTCGCGGTGCGCGCCGACCAGGCGTTCGCCTACTACGACACGGTGGCCCGCGCGTGGGAGTACCTCGCGGGTGCGCTGCTCGCGCTCCTGGTGACGCGCGTGCGCCTGCCCGGTGCGTCGGGGCTCGTCGCGGGCTGGGTCGGGCTCGCGCTCGTCGTCGCCAGCGGCCTCCTCGTGGACGGCGCGGCGCTCTTCCCCGGCCCCGCCACGCTCGTTCCTCTCGCAGGCGCCGCGCTCGTCGTCGTCGCGGGGACGCCCGACCCGCGCGGGATCGCCGTCGCTCCCGCGTGGTCGGTCTCGAGGCTCCTCGCGTGGGCTCCGGTCGCCCGAGCCGGCGGGTACGCGTACGCCTTCTACCTGTGGCACTGGCCCGTGCTCGTGTTCACGATCGTCCTCCGCGACCGGCCGGTGGGCTGGCTCGCAGGGATCGGCGTGCTCGGCCTCTCGGCCGTGCTGGCGGTCCTGACGAAGCAGCTCGTCGAGGACGTGCTCCGTCGGGACCCTCGAGATGCGCGAGGCGCCACGCGCACACGGCCCCGGCGGGGGGTGCTGCGTCCTCTCGTCGCTGTGGTCACCGTGACCGTCGCGGTCGTGCCGCTCGCGTGGCACGCCCACGTCCTGTCGGTCCAGCGCTCGTACCAGGGCGCCCTGCAGGACGTCGACGTCGCTGCGTACCCGGGGGCGCTCTCCGTCCTCGAACCGGGCGCGTACGCGGCGGCGGCTGCCGACCCGGTGCCCGCCGTGGAGGCCGTGCTCGAGGACACGTCGCGGGTCGTCCTGGACGGCTGCATGACGGGGGACGGGGAGAGCGACGTCAAGCGGTGCTCGTACGGCCCGGAGGATGCCGCGACGGTCGTCGCGCTGGTCGGTGCGTCGCACAGCGAGCACTGGTTCGCCGCGCTCGAACCGATCGCCGACCGTCGGGGCTTTCGTGTCGTCCCCGTCCTCAAGGCGGGGTGCCTCTTCCTCGACCCCGAGGACGGCGACGTCGACGGCGAGTGCGCGACCTGGCAGCGCGACGCGATGGACTACGTCCTGTCGCTCGAACCTGACGTGGTCATCACGACCTCGACGCGTCCGACGAAGTCGGACGGGCCCCGTGAGGTGGTCCCCGACGCGTACGTCCGTGTCTGGGAGCGGCTCGCCCTGGAGGACGTCCCGGTCGTGGCCATCCGCGACAACCCGTGGCTGCCGTTCTGGATGCCCGAGTGCGCGGCCGTCCACGGCTCGGAGTCGGACGAGTGCGCCGTGGCGTGGGAGGACGTCCTGGACGACGTGGACCCGTCGCTCGACGCCGTCCAGGAGCTGTGGAACACGACGATCCTCGACTTCAACGACGTCCTCTGCCCGGACCGTGTCTGCCGGCCGGTCCAGGGCAACCGGTTCGTCTACCGCGACGACAACCATCTGACGGCGACCTATGCCGTGACGCTCAGCCCGGTGTTCGACGAGCGGCTCGGTGTCGCGACCGGGTGGTGGTGACGACTACTGCGGCAGGCCGCCGACCTGCCCCGGGGTGAGGTTGCCGTCACGGATGTCGATCCAGAACTGCCCCACGGTCTCGGGGTTCAGCTGCACGGTGGACCCGACGTTGCCGCCCGGCCGGTAGTCGGGGTTCGAGATCGGCGGCGTGCCCGTGATGCCGTCGGGACCGTTGGCCTTGCGGAACGCGAGGGCGAGCTTGCCGAGGTCGACGATGCCCGTGCTCTCGTCGACGGTGAGCGACCCGAGGCCGGAGTCCAGCAGCGAGACCTGGTCGCCGGGGCGGAACAGGATGCTCGGGTTCGCCGCCTTCGAGCTGATGGCGCCGATGACCTGGCGCTGGCGCTCGGCGCGGCCGATGTCGCCCTTCGGGTCGGAGTAGCGCATCCGCGAGAACGCGAGCGCGGTGTGGCCGTCGGCGACGTGGCACCCGGCGGTCCACACGAGTTCGCTGCGTTCGTCGTTCACGTCGTAGTCGAGGCACAGCTCCACGCCGCCGACGGCGTCGACGATGCCCTCGACCCCGCCGAACCCGACCTCGACGTAGTGGTCGACCGTGAGGCCGGTGAGCTGCTCGACCGTCTGCACGAGCAGCGGCGGGCCACCCCACGAGTACGCCGAGTTGAGCTTGCTCGCGCCGTTGCCCGGGATCTCCGCGTACGTGTCGCGCGGCAGGCTGATGAGCGCGACCGGGCCGCTCGGCGGGGCGTGCAGGACCATGATCGTGTCCGTGCGCGCGCCCTCGGTGCCGTCCTCGCTGATGCCTTCGCCGCGCGCGTCGGAGCCCGCGAGGAGATAGGTGTTCCCGGGCGTGCCGGGCGCACCGGAGAGGGCCTCGACGTGCTGGATCTTGCCGTTCGCCCAGATGAGCAGGCCGACCGGCCAGGCGAGGAGCGCGACGATCACGACGCACGCGACGAGCCCGACGACGCGGCCCTTGCGGACGCGGAACCCGCCCCCGCCGGCTCGAGGGGTCCCCGTGCCCGACGGCGGTCGCCCACCCCCGCCACCGGGTCGGCCGGTGCTCGGCCGCGGCGCCGCGCCCGGACGGCTCCGCGTCGTCGTGGGCACGGCCTGCGCACCCGCGTGGGGCGACGACGAGACGCGCGGAGGTGCCGCCGTCGCCTGGCGGGGCTGGCGCGACGGCGCGACCGACGGCGGGAGCGCGGACGACGCGGAGCTCGTCCGCGGGCGTGCGCCGCGCGCGGGCGGCGCCGGCGGCGGCGTGCCCTTGCGTGCGGGGGTCACGGGGATCTCGCGCGACGACTGGCGCTTGATGCGGGGCTCGAGGCGCACGGCGTCGTCGGGCACGGCGGGGCGGGGGCGCGCCGGGGCGCGCCCGCTGTTGCCCACGGCGATCGCGTCGTCGACGGACGACGGACGCGGGGCGCGGCCGCCCTGGGGCGTGAAGCTCGGGGGGAGCGACCGGGGGTCGCGCGAGGGGTCGGTCATGGCGTCACCCGCACTGCGCGGTCTCGTCGGCGGCGGAGAACGCCTCCTTGCCGGCTTCCTTCGTCTGCACCGGGGCGGGCTCGGCGGCCGCGTCGCCCGTCGGGTCGGCTGCACCCTCCCCGGTCTGCGACGGCGGCTCGGTGGCCTCGGCGGCGTCGGTGGACCCGCCTGCGGCCTCGTCGGTCGCGGGTGCGGGCGCGGCGATCGGCTCGTCGGCGCGCACCTTGGCCCAGAGCTCGTCGGCCTCCGACGTCCAGACGACCTTCGCGTCGGGGTCCTGCGGGTCCGGCGCGTTGGGAACGGTCATGAAGGTGATGTTGCCACTGGTCGCGCCCTTGAGGCTGAAGGCGAGCCCGGCGAGGCTCGGGATCGACGACAGGTTGGCGCTCATGGTCAGAGACTTGGTGCCCGCGTCGACGAACCCGTAGATCTGGCCGAGGTCCGAGAGCACGTTCTTCGAGAGCACCTGGTTCACCGTCGCGGCGAGGAGCTGCTGCTGGCGGCCGATACGGCTGAGGTCCGACCCGTCGCCCACGCCGTAGCGCGCCCGCGCGAACCCGAGCGCCTGGGCGCCGTCGAGCGTCTGCATCCCTGCGTCCAGCCGAAGGTCCGCCTTGGGCGAGTCGATCGGCTCGGGGATGCAGATGGGGACGCCGCCGATCGCCGTGACCATGTTCTGGAAACCCGCGAAGTCGACGACGACGAAGCCGTCGACGAACACGTCGGTCAGGCTCTCGACGGTCTGGGTCGCGCACGCGGCGGCCGAGTCGACGTCGCCACCGACGGTCGCGCCGTTCGCGAACGCGGCGTTGAAGCGGGTGGTGGCCGGCGCGGTCGTCTTGCCGTTCGTCGTGTGGCACGCCGGGACGTCCACCCGTGAGTCGCGGGGGATCGAGATCATCTCCACGCGCGTCCGGTCTGCCGAGACGTGCACGAGGATCGTCGTGTCCGAGCGCATGCCCGCGACGCCCGCGACCTCGTGGCCGTTCTCGCCGCCGCGCTCGTCGGAGCCCATCACGAGGATGTTGAGGGGCTTCCCGGCGTTGGGGTCGCTCGGGTCCGGGGTGGGCTGCTCAGGTCGGTCCGTCAGGAGCTCGAGCCCGTCCGACGGCGCGATGTTCCCCTGGATTCTCGACACCGCTGCGGCGCCGCCGACCGCGCCGAACGCGAGCACCGCCGTGGCGACGAGCCCGACGGCGCGGGCTGTCCCGCGGGACCTCATGGCCCGCGCGTGCGCCGGACCGCGCGACGGCTCGGCAGCCGCCGCGTCGCTGGTCTGGGCACGGGAACGGGAGGTCACGGGAGTCGAGCATAGGCGTGCGGTGCGACCTGGCCGCGCGGGCCGCGGGCTCGCGGGGTGGAGGAGTTGTGCAGGCGCGTGCGGTGCGAGGACCGGTCGGGTCAGCCCGCGGCGTCAGCGTCCGGGCGGCCGCCCTGGCCGTCGCGCTGCTCGAGCTCGTCGACCGACGCGTCGACCCGGCTGAGCCTCGCCTCTGCGAGGCTCAGCTCGCGCGTGAGCAGCGTGATCTTGCGGGCGAGAGCGTTCGCACGCCGGTGGCTCGTGGCGATGTAGCTCACGAACGCGATGACGAGGGCGTAGAGGAGGAGGTCGGTCCCGCGGCCGACGCCGAGCATGTTGGCCAGCCGGGTGAGCCACTCGGGGAACAGGACGGAGAGCCCGGCGACCACGACGAACCCGACGAGCAGCAGGCGGCGGATCGCCTGGTGCCGGGCGTCGACCGTGGAGCGGGTGAGCAGGACCGTGACCACGGCGATCGCGGCGACGAGGACGATCTGGATGAGCATGTGCGCTCCCGTCTACTTGAACACGAGGTCGACCAGGATGTTCACGGAGTTCCAGAGCGACTGGCCCTTGGCCCGGGAGTAGTCCGTGTAGAGGACGTGCACGGGGTACTCGCGCCAGGGGAGCCCGGTGCGTCCGAGCTGCAGCACGATCTCGCTCGCGTGCGCCATGCGGTCCTGGCGCAGCTCGACCTGGCGCGCCGCGTCGACGCGGACGACCCGCAGCCCGTTGTGGGCGTCGGTGAGCCGCAGGCCGGTGCTCTGGTTCGTGAACCAGACGGCCGTGCGCAGGACCGCCCGCTTGAGGAGCCCGGGCCGGGTCCGCGCGTCGAGGAACCGCGAGCCGAAGACGATCGCGACGTCCTCGCGCCGGGCCAGCTCGACCATCGCGGCGGCGTCCTCCACCTGGTGCTGACCGTCCGCGTCGAACGTGACGAGGTACTTCGCTCCCGGCAGGTCGCGGGCGAACTCGATCCCCGTCTGGAGGGCGGCTCCCTGGCCGAGGTTGACGGCGTGGCGCAGGACCGTGGCGCCCGCCTCCCGAGCCCGCTGCGCGGAGTCGTCCGAGCTGCCGTCGTCGACGCAGACGATCCGGGGGAACGTCCCGAGCGCGTTCTTGACCACGTCGGCCACGACCGCGCCCTCGTTGTACAGAGGGACGACGAGGCAGGCGTCCTCGACGGGGCCGATGGCCTCGACGGGCGGGCGGCCGGGTCCCGCCGCGTCCGATTCGTGCATGTCGCTCATTGTTGCAGGCGACCGGGGAAGGTCGGGACCTTCGCCGCTCTCGGAGGGGCAGCGGCGGCAGGTAACCTTGCCGACGCGGCGTCCGCGTCCGACGTGGTCGCTGCGCACCGTCCCGACACGAAGGAGCCCGCATGGGAGTCCGGATCGCCCCGAGCGCCGACGTCGCCGACGACGCGTCGATCGGCGACGGCAGCCAGATCTGGCACCTCGCCCAGGTGCGCGAGGGGGTGTCGATGGGAGAGTCGTGCGTCGTGGGGCGCGGGGCCTACATCGGTACCGGAGTACAGATGGGCCGGAACTGCAAGGTGCAGAACTACGCGCTCGTGTACGAGCCGGCGTCTCTCGCCGACGGGGTGTTCATCGGCCCCGCCGTGGTGCTCACCAACGACACCTACCCGCGGGCCGTGAACCCCGACGGATCGCTGAAGAGCGCGGACGACTGGCACGCGGTGGGCGTGACGATCGGCGAGGGCGCGGCGGTCGGGGCCCGTGCGGTGTGCGTCGCGCCCGTGACGATCGGAGCCTGGGCCACGGTGGCCGCGGGCGCGGTCGTGACGAGGGACGTCCCCGACCACGCGATCGTCGTCGGGGTCCCGGCGCGGCGCGTCGGCTGGGTGGGGCGCGCGGGCGAGCCGTTGCGGCGCGACGGGGAGCACTGGGTGTGCCCGGTGACGGGTACGCGCTACGAAGAGCACGACGAGACCATCAGAGAGGTTGCGGCCGAATGAGCCAGACACTGATCCCCGCGGCGAAGCCGATCGTCGGGGACGACGAGCGCGCGGCCGTGGACCGCGTCCTGCGCAGCGGGATGATCGCGCAGGGACCTGAGGTCGCCGCGTTCGAGCAGGAGTTCGCCGAGGTGCTCGTCGGCGGGCGCACGTGCGTCGCGGTGAACTCCGGGACCTCGGGCCTGCACCTCGGCCTCCTCGCCGCGGGCGTCGGCCCCGGCGACGAGGTGATCGTCCCGTCCTTCACGTTCGCGGCGACCGCCAACTCGGTCGCGCTGACCGGTGCGACGCCGGTCTTCGCCGACATCGAGCCGGACCAGTTCTGCCTCGCTCCCGACGCGGTGCGGGCCGCGATCACGGAGCGGACCAAGGCCATCATGCCGGTGCACCTCTACGGGCACCCGGCGGACATGACGGCGCTGGGCGCGCTCGCGGACGAGCACGGTCTGCTCCTGTTCGAGGACGCGGCACAGGCGCACGGGGCGACCCTCGACGGACGCCCGGTGGGCTCGTTCGGCGCGTTCGCCATGTTCAGCCTCTACCCGACGAAGAACATGACGTCGGGCGAGGGCGGCATGGTCTCGTGCGCGACCGACGAGATCGCGCGCAACGTCCGTCTGCTGCGCAACCAGGGCATGGAGCGCCAGTACGCCAACGAGGTCGTCGGCTTCAACGCCCGCATGACGGACGTCCACGCGGCGATCGGCCGGGTGCAGCTCACCAAGGTCCAGGGCTGGACGGCGGACCGCCAGCGCAACGCGGCCTTCCTGTCGGAGAACCTCGAGGGCGTCGTCACGCCTCCGGTCGCGGACGGGGCGGTGCACGTCTACCACCAGTACACGATCCGTGTCGCCGACGACCGCGACCGCGTGGTGACGGCTCTCCGCGAGGAGCACGGTGTGGGTTCCGGGGTCTACTACCCGATCCCGAACCACCGCCTCGAGAGCCTGAAGCACTTCGCGCCCGGTCTCGACCTGCCCGAGACCGAGATCGCGGCGCAGCAGGTGATCTCCCTCCCCGTGCACCCGTCGCTCACCCAGGGCGACCTCGAGCGCATCGTCACCGCGGTCAACTCCGTCGTGAAGGCAGGTGCGTGATGGCAGACCTGCGTGCGGGCCTGATCGGGCTCGGAGCGATGGGGCGGCACCATGCCCGGGTGCTCCGCGAGATCGACGGCGTCGACCTCGTCGCCGTCGCCGACCCCGGCGGTGACCCCTACGGAGTGGCGGGCGACCTGCCGGTCCTGCCCGACGTCGACGGGCTGATCGGCGCCGGCATCGAGATGGCCGTCGTCGCGGTCCCGACCGTGTACCACGAGGAGATCGCGCTGGCCCTCGCTGCCGCGGGCGTGCACACCCTCGTGGAGAAGCCCATCGCGGCCACGAGCGCGGCCGGTCGCAAGGTCGCCGAGGCGTTCGCCGCGGCCGGGCTCGTCGGCGCGGTCGGGCACATCGAGCGGTTCAACCCGGCGCTCCAGGAGCTGCGTCGCCGCATGGAGGCGGGCGAACTCGGGGAGGTCTACCAGATCGCGACCCGGCGGCAGGGGCCTTTCCCGGCGCGCATCGCCGACGTCGGCGTGGTGAAGGATCTCGGCACCCACGACATCGACCTCACGGCCTGGGTCGCCCAGAGCGCGTACCGTGCGGTCGCCGCGCAGACCACGCACCGCAGCGGGCGCCCGCACGAGGACATGGTGACCGCGACCGGCCGCCTGGAGAACGGCGTCGTGACCAACCACGTCGTCAACTGGCTCTCCCCGATGAAGGAGCGCGTCACGATCGTCACGGGCGAGCGGGGTGCGTTCGTCGCCGACACGGGCACGGCCGACCTCACCTTCTACGCCAACGGCGTCATCCCGACCGAGTGGGAGGCCGTCTCGGCGTTCCGCGGCGTGTCCGAGGGCGACATCACGCGCTACGCGTTCGCGAAGCGCGAGCCCCTGCGGGTCGAGCACGAGGCGTTCCGGGACGCCGTCCGGGGGATCCGCCAGGACGTCGTGACGATGGAGGAGGGCCTGCGCACCCTCGAGGTCGCCGAGGCCGTCCTGGAGTCGGCCGCGTCGGGGCAGACCGTCACGCTCTGAGCCGGCGCCCGGCGGCCCCGTGGTGGGGTCGCCGGGCCGACTCCCGACTCTCCCGGCGATCGTCCTGCGAGAACGTGCCCGCCTTGTGATACTGGCCGGGTTCGTCGGGGCGCGAGCAAGCCCTGGGTGATCTCTGCGACGACCGGGGTGAGCACGATGGCCAAGAGGTGGACGACCGTCCTGACGGTGCTGGCGGTGACCGTGACGTCGGCGGTGACGGGCAGCACCACCGCCGTGGCGGCCGGCCCCGCGACACGGGCCGCGACCTCTGTGGCTCCACGCGTCGCACCCGCCCCGCCGGCCGTGCCCGCACCGGTCGCCCCCGAGATCGACGAGACACCGCTCGAACCCGTCGACGCGTCCGGAGACGCCCCCACGGCGTCGGTGCCGTCGGAAGCGGGCGCTGCCGAGGGGCCCGGTGAGCAGGTGCTCCCCGAGGTCCCGGCCGACGACACGCCGAGCCCGGAGGGGACCTGGTCCGCGACCAGCCCGGCGACCGGTGCGACGACCGTCGTCGGCGTCACCTGGGACCTCGGGTCGGCAGGGGACGACGTCGTCGTCGAGGTGCGTTCACGTACCGGGACCGTCTGGACCGGGTGGAGCGACGTCCACGCGGAGGACGCCGAGCCGACCGGGGGCGCCGGGGAGCAGCGCGACGGTACCGAGCCGCTGTTCGTCGGGGACGTCGACGAGGTCGAGGCGCGGATCCTTCCCGGGACCGGGCCGACGCCCGTCGACCCGGTCCTGGTCGTGGTCGACCCCGGCGCGGACTCGGGGACCGCGGGAGGGGGAGCCGGCGGTGCGGGCGGGCTCGGTCGGTCCGCGACCGCCGGGCTCGCGACTCCCGCCGCCGCACCGGCGGCCGCGCTGCCGACCGCCACGACCCGTCCGGCGATCTACTCGCGCGCCCAGTGGGGTGCCGACGAGCGGCTGATGACGTGGACGCCCCAGACCGGCAACGTCGTCGGCGCGGTCGTGCACCACACGGCCGGGTCGAACGACTACACCGCGGACCAGGTCCCGGCACTCATCCGGGGCATCTACGCGTACCACGCGCAGTCCCGCGGGTGGGGCGACATCGGGTACAACTTCCTCGTCGACAAGTACGGGCGCATCTGGGAAGGGCGCGCCGGAGGGATCGACCGGGGGATCGTCGGTGCGCACGCGTCCGGGGTCAACTCCCAGCGCTTCGGCGTCTCCGTGATGGGGAACTTCGACGCCGCGCAGGTCTCGGGGGCGGCCGTCGACGCCGTGTCCTCGGTCATCGCGTGGAAGCTCGACATCCACGGCGTTCGCGGAGCGGGCGGGAGCATCGTCGTCGGGCACCGGGACGTGGGCCAGACGTCGTGCCCCGGAGCCACGCTCTACGCGGCGCTCCCGCAGATCCGCTCCCTCGCGGCGGCGCGCCAGGGTCCCGTGCACGACCGTTCCCTCCGGAGGGACCTCGGGCTCGACGGCTACCCGGACCTCGTGTCGCGCACCGCGACCGGGGTCTCGATGCTCACGGCCACGGCCTCGGGGTGGGGGCAGACCCGGACGGTCGGTTCCGGCTGGCCCGGTTCCCGGGTGATCGCCCCCGGTGACTGGAACGGGGACGGTTCCCCGGACCTCATGATCGTCGACCCGGCGTCCGGAGACCTGTGGCTGTACCCGGGCACCGCGAACGGCGGCTGGGCCGCGAAGCAGAGGATCGGGGTCGGCTGGGGCGTCGCGAACCTGATCGTCGGCGGGCACGACTGGAACGGCGACGACACGACGGACCTCCTCATGAGGCGGCACGACGGGACTCTCTGGCTCTACCCCGGCAACGGGCGCGGCGGCTTCGGCACACCGCGGCAGGTGGGCACCGGCTGGAACGCGATGAGCTCGATCGCCATGGTGGGAGACCTCGGCAACGGGCGCCCGGCGCTCGTCGCGCGGACCGGCGGCAACCTCTACACGTACACGGGTGACGGGCACGGCGGGTTCGCCAGCGGTCGGACGTTCGTCGGGTCCGGCTGGGACGTGATGACCACCATCGTCGGCCCGGGAGACCTCAACGACGACGGCCTGCCCGACGTCGTGGCACGGGACGTCCAGGGGAATCTGTGGCGCTACGTGGGGGACGGTGCCGGACGGCTGCTCGGACGGTCGCAGATCGGGCACCAGTGGCAGGGGTTCACCGCGGTGCACCCCGCCGGTCGTGCAGGTCGGGGCGAGGACTTCTTCGCGGTGGGTGCAGACGGCGCGCTGCACCGCTACTCCTATCTCGGTGGCGCGGGCTTCACGCGGGCCGTGGGCACCGGCATCTCCGGTTCGGCCGTCGCCGAGGCCATCGCTCCCGGAGACTGGAACGGTGACGGTCGGCCCGACCTCATGACCCGCCGGAGCAACGGCGACCTGTTCCTCCACGCCGGCACGGCGACCGGCAGCTTCGCGACGTCCGGGACGCGCGTGGGGACGGGCTGGGAGGTCATGACCCAGGTGATCGGAGCGGGCGACTGGCTCGGGACGGGCGTCCCGGGTCTGCTTGCCTTCCAACGGGGCACGGGGCAGATCTGGCTGTACCCGGGGGACGGCCGGGGCGGGTTCGGGACCCGCGTCCTGATCGCCCAGGGCGCACAGTTCCTCGACCGGATCGTCTCGGCGGGCCACTGGCGCGGCGGTGCGGCGCCGGACCTCGTCGCGCGCGAGGCCGGCACCGGGCGGCTCCTGCTCTACCCGGGCAACGGCGGCGCACGGCTCGGGGCGGCCTCGGTGATCGGGACCGGGTGGGACGTCATGTCGAGCATCGTGGGTGCGGGCGACGTGGACGGCGACGGGCGACCCGACCTGGTCGCCACGCGCTCGGACAGGTCGATCGTCCTGTACTCGGGCAACGGGTCGGGAGGGTTCCGGACGTGGCGGACGATCGCCACGGCCCCGTCGGGCGCTTCCGTCTCGTGAGCCGGTGACGCCTCAGAACGTCCTCGTGATGCCGTTCCACCCGGAGCCCACCTGCATCCGGGCGGCGAACCGCGTGCCGGTCCACGGATAGAGGTAGAACCGGCCGGCGGCGTCGGCCGCGAGGAGGTCGGGGATCCCGTCCCGGCCGAAGTCGGCCACCGGGGTGAGGAGCCGCATGCCCTGCCACCCGGAGCCGATCTGCACCGGGCTGAACCCGCCCGCCCCGTCGCCGCGGTAGAGCAGGAGCCGTCCGGCGGCGTCGACCGCCAGCAGGTCCGACCAGCCGTCGCCGTCCCAGTCACCGCCGCCGCCGACCCACGAGATGACGTCCCAGCCGCCGCCCACGAGCACGGCGCTCGCGAGCCTCCCGTCGCCCAGACCGGGGTAGAGCCACATCCGGCCCGACGTGTCGACCGCCAGGAGGTCGGCCGACCCGTCGCGCCCGACGTCCCCGGGGGCGACGAGGAACCGCATGGAGCCCCAGCCATGGCCAGCCTGGACACGGGCGCCGAGCGTCCCGGCCGCCGTCGTCGGGTAGCGCCACAGGCGCCCGGCCTGGTCGACGGCGAGGACGTCGTCGCGCCCGTCGCGATCGAGATCGTTGGCGCGGACCGCGAGCCGCATCGTCTGCCAGTCGTGGCCCGCCGGGCGGCTGCCGACGAACCGGCCGTCCCCGTCCCCGAGGTATGCCGTCAGACTGCCGTCCGCCCGCTGGCCGAGGACGTCTACGCGCCCGTCGTTGGTGGAGTCGCTGTCGAGCCGGCTCGTGCCGGTGAGCTTCCACCAGTCGGAGCGCAGACCGAAGGCGCTGCGGAACTGCGCGCCCGTGAGCGTGACGGAGCCTGCCGAGCCGGTGACGACGACCCGGACCACGCGCCCGCCCCACTCGCCGTCGCCGGTACGCGACATGACGTCGATGCTGCGGGGCGAGCCGATCTGCGGGTACCGCGCGCCGACGTCCGCGGCTCGGAGCGAGACGCTCCACGCGTGCACCGGGTTGCCCTGCGCGTCCCACGGGTCCGGTCGGGACGGGAGGTAGGGGAAGGACCCGGCCGCGCTCCAGCCGCCGTTCGACGAGCCGAACTGGGTGAAGGCGAGGCTGCCGCCGTAGTGACGCACCTGCCCCGAGGTCGCGGCGACGGCGGCGTCCGTCGAGGCCGCCTCGTGGTGGCGCGTCTCGACCCCCGCCGAGGTGAAGCTCTTGTGCCCGGGATAGACCTGGCAGGCGGTGGTGTCGCACGTCTGCCACGAGCCCGACCGGTGCGCGCGGTCGTACGACGCGTAGGTGCGCGCGGCGACGGCCTGCGCCCGCAGCGCGTCCGCCGGCCAGCTCGACGGCGACTCCGCCGGCACGACGGAGCGCAGGTAGTCCTCGAGGCCCACCACGTTGACGGTCTGCTGCCCGGGGCTCGCCCCGGAGGGGACGGCTCGGACCGTGCCGCGGTAGTCCGTCTGCGTGCCGTCGGGCCTGATCAGACGGATGAACCCCGATGGCGCGGCGATGCTCAGGAAGCCGGGGGAGGCGCCCTGCGACCACTGTCTCCAGGTCCCGCCGACGAGCCCGTGCAGCACGAACCCGCCGGACCCTCGGACGATGCGCCACTGCTGCGGTGTCACGCCGCCGAAGCTGATCGGGGTGCCGGTCGAGACCGCGTCGCTCGCCGTCATGCCCGGGACCGCGAGGATGCGGACGTCGTTGTCCGTGTCTCCGCTGATGAGGACGCTGATCGTGCTCGCGGGCTGGGTGACCCGGGCCGTACCGGGGTAGTACGCGTCCAGGATCTGCTGGTAGCCCACCCCCTGCGAAGCGGCCGCGCGTGCCCCCCACTGCGACATCCCGCGGCCGTGACCGAAGCCCCGCCCCGCGACCGTGACGGTCGTGCCGGTGCCGAGAACCACCCGTTCCTGGGTGAGCGTGTCCGCGCGTGCGACGACGGACTGCGTGACGAACGACGTCCCGACCAGGACGGCCGTCAGGAGCGACGCCGTCATCCTCTTCCGTGCCCCCATGGGTGACCTCCGTAGCTCTCGGTCCGATCCACGGTAGGTCGGGTGACGGGAGGGCGCCCGGCGGGCAGGTACCCTGGTGCGTCGTCGGGCGCCGTGCCCGACCCGAGACGAGGGGGAAGACCTGGCCGGCGTCGTGCGGACAGTGCTCGGGCACTCGGCGTTCCGCTACCTGCTGGTGGGCGGCTTCGCCTTCCTCCTCGACCTCGGGCTGCTCGCCCTGAGCTACCGGGTGCTCGGTGCGCCGCTGTGGCTCGCGACGGCGGTCGGGTTCTGGGGCAGCTTCGCGTTCAACTTCACGCTCCAGCGGCGCTATGCCTTCGGCGGTGCCATGCCGACGGGGCCCGCGTTGTGGCGGTACGGCGTCCTCCTGGCGGTGAACTCGCTCGCGAACATCGCGGTGGTCGGTCTCTTCGAGCACCTCGGTTGGGGCTATGCCGTCGGCAAGGTCGCCGTCACCGTCGCACAGACCGTCTGGAACTACTTCGCCTACCGCTACTGGGTCTTCGGCGGGCGCGCGGCCCCCGCCGCACCCGGCGACGACCGAGCCGGGCCTCAGGTGCCCGTCGAGCACGACCGCAAGGAGAGCTGAGGATGTACAAGGGTGCGCGGATCGCCGCCGTCGTGCCGGCCTACCGTGAGGAGGCCATGATCGCGACGGTCGTCACCACGATGCCGGACTTCGTCGACGACATCGTCATCGTGGACGACTGCAGCCCCGACGGGACCTCCGACGTCGTCAAGGCGCTGGACGACCCGCGCGTGACGCTCGTGCGCCACGAGGTGAACAAGGGCGTCGGCGGGGCGATCATCACCGGGCACCGCACCGCGATGGGGCTGGGCTCGGACGTCAACGTCGTCATGGCCGGCGACGCCCAGATGGACCCGGACTACCTTCCCGACCTCTTGGACCCGGTGACGTCCGGCGGCTACGGCTTCGCGAAGGCGAACCGGTTCTTCCGCCCGGACTCGTACACGGGCATGCCCCGATATCGCGTGTTCGGGAACATCGTGCTCTCGTTCCTCACGAAGTTCGCGTCGGGGTACTGGCACCTCTTCGACCCGCAGAACGGGTACACGGCCATCCGGACGTCCGTGCTGGAGAAGCTCGCGCTCGACCGCGTCGCGGAGCGCTACAGCTTCGAGAACGACCTGCTCATCCACCTGAACGTGGCCGGCACCGCGGCGGTCGACGTCCCGATCCCCGCCGTGTACGGCGCCGAGGTGTCGAGCATCCGTCTGGGCAAGGTCGTCCCCGAGCTGCTCAGCCTGCTCTTCCGCGGGTACTGGTACCGGATCTGGTACCGGTACGTCCTCTGGTCGTTCTCCGCCGTCGCGCTGCTGCTGTTCTCGGGCCTCCTCCTCACGCTCTTCGGCGTCGTCGCCGGGGTCTGGATCATCGCCGCGACCTGGGACTCGCCGCCGGCCACGGCCGGGACGGTCCTCCTCGCGGTCACCCCGTTCGTGCTCGGCGTCCAGATGCTCGTGTCGTCGTTGCAGCTCGACATCCAGGAGAGCCCCGACACCCCGACGCTCGCACCGTTCGACGAGGGATGAGCCCCGAGAAGGAGCTCCGCGGCGAGGGCAGGGACGTTCGCCGCGGGGGGCGACCGGCCCGCGTCACGATCGCGTCGCGGATCTTCCTCCCGGAACCCGCCGCGGCGTCTTTCCGGCTCGCGGCGCTGGCCTCGGCGCTCGCGGACGAGGGGGCGGAGGTCACCGTCGTGACGGCCTCGGTGCCCGCGTCGATGGTCCCTGGCCCCGAGCACGAGCGCGTCCGTGTGCGGCGCCGCCCCGTGCTCCGGGACGCCAGCGGGTACGTCCGGGGATACGTCCCCTACCTGAGCTTCGACGTTCCCCTCTTCTTCCGCCTGCTCGCCGGCCGACGGCCCGACGTGGTCGTGGCCGAGCCACCGCCGACCACGGGCGCGGTGGTGCGCCTGGTGTGCGCTCTCCGACGGGTCCCGTACGTCTACTACGCCGCAGACATCGTCTCGGACGCCGCCGGGTCGACCGGTGCGCCTCGGCTCGTGGTGGGCGTCGTGCGCGCGCTCGAGCGATTCGCCCTGCGCGGCGCGACATCGGTCCTCACGGTGACGGACGCGGTCGAGGCACGGGCGTCGCAGCTCGGGGCCTCGCGGACGACCATCGTGCGGCACGGCGTCGACACCGCGACCTTCAACGCCGACGTGGTGCCGCTCGGGCCCGAGGGCCGGGGCCCGTTCGCCGTGTACGCGGGCAACGCCTCGGAGTGGCACGGTGCCGAGGTCTTCCTCGAGGCCTGGTCCGGCGTCGTGCGAGCCGTCCCGCGCGCACGCCTCGTCTTCCTCGGACGAGGCAGCATGCACAGCCGTCTCGCCGAGATGGCTGCCGCGCTGCCCGACGGCGGAGCGAGCGTGACGTTCCTGCCGCAGCAACCGGCAGCCCAGGCAGCCCGTTGGCTCCGCGGCGCCGACGTCGCGCTCTCGAGCATCCGACCCCGGTCGGGGTACGAGTTCGCCATCCCGACCAAGGCGCTCGCGGCGATGGCGGTCGGCACGCCGGTCCTGCAGGCGGGTCCCGGTCCGGTCGGGCAGATCATCGAGCGGGCGGACGCGGGACGCGCGGTACCGCACACGTCCGACGCCGTCACGCGCGCGCTGGTGGACATGCTCGAGGCGCCACCGTCTCCTGACGAGCGGCTCCGGATCGCGACGTGGGCCGACGAGCACCTCTCGGTGCGCTCGACGGCGGCGGTCGCCGCTCGGCGTGTCCTGGCCTCCGCCGTCCGCGGGGGCGGCGATCTCGAGGAGGGCGGATGACGACGCGTGCATGGGGCGACGAACCGGTCGTCGACGTCTTTCTCGGCGTGCACAGCACGTCTCGACCTGTCGAGCGAGCGGTGCGCGCCGCGCTGCGGAACACCGTTCCGGTCCGCGTCACGGTGGTCGCGCACAACGTCGGGTCGCAGGCGGTGCGTGACCGTCTCGGGGCGCTCGCGAACGACCGGCGCGTGCGCATCGTCGAGCTGCAGGACGGCGTGCGCTCTCCGGCGAACGCGTTCAACAAGGGTCTCGAGGTCTCGACCGCCACGTACGTGAGCGTCGTCGGTTCCGACGACGAGCTCGCGCCAGGTGCGCTCGATGCCTGGGTCGCGCTCGCCGAACGCCACTCTGCCGACGTCGTCGTCGCGCCGATCTTCCGCATCCCGACCGGGCCCGTGCCGTCCCCTCGGGTGCGGGCGTGGCACCGGGGTCCGCTGGACGGTGACCGAGACCGTCTCTTCGAGCGGACCGCGCCTCTCGGCCTGCTGCGCCGGGTGCGCTTCGCGGACCTGCGCTACCCCGAGGGTCTGCCGCGCGGCGTGGACCAGGCGTACGGACTCCACCTCTGGTTCACGGGTGCGCGCATCGTGTTCGACCCTTCGAGCCCCGCGTATCTCGAGCACGACGACCAGCAGGACCGGGTGACCCGCGCGGGCGGGCGCGCGCGCGACGACCTGGCGTACCTGGGGTCGATCGAGCAAGGAGAGGCGTTCCGGAGGATGTCGACGGCCGCGAGACGGGCCGTCGCCGCCAAGATCGTGCGCGTGCACGTGCTCAGTGCCGTCGAACGGCGGATCGGCGCGGACGGGCTCGACCCGGAAGACCGTGAGGACGTCGCGTCGGCGGTCGCCCGGCTCACCTCCTGGGCACCGGGTGTCCTCGGCCTCCTCGCGATCCGTGACCATCGAGCCCTCACCCGTGCGCTGAGTGCCGACGCGTCGGCCGAACAGCTGCGAGCGGCGTTCGGCGGGCGGTCGCGGTACCTCTCGCCGGGGGCGCTCGTCACACGAAACCCGCTGAGACTGCTCCATCGCCACGCGCCCCTGCGGTCGCTCGTCGCCGGCTACGTGGTCGCGCGGCGCATCCGTGAGGCGCGGGCGGCAGCGGCGCGCACGGATGCGCAGTCCCCCGCGGGGGACGTGGGCGCGTGACGGGAAAGCCCTCTGCGCGGTGGCGACGGGTGCTGTCGTGGATCGTCTCCTGGCTCCCGCCGGCGTTGTTCCTCCGGGTCGTGCCGTGGTTCGGACGCAGGGAGCGGGGCGCGGCTCCTCGCGTGCAGGTCCCGTCGACGCCGGTGCGTCTGTTCCTCGGCCCGGCGAACTCGGCGGGCCAGGGCTGGGAGTGGGCTCGTGCCGCTGAGCGGGGCCTCGAGGGGGTCGGTGCCCGGAACATGGCCTACCGGCGTCCGCTGCCCTTCGAGGCCGACGTCGACGCGCCCCGCGTGCTGCGAGGCTCGCGGGCCTGGCAGCATGCGCAGCGCCGTGCCGTGCGGAAGTTCACCCACGTCGTCGTCGAGGCGCAGCTTCCGCTGTTCCCCGCTCTCGGGCAGGACGTCGAGGCGGAGATCCAGAGCCTGCGGGCCGCGGGGATCTCGGTCGCGACGTTGTGCCACGGCAGCGACATCCGTCGTCCGAGCGCGCACGCGGAACGCGACCCGTGGTCGCCGTTCCTCCTCGAGTCGTACACCGACACGGCGGCACTGGAGGCGCGCACCGGACGTAACCACGACCTGCTGCGGCGCCTCCACGACGCGGGGGTCCCCGCGTTCGTCTCGACGCCGGACCTGCTCCTCGACGTCCCGTGGGCGACGTGGCTGCCCGTGGTCGTCGACGTGCCGCGGTGGAGGTCCACGACCGTCCCGCTCGAGCGCGCAGTCCCCGTCGTCGTCCATGCCCCGAGCCGTGCCGCGCTCAAGGGCACCGATCTCGTCGAGCCCGTCCTCCGGGACCTCGAGCGGTCCGGACTCGTGGAGTACCGCCAGGCGACGGGGCTCGACCGCGACGAGATGCTGGAGCTGTACCGCGGGGCCGACGTCGTCGTCGACCAGCTCCGTCTCGGTATCTACGGCGTGGCGGCCTGCGAGGCGATGGCGGCGGGCAGGGTCGTCGTCTCGCACGTCGACGAGCACTCGCGTCGGCTGGCGAAGGAGGCGGCCCACCACGACCTTCCCGTGGTCGAGGCGACGTCCGACACGCTTCGCGGCGTCCTCCTCGACGTCCTCGAGCATCGGGACCGGGCTCAGCGGGTCGCGGCCCGGGGCCCGGTGTTCGTCGAGACGCTCCACGACGGCCGCGCGTCGGCGCGGGCGCTCGCCCCCTTCCTGTCCGGACCCCCGACCGCACGTCGGTAGACTCGATCGGTTGCTGAACCCCGACCTGGAGCGTCATGCGTATCGCGTACATCGTCCACAACGACACCCATGGTGATTCGCGGGTCCTGAAGTATCTCGACTCCGCAGCAGGGCAGGGGTACGAGGCACGGTTGTTCGCGGTCGGCGGCGGCGAGTCACGGTTTCCTCCGGGCGAGGAGCACCGAGCCGGCGGCGGCGTGATCGTCCGGCTCGGTCCTCGCGCTCGGCGTGAGGGCAAGGCTCGACCGGCACGGAAGTCTCGGCTCCGCTGGTTGCAGCTGGGCGTGCGGCAGTGGACCTTCGGCTTTCGGGCCGCGGCGCGGATCCGGCGGTGGAAGCCCGACGTCGTGCACGCGCACGACGCCGACACGTTGTTCGCAGCGCTCCTCGTGCACATGGTCGGCAGGACTCCGTTCGTCTACGACGCGCACGAGCTGTGGGAGGGGCAGAAGCTCCCCTCGTGGATCGCGGCCTACTATCGGTGGATCCTGAACAGGTCTGCGAGGAGATGGGCGGGGACGATCACCGTGTCAGGCGGGATCCAGGAGTGGATGGTGCAGCGGTTCGCTCTCGCCTCGCCGCCCGTCCTGGTCCGGAACGTCCCTCTCGCGGCCTCGGTGCCGGCACCGGGGAGCACGGGGAGCCTGCGATCGCGTGGTGAGGTGCCCGCGGGGAGCCGCGTCGTCGTGCACGTCGGGCTCATGGGGCCCGCACGCGGCGTCGTCGAGACCGTGCAGGCGATGAAGCTCCTCCCCGCGGACGTCTATCTCGTGCTGATCGGCCCGGCGCCGCAGCGGTCTCGGGACTCGATCGCCGCCATCGCCGAGGAGCACGGTGTCGTCGACCGTGTGCGGTTCGTCGACCCGGTGCCTCCCGACGACGTGCCGACGGTCATCTCGGACGCGGACGTGTCCGTCGTGTACCCCCAGCCGGTGACGCTCAACGCCCTGTACAGCCTGCCCAACAAGCTGTTCCAGTCGATCCAGGCGGGACTGCCCGTCGTCGCGTCCGACACCCCGGACGTCGCCGACGTCGTGACGACGCTGGGCGTCGGACCTGTCGCCCCGGCGCGAGACGTCCCCGCGCTCGCCCACGCGATCGCGGACGTCCTCGACGGGGGCGACCAGTACCGCGAGGCGTCCCGCCGTGCCGCGCCGCTCACGACCTGGGAGCACGAGTTCGAGCGCGCGGACTCCCTCTACCGTTCGGTGGTCGGCGCGTGAAGCGGATCCTCGACCAGTACCGGTCGATCTCCCCGTACCTGCCGCGCAGCGCGCACCGCTTCCTGATCTTCTTCTCCATCGCCACGGCGTTCCTGTCGGTGCTCGACGTCGTCGCCCTCATGCTGCTGTCGAGCGTGCTCGCCGCCGCGGTGGGCGGTGACAGCATCACGATCCCGTTCGTGGGATCCCTGTCCACCGACTACATCCCGACGCTCATCCTCGTGCTGTCGGGAGTCGTGCTCCTCAAGTCCGCGCTCGGCGTCGCGCTCCAGTGGAAGGCGACCCGGCACTTCGCCAAGTTCGAGCTCTCGGTCGGCGACCACCTCTTCCGGTCCTACATCCACTCGCCGTGGACCGAGCGCATCAACATCAGCACGCCACGGGTCATCCAGCTCACCGACGGAGGAGTGGCGAGCGTGGTCGGCGGCCTGCTGCTGCCTCTGACGACCGTCCCCGGGCTCGTGGTCACGGCCGTCGGCGTCGTCGTGATCATCTTCCTCCAGCAGCCGATGACCGGTCTCATCACCCTGACCTACCTCGGGGCCATCGGCGTCCTCCAGTACTACGTGCTCGGGAAGCGGACGCGCGTGGCGGCGCGGGTCGCCCGTGACTCGTCCCTCAAGGTGGCGGGACTGCTGACCGGCATGATGGCCGCCCTCAAGGAGATCACGCTGCGTGAGAAGGAGGACGAGGTCGCGCAGGCGATCGCCGTCACGCGTACTCGGACCTCGACGGCTCGGTCGAACCTCTACTTCCTGAGGTCGGTCCCACGCTTCGTCCTCGACGCCGCCGTCATCGGCGGGTTCGTCCTCACGGGAGGCGTGGGCTATCTCTCGGGAGGGATGACCGAGGCGATCGCCGCGCTGGCGCTCTTCGGGATCGCCGGATTCCGTCTGGTCCCCTCGATCACGGCGTTCCAGTCGATCGCGACGAGCTCCGTGTCTGCGGACCCCTACATCAAGACCATCATCGGCGACATCAAGCGCTCCCAGGAGCGCGAGATGCCTGCACCGCCCCAGGCTGGGCACGTGGGGGAGAGCGCACCGGCGTCGACGGCCATCGAGATGAGAGACGTCTCGTACACCTATCCGACGGCGACGGAACCCGCGCTGCGCGACGTGGACCTCACGATCCCGTTCGGCTCGACGGTCGGGATCGTCGGAGCCTCCGGTGCGGGGAAGTCGACCCTCGTCGACATCCTTCTGGGCCTGCTCGTACCCAGCGACGGGACCGTGTCCTTCGGCGGGGGAGCGCACGCGCAGAGCGCGGAGTCGTGGCGTCGGCGGGTCGGCTACGTGCCTCAGGCGGTCGCGCTCTTCGACGGGTCGATCGCCCAGAACGTCGCCCTGACGTGGGGCGGGGACTTCGACCGGGACAAGGTCGAGCAGGCGCTCCGACGCGCCCAGCTCTGGGACACGGTCACGGCACGGCCGCGAGGCATGGACGAACGGATCGGTGAGGGAGGACTGGCGCTGTCAGGTGGGCAGCGGCAGCGGCTGGGCATCGCCCGCGCTCTGTACTCCGACCCGCTCGTCATCGTGCTCGACGAGGCGACCAGTGCGCTGGACACCAAGACCGAGGCCGACGTCACCTCCGCGATCAGAGAGCTCGCGGGAGACGTGACGGTGATCTCCGTGGCACACCGGCTCTCGACCATCCGCGACGCTGATCTCGTCCTGTACATGGAGACCGGGGAGATCATCGCGTCGGGATCGTTCGACGAGGTCGTCGCGGCGAACCCGGCGTTCCACGTGCAGGCCAGCCTGGCGGGTCTCGTGTAGTGAGGTTCCACATCGGCAGGACAGGGGTGAGCACGTGCGCGTGACCATGGTGACGGCGTGGTATCCGAGCCAGGCGTCTCCGGTGTCCGGTGTGTTCGTGCAGCGGGACGCCGAGCTCGTGGCGACGGCGCACGAGGTCGAGGTGGTTCACCTCGTCGATCCGGGCCTGCTGTCGCCCGCGGACCGGGAAGCGGACGCCGAGGCCGCCCGGAGCGGTGCGGTCCCCGTCACGCGGATCGAGATGTCGCGGACCAACCCGTTCGACGTCGGGCGCGCGGCGCGCGTCCTTCGCCCTGTGCTGGCCGGCGCGGACGTCATCCATACCCACGCGTTCCCCACGCTCTTCGCCTTCGCGGGACGGCGCCCCCCGCGGCCGTGGGTCCACACCGAGCACTGGTCCGGCATCGGGGACCCCGGCTCTCTCAGCCCCCGCGGACGCGCGGTCATGCGGCTGACCGCGCCGCTCCTGCGACGCCCGGACGTCGTCACCGCGGTGAGCAACCACCTGGCCGACCAGGTCCGGATCCACCGTGGCTCCCGCCCGGTGTCGGTCGTTCCGTCGGTCGTTCCCGGAGCGCCCGTGGTGCCACCGCCGCGTGACCCGGACCAGGTCCGGCTGGTGGGTGTCGGTGGGCTCCACGAGGGGAAGGACCCGCTCCTCGCTCTCCGGACGGCGCAAGAGCTCCGACGGCAGGGTCTTCCGGCGAGTCTCACCTGGGTGGGTGACGGGCCGCTCCGCTCCGTGCTCGAGAGCGCCGCCGGTCCGGACGACCGGCTGGTCCTGCTCGGCCACGCCGACGCAGCGGGGGTGGCCGCCGCGCTCGACGCCGCCGACATCTTCATCCTCCCCACGCGAGGAGAGACGCTCTGTCTCAGTGCGATCGAGGCCATCACGCACGGGCGTCCGGTGGTCCTCGGCGCCCGCGGCGGGCAGCGTGACTACGTCGTCGACGACAACGGCGTGCTGGTCGAGGAGCGTTCGGCGGCGGCGTACGCGGCCGCTGTCGTCGACCTCTGGAGCCGTCGCGAGGAGCTCACCCCCGAACGAGTCGTTGCGACCATCGGTGACAGGTTCCACGGCCCGCGAGTGCTCGACGGCTACGAGTCTGCGTACGAGCGCGCGATGTCCACCAGGAGACGACGATGACGGACGAGCTGCTCATCCTGTCCTTCTCCCGGCTCGAGCAGGACGCCCGGCTGCGCCGCCAGATCGCGCTGTTCGCCGAGAGGTACCACGTGGTCACGGCGGGGTGGGGGCCGCCGGTACCAGGCGCCGAGCGGCACATCGAGCTCCCGGTGCCGCCCTCGGCCGGCTGGCGCCGGCGGGCGCGGTTCTACGTCGAGGCACTGCTCCTGAGACTGCGGGCGTACCGCCTCCTCTACTGGAGCCAGCCTTCCGTGCGCTCGGCGCGCCGGGTGCTCCGCCGGGAGCGGCCGGGTCGCGTCCTCGCGAACGACATCGACAGCCTGCCCCTCGCGCTCTGGCTGGCCCCGGGGAGCAGCGTGCACGGGGACCTGCACGAGTTCTACCCGGGCCTGCACGACGACAATCCTCGCTGGGTGCGGGTGCGCAAGCCCTACCTGGAGTGGTTGATCCGGCGGTACGCACCCCGCGTCGGCAGTCTCACGACGGTCGGCGAGAGCGTCGCCGAGGCCTATCGGCCCTTCGGGCTCGAGCCGGGCGTCGTGACGAACTCACCCGCGTACGTGGCCATGGAGCCGACCCCGCTCGACGGCGCCGTCCGGATCGTCCACCCCGGCGCGTCGCTGCGGAGCCGGCGGCTCGAGAACATGGTGAGGGCGGTGGCGTCCTCGACCGCGGACGTCCGGCTCACGCTCTTCCTCACGGGGAACGACCCCGCCTACGTCGCGGAGCTCCGGACGCTGGCCGAGGGCCTCGGAGGACGGGTGCGTGTCGAGGACGCGGTCCCGCACGACGAGCTGCTCGCGGTCGTCAACTCGTACGACGTCGGCATCCACGTCCTGCCCCCCACCGTCACCAACAACGCGCTCGCGCTCCCGAACAAGTTCTTCGACTACGTCCAGGCGCGCGTCGGGGTCGTCGTCGGCCCGACGCCCGCGATGGCGGGCCTCGTGCGGGAGCACGGTCTCGGGGCGGTGACGGACGGCTTTGACGCGGACGCGATCCGCGCGGTCGTCGACGAGCTGACGCCCGAGCGTGTCGCCGGCTGGAAGCGTGCCGCGGCCGCGGCCGCGCGCGAGCTCTCCGCGGAGGCGCAGCTGCCGGTATGGCTGCGAGCCGTGGAGGGGCTCCCGTCGGCCCGAGCGTCGCACTGACCGCACCGCTCGCCGACGCTCGCTCTCAGTCGGGCCGGGCGGCGCTCTCGATGGCGGCGAGGAAGGCCTCACGCTCGACCTCGGCGTTGAGCAGGCCGGCGGCACGGTCCGACGCGGCCTTGGCGCGGGCGACGTCGTCGGGGGTGAGGTCCGCCAGCGCCGTCGCGAGGTCGGCGGCGTCGAAGCCGGGAACCACGATCCCGATCCCGTGCTCGCGGACGAGCTCGGCCATGGCCGGGCTCTCGCCCACGACGACCCCCAGCCGCCCCTGGACAGCTTCGAAGAACTTGTTCGGGAGGGCGAGCTCGAGGTTCCGTTCGAGCGGTCGGTAGAAGATGATCTCCAGGTCGTACTCGTTGATCCGCTGCGCCAGCTCGCGCATCGGTGCCGGAGGCACGATCCGGATGCGGTCGCGGGCCGGGTGCGCGTCGACCTGCTCCCGGAGCCGTGCGTGGACGGCGGGGTTCGGCATGAGCATGAACGTCATGGTGAAGTGCTCGGGGAGCACCCTCATGGCCTCGAGGATCGCGTCGAATCCCCGCTTCCAGGACGCGAGGCCGTGGAAGAGCAGCCGGATCTCGCCGGGGTCCACCGGGCTGGGCCCCTGCTCGACGAACGGCGGGATGTTGCGGACCGGGACCGGGGGCTCGATGCCGAACTCGTCGACGTAGAGCCGGCCGATCGGGTCGTTCACGACTGATCGAGAGGTGAAGGCGCGATGCCCGATGAAGCCGCGCACCCACCTGTAGTGCGAGCCGGTGATCCGTGCGCCGAGGGTCTGACGGCGCTGGACGGGGTTGTGGTACTCGTGCAGGTCCAGGTGCAGCCGTGCCTGCAGCGCCGCCGACGTGAAGACGGTCGGGTCGGCGAGGAGCGGACCGAACTCGGTCTCGTTGAACACGACGAGGTCGTACCGTCCGGAGCGCAGCCCCTCCCGTGCGGCGCGCGGGATCCGGTCGACGATCTGTCGCCGGAAACGCGCCCTGGCCGGGAGCAGGAGCTGCGACGCGAGCACGCCGGACCGCGTCGTCACCCAGCGGGACGGCTCCTCGAGCGCGAAGTGCTGCCTGACGGTCGTGGTCGGTCGGCCGCCGAGCCCGAGCGTGTCGACCTCCCATCCCGCACCGGTGAGCCAGTCCACCTGCCGTCGGACCCGCGGGTCCGACTCGATGACCGAGTACGAGAGCACGAGGGCTGATCGCGGTCCGTTCGGGCTGCTCACTCTTGCCTCATCTCTCGTCGACGGGCGCCCGACGACGCCGACCGCGATCCTATCGGAGCGCGTCAGGACCGGTCGGACACCGCCGGGGCACGCTCCACGAGCGTCGTCACGACCCGCCGGGCGGCGTCCCCGTCGCCGTAGGGAGCCTCCTCGGTCGCGGCGGGCACCGGCCGGGCGACGGCGTCGCGGATCGTCTCGACGTCGTTGGCGAGCACGTTCCAGCCGAGCTCGACCGTCTCGACCCACTCGGTCTCCGTCCGGATCGTGGTGCACGGGACCCGCAGCAGGAACGCCTCCTTCTGCAGGCCCCCCGAGTCGGTGACGACGCCGCGGCTGCGCAGGGACGCCGCGACCAGGTCGGGGTAGGCGAGGGGCGCGTGGGAGCGCAGCGCGCCCGTGTCGAGCGAGAGACCGTGCTCCGCCGCCTTCGCGACCACCCGGGGATGGGCGAGCAGCACGACCGGCCGGTCCAGCCCGGCGAGAGCCTCGACGATCATCGCCATCCGCGACCGGTCGTCGGTGTTCTCCGCGCGGTGGATCGTGGCGAGGTAGAACTCGCCCGCGACCAGGTCCAGCTCCTCGAGGATCGGGACGTCGCGGTCGGCGACGGCGTCCCGCACCTGGAAGAGCACGTCGGTCATCACGTCGCCGACGAGGACGGAGCGACCGGCGAGCCCCTCGGAGCCGAGGTGGTCCATCGCGACCTGGGTCGGTGCGAGGCAGAGGTCGGCGGCGTGGTCCGTGAGCACGCGGTTGTGCTCCTCCGGCATCCGCCGGTTGAACGACCGGAGCCCGGCCTCCAGGTGCGCGAGCGGGACGTGCAGCTTCACCGCCGAGACGGCGGCCGCGAGCGTGGAGTTCGTGTCGCCGTAGGCGAGCACCCAGTCGGGGCGGTGCTCGTCGAGCACCCCGTCGAGGGCGCCGAGGATGGCACCCGTCTGCACGCCGTGGCTGCCCGACCCGACCCCGAGGTGCACGTCCGGGGCAGGGATGCCGAGGTCTCGAAAGAACACGTCCGACAGCATCGGGTCGTAGTGCTGCCCGGTGTGGACGATGACGTGCTCGACGCCCGCGGCAGCCGCTGCGTGGGCGATCGGTGCGAGCTTGACGAACTGGGGGCGCGCGCCGACGACGCTGAGGATCTTCACGGTCGTCGATGTTATCGGGGGCCGCGAGGAGGAGCGCTGGAGGAGGCTCTGCCGGCACCCGGGGAGCCGGTGCCGACTGCGAACGGGCCGCACGCCGCGACTTACCTGAAACTGCCTTCTCTCGCAAGTGCGAAGACGCTACGATCACGGCGCTCGGGGGCCGTCGTCGACGGGATCACCCCGTCGGAGCGATTCGTCGAGGAAGTCGAGACACAGATGGCAACAGGAAGTTCGCGCACGGCCCGATCCCGGGTCGTCGCGCTGGCGTGCGCGGTGGCGACCGTCGCCGCGGGTGCGTTCGTGGCGGCACCCGCCCAGGCGGCGCTCAGCACCCCCGAGGGGGCCGAGGCGGCGGTCGTCGCGGCAGCCGAGGCCAGGGCGGAACGCCTGGGGACGGGCCGACCGGCACCCGTCGCCGAGGAGGCGATCGACGGCCTCGCCGCACAGGCGTTCGGGGCCGAGGCCGCAGCCGTCGCACCGGGCGAGAGCGTGCATCGCGTGTACGGGCAGAACCGCTGGCAGACCGCGGTGGCCGTCTCGTGGCTGTACGGGCTCGGCGACGGAGGCCTCACCGGAGTGGTCGACGGAGTCCTCGACGCCGACGAGCAGGCCGCCCCGGTCGTGTACGTCGCGAACGGCATGGGCTATGCCGACGCGCTGTCGGCAGCGCCCGCCGCGGCGTTCAACGGGGGCCCGCTGCTGCTGACGCCGGCCGGGGCGCTCCCGACCGTCGTGCGCGAGGAGATCGAGCGTCTTCACCCGGAGCGGATCGTCGTCGTGGGTGGCACCGCCTCGGTGTCCGACGCGGCGTACGCACAGCTCGCGGCGATCCAGCCGAACATCCGGCGCGACGCCGGCCGTGATCGTTACGAGACGTCGCGTGTCGTGGTCCAGCGTGGCTTCGACTACGCGGCGGACGGTGTCGCTCCGTCGGAGATCGCCTACCTCGCCAGCGGGACCGGGTACGCCGACGCCCTGGCGGCCAGCGCCGCCGCGGCGACCGTCAGCTCGCCGGTGGTGCTCGTGAACGGGAGGGCGTCCGCGGTCGACGCTGCGACCACGGCGCTCCTGCGGGACGAGCTGGGCGCTCGGTACCTCTACCTCGCCGGGGGCGACGCCTCGATCTCCCCGGCCTACGAGAGCACGCTCGCGTCGGCGCCCTGGGTCGCAGGCGGAGCCCGCTTCGCGGGCCAGGACCGGTACGGCACGGCGAACGCGATCAACGGCGACCTCTTCGGTCTGCTCTATGCGGAGGGAATCTGGGCGCCGGCGTCGGCCAACTACACGTCGGGGCTCGACTTCCCCGACGCGCTGTCGGCGGGTGCCATGGCGGGCTACTACGGCGAGCCGCTGTACCTCTCGCGTCCGTCGTGCATCCCGGCGCAGGCGGTGAACGACCCCCGCTCGTGGGGTGTCGGGGCCTTCTACCTCGTCGGCGGCCCGGGCGTGCTCGGTGCCGGCGTCGAGAGCCTGACCACCTGCTGAGGCACGTGCGGCCAGACGGTGGCCGGGGTCCCGGACGCGTGCTCCGGGACCCCGGTACTGTCCTGCCCATGTCTTCGTCCGCCGTGCCGACCCGCACCGCCCGGGTCGGTCCGTCGGGGCTCGAGTGGGTGTCCTGGCTGCGTGTGCTCGCGATCGTCGCGGTCGTGTGCATCCACGTGGTCGGTCACGACGCGATCGTCGCCGGTGCGCGCGAGACGTTCCACGGCAACCTGGCGATCTGGCTCGACTTCGGGTCCGACTTCGCCGTGCCCGTGTTCGTCATGGTCAGCGGCGCGCTGCTCCTCGACCCGGCGCGGTACGTCGGGACCACCGACTTCCTGCGCAAGCGCGCGCTGCGCCTCCTTCCCGCCGTCGTCGTGTGGCACCTGCTCTGGTGGGTCTTCCTCGTGACCGTTCTCGGGGAGGACGTCGGGGTGCGTGCGTTCGTCGCGCAGTCGGCGACGGGCCGCCTCTACACGGCCCTGTACTTCTTCTGGATCGTCCTCGGTCTCGCTCTCGTGACGCCGGTGCTGGTGCCCTGGGTGAGCTCGGCGGGTCGTCGAGCCGTCGGCGTCGCCGGCGCCGTCCTCGTCGGGATGACGGCGGCGTCCGCCGCAGGCGAGGGCCTCCTCGGTCTGCCGACCGCGTGGGTCCAGACCGCCTGGACCTGGTGGATCCCCTATCTCGGTCTCTATCTGCTGGGTTGGGCGCTGCGCGACGTCGTCCTGCGCGGCCGGTGGCTGGCCGCCGCCACCGTCGGAGCCGTCGGGATCGGTCTGCTCCAGTGGTGGCTCTGGGAGAACCCGGCGGCACCGGAGCTCGTGCGCCTGCTGTTGCCCACGACGTACTACGGCTTCCAGGTGCAGCTCTACGCCGTCCTCGTCTACCTCGTGGTCAAGAGCGTGGTGCGGCCCGGTGGTGCGCTCGGCACGCTCGCCCGACCCCGCGTCGCCGCCACGGGACGGGTCCTGGGAGACGCCACGCTCGGGGTGTTCGTGCTCCACCTGATGGTCTGGAACCTCATGCTGTCGCTCCCGGTCGTCGGGGGCGACGAGGCAGCGGGTTCGGTGCCGCAGATGCTCGGGCGCGTCGCGTTCGTGCTCGTGGTGACGTACGCGATCGTGCTCCTGCTCCGTCGGGTCCCGGTCGTCCGCCGGGTCGTGTAGCCCAGGCCGCGGCGAGCCGGTGCTTTGCGCGGGTGACGATCTGGGCTAGGTTCGGCGATCGTCCGCATTCTGTGTCGAGGCGGACATTCCACGCACCCTCCAGGAGGCGACCTCGTGGCGCGTCACGCTGCACCGACCATCCCCACGGCCACGGCGCGGGCGGTGACGTCCACGCGCTCCGTCGCGGCGAAGGCCCTCGCCTACGGCGTGGCGCCGCTGCTCGTGCTCTCCGTGACGCTCGCCCCGGCGGGTAGCGCGCTGCCGCGGACGTCGGCACCCGAGCCTCCCGCGGGCCAGGCCGACGTGCCGGCGATCGCCGCCGCACTGCCGCGCGTGGGCGAGCAGGCCGTCGTCGTCGAGACGCACGACGTCACCGAGAGGGATGCCGTCGCCGTCGCGGAGGGCTTCCAGACCGCCGCCGTGAGGTGGCCGTCGGAGCTCGACGCGGCGGTGCCGGAGCTCCGGTTGCGCGCGAGGTCGGTCGACGGATCCTGGGGGCCGTGGACCCACGTGGACCGGGCGACCGACGGTGCAGACTTCGGGGCGAGCGACGTCGTGTCGTCGAGAAGCGTGTACGTGGGCGAGTCGGACACGGTGGAGGTCGCCACCGTCGACCCGGCCCTCGAGCTGCCCGAGGGCGTCCAGGTCACGACGGTCTCGTCGGAGCTCACCGAGCTGCCGGCCGTGCAGAGGTCCGGGACGGTCACGGCCACGACGTCGGGCGCCGGCGGACCGACGATCATCTCGCGGGAGCAGTGGGGGGCCGCGCCCGCGACCTGTGCCTGGGGCTCGGCCCCCGCGCTCAAGGGCGGAGTCGTCCACCACACGGTGAACGCGAACGACTACGCCACGGTCGACGAGGCGATGCAGGCCATCCGCAACGACCAGGCGTACCACCAGCAGGGGAACGACTGGTGCGACATCGGCTACAACTTCCTCGTCGACAAGTGGGGCAACATCTACGAAGGCGCCGACGGCAGCCTCGAGTCGGCGCTGATCGGGGCGCACACGGGCGGCTTCAACACGGGAACCGTCGGGGTCGCCATGGTCGGGACGTACACGAGCCTCGCGGCCCCGGAGGACCAGCTCGACGCCGTCGCACGGATCATCGCCTACCGCCTGGCACGGTACGGCGTCGACCCGGCCGGGACGGCGACGTTCACGGCGGCGAGCAAGACCTCCGGCGGCCGGTTCGAGGCGGGCCAGTCGGTGGTCCTTCCCAGGGTCTTCGGCCACCGGGACACCCACCAGACCGAGTGCCCCGGAACGCTCGCCTACGGGCAGCTGGCACGCGTGCGGACGCTCGCCGCCCAGCACTTCCAGGAGTTCCGTGCGTCGGTCCAGCGGATCGCCGGAGCGAACCGGTACGCGACCTCCGCCGCGATCTCGGCAGCGACCTTCGAACCGGGCGTCGAGGTCGCCTACGTCGCGAACGGCCTGGCGTTCCCGGACGCCCTGTCCGGTGGGCCGGCTGCGGCCGCGTCCGGTGCGCCGGTCCTCCTCGTCGCCCCGACCGGCGTGCCGACGCCCGTCCTGACGGAGCTCCAGCGGCTCCGTCCGCAGAGGATCGTCGTCCTCGGCGGCGAGGGCGTCGTCTCCGAGCCGGTCGTCGCGAAGCTCCGGGGGTTGACGACGGGGACGGTGACGCGCGTCTACGGCGCCAACCGGTTCGCGACGTCGGCGGCGATCTCGGCCGCGACGTTCGATCCAGGCGTCGAGGTCGCGTACGTCGCGAACGGTCTCGCCTTCCCGGACGCCTTGTCCGGGGCCCCTGCCGCGGGCGCGGACGGCGCTCCGGTGCTGCTCGTCGCCCAGACCTCGGTCTCGTCGGCCGTCGTCGAGGAGCTCGAGCGGCTGCACCCGAAGCGGATCGTGGTGCTGGGCGGCGAGGGTTCGGTGTCCGAGGCCGTCGCCGGGCAGCTTGCGGGCCTCGCGTCGGAGGGGTTGTCCCGTGCGTCGGGGGAGGACCGTTACGGGACCTCGGCGGCCGTCTCGGCGGCGACGTTCGATCCGGGCGTCCCTGTCGTGTACGTGGCGAACGGTCTCAACTTCCCGGACGGGCTCTCGGGCGCACCCGCGGCCGGTGCCGGAGGTGGGCCGGTCCTGCTCACGGCGAGCAACCGCATCCCCGCATCGGTGGCGGCGGAGCTCGAGCGGCTCGACCCCGCACGCATCGTCGTGCTCGGAGGCTCGGGAGTGGTCTCCGACTCCGTCGCCACGTCGCTCGCAGGATTCCTGAGCCCGTCGGGCTCGTGAGCCGCGCCGGACGCTGTGCCGGCGCACCGACGCGGACCACCCGGGGGACCGGCGGCCTGCGGGATGAGCGAGAGTAGTCTTCTCGCTCGTCCGTCCCGTCGTCGCGCAGAGAGTCTGCCCACCTCGTGCACCCGTCCACCGCCGCGCACCGCCCGCAGGGAGTCGTCGACACGGCGCCGGCTCTCGCGCCGCGCCACGGGCGGGTGCCGGCTCCGGACCGGTTCCGCCTCGACGTCCAGGGTCTACGGGCGGTGGCGGTGGGTGCGGTCGTGCTCTACCACGCAGGCGTGCCGTGGCTGCCGGGAGGCTACGTCGGCGTCGACGTCTTCTTCGTCATCTCGGGCTTCCTGATCACGGGCCACCTGCTCCGCTCGCTCGAGAGGGACGGGCGGGTCGGGTTCGCCGAGTTCTACGCCCGCCGCGCCCGCCGCATCCTGCCGGCGTCGTTCGCCGTGCTCCTGGTGACCCTGGCGGTGGCGGCGCTCACGCTCGGACCGGTGCGCGTCCGAGAGGCGGCCGTCGACGCCGTCGCCACCGCCGTCTACGTGCCGAACCTGCTCTTCGCGTACCAGGGGACGCAGTACCTCAACGAGACGGATCCGCCGTCCCTCTTCCAGCACTACTGGTCGCTCGGGGTCGAGGAGCAGTTCTACCTCGTGTGGCCGGTGCTCCTCGTGGGCTTCTTCGCCCTGCGGCGGTCGCACCGGGCACGGACGGTGCTGGTCGGCGCCGTCGTCGTGGTCTCGTTCGTGGCGTGCCTCGTGCTGACCGTCCGTGCTCAGCCGTGGGCGTTCTTCGGCCTTCCCACGCGGGCCTGGGAGCTCGCGGCCGGAGGCCTGGTGGCGGCGGTCGTGGGTCGTGGCTCCGTCCTGCGCCGGTCGCTCGCCGTCCCGGTGGGTTGGGCGGGGCTGACGGCGATCGTCGCGGCGGTCCTCCTGCTCGACGCGTCGACGCCGTTCCCCGGACCCTGGGCCGTGCTCCCCGTGGCGGGGACGGCGCTCGTGATCCTCGCCGGTGCGAGCGCCGGGCCGGGCGGTCCGGCCGCGGTGCTCGCGCGGTCGCCCATGGTCTGGGTCGGCGGGATCTCCTACTCGCTCTACCTGGTCCACTGGCCCGCGATGACGCTCCCGCAGGCGATCCTCGGACGGACGGAGCCCGTGCCGCTGCCCTGGCAGCTGCTCGTCGCTGCAGCGTGCGTCCCGCTCGCGTGGGTCTCGTACCGGTTCGTGGAAACCCGTTCCGCACCGCGCGGCGACTGCGGTCGGCCCGGCCGCGGAGGGTGGGGCTCGCGGTGCTCGCGGCGACCGTCGTCGTCGTCGCGTCGGCCGGGCTGGCGATCTGGGGGGCGGACCGCGCGCCGCAGTCGTCGGCGACCGTGGTCACCGCCACCGAGCTGCGACGCGCTCCCGTCGGCACGCCGGTCGTCCCCGCGAACCTCGAGCCGTCGCTCGCCGAGGCCGCGGACGACCTTCCGGTCGTCTACGAGGACGGCTGCCAGCTCGACGTGTCCGAGCAGGAGCCCCGCTCGTCGTGCGTCTACGGCGCCGACCCGGCCGCTCCGCGGGTCGTCCTCTTCGGCGACTCGCACGCCAGCCAGCTCGTCCCTGCGCTGAGCCCGCTGGCGGACGCCGGGTCGATCCGCCTGGACGTCATGACCAAGAGCGGCTGTCCGGCATCGGACCTCGATGTGGTCACGGGCAGGGGGCAGCCCTACCCGACGTGCCCGCCGTGGCGGGCGGCTGTCCTCGATCTGCTGCGGACCGATCCGCCCGCGGTCGTGGTCGTCGCCGACTCCGCGGGCGAGTCGAGCGACGCGGACGGCACGCGCTTCGGCGCGGACGAGTGGGGCGAGGCGCTCGGGCGGACGCTCCGAGCGCTCCCGTCGACGACCCAGGTGCTGGTCGTGGGGGACACCCCGACGCCCGGCACGGCGCCCGGCGCGTGCCTCTCCGAGCACGTGCAGGACGCGGCGGCGTGCGACCTGGGCGTCGAGGCGCGCAACGTCGCCGTGCAGGAGGGGCAGCGAGCCGCGGCACAGGACGCCGGGGCGCGGTTCGTCGACCTCGACGAGTACCTGTGCAACCCGGAGGCGTGCCCCGTGATCATCGACAGCACCTTGGTGTACCGCGACGGGACGCACCTGACGGCCACGATGGCGGCGCGTCTCGGCGAGGTGCTGGGTCCCGAGGTCCTCGCGCTGCTGCCGCGGTGACCCTCGCCTCGCGTATCCTGCACGGTGGTCCGACCGCTCGACGCTGAACGACACCGTCGCGGTCCCCCGGATCCGGGACACGCTGCCGGACCGACCACCCGCTCGCCGGAAGGAACACTCGATGCGCATCGCCGTCGTCGCCCTGGGGAAGATCGGCCTTCCCCTGGCCGTCCAGTTCGCGTCCAAGGGACACGAGGTGATCGGAGTCGACGTCAACGCCGGTACGGTCGCCACGGTCAACGAGGGCCGGGAGCCGTTCCCGGGCGAGGCGTACCTCGCCGAGAAGCTCGCGGAGCTGGTCCCGGCCGGACGGCTGCGCGCGACCACCGACTATTCCGAGGCGATCCCGGGTGCCGACGCCGTCGTGCTCGTGGTCCCGCTGTTCGTCGACGAGGAGACGGCAGCGCCGGACTTCGGCTGGATGGACGCCGCGACGAGGTCCCTCGCAGAGCACCTGACGCCGGGGACGCTCGTCTCGTACGAGACGACGCTCCCCGTCGGCACCACGCGCAACCGGTGGAAGCCGATGCTGGAGGAGATCTCGGGCCTGGTGGAGGGCGAGGACTTCCACCTCGTGTTCTCGCCGGAGCGCGTGCTGACCGGTCGCGTGTTCGCGGACCTCCGCAAGTACCCCAAGCTGGTCGGCGGGCTCTCGCCCGAGGGGGCGGAGCGGGCGCGGGCGTTCTACGAGGCCGTGCTCGACTTCGACGAGCGCCCGGACCTCGACCGCCCGAACGGAGTCTGGGACCTCGGCTCGGCCGAGGCGTCCGAGCTCGCGAAGCTCGCCGAGACGACGTACCGCGACGTGAACATCGGCCTCGCCAACCAGTTCGCCCTGTTCGCCGACAAGCAGGGGATCGACGTGCACGCCGTCATCGACGCGAGCAACTCCCAGCCGTACAGCCACATCCACCGTCCGGGCATCGCCGTCGGAGGGCACTGCATCCCGGTGTACCCGCGGCTGTACCTGTCGGTCGACCCGGACGCGTCGATCGTGCGCGAGGCCCGCGCGGTCAACGCGTCCATGCCGGAGCGCGTCGTGGGACGTGCGGTCGACCTCCTGGGGTCGCTCGACGGGCTGGACGCCGTGGTGCTCGGCGCCGCGTACCGCGGCGGCGTGAAGGAGACGGCGTTCTCCGGGGTCTTCGCCACCGTGAAGGCCCTGGAGGCGCGGGGCGCGTCGGTCCGCGTGCACGATCCCCTCTACTCTGACGCCGAGCTCGCCGCGCTCGGCTTCGCTCCCTTCCACCTGGGGGACCGGGCGGACGTCGTCGTGGTCCAGACCGACCATGCCGAGTACCGCGAGACCGGCCGCGAGAGCGTGCCCGGGGCGCGGCTCGTCGTCGACGGTCGCGGCGTCACGGACGCCGGGCGCTGGGCGGGGGTGCCGCGCGTCGTGCTCGGGCGGGGCGACGCCCCCGACGAGGCCTGAGGCGCGCAGGGCGCCCTCCCGCACGTCGCCCGGACGTCGCCGGCAGACCTCCTGACCTGCGCATCCACCCGTTGCGGGTGGACTATCCTGCACGAGCGCCTTCGCGCGTCTCCATCCAGCCGATCCCCGAGGTTCTCCATGCGAATCGCCGCGGTCGTCGTCGCCTACGACCGGCGTGACCTGCTCGTCGAGGCGCTCGACGCGCTCGCTGCGCAGACCCGTCGGCTCGACGCGGTCGTCGTCGTCGACAACGCGTCCCACGACGACTCGGCGGTCGTGGCGGCCGAGCACCCCGTCGGGGCCGAGGTGCTCGAGCTGCCCCGGAACACGGGCGGTGCCGGCGGCTTCGCGGTCGGCATGGCCCATGCGGTCGAGGCCCTCGACGCGGACCTCGTCTGGCTGATGGACGACGACACGATCCCGACACCGACCGCCCTGGCCGAGCTGCTCGCCGCGCGGGAGGCGTACCCGGGTCCGGTCGCGCTGCTCGGGAGCCGCGTCGTCTGGCACGACGGCCGCGACCACCCGATGAACACGCCGCGCCGTCGCCCGGGGGCGTCCGCGGAGCAGATCGCGCGGGCCCGGGAGTCCGGGGCTCTTCCCGTGCGGTCCTCCTCGTTCGTCTCGATGCTGGTCGACGCGCGGGCGGTCCGGCACCACGGCCTGCCCGTCGCGGACTACTTCATCTGGAACGACGACTTCGAGTACTCGGCCCGGTTGCTGCGCCGGGGGACGGGCCTGCACGTGCCCGCGTCCGTCGTCGAGCACCGGACCAAGAAGTTCGGGGCCACGGACGCCGACCCGGGCGAGCGCTTCTACTACGAGGTGCGGAACAAGCTCTGGATGCTCCTGCGCTCGCCCTCGCTCTCGCCGGAGGAGCGGCTCCTCTACCTCGGGGCGTCGCTGCGGCGCTGGGCGCGCACCTTCCGTGGCTCCCGGAACCGCGACGTCCTGCGCTCGGCAGGTCTGCGCGGTGCGCGGGACGGGCTGCTCCGCGGTCCCCGGCGCAACGCGGCGGTGCTGGCGGACATGGGCCCGCTGACCGCGGAGGTCGACGCTCTGGACGCGGGGCGCGGGCGGCGGGGGCCCGCGGCATGACCACCGTGTCGCTGCCGCCGTTCTCGCTCCTCCTGCCCGTCTACCACGGCGACGACGCCGCCCACCTGCGCAGGGCCTTCCGGTCGGCGACGTCGGAGCAGCACCTCCCGCCCGACGAGGTCGTGCTCGTCCAGGACGGCCCGGTGGGTCCTGCCCTCGGCGAGGTCGTCGCGGAGATCGAGTCGGCGGGGCAGGGGGTGACGGTCGTCCGGCTCGAGCGCAACGTGGGGCTCGCGCTCGCGCTCGAGGCGGGGCTCGCACGGTGCAGCCACGAGATCGTCGCCCGCACGGACGCCGACGACGTGTGCCGGCCGGAGCGGTTCGCGCGCCAGATCCCGCTCGTCGCCGAGGGGTACGACATCGTCGGGACCGCCATCCAGGAGTTCGTCTCCGAGGACGAGCCGGGCCTCGTGCGGGTGCCCCCGCTGTCGAGCAGGGACATCGAGTCGGGGGCGCGCTTCCACTCGCCGTTCAACCACCCGACGGTCGTGTACCGCCGGTCCGCGGTCGAGGCCGCGGGCGGCTACCAGGACCTGCCGCTCCTCGAGGACTACTGGCTCTTCGCCCGCATGCTCGCCCGCGGGGCCCGCGGCCGCAACCTTCCCGAGCCGCTCCTGCTCTACCGGGTGGGTGCGGGCGCGTACGCGCGGCGCGGCGGGACGCGCCTGCTGCGGTCGGAGATCGAGCTCCAGCGCCGGATGCGGCGCATCGGCTTCACGTCGCGGGCACAGGCGCTGCGCAACGTCGTCGTACGGGGTGGGTACCGTCTCGTCCCGGAGAAGGTCCGGACGGCGCTGTACCGCACGTTCCTGGCGGACAGGAGAGGTTGAGCGATGGCCGAGTGGCTCGCGACGTGGCCCGTCGCCGTCGCATCCCTGCTCGTCCTGTTCCTGCCGGGCGTCCTGCCCGCGTACGCGCTGGGACTCCGCGGCCTCGTCGCGTGGGGCTCGGCGCCCCTGCTCGGCGGCGGCGTGATCGGGATCGTCGCGGTCGTCGCGGGTGCCGCCGGGGTGCCGTGGGGGATGTGGCCGGTCGTCGCCGGGAGCGTCGTGCTCGCCGCCGTCGCGCTCCTGCTCCGGCGGGCGTGCGGCCCGTGGACGCCCCGCGTCCGCGGCGCCCACCCGTCGCGACGCCTGCTCGCGGCGGTGGTGCTCGTGACGAGCGTGACGGCGGTGGTGCTCCAGGTGCGGCGCACGCTCGTCGCGGTCGGGGGACCGGATCGCGTGGCCCAGACCTTCGACACCCCGTTCCACCTGAACTCGGTCGCCCTCGTCCTCGATCGAGGCGACGCGTCCTCGCTCCACATGAACCTGACCGTCCCGGACACCCCGACGGCGTTCTATCCCGGTCTGTGGCACGGGATCGTCTCCCTGGTGGTCCAGCTCACCGGTACGGACATCGCCGTCGCGGCGAACTGGGTCTCGGTCCTCGTCGGCTCGGTCGTCTGGGTCGCGGGACTGCTCGCCCTCGCCCGGACGATCCTGGGCACGTCGCCCGTGCTGCTCGGCCTGGTCGCGCCGCTGTCCTTCGCGTTCACGCAGTACCCGAACCGGCTGTTCTCGTTCGGCCTGCTGTACCCGAACTTCCTCTCCTACGCCGTGCTGCCCGCAGCCCTCGCGCTGTGCGTCCTGGCGCTGGTCCGCAGGACGGGTCCCCGCCGCCTGCCGCCCGCGGCAGGTGCCCTGCTCGGCATGGTCACCCTCGTGCTCGCCCAGCCGAACGGGCTGTTCGCGCTGTGGTACGTCGTCGTCCCGGTGGTCGTGACGGCCCTCGTCCAGACGACGGGGCGGTTGCGGCGCCGTGGCCGGGGCCCGGTGGTCGCGGCGCTCCCGGCGGTGCTGACGGTGGTGGGTGCGGGGATCGGCTACTGGGCTCTGGGACGGGTGTCGATGGTCGACCAGTTCCGCGAGAAGAGCTCCTGGGAGGTGACGGCGTCGTGGCGGCACGCGGCGCGCGAGGTCCTCGACCTGACGGCGATGCACCCGTCGACCACGCCGAACTTCCCCGAGCCGGAGAACCTCGCGGCGGGGGTCCCCAACCTGGTCGTGGCGGGTCTCGTCGTCCTCGGTGCCGTGGTGTGCCTGACCGTCGCGCGCTGGCGGTGGCTGCCCTTCTCCTACGGGATCGTCGCGGTCCTCTACGTCGTCGTCCGCGGCGTCGACAGCCCGCTGCGCCCCCTGCTCACGGGGTACTGGTACGCGGACCCGCAGCGCATCTCGGCGCTCCTGCCGCTGCTCGGCGTGCCGCTGGCGGTCGTCGGTGCGGGCTGGGCGGTGACCGCGCTGCTCCGCCTCGCGCGGGTGCCGACCGGCCCGTTCGCGCTGCACCCGGACGGACGGCGCGCGGCGCTCGTCGTCGCTGCCGTCACCGTGGTCCTCGCGGTCGCCGTGTCGGTCCTGCTCCCGCGCACCGCCACGATGCGCGAGTCCTTCGCCTACGTGTCCCACGTGTACCGGGTCGACCCGTCCGCCGAGGGGTCCGCCGGGCTGCTCGACGCGGACGAGATCGAGATCCTGGAGACGGTGGCCGAGGTCGTCCCGGAAGGCGTGGCCGTCGTGGGCAACCCGTGGGACGGAAGCTCGCTGACGTGGGCGCTCGCCGGGCGCGAGTCGGTCTTCCCGCACACCGGGATCCGGCTCGACGAGGACCGGCTCCTCGTCGCGGGCCACCTGCGCGACGCCCTCACCGACCCGAGCGTCTGCGAGGCCGTCGAGGACCTCGACGTCGGGTACGTCATGCGCGGCGGTCGGCTGCTGTGGGGGACTCCCCCGGCAGGGTTCGAGGGTCTCGACGGCCTCGTCGAGGCCGGTGTCGGCGAGCTCGTCGCCCAGGAGGGCGACGCCCGTCTCTACCGCATCACCGCGTGCGGGCTCGAGGACGACGGCGGCTCGTGAAGGTCCTGTGGCGGCTCCGCGAGGCCGACCACGTCGTCCGTCCGGCACCTGTCGAACGGCTACGCTAGTGCGGCTGTCTTCCAAGACTAGGAGTATGTGTGGACGCGGATCTTGTCGTCGTGGGCTCGGGGTTCTTCGGCCTGACGGTCGCTGAGCGGATCGCCGAGGAGTACGGCCGGAAGGTCCTCGTGATCGACCGACGGCCGCACATCGGGGGCAACGCCTTCAGCGAGGCGGAGCAGACGACGGGGATCGAGGTGCACCGCTACGGCGCCCACCTGTTCCACACGTCCAACGAGCGCGTCTGGGAGTACGTGAACCGCTTCACGGCGTTCACGAGCTACGTGCACCGCGTGTACACCACGCACCGCGGCGAGGTGTTCCCGATGCCGATCAACCTGGGCACGATCAACCAGTTCTTCCGCTCTGCGCACGGCCCCGACGCGGCGCGCGCGCTCGTCAAGGAGCTCTCCGCGGAGCTGGGCGGCAAGAGGCCGGCGAACCTCGACGAGCAGGGCGTCTCCCTCATCGGACGGCCCCTCTACGAGGCGTTCATCCGTGAGTACACCGCGAAGCAGTGGCAGACGGACCCGCGCGACCTGCCCGCGTCGATCATCTCGCGGCTGCCCGTGCGCTACACGTACGACAACCGGTACTTCAACGACACGCACGAGGGCCTGCCCGTCGACGGCTACACGGCCTGGCTGGAGCGGATGGCCGACCACCCGAACATCGAGGTCCGCCTCGGCGTCGACTTCTTCGACACGACGCAGCCGGTCAACAAGGAGAACGTCGTCGGCAACGTCCCCGTGGTCTACACGGGGCCCGTGGACCGCTACTTCGACTACGCCGAGGGCGACCTGTCGTGGCGCACGCTCGACTTCGAGGAGGAGGTGCTCCCCGTCGGCGACTTCCAGGGCACCTCCGTCATGAACTACGCGGACGCGGACGTCCCGTACACCCGGATCCACGAGTTCCGGCACTTCCACCCCGAGCGCGACTACCCGACGGACAAGACCGTCATCATGCGCGAGTTCTCGCGGTTCGCGCAGCGCGAGGACGAGCCGTACTACCCGGTGAACACGGCCGCCGACCGTGAGCGCCTCCTGCGGTACCGCGACCTCGCCGCCGCGGAGCGCGACGTCCTGTTCGGGGGGCGTCTCGGCACCTACAAGTACCTCGACATGCACATGGCCATCGGCGCTGCCCTGTCGATGGTGGACAACAAGCTCGCGCCGCACTTCGGTGGCGGCGCCGCGATCCAGAGCGGAGGAGTCGAAGAGTGACCGTCGCCCCCCAGGAGGCGTTCGTCGAGCCCGGCAAGGGAGCCGGGCTGCTCGACGTCCTCCGCCGCCGATTCCTCGCGCGCCTGCTGGTGCGCAAGGAGCTCCGGGTGCGGTACCGAGGATCCTTCCTCGGCCTGCTCTGGTCGTACGTGAAGCCCGCCGTCCAGTTCGTCGTCTTCTACTTCGCCGTGGGCGTGTTCCTGCGGATGAACGAGAACGTCGAGGACTTCGCCGTCTACCTGTTCTCCGGCGTCGTCGCCGTCAACTTCTTCAGCGAGGCGTTCGGCAACGCGACCCGGTCGATCGTGGGCAACGCCGCCCTGGTCAAGAAGATCTACCTGCCGCGCGAGCTCTTCCCCGTCGCGTCGGTCTGGGTCGCCGTCGTGCACTTCCTGCCGCAGCTCGTCGTGCTGATCCTCGGTGCGCTGATCGCGGGGTGGCAGCCGTCGCTGTTCGAGCTCGGTGCGGGCGTGCTCGGGATCGTCATCATCGCCGTCCTCTCGCTCGGTCTCGGACTGCTCTTCGGGGCGCTGAACGTGCTGTTCCGCGACGCCGAGAACATCGTGGACCTGATGCTCATGGTCGCCACCTGGCTCTCGCCCGTGCTGTACCAGTGGCAGAACGTCAGGGACGCCATCGGGGACGGCGTCCTGTGGTGGATCTACCAGGCGAACCCCATGACCGCCGCGGTCGAGCTGTTCCACCTGTGCTTCTGGTTCCCCGGGACCGACCGGACGGGTGCCATGCCTCCGGGCCTCCTGTGGTCGACGATCTCCGCGGTCGTCCTCTCGTTCCTCGTCCTCCTCGCCGGGCAGGTCGTCTTCCGGCGACTCGACGGCCGATTCGCCCAGGAGCTCTGACGTTGTCCACCATGGTCGAGACACAGCAGGCACGGATCGTCGTGGCCGGGATCGGCAAGCGGTTCGTCCTGCAGCACACCCACACGCTGAAGGACCGTGTCGTGCGCGCCATCGTCCGTCGCGGCGAGAAGCAGTCGTCCGACTTCGTCGCGCTGCACGACGTGAGCTTCGAGGTCGACGACGGCGAGGCGGTCGCGCTGCTCGGTCTCAACGGCTCCGGGAAGAGCACGCTGCTCAAGCTCATCTCGGGCGTGATGCGGGCCGACTCCGGCCGGGTCGGGGTCCGGGGGAAGATCGCCGGCCTCATCGAGGTCGGAGCCGGGTTCCACCCCGACCTGACGGGGCGGGAGAACGTCTACCTCAACGGCGCGATCCTCGGCATGACCGAGGCGGAGATCGACTCGAAGTTCGACGCGATCGTCGCCTTCAGCGAGATCGAGTCGTTCATCGACACCGAGGTCAAGTTCTACTCCTCCGGCATGTTCCTGCGGCTCGCGTTCGCCGTCGCCGTGCACACTGATCCCGACGTGTTCCTCGTCGACGAGATCCTGGCGGTCGGCGACGAGCCCTTCCAGAAGAAGTGCTTGGCGAGGATCCGCGAGCTCAAGGCGAGCGGCAAGGCGCTCGTGATCGTGAGCCACGACCTCAACATGATCGAGCAGCTGTGCGACCGGGCGATCCTGCTCGAGCACGGGCACGTCGTCAGCGACGGGCCGGTCGGAGACGCGATCGCCCACCTGCGAGGAGGAAACGGATGAGTGGACCCGACGTGAGCGAGACGCAGGGCGTGGAGGTGGAGATCGCTGCCGCGCTGACGCGTCGACTAGGGGGACGCGTCGCACGGGTCAGCCTGACCGAGACGGGACGGGGGATCGCGCAGCGGCTGGGGGCCGCGTGGTTCGACGCTGCGGTCCGCAGCCTCGCCCTGGCTCACCCCGGGGCTCCGCTCGAGCTCCTCGTCGTCTCGAGCGAGCACGAGCCCTTCCCCGCCCCGATCGACGTGGACCCAGCCGTCGCCGGCGGCCGCTTCGCCGAGGGCGACGCGGTCGGACGGGTCTCGGTCGAGGGTGAGCCCGGACGCCAGGACGCGGTCGGCCGTACTCTCGTGGTCCCGACGACGACGCTCCTCGACGAGGCGGGCGAGTTCCACTTCCTCCAGCCCGACTCGCTCAAGCGTCGGGTCGTCGGCGGCGTGTACAAGAAGATCTACGAGAAGGCGCCGCTCCTTCTCGACGAGTGGCGTCAGGGGCGCAACACCCGTGTCGAGCACCGGCGTTCGGTCCTCCGCCCCCAGGTCGAGCACCTCTCCACCGCCGGCGGCTCCCCGCTGACGACGGGGGAGGAGCCGGTGGCGTGGATCGCGATGCACTGGTTCGAGTCCGGCGGGGCCGAGTCCTGGGCCGTGCAGTCCGCCGAGCTCGCCGCGGCCGCCGGCTACCGGGTCGTGGTGACCGCGGACGTGGCCGCTCCGCAGCGCCAGCTCGACAGGATGCTCGAGATCACCGACGACGTCTTCGTCGCGGCGAACGCCCTCGCCGAGGAGGACTGGGGCGCGTTCCTCACCGCCCTCGTCCGCACCTACCGGCCGACGCTGCTGCACGTGCACCATTCGCGCCGGGCGTACGCGTTCCTGCCCGAGCTCCGTCACGTGGCGCCGTCCGTGCAGGTGCTGGACAGCACCCACATCGTCGAGCACCGCACGGGTGGGTTCGTCCGTCAGAGCATCGAGCTCTCCGACCTGATCGACGAGCACCACGTGATCTCGCCGGAGCTCCGAGACCTCTATCTGCTCGACTCCGAGGTCGACCGGCGCAAGCTCGTCTACCGGCCCCTGACCTCCGGTGTCTCGCCCGTCCCCGCGGTACGACCCCGGTCGGGCGGCCCGCTGCGGATCGGGTACCTCGGGCGCCTGGCGCCGCAGAAGCGGCCGTTCCTCTACGTCGCGCTCGCCGCACGGCTGCACGCGAAGGCACCCGCCGACTTCTCGTTCGTCATGCAGGGCAGCGGAGTGCTCGGCGCCATGACGAGCGACCGCATCCGCAAGGAGGGTCTCGAGGGCGTCATCGAGCGGCGCCCCTGGGGGCCCGTCGGCGACTTCATGGACGACGTGGACGTGCTCGTGATCTCGAGCGACAACGAGGGACTGACGCTCACGTCCCTCGAGGCGGAGGAGCACGGCGTCCTCGTGCTGTCCGCGGACGTCGGGAGCCAGCGGACCGTCGTCGCCCCGATGCTCCTCGTCCCCCGCGCGCCCCGTGGCTTCCTCAGCGGTGCGACGCAGGCTCTCGTACGCCTGGCCGGAGACCCGGACGCCTACGAGCGCGCACGACGTGAGCAGACCCAGCTCATCCAGGCACTGCACGAGGTCGAGCCGGCCAGCGCGTTCCTCGCGCGACGGCTCGAGGAACTGAAGGAGAAGAACTGATGCGCGTCGCCGCTGTCGTCGTGACCTACAACCGTCGAGCGCTGCTCGAGCAGACGCTCGACGCGCTCGAGGCACAGGACCGGCTGCCCGATCGCCTGGTGATCATCGACAACGCCTCGGACGACGGCACGGCCGAGTTCCTCTCGTCGCGCGAGTTCTCCGTCCCGGCCACCGTGCGCCGGCTCCCGGAGAACACCGGGGGCGCCGGGGGCTTCGCGACCGGGACCGAGCTCGCGTACGAGCTCGGGTACGACGCGATGTGGCTCATGGACGACGACACCGTCCCGCAGGTCGAGGCGCTCGGCGAGCTCGTCTCCGGGCTCGACCGCGCCACGGAGACGCTCGGGTACCTGCCGAGCTTCGCCTGCAGCATGGTCCTGTGGAAGGACGGCTCCCTCTGCGAGATGAACACCCCGGAGCCGACGTGGGACTTCGCGCGCCCGCTGGCCATGGGTGCCGACTTCACCCTGATGAAGTCGTGCTCGTTCGTCTCGGTCCTCATCACGCGAGAGGCCGTGCACGCGGTCGGCCTGCCGAGCGCGAACTTCTTCATCTGGTACGACGACGCGGAGTACACCCAGCGCCTGGCGAAGTACCGCCCGGGGATCTTCCTCCCGTCGTCGAAGGTCAACCACCTCCTCCCGCAGAACCGCGGGGTCAACTTCGGCGACGTCAACGACGGCAACATCTGGAAGTTCGAGTACGGGGTCCGCAACCAGATCGCGTCCGCCCGTGCCTTCCGCAGCCCGACGCTCGCGGCGTCGCTCGTCGAGAACATGACGAAGCAGCTCACCCGGTCGAGCGTGCCGTGGCGGCTGCGCCTGCGGCTGGTCAAGGCGGCCGCGAAGGGCGTGGTGTTCCGTCCCGAGATCGAGAAGCCGAGAACGACGCGATGACGAACGGCGCGGCGGCGTCCGCCTCTCCGGGGGCGGACGTCCCGACGACGGAGATCGGGCACGTCCGTGCCCTCACCGGCGTGCGGATCGTCGCGGCGGTCTGGGTCGTCGTCTTCCACATCCGGGGAAACCTCTACAGCGAGTTCCCCGGGACGGAGTCCTGGGCGGGGCCGCTGCTGTCGCACGGCGAGCTCGGCGTCGACCTGTTCTTCACGCTCAGCGGGTTCGTGCTGGCGCTCAACTACTCGGCCCGGATGGGTCGCTCGATGCAGCGGGTGTCGACGGCGCGGTTCTACTGGGCGCGGATCGCCCGCGTGTGGCCGGTGTTCTTCGTGACGCTCTTGGCGGCGGGTCTCTGGCACGGGCTGATCATGCGTGTCAGCACCGACCCGGTCCCGCCCCGGGACTTCACGGTGCCGAGCTTCCTGCGCCAGAGCTTCCTCGTCGCGCTGTGGACGGAGGGCGACACCGACCGCCTGATGTGGAACGGCCCGGCCTGGTCCGTCTCCGCCGAGGCCTTCGCCTACGCGCTCTTCCCGATCATGGCGCTCCTGTTCCTCCGGCTCGGCCGCTCGCTCCGGGCGACCAGCCTCTTCGTGCTCGCGTTCGTCGCACTCGTCCCGTTGCTGGTCTTCGTCGTCGCGTACGGCACCATGTACTACCCCTGGGCCTGGATGCTCCGCATCCTGTGCTGCTTCGTCGCGGGCGCCCTGGTCTACGAGGGCGTGCGACAGCTTCGGCTCACCACCCGCTCGCGCGCCGTCGCGAGCCACGCCGCGCTCGGCGTGATCCTGCTGATCCTGGCCTGGCTGTACGGGGTCGACGCTGTCGGCCACCCGGAGCTCGCGCCGCTCGTGACGCCGCTGTTCGTCCTTCTCGTCGGTCTCCTGGCGATCGGCGACCGGCACGTCGTCACGCTCCTGGGCACCCGCTGGTTCGTGATCGGCGGGGCGGCCTCGTACAGCGTCTACATGGTGCACATGCTCCTCATCGAGCCGGTGTGGTGGGCACAGGGCCGGTTCGCGTGGATGGCGCCCGGGACGCTCGGGTCGAAGATCGCGTTCGTGCTGCTGCCGTTCGCCGCGCTCGCCGTGGGCTACGCGCTCTGGCGCTGGTTCGAGGAGCCTGCGCGGCTGGCGATCAAGCGCATGTCGTCGTCCGGGAGGACGCCGCCGCCGGGCCAGGTCGAGCGACCACGCCCGTCCGTCGGCGTACCCACGACGGCGCCCGAGGAGCGGGTCGGATGAGCGCCGGGACCGAGACACCGCGGACGACGTCCGCCGCTGGTACCGGCGCGGCCGCCGCCTCACCGCGGGCAGGGCGGGCCGTCGAGGTCGCGTGGGCGGCCTCGGGGGCGCTCGTCGTGATGCTGCTCGCCCTGGTCCCGCTCGTGCGAGCGCCTCGTTACTACTTCAACGACGACACGCAGATCGGCGCGTACGGGATCTGGTTCCGCATCGGCGAGCTCGTGCGCGAGGGCGGGTTCTCGTTCCTCGAGACGGACACCTGGGCGGCCGGGAACTACTTCGTCGAGGGGCAGTGGGGGCTGCTGAATCCCGTCGTGCTCCTGATCGGTCTTCTGGCGTCCTACGCTCCGGACGCCGTCGTGTTCTCGACCGCGGTGAAGGCGGTCGTGATGGGCGTCGCAGCCGTCGGCGCGTACGGCCTGGTCCGCGACTTCGGGGGGCACCGCCACTGGGCGCTCCTCGCGGGCATCGGCTTCCCGCTGGCGGGGTTCACCTTCTACATGGACGCGACCACCTGGGTGACGGGACTGTTCACCTCGGCGGGCATCCCGTGGTTCTGGTGGATGGCGCGCCGCGCGGCCCGCGGTCGCAACCCGGTCGGGATGCTCGTCGCCGGGTATCTCGTCGTGACGGTCGGCTACGTCCACGGCACGATCGCGCTGGTCTTCGTCATCTGTGCCGTGCTGGTCGACGCGATGATCGCGGGCCAGCGGCGGGGCGCTCTCGTCGTCCTCGGCGCGAGCGTCCTGCTCGGGCTCGTCGCCGTGGCGGTCTACCTCCCCGGCGTCCTCTCCGCCGACGTCACGGTGCGCCAGGGAAGCTCGATCCTCAACGACGGCTTCCTCGTCGCCGACCTCAACGGACTTCTTGCCTCCGCGATCTCGACGGCGAGACCGGAGGTCTCGGCCTGGTGGGGCGCGTTCGCCGTCGTCCCGATGCTCTACATCTCCTGGGCGCTCCCGCTCGTCGCGTTCGTCGACGTCCGCAAGATCGTCCGCGACGCCCGGGACCTCGTGGGGATCGGGCTGTTCCTCCTCGTCATGGTCCTGTGGGTCGTCGGGCCGAGCTATGCCGGCCCGCTCCGCATCCCGGTGCGGATGATGCCGTACGTCTCGCTCGCGGCGCTCGTCCTGCTCGCGGTCGTGCTCAGCCGCGCGCTCGTCGCGCGCGTGACCCTCGCGCGGGGCGCGGTCTTCGTCGCCCTCGTCCTGATCGGCGCCTACCTGGCGTTCGTCCAGGTGCCCGGGTGGGGCAGGCCGCTCGCCGTCGCGGTGGCCGTCCTGCTCGTGGTCGGCGCGACGTACTTCGTCCTCCTCCGGACCACCTCCGGGCGGCGCGCACTGCCGCTCGCGCTCGTGGCAGTCCTGGCGACCTCGGCGAACGTCGTGGTGCAGCACCGCTACCAGCCGGACCCACCGCTCGCCGACTTCGGCATGCCGTCGGCCGTGGCCGACTACCAGCGCCAGCTCGAGGGGGTCGAGGAGAACGTGTTCGTCGTGGGCGCCCCGACGCAGGCCCCGGGCCCGGAGGTCTGGGAGGAGACGCTGCTCGCGAACACCTGGTACCTCAATCCGGCTCCGGTGCAGAACGTCTACACGCCCGTGGGGTTCGCGGCGTACTCGGAGACCCTGTGCGTGAGCAACCGGGGGGAGTCGTGCGCCGGCTCGCTCGACGCGCTGTTCGCGGAGGTGGAGGGGACGTCGTCCCCGCTCGTCGACCTCATGGGGATCGGCAACGTCCAGCTCGTCCTGTCGGCGTTCCCGGACGGTGTTCCCACGCCGCCCGCGGGCTGGCACGTCGCGACGACCGGGCACTCGACCGAGCTGTGGACCCGGGACGTCGCGGTGCCCGGACCCGGCCACGTGACCTACGCCTCCGACGGGGTCGAGGTGGTGGAGGAGTCGGTGAGCGACGACGTGACGACGCTCCGCGTGACGGACGTGCCCGAGTCCGGTGGGACGATCGTCCTCAGCCGGATGGCCTGGCCCGGGTACCGCGTCGCCGGCGGTGAGCTGGCGGCACCGACGGGAGACTTCCTCCTCACGGTCGAGCTCGACGGCGACAGCGTCGGCGAGACGGTCGAGGTGTCGTTCCGGCCGCCGGGGTGGACGCTGGAGCTCGGTGGCCTGGTCGTGGCGCTGCTGGGCGCGGTGGGGCTCTGCGCGTTCCAGGGGTTCCGGAGCCGACGGAGCACGACCCCCGCCGGCACCGAGGTGTGAGCGCGGCGGGTCAGTCTCGAGGGCGCATCCGGCGCCCGAGGACGACGTACGCCGCCCGGCGCTGCAGAGCGACGACCTTCGCCAGACGGTCACCGCGGCGCACGTCCTGCTCGGTGATCGTGGCGGGCGCCAGCTCACGCGCCAGGCGGTGGAACTCCGCGGCCTCCTCCGCCTGCTGCCGCATCAGGCGGACGGACCACTGGCTCGCGCTGACGCGGAACGACGCGAGGGACTCGCGCAGTGCGACGACCCGTCCCTGGACCATGACGTGGGCGTACGAGCCGGCGTCGATGTAGTACCGCAGGTCCTGCCACCACCCCGCGCGTCGCAGGGCGTCGGTGCGCATGAGCACGCACGCGGGCTCGCCGAAGAGGTTCGTGCCGGAGCGCACGGTGGCCCGCAGCGCCTCGGCGCCGTCCACGACGCCGTCGAGGTCGCCCAGGCCCCGCGCACGGACGAAGACGTCTCCGCGCGCGTCGACGAGGTCTCGCTGCGACGCCACGAGCACGGCCTCCGGACCTGCCGCGTCGATCGCCGCGACCTGGCGGGCGAGCATGGTGGGGTGCACGAGGTCGTCCCCGCAGACGAGCTTGATGAGCTCACCCCGGGCGAGCTCGCTCACCCGGTTCCAGTTCCTCCGGGCTCCGCCGCCCGCGTCCGTCTGCACGAGCCGCACCCGGGGGTCTTCCGCGAACGCCTGGAGCTGCTCCCACGTGTCGTCGGTGGACGAGTGGTCCGCCACGACGAGCTCGAAGTCGTCGAAGGTCTGGTCCAGCACGGAGCGCATCGTCGCGGCGATGTAGTCGCCGTTGTTGTACGCGGGCACGACGACCGAGACGCGAGGGCTCACGTGGGGGCGTCCTTTCTGCTGTGGCTGTCGGCGGCACCGGTGTCGGCGACGTCGGGGGGCGTGGCCGCCGGCTTCTTGCGTCGGAACGAGAAGCCCTTGTGGCCGAAGTAGCTGATGAGCGCGGTGACGCAGGTGATGAGGAGCTGGGCGGGGATCGGCGCGAGCCCGAAGAGCTCGACGACGAACGGCAGGGCGACGAGGTTGACCCCGAGCGCGCTGAGGTTCACCACCTCGAAGCGAGCCAGGTCGAGCCAGACGTGCCCCGTCACCCGGAAGACGAACTTGCGGTAGAGCACGAACGCGCAGAGCACGGCCGCGACGTGCGCGCAGACGAGGCTCGCCATGTAGCCGAACCGGCCGAGCTGGTCGCGCAGGAGCATCTCGAAGACGACGAACCACGCGGTGCCGATGACGGTGTTGAGGCCGCCCACGATGAGGAACGCGACCCGCTGGTCCTTGACGAGGGTGAAGAGGGGGCCGAGCGACCCGTGCATCCCTGCGGGAGGGGCCGGGGTCGGCGATCCGGGGGCGTCCGTCGTCGGGGGCTCCGGGTCCATGACCATCGGGCGGGGTACCTCTTCTCGGAGCTCGCGGGCGCACCCGAGGGCGGACGGGCTGCGACGACCCAACGACTATAGTCTCCAGCGTGACGAACGAAGACCTCGACGGCGTCCTTCACAAGATCTCCGTCGTCGTTCCCGTGTACCAGGGTGAGCGCACGCTCCCGGCCCTCCTCGAGGAGATCGAGAGGCTCTGCGTCCCGTTCGCGACACCGGCGGGGGCGCAGGCCCAGGTCACCGAGGTCCTGCTCGTCTTCGATCACGGACCCGACGGTTCCGCCGCGGTCATCCGCGACCTCGCCGCGAAGTACGACGTCGTCCGACCCGTCTGGCTGAGCCGCAACTTCGGGCAGCATGCCGCGACCCTCGCCGGGATGGCCTCCTCGGGCGGCGACTGGATCGTCACGCTGGACGAGGACGGCCAGCACGACCCCGCGGACATGGGCGTGCTGCTGGACGCGGCGCTCGCGCAGCGGGCGACCGTCGTCTACGCGGCGCCGACCAACGCCCCTCCGCACTCCGCGTTCCGCAACGTGACGTCCAAGGCGGCGAAGCGCGTGATCGAGGCGCTCGCGGGGGGTACCGACACGTCGCTCTACCAGAGCTATCGGCTCGTTCTCGGGGAGATCGGTCGGTCCGTGGCCGCGTACGCGGGCCCCAGCGTCTATCTCGACGTCGCGCTCGGCTGGGTCGCGGGAACCGTCACCACGGCCCCCGTCGCGCTCCGTGACGAGGGCGAGCGTCGGTCCGGGTACTCGCTGCGGCGCCTCCTGTCGCACTTCTGGCGGATGGTGCTCTCGAGCGGTACCCGGGGGCTGCGGATCGTGAGCGTGCTCGGCGCGGTGTTCGGCGTCGCGGGCGTGGTGGTCGCGGTCGCGCTCGCGATCGCCCGTATCGCGGGCGAGTCCGTCCCTGCCGGCTGGACGTCGCTCATCGTCGTGATGCTGCTGGCGACCGGTCTCATCCTCTTCGCGATCGGTGTGGTCGCGGAGTACATCGGGGTGGCCGTCAACATGGCGATGGGCAGGCCGCTCTATCTCATCGTGAGCGACCCCGCGCAGGGCCCGCTCGGACGCGCACGCGATCGATGAACCGTGCGGGGGGCGCGACGACCCTGGTCGTGGGCGCGGGGGGCCTGCTCGGCCGGGCCGTGACGCGCGAGCTCGACCGCCGCGGGACGTCGTCCGTCCGGGCGCGGGTGCGGTGGGGCGTGCGTGCCGACGCCGTCGAGGACCTCGGGCGCGCGGTCGACGAGCTCCTCCGGACGGCGGGAGACGGCCCCTGGGCCGTGGTCTGGGCCGCGGGAGCAGGGGTCACCGCGTCGACGGCCGACGCGCTCGGTGCCGAGCTCGACGTCATCCGCGACGTGGTCTCCCGGCTGCGGGCGCTGCCGACCGATGTCGCGGCACGGGGTGCGCTCCTCTTCGCCTCGTCGGCCGGCGGCCTCTACGCCGGGAGCGACGACCCACCCTTCACCGAGGAGACCGCGCCGCGGCCGCTGGCGGAGTACGGGCGTGCCAAGCTCGACGCGGAGGACGCCTTCCGTACGCTCGGCGGGGCGGGCACGCGCGTGGTGCTGGCACGCATCGCGAACATCTACGGTCCGGGGCAGAACCTGGCGAAACCCCAAGGGCTCATCTCCCAGCTCTGCCTGGCGCACCACACGGCGCGCCCGATCGGGATCTACGTCCCGCTGGACACGCTGCGCGACTATCTCTTCGTCGACGACTGCGCGGCGATGGTCCTCGACACGCTCGACCGCGCGGCCACCCTCCCGCCGGGGAGCGAACCCGTGGTGAAGATCCTCGCGTCGCAGCAGTCGGTCTCGATCGCGACCCTGCTCGGCGAGATGCGCCGCATCTACAAGCGACGCCCCCAGGCGGTGCTGGCGGCGTCGCCGTTCACCTCTCGTCAGGCGCTCGACCTGCGGTTCCGGTCCCGCGTGTGGCCCGAGCTGGACCACCGCGCGTTCGTGCCGCTCCCGGTGGGCATCGCCGCGACGGGAGCCGACATCGGCCTCGCGCTGCGGTCACGGACGCGAGGCTGAGACCGGGGGACCGGTCGTCTAGAGTGGTCGGTCGGCCGCACGACGACTTGGCAGGAGCAGCGCACATGAAGATGCTGGTGACCGGCGGAGCCGGTTTCATCGGGTCCAACTTCGTCCACCAGAGCGTCCGGGAGCGCCCGGACGTCCAGATCACCGTCCTGGACGCGCTCACCTACGCGGGCGACCGCTCGTCGCTCGATCCTGTGGCGGACCGGGTCCGCCTGGTGCAGGGCGACATCGCGGACACCGACGTGGTGGACCCGCTCGTCGCCGAGCACGACCTGGTCGTGCACTTCGCCGCCGAGTCCCACAACGACAACTCGCTCAACGACCCGTCGCCCTTCGTACGGACCAACGTCGTCGGGACCTTCACGCTGCTCGAGGCCGTCCGTCGGCACGGGGTGCGCTTCCACCACATCTCGACGGACGAGGTGTACGGCGACCTCGAGCTCGACGACCCGGCGAAGTTCACACCGACGACCCCGTACAACCCCTCGAGCCCGTACTCCTCCACGAAGGCGGCGAGCGACCTGCTCGTGCGGGCGTGGGTCCGGTCCTTCGGGGTCGAGGCGACGCTCTCCAACTGCTCCAACAACTACGGCCCGTACCAGCACGTGGAGAAGTTCATCCCGCGCCAGGTGACCAACCTCATCGACGGGGTGCGCCCCCGGCTCTACGGGGCGGGGCTGAACGTGCGTGACTGGATCCACGTCGAGGACCACAACAGCGCCGTGTGGCGGATCATCGACGCGGGCCGGATCGGGGAGACGTACCTGATCGGTGCCGACGGGGAGACGAGCAACCTCGACGTGGTGCGGACGCTGCTCGAGATCTTCGGGCGACCCTCCGACGACTTCGACCACGTGGCCGACCGCCCCGGGCACGACCTGCGGTACGCGATCGACGCCTCGCGGCTCCGGGAGGAGCTCGGCTGGGAGCCGCGCTACACCGACTTCCGGGACGGTCTCGTCGCGACGGTCGACTGGTACCGGGAGAACGAGTCGTGGTGGCGCCCGGCGAAGGCCGGCGTCGAGGCGACCTACGCCGCGTCCGGGCAGTAGGACGGCAGCTCGCGGTCGGCGGGCGCCCGGGCGCTCAGGCGCCCGTGCCCCGTCGGTCGGCGAGGAAGGACCGCACGGCGTCCCAGGTGGGCAGCAGACCCTGCGCGTGCGCCTCGTCGAACGTCGGGGCCTGGGAGTCCTTGTCCGAGAGCCGCGGGGTGAGCGCACGGCCACGGCGGTCCGTCGTCGGCCACTCGATCGCGAGACCCGGGTCCAACGGGTGGATCCCGTGCTCTCTGCCCGGCGCGTAGGGTGCCGAGCAGAGGTAGGCGACGGTCGAGCCGTCCTCGAGCGAGCAGAACGCGTGCCCGAGGCCCTCGCTCAGATAGACGGCGCGGCGGTCGACGTCGTCGAGCAGCACCGAGTCCCAGCGGCCGAAGGTCGGCGAGCCGACGCGGATGTCCACCACGACGTCCAGCACCGCGCCGCTCACGCAGGTCACGTACTTGGCCTGGCTCGGCGGGACGTCGGCGAAGTGCACCCCCCGGACGACCCCGGCGGCGGAGACCGACAGGTTCGCCTGCCGGAGGTCGAGGTCGTGTCCGACCGTCGCAGCGAACTCGCTGCCCTGGAACCACTCGAGGAACACGCCTCGGTCGTCGCCGAACTGGCGCGGCGTGAGCTCCCATGCGCCGGGGATGTCGAGCTCTCGGATCTTCACGGTCATCTCTCCGTCGGTCGGGGTCGGGGCTCGTCGTCCGTCGCTCGTTCGCCGGTGGGAACGGCTCTGCCCAGCCGCTCCGCGAGGAGGAAGACGCCGAGCGCGGCGACCGATCCGGTGACGAGCACGGTCAGCGGGGTCGGGGCGAGGACGTCCCACCACCAGCGGGGGTCGCCGTCGAGGTTCGCCACCGGCGTCTCGATGCCGACGGTGAACCTCCGGATCGTGGTGAACAGTGCGACGGCCGCAGCGAGCGCCAGCGCCACCGCTCCGGTGACGCCTTGTGCCCGGGTCCACTCGACCTTGCCGCGGGCGGTCGCCACGGTGAGGACGCCGACGAGCAGGACGAGCACGGGCAGGAGGTAGCGAGGCTGGACGAACGAGCCGGGGAGCACCCCCGACTGCTGGTGCAGGAGCGTCGGCATGCCCCACAGCGCGCCGAGGGCGACGATCGCCGCGACCAGGGTCCGGGGCGTGGCCTTGCCGAGGCCGAGGAACACGGCGGCGGAGAGGACGGCCCAGACGAGGACGGGGACGAGGGCCGGGAGGGGGACGTCGAACCAGCCGAGGCCCCACCCGCCGACGGCTCCGATCCACAGGTCCGGGACCTCGAGCACGGTGCGGAAGGTGTCCCACACGCCGAGCGGCGGTCCTCCGGGTCCGTCGCTGAAGCCGCCGCTCACCTGACCGCCCTGCGTCGAGCTCAGGTAGAAGAGCGCGCCGACCGCCGCGATGACGGCGCCCGCCACGGCCGGGACGACGAGGCGGCGGTCGCGGCGGAGAGAGAGGATCGCGACGATGCCGACGGCGAGGCACGCGTAGACGCCCGCGTCGCCTCGTGCCCCCGCGCCGAGGAAGCCGGCGAGCACGGCGAGCAGGGCCAGCCCGATCTGGCGGCGGCCCTCGACGAGCGTGCTCGCGTAGAGCGCGAGCCACGTCACGCCCGCCGCGAGGTACGCCCACGAGCTGGGGTTGGTCGACGGGACGACGAACAACCCGAGCGGGACCGCCGTGACGGCGAACGGCAGGACGGCGCTGCGCCGGAGCGGCCGCGGGACCAGGGCGGCCACCCCGGTGACGAGCCCGACGAAGAGGAGCGCGTTGAACCCCCGCATGAGCAGGACGGACGTCTCGACGTCGGTCGACGCGAACGCCGACATCGTCGCGTAGAAGACCGGGGGATAGAGGTGCACCGTGTTGACGCGGTCCGTCTCGACGAGCTCGGTCGAGTCGGACCAGCAGGACGCGTCGCGAGCGGCGTCCCGGGCGTAGCAAGGCTCGCCCGCGACCGCTGCCGGGACGAGTCGCGTGAGCTCCTCGGAGCCCTGCTCGCACAGGCCGTCCCGCTCGCCGAGCCCGCACCAGATCGACGGGAGGTGGAAGTCGTCGTCGGGGCTCGAGCCGACCGGCGTGGCGAATCCCCATGCGAGGAGGGCGACCAGGGCGAGGAGGGGGAGCGCGACCCAGGTGGCCGTCCGGCGGGCGCGGGAAGGTCCGCCGATCTCAGGGGTCATGGTTGGTCATCCTACGAGACCGGGGCCTCCACTACGCTCGTCTGGTCATCGCCCACAGGATCGGAGGTCGCTCGTGCACTGGTTGGTCACGGGAGGGACGGGCATGCTCGGCACGGACCTCGCGGGTCGGCTCGCCGAGCGGGGGGAGCAGGTGTGGGCTCCGTCGTCCCGGGAGCTCGACGTGCTGGACGCCCGGAGCGTGGAGGACGCGGTCGCCGCGGTCGACGTCGTCGTCAACTGCGCCGCGTGGACGGACGTCGACGGCGCGGAGCAGCACGAGTCCGACGCTTTCGCCGTGAACGCCCTCGGTGCCGGCGTCCTCGCGCGAGCGTGCGCCCGTGCCGGGCGCCGCCTCGTCCACATCTCGACCGACTACGTCTTCGCGGGCACGGCCGACGCGCCCTACCGCGTCGACGACGCGCCGACGCCCGTGTCCGCGTACGGGCGGACGAAGCTCGCGGGCGAGTGGGCGGTCCTTGCGGCGTCTCCGGCGAACCTGGTGGTGCGCACGGCGTGGCTCTACGGCGCGCGGGGCGCCTGCTTCCCCCGGACCATCGCCCGGCTCCTGCGCGAGCGCGGTGGGGTCGACGTCGTGGCCGACCAGGTCGGCCAGCCCACCTGGACGCGGGACGTGGCCGAGGCCGTCGACCGCCTCGTGGTGACCGGCGCCCCCGGTGGCGTGTACCACGCGACGGCGAGCGGCGCGTGCTCCTGGTTCGAGTTCGCGCGCGCGGTCGCGGTCGCCGCCGGCCAGGACCCCGAGAGCGTGCGGCCGACGACCAGCGAGGCGTTCGTGCGTCCGGCGCCGCGTCCTGCGTACTCGGTGCTCGACCACGCGCCCCTGGCGGCGGTCGGGGTGCCCGTGATCGCCCAGTGGGAGGAGCGGTGGCGGACGGCCGCCGCCGAGGTCCTCGCGGGCTGACGGTCGGCGCAGCCGCCGACCGCCGTCGTCAGGGGGTGAGGAGGCCGAGCAGATAGCTCCCGTAGCCGGACTTCACGAGCTTCTCGGCGCGGGTGCGCAGCTCGTCGTCGGTGAGGAAGCCCCGGCGCCACGCGACCTCCTCGGGCGAACCGACCTTCAGGCCCTGCCGGTTCTCGATCGTACGGACGAAGTCCGACGCCTCGAGGAGGGAGTCGAAGGTCCCGGTGTCGAGCCAGGCCGTGCCGCGGGGCAGCACCTCGACGTGGAGCCGCCCCTGGCGGAGGTACTCCGCGTTGACGTCGGTGATCTCGTACTCGCCCCGGGCCGACGGCTCGAGGTCGCGGGCGATCGCCACGACGTCGTTGTCGTAGAAGTACAGTCCGGGCACCGCGTAGCTCGAGCTTGGGTGCTGCGGCTTCTCCTCGAGCGAGAGGGCCTTGCCGTCCTCGTCGAACTCGACGACACCGTAGGCGGTCGGGTCGGAGACCCGGTAGGCGAACACCGCGCCGCCGTCGAGGCCCTCGAACCGCGAGAGGCGCGTACCGAGGCCCGGGCCGTAGAAGATGTTGTCGCCCAGGACGAGCGCCGCGGAGTCCGACCCGATGAAGTCCGCACCGAGGACGAACGCCTGCGCGAGCCCGTTGGGCTCCGCCTGGACGGTGTACGAGATGGAGATGCCGAACTGCGAGCCGTCGCCCAGCAGCCGACGGAACTGCTCGGCGTCGTGCGGGGTCGTGATGACGAGGACGTCGCGGATGCCCGCGAGGATCAGGGTCGACAGGGGGTAGTAGATCATCGGCTTGTCGTAGACCGGCACGAGCTGCTTGCTCACACCGAGCGTGATCGGGTGCAGTCGCGTGCCGGAGCCGCCGGCCAGGATGATTCCACGCATGGGCGCCATCCTCCCACGCGCGCGATCTCGACGGGCTCGTCTCGCTCATGCCGGCACGTGCCCGTGCACGACGAACTCGTTGTAGACGAAGTACCGGCCCGTCCAACGGGGGAACGGGAAGGACCGCGACCCGTCCACGACGACACCGAGCGCGTCGAGCGCCTGCGCGATCCTCCGGTCGTCGACGAAGTCGGTGTGGGTGGGGTCCGACGCGAAACCGCGCTCCTGGGGGCACACCACGAGCACCCGGGCGCCCGCCGCGAGCCGCTCGACGTACGGGCGCAGCATCTCGACCTGGCTGCCCTGCTCGACGTGCTCGAGCACGTGCGAGACGAGGAGGGCGTCGAAGGGCGGGAGCCGCCCGTCGGCGCTCGCGTCCAGGAAGCCCTCGGGGGTGAGTGCGTCCATCCCGAGGCTCCGGCAGAAGGCGACCGACGCGGGGTTGTGGTCCACCCCGAGGCTGCCCGGGGAGAGGTGGCGGAGGTTGCGCCCGATGCCGCACCCCAGGTCGAGCGTCCGGCGCGCCCCCAGGTGGTGTCGGACGATCCACCGGTACGGGGCCTGCACGTGCAGGATCCGCTTCCAGCGGGCGCCCTGGAGCTCGCGCAGACGACGCGTGTACTCGGCGTCCTCCGTGCTCGCGGCGCGTGCCGTGGCGTCGCCCGGCCCGCTGGGTACGGGGTCTGCGGCCGGCTGGTCGTCGGGTCGGGTCACGGGCACCTCGCTCGGGGTCGCACCTGTCCTCGATCCGCCCACGATAGCCGCGCGGTCTCTCCGAGGGGAGACACCACCAAGGCGGTCAGGCCGGCGTCACCTGCTCCTGGGCGAGGAGCCGACGAAACCGCTCGGGGTCGGAGCCCAGAGCCGTCGCGGTGGCGGGGGAGACGAGGACGACGGACCCGTCGGCAGCCCAGGTCGCGAGCACCCGGCGCAGGATCGAGGCCGTCGCCGGGTCCCCGTCGTCCCCGTCCCCGGAGGGCGGCGTCGGGGACAGGAGCTGCCGACCGCCGGCGGCCCGGTCGACCAGGTGCGCGTGGTCCCACGACGAGGGGGGTGCGGAGAGCGCCTCGAGCCCGGGCTCGACCGCGGGCGCCCAGCCGATCCGGTCGCCGTAGGTCATGACCGCGGACGCGGCGTCGATCGCCCCCGCCGGGAGGTCGCCGTCGAACCGGCGGGCGAGCGCCGGCAGCGCGACGGCGACGAGCTCGGCGCGCGTCCCGGTCCAGCGGTCGGGGCGCGTCGTCACGACGACGTCCGGTCGCGTGGTGCCGTCGTCCGGCATAGCGTCGTCCTCGACGGGCGCGAGCACGACCGTCGTTCCGACGCGCCATGCGGCGAGCGCCCAGACGACCGTGCGCCAATGGACCGGAAGGTCGAGAACGACCCGCGTGCCGGGGCCGGCGTCGAATTCTTCGACGAGAAGGTTGGTCGTCTTGTTGACCCAGTTCTCGAGCACCGCGCCGGAGAGCTCGACGCGCTCGCCGTCGTCGCCGTACCACGTGAGCCGCGGTCGGCCGGGGTCTCGCGTGAGGAGACTCAGCAGGTCAGCGACGTGCGTGGGGCGGTCGTCGCGCGGGGTCGGGGGATGGGGAGCGGTCACCATGGACACCACCCTAGAGCGCTGATATCGCGTCCCGACATGTCGGAATTTCACCCCTCGCCTCCTCGTCGCTATCACATTTCGGCTTGACGCCCGCGGACGACACGCGTGTAATTTCTTCAATGCAGTTTCCGGCGGGGTTCTCGCCACGAGGCCCGGCGAACGGCATGAAGGGGCGCACGATGTGGAACATGCTGGACGGGACGGGAGGGGCTTTCCCCTCCGACGCTGAACGAGAGGTGGAGCGCGTGGCACCGGTGCTGCCGCTCTTCGGCGAGCCGGTCGACGACTCGCTCATGGGTTGGCAGGAGCGGGCGCTCTGCGCCCAGACGGACCCGGAGGCCTTCTTCCCGGAGAAGGGCGGGTCCACGCGCGAGGCCAAGAAGGTCTGCACGGGCTGCGAGGTCCGCGCGGAGTGCCTGGAGTACGCGCTCGAGAACGACGAGCGGTTCGGCATCTGGGGCGGCCTCTCGGAGCGGGAGCGCCGCAAGCTCAAGCGCCGCGTCGTCTGACGACGAGCGTCGCCCGGTCCGGATCGGCCGCGTGCCGCACCGGGCCGCCTCGTGACGGGGTCACGACACCCCGCCACACCGGGGCGCGCAAATGCCGCGCCCGGAGCCGTGTCCGTCGCATGATCGACGGGACATGACTTCCTCCGACCTGACCACGTCCGCGCGCAGCGCCCGCCCCGGCGACGTCACGCCGGGGGCGGCCGCGCGTGCCGCTGCGGTGCCGGGCGTCGTCGCGGCACCCGAGATCGTCGCTGCCGTCACCGGGGCGCTGCCCGTCGTCACGACCGTCACCGCAGTCGTCGTCACGCGCGGGAGCACGCCGTTCCTCGCGCAGACGATGGCCGCCCTGCGCGCCCAGACGACGAGCCCGCACGCGGTCGTCGTGGTCGACGCCGCCACCGGTGACGCGACGCGCGAGCACCAGGGGCTCCAGCTCGGCGACGCGCGGTTCGTCGCTGCTCCGCGCGCCCGCTCGTTCGGGGACGCGGTCGACGCCGCGCTCGCGCACGTCGAACCGGGCACGTGGCTCTGGCTGCTCCACGACGACTCGGCGCCCGCTCCCGACGCGCTCGCCGAGCTCCTGCGCGCGGTCGAGCACTCGACCGCGGTCGCGGTGGCGGGACCCAAGCAGGAGCGGTGGACGGTCGGCACGGGAGCCGAGCCCGCCGCGCCGTTCGAGCCGGGCACGGCGAGCCGCCTCGTCGAGGTCGGCGTCACGACGACGCCGCTGGGGCGCCGCATGACCGGGATCGACGACGACGAGATCGACCAGGGCCAGCACGACGCGCGCGACGACGTGCTCGCCGTCGGGCTCGCGGGCGCGCTCGTGCGCCGCACGGTGTGGCTCGAGCTCGGCGGGACCGACCCCGAGTACGGCCCGTTCGGCGACGGTCTCGACCTGTGCCGCCGGGCACGGCTCGCCGGGCACCGCGTGATCGTCGTGCCGTCCGCGGTGGTGCGGCACGCCCAGGCGTCGCTGCTCGGTCTGCGGGACCGGCGGCGCGGGGCGACCACGCTCCCCGCGCCGGACCCCGGCTCGTCCTCCGCCGCGCGGCGCCGGTCGCAGCTGCACGCGCGACTCGTCGGGGTCGCGGCACCGTGGCTCCCGTTCGTCGCGCTGGCCATGATCCTCGGTGCGCCGTTCCACGCCGCGTACCGGTTGCTCGTCAAGCAGCCCGGCCACGCGCGGGACGAGCTGCTCGCGCCGCTGTGGGCGCTCGCCCGGGTCGGGCCCGTGTGGCGCGCGCGGCGCGCGGCCCGACGGACCCGCAGGCTCCCGCGCGGTGCGCTGCGCCCGTTGCGCGGCACGTGGCGCGAGGTGCTCGCCGAGCGGCGCGACCGTCGTCTGGCGCGGGCGGAGCAGCGGCGCACGGCGTGGGCCCCGACCGACATCGAGCGGCGCGAGCTGCGCGCGCTCGCGCTGCGGCGACGGGCGGGGCTCGCTGCGACGGCCGTCGCCCTCGTGGCGTACACCGCCCTCGTGTTCGGCCCGCTCGCGGGGGCGCTGCTCGCCGGCGGGCGCCTCGTCGGCGGCTCGTTGCTGCCGGCGACGGGCACGCTGGGCGACGTCTGGCGTGCCGCGACGACCGGGTGGGTCTCGACCGGCCTCGGGGCGCCCGCCCCGGCCGACCCCTACGTCACGGCGCTCGTCCCCGCCTCGCTGCTCGCGGGGGGCGCGACCCAGACCGCCGTCAACCTGCTCGTGCCGGCCTGCTTCGTCGCCGCGGGTCTGGGCGCGTGGTTCGCCGCGGGCGCCCTGGTCCGCTCGGTCCCGGCGCGCGCCTGGGCCACGCTCGTGTGGGTCGCCGCGCCGGCCCTGCTCGCCGCCGTGGGCGCGGGCCGGGTGGGCGCCGTGCTCGTGCACGCCACGCTGCCGTGGCTCGCGCTCGCGGTGGTCCGCGCGCTCGGGCTCCAGCGTGTCGACACGGTCGCGCCGGCCGCGCCCGACGCCGCGCGTCCGGTCCCGCGGCGCGAGCCGGGGTCGCTCGCCGCGGCGGCGACCGCGGGCCTGCTCTTCGCCGTCGTCGTCGCCGGCTCGCCCGTCCTCCTCCCGGTCGGCGTCCTCGTGCTCGTGGTGGTCGCGGTCGGGGTGCCCGCGCACCGCCGCTACCTCGCCCTCGTCCCCGTCCCGGCCCTCGTGCTCTTCGCGCCGTTCCTCGTGCACGTGGCGAGGACGGCGGGCGACGGCGGGTGGCGCCTCCTGCTCGCCGACCCCGGTGCGCCCGTCGCGGCCGCGGCCGCGCCGCCGTGGCAGCTGCTCCTCGGTCTGCCGGTGTCGCCGGGCGCGTGGTTCGGGCTCGACGGCTCGGGCGCCGTCGACCTGCTCGCGCGGTGGGCGCCGTTCGCCGCCGGGGCGGTCGTCGTGGCGCTCGCCGCCGTGGCCGTGCTCCGCGGGCGCCGCCTCGCCGTCGGCGCGTGGTTCGTCGCGGCGATCGGCCTCGCGACGGCGATCCTCGCCGGCTCGACCGTCGTCGGGGCGGGCGCGTCGCCGGACGCCCCCGTGACGGGCTGGCCCGGCGCGGGCACCTCGCTCGCGCTCCTCGCGCTCCTCGGAGCCGCGCTCGTGGGTGCGCCCCGACTGCCCGACGGCGGCGCCCCGCCCTGGCGGTCCGGTGCCGTCGTCGCGCTCGGCCTCGTCGTCACGCTGCTCCCGCTGGGCACCGCGGCGTCGTGGACGGCGGGCGTCCTCGACCGGGACGACGCGCGGGTCGGCGACGTCCGCGCGACGACCCAGCCCGTCGTCCCGCCGGTCGGCCGCCAGATGCAGTCCTCCCCGCGCCAGGCCCGGGTGCTCAGCCTCGAGATCGGTCCGGGCGGCGTGGTCGAGTACGCGGCCCTGCGCTCCGACGGCCCGCAGGCCGTCGACTCCTCGGTCGTCGTCGAGGCGTGGCAGGCCGCGGACCCCGGCGCGACCGAGGGCGAGCTGCCCCGGGTGGTCGCCGACCTCGTCTCCGGCACGTCCGCCGACGTGAGCGACGGCCTCGGGCGCCTCGGCGTGGGCGCCGTGCTCCTACCGGCGTCGGCGGAGCAGGACCAGGCGCGCGCGGAGCTCGTGGCGCGGCTCGACACGGTGCCCGGTCTCGAGCGCATGACGGAGGGGCAGTCGGGGCTGGTGTGGCGCGTGGCGCCCGACGGCCTCGACCCCGCCTACGCGCGGGTCGAGTCGTCCGCGGGGTCACAGCCGCTCGACGCCGACCGCCAGGCGCTGCGACCGGTCGACGCGGTCGTGCCGGCGGGGGCCGAGGACCGCGTGGTCGTGCTCGCGGAGGACGCCTCGCCCGGGTGGCGGGCGACGCTCGACGGCCGACCCCTGGAGGCCGTCGACCCGTCGACCACCGGCGGGCTCCAGGCGTTCGCTTTGGGAGGCGCGGACGGTCGGCTCGAGGTGTTCCACGCGGCCGACCACCGGTCGGGCTGGATGACGGCGGCAGGGATCACCCTGCTCGTGTACGTGCTGCTCGCGGTGCCGGTGCGGCGTCGTCGGGCGGGGACGAGGTAGCGCGGTGACGACGGAGAACGAGACGGGCGAGGGCCGGGCGGCGGCGGACGGGGCGACCGTCGGGACGTCCCGCAGCCGGCGGCGCGGGGTGGTGCGCCGGGTCACGACGACGGGCGCCGGCCTGGTCGGGATGCTCGCGGTCGGCGCCGTGGCCGCGTTCGGGAGCACGGGTGCGACGCTGGTCCCCGCCGCGCCGCCCCCCGCCGACCCGGTCGAGCGGGTCGCCGTCGAGCCGGCCCCGGAGGTCACGGTCTGCCCGGGGCCCGCGCGCCTCACCGACCCGGAGACGGTCGGCGACGCGCAGTTCGGTCCCGCGCCGGTCGGCACCGAGAGCAGCCTGCGCGCGGTCGTGGCGGGCGCCGGGTCGGCCGAGATCGGCACGTTCGACGGCACGGCCGCGCGCACCGGCGCCCGGGCGCTGGATCGCGCCCCCGACGCCGACGTCACGGTGAGCACCGTCGAGGACCCTGGCGCGGGCAGCGTCCTGACCGTGCGCCCGGGCGACGGGGCGGCGCCGCGGGTCGCGGCGTCGGTCGGGTCCGTGACGACCGCCGGCGACCTGCGCGGCCTCGCCGCGGCGAGCTGCGCGCGGCCCGGCATCAGCCAGTGGCTCGTGGGCGGGAGCACCCAGATCGGCAGCAGCACCCAGCTCGTGCTGCAGAACCCGGGGCTCACGCCCGCCGTCGTGCAGGTCGACGTCTGGGGCCAGGGCGGGGCCGCGGTGCTCTCCGGGGGCGGGCAGCAGCTCGTGGGCCCGGGCGAGGAGGTCGTGACGCTCGTCGAGGCGGCCGCCCCCGAGCAGCGGCGTCTCGTCGTGCACGTCGCGGCGACGGGCGGGCTCGTCTCCGCCTACCTCCAGCACTCCACGCTCGACGGGCTGGTCCCGCTCGGCGTCGACTACGTCGTCCCCGGCGCGGACCCCGCGCACGACCTGGCGCTCGCGGGCGTCGCGAGCATCGGCGAGGCCGTCGACGACCCGCACGCGCCGCAGCTCCGCCTCCTCGCCCCCGGCGACCAGGCGGGGACCGCGCAGGTGACGGTCTACGGGGCGGACGGGCCCGTCCCGCTGCGCGGCGTGGAGGACGTCGCCCTCACGCCGGGGGTCGTCACCGACGTCTCGCTCGGGGGGCTGCCCGCGGGGTCGTACGCCGTGGCCGTGCACGCGGACGTCCCCGTCGTCGCGGGGGCGTCGGTCGACCGGCGAGGCGAGGCCGACCCCGACCTGCTGCACGAGGAGCGTCAGTACGACCGGGCGTGGATCGCCGCGCGGGCGCTGGTGCCCCCCGCGGAGGACGCCCCGGCCGTGGCGGACGACGCGCGGGCCGGTCAGGTCGCGCTCGTCCCCGGCACGACGTCGGTCCTGACGCTCGCGGCAGTCCCGGCGACGGGCCCGGCGGAGGACGGCGACGACGCGGCCGGACGCCTCGAGCTCCGCGTCCGCGCCTACGACGAGGACGGCGCCGAGGCCGGGACGACGACCGTGGCGCTCGCCGCCGGCACGACGCAGACGCTCGACCCGTCCGCGCTGGTGGCGGAGGGATCCGACGCCACGGTCGCGGCCGTGACGGTCGACGTCGTCGGTCCGCGCGGGGACCTGGAGCCGGTCTGGTCGGTCACGGCGAGCGCGGGTCACCCGAGCGGGGACGACGGCGACGAGACCCCGAGCCTGCTCTCGGTGCTCCTGCCCGTGGCCGACGCCCCCGCGCCCGGGACCGTCGCGGTCCGTGCCTCGGGCACCGCGGGCCTCGGGGGCTAGGGAGCGACGCGGGTCAGCGGTCGCCGGTGTACCGGGGGTCGATCTCCTCCGGCGTGCGCGCGAGCAGGTGGGCGACCTGCTCCACGAGCACGTCGCGGACGAGGTCCTCCAGGTCCTCGGCGTCGAACGCGCGGGCCTCGACCGGCCGTCGGTAGACGACGATGCGCGCGGGCTGACCCGACTCCGCGGGGAAGCACCGGCCGAGCGGGACGCCGCCGTCCTCCCAGGGGGCAGGGTCGGACGGCGGCACGTCCTCGACCGCGAACTCCGTCCCGCGCAGCTGCTTGGCCCACGAGCGCTCGACCCGCTCGACGACGTCGACGACGACGTCGTCGAACTTCTCCGCCCGCGTGCGGCTCGCCGGTGCGGTGGGCGGCAGGAGCGGCCCGCGGATCCCGCGACCCCGGCGGTCCCGGCGTCGCGGCACCGGACCCTGACCGCCCGGGCCGGGCGCCCGAGGCAGGATGACGAGCTCGTCGAACGAGACGGGGGGCGGGGCGGGGGTCGCCCGGCGCGACCAGCGGTCGCGGGCCCGGCGCCCCTTGCCGGCGGGCTCGGGCCGCGAGCCGGGGGACGGAGTGTTGCCACGCACACCACGACTCTAGCCCGCCGCCGCCCGGCGCAGCGCGCCCACCTGCGGCGGCGCGGGCGCTCGGACGGCGTGTGGCGGCCCCACGACACGCCAGGAAGGCGTAAGGTCAGCGCGTGAGATCCGTCAGGCAGTGCTCGCGCACGGCGTGCGTCCGTGCCGCCGTCGCGACCCTCACCTACGTCTACGCCGACTCCACGGCGGTCCTCGGCCCGCTCGCGCACCTCGCCGAGCCGCACTCCTACGACCTGTGCGCCGAGCACGCGGAGCGCCTCACCGCACCGCGCGGCTGGGAGGTCGTGCGGCTGTCGCCCCAGTTCGTCGAGACCGGCCCGAGCGACGACGACCTGTCGGCGCTCGCGGACGCGGTGCGCGAGGCCGGCAAGGTCCGGACGGAGCCGGAGCCGCCGGACGTCACCGAGGTGGGGCGACGCGGCCACCTGCGCGTCCTGCGCGCCGAGGGCGACTGACCCCGACGCACCCCCGTGCCCCCGCCTCGGTAGGGTGGGCGGCGTGACGACCGACCTCTCCCACCTCATCAAGGCGTACGACGTCCGCGGCACCGTCCCGGACCAGCTCAACCCTCAGGTGGCGAAGGCCATCGGTGCCGCGTTCGCCCGTGCGGTCGTGCTCCCCGAGGCGCCGGCCCCCGCAGGCGACGCGCCCGCCCGGGCGAGCGTCGTCGTCGGGCACGACATGCGGGACTCCGGGCCGGAGCTCGTGGACGCGTTCGCGGCGGGTCTCGTCGAGGCCGGGGTCGACGTCGTGCGCATCGGGCTGTGCTCGACGGACGGGCTCTACCACGCGTCCGGCGTCCTCGGTGCGCCCGGCGCGATGTTCACCGCGAGCCACAACCCCGCGGTCTACAACGGGATCAAGCTGTGCCGCGCGGGCGCGCGCCCGGTGGGCCAGGACTCGGGGCTCGCGGAGGTCCGCCGGCTCGCGGAGGGGTACCTCGACGACGGCCTCCCCGCCGCCGCGGACGAGCCGGGGACGGTCACCGACCGCGACACGCTCCCGGACTACGCGGCGTTCCTGCGCTCGCTCGTCGACCTGTCGGGGATCCGGCCGCTCAAGGTCGTGGTCGACGCCGGCAACGGGATGGGTGGCTACACCGTCCCGGCCGTCCTGGGCACGGGCGCGGGCCTGCCCGCGCTGCCGCTCGACGTCGTGCCGCTGTACTTCGAGCTCGACGGCACGTTCCCGAACCACGAGGCGAACCCGCTCGACCCGAAGAACCTGCTCGACCTGCAGGCCGCCGTCGTGGAGCACGACGCCGACCTCGGGCTCGCGTTCGACGGGGACGCCGACCGCTGCTTCGTCGTCGACGAGCACGGCGACCCGGTGTCGCCGTCGGCGATCACGGCGCTCGTCGGGCTGCGCGAGGTCGCGAAGGAGGTCGAGGCGGGGCGCACGCCGACCGTGATCCACAACCTCATCACGTCGCGGGCCGTGCCCGACTTCCTCGGGGCCGCCGGCGCCCGGACCGTGCGCACGCGCGTCGGCCACTCGTTCATCAAGGCGCAGATGGCCCAGAACGACGCCGTGTTCGGCGGCGAGCACAGCGCGCACTACTACTTCCGCGACTTCTTCTTCGCCGACACGGGGATGCTCGCGGCGATGCACGTGCTCGCCGCCCTCGGGTCGCAGCCGCACCCCCTCTCGGCGCTCGGGGAGATGTACGAGCCGTACGTCGCCTCGGGCGAGATCAACTCGACCGTGGCCGACGTGCCGGCGGCCCGGGCGCGCGTCGTCGAGGCGTACGTGACGCAGCAGGGCGGCGGGCCGGTCGAGGTCGACGAGCTCGACGGGCTGACCGTCTCGCACTGGGACTCCCACCCGCAGTGGTGGTTCAACCTCCGCGCCTCGAACACCGAGCCGCTGCTGCGGCTCAACGTCGAGGCCGCCGACGAGGACATCATGGAGAAGGTGCGCGACGACGTCCTGTCGCTCGTGCGCACGCACGACGACGAGGAGCGAGCATGAGCCTGGAGATCGACCCCTGGGTGCGCGAGGCCCTGCGCTGCCCCGTGACCGGCGCACGCCTGGTGGACGGCACCGGCCCCTCCGGGGAGCCGGAGCTGCACTCCACCGATCCCGACCGCCCCCTCGCGTACCCGGTGCGCGACGGCATCCCGGTCCTGCTGGAGGACGACGCGCGCGAGCTCTGAGGACCGCACCGGTCCGAGGACGACAGGAGGCCGGCTCCCCGTGGGGAGCCGGCCTCCTGTCGTCAGCACGCCCGGGCGCGGAACCGACGGCGGCGAGCCGAGGACCGCGGCCCGTTCGTCGCGCGACGTCAGACGCCCGCGGCCTCCTTGAGGTCGTCGACGAACGTCGGGTTCGCCTCGAGCCAGGCCTGGACGGCCTCGGCCTCGTCGGCGTACTCGTCGGAGTTGAACATCATGTTCTCGAGCGAGAAGAGCTGCTCGTCGTCGAGGGAGAAGGCGCCGAACAGCTTGGTCAGCGTCGGGTAGCGCTCCTCGAAGTCGGACGAGCCCCACATGTGGATCTTCTCGGCCTCGCCGAGCGCGCCCTCGGGGTCCTCGAGGTCGCGGACGGGGAACTCGTCGTAGGCCCAGTGCGGGCGCCACAGCGTGACGGCGATGTTCTCGCCCGCGTCGGTCGCGCCCTTGAGCTCGGCGAGCATCGCGGGGGTCGAGGAGATGGAGTAGTCCATGCCCTCGAGCCCGTAGGTCGGGATGACCTGCTCCTGGGTGATCTCGGTCAGGCCGGCGCCGGCCTCGATCCCGACGAGCTTGTTGCCGTACTCGTCGGCCATGCCGGCGAGGTCCTCGAGCGACTGCGCGGGCGAGTCCTCGTTCACCGCGATGGTGAGCTTGGCGTCGTCGTACCAGTAGCCGAGGTCGGTGACCTGGTCGCCGTACTCCTCCTCGTACGAGGCGTGCGTGTAGGGGAGCCAGACGTCGAGGGTGACGTCGAAGTCCCCGCCGGCCAGGCCGGTGTAGACGACGCCGATGTCGGCGGTCTGGGAGGTGACGTCGTAGCCCTCCTGCTCGAGGATCGCGGTCCACAGGTGGGACACGGCGATGCCCTCGTCCCAGCCGGAGGGGATGCCGATGGAGACCGACGTCTCGTCCTCGCCGGTCGAGCCGCCGGCGTCCGAGCCGCCGGAGCCGGAGTCGGAGGCGCAGGCGGTGAGGGCGAGGCCGAGGACGGCCGAGGCGGCGACCGCGGTGGTGCCACGAGCGAACCGGCGGGTGCTGCGGGTGCGTGCGGGGGTCATGCTGTCCTTCCCTGGGTCCGGGCGGACCCGGTCGGTGTGCCCGACGCCGGGGGTGCGGCGGGCGGGTTCCCGGCGCTGCGGCCGGGCACGGTTCGGGCGCTCCTGAGACCGGCTCAGACGCGCTCGCTCAGACGCGCGCCGCGGCGAGGGCGCGCGAGACGGGGGCGCGGTTGCCGAGGGCGGACGTCACGCGGTCGAGGAACATCGCGAGGATGACGACGGCGAGGCCTGCCTCGAAGCCGAGCGCGACGTTGACGCGCTGGAGCGCGGCGACGACGTCGTTGCCGAGGCCGCCGGCGCCGACCATGCCCGCGATGACGACCATGGACAGCGACAGCATGATGACCTGGTTGACGCCGGCCATGATGGTCGGGAGCGCGAGCGGGAGCTGGATCTGGCGCAGGATGCGGCCCGGGGTCGCGCCGAACGCCTGGCCTGCCTCGACGACCTCCTTGTCCACCTGCCGGATGCCGAGCTCGGTGAACCGCACGCCCGGCGCCATGGCGAAGATGATCGTCGCGATGATGCCCGGGACGGGTCCCGTGAGGAAGATGACGACGGTCGGGATGAGGTAGACGAAGGCCGGCATGGTCTGCATGAAGTCGAGGACCGGCCGCACGACCGCGGAGACGCGGTCGTTGCGCGCGGCCCAGATGCCGACCGGGATCGCGACGACGAGCGCCAGGACGGCGGACAGCAGGACGAGCGCGAGGGTGTCCATCGCGTTGTCCCACTGGTCGACGCCGGCGATGACGACGAAGCCGACGAGCGAGCCGAGCGCGAGCTTCCAGCCCTTGGCGAGGAGCGCGAGGGCGGCGAGCGCGAGCGCGACGACCCAGAACGGCGGGCTCGACAGGATCGTGTCGAGGCCGTCGTAGATGCCGACGAGCACGTCCTTGACGAAGCGGAAGAGCGGCCGGAACGTCGTGGTCATCCAGTCGACGAACGTGTCGACCCACTCACCGAGCGGGATGCGGGGGACGAGGGTGTCGTTCACGCGGCACCTCCCTCGGTCGTCGGGTGGGCTCCCACGGCGGCGTCCTCGACGGTCTCGTCCTGCACCGCGGGCGCGCCGAGGTCGATCTCGCCCGTGCGGGGCTGCTCGGTCGGGACCATGGCCTCGAGCAGGGTGACGCGCGGGACGACGCCGACGAGGCGGCCCTCGGCGTCGGTCACGGGCACGGGGAGCGAGGACTCGGCCGCGGGCGCGAAGATCTCCGCGAGGGGCGTGTCCGGGGAGACCGGGGCGACGCCGTCGTGCACGAGGTCCCCGATGCTCTCCTTGCCGGCCTTGAGGGCGGCGACCGCGTCGTCGTCGCGCACGACGCCGTGCAGCACGCGCTGGCGGTCGACGACGTACGCGGCCGAGACCTGCGCCTCGCGCATCGCGCGGCTCGCCTGACGCGGCCCGCCGCTGACGGGCACGACGACCGCGGGTCGCACCATGACGGACGACGCGGTGAGGACGCGCGTCCGGTCGACGTCGGCGACGAACTGCGCGACGTAGTCGTTCGCGGGGTCGGACAGGATCTGCTCGGCGGTGCCGATCTGGACGATCCGGCCGTCGCGCATGACGGCGATGCGGTCACCGAGGTGCATGGCCTCGTTGAGGTCGTGCGTGATGAAGACGATCGTCTTGCCGAGGCGCTGCTGCAGGTCGAGGAGCTGCTCCTGCATCTCGCGCCGGATGAGCGGGTCGAGCGCGCTGAACGCCTCGTCCATGAGCAGGACGTCGGTGTCGGCGGCGAGCGCGCGGGCGAGGCCGACGCGCTGGCGCATGCCGCCCGAGAGCTGCGACGGGAGCGAGTCCTCCCAGCCGCCGAGCCCGACGAGGTCGAGCGCGGTGCGGGCCTTCTCGCGGCGCTCGGCCTTGCCGACGCCCTGGATCTCGAGCGGGTACGCCGCGTTGTCGAGCACCGTGCGGTGCGGCAGGAGCGCGAAGTGCTGGAACACCATGCTCACGCTGCTGCGTCGCAGGGCGCGCAGCTGCTTGGCGTCGGTCGCCGCGAGGTCGGTGCCGCCGACCACGACGTGCCCGGCCGTCGGCTTCCACAGGCCGTTGAGCATGCGGATGAGCGTGGACTTGCCGGAGCCGGAGAGGCCCATGACGACGAAGATCTCGCCGCGCCGGACGTCGAAGCTCGCGTCGATGACGGCGGCCGTGCCGAGCGCCTTGACGTCGTCACGGGCCGCGCCCTGCTCGAGCCGGCGGATCGCCTCGACCGGCCGACGGCCGAAGACCTTGTAGACGTCGCGCACGGAGACGGCGACGTCGGTGGGAGGAGGGGTCGACGGTGCGGGGGAGCCGACCGTCGTGTCGCTGCTGTCGGGCGGGGTGATGCTGGGAGCGGTCATGCGGGCGGGTCTCGCCACCTTCCGTGCGGGGACCGGCACGCCCCGCGCGAGGACGGCGCCAGAGGATTCCGGCGGCGGCGTCTCGGGAGCGTGGCACGCGGCCGTGATCGCGTCGCGGTCGGACGCCCGAGGGCGACCTCCGCGCTCGGCGCGCAGCGGGCCACATGCTGGTCCGACGTCAATCGGTACTCCAGCACCCTGCCTGATTCGAGGGTCAACTTCTACCTACGACCCCGGGATCGGGGACTGTTCCAGGACGATTCTTGACCCATCATCGTTGGAACGGTGCGGATGCCGACGGATCGTGGATCGTTATCTCTTTGTGATCTTGAGATGGTCAAGCATTCGTGTTACGCGCGCGCCCGGGCGCGCGCGCTGGACGAACGGTGCGGCGAGCCCGGGGCGCCGTGCTCGCCGGGGCCGGGCGGCGCCGTCGTCGGTAGGCTGGGACCGGGTGGGCTGCGGTCCCGCCCGGCGCGGACGGGAGCCCCCAGCGCAGCCACCGGCCGGCCAGTCGGCCAGCCACCGGCAGGACCGGTACCACCGGCCCGACCGGCACCGAGAACGCACAGGAGAACCATGTCCACCACAGCGCCAGCCCCGACGACCGGCACCTCGGGAGCCGCTCCCGGCTTCGACGAGGTCCCCGGCCGCTACAAGGTCCGCGACCTGTCCCTCGCGGAGGCGGGCCGTCACCAGCTCCGTCTCGCGGAGCACGAGATGCCCGGCCTCATGGCGCTGCGCGCCGAGTACGGGGAGTCGCAGCCGCTCGCGGGCGCCCGCATCGCCGGCTCGCTCCACATGACCGTGCAGACCGCCGTCCTCATCGAGACGCTCGTCGCGCTCGGGGCGCAGGTGCGCTGGGCGAGCTGCAACATCTTCTCCACGCAGGACGAGGCCGCGGCCGCCGTCGTCGTCGGGCCCCACGGGACGCCCGACGACCCGCAGGGCGTCCCGGTGTTCGCGTGGAAGGGCGAGAGCCTCGAGGAGTACTGGGACTGCACCGAGCAGATCCTCCTGTGGCCCGGCGACGAGGCGCCGAACCTCATCCTCGACGACGGCGGCGACGCCACGATGCTCGTCCACCTCGGCCTGCAGTACGAGCGCGCGGGCGTCGTCCCGCCCGACACGCTGCCCGGCGAGCCCGACCACACGCACGAGATGAACGTCGTGCGCGCCGTGCTGCGCCGCGCGCTCGAGGCCGACCCCCTGCGCTGGACGACGATCGCCCAGGCGATCCAGGGCGTCACCGAGGAGACGACGACGGGCGTGCACCGTCTCTACCAGCTCGCCGAGGCGGGCGAGCTGCTCTTCCCGGCGATCAACGTCAACGACTCGGTCACCAAGTCGAAGTTCGACAACAAGTACGGCATCCGCCACTCGCTGCCCGACGGCATCAACCGCGCGACCGACGTCCTCATGGGCGGCAAGGTCGCGTTCGTCGCGGGGTACGGCGACGTGGGCAAGGGCGCTGCGGAGGCGTTCCGCGGCCAGGGCGCGCGCGTCATCGTGTCCGAGGTCGACCCGATCTGCGCGCTCCAGGCCGCGATGGACGGCTACCAGGTCGCCCGGATCGAGGACGTGCTCGGCGAGGCGGACTTCTTCATCACGACCACGGGCAACAAGGACGTGATCCGCGCCGAGCACCTCGTCGCGATGAAGGACAAGGCCGTCGTCGGGAACATCGGGCACTTCGACAACGAGATCGACATGGCCGGCCTCGCCGAGGTGCCCGGGGTGACGCGCACCGAGATCAAGGCCCAGGTCCACGAGTGGACGTTCGCGGAGCCCGGCCCGGGCGGGCAGCCCGCGGGCCGCTCGATCGTCGTCCTCTCCGAGGGGCGCCTGCTCAACCTCGGCAACGCGACCGGCCACCCGTCCTTCGTCATGAGCAACTCGTTCTCCAACCAGGTGATCGGCCAGATCGAGCTGTTCCAGGACGCCACGTCCGCCGCGCGCGAGGGCCGCGAGCGCTCCTACGCCCGCCAGGTGTACCGCCTGCCCAAGGTGCTCGACGAGAAGGTGGCGCGCCTGCACCTCGACGCGCTCGGCGTGCGGCTCACCGAGCTCTCGCCCTCCCAGGCCGACTACCTCGGCGTCCGGGTCGAGGGCCCGTACAAGCCCGAGCACTACCGCTACTGAGCGCCGACAGCCCGCTCGCGCCACGAGGAGGTCGCATGGACCAGTCGCCCGACGAGCGTGGCCCCGTCGCGCCCCCGCCCACCGCGGGCCGGGGCGCGACGGGACAGGTCGGCCCGCAGGCCGACGGCGAGCCCGCGGGCCCGCCCCCGGGCGTCCGTCCGCTGTGGCACCGGGTCGGTGACCGGTGGGAGCGCGAGCCCCCGCACGACCTGCTCTACGGCGCGATCGTCGCGGGGTTCGTCATGGCGGTGTCCAGCGTGCACGCCCCGACGGGCGACCGCGTGGTCGTCGCGACGGGCCTCGTCGCGGTCGGGTACTGGCTCGCGCACTGCTACGTCGACGCGGTCAGCGGGCGGTTCCGCGACAGCGGTCACTCCCTGTGGGACCGCACCCGCGCGGCTCTCCGCCTCAACGTGGGGGTGCTGCTCGGTGCGGTCCCCGGGATCGTGGTCTACCTGGTCGCGTACGCGTTCGGCCTCGACGTGGAGGACGCCGCGCTCGTCGCGGTGTGGTTCACCGTCCTCCTCCTCGGCGTCGTCGGCTTCCTCGCCGCGTACCGGGCGGGTGCCCGGGGCGCACGGCTCGTCGGGGAGACGCTGCTCGCCGCGGCGTTCGCGGGCGTGGTCATCGGCGTCAAGTACCTCCTGCACTGACCCGGACGGCGTGGTGACCGTGCCGGCGACCGCTCGACGGGTCGCCGCGCCGGGGCGACACGGGGGATGTCCCCACCCCGGCGCGGCGGACGCCACCCTGTCGCCGTGACCGCGGCTCGCCGAGACTGGCACCATGACTGCCGTGACCCCTGACCAGCCGAGCGTCGTGCCGACGGGCGACCCGCCGTCGGGCACCCCGACCCCGGGTGCGGCCCACGGCCCCCTGGCCCCGACCGTCCCCGCGACGGGGGATGCGCCCACGGGCGTCGCAGCGGCGGACGCGACGACGTTCGCCGGCACGCAGCCCGACCCCCGGTACGTCGACCACCGCGAGCGCGTGGCGTTCGCGGGCGCGCCGTTCCACCGGCAGACGTGGCGCGCGTACGGATACCTGTGGCTCGCGATCCTCCTCGCGCCGTTCGCGTTCACCTACGGGCTGTTCGCGGTGGTCTTCCTCGTGGCGATGCTGGTGCCGGTCATCGGCCTCGTGGTCGCGGGGTGGGTCGTGGTCGGCGGGCGGGGCTGGGGCTCGATGTACCGGTCACTGGCACGCTCGGCGCTCGGCATCGACGTCGCCGCCCCCGCGCCGTACGTCCGGCGGCGCGGTTTCTGGAGCACCCTGTGGGGCGGCATCGGCGACGGGACCGGCTGGCGGGCCGTGCTCTTCCTCGTCGTCACGTTCCCGCTCGCGATCGTGTCCTTCGTGGTGAGCACCGTCTTCCTCGCCGTGGGGCTCGGCGGCACGACGCACTGGATCTGGTCGCGCTGGCTCCCCCTGCAGCAGGCGAGCGACGGGTCGTGGCACCGCGGCGCGTCGTTCGGTGTCGACTGGTACGTCGACACCCCGGTGCGCCAGCTCGGCCTCGTCCTGGTGGGGCTGCTCTTCCTCTGGCTCTGGGCGCAGGTCACGCGGGGCTTCGCCCAGCTCTTCCGGGCGCTCACCGTGGCGCTGCTCGGCCCGACCCTCTCGAGCCTGCGCGTCGCCGACCTCGAGGAGTCGCGCGGCCGCACCGTCGAGGACGCGGACGCCAAGCTGCGCCGCATCGAGCGCGACCTGCACGACGGCACGCAGGCCCGCCTCGTCGCCGTCGCGATGCAGCTCGGGGAGGCCAAGGAGCAGCTCGCCGGGGGCGGCGACCCGGGCGAGGCGCTCGAGCTCGTCGACCTCGCGCACTCGTCGACCAAGGAGGCGCTCGTCGAGCTCCGCGAGCTCGCGCGCGGCATCCACCCGCCCGCGCTCGACAACGGGCTCGCCGTCGCGCTCGAGACGCTCGCGGCACGTTCGCCGCTCCCGGTGACGGTCGACGTCGACCCCGCCGTCGAGGCGTCCGGCCGGCTCGCGCCGGCCGTGGAGTCGATCGCGTACTTCTGCGTGGCCGAGCTCGTCACGAACGCGGTCAAGCACGCGCGGGCCACGGGCGCGTACGTGCTCGTCGAGCGGCAGGGGAGCGGGCGCGGCGCGCGGCTGCGCCTGCGGGTGCGCGACGACGGCCAGGGCGGCGCGCGCGTCGTGCAGCCCGGGTCCGACGGCCAGCGGTCCGGCCTCGCGGGCCTCGCGGAGCGCGTGCGCTCCGTGGACGGCTCGTTCGAGCTCACCAGCCCGGTCGGCGGCCCGACGGTCGTCACCGTCCTCCTGCCCGTCCGGGTCTGACGTGCGCACGGACCACCGTGTCCTGCCCGAGCGGGCGGGCGCCGTCGGGCACGATGTCCCCGGGGCATCCCGCCCGCCGGGGCCGTCGCACTGCCCGCCCGACCGGAAGGACACCATGCGGCTCGTCATCGCCGAGGACTCCGCCATCCTGCGCGACGGGCTCGTCGCGCTCGTCACCCGCCGCGGACACGAGGTCGTGGCCGCGGTCGCGGACGGCGACGAGCTCGTCGCGCGGGTGGCCCGGCTCGCGGCCGAGGACGCGCTGCCCGACGTCGCGGTCGTCGACATCCGGATGCCTCCGACGTTCACCGACGAGGGCCTGCGCGCCGCCCTCGCGCTGCGCGCGACGCACCCCGACCTCGGGGTGCTGCTGTTCTCCCAGTACGTCGAGACGCGGTTCGCGAGCGAGCTGCTGACGGGCGGCGCTCGCGGCGTCGGGTACCTGCTCAAGGACCGCGTCGCCGACGTCGGCGAGTTCGTCGACGCGCTCACGCGCATCGCCGCCGGTCAGACCGTGCTCGACCCCGAGGTCGTCAGCCAGCTCATGGGCGCCTCGCGGTCCGACGACGGGCTGGCGCGCCTCACGCCGCGCGAGACGGAGGTCCTGGAGCTCATGGCCCAGGGGCGCTCGAACTCCGCCATCGCGGAGGCGCTCTTTCTCTCCTACGGCGCGGTCGAGAAGAACGTCACGTCGATCTTCGGCAAGCTCGGCCTGCCCCAGGACGCGGGCGACCACCGGCGCGTGCTCGCCGTGCTGCGCTACCTCAAGGTCTGAGCGGGGCGGGGGACAACCCCCGCCGGACCGGGTGGACCGCCGCGCCGGGGTCGGGGGACCGTCCCGTACCGGGACGAACGGGATGTTTCGAGACTGGTGAGCACCGGGGATCCTCCCGGGCTCGCCGACCTTGGAGCATCCCGTGGCCGTCCTGTCGCCGCCGCCGTCCCCGACCCGCGCGCCGTCCCGCGCGCGCCCCGTCCCCGCCCGACCGGCGTCCGCGGGCGGGCCGCACGCCCGCCGGGACCGACCGCCGTCGGGCGCCGCCCGGACGCCCGGCACCGCCCCGCTCCCCGGAGAGGACGGGCCGCGCCGACCTCGACGCGACGTGTTCGTCGACGCCGTGCGGGCCCTCGCGACGCTCAGCGTCCTCACGGTGCACTGGCTCATGGCGGACGCGACGTGGGACGGCGAGCACCTGCGCATCGGCAACGCCCTCGCGCACGGCGCCGGCTGGACCGTCACCTGGGCGCTGCAGGTCCTCGCGCTCCTGTTCTTCGCCGCCGGGGCCTCGGCCGCGTACGGGCTGCGGAGCGGGCCCGACGGCGGTCGCGCGCCCGGGCTCGCGGGCGCCGGGCGGGTGGTGGCGCGCCCCAGCGTCCTCGCCGACCTCGCAGCGGGAGCACGGCTCGCCGGGCGGCGCGTGCCCCGGCTCCTGCGGCCCGTCGGGGTGTTCGTCGGGGCGTGGGTCGTCGCGATCGGGGTGCTGCTCGCCGCCGGCCTGCCGGGGGACGCGGTCCGCTCGCTCGCGACGCTCGCGCCGCAGCTGCTGTGGTTCCTCGCGGTGTACCTCGGCCTCGTCGTGCTCACGCCGCTCCTGCGGCGCGCGCTGCACGCCGCGGGCTGGTGGACCGTCGGCGCGCTCGTCGCCGCGCCGCTCGCCGTCGAGGCGCTCCGCTTCGGCGCCGGGGCGGAGCGCCTCGCGCTCGTCGACGTCGTGCTCGTGTGGGCCGTCCCCTACGCCATCGGGCTCCTGTACGCCGACGCGCGCTCGGGGACGCGGGTCGTGCGGCGGGGGCGCGTGGTGCCCGTGGCCGTCCTCCCGCGGCCGCTCGTGCTCGTCGGGGTCGCGCTCGCGTCGGCGGCGCTCGCGGTCCTGCTCGTCGCCGTCGGGCCGTATCCGGTGTCGCTCATCGGCATGCCGGGCGACGCGATGTCGAACCTCGGGCCGCCCACGGCGCCCGTCGTCCTGCACGCGGTCGCCTTCGTCGCCCTCGCGCTCGCCGCTCGAGGACCGCTCGTGCGCTGGGCGGACGGGCGTGGCCGCGCCGTCGTCGCGGGCCTCGCCCGACGGTCGATGACCGTCTACCTGTGGCACCTCACGGCGATGATCGTCGTCGTCGGGACGGTGCTCGTGGCGCTCGGCCAGCAGCTCCCGGCCCCGGGGAGCGCCGACTGGTGGGCGAGCCGCCCGGTCTGGTTCGGCGCCTTCGCGCTCGTGCTCCTGGGGATCTCCCGCGTGGTGGGTCGCTTCGAGGACGCCCGCCCCGCGCGACGTGCCGGCGCCGCAGGGGCCTCGGGACCCGCGGGGCGCTGACACCGTGCGCGGGCGTCGGCGTCAGCGCGTGGGGTCGGGGATCGAGTAGGGGAGCCGGTGCAGCAGCTCGGCCTGCTCGCGGGCGAGCGCCTGCGCGCGCTGCGCCGTCGCCCAGTCCCGGTCGCGCCGCTCGGCGAGCACCGCCAGGAGGAACGTCTCCGGGTGCGTGCCGGGCGGCGGGCCGGGCGCCACGTACCGCTCGACCTGTCCCGCGAGCTCCTGGCCGAGCCGCGCCCGCGACGCCGGGTGGAGCGTGTTCGACCGCGCCAGGAACTGCCGCGCGGCGAGCGCGAGACCGTCGGGCAGGCGGCGCATGTCGGCGTGGGACGCCCACGCGGCGAGGTACGGCGGCATGACGAGCGGGGCGAGCGTCGGCCGCCCGCCCCGTACCCGGATCGCGTACGTCCCCGCCGCCATGTCGCCGAGGCGCTTGCCCTTGTCGTTCGTCAGCGACGCGACGAGCGCGACGGAGCCGAGCGTCAGCCAGATCTCGCCGATGCCGACCAGCGCGCGCAGGAAGGCGTGCCGGAAGCGGACCGGGCCGCCGTCGTCGCGCACGACCCGGATGCCCAGCGCGAGCTTCCCGAGCGAGCGCCCGCGCGACAGCGTCTCCACGGTCGTCGGGACGACGACCATGACGAGGACGGCGAGCGCGATCCCGATGGCCGGGGCGAAGTCCGGGTCGACCAGCTCGAGCGAGCCCGACGTCGCGAAGAGCAGCGCGAACAGCGCGACGAACAGCGTGAGCATGTCGAGGAAGAGCGCGAGGCCGCGGGTGACGAACGACGCCGGTCGTGCATCGAGGACCACGCCCTCGCCGATCAGGATGCCGTCCCGCACGCTGCTCCTCGCCCTCGCTCCGTCACGGGTCCGTGCCCGCGCGCCGGTCGGCGCACCGGCGGCACGCCCTGTGTGGCAGGGTATCGGTCGTGGACCTCGACGCCTTCACCGACGTGCACCGCGCGCAGTGGGACCGCCTGGAGACCCTCACCTCGCGGCGCACGCTCGACGGCGCCGAGGCGGACGAGCTGGTCCGGCTCTACCAGGCCGTCGCGACGCACCTGTCGACCGTCCGGTCCGTCGCGCCCGACCCCGTGCTCATCTCGCGCCTGTCCGTGCTGCTGGGCAAGGCCCGCACCCGCATCGCGGGGGCGCACGAGCCCGCGTGGCGCGACGTCGTGCGGTTCCTCACCGTGTCCCTGCCCGCCGCCCTGTACCGGATCCGATGGTGGTCGGTCGGCGTGACGGTCGCGTGCGTCGTCGTGGCGCTCGTCGCCGGGGTCTGGGTCGCGACGACGCCCGAGGGGCTCGCGTCGATGGGCCCGCCGAGCGTCCAGGAGAACTACGTGAACGAGGCCTTCGCGTCGTACTACGACCCCGGGCTCGACTTCGCGACGGTCGTCTGGACCAACAACGCCTGGATCGCGGCGCAGTGCATCGGGCTGGGGATCACGGGGATCTTCCCCGCGTACGTGCTGTTCTCGAACGCCGTGGCCATCGGCTCGACCGGCGGCATGATGGCCGCGCACGGCGAGCTGGGGCTGTTCCTCCAGCTCATCGCGCCGCACGGACTGCTCGAGCTCATGTCGGTGTTCGTCGCCGGCGCCGCAGGGCTCCGCATCTTCTGGGCCTGGGTCGATCCCGGCCCGCTCCCGCGCTCGCGCGCGCTCGCCCAGGAGGGCCGCGCGCTCGTCACCGTCGCGATCGGGCTCGTCATCGCGCTCGCGATCTCCGGGGTGATCGAGGGCTTCGTCACGGGCTCGACCATGCCGTGGTGGCTCAAGATCGTCATCGGCGCGATCGCGCTCGCCGGGTTCTGGGTCTACACGATCGTGCTCGGCCGTCGTGCGGTGGCGGCCGGGGAGACCGGCGACCTCACCGCCGACCACGCGGGCGACGTCGCCCCGGTCGCGGCCTGACGGTTCTTCCCCGGCTCCAGCCTCCCGGCTCCTCCCCGGCTCTGGGCTCCTCGGCTGCCGGCCATCGGCTCGGGGCCGGGGAGTCGTGAGGGGGTCAGTCGTGCACGACGACGCGCGCCCGCGCACCCGGCCACGCGCACCGGACCCAGTCCTCGGCTCGCGCGACGACCGCGTCGCGCACGCCGGGCTCGCGGAGCCGGTCCGCGGGGGAGCGACGGACGTCGGCGCCGCCCAGCCCGCCCGCGCCCGTGCCGCGTCCGGCCGCGTCGCCCGCGGGTCCGTGCAGCGGGCGCACCTCGACGTGCACGACGTCGCCCGCAGCCTCGTCGGGCGAGGTCGCCCCGGTCGTCGCCCGGCTGGGGGCGGACGGGGTGGTCGGGCGCGCCGTCCACGCCCCGGCCACGCGTCCGTCGACGAGCACCGTCGCCGCGACCTGCCCGTTGATGCTCACGACGCTCTTGACCGGCACGTCGCCGAGGATCCGCGTCCGGTCGTCGTGCGCGAGGACGAGGTTGTCGAAGTCGCCCGCGAGGACCGTCGGCACGGGCGCGTCGCCGGGCGGGCGGGGCGCGTCGGGGAGGTCGAAGAGCTCCTTGCCGTCCGGGCCGGTGAACGTCACCAGCTCGGGACGCAGCACCTCGAACGCGGCCTTGAGCCGGGTCAGGCCCGACCACCGCTGCGCGTCGACCACGGAGGCCGGGCCGAACGCCGCCAGGTAGCGCCGCACGAGCCCGACGCGGGTCGCGAGGACGGCGTCGGGGTCCGTGTCGTGCGCGACCGCGTCGAGGACCGGGTCGGAGCGGCCCAGCCAAGCCTGCGCCGTCGTCCACGTGGTGGTGGTCCCCGGCCCGCTCGCGCCCCAGAGCCCGCGCGGCGGCACCTGGACCAGCGGCAGCAGGCAGCGCGCACCGTACGCGAGGTGCTTGGGGTCGACGTCGGGCCACCGCACCGCGAGGCGCCTGCCGAGCTCGACCGAGGTGAGCGGCTCGTCGAGCAGGTCGCGCGCGACCTCCTCGAGGTCGTCGAGGTCCACGTCCGCGAGGGCCGCGCCGTGCTGGTTCTTCGCCCGCAGGTACGCGGCGAGCGTCGGCCGCACCAGCGCCGTGACCCCCAGCGCGTCGTCCGCGGCGACCAGGTGCACCGTCCCGCGCAGCGCGCCCACGCGCACGACCGCACGGTCGGTGAGCAGCGCGCCCAGGTCGTCGGGCGCGAACGCCGCGAGCCGCGACCACAGGGCGGGGTACGGCGACGACGGCACCTGCGACTGGAGCCCCACGAGATGCCGCACCTCGTCCAGCACCGACGCCTCGCAGGGGGCGTCGAGGTGCTGGCGCGCGAGCAGCGCACGGTTGAGGTCGTCGTGGCTCAGCCGCGGCCCGAACCGCCCGTCGCCCATCGGCGGGTCAGGACAGCACGATCGCGAGCGCAGGGATGAGGAACGTCGCGAGGAGCGCCGCCACGACGATCATCGCGACGCGACGGTTGCGCCGTGCGCGCTGTCGGGGATCGGTGGGCTGCCAGGCCACGGGGTACTCCTGAGCTCGGTGGAACGACCCGCACGACCCTACCTCGCGGTCGGCGGCCTGGACGTCAGAGGCGGCCGGCGGCCTTGAGGGCGAGGTAGGTGTCGGCGAGGCGGGGGGCGAGGTCGTCGGGGAGGGCGTCGACGACCTCGACGCCGCGCTGGCGCAGGACGGTCGTCACGGCGGCGCGCTCGATCTCCCCGCGGGCTGCCGCGGCGGCGTCGTACGCCTCGGCGGTGCCGCTGCGGTCGGCACGCAGGGCGGCGACCTCGGGGTCGCCCGCGGCGGCGAGCACGACCTGGTGCTTGGCCGTGAGCTGCCCGACGACGGGGAGCAGCCCGGTCTCGACGGCGGCGGGGTCGAGGGTCGACAGGAGCACGACGAGCGCACGCTGCGACAGGCGCTCGTGGACGGTGCCGACGAGTCCCGGCCAGTCGGTCTCGAGGAGCGCGGGTTCGAGCGGTGCGAGGGCGTCCGCCATGGCGGGCATGAGGCGCGGGCCGGCGGCCCCGGCGACGCGCGAGCGCACGGTGCGGTCGTACGCGACGAGCTCGACGCGGTCGCCCGCGCGGCCGGCGAGCGCGGCGAGCAGGAGCGCGGCCTCGATGCTCGCGTCGAGGCGCGGCTCGTCGCCGACGCGGGTCGCGGACGTGCGGGACGTGTCGACGACGATGAGCACGCGCCGGTCGCGCTCGGGACGCCACGTGCGCACGACCATGTCCCGACCGCGGGCGGACGCGCGCCAGTCGATCGAGCGGACGTCGTCGCCGAGCACGTACTCGCGCAGCGAGTCGAACTCGGTGCCCTCGCCGCGCACCTGCACCGCGGCGCGACCGTCCATCTCGCGCAGGCGCGCGAGCCGGCTCGGCAGGTGACGGCGGGACGCGAACTCGGGGAGCACGCGCAGCCGGCCGGGCACGGTGATCGAGGCCTGGCGCGCGGCGAGGCGCAGCGGGCCGAACGAGCGGATCGTGACCCGGTCGGCGACGCGCTCGCCGCGACGGGTGGGCACGAGGACGGTCGTGACGCGCGTGGCCTCGCCGGGCGGCAGGTCGACCGGGTGCCGGTTGACCTGGGTCCCCGCGGACGGCGGCCACGCGTCGCGCACGAGCGCGCGGAGCCGCCGGGGCGCGAGGTTGGTGAGGGTGAGGCGCGACGTCGTCGTGTCGGTGAGGCGGACCGAGCCCGGGACGCGCCGCTCGATCGCGACGCGCCGCGGGGACGCGGCGAGCGAGGCGTCGAGCGCGCACAGCGCGACGACGAGCAGCGTCCACACGAGCACCGTCCCCGGCACGGGGAACAGCAGCACGGGGACGATCCCGAGCGCCGTGAGCACGACGGCGCGCCACGTCAGGGCCACGTGCGACGCCTCAGCGGGGGACGGGGACGGACGCGAGCACGGTGTCGAGCACGCTCTCGGCGGTCACGCCCTCGAGCTCGGCCTCGGGCCGGAGCTGCACGCGGTGGCGCAGCGTCGGGTGCGCGAGGGCCTTGACGTCGTCGGGCGTCACGTAGGAGCGGCCCGAGAGCCAGGCCCACGCGCGCGACGTGGCGAGCAGCGCCGTCGCGCCGCGCGGGGACACGCCGAGGGACAACGAGGGGGAGTGGCGCGTCGCGCGGCACACGTCGACGGCGTAGCCGAGGACCTCGCGCGCGACCTGGACGCGCGCGACCTCCGCGCGCGCCCGGTCGAGCACGTCGCGCCCGGCGACGGCGCGCACGCCCGCGCCCGCGAGGTCGCGCGGGTTGAAGCCGGCAGCGTGGCGGGCGAGCACCTCGACCTCCTGCTCGCGCTCGGGCAGGGGCAGCACGACCTTGAGCAGGAAGCGGTCGAGCTGCGCCTCGGGCAGCGGGTACGTTCCCTCGTACTCGACGGGGTTCTGCGTCGCGATGACGAGGAACGGGTCGGGCAGGGGGCGCGGCGTGCCGTCGACCGAGACCTGCCGCTCCTCCATGGCCTCCAGGAGCGACGCCTGGGTCTTGGGGGGCGTGCGGTTGATCTCGTCGGCGAGCAGCAGGTTCGTGAAGACGGGGCCCTCCCGGAACGAGAACTCGGCGGTCCGCGCGTCGTACACGAGCGAGCCCGTGACGTCGCCGGGCATGAGGTCGGGCGTGAACTGCACGCGCTTGGTGCCGAGGTCGAGCGACGCGGCGAGCGTGCGCACGAGCAGCGTCTTCGCGACGCCGGGCACGCCCTCCAGCAGCACGTGGCCCTTGCACAGCAGCGCGATGAGCAGGCTCGTCACGGCTCCGTCCTGCCCGACGACGGCCTTGCCCACCTCGGTGCGCACGGCGGCGAGGGCCTGGCGCAGCTCGGGGGACGGCGCGGGCGGTGCGTCGTGCACGGGTGCCGGCGCGGGGACTCCCGGCTGACCGTAGGCCGCCGGGGGAGCGGCGGCGTCGCCGGGCGCCGTGACGCCCGGGCCGTGCGGTCCGGGCTCGTGACCGGGGGCGCCGGCGGCCGCGCTCACGCGGTCGGCGACGCTCGGGTCCTGGGTGTACGGCTGCTCCTGGTGCGGTGGCGGCGCGTAGCGGTCGGGCTGCGGCACGGAGCCGTCGGGGTGGTGCGTCACGAGTGGTAGACCTCGCTCTCGATCCGGTCAAGGTGACGCGCGAGCTCGAGCAGCGCCGCGTCGTCGGCGGGTGGTGGTCCGTACAGGAGCTGGGCGACCTGCTCGCCCGGGCGGCCCGTCGCGCGGGCGACCGCGTCGACGAGGGCGGGCGCGTCGGCGGAGCGCGGGAGGCCGAGCCGGTTCGCGAGCCGGTCCGCGGAGCTCGCGCGCAGCCCGGCGGCGGCGTGCCCGCGCGCTCCGGCGCGCCGGTAGAGGCGGCCGCGGCCGCGCGTCGTCTCGGCCGCGCGCACGACGACCGGCAGGTCCTCCGTCACGAGCCGGCCGAGCCGGCGGCCGCGCCACAGCGCGACGACGAGCGCGACGACGAGCACCTGGAGCGCGACGACGCCGAACCACGGCGGGAGGGAGAGCGCCGGGGTCTGCTCGTCCTCGCCGCCGCCGAGCGACGTGTCGAACGGGTCGGGCACGAGCCACACGAGGCGGTCGTGCGCACCGAGCGTCCACAGGGCGAGGGCGGCGTTGCCGTCGTCGGTGACCGAGTCGTTGCGCAGGACCGCGGCCGTGTCGACGGCGCGCACGCTCCGCTCGTCGGTCTCGTGCACGAGGTAGGCGCCGATCGACGGGTCGTCGGCGGAGGGGAAGCACAGGACGGTCGTCCGGTCGAGCGCGTGGAAGCCGACGCCGTCCGAGCGCAGCGCCCCGGCCGCCTCCGCGGCCGGGTCGTCGCAGCGCGCCGACCGGGCGGACGACCCCGACCCCCAGTCGTAGGCGAGCTCCGCGCCGCCGTCGGTCGCGGACGAGAGCAGGACGTCGGGCGGAGCCACCAGGACGAGGTCGGTCGGCGTGCGGACGAGCGCGTCGACCTGCTCGTCGAGCAGGAAGTCGCCCTGCGCGACGAGCAGGGTCCCCCCGTCCGCGGACGCCGCGACCGCGTCCGCGACCGTCGTCACGTACGTGATCTCGACGCCCCGGTCGCGCAGCACCTCGGCGACGGCGCGCGCGCCGTCGGGGCCGGGGTTGTCGGGTGCCAGGGGCGTCGCCGAGGTCGTGGGGCGTGCGATCGCGGACAGGCCGGCGAGCACGAGGAGCGCGACGACCACCGCGACGGGCCAGCGGGCGCGTCGCCACCGGCTCCGGGCCCGCGACCCGGCGGTCGTGCCGTCGCCGACGACGGGCACGTACGCCGTCGTGACGGCCCGGGTGCCGTCCCTGGACGGGGGCGCGGACGTCGTGGTGCTCATGCGTCGTCACCGCCCGGGGCCGGCGCGGCCGTCGTCGCGAGCTCCGGCCGCAGGGCGGGGCGCGTCGCGAGGGTGCGCTCGTCGAGCGCCCGCAGGAACGCGTCCGCCTCGGGCCCGACGGCTGCCTTGCCGTACGCGACGTCGTCGAACAGGTGCGCGCCACGGGCGAGCCCGTCCGCGACGTCGGGCACGCGCTCGCCCGCGGCCTCGGCGGCCTCCCACGCGGTCCGCCCGGGACGGGCGTCGAGGACGGCCCGCTCCTCGAGCGAGCGGACGACGGCGCGGAAGCGCTCGAGCGTGGCGGTCGCCCAGTCGGCCCGGGACGCCGCGGCGTCGGCCGCCGCGCGCATCTCGGCCGCGGTCCGCGCGTCGTCGTCCTGCACGACGACGGACGACGTCGCCCGGCGCGACAGGCGCACCGGGCCCGCGACCCAGTAGGCGATGCCGGCCACGAGGAGCACGACCGCGACGACGAGCACCGCGGTGAGCGGGCCGCCCAGGTCGATCGTGGGTGCGCCGTCGAAGAGCCCGAGCAGCCAGTCGAGGAACCGCTGCAGGAGCGACGGCTCCGTGCGGTACTCGGGCTTCGCGAGCTCCTCGACGAGCCACCGGCGCGCCTCGTCGGCGTCCGGCTGCACGGGCACGTCGGCCGCGAGCGACCGCAGCGTCATGCCGGCGGCTGCGCGTTCGCCGCGGCGGCGAGCTCGACGTCCAGGCCCTCGCGCCGCATGCGCACGTCGATGTAGAGCAGCGCCACGACGCTCCCCAGGAACAGCGTCATGACGATCGTCGAGAGCGCGACGCCGAGCGCCAGCAGGGCGTTCGCGACGAAGCCCTGGCCGGCGGCGAGGAGGAACGTGCTGACGATGCTGAACGGCGAGACGACGATCTGCACGACGACGTACATCGCGACGTAGGCGAGCAGGTAGATGCCGAACAGGCGCCAGAAGCTGCCGCGCGTCAGGAGCCACGAGCGCCGGACCGTCGCCCAGAACGGCTGGCCCTCGAGCGCGAGCGCCGGCGGGACGAGCCCGGTGCGCGTGCCCACCCAGACGGCCAGCACCAGGAGACCCGGGAGGGCGACGACGAGCAGGACCACCCCGAGCCCGGTCGTGGCGGCGAAGCCGAGGGCGACGAGGAGCACGACCAGCGCGACGGCGACCGCCCACGCGAGGCCCAGCAGGAGCGAGAAGCCGATGAGGAACCACGCGCGGCGGCCCACCTGGGCCCAGACCTCCCCGATCGTGGCCTTGCGCCCGATGACGGACTGCCCGATGGAGACCGTGAGCAGCCCGCTGACGATGGGGGTCGCGAGGCTCGTCGTGAGCCCGGTCCCGAGCGTGCTCGAGTAGAGCATCGCGAAGTCGTTCTCCATCCCGCCGAGCCCGGACTCGCTGGGCAGGGAGAGGAAGAGGTCCGCGAAGTAGCCGGAGAACGCCCATCCGAGCAGCGCCCCGATGACGGTCGCGACGACGACGACGAGCGTGCTCATGCCGAGCATGACGCGCGGGTTGTGGCGGATGGCGCCGAACGCGCCGTCGAAGATCTCGCCGAGCGACAGCGGACGCAGCGGGACGATCCCCGGCTTCGCGGCGGGCGGCACGTAGGGCGCGCCCGCGAACCCGGCGGGCGGACCGTAGCCGGGGGCGCCGTACTGCTGCTGGCCGTACTGCTGCTGCCCGTACTGCCCTTGGCCGTACTGCCCCTGCCCGTAGGCCGGCTGGCCGTACCCGCCCGGAGCCTGCGGCTGTCCGGACGACGGCTGCCCCCACCCGCCGGGTGCGGCGGGCGCGGGCGGCTGGTCCGCCGTCGGGACCTGGCCGGGCCCGTACCCGGGGGCGTACTGGCCGTACTGGGGCTGCGGCGGCTGCGGGGCGGTGCTGCCCGGCGCACCGTAGCCGGGTGCGCCGTACGCGGGGGCTCCCCAGCCGCCGGCGTCGTCGCCCGGGGTGGGGCCGACGGGCGTCGTCGGACCGGGTGCCGCCGTCGGGTCGGGCGTGGCACCGTCCGGCGTGCCGGAGGTGTCGGGTGTGCTCATGTGCTCGTGGTCCCCCGGGTCGGCTCGGGCGTCGGTCCAGGCCGCCGTGCGAGGATCGGGCGACGGCGGCGAGGCCACCCTAGTACGCGGCCCTGCACGACGGCGGTCGCGGCCCGCCGCGTCCCACCGGCACGCGCGGCTGCACGACGGGTCGGCACGAGGTGGCGGGTCGGGTTCACCCGCGCCGGGGGCGCGGGGCCGCTCCGAGCCGCGGCCCGTCGATGGCAAGATGTCCGCATGAAGGTTCGTGTGCTCGTGGTCGACGACGACACCGCTCTGGCCGAGATGATCGGGATCGTCCTGCGCTCCGAGGGATTCGAGCCCGTCTTCTGCGCCGACGGCGACCTCGCGCTCGAGACGTTCCGCAGCACCCAGCCGGACCTCGTGCTCCTCGACCTCATGCTCCCGGGCAAGGACGGCACCGAGGTGTGCCGCCTCATCCGCGCCGAGTCGGGCGTGCCCGTCATCATGCTCACCGCGAAGAGCGACACGGTCGACGTCGTGCTCGGTCTCGAGTCGGGCGCCGACGACTACATCTCCAAGCCGTTCAAGCCCAAGGAGCTCGTGGCCCGCATCCGCGCGCGCCTGCGCCGCACGGAGGAGCCGGCCCCCGAGCACCTGTCGATCGGCGACGTCGAGATCGACGTGACGGGCCACCGCGTCTCGCGCGGCGGCGAGCAGGTCTCGCTGACCCCGCTCGAGTTCGACCTCCTCGTCGCGCTCGCGCGCAAGCCGTGGCAGGTCTTCACGCGCGAGGTGCTCCTCGAGAAGGTCTGGGGCTACCGGCACGCCGCGGACACGCGCCTCGTCAACGTCCACGTGCAGCGCCTGCGCTCGAAGATCGAGCACGACCCGGAGAACCCGGAGATCGTGCTGACCGTCCGCGGCGTCGGGTACAAGGCGGGCGCGACCCGCACGTGAGCGCGACGGCCGGCTCCACCGACGGGCGCTGGCGGGGGCTCTGGCGCCGGGTCCGACGCCGCGCGCGCGCCACGGCCCGCCGCGTCGTGTGGCGCTGGCGCTCCTCGATGCAGCTCCGCGTCGTCACGTCCGCGCTCGTCGTGGGCGTCCTCACCGTCGGCGCGCTGGGCGCGTACCTCACCGACGCGATGCGCGACGGGCTCTACGAGCGGCGCGCGGACGAGGTCGACCTGGAGAGCGCGCAGTCGACGCAGCAGGCGCGCAACACGCTCGACGCGTCGCCCGCGGCGAACGCGACCGAGGCGCAGTCGCTGCTGTTCGACCTGTTCTCGATGCTGCAGAGCACGGGCTCGTCGCGCGACGTCTTCCTGTGGCAGGCCGGCGGGTCGAGCACCGTCGGGTTCCTCGACCTGTCGACGAACCCGCAGCTCACCGACCTCGTCACGCCTGAGATGCGCGCGGCCACGGTCTCCGCGGACGGCGAGCAGTACCTCCAGTCGGTCGCCATCCCGGTCGACCCGGCGGACCCGGACTCGCCGGTCGTGCCGGGCATCGTCGTCGGCTCGACGGTCGAGGTGCCCGTCGCCGGGACCTGGGAGCTCTACTACCTCTACGACCTGAGGGCGGACCAGGAGACGCTGCGCTTCCTGCAGTCGGTCCTGCTCGTCGGTGCGCTCGTGCTGCTCGCCCTGCTCGTCGGCATCACCGCGCTCGTCACGCGCCAGGCCGTCCTGCCCGTGCGGCAGGCGGCGACCGTCGCGGAGCGCCTCGCCGACGGTCGCCTCGACGAGCGGCTCCCGGTCAAGGGGCACGACGAGATGGCGTCGCTCGCGCACTCGTTCAACGAGATGGCGCAGGGGCTGCAGGAGCAGATCGGGCGCATGGAGGAGCTGTCGATGCTCCAGCGCCGGTTCGTCTCCGACGTCTCCCACGAGCTGCGGACGCCGCTCACGACGATCCGGATGGCGTCCGAGGTGCTGTACTCCTCGCGCGAGGACTTCGACCCCGTCTCGAGGCGCTCGACCGAGCTGCTGCAGGCCCAGCTCGACCGGTTCGAGGACCTCCTCGCGGACCTGCTCGAGATCAGCCGGTTCGACGCGGGCGCCGCGGTCCTGGACGCCGAGCGGCGCGACCTGCGCGACGTCGTCAACGCCGCCGTCGACCACGCCGCCCCGCTCGCCGAGCGCAAGGGCGTGTGGCTGTCCGTCCACCTCGGGGACGAGCCGGTCACGGCCGACATCGACCCGCGTCGCGTCGAGCGCATCGTCCGCAACCTGGTCGTCAACGCGATCGAGCACGCCGAGGAGCGGCCCGTCGAGATCACGGTCGAGGGCGACGGGCACGCCGTCGCGATCGCGGTGCGCGACCACGGCGTCGGCATGACCCCGGACGAGGTCCAGCACGTGTTCGACCGCTTCTGGCGCGCGGACCCGGCCCGCGCCCGCACGACCGGCGGGACGGGCCTCGGCCTCGCGATCTCGCTCGAGGACGCGCACCTGCACGGCGGCTGGCTCGAGGCGTGGGGTCGTCCCGGCCGCGGCGCGAGCTTCCGGCTCACGCTCCCTCGGCGCGCGGGCATCCGGCTCCAGTCCTCGCCGCTGCCGCTCGTCGCCGAGGCCGCCGTCGGCCGCGGTCTCCCCGCCGAGTGGAGCGCGACGACCCCGGTCGTCGAGGACGTCGAGGGGACGGCGGGTCCTGCCGACCTCCCGTCGGTCACGGGCGGCATCCCCGTCGTCCTGCCGCGCGACCACGCCGGGCACCCCGGCCGAGGGGCCGAGCCCGGGACCGGCGACGAGCACCTGATCGGCGACGACGTGCGGGAGGCGCGATGACCACCACCGGGACCCTGCACGGTCGAACCCTGCGGCGGCGGGCCGGGCACGCGCTCGCCGCCGGGCTCGCGACGGCGCTGGTCGCCGCGCTCGGCGCGTGCGCCTCGATCCCGATCTCCGGGCCCGTCACGGAGGGGCAGGCCACCCCCGAGGACCCGGGCCAGCCGTTCGTGAGCGCCGCGGCCCCGATCCGGGACGCGTCGCCGACCCAGATCGTCCAGGGGTTCCTCGCGGCGCAGGCCCAGGGCGCGCGGAGCTCGTTCGACGTCGCCTCGGAGTTCCTCACGTCCGAGGTGCAGGAGGAGTGGTCGCCGCTCGCGCAGGTCGCGATCCTCGCGGGAGAGCCGGAGCTCGTCGTGGACGAGTCGACGCTCGAGGACGGGGTCACGACGGTCCGCACGACCGCGGAGCTCACCGGCACCGTCGACGAGCACGGCGTCTACACCGAGCAGGCCCCCGGGCAGACGATCGAGATCTCCTACGGGCTCGTGCGCGACGACGACGACCAGTGGCGCATCGACGCCGTCGACGACGGCCTGACGATCACCGAGGCAAACTTCGCGCAGACGTACAAGCAGGTCAACCTCTACTTCCCGACGGTCGACCGCGCCTACCTCGTGCCCGACGCGCGCTGGTTCCCGAGCCGCAACTGGCAGGCGCTCGCGGTGCGCGAGACGCTGAACGGTCCCTCGGAGTGGCTCGCGGGCTCCGTGGCGACCGTCGCCCCCGAGGGCACCGCGCTGAGCATCGACTCGGTCCCGCCGGGCGAGGGCGCCGTCATCGTGCCGCTCAACGAGCCCGTGACGGAGGCGCCGCCCGCCGACCGCGCCCTCCTCCTCGCCCAGCTCCAGGCGTCCCTCGGAGGACGCGTCGAGATCACGATCGGGGTGGGCGGGTCCACCCTTTCCGCGGACGAGGTCCCGACCATCGGCGTCGCGACCACGCCCGACGATCCCGTCGTCCTGTCCGGGGACCAGATCATGAGCCTCGAGGGGCGCACGACCAAGGCGGTCGCGTCCGCCGCGCCGCTCACCGGGCTCCAGCCCACGGCCCTCGCCTTCCGCGGACGGTCCTCCGACGCGACGTACGTGGTCCGCGACGGGGGCGGCCGCATCGTCACGGCGCCCACCGCGGAGTCCGGGCCGACGACGCTGCTCACGGGGTCGAACCTCCTCGCGCCGACGATCGACCGCTTCCAGTACCTGTGGAGCGGGCCGCAGGTGCAGGCGGGCACGCTCCAGGTCGTCGACCTCCGCGGGGCGGGGTCCGACGCGGCGGTCTCCACGGTCGCGGCCCCCTGGCTCGAGGGCCGCACGATCATGTCGGTGCGCGTGGCGCCGGACGGCGCGCGGGTCGCCGTCGTGAGCGACGCCGGGAGCGGGGCGCAGATCCAGGTCGCCGGCATCGTCCGCGACGAGGCAGGTCGCCCGACCCAGCTCTCGGAGCCGGTCCGCGTGGGGCAACCGGTGGTCGCCGCCACCCAGGTCACGTGGGTGGACCGGGCCCTGCTGGGGGTGCTCGGCCGCACCGTCGGGACGGCGGACCCCGTCGTGCAGCGCGTCCCCGTCGGTGGGCCGACGATGGCCTCGTCGCCGGTCGAGGACGCCGTGTCCCTCGCCTCGGCGACGGGCATCGCCACGACCCTCGTCGGGACCAGCGACAGCAGCCTCTACGCGGCGGGCACCTCGACGCTCTGGACGAAGGTCGCGACCGAGGTGCGCCTGCCCACCTACCCCGGCTGACCGGGGCCTCGGCTCGCCCTCGTCGGGGCCCGACCACAGGCCCTGGCCCCAGGACCCGACGCCGGGCGCCGGTCCGGGGCGCGGGCCGTCGTCGTCCACAGGGCTCGCCGCCGCACCCGCGCGCAGGCCGCGCCCCGGGCATGCTCGTCCGGTGCTCCTCCGTGCTCTCGACGACGTCACGCGCCTCGTGCTGCCGGTCGCGTGCCCGGGGTGCGACCGTCCCGACGTGCGGTGGTGCCGCGACTGCCTCGCGCCGCTGGGCGCACCGCTGCGGCGCCGCGAGCAGGCGGCTCCCCGCCTCGACCGGCTCGACGGCGTCGCGCCCCTTCCTGTCTGGGCCCCGGCGCACTACGCCGGCCCGGTGCGCGGCGTGGTCGTCGCCTGGAAGGACCGCGGGCGGGCCGACCTCGACCGCCCGCTGGGAGCCGTCGCCGGACGGGCGGGTGCCGACCTGGGCCAGGCCCTCGGCGCCCGTCCCGGCGCCCCGGCGGGGCCGGTCCTCGTCGTGCCCGCGCCGACGTCCGCCGCCGCGCGCCGGGCCCGCGGGCGCGACCCCGTCGTCGTGCTCGCGCGGGCGGTCGCCGCGGGTCTCGCCACCGCGGGGACGCCGGCGCGGGCCGTGCCCCTGCTGACCCAGCGGGGACTGGTCCGCGACCAGGTCGGGCTCGGCGCGCGGGCGCGCGGTGCCCGCCTCGGGGCGGTCGGCCTCGCGGCGGGACCCGTGACCGGGCGCCGGGCGCGGGCGGTCGTCCAGGAGCGGTTCGCGTGCCTCCTCGTCGACGACGTCCTCACCACCGGGGCCACCCTCGCCGCGTGCGAGACCGCCCTCTCCCGCGCCGGGATGCCCGTGCTGGGAGCCTTCGTGCTGGCCGCGACGCCCGCGCCGTCGACGCGTCGCCGGGCGTCGGGGGAGGCGGGTGGCGCCCGTCGGACGGGCGGGGCCGAAGGTCCTCCGGTTCACCTCCCGTTGGTGCTGCCGACACCCCGGGGCGCGGGTTAGTCTGAGGGCCAGTCGCCGCGGACGACGGAGGTGCAGGGCACGTCCGACGCCGCGCGAGCGTACCGAGCGCGCGGCCTCGCGCCGCAAGGAGGTGGTAGCCCACCGCACCCGGGAACGGGTGCTCCTACCGAATCCGAACGAGGCGCTCGGACGCATCGAGCCGGGCGCCGCACAAGATCCTCGCGGAGGCTCACATGGAGATCGTCGTCGTCGGCAGGCACACGGAAGTGGCAGACCGCTTCCGCCGGCACGTGGAGGACAAGCTCGCCAAGGTCCAGCAGCTCGCGCCGACGGCGCAGCGCGTGGACGTCGAGGTCACCCACGAGAACAACCCGAGGCTCTCCGGAGTTCGCGAACGCGTCGAGCTGACCGTGCGCGCCAAGGGACCCGTCGTCCGTGCCGAGGCTGCGGCGGACGACCGGTTCGGCGCCCTCGACCTCGCGATGGACAAGCTCGCCGAGCGCCTGCGCCGTGCCCGCGACCGTCGCAAGGACCACCGCAACCACACCGTCGTGCCGCCCGTCGACGTGCGCCCCTACGACCCGGCCACGCACGCCGCACCCCCGCCGCCGGCGCCGACCGCGCCCACCGCGCCCGGGGAGGCCGTCGAGACCACCCTCGGCGACTCGCCCGTCGTCATCCGGCAGAAGCTGCACTCCGCGGAACCCATGACCGTGGACGACGCGCTGTACGAGATGGAGATGGTCGGCCACGACTTCTTCCTCTTCGTCGACGTCGAGACCTCGCGCCCGTCCGTCGCCTACCGGCGCCGCGGCTGGACGTACGGGGTCGTCGCGCTCGACACGTCCTGCGACTGCGCCGACGCCGCGGTCGAGAAGACCGCCTGACCCTCGCCGACGCGCCCGGACCCTCCTCGGGTCCGGGCGCGTCGCGCTGCCAGCCCGTCCCGTCCGCCGTCTCCGTCCCGCCACGACCGGGCCCTCCGGGGTGGCCGAGCAGGTGGTCGTGGTGCGTCCGGTGACCGGGACGCGCCAGGATCGCCTGTTCGGCACGGGGCGGGTGTGGGTGGGGTTCGGCAGGATCGGGGGGTGGTCGTCATGCCGTCGAGGTCCGAGTCGATGTCCCTGTCCCAGGCACGCCGTGTCGCGCTCGCCGCCCAGGGCCTGCACCGGGAGCGTCCGTACGACGGGACCGTCGGGCGGGCGCCGACGATGCGGCAGGTCCAGGGCGTGATCGACCGCCTCGGGCTGCTGCAGATCGACTCGGTGAACGTGCTCGCGCGGGCGCACCTCATGCCGCTGTACGCGCGCCTCGGCCCGTACGACACGGCGCTGCTGGACCGCGCGGCGGGTCGCGCCCCGCGACGGCTCGTGGAGACGTGGGCGCACATGGCGTCGTACGTCCCGCCGAGCACGTGGCCGCTGCTGGAGTGGCGCCGCCGTCGGTACCGGACCGAGGCGTGGGGGACGATCAGCGCGGTGGAGATGAGCCACTCCGAGGCGGTGGTCGACGTGCGTCGCCTCGTCACGGAGCGCGGCCCGATCACGGCGAGCGAGGTGCACGAGATCCTGGAGGCCGAGGGCCGGGCGCACCCGCGCGACCGCTCGCAGTGGGGCTGGAACTGGACGGTCGCCAAGCGTGCGCTCGAGTTCCTCTTCTTCACGGGCGAGATCACCTCGGCGCGTCGCAACGGCGCCTTCGAGCGCTGCTACGACCTCACGGAGCGCGTGCTCCCGCCGGAGGCCCTCGCGGCCCCGCCCGTCGCGGACGCGGACGCCGTGCGCGCCCTGCTCGAGATCGGGGCCCGCGCGCACGGGGTGGGGACGTTGCGCTGCTTCAAGGACTACTTCCGGCTCCGGGGGCCCGCGGTGCGCACCGCGTTCGACGAGCTCGTCGAGGCCGGGACCCTGCGGCCCGTGACGGTGCGGGGCTGGGACGAGCCGACGTACCTGCACGCGGACGCCGCGCTCCCGCGTCGCGCGACGGCGACGACGCTGCTCAACCCGTTCGACCCGCTCGTGTTCGAGCGCACGCGGCTCGAGCGGCTGTTCGACGTGCACTACCGGATCGAGATCTACGTGCCGGCACCGAAGCGGGTCCACGGCTACTACGTCCTGCCGTTCCTCGAGGGCGAGGACCTCACCGCGCGGGTCGACCTCAAGGCCGACCGGCGGGCGGGCGTCCTGCGGGTGCTGTCGGCGCACCGCGAGCAGTCGGCGGGGGAGCAGACGGCGGCCCGCCTCGCGGCCGAGCTCCGCGTGCTCGGAGGGTGGCTGGGCGTGCCCGAGGTCGACGTCGCGCCGTCGGGCGACCTCGCGCCGGCGCTCGCGGCCGAGGTGGCGGGCGCCTGACGGGCCGACCGCCGTCGGTGGGCGGGCCTGCCGGAGGGACCCGTGCCGTCGTAGGCTGGCGCGCGTCTCGCCGGCGAGGTTCGTCGTCGGCGAAACCCGGGCGGGTCCGACGTCGCTCCGACTCGCCTACGATGTTGTGTGACGTTGCCGACGTCCGCTGCCGTGCGCGCCCGCGCGGGAGAGCGTCGGCGCTGCTCCCGGACCACCCGGCCCGGGCACCGATCGATACGGGAGTCCTGCGTGCCTTCGATCCTCGACAAGGTCCTTCGCATCGGCGAGGGCCGGATCCTCAAGAAGCTGTCCGGCCTCGCCGACCAGGTCAACAAGCTCGAGCCGGGCTTCGAGGATCTCACCGACGAGGAGCTGCGGGAGGAGACCGACCGCTTCAAGGCGCGCCTCGCGGCCGGCGAGACCCTCGACGACCTGCTCCCCGAGGCGTTCGCCGCGGTGCGCGAGGCCTCGCGCCGCACGCTCGGCCAGCGGCACTTCGACGTCCAGCTCATGGGCGGCGCGGCGCTGCACCTCGGCAACATCGCCGAGATGAAGACCGGTGAGGGCAAGACGCTCGTCGCGACGACGGCCGCGTACCTCAACGCGCTCGAGGGCAAGGGCGTCCACGTCGTCACGGTGAACGACTACCTGGCGAAGTACCAGAGCGAGCTCATGGGCCGCGTCTACCGCTTCCTGGGCCTGACGACCGGCGTCATCCTGTCCGGCCAGACGCCCGCGCAGCGCCGCCAGGAGTACGCCGCGGACATCACGTACGGCACGAACAACGAGTTCGGCTTCGACTACCTGCGCGACAACATGGCGTGGTCCACGGACGACCTCGTGCAGCGCGGCCACCACTTCGCGATCGTCGACGAGGTCGACTCGATCCTCATCGACGAGGCGCGCACGCCGCTCATCATCTCCGGTCCCGCGTCGGGCGACACGAACCGCTGGTTCGGCGAGTTCGCGAAGGTCGTGCGCCGCCTGAGCCCGGGCTCGGACTACGAGGTCGACGAGAAGAAGCGCACGGTCGGCGTGCTCGAGCCGGGCATCGAGAAGGTCGAGGACTACCTCGGCATCGACAACCTCTACGAGTCCCTCAACACGCCGCTCATCGGGTTCCTCAACAACGCCATCAAGGCGAAGGAGCTCTTCAAGCGCGACAAGGACTACGTGGTGCTCAACGGCGAGGTCATGATCGTCGACGAGCACACCGGGCGCATCCTGCCCGGCCGCCGGTACAACGAGGGCATGCACCAGGCCATCGAGGCCAAGGAGGGCGTGCAGATCAAGGCGGAGAACCAGACGCTCGCCACGATCACGCTCCAGAACTACTTCCGCCTGTACTCCAAGCTCTCGGGCATGACCGGTACCGCGGACACGGAGGCGGCCGAGTTCCAGGGCACGTACAAGCTGGGCGTCGTGCCGATCCCGACGAACCGGCCGATGCAGCGCGTCGACCAGCCCGACCTCGTGTACAAGAACGAGGAGGGCAAGTTCGACGCGGTCGTCGCGGACATCGTCGAGCGGCACGCGCAGGGTCAGCCGGTGCTCGTCGGCACGACGAGCGTCGAGAAGTCCGAGCTGCTGTCGTCCAAGCTCAAGAAGCAGGGCGTGCCGCACGAGGTCCTCAACGCGAAGCAGCACGAGCGCGAGGCCTCGATCGTCGCCCTCGCGGGCCGCAAGGGCGCCGTGACGGTCGCGACGAACATGGCCGGTCGTGGAACCGACATCATGCTCGGCGGCAACGCCGAGTTCATGGCGGTCGCGGACCTCGCGGCGCGCGGCCTCGACGCCGCGGAGAACCCGGAGGAGTACGAGGCGGCCTGGCCCGACGCGCTGGAGAAGGCGAAGGCCGCGGTCGCGGCGGAGCACGACGAGGTCCGCGAGCTCGGCGGCCTCTACGTGCTCGGCACCGAGCGTCACGAGTCGCGCCGCATCGACAACCAGCTCCGCGGTCGTTCCGGCCGTCAGGGCGACCCGGGCGAGTCCCGGTTCTACCTGTCGATGCAGGACGACCTCATGCGCCTGTTCAACTCGACCCTGGCCGAGTCGATGATGAACCGCGCCGGGTTCCCCGACGACGTGCCGCTCGAGTCGAAGATGGTCACGCGCGGCATCGCGAGCGCGCAGGGCCAGGTCGAGTCGCGCAACTTCGAGATCCGCAAGAACGTCCTCAAGTACGACGACGTCCTGTCGCGCCAGCGCACCGTCATCTACGACGAGCGCCGCCGCGTGCTCGAGGGCGAGGACCTGCAGGAGCAGGTGCAGCACTTCCTCACCGACGTCGTCACGGCGTACGTCGAGGGCGCGACGGCCGAGGGCAACCCGGAGCACTGGGACCTGGACGGCCTGTGGACCGCGCTCAAGGCGGTCTTCCCCATCTCGATCGAGCCGGACGAGGTCGTCGAGCAGGCGGGCGGGGCGACCCGGCTGTCGCAGGACCTGCTGCTCGAGGAGATCCTCTCGGACGCCCGCATCGCCTACCAGAACCGCGAGGAGCAGCTCGGCGCGGCGAACATGCGCCAGCTCGAGCGGCGCGTGACGCTCTCGGTCCTGGACCGCAAGTGGCGCGAGCATCTCTACGAGATGGACTACCTCAAGGAGGGCATCGGCCTGCGCGCGATGGCGCAGCGCGACCCGCTCGTCGAGTACCAGCGCGAGGGCTTCCAGCTCTTCCAGGCGATGACCGAGGCCATCAAGGAGGAGACGGTCGGGTACCTCTTCAACCTCGAGGTCAAGGTCGCCGAGCCGGGCGCCGCCCCGGGCCAGGCGCCGGCGATCTCGGTCGCGGACGCGGCGCAGGCCGCGCAGTCGGCGGCCGGCCAGGCGCTCGGCGGGGCGGCCGGCGCGGCCTCGGCCGGTGCCGCGGCGGGTCTCGCGGCAGCAGCCCAGCAGGCCGCCGCTCCGGCGCAGGACGCCCCCGTGGCGGACGCTCCCGCCGAGGGCGCACCCGCGACGGACGACGCCCCGGCGCAGGACGCTCCGGTCGAGGCGGAGCCCGCCCCGGTCGCGACCCCGGCGGCGTTCGGAGGCCCGAGCGGCGACCGCCCGGGGACGCTCATCGCGAAGGGTCTCGACGGCCCCGACCGCCAGGTGCCGCTCTCCTACAGCGCGCCGAGCGAGGACGGCACCGGCCAGGCCGTCGTCTCGGGTGACGCCAGCCGGCGGTCGCGCCGGGCGCTGCACGGCGAGGCGAGCGCGATCGAGAGCGACGGCCGCACGTTCCCCGGGACGCCGCGCAACGCGCAGTGCCCGTGCGGCTCGGGCAAGAAGTACAAGGTCTGCCACGGCCAGAACGAGGAGTGATCCGCGCCCGTCCGGCCTGCGCCGAGACGGGAGCGACGACGGCGGGGCGTGCCACCGGGGGTGGCGCGCCCCGCCGTCGTCTCGGGCGAAGGTCGGTCACCCGATCTCGAGGGCGACGACGCGCCACGTGCCGCGGCGCGCCTCGAGCCGCGCCGCGGCGGCCCGCACGCGGTCACCGTCCTCGACCACGACGGTGCCCTCGGCGACGCCGTCGCCGATCCGCAGCACCCGGGCACGGCGCACGGTGACGGGCCGGGTCGTCGTGGGGCGTGGGCCGTCGGCGACGAGGCGCGACCGTCGGGCGAGCGTCTCGTAGATCTCGGGGGACACCCACCGCGCGAGCTGTCCCACGGTGCGCTCGCCGCGGACGACCTCGACGGCGGCGCGCACGACCGCGCAGCACAGGGCCGTCGGGTCGGGGAGCGGGAGCGGCGCCGTCGGCGGCGCGAGAGGACGTCCCCGCACGACGTGCTGCGGTGCCCGCGCGGTCGCGATGTCGCGCAGGTCCACGGTCGGGACGGCGCGATCGCCGACGCACCGCAGCAGGCGAGCGGGCGGGTCCGCGGGGACGCTCGTGGAGCGGGCGGGGCGCGCGGGCCGTTCGGGCGGGGCGGGGGCGGCCCGGCGGTGCGACGGGGCGGCGACGTCGGTCGCGAGCTGGACGTCCGCGGTGGTCAGCAGGGGAGCGGTCACGGTCGGGCTCCTTCGTGGCAGGCGGTCGTCAGGCGCTCGGTGCGACGAGCACCTGGCCGGGGCGGACGAGGTCGGGGTCGTCGCCGACGACCTCGACGTTCGCGGCGTACCAGCGCTGCACCGCGTCGGCGACCTGCGCGTCGGTCGCACCGTCGGGCAGGTGGCGTGCGGCGATCGACCAGAGCGAGTCGCCGCGCACGACGACGACCTCGCGCGGCTCGTCCGGGGCGACGTCCCGCACGACCGCGAGCGCGGCGTCGCGCTGCTCGGTCGTGGCGCTCCCGCCCTCCGGCGCGCGTGCGGGTGCGGAGCTATCCGTCGTCGCGGTGCCGGGGGCGGTCGCGCCCGCCGGTTCCCCGGTAGAAGGCATGCTCGGCACGGCGCCCGGCGCGCTCGGCGTGCCCGGGGTGACCGGTGTAGCCGTCCGCGCGTCCGGCACGACCACGTCGAGACCGGAGGGCTGCGCGGCCGGGGCGGAGACCGCCGGCCCGGGCCGTTCTGCGGCCGTCGGCGGCGCGGAGCGGGTGTGCGGCGCCGCAGGGGCCGACTCGTCCGTCGGGAGGGGAGCAGGAGGCTGCGTGGGCCCGGGAGGTCCGGGCGCCGGGGCCGAGGCCTGCCATCCCAGGTCGACCGCCACGACGCCGGGGTCGGCGTCCGGCGTGGTGGCGGCCTGCGCCGTCCCCCCGGCGAGGACCAGGCCCGCGCCGACGGTCAGCCCCACACCTGCCCGCACGGCCCGGCGGACGACGGCCGGCGCCACGCGCAGCACGAGCCGTTCGCCGGCTCCCCACGAGCTGCCCAGGGCGCGCACGACCACGCATCCCAGCCCGACCAGCGCGCTGATGCCGACCCAGGTGGCCGCCACGGCCCCGAGGGCCACGGCGAGAAGCTCCACGAAGGGCTCCGGGCGGGTGCCGGAGAGCGTGGTCACGAGGTGCGCGGCGCGCAGCGCGAGCACCGTCACGGCGCCGCTCATGACGAGGAGGAGCGCGAGGAGGACGGCGACGCCTCCGGCTCGTGCGGGTACGGCGGTGCGACGGTCCATCGGTGTGCCCCCTGCGTGGCCGTCCGTCGAGGACGGCCGTTGATGTCGTTTGATGTCGTTTGATCGCGACAGATCGATCTAAGCGTGACCTGGCCCACCTGTCCAGAGGGGCTTCTCGTGATGTGGACACGGCGCGCGGCGCCGGCGCGGTGGACCGCTACGGTGTCCCGGTGCGATGGGACGCCCTCTTCGACGACCTCGCGGCACAGCTCGCGGCCGCGGAGACCCAGGACCGGGCCGCGGCCGTCGCCGACCTCACGCGCGCGGAGCACGCGACGATCACGCTCGTCGAGCGGCTGCGCGGCACGCCCGGCACCGTCACGCTCGAGCTGCGCGACGGGTCCGCCGTCACCGGCGAGCTGCGCGAGGCGGCGGAGGAGTGGGTGCTCGTGGGCGAGGCCCGGCGCCAGCACCTCGTCCCGACCGTGGCGATCGCCGCCGTCCAGGGCCTCGGCCGCCACGCGCAGCCGGCACCCTCGACCCGGTCGGCACGGCTCGGCCTCGGCCACGCCCTGCGCGCGCTGATGCGCGACCGACGACCCGTCCAGGTGCGCACCCCGGCCGGGACGTACCCCGGCTGGGTCGCGCGCGTCGGCAAGGACCACGTCGACCTGGAGGTCGCCCCGGGCGGTGGGCACGGCTCGCGGGTCGTGCCCTGGTCCGCCGTCCTGTGCGTGAGCGAGTCGGAGCCGGGGTTCGTCCCGCGATGACGAGCGTGCAGGGGGAGCGCGTGAGACTCGCGGCGGTGTCCGCCCAGGTCGGCTCAGGTCGAGGCCGCGCCGGTCGGTCAGCCGTCGAAGTCGCCGGCCTCGATGCGCTGGCGCGTCTGGGCGTACATCCGCTGGATGTAGGCCTCGAGCTCGCTGACCTCGACGCGCCACTGCCCCCGGCCACCCACCTGGATCGCGGGGAGCTCCCCGGAGCGGACGAGCGCGTACGCCTGCGCCGCGGAGATGTTGAGCTCGTCCGTGACGTCGGCGAGGGTGAGGAACCGCTGGGCCATGGCGTCAGTCTGGCACGCGCGCGCCGCGGCACGGCGCTCGTCCACAGGGCCTCCCGCGCGCGCCGCGGACCGGGGATCATGGAGCCGCGGCACGGCTGACGTGCCGGACCACCGAGGGGGAGATCGATGACGACGACCACGGAACGACCCGTGCGGGCCGAGCCCGCACCACGGCCCGCCGCGCGCCTGAGGCGACCCGGCTGGAAGGACCCGCGGCTCCTCGTGGGGATCGTCGTGGTCGCGCTGTCCGTGGCCCTGGGGTCGTGGGCCGTGAGCACCGCGAGCCGGACCGTGACCGTCTACGCGGCCGGGGCGGCGCTGACCCCCGGGACCGCCGTGACCGCGGCGGACCTGAGGACGGTCGAGGTGCGGCTCGGCGCGCAGACGGACCGCTACCTGCTCGTGGCGGACGGGCTCCCGGACGAGTCCGTCGTCCTGCGGACCGTCGCCGAGGGCGAGCTGGTCCCCGCGTCGTCGCTCGGTACGGCGGCCGACCTCACGGTGCGCGCGGTCGCGGTCCCGGTGACGACGGGTCTCTCGGAGCGGATCGTCGCCGGCGCGGCGGTCGACGTCTGGTACGTCCCCGAGGCGCCCGGACCGACGGCCGGCGCCGAGCCCGGTGCCGCCGCGGGAGACGAGGCGCCGCAGCCCGCGCTGCTCGTCGGCGGCGTCACCGTCGCGCAGGTCGACGAGGGCGAGGGGACGCTCGTCGTGGGCGGGCCGACGACGGTCCATCTCCTCGTCGGGGTCGACGACCTCCCGGCCGTGCTCGCGGCGGTGGCCGGGGACGGGACGATCGCGCTCGTCCCGGTCGGGGCTGCGGGATGAGCGGCGCGACCACGGTCGCGACCGTCCTGTGCGCCGTCCGGGGCGCGCGCGAGGCCGAGGTGGTCACGACGCTCGCCGCTCCGGGGCTCCAGGTCACGCGGCGGTGCGCGGACCTCGTCGAGCTGCTCGCCGCTGCCGCGGCGGGCGCGGGCCGGGTCGCCGTCGTGTCGTGCGACCTGCCGGCGCTGGACCGGCAGGCGATCGTCGACCTGCACGCCCACGGCGTCCGGGTCGTCGCGCTCGCCCCGGGCGGGACGTGGGAGGAGGGGCGGCTGCGCGCCTTCGGGGTCGACGCGGTCGTGGACCTGGACTCCGCCCCGGAGGCGCTGTGCGACGTCGTCCGTGCGATCCTGCCGCTGCGCGAGGCGGCGCCGGGTGCGCCCGGCGTCCCCCGGTCGGTCGCGGGCGGGGCCACGGCGGACCCGGGGCCGGAGCACCGCCTCGGACGGACCGTCGCCGTGTGGGGCCCGACCGGCGCCCCCGGTCGCACGACGGTGGCCACGAACCTCGCCGTCGAGCTCGCGGGGCCGGCGCCCGCACGGCGCTCTCGCCGCCCCCGCCGGGAGCGGCGCCCCGACGACGTGGAGGTCCCGGCCACGGTCCCCTCGTCGCCCGACGCGGAGGTCCTGCTCGTCGATGCGGACACCTACGGCGGGAGCGTCGCCCAGCGCCTCGGTCTGCTCGACGAGTCGCCGGGGCTCGCGGCGGCCGCCCGCAGCGCGGGTCAGGGCGCGCTCGACGCCCCGGGGCTGGTCGCGCTCGCCCCGACGGTCCTGCCCCGGGTCCGGGTGCTCACGGGCCTGACCCGGGCGGCGCGGTGGCCGGAGCTGCCCGGGGCGTCGCTCGACGCCGTGTGGGAGGTCGCGCGGTCGGTCGCCGACTGGACGGTCGTCGACTGCGGATTCGGGATCGAGCGGGACGAGCTCCTGACCTACGACACCCGCGCTCCGCAGCGCAACGACGCGACGTGGAGCGCGCTCGCGGCGGCGGACGTCGTGGTCGTCGTCGGCGCGGGCGACCCCGTCGGGCTCCAGCGGCTCGTCCGCGCGCTCGACGAGCTCGCCGAGACGGGCGCGTGCGTCGGCGCGGCGCGCACCGTCGTGGTGAACCGCGTGCGCGCGAGCGTCGTCGGCCCCCGGCCGGAGCGCGCGGTGCGCGACGCGATGTCCCGCTACGCGAGCGTCGACGACCTGCACGTCGTGCCGGAGGACGCCGCGGTCGACCTCGGCCTCCGGGAGGGTCGCACGCTCGCCGAGTCCGCGCCCACGAGCCCTGCCCGCCGCGCCCTCGCGCACCTCGCCGCGCACGTGCGGGAGGCTGCGCCGCCCGGGCGTGGTGCGGCGCACGGACTCGCGCTGGAGGCGGCACACTGAACCCATGCGCATCTACCTCCCCGCGACGCTCGACGAGCTCGACGCCGTCACCGTGACCGCCGACGCCGCCCGCTGGACCGTCGCCCCGCGCGGCGCCCACGCCGTGACCGCCGCGCTGACGCGCGCGCTGCCCGACGAGGACGAGGAAGGGCTGGAGTACGCGGCCGCGCTCGAGGCGGCGGACGACTCGCTCGCGCTCGTCGCGGCGCGCCCGGACGCGCCGCGCCAGCGGCTCGTCGTGACGCTCGAGGTGCCCGACGGCGCGGTGCAGGTCGTGGGCGGGGACGACTCCGACGACGAGGACGCGCCCGCGCCCAGCGCCGTCGAGGTCCTGCGGACCGTGCCCGACGTCGCGATCGTGTGCGTCCACGTCGACGAGCCCGAGGCGGTCGAGGACGTGGAGGCGGTGCTCGCCGCGGCCGACGACGACGGCCCCGGCGCCGACGAGGCGCTCGACGCCGCGATCGACCGCGTGGGCGAGCGCGACCTGCTCTGGTACGACTGGTCGGAGCTCAAGGACGTGCCGCGCGGCTGACGGCCGCGCGGGGCGCCGCCCGGCCCGGGGGCCGGGCGGGACCCGGCGGCGGTCCGCGTCAGCCGAGGCGGCCGAGCACCTCGTCGTGCAGCAGCCCGTTCGTCGCGACGGCGTTGCCGCCCCACGGGCCGTCGGCCCCGTCGAGCGACGTGAACCGGCCGCCGGCCTCGGTGACGATGGGGACGAGCGCGGCCATGTCGTAGAGCTCCAGCTCGGGCTCGGCCGCGGCGTCGACCGCGCCCTCGGCGACGAGCATGTACGACCAGAAGTCGCCGTAGCCGCGCGTGCGCCAGGCGCCGCGCATGAGGTCGAGGAACGGTTCGAGCTTGCCGCGCTCCTCCCAGCCGTCGAGCGACGCGTAGGCGAGCGACGCGTCGGACCAGGACGAGACACCCGACACCTGCAGCCGCGAGGCGGCCGCGAGCGACTTCCCGGTCCACGCGCCGGTGCCCTTCGCCGCCCACCAGCGCCGGCCGAGCGCGGGCGCCGAGACGAGCCCGACGACGACCTCGTCCCCGTCGGCGAGCGCGATGAGCGTCGCCCACACGGGCACCCCGCGCACGAAGTTCTTGGTCCCGTCGATCGGGTCGACGATCCAGCGCCGTGCGCCGTGACCGGTCTCGCCGTACTCCTCGCCCACGATCGCGTCGCGACCGCGCGCCCGGCCGAGCTGGCCGCGGATGATCTCCTCGGCGGTGCGGTCGGCGTCGCTCACGGGCGTCGAGTCCGGCTTCGACTCGACGTGCAGGTCGAGCGCCTTGAAGCGCGACATCGTGTGCGCGTCGACCTGGTCGGCGATCACGTGGGCGAGGCGCAGGTCGTCGTCGTAGCCGCGCGTCGAGGGGGGCGTCATGGCTCACACCGTAGCGGTGCCCGCCCGGGCGGGGGAGGCGCCGCGCTGGCGAGGGCTCAGGCCGCGCCGGAGCGCGAGGCGAGCACGCGGCGGAACGACTCGAGCCGTGCGGCGCGGGCCGCGCGGGTCTCGTCATCGGGCGAGGCCTCGACCCACTCGTCGAGCGCGCAGTCCGGGGCGTCGTCGAGGTGGGTGCACCCGCGCGGGCAGTCCGCGGCGACCGCGTCGAGGTCCTCGAACGCGTGCAGCAGGTGGTCGACCTGCACGTGCGCGAGGCCGAACGACCGCACGCCGGGCGTGTCGATGACCCAGCCGCCGCCGGGCAGGCGCAGCGCGACGGCCGACGTCGACGTGTGACGGCCGCGACCCGTGACGTCGTTGACGTGGCCCGTCGCGCGCTGCGCGTCCGGGACGAGCGCGTTGACGAGCGTCGACTTGCCGACGCCCGAGTGCCCGACGAACACAGACGTGCGCCCGGCCAGCGCCTCGCGCACCGCGTCGAGCGGCTCGATCGCCCAGCCGTCCGGCGCGAGGCCGTCGGGCGCACGCCGCGTCACGACGACGGAGACGCCGAGCGGCTCGTACAGCGCGCGCAGCGGGCCGGGGTCGGCCAGGTCCGCCTTGGTGAGGCAGAGGAGGACGTCCATGCCGGCGTCGTACGCGGCGACGACGCAGCGGTCGATCATGCGCGTGCGCGGCTCGGGCTCGGCGAGGGCCGTGACGACGACGAGCTGGTCGGCGTTGGCGACGATCACGCGCTCGTAGGGGTCGGTGTCGTCGGCCGTGCGGCGGAGCACCGACGACCGGTCCTGGATGCGCACGATCCGCGCGAGCGAACCGTCGTCGCCCGTCACGTCCCCGACGAGGTCGACCCGGTCCCCGCACACGATCCGCGTGCGGCCGAGCTCGCGCGCCTTCATCGCGAGGACCGTGCGCTCGTCCTCGCCGGCCGCGTCGCCCCCGTCCGGGCCGTCGTGCCCGACGAGCAGCGTGTACCGGCCGCGGTCCACCCCCGTGACGAACCCCGTGACCGCGTCCGCGTGCTCGGGCCGCTGCTTGGTGCGGGGACGGCTGCCGCGCTTGCCGGGGCGCGAGCGGAAGTCGGACTCGTCCGGGACGCGGCGGGCCATCAGCGGGCCGCCGCTCCCTCGCCGGGACCCGTCCCGCCGCCGAGCATGCGCTGCCACATGTCCGCGAACCCGGGCAACGTCTTGGCCGTCGTCTCGACGTTCTCGACGCCGACCCCCGGGACGCGCAGGCCGATGACAGCGGCGGACGTCGCCATGCGGTGGTCGTGGTAGGTGCGGAACAGCGCGCCGTGCAGGGGGCGCGGCGTGATGACCAGGCCGTCGCGCGTCTCCTCCGCCTGCCCGCCGAGGCGCGTGATCTCGGTCGCGAGCGCCGCGAGCCGGTCGGTCTCGTGCCCGCGCAGGTGCGCGATGCCCCGCAGGCGGCTGGGCGAGTCGGCCAGGGCCGCCAGCGCGGCGATCGTCGGCGCGAGCTCGCCGGCCGCGTGCAGGTCCACGTCGACGCCGCGCACCTCGCCCGTGCCCGTCACGGACAGCACGTCGCCGTCCAGCGACGCGGTCGCGCCCATCGACTCCAGCAGCTCGGGGACCATCGCGCCGGGCTGCGTCGTCGCCGTCGGCCAGCCCGTGACGCGCACGGTGCCGCCCGCGACGAGCGCGGCCGCGAGGAACGGCGCCGCGTTCGACAGGTCCGGCTCGACCTGCACGTCGCGCGCCGCGATCGGACCGGGCTCGACCCGCCAGATCGCGGGCCGGGAGTCGTCGACGACGACCCCGACCTCCCGCAGGACCTCCACCGTCATCTCGATGTGGGGCATGCTCGGCAGCGTGTGGCCGATGTGCCGGACGGTGAGCCCCTGGTCGTAGCGCGCGGCCGCGAGGAGGAGGCCGGAGACGAACTGGCTCGACGCCGACGCGTCGACGTCGACCGACCCGCCGCGCACCCGGCCACGGCCCCGGATCGTGAAGGGGAGCGTCGTCGGCAGCCCGTCGCCGTCGCCCTCGACCGGGACCTCGAGCGCGCTGAGCGCGGCGAGGACCGGGCCCATAGGGCGCACGCGCGCGCCCTCGTCGCCGTCGAACCGGACCGTGCCGTCGGCGAGCGCCGCGAGCGGCGGGAGGAAGCGCATGACCGTGCCGGCCAGGCCGCAGTCGACCTCCGCGGGACCGCGCAGCGGACCGGGGGTCACGTGCAGCTCGCTCGGCGACGCACCCTCCTCGACGCCGACGCCGAGCGTGCGCAGGGCGGCGATCATGAGGTCCGCGTCGCGGCTGCGCAGGGCACCGCGCAGCGTCCCGGGCCCGTCGGCGAGCGCGGCCAGCACGAGCAGCCGGTTCGTCAGCGACTTCGACCCCGGGACCTCGACGGTCGCGTCGAGCGGCCCGCCCGCCGTGGGCGCGGCCCAGCCCTCGTCGACGGAGGGGGGCACGGGCGCGGCGGAGGGCGTGGTCGTCATGGCCTCCAGGCTAGTGGAGGGACCGCGCCCGACGGCGGAGGGTCCCGGCGCGCGGACGCGTCCCGACCTCGTCAGGCGACCTTCGCCCGGACCGCCGCCTCGGCGTCGTGCACGGCCCCCGCGGCGAGGCCGGCCGCGTGCTGGGCCGCCTCCTGGGCGGCCTTCGTCGCCCGCCGCGCCGAGCGCCCCGCCTCCTTGGCCGCGTTCTTCGCGGAGCGACGAGCCTCCTTCGCGGCTCCCCGGGCCGAGGCCGAGACGTCCTTCACGGCCCCCTTCGCGCTCGCGACCGCGGCCTCCTGCTTCGCCTGCTTGGCGAGCGCGAGGTCGTGCCGGGCTTTTTCGAGGCGCCACTGCACGCCGGGCCGGCCTTCGTAGTCCGCGCCCGCGATGAGCGCCGCACCGATCGCGCCGACGTTCGCCACGAACTTCCGCGTGCGCTCGGCGCGCGTCGCCTCGCCCGAGGTGAAGGGCTGGTTGACGACCGCGAGGGGCACTGTGAGCGCGGCGAGGGTCAGGGCCGCCGTGCGGGGCGCCTTCCCGACGGCGAGGAACAGGCCGGCGACCGCCGTGGCCGCGCCGTGCGCGCGGACCAGCGTCGCCACCTGGCGGTCGCTCAGCGGCACGTCCACCCCGGCGCCCTTCTCGACGAGGTCCACCCCGCTGCGCGCCGCACGGACGTGCTCGGCGGGCTTGAGGGCGGCCTGGACGCCGTCGTAGACGAACCAGGAGGCCAGCATGGGCCTCGCGAGGTGACGCAGCAGCATCGGATCTCCTTCGTGAGCCGGACGGTCCCAGCCTGCCCTCCGGGGGACGCCCGCGCCACCCACGACGCGCGTGCGCGCCGCGCTGCCGGGCCGCCCGGGGCCGCGGGAATGCGCGAGGGCGCCCGCGGGTTGCACCACTCGTGACCGTCCTGCTCGAGACTCCCGCACCCGCCGCCCGGGCCGTGTCGTCGACCCCCGAGGCGCCGACGGCGGACGCGGCGTTCGCCGCCGCGTGGTCGGCACCGGTCACGTCACCGGACACCCAGACGAACAGGGGACTAGGCTCGTTGTTGATGACAGAGCGAATCTCCGGCAGCGACGTCTCCGGCAGCCCCGCGACGACGTCGGGGACGACGCCGGTCGAGGGCGCGCTGCCCACGGACACGGACGCCGAGGACACGAACCGCGCGCCGCAGACCGAGAGCGACGCCGCGCGCGCCGCGCGGTTCGAGCAGGACGCGCTCCAGTACCTCGACCAGCTCTACTCCGCGGCGCTGCGCATGACGCGCAACCCGTCGGACGCCGAGGACCTGGTGCAGGAGACCTTCGCGAAGGCGTTCGCGGCGTTCCACCAGTACCGGCCGGGCACGAACCTCAAGGCGTGGCTGTACCGCATCCTCACGAACACGTTCATCAACACGTACCGCAAGAAGCAGCGCGAGCCGCAGCAGGCGCAGACGGACGACGTCGAGGACTGGCAGATCGCGCGCGCCGCCTCGCACACGTCGCAGGGGCTGCGCTCCGCCGAGGCGGAGGCGCTCGACCGGCTGCCGGACTCGGACGTGAAGCGTGCGCTGCAGGAGCTGCCCGAGGACCGGCGCATGGTCGTGTACTACGCGGACGTCGAGGGCTTCCCCTACAAGGAGATCGCGGAGATCATGGGGACACCGATCGGCACGGTCATGTCCCGCCTGCACCGAGGCAGGCGCCAGCTGCGCGAGCTGTTGGCCGACTACGCCGTGAGGCGAGGACTGGTGGGGGCCAAGACCCCCGGAGGTGAGTCGTGAGCACGTCAGAGAGCCGGATCCCGGGGCGCGGCCCGGTCGAGGAGTCGGTGACGCCCATCCCGCACTCGACCGCTGGCGAGTCGGAGTGCGAGCACGCGCTCACGCACCTCTACGAGTACCTCGACTCGGAGATGACGCCGGACGACGAGCTGCGCATGCGCGCGCACGTCGCGCACTGCTCGCCGTGCCTCGCCGAGCTGAGCGTCGAGGAGCTCGTCAAGCAGCTCGTGCGCCGCTCGTGCCACGAGAAGGCGCCCGCGGGGCTGCGGGAGCGCATCCACACGCAGCTCACGGTCATGGTCACGACGACGACGACGGTCGTCGAGACCCGCTGAGGCCCGCCCGCGGAGGCGCGGCCACCGCGGGGGTGAAGAACGAGAGAGGGTCCGGACCGACGTCGTCGGTCCGGACCCTCTCGCCATCCCCGGAGGGGTGCGCGTCTCAGGCGTTGGGGCGCTTGCCGTGGTTCGCGGCGTTGCCCTTGCGGCTGCGACGCTTGCGTCCGCGCTTGCTCATGATGTTCTCCTGACGATCGGGGGAGCCCCGCCGGTCTCGGCGGGTCAAGTCCGCCCACCATCGTCCCACACGCGACCCCTTGCCTCGGCCGAGCACGCGATATATCGTGTCTGACGGACGAGATATATCGCGAGTGCCCCGCGATCGCCGCCACGGCGCCGGGGCGCGACCAGGACGGAGCGCAGGATGACGCAGGAGAGCTGGACCGTCACCGGGCCGCAGGCCATCGACCTCGCGCGCGTGCGGACGCTCGACGCGACCGTCATCGGCGGGCGCATCGACGTCGTCGCGCACGACGACCCGACGCGCACCGACACGCGCGTCGAGGTCCACTCGGTCGTGGGCCGCCCCCTGGAGGTGCGCCTCGAGGGGACCACGCTCCGGGTCGGCTACGGTCCCTTCGTCGCGGGCTGGAAGGGCTTCCTCGAGCGCTTCCGCACCTACACGGGCAAGGACGCGGCCGACGTCCACGTCGCCGTGCCGGCGACGACGACGGTCAAGGTCGCGACCGTGCAGGGCGAGGCCCTCGTCGCGGGCGTGCGCGACGGCGCCCGGCTGGCGACCGTCTCCGGCTCCGTGATGACGAGCCGCACGCGCGGCGAGCTCCGGGTCGACACGGTCTCGGGCGAGGTCTCGGCGAGCGAGCACGACGGCCCGGTCCGCATGGACTCGGTGTCCGGCGGCCTCACGGCGACCGGTGCCCTCCGGTCGCTGCGCCTCGACTCGGTCTCCGGCTCCGTCACCGTCGACACCCGCACCACCCCGTCCGAGATCACCGTGAGCGCCGTCTCCGCCGACGTGCTCGTGCGCCTGCCGGACCCCGACGCGATGGACTACGCCATCCGCTGCGTGAGCGGGCGCCTCCTCGTGGACGGCACGGAGCAGCGCGGGTCCGCGCGCTCGTTCCACCAGCCCGCCCGGTCGGGTGCCGGCTCGCCGGTCCGGGTCTCCGCCGTCTCCGGCGACGTGACCGTCCTGCGCGGGGCGCCGGACGAGACGTCGTGGGACGCGGCCGGGCACCCGGTCGAGGACGCCCCGGTCGATGCCGACGCTCCCGCGTGGGGGAGCCCGGGGGCTCGCGGCGCCGCGCCGTCGAGCGGGCCGGTGGACCGCTGATGGCCACAGTCTTCGCGCACGGCGAGCTCCGGCTGTACCTCCTGGCGCTCCTCGACAGCGGTCCCAAGCACGGCTACGAGCTCATCACCGAGCTCTCGGAGCGCTTCGGCGGCACCTACCGGCCGAGCGCGGGGACGATCTACCCCCGCCTCGCGCGGCTCGAGGACGAGGGGCTCGTGCACCGCAGCGCCGACGGACGCAAGACGACGTACGAGCTGACGCCCGCCGGGCGCGCGGAGATCGAGGCGCGCCGCGGGGACGTCGCCGCGCTGGAGCACGGCATCGCCGAGACGGTGCGCCAGCGCGCCGAGGCGCTGCGCGCCGACGTGCAGGGATCGCTGAAGGGTCTGCGCGCCGAGCTCGCCGCCGCGGCCCAGACGGCGCGCGCCCGCCCGCGCGACGGCCGGCCGGACCCGCGCCGCGGCGAGTCCTACGCGTGGCGCATGGAGGCCGAGGCGCTGCTCCAGCGCTTCCGCGAGGACGTGCGCGCGGACCTGCGCCGGGCGGACGCCGCGAGCGTCGTCTCCGAGCTCACGGTCGACACCCTGCGCACCGTGCTCGACAGCGCGCGCAAGGCCGTGCGAGCGACTCTGCCCTGACCGACGATCACGAGAACCCCTCGACGCACGCACCGCACCCCGAACCAGAGAACCGAACGAGGAGAAGCGCATGAGCACCGAGTCCTGGGTCATCAACGCCCCCCAGACCGTCGACGTGGCCGACGTCCGACGCGTCGTCGTCCAGCTCACCGACGGCGCGGTCGACGTCGTCGCCGATCCCGCGCGCGAGGCCGGGGCGCACCTCGACGTCAGCGAGGTGTCCGAGCGCCCGCTGCAGGTGAGCGTCCACGACGGCGAGCTGCGCGTCGGCTACGACTTCGCCGGCGTCGAGGGCCTCGTCGAGCGGGCCAAGGGCCTGCGCGACAAGGACCGCGCCGTCGTCCGGCTCACCGTCCCGGCGCACGTGCCCGTCAAGGTGACGACCGCGCGCGCCGCGGCCTCCGTCGTCGGGTCGCGGGCCGACCTGTCCGTGACGACCGCGACGGGCGCCGTACGCGTCCAGGGGGTCTCCGGCACGGCGTCGATCAAGACGGCCACCGGCGCGGTCGACGTCGGCGAGCACGTCGGCGACGTCCACGTGAGCACCGCGTCCGGGGCGGTCACGCTCGGCGGGACGCTCGGCCGGGTGTCGGTCAACACCGTGACGAGCGGCGTCGAGGTCGTGGCGCGCGAGAGCACGCCGCTCGTCGACGCGCGCACCGTCTCCGGCGACGTGGCCGTGCGCCTCGGGGCCGGGTCGCCGGTCAACCTCAAGGCCCGCAGCGTCACGGGCAAGGCCGTGCTCGACGGCGTCCGCCTGGACTCGGCCGCGCAGCGCACGACGTCGGTCGACCACGTCGACCAGCCGGGCGCGGGCGGCGCGTACGTCTCCGCGAACACCGTCTCCGGCGACCTCACGGTCTCGCGCGGCTGAGTCTCTCCCGCGAGGTAGAGGCCTGGTCGCTACCGGGCCTCTACCTCGCGCTACCGGGCCTCTACCTCGCGGGTCAGACCGTGTCGTCGGGGAGGCCCAGCCAGGCGTGCCAGCCGGTGTGCAGCACGAGCCACGCCATGAGCCCGTAGCCCGCCTGGCCCGGGAAGCCGTTGCCGCTCTGCGCGAGGTCCGCGAGCCACTGCTCGTGCGTGACGAGCGGGCTGAACGTGTCCACGTACGGCACGCGGCGCCGGTTCGCGACGTCCGAGAAGGCGTGCGAGAGCTCGGCGAGCCGCTCGGCGTCCTGCGCGTGGCCCGGCGGGGGGCCGACGACGAACGTCGGCAGGCGGTGCGACTCCGCGACGTCGAGCACGTTCGCGAGGTTGAGGCGCGAGCGGGCGACCGAGAGCCCCGCGTCGAGGTCGTGACGGCCGAGGCCGATGACGAGACGGTTGTCCACGTCCGGCTCCGGGGCGAACCGCCGCGCGGTCTCCGCCTCCCAGCGCTGGCTGAGCGCCGTCGTCGTCTCGCCGGGGATGGCGAGCGGGAACACGTACGCCGGCTGGGGGAAGCGGGTGCGCGCGACGACGCGCCCCGCCCACCCCAGGGCCTTCGCGTCGCCGACGCCGGCGCTCAGCTCGTCGCCGACGACGCAGATCCGTACCTCTCGACTCACGGCGTCCTCCACGGGCGCCATTCTCCCCGACGCGGACGGCGTGGGTCGAAACGATCCCGTGGCGACGGCGTGTCCAGCCGGGCATATCGGACGGACCGCCCACCGCCCGCCGATCAGAGCAGCGTCGCGCCCCAGACGACCTCGTGCGAGGCGCCCGGCTCGAGCCGCACGAGGCGCTCGCCGGTGCGGAACGCGTCCGCGACGCAGCTCATCGGCTCCGCCGCCACGCCGGACCGGCGGAACGTGACGTCGCCGACGTGGTCGCCCGTGCAGACCTGCCACGTGTCCATCGAGCCGTCCATCCAGACGGCGGACGTGCGGCCGTCGGGCGCGGACAGGCGCATCCAGGACAGGCCGTCGGCGTCGCGCAGCACGTCGACGTAGGCGTCGTCGAGGTCGACGCCCGCGAGCAGGCGCGGCTCGCGCAGGTCGTAGCTCCCGGCGGCCGGCTCGGTGCCGGTGGGCAGGAGCCGCTCGTCGGTCGTGACGCGGGTCGCGGCGTCGAGGCGCAGCGTGCACTCGTCGAGGTTCGCACCGTCGGCCGACAGCCACGGGTGGAAGCCGATGCCGTACGGCGCGGTCGCGGTGCCGACGTTCGTCGTCCGCACGTGGACGCGCAGACCGGCGTCGTCGAGCGAGTAGGTGACGCGCGCGACGAGGTCGAACGGGTAGCCGGGCGACGGCGGCAGGTGCAGCTCGAGCGTCGCGCGCGAGGCCTCGTGCTCGACGACGACCCAGCGCTGCCAGCAGGCCAGCCCGTGCAGTGCGGTGCCCCGGTCGGGCTCCGACACGGGCACCTGGTACGTGGTGCCGTCCACCTCGTACGCGCCGTCGCGCAGCCGGTTGGGCCAGGGGAGCAGGACCGCGCCGTTGAACGCGGGCGCGACCTCGTCCTCGGGGAAGGAGGTGAAGACGGGCCTGCCGCCCACCGCGTACTCGCGCACGGCCGCTCCGACCTCGGTGATCGTCGCTGCGTGCTCGCCGTGGGCGATGCGGACCTGGGTTCCCGAGGGGGCATGGGTGTTCACGCTCACATACGGTACTCGGCGTGCGAGCGTGCGCGATGCGCTCTCGGCAGTCAGACTCGGTGCCCGGGTGTGTCTCCCGGCGCACCCGACGGAGCACGAGGAGGAACGATGGAACGACAGGTGCTCGGACGCACGGGACGGCTCGTCTCGGTCGTCGGACTGGGAACCTGGCAGCTCGGCGCCGACTGGGGCGACGTGAGCGAGGACGACGCGCGCGCCGTGCTCGACGCCTCGGCCGAGGCCGGCGTGACGTTCTTCGACACCGCGGACGTCTACGGCGACGGGCGCAGCGAGCAGATCATCGGCGGCTACCTCGCGGACAACCCGGGCCACGCGATCACGGTCGCGACCAAGATGGGGCGTCGCGAGGCGCAGGACGCGGACAACTTCACGCTCGCGAAGTTCCGCGAGTGGACCGACCGGTCGCGGCGGAACCTCCGGACGGACCGCCTCGACCTCGTCCAGCTCCACTGCCCCCCGACGGCGGTCTACTCGCGCGACGAGGTCTACGACGGGCTCGACACGCTCGTCGCCGAAGGCGCGATCGCGAGCTACGGCGTGAGCGTCGAGACGGTCGACGAGGCGCTCACCGCCATCGCGCGCCCTGGCGTCGCGACGGTGCAGATCATCCTCAACGCGTTCCGGCTCAAGCCGCTCGACGCCGTCCTGCCCGCGGCGTCCGCGGCGGGGGTCGGGGTCATCGCGCGCGTGCCGCTGGCGTCGGGGCTGCTGTCCGGGAAGTACACGAAGGACACGACCTTCGCCGCCGACGACCACCGCACGTACAACCGCGACGGCAGCGCGTTCGACGTCGGCGAGACGTTCTCGGGCGTCGACTTCGAGACCGGTGTCCAGGCGGCGGGCGAGTTCACCACGCTGGTGCAGGACGTCGTCGGGCAGGAGCTCACGCCCGCCCAGGTCGCGATCGCGTGGGTCTGGCAGCAGCCGGGCGTGTCGACCGTCATCCCCGGCGCGCGCAACGTCGAGCAGGCCCGCTCGAACGCCGCCGCGGGCGACGCGGACGTCCTCGGCCCGCTCTTCACCTCGGGCGTCCGCGAGATCTACGACCGCTACCTGCGCGAGAAGATCCACACCCGCTGGTGACCCGCGAGATCGACCCGCACGTCGCCAGATCGACCTCCTGAGGGCCGATCTCGGACGCACGGGTCGATCTCGCGCTGCGCGAGCCGCCGTGCCCCACCCCGGGCGCGACGGCGTCGGACGCACCGACGACGAAGGCCCCCTCCGCACGGAGGGGGCCTTCGTCGTGTCCGGTGCGAGGAACCCGCGACGTCAGCGGGCGAACGCCTGCTCGAGCAGCACGGCCTGCTGGGCCTGGTGCTTCTTCGCCGTGCCCGCGGCGGTCGACGCCGACGCCGGGCGCGAGACGACGCTCACGCGCGGCAGGTCCTCGGGCAGGTTGATGTGCACGAACGACCAGGCGCCCTGGTTCTCCGGCTCGTCCTGGACCCACACGACCTCGGCGCCCGGGTACTTCGCGAGCTCGGCCCGGATGCCGTCGACGTCGAGCGGGTAGAGCTGCTCGAGGCGGACGAGCGCCACGCCCTCGTCGCCGCGCTTCGTGCGCTCGGCGAGCAGGTCGTAGTAGACGCGGCCCGTGCTCAGGAGCACGCGGTCGACCTTCGCCGGGTCGGCCGCCGTGTCGGGGAGGACGGGGCGGAACGTGCCGGTCGTGAAGTCCTCGACGCTGGATGCGGCCGCCTTGAGGCGCAGCAGCTGCTTCGGCGTGAAGACGATGAGCGGACGGCGCGGGCGGGCGTACGCCTGCTGGCGCAGCAGGTGGAAGTACGACGCGGGCGTCGACGGCTGCGCGATCGTCATGTTGTCCTCGGCCGCGAGCTGCAGGAACCGCTCGATGCGCGCGGACGAGTGGTCCGGCCCCTGGCCCTCGTAGCCGTGGGGGAGGAGCATGACGACCGAGGAGTGCTGGCCCCACTTCTGCTCGGCGGACGAGATGAACTCGTCGATCACCGTCTGGGCGCCGTTGACGAAGTCGCCGAACTGCGCCTCCCACAGCACGAGCGCGTCCGGGCGCTCGACGGAGTAGCCGTACTCGAAGCCGAGCGCGGCGTACTCGGACAGGGACGAGTCGTAGACCCAGAACTTGGCCTGGTCCGCCGACAGGTACAGCAGCGGCGTCCACTCGGCGCCCGTCTCGCGGTCGTGCAGGACGGCGTGGCGCTGCACGAAGGTGCCGCGGCGCGAGTCCTGCCCGGCGAGGCGCACGGGCGTGCCCTCCACGAGGAGCGAGCCGAACGCGGCGAGCTCGCCGAAGCCCCAGTCGATGCCGCCCTCGACGGACATCTGCCGGCGCTTCTCGAGGAGCTGCGCGAGCTTGGGGTGGACGGTGAAGCCCTCCGGCGGCGCGACGTGCACCTGGCCGACGCGCTCGAGGACCGAGCGGTCGATCGCCGTCTTCCAGCCGACCATCGTGCCCGCGTCCTCGAGCTGGGACTCCGGGCGCTCGAGGCCGGCGATCGGCTCGCGGTCCGCGGCGGGCGTGAAGCCGCCCTCCTTGGTCTCGGTGAACACGCGCTCGAGCTGGGCCTGGTAGTCCTGGAGGACGTGCTCGGCCTCCTCGAGCGTGATGTCGCCGCGCGCGACGAGGTTCTCGGTGTAGAGCTTGCGCACCGAGCGCTTGGCCTCGATGAGGTTGTACATGAGCGGCTGCGTCATCGAGGGGTCGTCGCCCTCGTTGTGACCGCGGCGGCGGTAGCAGATCATGTCGATGATCACGTCGCGGTCGAACTGCTCGCGGAAGGCGAAGGCCAGCTCCGCGACGCGCACGCACGCCTCCGGGTCGTCGCCGTTCACGTGGAAGATCGGGACCTGGTAGCCCTTGGCGACGTCGGTCGCGTACGTCGTCGAGCGCGACGACGACGGGCCGGTGGTGAAGCCGACCTGGTTGTTGATGAGGACGTGCACCGTGCCGCCCGTGCGGTACCCGCGCAGCTGCGCGAGGTTGAGCACCTCGGGCACGACGCCCTGGCCCGCGAAGGCCGCGTCGCCGTGGATGAGGATCGGCAGGACGGAGAACCCGTCGCCGCCCAGGTCGATGCGGTCCTGCTTGGCGCGCACGATGCCCTCGAGCACCGGGTCGACCGCCTCGAGGTGCGACGGGTTGGCGGCGAGGTAGACCTTGGTCGTCGCGCCGGTCTCGGCGGTGAAGACGCCCTCGGTGCCGAGGTGGTACTTGACGTCGCCCGAGCCCTGCACGCTCTTCGGGTCGAGGTTGCCCTCGAACTCGGCGAAGATCTGCGCGTAGCTCTTGCCCGCGATGTTGGCCAGCACGTTGAGGCGACCGCGGTGGGCCATGCCGATGCCGACCTCGTCGAGGCCGTTCTCCGCCGCCTTCGACAGGATCGCGTCGAGCAGCGGGATGAGCGCCTCGCCGCCCTCGAGGGAGAAGCGCTTCTGCCCGACGAACTTCGTCTGGAGGAAGGTCTCGAACGCCTCGGCCGAGTTGAGGCGGCGCAGGATGCGGAGCTGGTCCTCGCGCGGCGTGCGCGCGTACCCGGACTCGAGGCGCTCCTGGAGCCACTTGCGCTGCGTGCGGTCGGCCAGGTGCATGTACTCGACGCCGACGGTCCGGCAGTACGAGTCGCGCAGGAGGCCGAGGATGTCGCGCAGCGAGGACTTCGTCTTGCCGCCGAAGCCGCCCGTGGGGAACGTGCGGTCCAGGTCCCACAGCGTCATGCCGTGGTTCTGGATGTCCAGGTCGCCGTGCTTGCGCTGCCGGTACGCGAGCGGGTCGGTGTCGGCCATGAGGTGCCCGCGCGACCGGTACGAGTGGATGAGCTCGGCGATCTTGGCGGGCTTGGCCGCCTCGATCTCGGCGTCCGTGGTGTTGTCGCGGACCCAGCGCACCGGCTCGTACGGGATGCGCAGCGCCGCGAACACGCGGTCGTAGAAGCCGTCCTCGCCGAGGAGCTTCTGCGACAGGATCCGGAGGAACTCGCCGGACTGCGCGCCCTGGATGATGCGGTGGTCGTAGGTCGACGTGATCGTCAGGACCTTCGAGATGCCGAGGCGCGCGAGGCGCTCGGTGGACGCGCCCGCGAACTCCGCGGGGTAGTCCATCGCGCCGACGCCGATGATCGTGCCCTGACCCGTCATGAGGCGCGGCACCGAGTGGACGGTGCCGATGCCGCCGGGGTTGGTCAGCGAGATCGTGGTCCCGGCGAAGTCGTCGACGCCGAGCTTGCCGCCGCGCGCCCGGCGGACGAGGTCCTCGTAGGCCGCCCAGAACTGGGCGAAGTCCATCGTCTCGGCCTTCTTGATGCTCGGCACGAGGAGCTGGCGCGACCCGTCCGGCTTGGCCAGGTCGATGGCGAGCCCGAAGTTGACGTGCGCCGGCTGGTTCACCGCGGGCTTGCCGTCGAGCTGCGTGTAGCTCGCGTTCATGATCGGCATGTCCGCCAGCGCCTCGACGAGCGCGAACCCGATGAGGTGCGTGAACGAGATCTTGCCGCCGCGGCCGCGCGCGAGGTGGTTGTTGATGACGATCCGGTTGTCGACCATGAGCTTGGCCGGCACCGCGCGCACCGACGTCGCCGTCGGCACCTGGATGCTGGCCTCCATGTTCGTCACGACGCGCGCCGCGGGGCCGCGGAGCTTCTGCACGTCGTCCGCCACGGTCTCCGCCTCGGCCGTCGGCGCGCCGGCGACCTTGCGGGCCGGGACCTGCGCGTACGGCGCGGTCGCGGGCTGGGCGGTCGCGACGGGCCGCGTCGCCCGGACGGCCTCGGCGGCGGCGTTGACCGCGGGGTCGGCAGGGAGCTTCGGGGGCTTGACGCGCTGCGCCGCCTCGGCGGCGGCCGAGCCGTCCGTCACGGCGGCGGGGGCGACCGGCGCGGAGGGGGCCGCGGCGGGCGCCGCGGAGGACCCGTTCACGGGCGTCGACGGCGCGGCGGCCGTCGTGGCTGCTGCCTCGGCACGCTCCGCCGGACGGTAGTCCTCGAAGAAGTCCCACCACGCGGGGTCCACCGCGTTCTTGTCCAGGAGATACTGCTCGTACAGCTCGTCGACCAGCCACTCGTTCGCTCCGAACACGGAGCTTGCGTCGCTGATCGCCTCTGACTCAGCCTTCGGGGACACGCGAGGATCGCCCACTTTCACACACAGGTCGCTGTCGGTCACAGTCTGCGAGCAGGCGTGCGGCGGCACGCGCGAGGCGTGCGGCCGACGTCGGCGCAGACTCGTCCGGATTCCGGACCACTCCAGCCTAGGCCCTCGGCGGCGGCCCGGGGGGCTGCGCGGGGCGTTCGCGCGCGGCCTGTTCGCGGGTTCTTCACGCCGCGTCTGGGCAAGGCAAAAGTGACCCCACGCGGACCTCGTCGGACGGCAAGATCGCGGAATTCCACGCCATCGCGAGGTATCCGGGGCGGGCGGTGTGACGGATCTCACGCACGCCCGCGCGGGCGTGCGCGCGCTGTCAGCCGCGGGCTCAGGGGGTCGTCGGGCCCTCGGGGCCGGGCGCCGGCTCGCCGAGCAGGTCGGGCTCGACGGCGTGGGCGTGCGCCGGGAGGGTGACGCGCATCGTCGCGCCGCTGCGCGAGTCCGCGACCTCGATCCGCCCGCCGTGCAGGTCGATCGCCCACCGGACGATCGCCAGGCCGATGCCCGTCCCGCCCGTCGAGCCGCCGGTCGTCGTGTGCGTGCCGGTCGCGCTGGCCCGGGCGAAGCGCTCGAAGATGCGCTCGCGGTCCTCCTTCGCGATCCCCGGGCCCTCGTCCACGATCTCGAGCACGACGTCGTCGTCCACGGGGTACGCCTCGAGCCGGATCTCGCCCCCCTGCGGGGAGTGCCGGATCGCGTTCTGCAGCAGGTTCGTCACGACCTGGTGCAGCCGCTCGCGGTCCGCCTCGAGCACGAGGTCGGGGGGCGTGACGTCCACGACGTACCGGAGCTGCTTCCCGGCCTCCACCATCGACACCGCCTCGGCGTTCTCCTCGAGGAAGTCGCCCACGTCGATCTCGGTGATGTTGAGGGCCGCCGCGCCCGCCTCGATGCGCGACAGGTCCAGGAGGTAGGAGACGAGGCGCGTGAGGCGCTCCGTCTGCGCCAGGGCCATCTCCATCGTCGCGGGCGTCGGCTGCGTGACGCCGTCGACGACGTTCTCGAGCTGCGCCTGGAGCGCCGCGATCGGCGTCCGCAGCTCGTGCGACACGTTCGCGATGAGCTCGCGTCGCACCTGGTCGCTCGTCGCGAGGTCCTCCGCCATGACGTTGAACGCGACGGCGAGCTGGCCCACCTCGTCGCGGCTCGTCGCCCGCACCCGCCGCGTGTAGTCGCCGTCGGCCATCGCGCGCGCCGCCGCCGTCATCTCGCGCAGCGGCGACGTCATGCCCCGCGCGAGGAGCTGGGTGAGCAGCAGCGACAGGACGATCGCGAGCGGGAACGTGCGCGACGGCCCGAGCTGGTTCTGCAGCCCGATCCACGTGATGAGGACCGCGAGCGTGACGGTCGCGGCCACGAGCACGCCGAGCTTGATCTTCAGCGAGCGGAACGAGTCGAGCGGACGGACGTCGGGCAGGTGCGGGCGGATCGTGTGCGCGCGGTGCGCGCCGTTCCGCGCCGCGCTCGACCCGCCCGGGCCCCGGCCCGCGCCGTCGACCGGGTCGGCAGGGTCAGCGGGGTGGGAGGTCATCCGGCGGGCGGCTCGAACGCGTAGCCGACGCCGTGGACCGTGCGGATGAGGTCGGCGCCGAGCTTGCGGCGCAGCGCCTTGATGTGCGAGTCGACCGTGCGCGTCCCGCTCGCGTCCGCCCAGTCCCAGACCTCCGCGAGGAGACGCTCGCGCGTGAGCACGGTCTTGGGCGAGCTCGCGAGCATGACGAGGAGCTCGAACTCGGTGGGCGTGAGGTGGACCTCGTCGCCCGCGCGGTAGACGCGGCGCTGGGCCTTGTCGATCGTCACGTCGCCGACCGTCATGGGCGGGTCGGTCGGGGCGGCGCTCGCGGCCTGGGTAGCGCGGTCGACCCGGCGCAGCAGCGCCTTGATGCGCGCGACGAGCTCGCGCATCGAGAAGGGCTTCGTCATGTAGTCGTCCGCACCCACGCCGAGCCCGATGAGCATGTCGGTCTCGTCGTCGCGCGCGGTGAGCATGAGGATCGGCACGGGCTGCTCGGCCTGGATGCGCCGGGTGACCTCGAGGCCGTCGATGCCGGGCAGCATGACGTCGAGCACGATCACGTCCGGGCGCAGCCGCGTCGCGGCGTCGACGCCGGAGAGCCCGTCGCGCGCGACCTCGACGCGCCAGCCCTCGGCGCTCAGGCGCTGCGCGATCGCCGTCGCGATGGCGGGCTCGTCCTCGACGACGAGGACCGTGGCCGCCTGCTGCGGGGTGCCGCCCGTCAACGGCGCCGTCGTGGGCACGGGCCCGCGGCCCGGGACGGGACCGGCGCCCGCGCCGGTCGGTGATGCGCTCGCTGCCCTCGGATCTGCCATGGGATACAGCGTGGCACACGTCGGCCCAGGTCGGCCGGATTTCCCCGCCGCCGGGCGGCCGGGCGCCGCACGGCCGGGCGGCCCGGGGGGAGCGGGCGCTAGCATCGTCGGCACGATGAAGAGCACCTCTCGATATCGGTGGAGCACCTCGTGGTAGGCGACTGGGTCATGGTCGCGCTCGGGGTGCTCCTCACCGCAGGCACCGCCGTCTTCGTGGCCAGCGAGTTCTCCCTGGTCACCCTCGACCCCGCCGTCCTCCCCGCCGGCGACGACCCCGACCAGGAGGGCGACAGACCCGGATCCCCGCCCTCCGGCGGGAAGCCGCGTGCCGACCGGCGCGACCGCAGCGTCCGGGCCGGCCTCAAGCACCTGTCGACCGAGCTGTCGTCCGCGCAGGTCGGCATCACGCTCACCACGATCCTCCTCGGCTACACGGCGCAGCCGGCGCTGCTCTCGCTGTTCGGCGCCGGGCTGGGCGCCACCGCGCTCGGGCAGGCGGCCTCGGCGGTCCTCGCCGGGGTCCTGGCCCTCCTCGTCGTGAACTTCGTCTCGATGCTCTTCGGCGAGCTCATCCCCAAGAACTTCGCCCTCAGCGCGCCCTACGCGACGGCCCGGCAGGTCGTGCCCGTGCAGCGCCAGTTCACCAAGCTGTTCCGGCCGGTGATCGCCGTGCTCAACGGGTCGGCGAACGCGATCCTGCGCCGCGTCGGCGTCGAGCCGCGCGAGGAGCTGTCGGGCGCGCGCTCGGCCTCCGAGCTCGCCGCGCTCGTCCGCCGCTCGGCCCAGGAGGGCACGCTCGACGTGTCCGTCGCGACGCTCCTCACCAACTCCATCGAGCTCGACGAGCTGAGCGCGGTCGACGTCATGACGGACCGGATGCGGATGGTCGTCGTGGACCGCGACGCGACGGCCGCGGACGTCGTCGACGCCGCGCGCCGGACCGGTCACTCCCGCTTCCCGGTCATCGGCGAGGACCGGGACGACGTCGTCGGCCTCGTCCACCTGCGCCGCGCCGTCGCCGTCCCGTACGAGCGGCGCGAGGAGGTCCCGGCGGCGGCTCTCATGGTCGAGGCGCCCCGGGTGCCGGAGACCGTGCGCCTCGGCCCGCTGCTCGTCGAGCTGCGCGGCTTCGGGCTCCAGATGGCGGTCGTCGTCGACGAGTACGGCGGCACCTCCGGCGTCGTGACGCTCGAGGACGTCGTCGAGGAGCTCGTGGGGGACGTGGCGGACGAGCACGACCCGCGGCGCGCCGGGGCGGCCCGCCGTGCGGACGGCTCCTGGCTCGTCCCGGGCGTCATGCGGCCCGACGAGCTCACCGAGGTCACCGGGCTCCGAGCGCCCGAGGACGGCGCGTACGAGACGCTCGGCGGCCTCGTCATGGCGCGGCTCGGGCGCGTGCCGGAGCCGGGCGACGAGGTCGTCGCGGGCGACGGCCGCGACCGCGTCGTGCTGCGCGTGGAGGCGATGGAGGGTCGGCGGGTCGAGCGGCTCTCCGTCCGCGCGGCCCCCGAGGAGGTGGAGTCGTGAGCTCGACCACCGCGCTCCTCGTCGCCGTCCTCCTGCTCGCGGGCAACGCGTTCTTCGTCGGCGCCGAGTTCGCCGTCATCTCCGCGCGCCGCTCGGCGATCGAGCCGCTCGCCGCGCAGGGCAACCGCCGGGCGCAGACGGTCCTGTGGGCGATGGAGAACGTGTCGCTCATGCTCGCGTGCGCCCAGCTCGGCGTGACGGTCTGCTCCACGGGCCTCGGCGTGGTCGCCGAGCCGGCGCTCGCGCACCTCATCGAGGACCCCTTGCACGCCCTCGGCGTGAGCACGTCGCTCGCCCACCCGATCGCGTTCGTCGTCGCGCTCGCGGTCGTCGTCTACCTGCACGTGGTGCTGGGCGAGATGGTCCCGAAGAACCTCGCGGTCGCGGGTCCCGAGACGGCGGTCATGTGGTTCGGGCCGCCGCTCGTGTGGATCGGGCGCGTGCTGCGCCCCGTCATCGTGGCGCTCAACTGGCTCGCGAACCACGCGGTCCGGGCGACGGGGGTCGAGCCCAAGGACGAGGTCGCCTCCGCGTTCACCGCGGAGGAGGTCCAGTCGATCGTCGAGCACTCCCAGGCGGAGGGCGTGCTGCGGGACGAGCAGGGCCTCCTCTCGGGTGCGATCGAGTTCTCCGAGCGCACCGCGCAGGACGTCATGGTGCCGGTCGCGGACCTCGTCACCGTCACCGAGGGCTGCACGCCCGAGGAGGTCGAGCGCCTCGTCGCCAAGACCGGGTTCTCGCGGTTCGCGGTCGCCGACGTCTCGGGCGAGCTCGTGGGCTACCTCCACGTCAAGGACGTGCTGTACGCGGACGAGACGACGCGCGGGGCCCCCGTCCCGTCGTGGCGCGTGCGCGCGCTCGCGACCGCCGCCCCCGGCGACGAGGTCGAGGACGCGCTCCGGGCGATGCAGCGCTCGGGCGCGCACCTGGCGCGCGTCGACGCGCCCGCGGGCGGCGGAGCCCTCGGCGTCGTGTTCCTCGAGGACATCCTCGAAGAGCTCGTGGGGGAGGTGCGCGACGCGATGCAGCGTCGTCCGTGAGGCACGCGCGGGCCTCCGGCCCCGCCCCCGAACAGGGGACTTGGCATCGTCGGAGTGCTTCGTTACTGTTCCGTGATTGATCGGTCGTCGGTGGCCCGAGAGCCACCCCGAAGGGTGAGAGGCAGGTGGCGGGTGGAGTCGCAGCAGGCCGACGCACCCGCCCTCGAGTCCCGACGGGCCCGGCGCGAGGCGGAGCAGGGTTCCCGCCGTCGTCGCCCCCAGGCACAGGTCTCCAGCCAGCACCGCTGGATGCCGCGCATCGCCGTTCTCGGGACGCTCGCCGCCGCGACGATCGCGATGCCCCTCTCCGCCGGCGCGGACGACGGGCTGGGCACCGGTTCGCCCTTCGAGCCCGACACGCGACCGCTGGGTCCCAGCGCCCTCGACCTGGCGACCGCCGCGTCGACCGCACCCGCGGTCTCGCAGAGCGTCGCCGCCGCCCCCCGCGTCGAGGTGCGGCGCGAGGCCGCCTCCCGGTCCGCCGCGCGCGACCCGCTCCCGGGCTGCGACCCCACGGTCCGCCCCGCGGGCACCAACGGCAAGCTCGACGAGCACGCGCTGTGCGAGCTCTGGCAGGCGGGCGAGCACCTGCGGCCCGACGCCGCGGTCTCGCTGTCGGCCATGAACGAGGCCTTCCGGGCGACGTTCGGTCGTGACCTGTGCCTCGTCTCGTCGTACCGCACGCTCTCGACGCAGGTGTCGCTCAAGTCCTCCCGCGGCGCGTTCGCCGCGCCCCCCGGCTGGTCGATGCACGGGTGGGGGCTCGCGATCGACCTGTGCTCGGTCGAGACCGGCTCGCGCGAGGTCTACGCGTGGATCAACCAGAACGGTGCCACCTACGGCTGGGCCAACCCCGCCTGGGCCAAGCGCGGCGGCAGCGGCGCCTACGAGCCGTGGCACTTCGAGTTCGTCCAGGGCGTCGAGGAGATCCAGAACTCCTGACGCGGCCCGGGACCCTCCGCCGCGGCCCTCTCCGCCGTATCGTCGGAACCGTGGCCGACCTGCTCCTCGCCGCGGTCGTCCTGCGCCGTCCCGAGCACGCGCTCGCCGCGCAGGTGCTGAGCCTCGCGCTCGCCGGCCTCGTCCGGGTGGAGCCGACGGCGGCCGGCTCGCCTCCCGTGCTCGTCCTCCTCGACGCGTCGCCCGCGTCCGAGCGCGAGCGCCTCGCACTGACCGCGCTGCTGGGCGACGACGCCCGTGCAGGCGCGCGCGTCGCGCTCGACCCCCGGGACGACGCCCTCCGCGACCGCGTGCACGCCGCGTCGCGCCGGGTCGTGCAGGGCGCGCGTCGCGACGGCTACCTCGAGCCCGGCCGGGCGCGTCGCCTCACGGAGAAGGGCGAGGCCGTGCGGGCCGAGCTCGTGGCGCTGGAGGACGCGGTCGAGCGAGAGGTCGCGGACGCCCGGGCGCGCGACCACGCGCGCGAGCACGTCTCCTCCGGCGCGCTGCCGTGGGCGGTGCTGTTCGGGCACGAGCCCGGGTGGGTCCCGGTCGACCGCCGGACGGTCCGGTTCGACGTCGCCGCCGTGTGCGCCGCCGCGGACGCGCTGCGCTGACCGGGGTGCCGGCGGGCGCCACGCGCAGCGCGGTGGCTACGGGCCGGAGAGCCGCTCGTTGCGGCCGAAGTCCTGGAGGAACCGGGGACCGGCCGCCGCGAGCTCGGCCTCGAAGTCGTCGCGCCACGCGCCGTAGGGCCGGCTCGCGAGGGCGTCGTTGGAGAACCGGGGGTCGTCCGTGAGCTCGGTGACGCAGAACGCGGGGATCTGCAGGTCCGTCACGGGTCCGGTCCGCTCGCACTCCGCGACGACGAGCGGGTGGTTCGCCCCGCCGAACACGTCGACCACCCAGCCGTCCGCCCCGACCCAGACCGAGTACCGCGTCTTGACGACGCGTGCGCCGCCACGGCGGATCATCTGCACGCCCACCGCGACGTCGACCTCGCGCTCCGCCTCGTAGCGCGTGCCGCCCGCCATCGGACCCTTGACGGTGAGGGTGCACAGGTCGACCGCGGGCGCGTAGCGGTCCAGGAGGTGCACGGGGTCCGTCGCCGGGTCCATCGTCGCGTCCACGGTCGGGACCTTGGCGCGCAGCCGCAGCGCGTAACCCTCGTCGGCGAGGTAGTAGCTCTGCACGATGAGCGCCGGTGCGTCGCGCAGGTCCTCGGGCAGGTCGCGCACGAGGAACCGGCGCTCGAACTCGAAGTCCCCGTAGCCGCCGTCGGTCATGGCCCCACCGTAGCGGGCGCGCGGGACGGGGCGCGGGAGCAGCCGGGCCCGGAGACGACGCGAGCCCGGCCGCCGGAGGCGGGCCGGGCTCGTCGGAGCGGAGCGCGGTGCCCTCGATAGGATTCGAACCTACGACCTTCTGCTCCGGAGGCAGACGCTCTATCCACTGAGCTACGAGGGCGAGCGCCGACGGTGTCCGCCGACGCGATGCACGAGACTACCAGCACGTCCGGGGTGCGTGCGCCCGTCGGCGCCCGGTGGTCGGGACGCCCCGCGGGCCTCGCGCGAAATGCCGCGACGGAGGGTGCTCGTGCCTCGGTAGAATCGCCCGGTGACCCCCGACGAGCTCTCCGAAGCGCTGAGCGCTGCCCTGGCCGCCGCCGTCGCCGACGGCACCCTCGCCCTGGACCCGACCGCGGTCCCCGAGCGCGTCCACGTGGAGCGACCCCGCCAGCGCGAGCACGGCGACTGGGCCACGAACGTCGCGCTGCAGCTCGCCAAGAAGGCGGGCACGACGCCGCGCGCCCTCGCCGAGGACCTCGCGACGCGGCTCGCCGCGACCCCGGGCGTCAAGGCCGTGGACGTCGCCGGCCCGGGCTTCCTCAACATCACGCTCGACGCGGCCGCCGCGGGCGAGCTCGCGCGCACGATCGTCGACGCGGGCCCGGCCTACGGGCGCAACGACTCGAAGGCGGGCACGAAGGTCAACCTCGAGTTCGTCTCGGCCAACCCGACCGGCCCCATCCACATCGGTGGCGTCCGCTGGGCCGCCGTCGGCGACTCGCTCGCGCGCGTGCTCGAGGCGAGCGGCGCGGACGTGACGCGCGAGTACTACTTCAACGACCACGGCGCGCAGATCGACAGGTTCGCCCGCTCGCTCCTCGCGCGCGCCCGCGGCCTGGAGGCGCCCGAGGACGGGTACGGCGGCGAGTACATCACCGAGATCGCGGAGGCGGTGATCGCCGACGCGCTCGCCGCGGGCGACCCCGACCCGCGCACGCTCCCGGACGCCGAGGCGCAGGAGGTCTTCCGGTCGCGGGGCGTCGAGCGCATGTTCGGCGAGATCAAGGCGTCGCTGCACGACTTCGGCGTCGACTTCGACGTGTACTTCCACGAGGACTCGCTGCACGAGTCGGGCGCGGTGGAGCGGGCCGTCGAGCGCCTGCGCGCGTCCGGCCACATGTTCGAGCAGGACGGCGCGACCTGGCTGCGCACGACCGACTTCGGCGACGACAAGGACCGCGTCGTCATCAAGTCGGACGGCGACGCCGCGTACATCGCGGGCGACATCGCCTACTACCTCGACAAGCGCGAGCGCGGCTTCGACGAGGTCATCATCATGCTCGGCGCCGACCACCACGGGTACGTCGGCCGCATGATGGCGGTCTGCGCAGCGTTCGGCGACACCCCGGGGAAGAACCTCCAGCTCCTCATCGGGCAGATGGTCAACCTCGTCAAGGACGGCCAGCCCGTGCGCATGTCCAAGCGCGCCGGGACCGTCGTGACGCTCGAGGACCTCGTGGACGCCGTCGGCGTCGACGCGGCGCGGTACTCGCTCGCGCGCTCGTCGACGGACCAGAACATCGACCTCGACCTCGACCTGCTCGCGCGGGCGACGAACGAGAACCCGGTCTACTACGTGCAGTACGCGCACTCGCGCACGGCGGCGGTGGACCGCAACGCGGCCGACCGCGGCGTCGCGCGCGCCGACGGCTTCGAGCCCGCGCTGCTCGACCACCCGAGCGAGGCCGCGCTCGTCGGTCGCCTGACGGAGTTCCCGCGCATCGTGGCCCAGGCGGCGGAGCTGCGCGAGCCGCACCGCGTCGCGCGCTACCTCGAGGCGCTCGCCGGCGACTACCACACGTGGTACCAGCAGAAGTCGCAGCGCGTCCTGCCCTACCCCGACGAGGAGGTCACGGACACGCACCGCACGCGCCTGTGGCTCAACGACGCGGTGCGCCAGGTGCTCGCCAACGGCCTCGGCCTGCTCGGCGTCTCCGCGCCGGAGCGCATGTGAGCACCGGTCTGCCGGGGTACCCCGGCGAGCCGTGGTCGCGGGGCGTGCGCCGCGGCGAGGACGGGGTGGTGGAGGTCGCGGGCGTCGGCGTCCACGACCTCGCGGCCGAGCACGGCACGCCCGCGTACGTGCTCGACGAGGCGGACTTCCGCGCGCGCGCCCGGGCGTACCGCACGGCGTTCGAGGCGGCGTTCCGCGCCGTCGGGTCGGACGTCGACGTGTACTACGCGGGCAAGGCCCTGCTCACGGTGGCCGTCGCGCGCTGGGCGCGCGAGGAGGGACTGCGCGTCGACACCGCGAGCGGGGGAGAGCTCGCCGTCGCGCTGCGCGCGGGCGTCCCCGGCCCGGAGATCGGGCTGCACGGCAACAACAAGTCCGACGCCGAGATCGGCCGGGCGCTCGACGAGGGCGTGGGCCGGATCATCGTCGACTCGCTCGTCGAGGTCGAGCGGGTCGCGCGCCTCGCGGGGGAGCGCGGCGTCGTCGCGCCCGTCATGGTGCGCGTGACGACGGGCGTCCACGCCGGCGGGCACGAGTACATCTCGACCGCGCACGAGGACCAGAAGTTCGGCCTCTCGATCGCCGCGCCGCGCACGGCGGACGGCAGCCGGTCGGGAGACTCCCCGGCGATGACCGCGCTGCTCGACGTGGTCGCGCGCCCCGAGCTGCACCTGCTGGGGATCCACTCGCACATCGGGTCGCAGATCCTCGACCCGTCGGGGTTCGAGGTCGCGGCGCGCGCGGTGCTGGAGATGCGTGCCGAGCTCGCCGCGCGCTCGGGCGTGCTCGTCGACGAGGTCGACATCGGCGGGGGCTACGGCATCGCCTACCTCCCCGGCGAGGTCGCGCTCGACCCCGAGCGTGTGGCGAAGGACGTCGCCGCCGCCGTCGACGCGGTGGCCGCGGAGCTCGGCACGCCGCTGCCGCGGTTCTCGATCGAGCCCGGTCGTGCGATCGTCGGGCCGGCCGGCCTCACGCTCTATACCGTGGGCACGGTCAAGCCCGTGACGCTCGACGACGGCCGCGTGCGCACGTACGTGTCTGTCGACGGCGGCATGAGCGACAACATCCGCCCGGCGCTCTACGCGGCGCGGTACCACGCGGAGATCGTCGGCCGGGCGTCGGACGCGGAGCCGGTGCTCGCGCGCGTCGTCGGCAAGCACTGCGAGAGCGGCGACATCGTCGTCCACGAGGTGCATCTCCCGGGCGACGTGCGTGCGGGGGACCTCCTCGCCGTTCCGGCGACGGGCGCCTACGGCCGCTCGATGGCGTCGAACTACAACCTGCTGACCCGCCCGCCCGTGGTCGCGGTGCGCGACGGCGCGAGCCGGGTGCTCGTGCGCCGCGAGACCGTCGAGGACCTCCTCGCGCTCGACGAGGGCTGACCCGCCCCGAACGCACCTCGTGCGACGGCCCGTGACCTGCCAAGGTCACGGGCCGTCGCCGTGCGTGGGCGCGGTCCGAGCGACGCGGGCGCGGCCCAGGGTGACGGGTGCCACAGTTCTGGCGCTCTGTCAGATACTTGTCAGGTTAGGCTTCACTAAATAAGGTAAGGCACGGCTTACTTCAGATCGTCCGCGTGCGCACCCCCGGTGGAGCGCGCCGAACCGGAGCACCGCACCCATGCCTCAGGACCCTCCCCGTCCGACCCGCACCGCCCCGTCCTCACGCCCCGCCCGTCGCAGCGCCTGCCCCGTCCCGGTGGTCGTCCTCGGTGCGGTGCTCGCCGTCCTGACCGCCTGCTCCCAGACCGGCGCGGCCGGCAACGGTGCCGCCGCCGGGGCCGTCGACACCACGCCGCTCACCGAGCTCGACGCTCTGGACGACCCCCGGTCGTACGTGGGGGAGTCGACCGCGGTCCTCGCGGACGCTGCGGTCGATCCCGTCGCGGACGACCCGCAGCCGACGCTGCCCGCCACGGTGACCGACACGCAGGGCACCGAGGTCACCGTCACCGACACGAGCCGCATCCTCGCGCTCGACCTCTACGGCTCCACGTCGCGCGTCGTGTTCGAGCTCGGCCTGGGGGACAACGTCGTCGGGCGCGACCTGTCGTCAGGGTTCGAGGAGATCGCCGACGAGCCGCTCGTCACGACGAACGGGCACGAGCTGAGCGGCGAGGCGATCCTCGAGCTCGCCCCGACGGTGATCATCACCGACACGACGCTCGGGCCGTGGGACGTGGTCCTCCAGATGCGCGACGCGGGGATCCCCGTCGTCGTCGTGGACTCGCACCGGAACCTGGACAACGTCGGCACGCTGATTCAGCAGGTCGCCGACGCGCTGGGCGTCCCCGAGGAGGGCGCGGTGCTCGCGGAGCGCACGCAGGCCGAGATCGACGCGAAGCTCACGGAGATCGCGGCGCTCGTCCCGCAGGACCCGGCGGACCGCCTGCGCATCGCGTTCCTCTACGTGCGTGGTCAGGCCGGGGTGTACTACCTGTTCGGCTCCGGCTCCGGCGCGGACTCGCTCGTCAGCGCCCTGGGCGGGGTCGACGTCGCGACCGAGATCGGCTGGGACGGGATGCGACCGGTCAACGACGAGGGCCTCGTCGCGATGCAGCCGGACCTCCTCCTCATGATGACGAAGGGCCTCGAGTCCGTCGACGGCGTGGACGGCCTGCTCGAGCAGCTCCCGGCGATCGCCCAGACGCCCGCGGGCCAGCACCGACGCATCGTCGACATGGCGGACACCGAGATCCTCAGCTACGGCCCGAACACCGCGGGCGTGCTCGACGCCCTCGCCCGCGCGATCTACGCCCCGGCGCCCGGGGGCGCCTCGTGACGACGACGCACGTCCCGCGGGACGCGACCACCGCCGCCGACACCACCACCGATACGGCCGTCGCGACGCTGCGGGACCTCGACGGACCGGTCGCGCTCCCGCCGGCCCGGCCCGCGCGCGTGACCGCGCTCTTCGTCGCCCTCGCCCTCCTGCTCGTCGTCCTCGGGCTGGTCTCCGCCGGGATCGGGCAGCTCCACGTGCCACCGTTCGAGGTGCTCGGATCGGTCCTGCACCGGCTCGGGCTCGACGTCGGGCCGATGCCCTCGCACCCCAACGGTGACGCGGCGCTGTGGACCATCCGGTTCCCGCGCGTCGTCATGGCGATGACGGTGGGCGCGGCGCTCGCGACCGCGGGCGCCGTCATGCAGGGCGTGTTCGGCAACCCGCTCGCCGAGCCGGGGGTCGTGGGGGTCTCGGCGGGGGCCGCCGTCGCCGCGTGCTCGACGATCGTCTTCGGCATCACCGTGCTCGGCCCGTGGACCATCGCGGTCGCCGCGTTCGTCGGCGGGCTGCTCACGACGCTCCTCGTCTACGCGCTCGCGCGGTCCCAGGGCCGCACCGAGGTCGTCACGCTCGTCCTCACGGGCGTCGCGGTCAACGCCGTGTGCGGCGCGGGCCTGGCTTTCCTCACGTTCCTCGGCGACACGCAGGCGCGCGAGCAGATCGTCTTCTGGCAGCTCGGCAGCCTCAACGGCACCCGGTGGCCGTACGTCGCGATCGTCCTGCCGCTCGTGCTCGTCGGGATCGGCGTGGCCGTCGTGCTCGCGCGCCGGCTCGACCTGCTCTCGCTCGGCGAGCGCGCCGCGCGCCACCTCGGGGTCGACGTCGAGCGGCTGCGGATCGTGTGCATCGTCGCGGTCGCGCTGCTCACGGGCGCGGCGGTCGCGTTCTGCGGGATCATCGCGTTCGTCGGGCTCGTCGTGCCGCACCTCGTGCGCATGGTCGTGGGGCCGGGGCACCGCGTGCTGGTCCCCGCGAGCGCGCTCGGCGGCGCGGTGCTGCTCACCGGCGCCGACCTGGTCGCCCGCACCGCGGTGCCGTACGCGGACCTGCCGCTCGGCATGCTCACCGCGCTCGTCGGCGGGCCGTTCTTCTTCTGGCTCCTGCGCCGCACGCGCCGTACGGCGGGGGGCTGGGCATGACCGCGACCGTGAACCCGCCCGTGCTGTCCGCCCGGGGCGTCGGCGTGCGGATCGAGGGCGCGACGATCCTCGCGGACGTCGACCTCGACGCGCTCGCGGGCGAGGTGCTCGTGCTCGTCGGACCCAACGGCGCGGGAAAGTCGACCCTGCTGGGCGTCCTCGCGGGCGACACGGCGCCGACGAGCGGGACCGTCGCGTGGGAGGGCGAGCCCCTCGCCGCGGTCGGCGTCGCCGAGCTCGCCCGACGTCGGGCGGTGCTCCTGCAGGAGACGCGCCTCAGCTTCCCGTTCCGCGTCGTCGACGTCGTCCGCATGGGTCGCGCGCCGTGGCGGGGCACGGCGCGCGAGGAGCACGACGACGAGGCCGTGGCGCGCGCGCACGTCACCGCCGACGTCCTGCACCTCGCCGCGCGCCGGTTCCCGAGCCTGTCGGGAGGGGAGAAGGCCCGCGCGTCGTTCGCGCGCGTCCTCGCCCAGGAGCCCCGGCTCCTGCTCCTCGACGAGCCGACCGCCGCCCTCGACATCCGCCACCAGGAGCACGTCCTCGCCCAGGCGCGCGAGCGTGCCCGGGTGGGCGACGCCGTCGTGGTCGTGCTGCACGACCTCTCGCTCGCCGCCGCGTGGGCGGACCGCGTCGTCGTGCTCGACGGCGGTCGGGTCGCCGGCGTGGGGACGCCCGACGAGGTGCTCACGGACGACCTCTTGACCCGCGTCTACCGCCATCCCGTGCGCACGCTGCGCCACCCCGAGACCGGCGAGCTGCTCGTCCTCCCGGCCCGCACCGCCACCCTGCCGACCCCGGAGCCGTCCCTCCCATGACCACCTCGACGATCCCGACAGCACACCCTCCCATCCGCGCCCCGCGGCGGCCCGTCGCGCGCATCGCGCTCGCCGCGCTGCTCGCCCTCGTCGTGACCACGTCCGCGACCGTCGTCGGCACGGTCGTCGGTGCCGCTCCCGCGCACGCGGCGGCGCGCGTGACCGTGACGAACGACCAGGGCCGCGCGGAGGCTGATGCGACGTACGCGACGACGCTCACGCTCAGCGGCTCCGGGTTCCAGTCGATCCAGGGGGCGTTCGGCGGCGTGTACGTGTTCTTCGGCTGGGTGTCCGACCCCGCGGGCGGGTCGTGGGCACCGAGCCGCGGCGGCAGCACCGGCGCGGACTACCGGTACGTGCCCGACTCGGAGCAGGCCGACAACCAGGGCTTCCAGAAGTTCGTCGCCTTCCCGGGCTCGGACACGGAGTACGCCGCGAACGGCGGCGTGGTCGCCGCGGACGGGACGTGGTCGACGCGGCTCGTGGTCCCGGGCCCGACGTTCCAGGCGCTCGACCGCGGCGGGAACGCCGTGACCGTCGACTGCCGCGAGGTGCAGTGCGGGGTCATCACGATCGGCGCGCACGGCGTGCCGAACGCCAACAACGAGACGTTCACGCCGGTCGCGTTCACCGACGCCCAGGCGGGAGGCGGCACCGCCGCCGGCACGACGCCGGGCGCAGCGGACCAGGGCACGGTGGCGCAGGGCGAGACCGGCGATGCCACGCCACCGCCCGCACCCGCGGCCGCGGCCGGCACGGCGACGATCGGCGTCGACCAGGCGACCGCCGTCGCGGGCCGCGCGCTGAGCTTCGTGGCGCAGGGCTTCCAGCCGGGGGAGCAGGTCGTGGGGGTCCTGGACGACGGCGTGCTCGCCATCGGGCCGCTCACGGCCGGGAACCAGGGCGAGGTCGCGGGCCTGCTCGAGCTGCCCGCGGACCTACGGGTCGGGACGCACGTCCTCCGCCTGACGGGTGCCGGGTCGGGCCTCGCGCCCGAGGTCGAGATCACGGTCCGCAAGGACCCCGCCGCGGTGGCCGCGGAGGAGGCCGCGGCCGAGGCCGCCGCGAGCGCCGGGCAGGGGTACTCGCCGGCCGAGATCGCCGTCGGCGTGGCGGCGCTCGTCCTGCTCCTCGTGCTCGTCTCGTCGTTCGTCTCCGCACGTCGGCGGCGCCGCGCGGCGCGCCCGGGCGCGGCAGCGTCCGGCGAGGCCGAGGCCGCGCAGGAGGCGACGGCGGACGTCGGACCCGGGGGCGGGGCGGTGGCACCACCGGTCCCGGCCTTCCACGGCGGCCCGCGCGTCGACGCTCGCGACGACGCGCCGACCCAGAGCCTGCCGCCCGTGGTCGTCCCGCAGGGTGAGCCCGTGGGACGGCACGCATGAGCGCCGGGACGCGCGCGCGGCGCTGGGTCGCCCGGGTCGCGGCGCTCGCGGGGATCGGGCTGGTGGCGCTCGCGGGCACGGTCGGGCCCGGGGCGGCCGCCGCGACCGCGACTGGTGGGAGCCTCGGTACGGGGCTGGGCATCGACGACGACGGCCGACCGGACTCGGCGGGGCTGCCGGTGACGGTGACGGTCCCGACGCTGGACGCCGCCGGCGGGCCGTTCACCGTGTCCGACGCCCAGCTCCGGTGGGGCCTCAACCACGAGGCGGGCAGCGCCGCGTTCTTCGGTGGCTGCAACTTCCTCATGGCGGGCGTGCCCGGGAGAGACGGCGACACGCACGGCGGCACGGTCTGGACCGAGGCCCACGGCTTCTACCGCGCGAGCGAGGGCGACGTCCGCGTCGTGCGCACCGACGCGTCCGGCGTGGAGCGCACCGCGAGCTTCGCGACGCGGTGCCAGGCGCCCGACGGGCAGCAGGTGTCGCTCGCGAACAACCTCAGCACGGGCGGGCAGGTCGTCGTCGACGGCGGCGTCGGGACCGTGGACCCCGAGGCCGGGACCGCGACGATCCGGTGGAAGGGCACCTTCACGACCGTCTTCTACGGCGGCCTGACCTACTGGTGGGCCAGCGATCCCGTGCTCACCGTCCGGGCCGACGGCACGGGCGAGCTCACCGCGACCGCGGGCGGGTTCGGCACGTCCATGGAGGACATGACCCGGTGGGAGCGGCTGCCCGCGACGCAGGTCGTGCTCGCGGACCTCGAGAAGGTCCTGCTGGGCGACCGCGCCGGCTTCCGCGCCGTGCCGCGCTACCTCGGCGTCACGACGGCCGCGACCGGCCTCACCGTGCGGCAGGCGGCACGGACGAGCGACAACGCCGCCCACTGGGGGGCCTTCCCCACGAGCTTCGTGCAGTTCCAGGTGCGGACCGGGCAGGCCGCGTACTGGTACACGTCGGGCGGCCAGCGCGACTGGGCGAAGGTCGCGGCGCCGCTGTACGTGAGCTACGACGCCGACGCGCCCGTCCCGCAGGAGCCGGGCGGCGGGGCGACGCCGCCGGTGGGGACGGTGTCCAACCCCGTGCTCACGCCCCCCGGCGTCCGCACCGGGCCCGGCGCGGGGACCGGGAGCGGCTCGTCCGTCCCCCGGGCGCCGTCGTCGCTCGGACCGCCGACGGACACGGCCGCGCCCGTCGCGTTCCTCGCGAGCCCCGCCGCCACGATCGGCGCAACGCGCACCGGGCTCGTGCCTGAGCTCGCGGACGCCCTGCGCGACCCGTCGCAACGGCTCGCGCTCATGACCACCGGGCTGCTGCTCGCCTCCGCGGGCACTGTCGTCGGGTTCCGGAAGGGCTGGCTCGTCCTGCCCTTCCGGGGATAGAGGTCCGCCCCGCCGTCGGACCCGGGCTGGCACCCGGACCCGACGGCAGGGCGGTCGCGCCGGCTCGTCCGGCATCGCGCACGCGGGCAGCGCGCGCGCCCACCACTCACGAGAGCACCACTCACGGAGCACAGGAGCCGGCACGGCCGGCACGAGAGGACATCATGCACACGCACAGACATCGGACGCGACCCACGCACCGGCTGGTCGCCGGCGCCGCCGTCGCCGCGATCGGCCTCGGCACGGTCTGGGTCGCCGCGCCCGCCCAGGCGGCCGAGCAGACCGTCGAGGGGGCCTCCTTCGTGTGGGGCCTCAACGGCTACGCGCAGAAGGGCATCTTCGGCCCCTGGTCGTACAAGAACCTCACGGGCGACGCCGCCCAGCTCGTCGGGAGCGTCTCCGGCGGGACGCAGTCCGAGTACGTCGTCGACCCGGTCCCGGCCACGTCGTTCCCGGCCGAGCACGCGGGCAAGACCCCCAACGCGGTCAAGTTCACCGAGGGCTCCGGCACGTACGACGCGGACACGCACGAGCTCGCTCTCGCGTGGTCCGGCAGCTACACGGTCAACGCCTACCCGGCCCAGTTCGGCGCTCCCGACGAGATCTACGCGAACCCGCAGCTCGTCGTCGAGGCGGACGGCTCCGGCTCGTTCAGCGCGGAGTTCACGCTCGGCGCAGGCATCGACATGTCCGGCAACCCCGTCGACGAGCAGAGCTACGGACGCCTCGACCTCGTGACGTTCTCCCCGGGCTCGGTCGATGTCGTCGACGCCGACACGGTCCGCATCACGCCCGACTTCCAGGGCATCGAGGTCGACCCCGCCGACAGCTCGCCGCAGACGCGCAACTGCGTCGCGTCGGGCACCGCGACGGGCTGGTGGGGCTCGTGGGCGCCCGAGTTCGTCAACACGCTGCCGGGCAGCGTCCGCCCGCACTTCTACTCGACCGGCTGCGGCGGCATGCAGGACCTCAAGCCGGCCCTGCCGATCGACGTCACCTACGCGGTCGACGCCGGCCCCGTCGACCCGGGTGGTCCGGGTGAGCCCGAGGAGCCCGGCGAGGGCGACGTGCCGATCGACGTGACCGTGCCCGAGGTCGAGGAGCCCGAGGAGCCGGGCGAGTTCGTCTGGACGATCGAGGGCGGCACCCCGGCCGTGAGCCTCGGCACCGCGACCGTGCGCGACGGCTCGTTCGTCGCGAGCGGCGTGCTGCCGAAGGTGACGATCACCGACACGCGCGCGGGCCAGCCTGCGTGGGCGATCAACGGGTCCGTGAGCGACTTCGCGTCGGGCAGCAAGACGTTCTCCGGCAAGTACCTCGGCTGGGGCCCGGCGCTCGCCGGGGACAACACGGTGGGCGCGGGCAACGGCCGCGTCGTCGTCGCGGGCGAGGGCGAGGGCCTCAAGGCGTCCTCCACGCTCGCGTCGGCTCCTGCCGGCCACCCGAAGGGCTCGGTCCAGGCCGAGGCCGCGATCGACCTGCGCCTGCCGCTCGACACGGGGGCCGGGGACTACACCGGCATCCTGACCCTCACCGCGGTGGGCTGACCGGACCGATGAACCGAGACGCCGCCGCCCCCGTCCGTACGCACCGCCCCGCACGGGGCGCGGCGGCGCTCGTCGGTGCGCTCGCCGCCCTGCTCGCGCTCGTCCCTGCCGGGGCGGCGCGGGCGGGGGGCGAGGTGCCCACGGTGCCCGTGGCGCCCGTGGTCTCCGCCCTCACGGGGGACACCACGGGCGACCTGAGCTGGGGTCTGCTGCCCGCCGACAACGACCACGGCACCGACCGGCCCAACTTCTCCTACGCCGTCGGACGCGGAGACACGATCTCCGACACCGTCGTCCTGACCAACCACTCCGCGCAGCGCCTCGAGCTGCGCACCTACGCCGCCGACGCGTTCACGACGACGTCCGGGCAGCTCGACCTGCTCCCCGCCGGGGAGACGTCCTCGGACCTCGGGTCGTGGATCGCCCTGGGGGCCGGCACGGTCACGGTCGACCCTGGCCAGTCCCTCGACGTCCCGTTCACGATCACCGTGCCCGACGACGCCTCGCCCGGCGACCACTCCGCCGGGGTCATCACCTCCCTCGTCCAGCAGGCGTCCGCGTCCACCGTCGCGCTCGACCGGCGTCTGGCGCTGCGCGTGCACGCGCGCGTCGAGGGTGCCCTGGCCCCGACGGTCGAGGTGAGCGACGTGGAGGTGGTCCACCACGACGTCGCGAACCCCTTCGGCACGTCGTCAGCGACCGTGCGGTACACCCTGACCAACACGGGGAACGCGCGCGTCGTGCCGGCCGAGTCCGTCACCGTGACCGGGCCGTTCGGCTGGGCGACCATCACCGGGGGTGACGGTGAGCTGCCGGAGCTGCTCCCCGGCTCGGCGCTCGAGCGCGAGGTCGCCGTGACCGGGGTGCGACCCCTGGGCCGCGCCGACGCCTCGGTGACCGTCACCGCCACAGCCGTCGGGATCGGCGGGGGAGCGACGGCGAGCGACGACGGCGGCGCGCAGACCTGGGCGGTCCCGTGGGCCGCTCTCGCGCTCGTCGGTCTGGTGCTGCTCGTCGCGCTGCGCGGCCCGGCGCTCGTCGCCGCGCTCCGTCGTCGTCGGGCCGCGAGGGCCGCCGCGGGCGGCGGCCGGGCGGCCGGCCCCGCGACCTCGACCTCGGGCGCGGTCCCGGAGAGCTCGGCGGCGGACCCCGCCCCGGAGGCGGGTGCCGCCGCGCCGGACCCGTCCGCGCTGACCACCGACCAGCTCGAGGAAGCCCTGGAACGCGCCCGCGCCGAGGGCCGCGCGCAGACGCTCGCGGAGCGCGGCGGCCGCGAACCGGAGGCCTGACTCCCGCGGTGGTCCGACACGTGGTCGGGCGGCGCCGTCGCGAGGGGTGGACACGTATCCTGTCGCTGCCGCTCCCACGCCCGACCCGTCGCCCCGCGCGACGGCGCGGCACCGGTCACCCGTGACCGGTCCCGGGCCCGGGAGCTCGCCCGCCCGTCCCCGAGGAAGGTCCGTCGTGCCCCCTGCCGCCGAGTCCCACCCGCCCCTGCGCGTCGCCCTGCTGGGGTGCGGCGTCGTCGGCACCCAGGTCGCGCGGCTGCTGACGGAGCAGGCGGACGACCTCGCCTCGCGCGTGGGCGCCCGCCTCGAGCTCGTCGGGATCGCGGTACGGAACGCGGCCGCGCCGCGCGCCGCGTCGGTCGACCGCTCGCTCCTGACCGAGGACGCGGAGGATCTCGTCGCGCGCGCCGACATCGTCGTCGAGGTCATGGGCGGCATCGAGCCCGCCCGGTCGCTCCTGCTGCGCGCGATCGACGCCGGCGCTGCCGTCGTCACGGCGAACAAGGCGCTGCTCGCCGAGGACGGACCGACGCTCTACAAGGCCGCCGACGCGGCCGGCGTCGACATCTACTTCGAGGCCGCCGTCGCGGGCGCGATCCCCATCGTGCGCCCGGTGCGCGAGTCGCTCGCGGGCGACCGCGTGCGCCGCGTGCTCGGCATCGTCAACGGGACCACGAACTACGTCCTCGACCAGATGGCCACCACGGGCATGGACCTCGAGGAGGCCGTCAAGGAGGCGCAGGACCTCGGCTACGCGGAGGCGGACCCGACGGCCGACGTCGAGGGCTACGACGCCGCGGCCAAGGCCGCGATCCTCGCGAGCCTCGCCTTCCACACCCGCGTCTCCCTCGACGACGTCGCGCGCGAGGGCATCATGTCCGTCACCGCCGACGACGTCGCGTGGGCGGCGCAAACCGGCCACGTCATCAAGCTCCTCGCCATCGCGGAGCGGCGCGAGGGTGCCTCGGTGGGCGCGTCGGCCGGCGTCTCGGTGCGCGTGCACCCGGCGCTCGTGCCGACGTCGCACCCCCTCGCGAACGTCCGCGGGTCGTTCAACGCGGTGTTCGTCGAGGCGGAGTCCGCGGGCGAGCTCATGTTCTACGGGCGGGGCGCCGGCGGCGCGCCCACGGCGTCGGCGGTCCTGGGCGACGTGGTCTCGGCCGCGCGCCACCGCGTGCTCGGGGGCAAGGGCCCGCAGGAGTCCACCTACGCCGAGCTCGCGATCCTCCCGGCGAGCGCGGCCGTGACCCGCTACCAGGTGCGCCTCGACGTCGACGACCGCCCGGGCGTGCTCGCGCAGGTCGCGCACGCGCTCGCCGAGCACGACGTCTCCATCGAGGCCGTCCGCCAGCCCGCGGCACCGGGCGGTGCGGGCGTCGCGGAGCCCGGGGTCGCCGAGCTCCTCATCACCACGCACGCGGCGCCGGAGTCGGCGCTGTCCGCGACCGTCGCGGCGGTCGCCGAGCTCGAGCCCGTCCGCACGATCACGTCCGTCCTGAGAGTCGAGGGAGCCTGATGGCCCACCAGTGGAGAGGCATCATCTCCGAGTACCGCGACCGTCTGCCGGCGCACGTCGCCGAGCGGATCGTCACGCTCGGCGAGGGCGGCACGCCGCTCGTCGAGGCCCCGGCGCTCTCGGAGCGCACCGGCGCGCAGGTCTTCGTCAAGGTCGAGGGCATGAACCCCACGGGGTCCTTCAAGGACCGCGGCATGACGACGGCGATCTCCGCGGCCGCGGGCCGCGGCGCCCAGGCGGTCGTGTGCGCGTCCACGGGCAACACGTCGGCGTCGGCCGCCGCGTACGCCGTGCGCGCCGGGATGACGTGCGCCGTGCTCGTCCCGGACGGCAAGATCGCGATGGGCAAGCTGAGCCAGGCGATCGCGCACGGCGCGCGCCTGCTCCAGGTCGACGGCAACTTCGACGACTGCCTCGTCGCCGCGCGCAAGCTCGCCGACTCCTACCCGGTCGAGCTCGTCAACTCGGTGAACCCCGACCGGATCGAGGGCCAGAAGACCGGCGCGTTCGAGATCGTCGACGCGCTGGGCGACGCGCCCGACATCCACGCGCTGCCCGTCGGCAACGCGGGGAACATCACCGCGTACTGGAAGGGCTTCCGCGAGTACGCGGGCCAGGGTGCGCCGGGGCACGCGGGCGAGGGGCTGCCGGCCGTGTCCACGCACGTCCCGCAGATGTGGGGCTTCCAGGCCGCGGGCGCCGCGCCGATCGTCGCGGGCCACCCGATCACCGAGCCGGAGACGATCGCGACCGCGATCCGCATCGGCAACCCCGCGTCGTGGGAGCTCGCCGAGGCGGCGCGCGACGAGTCGGGCGGCCTCATCGAGGCCGTCACGGACGAGCAGATCCTCGCGGCCCACCGGGTCCTGTCGAGCGAGGTCGGCGTGTTCGTCGAGCCCGCGTCGGCGGCCGGTGTCGCCGGGATCCTCTCGCGCGCCGAGCGCGGGCTCGTCCCCGCGGGCGCGCGCATCGTCGTCACGGTCACGGGCCACGGGCTCAAGGACCCGCAGTGGGCGCTGCGCACGCTCGACGGGAGCGAGGTCACCCCGACGCGCGTGAGCGCCGACGTCGTGTCCATCGCCGACGCCCTCGGGCTCGACTGATGCAGCTCGGCGCGGACCACGTGCGGGTGCGCGTCCCGGCGACGAGCGCCAACCTCGGCCCCGGCTTCGACGCGCTGGGGCTGGCGCTCGCTCTCCACGACGTGCTCGAGGTGCGTGCGCTCGCGAGCGACGACGTGGTCGTCGACGTCGAGGGAGAGGGCGCGGGGGAGGTGCCCGGCGACGCGTCCCACCTCGTGGTGCGCGCCCTGCGGTCCGCGCTCGACGTCGCGGGCGCGCCGCAGACGGGCCTGCACCTGACCTGCGTGAACCGCGTCCCGCACGGGCGCGGCCTCGGGTCGTCGGCGGCGGCCGTCGTCGCGGGCATCGTGGCCGCGCGGGCGCTCGTCGCCGACCCGTCGGTGCTCCACGACGACGTGGCCCTCGACCTCGCGACCGCCATCGAGGGGCACCCGGACAACGCGGCGCCCGCGCTCCTGGGCGGTGCCACCGTGGCGTGGGACGCCGGGTCCGAGGCGGGCGCCCGCGCGGTGCGGCTCGACGTGCACCCCGAGCTGCGCGCGACCGTGCTCGTGCCCTCGGCGCGGCTCGCGACCAGCCGGGCGCGGGGCGTGCTCCCGGCCCAGGTGCCGCACGCCGACGCCGCCTTCAACGCCGGGCGCGCCGCGCTCCTCGTCGAGGCGCTCACCCGGCGGCCCGACCTGCTGCTCGACGCCACGGACGACCGTCTGCACCAGGCGTACCGGGCGGACGTCATGCCGTCGTCGTTCGAGCTCGTCCAGGCGTTGCGCACCCGCGGCCTCGCGGCGACCGTCTCGGGAGCCGGCCCGACCGTCCTCGTGCTCTCGGCGGCCGACGGGCTGGAGGAGGTCGCGCGCGTCGCGGACTCCCTCGTCGGGGGGACCGCCGACTGGGCCGTGCGCCGCCTCGACGTCGACACGCGGGGCGTCGTGGCCGAACGGCTCTGACCTCGGTCGCGCCGGTGCTAGGATGATTCCAGCCTTCGGTCACGCTCTCGCACCAGTACGTCCGCCCGCAGAGCGCGCTCTCATCCACCGGGTGTGCTGCGACCGAGCAGTCCGAGAGAAGGCAATCCAGCCCCGCGTCAGATGACGTCGTCGTACCACTGACGCGTGGCGACACCTACGCACCGGCCGTCACGGCCGGGCGTCGACCACCCGCGGCCCGCCCTCTGAGCGGCGGGCGCAAACGAGGGGGAAGGGTCCTTCGTGACAGACACCATCGACACCGCCACGAGCAGCGCGACCGGTTCGGCCGCTGCCGGCGGGACCGCCCGGACCGGCGCGCTCTCCACGCTGCGCCTCCCGGAGCTGCAGGCGCTCGCCTCGCAGCTCGGGGTCAAGGGCACGTCCAAGATGCGCAAGGGCGATCTTGTGGACGTCATCCGCGCCCGCACCGGCGAGCAGAGCGCCTCCGAGCGCCCCGCCGCGCCGCGGCGCGACACGGACGGGGCGAACGCCTCGGGCCGTGAGACGAGCGAGGCGCCCGCCGCCTCCGGGCGCGGCCGCAGCCGCCGCGCCGAGCGTCCCGCCGCGAGCCCGGCGGCCACCACCGACAGCGCCGCGACGGCGCGCCAGGACGCGCCGTCGGCCGCGAGCCGCGAGGAGCGGACGGCCGCCCCCGTGCTCGACCTGCCCGTGCGCGCCGACGAGCAGCGCACGGAACAGCGCGGCGAGCGTCGCGACGGTCGTCGCGACTCCCGCTCGGAGGCCGCCGCCGCGGTCGCCGAGGCGCTCGGCGAGCAGGGCGTGCGCACGCGCGACACCTCGAACGAGTCCGCCGACGAGCGCGCCGCGCGCGCCGCCGCGGCGGTCGGCCTCGTCACGGGCGAGCGCGGCTCGCGCCGTGCGGGTCGCGGCGCCGGCGCACCCCGGGCCGGCGAGGGCGACGGCGACGCCACGCGCGCCGACCGTCAGCGCGACCAGCAGGGCGGCGAGCGCCAGCGCGACCAGCAGGGCGGCGCCCCGCAGCGTGAGCAGCAGAGCGGTGGCCAGGGTCGCGGCGAGCGTCAGGGTGACCGGCGGGACGACCGCCAGCTGCTGGACGACGAGCGCGGCGGCCGACGCCGCCGGGGTCGCGACCGCGGCCGCGAGCGCGACCGCAAGCGTGGCCGCAACCGCCAGGGACCGGACCTCGCGGGCCTCGACGACATCGAGGTCAACGAGGACGACGTCCTGCTCCCCGTCGCCGGCATCCTCGACATCCTCGACAACTACGCGTTCGTGCGCACGAGCGGGTACCTGCCGGGCCAGAACGACGTCTACGTCTCGCTCGGCCAGGTGAAGAAGGCCGGCCTGCGCCGCGGTGACGCCGTCACCGGCGCGGTGCGCCAGCCGCGCGAGGGCGAGAACCAGGGCAACACGGCGCGCCAGAAGTTCAACGCGCTCGTCCGCCTGGACTCGGTCAACGGCATGTCGCCCGAGGAGGCGCGCCAGCGTCCCGAGTTCACCAAGCTCACGCCCCTGTACCCGCAGGAGCGCCTGCGCCTCGAGAACTCCGAGGCCACGCGCCTGACGCCGCGCGTCATCGACATCGTCGCGCCGATCGGCAAGGGACAGCGCGGCCTCATCGTCGCGCCGCCCAAGGCCGGCAAGACGATCATCATGCAGCAGATCGCGAACGCGATCACGGCCAACAACCCCGAGGTCCACCTCATGGTGGTGCTCGTGGACGAGCGGCCCGAAGAGGTCACGGACATGGAGCGGACGGTGAAGGGCGAGGTCATCGCCTCGACGTTCGACCGCCCCGCGTCCGACCACACGATCGTCGCCGAGCTCGCGATCGAGCGCGCGAAGCGCCTGGTCGAGCTCGGCCAGGACGTCGTCGTGCTCCTCGACTCGCTGACCCGCCTGTCGCGTGCGTACAACCTCGCGGCGCCCGCCTCGGGCCGCATCCTGTCCGGTGGTGTGGACGCGTCCGCGCTCTACCCGCCCAAGCGGTTCTTCGGCGCGGCCCGCAACATCGAGAACGGCGGCTCGCTGACGATCCTCGCCTCGGCGCTCGTGGAGACGGGCTCCAAGATGGACGAGGTCATCTTCGAGGAGTTCAAGGGCACGGGGAACATGGAGCTCCGCCTGTCCCGCAACCTCGCCGACAAGCGCATCTTCCCGGCCGTGGACGTCAACGCGTCCGGCACGCGCCGCGAGGAGATCCTCCTGTCGCCGGACGAGCTGAAGATCGTCTACAAGCTCCGCCGCGTGATGGGCGCGCTCGACCAGCAGCAGGCGATCGAGCTGCTGCTCGGCCAGCTCAAGAAGACCCAGACGAACGTCGAGTTCCTGCTCCACGTCCAGAAGACGACGCCCGGCGGTCTCGCGGACGACGAGAACGTCGGCCGCACGATCTGACGGTCGGTCGGCAGGAGCCGACGGCGGGCGGCCCCGGGAAGTTCTCGGGGCGCCCGCGCGTTCTGGCACAATGGTTCGTCGGCCTGCGTCCGTCAGGCCGTGTGTCGCCGGTTCACAGGTGCGGTCGCCGCACCTGACCCGGAGACGTCACCCCAAGGAGAAAACCGTGAAGTCTGGTATCCACCCCGAGTACGTCGTCACCGAGGTGACCTGCACCTGTGGGAACACCTTCGTGACGCGCAGCACCGAGGCGTCGGGCAAGATCAGCTCCGACGTGTGCAGCGCCTGCCACCCGTTCTACACGGGCAAGCAGAAGATCCTCGACACCGGTGGCCGTGTGGCCCGCTTCGAGGCCCGCTACGGCAAGAAGGCCGCCGACAAGTAGCGACACCGCAGCGCCGGTGGTCCGATCCCGACAACCTCTCCAGGGGCAGTCGGCGAGGTCGGACCACCGGCGCTGTTGCTTTGCCCGAGCGATCCTCCCGATCCTCGCGCGGTCGCGCCTCCCGCCGACGACCGCGACCCGCCCGTCACCGAGGAGCCGTCCGTGACCGAGTCGTTCGCCGCCGTCGAGCCGCTGCTGGCCGAGCACGCCGACATCGAGACCCAGCTCGCCGACCCCGCCGTCCACGCCGACGCGGGCCGCGCGCGCACGCTGGGGCGGCGCTACGCCGAGCTCAACCAGGTGGTCGGCGCGTACCGCGCGTGGCGCGAGGCGAGCGACGACGCCGAGGCCGCCGCGGAGCTCGCGACCCTCGGCGGGGAGGACGGGGAGGCGTTCGCCGCGGAGCTCCCCGGACTGCGCGCCGCCGAGGAGGAGGCGCGCGAGCGCCTGCGCCGCGTGCTCGTCCCGCGCGACCCGGACGACGGCCGCGACGTCATCCTCGAGATCAAGGCGGGCGAGGGCGGCGAGGAGTCGGCGCTGTTCGCCGGGGACCTGCTGCGCATGTACCTGCGGTACGCGGAGCGACGCGGCTGGAAGACGGAGGTCCTCGAGTCGACCGACTCCGACCTCGGCGGCTTCAAGGACGTCCAGGTGGCGGTCAAGGCGCGCAGCACGCCGTCCGACCCCGCGGACGGCGTCTGGGCGAACCTCAAGTACGAGGGCGGCGTGCACCGGGTCCAGCGCGTCCCCGTGACCGAGTCGCAGGGACGGATCCACACGTCGGCGGCCGGGGTGCTCGTCTTCCCCGAGGTCGAGGACGCGGGCGAGGTCGAGATCGACCCGAACGACCTGCGCATCGACGTCTACCGCTCGTCCGGCCCGGGCGGGCAGTCCGTCAACACCACCGACTCCGCCGTGCGCATCACGCACCTGCCGACCGGCATCGTCGTGTCGATGCAGAACGAGAAGTCGCAGCTCCAGAACCGCGAGCAGGCGATGCGCGTCCTGCGCGCGCGCCTGCTCGCCGCCCAGCAGGAGGCTGCCGCCGCCGAGGCCGCCGACCTGCGCCGCTCCCAGGTCCGCACCGTCGACCGCTCCGAGCGCATCCGCACCTACAACTTCCCGGAGAACCGCATCGCGGACCACCGCACCGGGTACAAGGCGTACAACCTCGACCAGGTGCTCGACGGCGACCTCGACCCGGTCGTGCGCTCGGCGGTCGAGGCCGACGAGGCGGCGCGTCTCGCGAGCGCCGGCGATGCCTGAGCCGCTCGGTCCGACCCCGCCGTCGGACGGCGGCACCTCCGCCTGGCTGCGCTGGGCGACGGCGGTGCTCGACGCCGCCGGGGTGCCCTCGGCGCGCGCGGACGCCGAGCTCCTGCTCGCCCACGCCCTCGCGGTGCCCCGCGCCGAGGTGGCCCGTCGCGCAGTCCTCGGCACGCCCGTGCCGGACGACGTCGCGCCCACCCTCGCGCAGCTCGTCGCCCGGCGCGCGCAGCGCGTGCCGCTCCAGCACCTCGTGGGCACCGCGCCGTTCCGGCACCTCGAGCTGGCCGTCGGACCGGGCGTCTTCGTCCCGCGGCCGGAGACCGAGCAGGTCGCGCAGGTCGCCGTCGACGAGGCCCGCGCGGTCGTGGCCGGAACGGGGCGCGCGACCGTGGTCGACCTGTGCACCGGCTCGGCGGCGATCGCGCTCGCCGTCGCGACGGAGGTCGCCGGGACCGACGTGCACGCGGTCGAGCTCGACGCCGCCGCCCACGCCTGGGCCGAGCGGAACGTGACGGCCGTGCGGGAGGCGAGCGGCGTCGTCGTGCGCCTGGTGCGGGGCGACGCCCGCACGGCGCTCGCCGGGCCCGCCGCCGACGGTGGTCTCGACGGCGTGGTCGACGTCGTCGTGTCCAACCCGCCGTACGTGCCCCCCGGCGCCGTCCCGCGCGACCCCGAGGTGGCCGACCACGACCCCGGCGTGGCGCTCTACGGCCTCGGGCCCGACGGTCTCGAGGTGCCGCGGGGGATCACGGCCGCGGCCGCGCGGCTCCTGCGTCCCGGCGGCCTCTACGTCATGGAGCACGCCGAGGTCCAGGCCGCCGCCGCGCGGGACATGGTCGCGGCGACCGGCGCGTTCGTCGACGTCCGCACCGTCGTCGACCTCACGGGACGCGACCGCATGGTCGTGGCCCGGCGCTCGGGACCCGAGCACGCCGGTGACCCGGAGCCCGCCCCCGAGCGTGGAAGGATGGACCCGTGAGCTCCGTCCACCCCGTGACCGACCCGAACACCTGGGGCGCCGGCATCGACGAGGCGGTCAACGCGATCTCCCGCGGTGGCCTCGTCGTGCTGCCCACCGACACCGTCTACGGCATCGGCGCCGACGCGTTCGACGCCGAGGCCGTCGCCGCGCTCCTCGCGGCCAAGGGCCGCGGCCGGCACATGCCGCCGCCCGTGCTCGTGCCCGACGCGCGCACGCTCGACGGTCTCGCCACCGACGTGCCCGACGCCGCGCGCCGCCTCGTCGAGGCCTTCTGGCCCGGAGGCTTCACGATCATCCTGCGGGCGCAGCCCTCGCTGGCCTGGGACCTGGGGGAGACGCACGGGACCGTCGCGCTGCGCATGCCCGACCACCCGGCGGCGCTCGCGCTCCTGCGCCGCACGGGCCCGCTCGCGGTGTCGTCGGCGAACGCGACCGGACGTCCCGCGGCCCTCGACGTCGACGACGCGCGGGCACAGCTCGGCGAGGCCGTGGCGGTCTACCTCGACGGCGGCGCGGCGACCGGCGGGGTGGCGTCGACCATCGTCGACGCGACGTCCGACACGCTGCGCGTCGTGCGCCAGGGCGCGGTCACGCTCGACCGCCTCCGCGAGGTCGCGGACGTCGCGGGCCCGGACGACCCGCCCGCCGACGCCCAGACCGCCGACGACGCCGGGGAGCCGGAGGCGAACGGCGGGTGAGGGTCTACCTGCTCGTGATGCTCGTCGCCGCCGTGGTGACGTTCCTCACGACGCCCTTCGCGCGCTGGGTCGCGCTGCGCACCGGTGCGATCACCGCCGTGCGCGACCGCGACGTCCACACGATCCCGACCCCCCGCCTCGGCGGCCTCGCGATGCTGCTGGGCCTCGTGGTGGCGGTCGTCTTCGCGTCGCAGATGCCGTTCCTCGAGAGCGTGTTCGTCGGCGAGGTCGCGGGCCGGCTCGTGGCCGACCCGCGGATCTGGGGGATCGTCGGCGGGGCGGCGATCGTCTGCCTGCTCGGGATCGCCGACGACATCTGGGACCTCGACTGGATGACGAAGCTCGCGGGGCAGGTGCTCGCGGCAGGGCTGATGGCCACGCAGGGCGTCGTCCTGTACCGGCTGCCCCTCGGGATCGGGGACCAGCAGCTCATCTGGTCCTCGCGCCTCCAGCTCGCCGCGACGATCCTCGTGGTGGTCGTCGCGATGAACGCGGTCAACTTCGTCGACGGCCTGGACGGCCTCGCCGCGGGGCTCGTCGCGATCGGCGGCACGGCGTTCTTCGTCTACTCGTACGTGCTCACGCAGAAGGCGAGCGCCGACGACTACTCGAGCCTCGCGACGCTCGTGATCGCCGCGCTCGTCGGCATCTGCGTCGGCTTCCTGCCGCACAACTTCCATCCCGCGCGCATCTTCATGGGGGACTCGGGCTCGATGGTCCTCGGGCTCGTCATGTCGGCCGCGGCGATCGTCGTGACCGGCAAGATCGAGACCGACGCGCTCTCCGGCGCGCAGCAGATACCGGCCTTCATCCCGATCCTGCTGCCGCTCGCGGTGATCCTCCTGCCCCTGCTCGACATGGGCATGGCGGTGGTGCGCCGCGTCGCGCGGGGGAAGTCGCCGTTCCACCCGGACCGCATGCACCTGCACCACCGGATGCTCGCGATCGGGCACTCGCACCGGCGCGCCGTGCTCATCCTCTACGTCTGGACGGCGGTGTTCGCCTTCGCCGCCGTCGCGCTGGTGCAGTGGCACTGGCACGGCGTCGCCGTGGGCCTCGCCGTCGCCGTCCTGATCGCCGCGGTCCTCACCCTCGGCCCGCTGCGCACGCGTGGCCGGTTCCTGGACGACGACGCCGCGACCACGACGTCGTCCGTGCCCGTCACGACCACCACCTCCGACGACGACCCGAGCCCGGCCGCCCCGTCGGCCGCGCCCGCCGTCACGACACCGCCGAAGGAAGCCCTGAGATGACCACGAGCCAGCCCGATCCCGCCCAGCCGGACGGCGGGCAGCCCGCCGAGCAGACGATCGGCCCGCACGGCCAGGCCGTGCGCGCGGTCTTCCGGACCGCGCTGCGGGACGTCCTCGTGCTGCTGGGCGCGCTCACGGTCCTCGGCGTCGCGATCGGTGCGCTCGTCGCCGGGCTGCCGGGAGTGTGGGGCGCGCTCCTGGGCGTCGGCGTCGCGCTGCTCTTCTCGGCGACCACGGTCTGGGCGATGCTGCGCACGGTGGACGCGAGCCCGACGACGACCGCGGCGGTCGTCATGGGGAGCTGGCTCGCGAAGATGGTCGTGCTCATCGTCATCCTCGTGGTCCTGCGCGGCATGGACTTCTACGACCGGTGGGTCTTCGCCGGGGTCCTGCTCGTCGGCGTCGTCGGCTCCGCGGTGCTCGACTACCGGGCCGTGAGCAGGGGGCGGATCCCGTACGTCGAGCCCGACGCCCGCTGACCGACCACGCCCCTACCAGGTGGGCGGCGCCCGGGCCAGGGACCAGTTGCCCGGAGCGCATGAGCAAAATGTCACAAGCGCCGCCAGATCGGCGTGAGCACGCCGATCCATACGTTAGGCTACTGGCGAATCCATGACGGCCAGGTCCGACGGCGTGCCCACCAACGAGTGACGGCTGCCCGGACCACACGACCATTGGGAGTCCACCCTGTCCACGCTTGCGACCCCCGTGCTCCTCGCTGCTTCCGAGAGCGAAGGTGGCTTCCACGCGCCGTCGATCGCCGACTTCTTCCCGCCGGCCATCCTCTTCGAGGGCACGATCTTCCAGATCGACCGCATCTGGATCGTCCGCGTCGTCGCGACGATCGTCCTGCTGTCGATCTTCGTCATCGCGGCGCGCCGCGCGAAGCTCGTCCCCGGCCGGTTCCAGAACGCCATCGAGATGATCCTCGACTTCGTGCGCGTGCAGGTCGTCGAGGAGATCATGGGCAAGGAGAACGCGAAGCGCTTCGTGCCCATGATCACGACGATCTTCTGCGCGATCCTCGCGTTCAACATCACGGGCATCATCACCGGCCTCAACATGGCCGGCACCGCCCGGATCGGCATCCCGCTGCTCCTCGCCCTCTGGGTCTTCGTGACCTACTGGTACGTCGGCATCAAGAAGCACGGCCTCGGCGGCTACCTCAAGAGCAACCTCTTCCCCCCGGGGATCCCGGCGCCGATCTACCTGATCGTCACGCCGATCGAGCTGCTCCAGATCCTCATCATCCGGCCGGCCTCGCTGGCCATCCGTCTCGTCGCCAACATGGTCGCCGGGCACATCATGCTCGTCCTGTGCTTCGCGGCCACGCAGTACTTCTTCTTCGAGGCGGCTCCCGCGATGAAGGCGCTCGGGGTCCTCAGCCTGGCCGGCGGCTTCGCCTTCACGCTCTTCGAGATCCTGGTCGCCGCGCTGCAGGCGTACATCTTCGCCCTGCTCGCCGCGGTCTACATCAACATGTCGCTCGAGGAAGAGCACTGACCTGACGGTCGGCGCGCCTCGCCGCTCGCACCACCAGCTCGCTCCAGACGCATCAACCCACGCGACGCCGGACCACCCAGGGCCGGCGCCCAACGGAAGGAACACCCATCGTGGACGTCACCACCCTCGCCGAGGTCACCGGTAACCTCAACTCGGTCGGCTACGGCCTCGCCGCGATCGGCCCGGGCATCGGCCTCGGTATCCTCATCGGCAAGACCATCGAGGGCATCGCCCGCCAGCCTGAGGTCGCCGGCCAGCTCCGCGCCACCATGTTCCTCGGTGTCGCGTTCGTCGAGCTCCTCGCCCTGCTGGGTCTCGTCGCCGGCTTCCTCTTCCCCGCGGCGTGATGTCGGCGCTGACGAGCGCCGCCGGTTCGCTGGTGGCGCAGACGGAGGAGCCGGAGGGGATCGACCTCTTCCTGCCGGCCGGCTACGACCTGCTCTGGTCGGCGGTCGTCCTCGTCGTCATCGCGATCGTCTTCTACAAGGCCGTCCTGCCCAAGTTCCAGGCGGTGCTCGACGAGCGCACCGCGAAGATCGAGGGTGGCCTCGCCAAGGCGGAGTCCGCCCAGGCGGAGGCCGCGGCGGCGCTGGCGGAGTACCACCAGCAGCTCCAGGAGGCGCGCACGGAGGCGGCGAAGATCCGCGAGGAGGCGCGTGCCGAGGGCACGGCCATCGTCTCGGACCTGCGGGCGAAGGCGTCGGACGACGCCGCGCGCATCGTCGAGACGGCGCACCGCCAGATCGAGGCCGAGCGCCAGCAGGCCGCGGTCTCGCTGCGCAACGACGTCGGTCTGCTCGCGACGGAGCTCGCCTCGAAGATCGTCGGCGAGTCGCTCGCCGACTCGGCGCGCCAGAGCCGCGTCGTCGACCGCTTCCTCGACGAGCTCGAGGCCGCGGGTCCCGCGGCGGCGAGCGCGGCGGGCACGGCCTCCGAGGAGCGCTGATGCGCGGAACGAGCGGCGAGTCCCTGACGCAGGCGCGGGACCGGTTCGAGCCGGTCCTGCGCTCGGCGGGCGAGGGCGCGCTGGCGCTGGGCGAGCAGCTCTTCGCGGTCACCGCGGCGTTCGACGAGTCCGCGCCGCTGCGGCGCTCGCTCGCGGACCCGTCGCGGTCCGGCGCGGACAAGGCGGCCCTCGTGACCGCCGTCCTCGCGTCGGGCTTCGACGAGCGGGTCGTGGACCTCGTGGCCGGTCTCGTCCGGTCGCGCTGGACCCGCGAGGGTGACCTCGCGGACGCGACCGAGCGCCTGGGCCTGGACGCGGTCCTCGCGTCGGCCGAGGCCCGCGGTGCTCTGGAGAAGGTCGAGGACGAGCTGTTCCGGACGTCGCGCGCGCTCGTCGGGCAGCGCGAGGCGCGACAGGTCCTCTCCGACGACACGACCGACCCCGAGCGTCGCGCCGCGTTCCTGCACGCGCTGCTCGACGGCAAGGTCGACACGGTCACCGAGGTGCTCGCGGTCCACGCGACGCGCGCGCTGCGCGGTCGCCGGTTCGTCCCGACGCTGGGCTGGATCGGGGAGATCGCGGCCGAGCGCCGGCAGCGTCTCGTCGCCTCGGTCACGTCGGCCACGGTGCTCACGCAGGTCCAGCTCGACCGTCTCGCGACGCTGCTCGAGCGGGCCTACGGCCGCGCGGTGCAGCTCAACGTGACGGTGGACCCGGCCGTGCTCGGCGGGCTCCGCGTCCAGGTGGGCGCCGACGTCGTGGACTCCACCGTGCTCTCCCGGCTCGCCGACGCGCGCCGACGTCTCGTGAGCTGACGAGCCGACCCTTCCGACCGACGACCGTCCTGCCGGCCACCGGCCGCACAACCGACAAACGTTCGACCGCACCCGAACCACGAGGTGCGGCCACGACAGGAGAAGAGCAATGGCTGAGCTGACGATCCGGCCGGAGGAGATCCGGGCCGCTCTGGACAGCTTCGTGAAGTCCTACGAGCCCGAGGGCGCCGTGTCCGAGGAGGTGGGCCGGGTCACCCTGGCCGCCGACGGCATCGCCCAGGTCGAGGGTCTCCCGGGCGCGATGGCCAACGAGCTGCTGCGCTTCGAGGACGGGACCCTCGGTCTCGCCCTCAACCTCGACGTCCGCGAGATCGGTGTCGTCGTGCTCGGCGAGTTCACCGGCATCGAGGAGGGGCAGGAGGTCCGTCGCACGGGCGAGGTCCTCTCGGTCCCCGTCGGCGACGGCTACCTCGGCCGCGTCGTCGACCCGCTGGGCAACCCGATCGACGGCCTCGGCGAGGTCGCGACCGAGGGCCGCCGCGCCCTGGAGCTCCAGGCGCCCGGCGTCATGGCCCGCAAGTCGGTCCACGAGCCCCTCCAGACCGGTCTCAAGGCGATCGACTCGATGATCCCGATCGGCCGTGGTCAGCGCCAGCTGATCATCGGCGACCGCCAGACGGGCAAGACGGCGATCGCGATCGACACGATCATCAACCAGAAGGCGAACTGGGAGTCGGGCGACCCGACCAAGCAGGTCCGCTGCATCTACGTCGCGATCGGCCAGAAGGGCTCGACCATCGCGTCCGTCCGCGGCGCGCTCGAGGACGCCGGCGCGCTCGAGTACACGACGATCGTCGCGGCTCCCGCCTCGGACCCCGCGGGCTTCAAGTACCTCGCCCCCTACACCGGCTCGGCCATCGGCCAGCACTGGATGTACGGCGGCAAGCACGTCCTCATCGTGTTCGACGACCTGTCGAAGCAGGCCGAGGCCTACCGTGCGGTGTCGCTGCTGCTGCGTCGCCCGCCGGGCCGCGAGGCGTACCCGGGTGACGTCTTCTACCTGCACTCCCGCCTCCTCGAGCGTTGCGCGAAGCTCTCCGACGAGCTCGGCGCCGGCTCGATGACGGGCCTGCCGGTCATCGAGACCAAGGCGAACGACGTGTCGGCGTACATCCCGACGAACGTCATCTCCATCACGGACGGCCAGATCTTCCTCCAGTCCGACCTGTTCAACGCGGACCAGCGCCCCGCCGTCGACGTCGGCATCTCGGTGTCGCGCGTCGGTGGTGACGCGCAGGTCAAGGCGATGAAGAAGGTCTCGGGCACGCTGAAGCTCGAGCTCGCCCAGTACCGTGCGCTCGAGGCGTTCGCCATGTTCGCGTCCGACCTCGACGCGGCCTCGCGCGGCCAGCTGCAGCGCGGCGCGGTCCTCATGGAGCTGCTCAAGCAGGGCCAGTACTCGCCGTTCCCGGTCGAGGAGCAGGTCGCGTCCATCTGGGCCGGCACCAAGGGCAAGATCGACGACGTCCCGGTCGAGGACGTGCGTCGCTTCGAGTCCGAGCTGCTCGACCACCTGCGCCGCAACACGGACGTCCTCTCGACGATCGCCGAGTCCGGCAAGCTCGAGGACGAGACCGAGTCGCAGCTCGCCGCGGCGGTCGACGCGTTCCGCTCCGGCTTCCTCAAGGGTGACGGCTCGCCGCTCGTCGGCGGCGACACCGAGGACGAGGCCGAGACGGAGATCGAGCAGGAGCAGATCGTCCGGCAGAAGAGGGCCTGAGCATGGCCGGATCCCAGCGCGTCTACAAGCAGCGGATCAAGTCGACGCAGTCGCTCAAGAAGATGTTCCGCGCGCAGGAGCTCATCGCTGCGTCGCGCATCGGCAAGGCGCGCGACCGCACGGCCGCCGCGTCGCCGTACGCCCGGGCGATCACCCGGGCGGTCTCGGCCGTCGCGACGCACACGTCGACGAAGCACCCGCTGACCAGCGAGCGCACGGACACCAACCGCGTGGCGGTGCTCGTCGTCGCGTCCGACCGCGGCATGGCCGGCGCCTACTCGGCGTCGATCATCCGCGAGACGGAGCGCCTCGTCGAGCGGCTCGTGGCCGAGGGCAAGGAGGTCGCGCTCTACGCGGCCGGACGTCGTGCCATCTCGTACTACACGTTCCGCGGGCGCGAGCTCGCCGGCTCGTGGTCGTACGGGTCGGACGCGCCGAACTCGGAGGTCGCGGGGGAGATCGCGGACGCCCTGCTGGGCGCGTTCCTCGCCCCGGCCGCCGAGGGTGGCGTGAGCGAGCTGCACATCGTCTACACGCAGTTCGTCAACATGGTCACGCAGCGCCCGCGCGTCGTGCGGATGCTCCCGCTCGAGGTCGTCGAGGGCGTCGCCCCGGCGGGCAAGCACGACGTGCTCCCGCTGTACGACTTCGAGCCCTCGCCCGAGGCCGTGCTCGACGCGCTGCTCCCGCGCTACGTGCGCAGCCGGATCTTCAGCTGCCTCCTCGAGGCGGCGGCGTCCGAGCTCGCGGCACGTCAGCGGGCGATGCACACGGCGACGGACAACGCGGAGGACCTCATCCGCAACTACACGCGGCTGGCGAACCAGGCGCGTCAGGCGGACATCACCCAGGAGATCAGCGAGATCGTCTCGGGTGCCGACGCCCTGGCGGCGTCATGACGGGCCGCACGGCCCGCGCGGCCAGCACCATCATCGACAACCTGACCGACACCGCCGGGGACCACTCCGGCACTGCGAAGCGAGGCCAGCAATGACCGCCACCACCGTGGAAGCACAGGTCGAGCACTCCAGCGGTCCCGGCGTGGGCCGAGTCGCTCGTGTGATCGGCCCCGTCGTGGACATCGAGTTCCCGGCGGACGCCATCCCCGACATCTACAACGCGCTGACCGTCGAGATCGACCTCTCGTCGCAGGGCGAGGGCGAGAAGTCCTTCACGCTCACGCTCGAGGTCGCCCAGCACCTGGGCGACTCGCTCATCCGCGCGATCGCCCTCAAGCCGACCGACGGCCTCGTCCGCGGCGCCCAGGTGACGGACACGGGCGCGCCGATCAGCGTCCCCGTCGGCGACGTCACCAAGGGCAAGGTCTTCAACGTGACGGGCGACGTGCTCAACGCCGCTCCGGGCGAGACGGTCGAGATCACCGAGCGCTGGCCGATCCACCGCAAGCCCCCGGCGTTCGACCAGCTCGAGTCGAAGACCACGATGTTCGAGACGGGCATCAAGGTCATCGACCTGCTGACCCCCTACGTCCAGGGTGGGAAGATCGGCCTCTTCGGCGGTGCGGGCGTCGGCAAGACGGTCCTCATCCAGGAGATGATCCAGCGCGTCGCCCAGGACCACGGCGGTGTCTCGGTGTTCGCCGGCGTCGGCGAGCGCACGCGTGAGGGCAACGACCTCATCCACGAGATGGAGGACGCGGGCGTCTTCGACAAGACCGCCCTCGTCTTCGGCCAGATGGACGAGCCGCCGGGCACGCGTCTTCGCGTCGCGCTCTCCGCGCTGACGATGGCGGAGTACTTCCGCGACGTGAAGAAGCAGGACGTGCTGCTGTTCATCGACAACATCTTCCGCTTCACGCAGGCGGGTTCCGAGGTGTCGACGCTGCTCGGGCGCATGCCCTCCGCGGTGGGCTACCAGCCGAACCTCGCGGACGAGATGGGTCTGCTCCAGGAGCGCATCACCTCGACGCGTGGTCACTCGATCACGTCGCTCCAGGCGATCTACGTCCCGGCGGACGACTACACCGACCCGGCGCCGGCGACGACGTTCGCGCACCTCGACGCGACGACCGAGCTCTCGCGTGAGATCGCCTCGCGTGGTCTGTACCCGGCCGTGGACCCGCTCGCGTCGACGAGCCGCATCCTCGACCCGCGCTACGTGGGCCAGGAGCACTACGACGTCGCGACGCGCGTGAAGTCGATCCTGCAGCGCAACAAGGAGCTCCAGGACATCATCGCGATCCTCGGCGTGGACGAGCTCTCGGAGGAGGACAAGACGGTCGTCGCGCGTGCGCGCCGCATCCAGCAGTTCCTCTCCCAGAACACCTACATGGCCGAGAAGTTCACCGGCGTCGCGGGCTCGACCGTGCCGCTGAGCGAGACCATCGAGGCGTTCAAGAAGATCGCGGACGGCGAGTTCGACCACATCGCCGAGCAGGCCTTCTACAACATCGGTGGCCTCGAGGACCTCGAGCGCAACTGGGCGCGCATCCAGCAGGAGTACGGCGCCTGATCCGACGCACGCGCGGGGCCGGGCCGGTCGGTCCGGCCCCGCGGGCGTCGCACCCGGACCCGGACCGCGGCACGCGGGCCGGGCGTCGTCCCGGACACCACACCGGGCATGAACCGCCCATGAAGGAGTTCCCGTGGCACAGCTGAACGTCGACCTCGTGGCGGCGGACCGCAAGATCTGGTCGGGCCGCGCACAGCGGGTCACGGCCCCCGCGGCGGACGGTGAGATCGGCATCCTCGCGGACCACTCGCCGCTGCTCTCCGTGCTGCGCGAGGGGTCGGTGCGCATCGTGGCCGAGGGCGAGACCCTCGACGTGCGCGTCTCCGGAGGGTTCCTCTCCGTCGACTCGAACCAGGTCACGATCGTCGCGGACTCGGTCGAGTCCGTACCGGCCCGCTGACCTTCGCACGACCATGACGCCCCTGGCCTGGCTCGCGATCGGACTGCTCGTCCTCGTCCTTCTCGCGATCGGGCTGGGGGCGTGGCGTCTGCGCGCCCTGTCCCACCGCGTCGGCTCGTTCGAGTGCGGGGCGCGGCGCGCGGGTGCGGCCGGTGCGCCCTGGGTCGCGGGCATCGCGCACTACGGCGTCGGCCGCATCGACTGGTGGCGGCTGTGGTCGGTGTCGATCCGCCCCGCCCGGACGTGGTCCCGCTACGACCTCGTCATCGCGGGCCGCGAGCCGTTCGCCGGCGACGGGCCCGACACCTACCTCGTCCGGTGCCGGTACCACGGTCAGGACTTCGAGCTCACGATGTCGCGCGCCGCGTACGAGGGGCTGGCCTCCTGGCTGGAGGCCGCGCCGCCCGGCCGCCGCGACGTCGTCGTCTGAGGCGTCGCCCGTGGGCTGACGCCGCGACCCGGACCGCCCACCACCGACCCGGAGGACCTGCCTCATGCGTCTCGTCGTCGCCCGCTGCTCCGCCCGCTACACCGGCCGTCTCTCGGCGCACCTGCCGCTCGCGACACGCGTGCTCATCGTCAAGGCCGACGGGAGCGTGCTGCTGCACTCCGACGGCGGGTCGTACAAGCCGCTCAACTGGATGAGCCCGCCGTGCTCGCTCGCGGTGCGCGAGCCGTCCGAGGAGGCGCGCGAGCGCGGCGTGACCGAGGTCTGGGCCGTGCAGCACGCGAAGAGCGACGACCGCCTCGAGATCGAGCTCCACGAGGTCCAGCACGACAGCTCTCACGAGCTCGGCATCGACCCGGGGCTGGTCAAGGACGGCGTCGAGGCGCACCTGCAGGAGATGCTCGCCGCGCAGATCGAGCTGCTCGGGTCGGGCCACACGCTCGTCCGCCGGGAGTACCCGACCGCGATCGGCCCGGTGGACATCCTCGCCAAGGACGCGACCGGGGCGACCGTCGCGGTCGAGATCAAGCGCCGGGGCGACATCGACGGCGTCGAGCAGCTCACGCGGTACCTCGAGCTCCTCAACCGCGACCCGCTGCTCGCGCCCGTGCGCGGCGTGTTCGCCGCGCAGGAGATCAAGCCCCAGGCGCGCGTGCTCGCGACGGACCGGGGGATCGGCTGCCTCGTCCTCGACTACGACGCGATGCGCGGCGTCGACGACGTGGACTCCCGCCTCTTCTGACGCGCGACTCGCCGAGCAGGCGGTCGTGGCTCGTCCCGCAGCGAGGACGAGCCACGACCGCCTGGTCGACGAGTCAGGGCCGTGGGATCGGCCCTGCGGTCAGCAGGTGACGGCCCCGAACGGCGCCGTGTGCTCGGTGACCGTCCCTGCGGCGTCGGTCACGCGGACCGTCGCCGTGCCCGCCGCGAGCGACGCGGCGCGCGCCGAGAACGACTGGTAGGCGTTGGCACCTGGCGCGACGCCCGTGACCGTGCGCGTCCCGAACGGCGTGACGAGCTCGACGTCCACCGCGTCGCCCGCCCCGGCGCCGCCCGTGCCGACGTACGCCGCCCGGACCGCGACGTAGGCCGTGCCGGCGAGGCAGCGCGGGACGGCGGTGACGTCGACCTCGGGCGCGGGCGTCGCGGCGGACCGGGAGCGCACCTCGAACGACGCGATGCTCACCGTCCCACGGTCGGCCCGGAAGCCGATCGTCGGCAGGAGCCCGGCGAGCACGTCGGGGTCGGACGTGTCGAGCGCGCCGCCGGTCGTCGTGCCGCCGTACCAGGCCCACGCGCCGTCCTCCTCGGCGAACACGTCGACGCGCGCGCCGTTCACCTGGAGCGCGATCCGGTCGCCGGGGCCGTAGCCCCGGATGCCGAAGTACGGCGACGACCCGTCCGCGCCCCCGACGTAGTCGAGGCCGGACGCGACGTTCGTGTGGTTGAACCAGGCGAGCGCGTAGGTGCGGTCCGCGGCGGCGAGACCGAGGAACAGCGAGTCCTCCTGCGTCCCCGCGCCGGAGAACGCGCCGATCTCGGCGACCACCACGGACGACGGCGTCGCGCGGGCCGTGCGGTGGCCGTACAGCCCCCAGTAGCGCGCGTCGCCGGTCGCGGCGAGCACCCCGTCCCCGGCCGCGACGGCGGGCAGCGCCTCGCCGGAGGGCTGCAGGGTCGCGTAGTCCGCCGTGGTGTCGGCGTCGAAGTCGTCGTGCAGCACGACGTCGCCGTACCAGGCCGGGTCGAACGCGAGCCGGGTGGTCGTGGTCGCGCGCGCCTCCTCGGGAGCGCTCGACCCGCCCCAGCGCACGACGGCGCCGATCCGCGCCTCGCTGCCGGGGACGGCGTCGGACCCGGGCGTGACGTCCCACGACCGGGTCGCGCGGTCCCACGCCCCGAGGTCGACCGGGCCCGCCTCGCCCACGGCGACGGCCGTCCAGCCGGCCGGGAGGTCGGGCGCGACCTCGACGTCGGCGACGGCGTCCGCGCGCGTCGACACGGTCACGTCGACGCGCGCGGCGCGCCCGACGGCGGGCTCCGCGGCCTCGACGCGCGCGGAGACGGCCCGTGACACGGGGCTCCACGACTCGAGCTCGGTCACCCCGACGGACTTCCCGGGCGCGGCGTCGAACGTGACGCGGTAGCTCGTCGTCTCGAGCGGCGGGAACGTGATGCGGTTCAGGCCGTTGCCGACGGGCTGCTCGGGCACGCGTGTCTGGTCGGGGACGACCTGCCAGGCCGCGCCGTCCCAGTACTCGAGCTCGTAGCCGACGGCGGGCTGGACGGCGTCGGCGTCCTGGTAGCCGTGGAAACGGACGTCGCCGATCGTCGTCGGCTCGGCGAACTCGACGCCCAGCCAGTCGCGGGCGTTCGGCGAGGAGTAGTTGGACCAGCGCGTGTTCTGCGGCACCTCGTCGTACCAGACCTTGCCGTCGAGGACCCGCCACGCGTCGTCGTACCGCCACGTGTACGACGCGACGGGGCGCGGGTAGGCGTTCCGGAGCGGGTTCGCCGACGTGTTGACGGCGTGGGGGAGACGCTGCGGCTCGCCGCTCGGCACCGGCACCTCGACCGGGTCGGCGCCCTCGGAGAGCGCGTCGGCGTCCGCGCGCAGCACCTGCTCGCCGTCCACGTAGACGCGCAGGCCGGAGCCCGCCCCGTAGCGCGAGCCGTCGCGGTCGAACAGGACCGTGACGTTCCGCCCGTGGTACGGCACGTTCTCCGCGGCGAACCAGTCCCAGTCGGCCGGCACGAGCGGGTCGAGCACGAGCGAGTCGTCGGACTGCGGCTGGAGGCCGAGGAGGTCCTGGAGCACGAGGTCCACGTAGCTGGAGTGCAGGTAGTCCTCGGAGTGGTTGTTCCCGTCGTAGATCCAGCGGTCCTCGTCGGGGTGGTGCGCCTCGGCGACGTACGGCTCGCCGTCGCGGAACTGCGTGCGCACGTAGGTGTCGAACAGGTCGAGGTAGTCCGCGCGCGTGAGGTCGCCCGCGGCGTCGTCGCGCAGCGCGGTCGCGACGCCGTCGAGCGTGAGCGACGTCGAGAACGGCCACGACGGCCCGTCCCACTTGCAGCAGCCCTGGTCGGCCGAGCGCCAGAAGTCGGGGGAGCGGCGCTCGGTCACCGTCGGGCCGTACGGCGCCGCGAACCCCTGCGGGTCGAGGAGCTGGTCGAGGGCGACGGCCTGCTCGGGCGAGGCGAGGCCGAACTTCCACGGGACGAACCCGACGTCGAGCCGGTCGCGCAGCCGCTCGTGGTCCGGGTTCTCCCAGTCCACGACGTCGTAGTAGAACGCGCGCTCGTCGTCCCAGAGGTAGGTGTCCACGGCCTCGCGCAGCGCGGCGGCGCGGTCGCGGTACTCGGTCGCGGTCGCCTCGTCGCCGTTGAGCGTCGCGACCTCGGCGAGCGCGAGCATGTCGCCGTAGAGGTAGGCGTTGATCGACGGCCGGAACGTGTGGCGGCCCGCGTAGTCGCGGTCGGTCGCGTACGACGCGGGCGAGCTCTCCTTGGCGTCGTACTCGGGCGTCTGCCAGTAGAGCCCGAGGTCGGCGTCGAACTGGTTCCCCCAGTCCTCGACGAAGGTCTCCAGCTCGGGCTGGAGCGCGCGCAGGCGGTCGAGGTTCCCGGTGACCTTCGCGCGCTCGACGATCGCGGTCACGGCCCAGAACGAGTACTGGTGCGCCCAGTCGGCGGCCTCGGGGTTCTGCGCGGGCTCGATCTGGCCGGGGCCGGTGAGCCAGTAGTCCTCGTAGTCGTCCAGGTAGCGCTGGTCGCGCAGCCACCGGCCCTCGGCGAGCTGGTGGCCCGCCGCGGCGTTGATGGCCTGGTACGGCGCGGCGTAGCCGCAGCAGTCGAGGAACTCCGTGAGCACCCAGCCCGTGCCGGGCTCGGTGTAGCGCAGGTGCTCCTTGAGCACGCGCCAGCGGTAGTAGTAGACCGCCTCGGCGTCCGCGTCGGGGAGGTCCACGACGGGGACGTTGGCTGCGTACCAGTCGGGGTCGGCGTAGCCGTCGAGCTTCTCGCGGACGTCGACGAACGAGGTCCCCGGCCCGACCTCGGGCCGGTCGAGGGGCGTGGTCGGGTCGTCGGTCGTGGCGCCCGGGGACGTGGGCGGGGCTGACGCGGGGACCGGCGGCGTCGCCGCGACCGCCGGGGCCGCGAGGGCCAGGGCCAGGAGGCCGGAGGCGAGCGCCAGGGCGCCCGTCGAGCGTGGTCGTCGCATGCGTGTCCTTCGTCGTCGAAGAGCGGGTCCCGCGCGCTCCAGGGCACGGGGACGTGACTGCGCTGTCGGCCACAGATTCCCACAAGAGCGAACAGAAAACAACAGCCCCCGCCGGTGCTGACCCCTCGCGCCGACCGGATGTCCCACGTGGTAGTTTTTGAACATGTTCAAAAGTGGCCTCGTCGCATGAGCGCGACGCCGAAGTCCGAGCGGACGCGCGCCCACCTGCGCGACGTCGCGGTCCGGATGCTGCGCGACGTCGGGTACGAGCGCACGACCATGCGCGCCGTCGCCGCCGCGGCGGGGGTGAGCACCGGGAACGCCTACTACCACTTCCCGTCCAAGGACGCGCTCGTCCAGGAGCTCTACCTCGAGGTGCAGCGCGAGCACGCCGAGCGCGCCGCGCCCGTGCTCGCCGCGGGCGGCTCGCTCGCCGAGCGGCTGCGCGGCGTCTGGGGAGCGTCGGTCGACGCGTTCGCCCCCTTCCACGCGTTCGGCGGCGAGTTCGTGTCCGTCGCGATCCGCCCGGGCTCGGACGCGAGCCCCTTCTCCGCGGCCTCCGCCGCCTCGCGCGACCTCTCGCGCGACCTGTTCGAGCGGGTCGTCGCCGGGGCGTCGACGCGCGTCCCCGAGCGGCTGCGCGCCCAGCTCCCCGAGCTGCTGTGGTTGGCCCAGCTCGGCATCACCCTGTTCTGGGTCCACGACACCTCGCCCGGGTTCGCGCGCACGCGCCGGCTCGTCGACGGCGGGGCGGCGCTCGTCGGCAGCCTCGTCCGGCTCGCGCGGCTGCCCGTCGCGCGCGGGGTGGTCGACGACGTCCTGCGCCTCGTGCGTGCGGTCCACCCGGGAGCGCCCGGGGCGTCCGCTGCGGCCGATGCGGCCCGCGAGCGCGCGGACGGGCCGGAGGCGGGCGCGTGAGCCCCGCCGGCGCAGCCCTCGTCTCGGGCCTGGTGATCCTCGGCATGGTCGTGGTCCTGCCGCTCGGCCTCCGGCTCCTGGGGCCCGACGTCGTCCCGGCGCCGCGCAGCGTGGCGTGGCCGCTCGCGGGAGTCGCCGGGTCGGTGAGCCTCGTGCTGCCGCACGGCACCGCGTCCGTGCTCCTCGCGCTCGTCCTCGCGACGGCGACCGTCGTGCTCGCCGGCGCCGGCGGGCGTCTGGCGGTGCGCACGGCGCGCGACCTGCGCGACGGGCGGGTCGCCGCGGCAGGTCTCGCCTCGCGCGCGGCGACCGCGACCGCGCTGGTCATGCCGGCGGTCGGCGCGAGCGCGCTGGTCGCCGAGCGCGCCGGGTGGGGGCTCCTCGGGTTCTCCGGGACGTATCTCGCGCTCACGGTCCCGCACATGCTCTACGCCGGGTTCGGCGCGGCACTCGTCGCGGGCACGGTCGCGCGTCTCGCGGTCACCGACCGGCTCGCGGTCGTCGGCGCGTGGGGCGTACCGCTCGGGACGGCGCTCGTGCTCGTCGGCTACCTCGTCGGCGACGCGGCCGAGCTCGTCGGCGCGGGCGTCCTCACGCTCGCCCTGTGGGCGACCGCGGTCGCGGCGGTCCGCTCGCTCGCGCGGACCGCCGGTCCGGCCGGCCAGGTCGGCGGCGTCGGCCCGGACGACGCGCACCGGACCGTCGGTGCGCGCTCCACCGGCTCCGTGAGCGCGGGGAGCGCCGCGGGCGCCCGCGCGCTGCTCGGCACGGGTGCGGTCGTCGTCGGGCTGTCGATGCTGCTCGCGCTCTGGTGGGCCGCGGGCGAGGCGCTCGGGTTCGCGCACCCGAGCCTCGACGTCATGGCGGCGACGCACGGCGTCGCGAACGCGCTCGGGTTCGTGCTCTGCACCCTCCTCGGGCTGCGGGTCCTCGCGGCCCGGCCGGCGCTCCCGCGCGGGGCGGAGAGCGCGGACGAGGAGCACCGCGACGCAGGGCAGGACACGACACGTGGGCCCGGGCGGGCCCCGGAGGGGAGTGCGGCATGACGTTCACGTACCCGGAGGTCGGCGCGACCCGGACCGGCGACCGGCCCGCGGGGTACCGCTACCTGCACGTGCGCCGTCGGCTCACCGACCGGCCGCGCACGCCCGACGACCTCGCGTGGCTCGGCGAGCAGCTCCTCACGTGGCGCGTGCACGCCGCGGCGCGCGTGCGCCTCGAGACCGCGGCGCCCGTCGCCGAGCCCGGTGCGCGCGTGACGACGCTGCTCGGCGTCGGGCGGCTGCGGCTGCACGAACCGTGCGAGGTCGTGTGGGTCGAGCGGTCCGCGTGCCGGGTCGCGTTCGGGTACGGCACCCTGCCCGGGCACGCGTTCGTGGGGGAGGAGCGCTTCGCCGTCGAGCGCGACGACGCGGGCGACCTGTGGTGGAGCATCGACGTGTTCAGCCGCCCGGTGCTGTGGTGGGTGCGCCCGCTCGCGTTCGCCGTGCCCACGTTCCAGCGGCTCTTCGCCCTGCACCTCGGACGCGGCGCACGGCGGCTGCTCGCCGCGCGCGACCGCTGACGTCTCGCCTCACGACCCGTGCGCGTCCACGGCCGCGCGGGTTTGCACGCCGGGTGTACGAAGTGCGCCAGAATGGGGCCATGACCGACGCCCGCAGCCCTCGTCCCGACCAGCAGACCGGCACCGCACGAGTCCTCGTGGGCCGCGTCGTCACCCCGACGGGGGTGCTCGAGGACGGTGTCGTGGCCCTGGAGGACGGGCGCGTCGCGTGGGTCGGGACTCGCGCGCAGGCCGCCGACGCCGGGTACGCGAACCTGCCCGCGGGCGACGGCGCGACGCTGCTCCCGGGCCTCGTCGACGTGCACGACCACGGCGGCGGCGGGTCGAGCTTCCCGGACGCGACGAGCGTCGACGAGGCGCGCGTCGCGGCGCGCGAGCACCTGCGCCACGGCACGACGAGCCTCGTCGCCTCGCTCGTCACCGCGCCGCGCGACGTGCTGCTCGAGCGCACGGCGAACCTCGCGGACCTCGCCGACGCGGGCGAGATCGTCGGCATCCACCTCGAGGGCCCGTTCCTCTCCGAGGTGCGGTGCGGCGCGCAGAACCCGCACGACATGCTCGAGGGCGACCCGGAGCTCGTGCGGGCGATCGCCGCGGCCGCACGCGGCTACCTGCGCACCATGACGGTCGCGCCCGAGGTGCCGGGCGTCGTCGGCGCCGGGGGCGTGATCGAGACCCTCGTCGAGGTCGGGGCGCTCCCGTCGATCGGGCACACCGACGCGAGCACCGAGCAGACCGAGGCGGCGATCGCGGCCGGCGTCGCGGCGCTCGCGGCCGCCGGGCGGCCCGGCGCGCGCCTGACCGCGACCCACCTGTTCAACGGCATGCGCCCCCTGCACCACCGTGAGCCCGGCCCCATCGCGGCGTGCCTCGCGGCGGCCGCGCGGGGCGAGCTGGTCGTCGAGCTCGTGGCCGACGGCACGCACCTCGCGCACGGCACGATCCGCAGCGTCGTCGAGCTGGTCGGGTCGCACGTCGGTGCCGACGGCGCCGTCGCGGGGCCGGACGCCGTCGCGCTCGTCACCGACGCGATGGCCGCGGCGGGCATGGCCGACGGCGCGTACGAGCTCGGACCCATGCGCGTGACCGTCGCGCACGGCGTCGCGCGGCTCACCGAGGGCGGGTCCATCGCGGGCGGCACGTACCACCTGCTCGACGTCGTGCGCGAGACGGTCGAGGCCGGGGTGCCGCTCGTCGACGCGGTCCGCGCCGCCTCCTGGACCCCGGCCGGCGTGCTCGGCCTCGACGACCGCGGCGGCCTCGTCGCGGGCCGCCGCGCCGACGTCGTCGTCACGGACGCCGACCTGCGCGTCCGCGAGGTCCTGCGCGCCGCCGCCCCGGTCGACCTCGCACTCTGACCCCCTGCGCGGCCGTCGCGCGCCCGACTGCACCGCCGAACCCGGGGTCGCTCCTCACCCAGCCCGTCCGGTGAGGAGCGACCCCGGGTTCGGCGCGTCGTCGGCGTGCAGATCGGGTGCGGCGTCGTCGCAGGTCGGGAGTGCGTCCGGAATCGGAGAGCGCGTTCTTGCTCCTCGGGCTTGACTCTCGTCATTTGTTCATCGAATACTCGTAACAGCGAAGCGCTTCGACGATGCGTTTCGACGAAGCGCTTCGACGGCCGAGGCGCGGAACCGGACCACAGGGGAGTGGTGACGATGGCGACGATGCAGGACGTGGCGCGACGCGCGCAGGTCTCGCTGAGCACGGTCTCCTACGCGCTGTCCGGGACCCGTCCCGTCTCCGACGCCACACGGCGCCGCATCGAGGACGCCATGGCCGAGCTCGGCTACCAGCCCAACGCGATGGCCCGCGGGCTCGCGTCGCGCCGCAGCCACGTGCTCGCGCTCATCTACCCCGCGATGGAGAAGGGGCTGGGCGGCACCGTCGCCGAGTTCGTCTCGTCCGCCGCGGAGACGGCGCGCGAGAACGGGTACCACCTCGTCCTCTGGCCCTTCCGCACGACCCAGGCCCCGGAGGTCCGCGACCTCGTGCGCCAGGGGATGGCAGACGGCGTCCTGCTCATGGAGGTCGCGCTCGACGACGCCCGCGTCGACGTGCTCGACGAGGCCGGGGTGCCGTACACGATGATCGGCCGCACGCGCGACGTCACGGACCGGCCGTCCGTGGACATCGACTTCGAGCGCACGACGGACGACGCGGTCCAGCACCTCGTGGACCTCGGGCACCGGCACGTCGCCCTCGTGAACCACTCGCAGGCGACGGCGGACGACGGTTACGCGCCCACGTTCCGGGCCGAGGAGGGCTTCGAGGCGGCGATGCGTCGGCGCGGGCTCGAGCCGGTCTCGCTGCGCGTCGACGAGTCCCCGCGCGCGGGCCGCGACGCGGTCGCGACGCTCCTGGGGCGCGAGCCCCGCCTGACGGCCTTCGTCACCATGAACGAGATCGCGACGTTCGGCGTCGTCGCCGAGCTGCAGCAGCGCGGCGTCGCGATCCCCGGCGACATGTCGATCCTGTCGATCGTCACGTCGCCCGGCGTCGGGGAGATGAGCAACCCGCCGCTGACCACGATGCACGCGCCCGGGGCCGAGCTCGGCCGCCTGGGCGTGCAGAAGCTGCTGTCCCTCGTGGACGGCTCCCGTCCGAGCACGCCGAACGTGCTCATCCCGTGCGTCCTCGAACCCGGCAGCAGCGTCGCCCCCGCGGCCCGCCGGGCGCCGGACGACGACGACCGCGAGCCCCAGGCTCGCTGAACCGACCGGCCGGGCCACGGGCCCGGTCACCCTCCGGCTCCAGCGCCGGAACTCGATGAGGAGGACACGCACATGCTGCGATCCCGGAAGATCTCGCTCGTCGCTGCCGTGGTAGCGCTCCCACTCGCCCTCGCGGCGTGCGGGGGCTCCGGCGGCAGCGGCGGGTCCGACGACCAGACCCTGACGATCTGGCACTACGAGAACGAGGACTCGGCCATGGGCCAGGCCTGGGCCAAGGCGATCGAGATCTTCGAGGAGGAGAACCCGGACGTCGACGTCGTCGTCGAGAAGCAGACGTTCGAGCAGATCCAGAAGAACGCCAAGATCGTCCTCACCGGCGACGACGTGCCCGACGTCATGGAGTACAACAAGGGCAACGCGACCGCCGGCCAGCTCGCGGCGCAGGGCCTGCTGACCCCGCTCACCGACGCGGCGACCGAGCGCGGCTGGGACGAGAAGCTCAGCGGCTCGCTCCAGACGACCGCGACCTACGACGACCAGGGCCTCATGGGCTCGGGCGAGTGGTACGGCGTCCCGAACTACGGCGAGTTCGTGCAGGTCTACTACAACAAGGACATGTTCGCCCAGTACGGGCTCGAGGTGCCGACGACGCTCGACGAGCTCGAGAGCGTCATGCAGGCCTTCAAGGACCAGGGCGTGACGCCGCTCGCCGAGGCCGGCGCCGAGTACCCGATGGGCCAGCTCTGGTACGAGCTCGTGCTCGCGAACTCCGAGCGCGACTTCGTCGACCAGTACCAGCTCTTCGACGGCGACCCCGACTTCCACGGTCCCGAGATGACGCAGGCCACCGAGAAGCTCGACTCCTGGATCAAGGACGGCTACGTCGCGTCCGACTCCGCCGCGCTGACCGCCGAGGACATGGGCGTGTCGTTCATCAACGGCACGTACCCGATGATGGTCTCCGGCTCGTGGTGGTTCGGCCGCATCGTCGAGGAGATGGACGCCGACTGGGGCCAGTTCAACTTCCCCGGCAACACGCTCCAGGTCGGCTCGTCCGGCAACCTGTGGGTCGTCCCCGCGAACGCGGACTCGCCCGACCTCGCCGAGGAGTTCATCGACGTCACGCTGCGCCCCGAGGTGCAGAACATCCTCGCGGAGAAGGGCGGCCTGCCCGTCGCCGGTGACGCGTCCGTCATCACGGACGAGCGCACGCAGCAGCTCACCGAGAACTTCCAGGCGATCCTCGACGACGACGGACTCGCGTTCTACCCCGACTGGCCCGTGCCCGGCTACTACGACGTGATCGTCAGCGAGCTCCAGTCGCTCATCAACCAGTCGAAGTCGCCGACCGAGGTGCTCGACGGCCTCGAGTCCGCCTACGTGGACGGCAAGGCGGACCTGCTCGACAGCTGAGCGGAACCGCCCGTCCCGGGCGGCCGGCCGGCACCTGCGTCGGCCGGCCGCCCGGGCACCACCCGAGCACCGCCCGAGGACCTCCCGCGAAAGAGACCGTCATGACCACCCGCACCGACACCGTGCCCGAGGCCGGGCCCGGACCCGCGCGCGAGGCGTCGCGCGCGACCGCGGCACGCCGCCGTCGTCGCCGGCCCGCCTGGCTCCCGTACCTGCCCTACCTCCTGCCCGGCGCGGTGGCGTTCGTCGTCGTGATCGGCTACCCGTTCGTGATGAACGTCTACTACAGCCTGTTCAAGTGGCGCGGCGGCATGGCGCCGATGCGCTGGTACGGGCTGGGCAACTACGCCGACCTCCTGCACGACTCGGCGTTCTGGACCTCGTTCCAGAACTCGATCGCGATGATCCTCGCGATGGTCGTCGTGCCGACCCTCATCGGCCTCGTCCTCGCGGCCGTGCTGTTCGACTACCTCGGCCGGCGCTTCGGCCCGCGCGTCGCGGCCTTCCTGCGCGCTACGTACTACCTGCCGCAGATCCTGCCCGTCGCCGTCGCCGGCGTGCTGTGGAACTGGATCCTCAACGCCCAGACCGGTGCGCTCAACGTGATCCTGCGCGGGATCGGCATCGAGAACCCGCCGAACTGGCTCGGCGACACGACGACCGCGCTGCCGAGCGTCATGCTCGTGCTCATCTGGGTGCAGATCGGCTACCCCGTCGTCATCTTCATGTCCGCGCTCCAGCGCGTGGACCCCGAGCTGTACGAGGCAGCCGAGCTCGACGGCGCGGGCTGGTGGCGCCGCTTCGGGGCCATCACGATCCCGCAGATCCGTCCCGAGACGTTCGTCGTCACGCTCACGTGCACGGTCGCCGCGCTCAAGGTGTTCGGTCCCATCTACGTGCTCACGCGCGGCGGGCCGGAGAGCTCGACGCTCGTCCCGAGCTACTACTCGTACCTCAACTTCTTCGACAAGTCGAAGGTCGGCTACGGCGCCGCGGTGGCGACCGTGCTGACCCTCGTCATCATCGTCGTCGCCGTCGTGATCCTCGCGCTGCAGAGCCGCGCCGAGCGTCGTGAGCAGGAGGGCCGCTGATGTCCACCGTCACCACCACCCCCGCGGACGCCGTGGCGCCGGGCGCCGACGCGTCCAGCCCCCGCCGCGCCCTGCGCGCCACGCGGCAGGACGAGCGCTACCGCCGCGGCGTCGGCCGCTGGTTCGTGCTCGCCGCCGCGATCCTCGTCGCCCTGCTCATGCTGTCGCCGTTCGTCATCATGGTGCTCAACGCGTTCAAGTCGCCGGCCGAGTACTCCCAGGACGGCCCGCTGAGCATCCCGAAGGAGCTCTACCTCGACGGCGTGCAGAACTTCTGGACGCGGACGAACTTCCCGCAGAAGCTCTGGAACTCCGTCTTCATCTCGGCGCTCGTCGCCGTGTTCGGCACGCTCCTGTCGCTGCTCAGCGCGTACGCGATCGGCGTCGGCCGCATCAAGGGCCGCCTCTGGATCGTCACGCTGTTCCTCGTGGCGAACATGCTGCCGCAGGAGGCGCTCATCTACCCGCTGTTCGACATGGCTCAGAAGGTCGGCCTGTCGAACTCGCAGTGGTCGATCATCATCATCTTCACGGTCATCCAGGCGGCGTTCGGCACGTACCTGCTCGCGTCCGTGCTCGGGACGTTCCCGCCCGCGCTGCTCGAGGCGGCCCAGCTCGACGGCGCCGGACGCTGGCGCATCCTGTGGCAGGTCGTCTACCCGATCGTCAAGCCCACGCTCGGCGTCCTCATGATCTTCTTCTTCATCTGGACGTGGAACGAGTTCTTCATCCCGCTGGTCATGCTGACGACCAACGACACCCAGACGATCCCCATCGCGCTCGCGTCGCTCCAGGGCGACCGGATGATGGACGCCCCGACGACCAACGCGGGCGCGCTCGTGTCGCTGATCCCCGCGCTGGTCTTCTTCCTCATCTTCCAGCGGACCCTCACCCGGGGCGTCACGGCGGGCGCCGTGAAGTGACGCTCTTCGTGTGATGCCGAGCCGCCCCGGGGCGGCCCCCGAGACACCTGAACGCACCGACGAAGGAAGCACCACCCATGAAGTTCACCGACGGGTACTGGCAGGTCCGGCCCGGCATGCACCCGCTCTACGCGGTCGAGGTCGACGACGTCCGCGCGGACGAGGCGGCCGGCACGCTCACCGTGTACGCGCCGACGGCGAAGATCCGCGGCCGCGGCGACACTCTCAACCGCCCGATGCTCACGACGACGTACTCCTCGCCCGCACCCGGCGTGATCCGGGTGCGCGTGGAGCACCACCAGGGTGCGGTGCGCCGGGGCCCGGCGTTCGAGGTGACCGGCGAGCCCGGGTTCCGGCCCGAGGTCGAGGTGCACGACGACGTCGCGGTCCTGCGGTCCAAGGACCTCGCGGTGCGCGTGCACCGGGGCGACCGCTGGCGCGTCGACTTCGAGGCGGACGGCGAGGTGCTGACCTCCTCGCTGCCGAAGTCCGTCGGGCACGTCACGGCCGACGACGGCCGCGCCTGGACGCACGAGCAGCTCGCGCTCGAGCCCGGCGAGCTCGTCTACGGCCTAGGGGAGCGGTTCGGCCCGTTCGTCAAGAACGGCCAGGTCGTGGACATCTGGAACGAGGACGGCGGGACGTCGAGCGAGCAGGCGTACAAGTCCGTGCCGCTCTACCTCACGACCAAGGGCTACGGGGTGTTCGTCGAGCACCCGGAGAAGGTGTCGTTCGAGGTCGCCTCCGAGGTGAACACGCGCGTCCAGTTCTCCGTCGAGGGGCAGTCGCTCGAGTACCTGGTCATCCAGGGCCCGACGCCCAAGGACGTGCTGCGCCGGTACACGGCGCTGACGGGCCGCCCCGCGCGCGTGCCGGCGTGGTCGTTCGGCCTGTGGCTCACGACGTCGTTCACGACGAGCTACGACGAGCAGACGGTGAACGGGTTCATCGACGGCATGGCCGAGCGCGACCTGCCGCTGTCGGTGTTCCACTTCGACTGCTTCTGGATGCGCGAGTACCAGTGGGTCGACTTCGAGTGGGACCCGCGCACGTTCCCCGACCCCGAGGGCATGCTGCGCCGCCTGCACGACCGCGGGCTCAAGGTGTGCGTGTGGATCAACCCCTACGTCGCGCAGCGCTCGCCGCTCTTCGCGGAGGCCGCGGAGCAGGGCTTCCTCGTGAAGCGCGAGGACGGGTCGGTCTGGCAGTGGGACCTGTGGCAGGCGGGCATGGGGCTGGTGGACTTCACCAACCCCGACGCGACCGCGTGGTACGTCGGCAAGCTCGAGGGCCTGCTCGACCAGGGTGTCGACTGCTTCAAGACCGACTTCGGCGAGCGGATCCCCGTCGACGGGATCGCGTGGCACGACGGCTCCGACCCGCGCAAGATGCACAACTACTACGCCCAGCTCTACAACGAGGCGGTCTTCCGGCTGCTCGAGCGCACGCGCGGCGAGGGCGAGGCGGTGCTGTTCGCGCGGTCCGCGACGGCGGGCGGCCAGCAGTTCCCCGTGCACTGGGGCGGCGACTGCGACTCGACGTACGCGTCGATGGCCGAGTCGCTGCGCGGCGGCCTCTCGATGTCGATGTCGGGGTTCGGCTACTGGAGCCACGACATGGGCGGCTTCGAGGGCACGCCGGACCCGGGCGTGTTCAAGCGCTGGACGGCGTTCGGCCTCCTCTCGTCGCACTCGCGCCTGCACGGCTCGGGCTCGGTGCGGGTCCCGTGGGCGTTCGACGACGAGGCCGTCGACGTCACGCGCAAGTTCACGCACCTCAAGCTTTCGCTCATGCCGTACCTCGGGCGGGTGGCCGAGGAGGCGCACACCGACGGCGTGCCGATGATGCGGCCGCTCGTGCTCGAGCTCCCGCACGACCGCGCCGGGTACACCGCGGACACGCAGTACCTGCTGGGCGACGCGCTCCTCGTCGCGCCGGTGTTCCGCGCGGACGGCCGCGTGGAGTACTACGTGCCGGAGGGCACGTGGACGCGTCTCGTGCAGCCCGACGACGGCCCCGCCCTGAGCGAGACCGTGACGGGCCCGCGCTGGGTCACCGAGACCCACGGGTTCGACTCGCTCCCGGTGCTCGTGCGCCCGGGCACCGTCCTGCCGGTCGGCGCCCGCACGGACCGGCCGGACTACGCCTGGGCCGACGGCGTCACGCTGCACGCGTTCGAGCTGCCCGACGGGTACGACGAGCTCGTGGTCGTCCCGCCGTCGGACGGCGCGCCCGGGGCCACGTTCCGCGTCCGCCGGTCGGGCGCGACGCTCACCGTCTCGTCCGACGACGCCCCTGCGGCCTGGTCCGTCCGGGCCGGCTCCGCGGCGGCCGAGGCGCACGGCGCGACGAGCGTGACGATCGACCTCGGCTGAGGACGTATCCTGGGCGAGCATGTCATGGAAGCGCTCCCATGGCATGCTCGCCCTGCACTTCCCGCGCGTGCCGCGCTCGCACCCACCGAGACGCACGCGCACCCACCGACCACCCGTCGCGGACCGCGTCGTCCGACGACCGACCAGCGAGGACCCTCGTGACCACCGACACCACCGCCCCCGTCGCCGTCGACGCGCAGGCCGCGCCCGCGTCGTCGGGCCGCCGCACGTTCCCCACCGACTTCCTCTGGGGCTCCGCCACCGCCGCCTACCAGATCGAGGGCGCCGCCGCCGAGGGCGGCCGCACGCCGTCCATCTGGGACACCTACTCCCACACCCCGGGCCGCACGCTCAACGGCGACACGGGCGACGTCGCGGACGACCACTACCACCGGTGGCAGGAGGACGTGCAGCACATCGCGGACCTCGGCCTCGGGGCGTACCGGTTCTCCATCTCGTGGTCGCGCGTCCAGCCGGGCGGCACCGGCCCGCTCAACCCCGAGGGCGTCGCGTTCTACTCGCGCCTCGTCGACGCGCTCCTCGAGAAGGGCGTCAAGCCCGTCGTCACGCTCTACCACTGGGACCTCCCGCAGGAGCTGGAGGACGCCGGGGGCTGGGCCAACCGCGACACCGCGCACGCGTTCGCCGAGTATGCCCGCCACATGGCGCGCGAGCTCGGCGACCGGGTCGACACCTGGACGACCCTCAACGAGCCGTGGTGCTCCGCCTACCTCGGCTACGGCTCCGGCGTGCACGCGCCCGGCCGCACCGAGCCCGCCGCGGCGCTCGCGGCCGTGCACCACCTGAACCTCGCGCACGGCCTCGCCGTCCAGGCGATCCGCGACGAGCTCGGCGAGGACGCGAAGACGTCCGTCACGCTCAACCTGCACGTCATCCGCCCCGACGACCCGTCGTCGGCCGCGGACCTCGACGCGGTGCGGAAGATCGACGCGCTCGCCAACCGCGCGTTCCTCGCGCCCATGCTCGACGGCGAGTACCCTGCCGACCTGCTCGCCGACACCGCGCACGTGAGCGACTGGTCGTTCGTGCGGGAGGGCGACCTCGAGACGGTGCGCCAGCCGCTGTCGATCCTCGGCGTCAACTACTACTCGACCGTGCGCGTGCGCCACTTCTCCGGCGAGGGCGAGCGGTCCGAGAACGACGGCCACGGCGCGTCGAGCCACAGCCCGTGGATCGGCGTCGACGACGTGGAGTTCGTCCAGCAGCCCGGCCCGTACACCGCCATGGGCTGGAACATCGAGCCCGCCGGCATGACCGAGCTGCTCGTGTCGGTGGCGACGACGTACCCGCACCAGCCGATGATGGTCACCGAGAATGGCGCCGCGTTCGCCGACGAGGTCACGGTCGACGCCGACGGGACCCCCCGCGTGCACGACGACCGCCGCGTCGCCTACCTGCACGACCACGTCGACGCCGTGGGCGCCGCGATCGACGCGGGCGCCGACGTGCGCGGGTACTTCGCGTGGTCCCTGCTCGACAACTTCGAGTGGGGCTACGGCTACGACCGCCGGTTCGGCATCATCCGCGTCGACTACGACACGCTCGAGCGCACGTGGAAGGACTCCGCGCACTGGTACCGCCGCCTCGTGACGTCGAACGAGCTCCCCGCGGTCGACGAGACCGCCTGACCGCGGTCGACGGCACCGCCCGTCGCTGAAGCAGACAGTCGCTGGACGAGGGCCCGCCCGGTCGCACCGGGCGGGCCCTCGCGTGCCCTGGTGGGCCGAGATTGGGCCTTGGTGAACCGAGGTAGAGCCCTGGTGGGCCGAGGTAGAGCCCTGGTGCGCGGAGGTGGAGCCCTGGTCGGCCGAGGGAGCGCGGTGGTCGATGATCGGCGCGAGCGGGGTGACCTTTCTCGCATGCCTCGCACTCGCCGCGCGACACGCCGAAGGAACGCGACACGCCGACGAGTCGGACGTTCGTCGCGCCCGGATTGGGGTGTTTCGTCGGCCGCCGGCGCGGGACCGCGCGACGGCGGAGGTGGCCCCGCAGGGCAGCCTCACCGGACCTCACAGGGTGTGGATCGACGTCGTCCCCACCCTGTGGACGATGCCCCGCGGTCCGCGAGAGGACGCCGTTCGTGGTGCTTCCGAGCGGTGGACGACGGGCTGTGGACGAGGGGCCTCGGAGGCGTGTCAGAGGGTGGTGGGACCATGGACTCATGGCTCCTAGCACACGCGGAGGGGTGAAGTTCGACCACGACATCTAGTGCGGTGGCGCGGTGTCGACCACTAGGTATAGTGGTTGCACACCCAGGGGGCCGGAGGCCTTCTGGCGAATCACACAGACGTAGTTCCACCGGTGTCCTTCGAGGTCAGAGACGTATCTCCCTCCCCGAGGACCGATCCCGGACAGAGCGCGAGAGACGAGGAGTCACCCCATGAGCGTCACGGTCTACAGCAAGCCGGCTTGCGTTCAGTGCGACGCGACGTACCGCGCTCTCGACAAGAAGGGCATCGAGTACTCCGTCGTGGACATCAGCCAGGACGCCGAGGCGCTCGAGCTCGTGCGCGGGCTCGGCTACCTGCAGGCGCCCGTGGTCGTGGCCGGGGACGAGCACTGGTCCGGGTTCCGTCCCGACCAGATCAACGCTCTCGCGCAGAAGGTCTCGCCGGTCGTCGCCTGACCGGCCTCCCCGGGGCGCCGTGAGGTGCCCCGGAACTCGTACGGAAGCAGGCGGAGCAGGGCAGGACGGAGGTGCGTCCCCGTGGGGTCGCTCGTGTACTTCTCCAGCGTCAGCGAGAACACGCACCGGTTCGTCCAGCGGCTCGACCTGCCGGCCCTCGGCATGGACGTGCAGCGCATCCCGCTGCGTCCCACCGAGGGCTTCCTGCGCGTCGAGGAGCCGTACGTGCTCATGGTCCCGACCTACGGGGGCGGCAACGAGGGCGGTGCCGTCCCGCGTCAGGTCGTGAAGTTCCTCAACGACGTGCACAACCGGTCGTTGATCCGCGGCGTCATCGCCGCGGGCAACACCAACTTCGGCGACGCCTACTGCATCGCCGGCGACATCATCTCCGCGAAGTGCCAGGTGCCCTACCTGTACGCCTTCGAACTCCTGGGAACAGCCGAGGACGCCGCGCGCGTCCGCGACGGATTGGGACGATTTTGGCAACGACAGTCACGGATTCCGGCGTGAGCGTGGCAGGCGGTGGCACGGTCACCGAGGTGCCCCTGGCGAGCGCGCAGCTCGACTACCACGCGCTCAACGCGATGCTGAACCTCTACGGCCCGAACGGCGAGATCCAGTTCGACAAGGACCGCGAGGCGGCGCGCGCGTACTTCCTCCAGCACGTCAACCAGAACACGGTCTTCTTCCACGACCTGCAGGAGAAGCTCGACTACCTCGTCGAGAACAAGTACTACGACCCGGCCGTGCTGGCGAAGTACGACCGCGCGTTCGTGAAGTCGCTGTTCGAGTTCGCGTACGCCAAGAAGTTCCGCTTCGAGACGTTCCTCGGCGCCTTCAAGTACTACACGTCGTACACGCTCAAGACGTTCGACGGGAAGCGGTACCTCGAGCGCTTCGAGGACCGCGTCTGCATGGTCGCGCTCGGCCTCGCGGACGGGAACGAGCAGGCCGCGCTCGACATCGTCGAGGAGGTCATCTCGGGCCGCTTCCAGCCCGCGACCCCCACGTTCCTCAACGTCGGCAAGGCGCAGCGCGGCGAGCCCGTGTCCTGCTTCCTGCTGCGCATCGAGGACAACATGGAGTCCATCGCGCGCGGCATCAACTCCGCGCTGCAGCTCTCCAAGCGTGGTGGCGGCGTCGCCCTGCTCCTGTCGAACATCCGCGAGCACGGCGCGCCGATCAAGCACATCGAGAACCAGTCGTCCGGCGTCATCCCCGTGATGAAGCTGCTCGAGGACTCGTTCTCCTACGCGAACCAGCTCGGCGCGCGCCAGGGCGCCGGTGCGGTGTACCTGCACGCGCACCACCCGGACATCCTGCGGTTCCTCGACACCAAGCGCGAGAACGCGGACGAGAAGATCCGCATCAAGACGCTGTCGCTCGGCGTCGTGATCCCGGACATCACGTTCGAGCTGGCCAAGAAGAACGAGGACATGTACCTCTTCTCGCCGTACGACGTCGAGCGCGTCTACGGCAAGCCGTTCGCCGACGTCTCGGTCACCGAGAAGTACGACGAGATGGTGGACGACTCGCGCATCCGCAAGACGAAGATCAAGGCGCGCGACTTCTTCCAGACGATCGCCGAGCTGCAGTTCGAGTCCGGCTACCCGTACATCATGTTCGAGGACACGGTGAACAAGGCGAACCCGATCAAGGGCCGCATCACCCACTCGAACCTGTGCTCGGAGATCCTCCAGGTCTCGACGCCCTCGACGTTCAACGAGGACCTCTCGTACGACCACGTCGGCCGCGACATCTCCTGCAACCTCGGCTCGCTGAACATCGCCAAGACGATGGACTCGCCGGACTTCGCGAAGACGATCGACACCGCGATCCGCGCGCTCACCGCCGTCTCGGACCAGACGAGCATCGAGTCGGTGCCGTCGGTCAAGCGCGCGAACGAGTCGGGCCACGCGATCGGCCTCGGCCAGATGAACCTCCACGGCTACCTCGCGCGCGAGCGGATCCACTACGGGTCCGAGGAGGGCATCGACTTCACGAACATCTACTTCTACACGGTCGCCTACCACGCGATCGCGGCGTCGAACCGCCTCGCGATCGAGCGCGGTCGCGCGTTCGGCGGCTTCGAGGACTCGAAGTACGCGACGGGGGAGTACTTCGACAAGTACACCGACCAGGTGTGGGAGCCCGCGACCGACCGCGTGCGCCAGCTCTTCGCGGACGCCGGCGTGCACATCCCGACGCAGGAGGACTGGACGGCGCTCAAGGCCTCGGTCATGGAGCACGGGATCTACAACCAGAACCTCCAGGCCGTCCCGCCGACCGGCTCGATCTCCTACATCAACAACTCGACGTCCTCGATCCACCCGGTGCCGTCGAAGATCGAGATCCGCAAGGAGGGCAAGATCGGGCGCGTCTACTACCCGGCGCCCTACCTGACGAACGACAACCTCGAGTACTACGAGGACGCGTACGAGATCGGCTACGAGAAGATCATCGACACGTACGCCGCCGCGACGCAGCACGTCGACCAGGGCCTGAGCCTCACGCTGTTCTTCAAGGACACGGTCACGACGCGCGACGTCAACCGCGCGCAGATCTACGCGTGGCGCAAGGGCATCAAGACGCTCTACTACATCCGTCTCCGCCAGATGGCCCTGGAGGGCACGGAGGTCGAGGGTTGCGTCAGCTGCATGCTGTAGTCGCCTGAGGCAACTATCGGTTGTCTCGAATCCCGACGTCGTCGGCCACCCTCCCGCGGAGGAGTGGCCGACGGCGCAGGGTCCGGTCCCACGAAGTCGTCCCGGTCGGTCCGGGGTCAGCAGGAGAGAAGAAGGCAGATGTCGCCCACGGGGAAGCTCAAGCTCATCGATCGCGTGAGCGCGATCAACTGGAACCGTCTCGAGGACGAGAAGGACCTCGAGGTGTGGGACCGCCTCGTCGGGAACTTCTGGCTGCCCGAGAAGGTGCCGGTGTCGAACGACATCCAGTCGTGGAACACGCTCACCGCGGAGGAGCAGCAGCTCACGATGCGGGTGTTCACCGGTCTGACGCTGCTCGACACGATCCAGGGCACGGTCGGCGCGGTGTCGCTCATCCCGGACGCGATCACGCCGCACGAGGAGGCGGTGTACACCAACATCGCGTTCATGGAGTCGGTGCACGCCAAGAGCTACTCGTCGATCTTCTCGACGCTGTGCTCGACGCGCGAGATCGACGACGCGTTCCGCTGGTCGGAGGAGAACCCGAACCTCCAGCGCAAGGCCGAGATCGTCATGGAGTACTACAAGGGCGACTCGCCGCTCAAGCGCAAGGTCGCGAGCACGCTGCTCGAGTCGTTCCTCTTCTACTCTGGCTTCTACCTGCCGATGTACTGGTCGTCGCGCGCCAAGCTGACGAACACGGCCGACCTCATCCGCCTCATCATCCGGGACGAGGCCGTGCACGGGTACTACATCGGCTACAAGTTCCAGAAGGGCCTCGAGAAGCTCAGCCCCGAGGAGCGGGACGAGCTCAAGGCGTACACGTTCGAGCTGCTCTTCGAGCTCTACGACAACGAGGTGCAGTACACGGAGGACCTGTACGACGGCGTCGGGCTGACCGAGGACGTCAAGAAGTTCCTGCGGTACAACGCGAACAAGGCGCTCATGAACCTCGGCTACGAGGCGCTCTTCCCCAAGGACGAGACCGACGTCAACCCGGCGATTCTCTCGGCCCTGTCGCCGAACGCGGACGAGAACCACGACTTCTTCTCCGGGTCGGGCTCGTCGTACGTGATCGGCAAGGCCGTGAACACCGAGGACGACGACTGGGACTTCTGAGCCGCTCTCAGGAGCAGCAGGCCGGAGCACGTCGAAGGGGCCCGGAGTCGCAGGACGCTGCGGCTCCGGGCCCCTCGCTCACCGTCCGGCACCGGACGGTTCGAGCGCCGACCTCGCCAGGAAGTCCCTCAGCAGACGGACGAACTCCGGAGCGTGCTCCACCGCCGGCACGTGCCCGCATCGCCCGAGCACGTGCAGGCGGACGTCGCTCAGGTGATCGAGAAGCGGCAGCGCCGTGGTCCTCAGGGGGGTGACGCGGTCCTGCGCGCCGTGGACGAGCAGGACGGGCGCGCGGACCGCGGAGAGCTGGCGCGTCGACAGGGTCAGGTCCTCGGACCACCGCGCCCGGGGCGGCGGGAACATCGACGCGAACGCCTCCGCCCCGGCGCGCATCGCGGCCGCCCGTGCGTCGACGGCCGACCCGGTGACGTGCGCCGGGTCGAGGAACAGCCGGCTCAGCATCTCCCGCGCCCCGGCTCGGTCGGGGGAGGCGGCCCAGACGGCGTCGAGGTCCGCCGACAGGGGCGCCCCCGGTGCGCCCATCGCCGAGACACCCACGACGGACGTGACGTTCCGGGGGCGTGCGGCCGCCAGCGCCAGGGCCACGGCGCCACCCATCGAGTGCCCGACCACGGCGTAGGACTCGAGGCCGAGGGTGTCCATGAGGCCGGCTGCCTGGTCGGTCCACACGCGCAGCCCGCCCCGCGAGCCCGGTGGGAGGGGGGTCTGCCCGAAGCCCGCGTGGTCCGGGGCCACGACGCGCCAGGAAGGGCTCAGGGCATCGATGATCGCTGACCAGGCCCCGGAGCCGGTCGTGCCGGGGCCCGAGCCGTGCAGCATCAGCACCGCCGGCCCCTCTCCGCCCTCGAGCACGTGGACGGGGGAGCCCGCGACCGCGACGGTCCGACGCGTCGTCACCGGAACCTGTGACCGCCGGTCATGCGTCCGCGCCGACCGACTTGTCGAAGACCTCCATCATCACGCGCCCGAACTGCGGCATGTCCGGCCAGCCACGGCACGACACGAGGTTGCCGTCGACGACGTCGGGAGCGTCGACCACCGTCGCGCCGGCGTTCTCCATGTCTCCCGTGATGGGAGGGAAGCAGGCCGTCCGTCGGCCCTTGAGGAGCCCGTAGACCGCGGGGACCTGGGCGCCGTGGCACACCAGCGCGATGGGCAGGTCGCGGGCGAAGAAGTGCTCCGTGATGCGGCGGACGTGGGCGTCGACGCGGATCCACTCCGGTGCGCGGCCGCCGGGGATGATGAGGGCGTCGTACCGCTCGACGTCGACCTCGGCCCACGGCACGTCGACCGGCAGCTTGCGCCCGTTCTTCTCGACGTAGGCGTCGGAGCCGGGGTCGAACTCGTGGATGACGAGCTGGACGTCGCGCGTCGTCCGCGACGACACGTCGACGTCCCAGCCGCCCTCCTGCACGCGGTAGTACGGATACATCGTGTCGAGCTCCTCGGCAGCGTCGCCGGTCAGGAGCAGAGCTCTGGGCACCTGCTTCTCCTCGCACTCGTCGTCGAATGGGATGATCCGATCCGATCGGATCTGCACAGGATTCACCGGGCCGCGCGATCCGTCAACCCCTCGACGCGTCGTCACCACCCGGTTCCTCGTCGAAGAGCCGGCGGATCCGCTCGCCGGACAGCAGGATGTGCCGGCGCATCGCGTAGGCGGCGGCGTCGGGGTCCCGCGCGGCGACCGCCGCGAGGACCTCCTCGTGCTCGCTCGTGGCGAGGTCGGTGACCTGGGCGTCGTAGACCAGCCGGAAGAGGTGCACGTGCGCGTGCATCCGGGCGAGGGCCTCGTGGATCACGCGGTTCCCGCCGCTCCTGGCGACGACGTCGTGGAAGGCGGCGTCGAGCAGCCCGAACTCGCCGTAGGCCGTGTGCCCGTCGGACAGCGTCGCCATCTCGTCCAGCACCGCGCGGAGCCTGGCCAGCTGCTTCGTCGAGGCGCGCTCCGCCGCCATCCGCGCCGCTGCCGGCTCGAGCAGCAGGCGCGCCTCGAGCATGTCCTCGAACCGGTCGCGCGTGATCTGCGGGGGGATCCGGTAGCCGGCGTTGGGGACGCGGACGACGAGGTCGTCCGCCTCCAGGCGGTTCAGCGCGTCCCGGATCGGCGTCTGCGAGACCCCCAGCTCGCGCGCCAGGGCGTCGACGGTGACGCGGGAACCGGGCTCGATCCGCTGCGACATCAGCTGGGTGAGCAGCGTGTCGTAGACCTGGTCGGCGGGCCGCCTGCGAGCCTTCTTCGCCACCGGCTCGCGCCGGTCCTCGTCGGTCCGCTCGTCGCGCTCGTCGGTCGCTAGCGTGTCCACCTCGTGCGGGCTCCTTTCGTGCGCCGGGCAGAAGAACCTGTTGACACCGGCTGTTCGACTGCTCCATGATCTGGATCGGATCGGATCGGATCCGATCGTATCGGAACGAGTGCACCTGTCGTGACCAAGGGCGGTCGCGAATCGACCGCAGTTCTCACTCCACCCACTATCTCCCGGAGTTTCCCATGGGCATCCTCGGTTTTCTGCGCGGGCCGCGAGAGGTCTTGTTCGGCCCAGGGCAGCGGTACGCCCTCGGGACGGTGACCGCGTCCCTCGGGTCCCGCGCCCTCGTCTGCACCGACGCTCGCTTCGGGGGGACGGACGAGTTCGCGGAGCTGGTCCGGCTGATCGAGGGCGCCGGCGTCCACGTGACCGTGTTCGCGGAGGTGCTGCCCGATGTCCCGGTGCACCAGGTGGCCGAGTGCGCCGCGCTCGCGCGCCGCGTGCGGCCCGACGTCGTCGTCGGCATGGGTGGAGGCAGCTGCCTCGACCTCGCGAAGGCGGTGGCCGTGGTGATCGCTCATGGCGGGCAGGCCTCCGACTACTACGGCGAACTCCGCGTCCCGGGCCCGGTGGTCCCCGTGGTCGCCCTGCCCACCACGGCGGGCACCGGGTCGGAGGTGACGCCGGTGGCGGTGCTGACCGACCCCGGGCGCGTCAGCAAGGTCGGCATCTCCAGCCCGCACCTCGTCCCGCACACGGCCGTGTGCGACCCGGAGCTCACGCTCGGGTGCCCCCCGTCGCTCACCGCGAGCGCGGGGGCCGACGCGTTCTCGCACGCGGTCGAGTCGTTCACCGCGGTTCGTCGGACGGCGACCCCGGAGCTCGCCACCGAGCGTGTCTTCGTCGGCAAGAACGCGCTCACCGACACGTACGCGCTCCTGGGGGTGCGCCTGGTCGCGGAGAACCTGCGGCGCGCCGTGGAGGCTCCGGGCGACGCCGAGGCCCGCGAGGCGATGATGCTCGGGGCGACCGCGGGAGGCTTCGCCCTCGGCAGCGCCGGCACCGCCGCGGCGCACGCGCTCCAGTACCCGGTCGGGGCGCTCACCCACACCCCGCACGGGGTCGGCGTCGGCGCCCTCCTGCCGTACGTGATGGAGTACAACCGACCCGCCCGCGTCCCCGAGCTGGCCGCGGTCGCCGTGGCGATGGGTGCGAACCCCGGCGAGTCTCCCGAGGTCCTGGCCGACGAGGCGATCGAGCGGAGCGCCGCGCTGCTGCGGTCCGTGGGGATCCCGTCGACCCTCGCGGAGATCGGCCTGCCGTCCGACCGGCTGCGCTGGACCGCCGAGCAGGCGTTCCAGGCCACGAGGCTGGTCGAGAACAACCCCCGCCCGCTCGACGTCGACGCCCTGGAACGCATCGTGCGTGCCGCGTACTCCGGCGACCGGCGCTCGCTGCGAGAAGAAGCCCGGCCCCAGGCGGCCACGACCACGACGGCAGGTGTGCGATGACGGTTCTCCACGAGACGATGCGTCCGGTTCTCGACGGGCTCGACGTGCCCACCGACCTGCTGGTGGCGGGGGAGCGGCGCGCGTCGGGCAGCGGGCGGCGCATCGACGTGCGCGACCCCGCGACGGGCGAGGTCCTCGCGACCGTGGCCGACGCCGACCTCGACGACGCCCGGGCGGCGGTGGGCGCGGCCGCCGACGCGGCCGCCGCGTGGGCGGCGACCTCTCCCCGCCACCGTGCGGAGATCCTCGTGCGAACGTTCGAGCTGATGACCGAGCGGAGCGAGGACCTCGCCCGCCTGATCGCGCTGGAGAACGGCAAGGCGCTGCCGGACGCGCGGTCCGAGGTGGCGTACGCCGCCGAGTTCTTCCGTTGGTACGCCGAGGAGGGCGTGCGCCTGCGCGGTCAGCTGGGCCGCTCCCCGAGCGGCGCGAACCGGATGGTGGTGACGTACCAGCCCGTCGGGGTCAGCGTCCTCGTCACGCCGTGGAACTTCCCCGCGGCGATGGCGACCCGCAAGATCGCACCGGCCCTGGCAGCGGGATGCACCGCGGTGCTCAAGCCGGCGACGGAGACGCCCCTGACGGCGTACGCCGTGGCGGCGCTGCTGGAGCAGGCGGGGATGCCCCCAGGGGTGCTCAACGTCGTCACGACCTCGACCGCGGGCCCCGTCGTCGAGGCGATGCTGTCCGACCCGCGCACGCGCATGCTGTCGTTCACCGGCTCGACCGAGGTGGGTCGACGGCTGCTGCGCGTCGCCGCGGACCGCGTCCTCAAGTGCGGGATGGAGCTCGGGGGGAACGCCCCGTTCGTCGTCCTCGACGACGCCGACGTGGACGCGGCGGTCGACGGCGCCATGGTCGCCAAGATGCGCAACAGCGGCCAGGCGTGCACGGCCGCCAACCGGTTCCTCGTGGCCGACGCCGTGCACGACGTCTTCGTCGACGGACTCGTCGCCCGGATGGCGGACGTCACGGTCGGCCCCGGCGTCGATGAGAGCACCGGGTGCGGACCGCTCATCAACGCCGACGCGGTCCGCAAGGTCGACGAGCTCGTCCGCGACGCGATCGACCGCGGGGCGCGTGCCGTGCTGGGCGGGGAGCCCGTCGACGGGCCCGGCTGCTTCTACCCGCCGACGGTGCTCGTCGACGTCCCCCGGGACGCGCGCCTCCTGCACGAGGAGGTCTTCGGCCCCGTGGCCCCCGTCGTCCGCGTCGACGACGAGGAGGAGGCGCTCGCCCTGGCGAACGACTCCGAGTTCGGCCTCGTCAGCTACCTGTACACCGGCGACCTGGCCCGCGGCCTGCGGCTCTCGGAGCGGCTCGAGTCCGGGATGGTCGGGCTCAACCGCGGACTGGTCTCCGACCCGGCCGCGCCGTTCGGCGGCACCAAGCAGAGCGGGCTCGGCCGCGAGGGGAGCACGGAAGGTCTCCTCGAGTTCATGGAGGCCCACTACGTCGCCACGTCCTGGTGACGGTGAACGAGCAGTAGCAGCAACAGTCCGGCAACACCGACCCAGGAAGCAGGAGACTCGATGAGGAGCACGATGCGAGCGGGGCACGGATCACTTCCCCGCCGACGGGGGCGGCTGGCGACGGCCGCGGTCCTGATGGCCATGAGCACCGCGGCGGCCACGGCAGCGTGCGGTGGAGGGGGCGGCACCGCGGAGGCGGGCGGTGGCGCCCAGGCGCCGGCGACCGTCCCGGAGCTGACCGACGAACCGCTGACCCTGAGCTTCATCTGGTTCGAGTGGCCCCCGGCCCAGGCACTCGAGGACTTCGCGAACGCGGAGTACACCAAGGAGCGGCCGAACGTGACCGTCGAGGTCAACACCGTGCCGAACGCCAACTGGCACGACGCGATGTTCACGCAGTTCGCGGCACGTCAGACCGACTTCGACATCGCGGTCCTGGACTCGCAGCACATCGGCGAGGCGGTGACGAACGGCAACATCCTCGACATCACCGACTTCATCGAGGGCAACGTCGAGACCGAGGCCTTCGACCCGTACCTCCTGGCCGCGTACGGCCAGTACCCCCAGGCCGAGACGGGCCAGCGGGACGAGGACGCGAGCATGTACGGCCTACCGCTGCTCGGCGACACCTGGACGATGATCTACCGGAAGGACCTCATCGGCGACGAGCCGCCGGCGACGTGGGACGAGATGATCTCCGTCGCGGCGCAGTGCCAGGCCGAGAACCCGGGCGTGAGCGGGCTGGCCTTCCACCAGGCCAACGGCTCCGACGCGGCGGCCGTCACCTACAACACGGTCAACGGTCTGTACGGCGGGAACCTGTGGGACGCCGAGGAGCGCCAGATCGAGGGCGTCATCAACGACGAGGCCGGCCAGAAGGCCATGGACGTCCTGGTCAACGAGATGAAGCCGCTCACCGCGACGGGCTCCGGGAACTGGTTCATCGACGAGGTCAACGCGGCGGTCGCGCAGGGCAAGGCCTGCATCGCGTTCAACTGGATCGCCGCGAGCGGCGGCCTGCTCGACCCCGCGCAGTCGACGCTGGGTTCCACGCGCGAGGAGATCCTCGACAAGCTCGGCTTCGCGACCCTGCCGACCCAGGAGACGGACCTGGTGCCTCTCGGCGGCATGGGGATGCACATCTCGGCGTACGCGCCCGAGGACCGGCAGGCGGAGGCTCTGAACTTCATGAAGTGGTTCCTCCAGGCCGACACCCAGCAGAAGTGGGCCGCGGCGGGCGGCGTGCCGGCCCGCACCGACGCGCTGCAGTCGCCGGAGTTCCTCGAGGCCGGACCGTTCAACCAGGTGTACGCCGACTCCGTGGAGCGCATGCGCGACATGTGGAACGTGCCCGAGTACGCCCGTCTCGTCGACATCGAGAACACGAGCGTGAACGCGGCCCTCAACGGCGCCATGGACCCGCAGGAGGCTCTCGACAGCATCGCCGTCGAGCAGCAGGAGGTCCTGGACTCCGGCGGCAGCGGCGGGCTGTGAACCCATGGTCCTGACGAAGAACTCCCCGGTGCGGGACGGGACGTCGGCGCCGCCCGCACCGGTCCGGCCCCCTCGGCTCGGCGACCGTGGGCTCGCCGTGGCGTTCATCTCCCCGGCGATGCTGCTCCTGCTGGCCATGTCGGTCTTCCCGCTGCTGTGGGCGCTGTTCCTCTCCTTCACCGACTACTCGGCGACGGGCTCCGCACCCGCGGAGTTCGTCGGGTTCGCGAACTACGTCGACGTCCTGACCTCGCCGGAGGTCCGGCAGCGGGCCCTGACGACCTTGGTGTACGTCGTGTGTGCCGTCACCCTGCAGACGGTGCTGGGCTTCGGCATCGCCTACCTCATCTCCCGGCGGACGCGTGGTCGTGGGCTTCTCACCACGCTGTTCCTCGTACCGATGATGCTGTCGCCCGTCGTCGTCGGGCTGTTCTGGCGCTTCATGCTCGACGCGCAGTTCGGCGTCGTCAACAGCGTGCTCGGCTCGCTCGGGATCGAGCCGGTGGAGTGGCTCACCCGCCGCCAGACGGCGATGCTCTCCCTGGTCGTCGTCGACACCTGGCAGTGGACGCCGTTCATCATGCTCATCGCGCTCGCGGGCCTGACCGCGGTCCCCAGGTACCTGTACGAGGCGGCCTCCATCGACCGGGCGTCGGAGTGGTTCCGGTTCCGCAACATCACCCTGCCGCTGGTGTGGCCGCTGCTCCTCATCGCCGTGATGTTCCGTGCGATCGAGGCGTTCCGGATGTTCGACCTCGTCTACATCCTCACCAACGGAGGACCCGGCGTCTCGACCGAGACCTTGTCGTTCCACGTCTACAAGGTCGCGTTCCTCGGGTTCAACACGGGGACCGCGTCGGCCTACGGGATCCTCATGGTGGTCGTCGTCATCGTCCTCGCGCAGCTCTACCTGCGCTACCTGAACAAGCTCAAGGAGGGCTGATGGCACGCTCTGCTGACCTGGCCGTTCGCGTACGGCCCGCACGCAGCCCCCGCGGCCGGGTCCGCAAGTCGGTCGAGGTCGCGCTCCTGGCCGTGCTGGCGGCCGCCATGCTCTTCCCGGTGCTCTGGATGCTCGAGACGTCCGTCAAGGAGAACCGGGACGTCTACGCCGTCCCGGCGAAGTTCTTCGGCTTCGACATGACCCTGGACCACTACCGAGATGTGTTCGTCGCCTCGGGCGGCGGTGCGTCGGACCTCTCCACCGCGCTGCTCAACTCCGTCGTGGTCGCCGGGACGTCCACGATCCTGGCCACCGTGCTCGGGGTCCCGGCGGCGTGGGCGTACTCGCGCTTCACGCTGAGGGCGAAGAAGGACCAGATGTTCTTCATCCTGTCCACGCGGTTCATGCCGCCCGTCGTCGTCGTGATCCCGATCTTCCTCATGTACCGCACGCTCGGGCTCATCGACACCCAGCTCGGCCTGATCCTCATCTACACGGCCTTCAACGTGCCCTTCACGATCTGGATGATGAAGGGCTTCGTCGACGAGGTGCCACCGGAGTACGAGGACGCGGCGATGCTCGACGGTCACACGCGCCTCCAGGCGTTCCGGCGCATCACCCTGCCGTTGCTCGTGCCCGGGATCGCCGCCACCGCCGTCTTCGCCCTCATCTTCTCCTGGAACGAGTTCGTGTACGCCATCTTCCTGACCTCCAGCCAAGAGGTGCGCACCGCACCGCCGGCCATCGCCGGCCTCATCGGCGGCACGACCGTGGACTGGGGGCTCGTGGCTGCCTCCGCCTGCGTGTTCGCGATCCCGGTGCTCGTCTTCGCCTACCTGGTGCGCAAGCACCTCGTCGCCGGCGTCACGCTCGGGGCGGTGCGACGCTGATGGCGGGCATCGAGATCGCGTCCCTGCACAAGCGCTACCCGGACGGGACCGTCGCCGTGGAGGAGGTGGACCTGTCCATCGGCGACGGCGAGCTGTTCGTCATGCTCGGTCCCTCCGGCTGCGGAAAGACCACCACGCTGCGCGCGGTGGCGGGCCTGGAGCGCCAGACGTCGGGCACCATCCACATCGGCGACACGCGCGTCGACGACCTGCCTCCCGGCGGTCGCGACATCGCCATGGTGTTCCAGTTCTACGCGCTGTACCCGCACCTGAAGGCCCGTGACAACGTGGCCTTCCCGCTCCGCGCCGAGGGCGTCCCGGAGCCGGAGGTGCGTCGTCGAGTCGACGAGGCCGCTCGCATGCTGCAGCTCGGTCCGCTGCTGGACCGGCGGCCCACACGGCTGTCGGGCGGGGAGCAGCAGCGGGTCGCGCTGGCCCGTGCCCTGGTGCGGCGGCCGCGCGCCTTCCTCATGGACGAGCCGCTCACGAACCTCGACGCCGAGCAGCGCGCGGACATGCGGTCGCAGATCAAGCACCTACAGAGAGAGCTGGGGGCGACGATGGTCTACGTCACCCACGACCAGGTCGAGGCGATGTCGCTCGGCCATCGGATCGCGATCCTCAACAAGGGCCGCGTGGAGCAGGTCGGCACGCCCACGGAGGTCTACGACCGGCCCGCGAGCCTGTTCTGCGCCGCGTTCATCGGCTCGCCGCCGGTGAACCTCGTGGACGTCGAGGTCGCCGACGGGGCCCTGCGGGGCGGGGGCGGGCTCGCGCTGCCGGTGCCGTCCGGGCTGCCGGACGGTCGTCGGCTGGTCGCCGGCGTGCGGCCCGAGGCGTTGGAGGTCACCGCGCCGGGAGCGGACGGTGCGGTCCGCGGCCGCGTGGTCTCGGCGGAGGCGCTGGGCGACGAGACCATCTACGTCGTCGAGTGCGAGGGGGAGCACGACGTCCGGGTCCGGATGCCCCCGACCGCACGGTTCGCCGCGGACACGCCCGTCGGCGTGCGCCACGTCGGCGGGCCGCCGCCCGTCTTCGACCGCGACTCGGAGAGGTTGGTGGCCTGATGGGAACCGTCGCGACCTACGGGATCAGGAAGGCGTTCGGGGAGGTCCAGGCCCTCGACGGGGTCGACCTGCAGGTGCCGGACGGCTCGTTCTTCGTCGTCCTCGGGCCCTCGGGGGCGGGCAAGACGACGACCCTGCGCGCGATCGCCGGGCTCGACAGGCTCGACGCCGGGTCGGTGCACCTGGGCGGCCGGGACGTGACCGGGGAGTCCCCCGGCGCACGGGACCTGGCCATGGTCTTCCAGAGCTACGCGCTCTACCCCCGGTACACGGTGTTCGAGAACATCGCCTCGCCGCTGCGCGCGCGCCGTGCCTCCGCGAGCGAGATCGCCGCCGCCGTGGACGACGTCGCGCGCCTCCTGCACATCGAACGCCTCCTGCAGCGTCGACCGGCACAGCTGTCCGGCGGCGAGATGCAGCGCGTCGCGCTGGCCCGTGCGCTGGTCCGTCGCCCGCACGCGTTCCTCATGGACGAACCGCTCACCAACCTCGACCTCAAGCTGCGCGTCGAGATGCGGACCGAGCTCACCCGCATCCACCGGCGTCTGGGAGGGACGTTCGTCTACGTGACGAACGACCAGGTCGAGGCGATGTCCATGGCCGACCAGGTCGCCGTGCTCAAGGACGGCGCGGTGCAGCAGGTCGGGACGCCGGCGGAGGTGTACGAGCAGCCGGTCGACCGGTGGGTCGCGAGCTTCGTCGGGAGCCCGCGGATCAGCCTGCTCGAGTGCCACGTCGACGACGACCGGCTGGTCGGGTCTCAGGGCTGGACCCTGCCGCGCCCCCGGGGAGCCGTGGCGGAGCGCGGTCGTCCGCTGCTCCTCGGCCTGCGCGCCGAGGACGTGTCGGTCGAGCGACGGGGAGAGGCGACGGTCGAGGGCGAGGTCTTCGGGCTCGAGCCGCTGGGCGACCACACGCTGGTCGACGTCAAGGTGGGCACGGAGATGCTCACGGTCAAGGCGCGGCCGACGGTCGCGAGCCGACCCGGGGAGCGCCTGTCGGTGACCGTCGACCTGGACCGTGCGCACCTCTTCGACGCGAGCACGGGGTTGGCGCTGTCCGGGGCCGGGCGGTAGGGCTGGACGAGGTCGTGCTCGCTTGCGGTCGCGAGCACGACCCGTTCGCCTCGCCCGGGCGGCGACGGTCCGTCGTCTGCGTGCTCAGTCGTTCGGTCGCGGCTGCGCGCCCTCGACGGGCGGGTCGGCCGACCACGGGAACGTGATCCAGAGGTCGGTGTCCTTCCACGAGTAGTCCGGCTGGATGATCGTGCGCGGCTTGGTGTACAGCACCGCGGACCGCGCCTCCGCCCCGTGGGTGCTCAGCATCTTCATGACCAGGGCGAGCGTGCGGCCGGAGTCCGCGACGTCGTCGACCACGAGCACGTGCGCGCCCGGCAGGTCGGACGTGTCCATGAGAGGTGGCAGCACGCGCGGGTCGGTGAGGGTCTGGCCGATGTCGGTGTAGAACTCGACGTTGAGCGTCCCGACGCCCTTGGTCCCGAGCGCGTACGCGACCGCGCCGCCCGGCAGGAGCCCGCCGCGCGCGACGGCGACGACGACCTCGGGCCGGAACCCGCTCGCCACGACCTGCTCGGCGAGCTCGCGCGCGGCGACGCCGAACGTCTCCCACGTGAGCACCTCGCGCTCGGGCGGCACGGCGGGGTGCGGCGACGACACGTCGTCGGGCACGGCGGGGACCGGGGTCGTGGAGGCGTCCGTCATGCATCGAGAGTACGTCGCGCGACGCGCGGGGCCCGCCCGTCCCGGTCCCGACGGGCCGGGACCCTCGATCCGGACCCACGACCCGTCCCGGACGCGGCGAGGGCCGCACCCCGTGGCGGGGTGCGGCCCTCGTCGGGTCAGGCGGGGGTCACTGCGCGTCGAGGATGTCCACGACGAAGACGAGCGGGGAGTCGGCGGGGATCGTGCCGCTGCCCTGCGAGCCGTAGCCCAGCTCCGACGGGATGACGAGCAGCACCTGGCTGCCCACGGTCTGCCCGGCGAGGCCCTGCGTCCAGCCCGGGATCACCTGCTGGAGCGAGAAGCTCGTGGGGGCGCCGCGGTCCCACGACGAGTCGAAGACGGTGCCGTCGAGCAGCATGCCCGTGTAGTGGGCGGTGACGGTCTGGTCCTCGGTCACGACCGGGCCGCTGCCCTTGATGAGCGTCTGCGCGACGAGCTCGGTCGGGGCCTCGTAGCCCTCGGGGATCTCGATGGTCGGCTTGCCGGTGTCGTCGAGCGTCACGGTCGGCAGGCCCTCGGCGGGCGTGACCGCCTCACCCTCGGCACGCGACGGGATGGTCTTCACGTCGGTGACCTCACCGATGGTGAGGTAGGTGATCGGCTCGCCGGTCGTCTGGTCCGTCGTCGGGTTGGCGAACAGGAAGCGGGTGCCGACCTTCTTGCCGACGACGACGTCGAGGAGCTGCGGGAAGATCGAGTCGTCGATGAGGAGCTGCTCGGGGGAGCCCGTCTCCCACGTCGACCCCATCTTGGAGCCGTCCGTACCGGAGAACGCGGCCGTGTGCATGGTGATCTGCTGGCCCTTGGCGATCTCGTCGCCCTCGCCGTCGTTCAGCGAGATGGCGGCCGCGGCGGAGACCTCGAACGGCTGGTCGAACTCCACGGTGGGCTCGGCGCCCGGGTCGCCGGTGACCGTCACGGCCTCGAGCGCCGCGACGTCCTCGGGCGACGACGTCGCGGCGTCGCTGGCGCCGTCGGTCGCGGACGGGCTCGACGACGTCTCGTCGCCGGAGCCGCCGCCCTCCGAGGCGCAGCCGGAGAGGACGAGGGCGGCGCCCAGGGTGAGCGCGGCGACGCCGCGCAGGGTGCGGTGCTTCACGAGAGGGGGTCCTTCGGTCGGTGGGACGACGCGGGGCCGTCGGGTCTGGGCCGCACCCGCACGACGGCGGTCGTCGGCGTCCCGGGTCGGGGTCGCCTCGCGTCCGCGTGCCGGGTGCAGCACCGGCGCGGACACTCTAGCGGTCCTGCCTGGACTCCCGCTGGGAGCCGCCCCCGCCGTGTGCCCGGGGGAGAATGGGTGCATGCCGTCCCGTCGACCGTCCCGCAAGCGACCGTGGGGAGCGGAGCCCGCGCCCCTCGACCTGGACCGTGCCCTCGGCGGCGCGCGTCGCGAGTCCGGGGCCGACGGCGAGTGGCAGGTCCGCACGGTGCGCGGCGGGTCCAAGACGTACCTGTGCCCGGGGTGCAACCAGGAGATCCCGCCCGGGACGGGGCACGTCGTGGCCTGGCAGGAGGACTCGTTCTTCGGTGCCGAGACGGCGCTCGACCACCGTCGGCACTGGCACACGTCGTGCTGGCAGGCGCGCGGGCGCCGTCGGCCCCGGTAGAGGTCCGCGGCGGAGGAACTAGGCTCGACCACGATGAGCACCGCACCCGAGCCCACCGGGGCCGACGTCCCGGCCGGTCCTACCCCCATCCGGTCCCTGACGGTCCTGCCCGCGCGGCGCGAGGACGTGGAGCTGCACACCGCGGACGGGCTGACGCTCGTCGGCGAGCTCGCGCTCCCGGCGGACCGCGACCCGGTCGCGACCCTGGTCACGCTCCACCCGCTGCCGACGCACGGCGGCTACATGGACTCGCACGTGTACCGGAAGGCCGCGTGGCGCCTGCCCGCGCTCGCCGACCTCGCCGTGCTGCGGTTCAACACGCGCGGGACCTCGTCGCCGCGCGGCACGAGCGAGGGCGCGTTCGACGGCGGCGAGGCCGAGCGCTTCGACGTCGCCGCCGCGATCGAGCTCGCCGAGTTCCGCGACCTGCCGCACCCCTGGCTCGTCGGGTGGTCGTTCGGGACCGAGCTCGCGCTCAAGCACGGGACCGACCCGGCCGTGGAGGGCGCGATCCTCCTGTCGCCGCCGCTGCACCGCGCGACGGACGAGGACCTCGACCGGTGGGACGCGTTCGGCAAGCCGCTCGTCGTGCTCGTCCCCGAGCTCGACGACTACCTGCGCCCCGACGAGGCGCGCCGACGGTTCGCGCGCGTGCGCAACGCCGAGGTGATCGGCGTCGACGGCGCCAAGCACCTGTGGGTGGGGGAGTCGTCCGTGCGGCGCGTGCTCGACGAGATCGTCGGCCACGTCCGCCCCGGGTTCCCGCTGCCCCTGCCGACCGAGTGGTCCGGCGACGCGACCGCGGCCGTGACGGCCGACCGTGACACCGCGGACTCCGACCAGGCGAGCTACGACGCGAGCCGGTCGGACGGCGTCGACGACTGACGCCTCGGCAGGACGGTCGCGGCCGTGGCACGGTGGGACGAGACCTGACGACGGACGCACGACCTGAGGAGGACGACGTGACGACGGCCCCGCTCGAGACCTTCACGCTGCGCGAGGGGTACGGCACACCGCTCGTGCTGCTGCACGGCTTCCCGCTGGACCACCGCATGTGGGCCGACGTCGCGGCCGCGCTGCCGGGGGAGCCCACCGTCGTCGCGGTCGACCTCCCGGGTCTAGGGGCGAGCCCGCTGGCGGACGAGCCGGCGTCGATCGACACCGCGGCCGACGCCACCGCCACCGCGCTCGCCGCGGCGGGGATCACGCGCGCGGTCGTCGCGGGGCTGTCGATGGGCGGCTACGTCGCGCTCGCGCTCGCGGAGCGGCACCCCGACCTGGTCGCCGGCCTCGGGCTCGTGGACACCAAGTCGACCGCCGACACCGACGAGGCGCGCGCCAACCGGCTGCGCATCGCGGACGAGGCCGCGCGGTCCCAGACCGTCGACGCCGTCCTCGGCATGCCGGGGGTGATGCTCGGGGAGACGAGCAAGGCCGCGCGCAAGCACCTCACGGCACGGCTCGAGGAGTGGATCCGCGGGCAGCGGCCCGACGGCGTCGCGTGGTCGCAGCGGGCCATGGCGGCCCGGCCGGACCGCACCCAGGTCCTCGCGGAGTTCGCCGGACCGGTGGCCGTGGTCGTGGGGGAGGAGGACGCGCTCACGCCGACGGCGGAGGCCGAGCACATGGCGGACGCCGCGCCCACGGCGCAGCTGGTCCAGGTTCCGGGCGCCGGGCACATGAGCGCGGTCGAGGACCCGGCGGCCGTCGCGGACGCTCTCGCCGACCTGCTGGCCCGCGCCTCGGCGTGAGCCCGGTCGACCGCGGCACGACGGGTCGGCGGGCCGTCCCGGCCGATCAGCGGCCGTCGAGCACGAGCGCGAGCGCGTCCGCGAGGTCGATCGACTCGCCGTCCCGTCCGCCCTTGCCGAGCACGAGCGGCGGGTCCGACGGCTCCACGGTCACGCCGCGCAGGCGCCCCAGCACGCTGCCGGGCACACCGAGCACGTAGAACTCGCCGTCCTCGCCGACGGCGACGCTGCGGTTGCGGCGCAGGTACCAGCCCTTGAGCGGGGTCCGGTAGGTGGTCGTGCCGTCGAACGAGCGGGCACGCAGCGGCTCGGGCGCGGGGCCGCGCTCACGGGCGCGCACCACGAACTCGGCGAGGAGCGCCTGTGCCGCGGCGCTCTCCCGCGCGCGCTGGCGGTCGAGCTCGCGCTGCTGGTGCGCCGCGGCCTCGGTCCGCTGCCGACGCCAGTCGTCGGCAGCGGACCCGGAGCGGCCCGTGGGGTCCGCGGAGGACACCGGTCAGGCCGAGGCGGGGGCGTCGGTCTCGGCCTCGGCGTCCACCTGGCCGGCAGGGCGGCGCTTCGTCGAGGCGGCGGGCCCGCCCTGCTGGTCCGACTCGTCGGCGACGACCGGGAACTCCGCCGTCATGAGCGTCGCCGCGCGCGCCTGCTGCGCGGGCGTGCCCGCGGGGACCGCCGACTTCTTCGCGGGAGCCTTCGCGGCCTCGGGCTCGCCGCCGAGGAGCCCGCGCAGCTCGTCGAGGTAGGTGTTGATCGAGTCGTGCTGGCGCGTGAGGTCCTCGAGCTGGCGCTGGGCGACGTTGCGCTGCTGCTCCGCCTCCGCCTTGGCGTCGCTCACGGTCTGGTCCGCGAACGACCGCGCCTCGGCCACGATCTGGTCGGCGTTGCGACGGGCCGTCGACATGAGGTCCTTGACGTAGGCGTCGGACTCCCGGCGGACCTTCTCGGCCTGCTCCAGCGCGAGCGCGACGCGCTTCTCCGCCTCGGTCGCGTGCTCCTCCGCGGTCGAGACGAGCTTCTCCGTCTCGGCCTTGGCAGCGGCGTGCCGCTCGGCGTTCTCGCGCTCCGCCTCCTCGCGGCGGCGCACGACCTCGAGCTCCGCGTCGGCGAGCGCGGTGCGGGCCTTGTCGCGCAGCTCCTCCATCTCCGACGTGACCGCGTTGGCCGCCTCGGTGGCCTTCCGCTGCGCCTCGTCGACCTGGCGCTGCGCCTCGCGGCGCGCGTTCTCCAGGAGCTCGGCGGCCTCGCGCTCGGCGGCCTCGCGCTGGGCGGCGGTCTCCGCCGCGACGCGGGCACGGAGCTCGGCGGCCTCGCGCTCGGTCGTCACGCGCAGCTCCGTCGTCTCGCGCTCCGCCGTCGCGCGCAGCGTGCCGAGCTCGCGCTCGAGCGACGCGCGGCGCTCGCTCTCCTCGGTGGCGATCGCGCTCTGGATGCGGGCCGCCTCGCGCTCGGCGGAGCCGACGAGCTCCTCGGCGCGGCGCTGGGCGCTGAGGAGCGTGCCCTCGACCTCCGACGCGCTCGTGGCCCGGATCTCCTCCGACTCGAGCCGCGCGCTGTTGAGGAGCTCGGCGACCTCGTTCTCGGCGCGGGACCGCACCTGGCCGGCCGAGAGCTTCGCGCGCGCCATGATGTCGGCGGCCTGGGCGTTGGCCTGGGAGAGGATGTCGGCGGACTGCTCCTCCGCCGAGCGCATGAGCTGCTCGATGCGGGAGCCGAGGCCGGCGTACGAGGGGCGCTCCGCCTCGCGGAGCTGACGCTGCGCGTCGGAGAGCTCGCTCGTGAGCTGCATGGCGCGGGCGTCCGCGGCCTCGACGCGCGAGCGCGCGTCCTCCACGGCCTTCTCCAGCTTCGCGAGCTGTGCCTCGACCTGGACGCGGTCGTACCCGCGCATCGTGATGGGGAAGAGCGTGCGCTCGTCGGACACGTCGATGACCTCCGGTGCTGGTTCGTCGCGGCGTCCGCCGCCGGGCGGCGTCCCCTCGCGAGGAGGGAGGGCGCGGCGGTCGTGCCACGGCCCCGCCGTGCTCCGACCAGGATACGGGGATCGGGCTGTCCTGAATACCCGGATTGGAACAGGTGAGACGATGGTCGCAGTGCTGCGGGACGGAGGGCACGGGGGGAGGCCGCAGGTCGTCCGACGGCGTCGCGCGCACTCTTCCTGAATCCCGGCTGACGAGCGTGGGACCGAGGGGAGAGGGGCTCGTGAACGGATCGTGAGGATCCGCGCACGATTCCCCGAGGTCGATCGACGAGGGGTTTCGCACCTATTCTGGAACGTCGATCGACGAAGGGAACCTCGGTGCTCCAACGAATCATCGCTGCCCTCCTGCTCGTGGGAGGGCTCGTCGCCGTCGGCCTCGGCGTCGCGTCCGCCACGGTGTGGCGGGACAGCGACACGGTCGTGGCGACCACGGCGTACACGGGGGACGGCACGATGCTCGTCACCGAGCCCGGGGTCCTGGACCTCGTCGCCGAGGACGTGACGATCCGTGCCACGGCGCCGGGCGAGCAGCAGGTGACCCTCGCGATCGGCCGCGAGGTCGACGTGACGGGCTGGGTCGGGGAGGACGCGCACGGCGTGGTCACCGGGCTCAGCGACTGGGACGCGCTCGCGACGCGCGCCGTCGAGCCGTCCGCCGCGGAGGAGACGCCCGCCGAGGGCGAGACCCCGGCCGACGGCGAGTCTCCGGCCGAGGGGGAGGAGTCGGCGGAGGAGACGCCCGCCGACGGCGAGGCCCCCGCGGAGGGCGAGACCCCTGCCGACGGAGAGACCCCTGCCGACGGCGAGACGCCGGCCGTCGGCGTCGACCCCGCCGGGTCGGACATGTGGTTCGAGGAGTCGACGGGCGCCGGCTCGGCGACCCTGCGCTGGTCCGACCAGCCCGGCCGCTGGCAGCTTCTCGTGGCCGGCGTGGGGGAGGGTGCCGTCGCCCCGACGCTCGAGCTGTCCTGGCCGCGCCAGGTCGAGACCCCGTTCCTGTGGCCCGGCGTGATCGGCGGTGCGGTCCTCATCCTCCTGGGGCTCGGCATCGGCGCGGCGAGCCTGCGCCCCCGGCGCCGGGGGCCGTCGGGACGCGGCACCGCGACGTCGGCCACCCCGGCCGTCGCACCGGCGGCAGCGCCGACCGCGCCCTCGGGCGAGGGTGACGGCGGCACGTCGGACGGCGAGGCGCCCACCGACACCGCGCAGGTGCGCATGCTCACGCGGCGCGAGCTGCGCGAGCGGGAGGAGGCGGACCGCCTCGCCCAGCAGCAGGCGCGCGCGCAGAAGCCGCGTCGTGCCTGGCTCACCGGCCAGATCCCGATCGTCGCGCGCGGCGAACGGCGGCCCAAGACCGCGGCGCAGCCGACCGTCGACGCGACGGACGGGCACCCGACCACGCAGGACAGCGCGGCGACACGTGCCGACGCCTGGCGCCGGGCGTGGGGATTCACCCCCGGCACCGGGGCGGGCGAAGCCGCCGACCCGCAGCGCGACACGGACGAGACGAAGGACAGCACCCGATGACCAGCACCGCCCGCGACACGGCCCGCGCCCACCGCGCCCGCCGTCACCTCGCCGGGGTGGCCGGCGGTCTGGTCGGCGCGCTCCTCCTCGCCGCCTGCACCGCGCCCCTGCCGACGCCGCAGCCGGACCCCACCCAGGACCCGCCGCCTCCCGTCCTCTCCGAGGCGCAGGAGACCGTGGTGCTGGACGCGGTCGCCTCGGCGCTCGCCGCGGCGAGCGAGGCGAACGACCCGGCGCAGCTCGACGCGCGCGTCACCGGACCGGCGCTCGCGATCCGCACGAGCCAGCTCGCCGTCGCCGCCGCGCGCGGCAACGCGGACCTCGTGACGGAGCTGCCGACCGAGGCCCAGCAGGTCGTCATCCCGACGACGCAGACCTGGCCCCGCACGTCCTACGCCGTGAGCGTCCAGCCCGAGAGCCTGCAGACTCCGCGCCTGTCCGTCCTCGAGCAGGCCGGCGCGCGGGACGCCTACCAGCTGTGGGCCTGGGTCCGGCTCCTGCCCGGCGTGACCATGCCGAGCTTCGCCGACCCGAGCATCGGGAGCGAGGCCGTCGCACCCGACGACTCGAGCCTCCTCGTCACGCCCACGGACGCCGTCGCGCAGTACGCCGACGTGCTCAACCTCGGGACCGGCTCCGGCTTCGCCGGGGCGTTCGAGGACGACTCGTTCCGCACGCTGCTCGCCGAGCGCGCCCAGGCCTGGACCACGGCGCTCGAGCCGGCCGCCGGTGCGTACGCGCTGACCTTCACGCCGAACCCGGACGAGCAGGTCCGCGCGGTCCGCACCGCGGACGGCGGCGCGCTCGTCGTGGGCGCCATGACGTCGCAGGAGTCGATGACGGCCGAGGAGGGCGCGCAGGTCCCGCCCGACACGGAGACGATCAAGGCCCTGTACGGGACGACGACCCCGACGAACGTGCTCAAGGTCGGTTACCAGGACGTCGTCGCGCTCTACGTGCCGCCGGCCGGGTCAGAGGAGAAGATCCGCGTCGTGGGCAACGAGCACATCGCGACATCGGTTGCGGCGTCCTGACGCTCCGTAGGATTGCGACCATGAGCGAACCTACCCAGCCCGCGTTCGACGTGCGCGGAGCGGTCGACCTGTCCGCGCTGACCCGCCCGCAGTCCCCGCCGCCGGGGCAGGAGGGCGGCGCGCCCGCAGCCGGTGGCTACGTCGTCGACGTCACGGACGAGACGTTCGGCCAGCTCGTCCAGGACTCGACGCAGTACCCGGTCGTCGTCCTGCTCTGGATCCCGACCGACCAGGCGAACGCCCAGCTCGGCACCGACCTCGGCGCGCTCGCCGACGAGTACGCGGGCCGCTTCCTCCTGGCCCGCGTCGACGCCCAGGCGTACCCGCAGATCACGGCGGCGTTCCAGGTGCAGGGCGTCCCGACCGTCGTCGCCGTCCTCCAGGGCCAGCCGGTGCCGCTGTTCCAGGGCGCCGCGCCCGCCGAGCAGGTGCGCTCGGTGATCGAGCAGGTGCTCCAGGCCGCCGAGGCGAACGGCGTCACCGGCCGGGCGCCGTCCCAGGGCGGCGACGGCGAGCCGGTGCCCGCCGAGCCGGCCCCCGAGCCGGAGCCCGAGCTCCCGCCGCTGCACCAGGAGGCGTACGACGCGATCGAGCGCGACGACCTCGACGCCGCCGTCGCGGCCTATGAGAAGGCGATCAAGCAGGACCCGCGCGACGCGCTCGCCGTCGCCGGCCTCGCGCAGGTCCGCCTCCTCCAGCGCACGCGCGACGCCGACCTCGCGACGGTCCGCGCCGCCGCGGCCGCCGCCCCGCAGGACGTCGACGCCCAGCTCGCCATCGCCGACCTCGACCTCCTCGGCGGTCACGTCGACGACGCGCTCGGTCGCCTGCTCGACCTCCTCCCCGGCGCGGACGCCGACGCCAAGGAGAAGCTCCGCGTCCGCCTCCTCGACTACTTCGAGGTCGTCGGCCCCACCGACCCCCGCGTCGGCAAGGCACGCCAGCGCCTCGCGATCAGCCTCTACTGAGACACGAGCGCGGCGTACGCACCCTTCTCGACGGCGGCCGGTCACCCTACGGTGATCGGCCGCCGTCGTGCTGGCGAGACCGTGCTCCAGGTGAGACGAAGCCGGGTGGGTGGGGTGGTGGCACCGGGTCGTGGCGGGCCTGGCGGGAGCCGCGAGGAACGAGCGGCGGATGGTAGACCCGGCGCCACCACCCCACCCACCACCCAGGGTGACCAGACCTCTACGTCAGCAGACCAGATCTCTACCTCGGCGCCGGGACGAGGTACAGCGCGCCGAGCGGGGGCAGGCGCAGGGTCGCGGAGTGCGCGCGACCCTTCCACGGGACGGCCTCCGCCTCCACCTCGCCGAGGTTGCCGACGCCGGACCCGCCGTAGACCTCGGCGTCGGTGTTGAGCACCTCGCGCCACGCGCCGCCCGACGGCAGCGCGACGCGGTAGCCCTCGTGCGGCGTGCCGGCGAAGTTCACGACGACGGCGACCTCGCTGCCGTCGCGGCCGCGGCGGACGTAGGCGAGGACGTTGTGGTCGGCGTCGTCGGCGTCGAGCCACTCGAAGCCGGCGGGGTCGTGGTCGAGCTCCCACAGGGCCGGGGTCGCGCGGTACAGCGCGTTGAGGTCGCGCACGGCGCGCTGCACGCCCTGTCGGCCCGGGTCGGCCGCGAGGCCGTCCCAGTCGAGGGAGCGGCCCTCGTTCCACTCGGAGTGCTGGCCGATCTCGCTGCCCATGAAGAGGAGCTGCTTGCCGGGGTGCGACCACTGGTAGGCGAGGAACGCGCGCACGCCGGCGCGCTTCTGCCAGTCGTCGCCGGGCATCTTCCCGTAGAGCGAGCCCTTGCCGTGCACGACCTCGTCGTGGCTGATCGGCAGCACGAACTGCTCGGAGTAGGCGTAGACCATCGAGAACGTGATCTCGTGGTGGTGGTAGTGCCGGTTGATGGGCTCCTCGGCGACGTAGCGCAGGGAGTCGTTCATCCAGCCCATGTTCCACTTGAGCCCGAACCCGAGGCCGCCGGACGACGTCGGGCGGGTGACGCCAGGCCAGGCGGTGGACTCCTCGGCGATCATCATGACGCCGGGCGTGCGCCGGTAGGCGGTCGCGTTGGCCTCCTGGAGGAACGCGATGGCCTCGAGGTTCTCGCGCCCGCCGTGCACGTTGGGGTGCCACTGGCCGGGGCCGCGCGAGTAGTCGAGGTAGAGCATCGACGCGACGGCGTCGACACGGAGCGCGTCGACGTGGAACTCCTCGAGCCAGTACGTCGCGTTGGCGACGAGGAAGTTGCGGACCTCGTTGCGCCCGAAGTCGAAGACGAACGTGCCCCAGTCGGGCTGCTCGCCGCGCAGCGGGTCGGCGTGCTCGTAGCAGGGCGTGCCGTCGAACCGGGCCAGCGCCCACTCGTCGCGCGGGAAGTGCGCGGGGACCCAGTCGACGACGACCCCGACGCCGGCCGCGTGCAGGCGGTCGACGAGGTACCGGAAGTCGTCGGGGTGGCCGAACCGTGAGGTGGGCGCGTAGTAGCCCGTGACCTGGTAGCCCCACGACCCGCCGAACGGGTGCTCGGCGACGGGCAGGAGCTCGACGTGCGTGAAGCCCTGCTCCACGACGTACGCGGTGAGCTGCTCGGCGAGGTCCCGGTACGATAGCCCCTGGCGCCACGACCCGAGGTGGACCTCGTAGATGCTGAGGGGTTGCGTGTGCGGGTCGCGGGCGGCGCGCTCGGCGAGCCACGCGTCGTCGGTCCACGCGAACTGCGAGTCGACCACGATGCTCGCCGTCGCGGGCGGCACCTCCGCGCCCTTGGCGAGGGGGTCGGCCTTCTGCCGCCACGAGCCGTCGGGACCGAGGATCTCGTACTTGTACCGCGCGCCCGCGCCGACGCCCGGGACGAACAGCTCCCAGACGCCGCTCGAGCCGAGCGAGCGCATCGGGTGCGTCGCGCCCCAGCCGTTGAAGTCGCCGATGACGCGGACCGCGCGCGCGTTGGGCGCCCACACGGCGAACGCGGTGCCGGTCGTGTCGCCGAGCGCGCTGGGGTACGTGCGCAGGTTGGCCCCCAGCACGCGCCACAGCTCCTCGTGCCGCCCCTCCCGGAGGAGGTGCAGGTCCACCTCGCCGAGCGTGGGCAGGAACCGGTAGGGGTCGTCGGCGGTCGTGGCCTCGTGGCCGTAGCGCGCCCGGACGCGGTAGTCGGGGGCGTGCCGGGTGCCGTCGGCGTCCTGGTGCACCGGGACGACGGCGGCCCACACGCCGTCCTGCTCGTGCGCCGCCGCGTGCTCGCCGTCGGTCGTGACGACGACGACCTCGTCGGCGAGCGGACGCAGGACCCGGACGACGGCGCGCGCGTCGTCGGCGTCGGGCGCGAGGTGCGGGCCGAGCACGGCGTGCGGGTCGAACGTGCGGCCCGCGGCCGCGGCGGCGAGCTCCTCCGCGGGCACGACGACGGGCTGCGGGGCGGGGGATGCGGCGGACCCGGTCATGGGCCAACCTTTCCACGTCTGCGGCACCGGGACGCGACGGGCTCGCCGGGTGGTCGCAGTAGGCTCGCGACCTGGAGGAAGGAGGGCCGTGGCAAGGATCACCATCGCGGACATCGCGCGGGAGGCCGGGGTCTCGACGGGCGCGGTGTCGTACGCGCTGAACAACCGGCCCGGCGTGTCGGAGGCGACCCGAGCCCGGATCCTGGGGATCGCGGCCGACCTGGGCTGGGCGCCGAGCTCGGCCGCGCGTTCTCTCTCCGGGGCACGGACCGAGACTGTCGGACTGGTCCTGGCGCGCGACCCCGGGATGCTCGGGGTCGAGTCGTTCTACATGCAGTTCCTCGCGGGCATCGAGTCCGAACTGTCGAAGCGGTCGTACGCGCTGCTCCTCCAGGTGGTCCCGGACCAGGAGACCGAGCTGCGGGCCTACCGCGCGTGGCGCGCGGCACGTCGGGTCGACGGGGTGATCCTCGTCGACCCGAGCATCGACGACCCCCGGATCGCGATGTTCTCCGAGCCCGAGGCGCTCCCAGCCGTGGTGGTGGGGGACCCGGCGCTCGCGGGTGGTCTGCCGAGCGTGTGGACGGACGACGCTGCGGCGATGCGTGAGTCGGTGCGCTACCTGCACGCCGTCGGGCACCGCCGGATAGCCCGAGTCGCGGGCCTGGAGGGTTTCGGGCACACGGGGATCCGCGACGCGGCGTTCCGCGACGAGATCGCGGCGCTGGGCGCGGAGGGAGTGGTCGTGCGGACGGACTATTCGGCCGTCCAAGGGGCTGCGGTGACGCGGACGCTCCTCACGAGCGTGGACCGGCCGACGGGGATCATCTACGACAACGACGTCATGGCGGTCGCGGGACTGGGGGTCGCGAGCGAGATCGGTGTCCGCGTGCCGCAGGAGGTGTCGATGATCGCGTGGGACGACTCGCCGCTGTGCGAGGCGACGTTCCCGCGTCTCTCGGCGCTGAGCCACGACGTCACGCGCTACGGCGCACACGTCGCTCGCCGTCTGTTCGACCGGATCGCAGGTGAGGTCGGGGGGAGCTTCCTCGACTCGACTCCGACGCTGCGCCCGCGGGGGACGACCGGACGTCCAGCGTCCTGATGCGCTTCAGAGCCTCGTCGCGCGAGGCTGTGTCTTGATATCGGTTCGTTACACACCGGGGTTGGACTTACGGAAACTTAAGCGCTTCACTAGTCGTGTCGCCAGTGATCGCCCGGGCAAGAGGAGCCCGTAGCGGGCGACGTCAACGACGACCAAGGAGTGGAACCCCATGGCAAGGAAGCAGATCGCGGCCGTGCTGACTGTGACAGCGCTGACGCTGACGCTCGGTGCGTGCTCGAGCTCGAACGAGGGCGGCAGCGAGGATGGCGAGCTGTCGGGCACCATCACCGTCCTGACGAACCGCACGGACATCGTCGACACCGCGCTGCAGGACTACGCGGACCTGTTCCAGGCGAAGAACCCGGGCGTGACGGTCGAGTTCGAGGCGATCACCGACTACGAGGGCGACGTCTCGATCCGTCTCAACACGCAGGACTACGGCGACGTGCTCCTCGTCCCGAACTCGGTGAGCAAGGACCAGCTCCCGCAGTTCTTCGAGCCCCTCGGCACGGTGGAGGAGCTCGGGCAGGAGTATCGCTTCATCAACGAGCAGGCCTACGACGGCGACGTCTACGGGATCGCGACGTTCGGCACCGCGATGGGGTACGTCGTGAACACGAAGGTCTGGGAGGCGGCCGGGATCACGGAGCCGCCGACGACGCCCGAGGCGTTCGTCGACGCGCTCGAGCAGATCGGCGAGAAGACCGACGCCGTCCCGTACTACACGAACTACACCGACGGCTGGCCCCTCACCCAGTGGCAGAACAACCAGGGGACGATCGCGGGGACCGACGCCGTGAGCATCCGTACGTCGCAGGACGCTCCGTGGTCCGACGGCAACGAGCAGTACGCGATCGACGGCCTGCTGTACGACGTCGTCGCCGCAGGCGTCACGGAGGAGGACCCTACGACGACCAACTGGGAGGAGTCCAAGACCCTCCTCGGCACCGGCAAGATCGGCGCCATGGTGCTCGGCTCGTGGGCCGTGCCGCAGATGAAGGACGCGGCCGAGGCCGCCGGGGGGTCCGCGGACGACATCGACTTCTGGCCGATGCCGTGGCAGACCGAAGGCACGTTCTCCTCGACCGTCTCGGGCGACTACAAGCTCGCGATCTCGAAGCACTCCGAGAACAAGGAGGCTGCACGCGCCTGGGTCGACTGGTTCCTGAACGAGTCGACGTTCGCCGCCGAGCAGGGCGGCATCTCGCCGGTCGTCGGTGCGGCGGCACCGGACAGCCTGGCCACGTTCGACGCCCTGGGCGTCAACCAGATCGAGCTCTCCCCGGCCCCTGCCGGTGAGGAGACGTGGGACAACGACATCAGCAACGGGGCGGAGATCGACCTCTGGGGCGACAAGTACCGCAAGCAGCTGGTCGACGTCGCCCGCGGCGCCGCCGACGGCGACAAGGAGTCCTTCTTCGCCGACCTCAACTCCCGCTGGGCGGCCGCGCGCGCGAACGTCGTCGGCTGACGCAGGAGCCCTGGTTCGCGTGAGGCCCCCGGCCGCCCCGCCGGGGGCCTCACGCCCGTCCGACCGAAATGAGCATGACATGGCTGTGACCAGTCCGACCGTGGCGACTCCGACCGAGCCGCGCAAGCGGAGTGCTACGTCCCGACCGCCGAGGCGACGGTCCGGGTCGCTCACCCCGTGGCTGTTCCTCGTCGTCCCGCTCGGGCTGCTGCTCGTGTTCACCTACCTGCCGGTGGCGAACATGATCTGGTACAGCTTCACGTCGTGGGACGGCCTCGATGCGGTGAAGGAAGGCGTCGGGTTCACGAACTACGTCGACATCTTCACGCGACCCGAGCTGTTCCGGGTCTTCTTCGTCAGCCTCTACTACCTGGTCGGCGCTCTCGTCCAGCTCGCGCTGGCGCTCTACTTCGCGACGATCCTCAGCTTCAGCACGCGGTTCCGTAACTTCTTCAAGGGCGTCATCTTCTTCCCCTACCTCCTGAACGGCGTGGCGATCGGCCTCGTCTTCCTCTACTTCTTCCGCCCGGACGGGACGTTGGACGCTCTGCTGGGGATCGTGGGCGTGCAGGAGACGCCGCACTGGCTCGGAGACCCGTCGATCGTCAACTACTCGCTCGCGGGCACGTCCGTATGGCGCTACATGGGCCTGAACTTCGTGCTGTTCCTCGGCGCCATCCAGGCGATCCCGGGCGACGTGTACGAGGCCGCGGACCTCGACGGCGCGACGTCGTGGCAGAAGTTCCGCTACATCATCTTTCCGGGTATCAAGCAGATCGTCGGTCTGTCCCTGATCCTCGCCGTCTCGGGTGCGCTCTCGGTCTTCGAGATCCCCTTCATCATGACGAAGGGCGCGAACGGTTCCGAGACGTTCGTCATCCAGACCGTCGACACGGCGTTCCGGTACTCCAAGGTCGGTCTCGCCTCCGCGATGGCCGTCGTGCTGCTGATCATCGTCCTCGTGATCAGCGCGATCCAACGAAAGTTCTTCCCGGACGAGAAGGGAGACCTGGTATGAGCGCCCCCACCGCACCTGCGCCGACCCGGATCACCGCAGCGGACAAGATGCGCGGGGCAGCCGCTCGGTTCTCGAGGGGCGTCGCGCCCGTCGCGGGGCCGCTGGCCACGACGGCGAAGTACATCAGTCTCGTCGTCGCGTGCGCGGCAGCCGTCGTCCCGATCCTCACGATCTTCTTCGCGGCCTTCAAGTCCCGCGAGGAGTACGTGACGACAGGTCCGCTCGACCTTCCCCAGAACTGGTTCAACTTCTCGAACTTCACGAGGGCCTTCACCGACAGCGACATGCTCGCGGGCTTCGTGAACACCATGATCATCCTTGTCGTCGCACTCGCCGGGACGATCCTCATCGGCACCATGACCGCGTACGCCGTCGACCGGTTCGACTTCCGTGGCAAGAAGGTCGTCATGGCAGGGTTCCTGCTGGCGACGCTCGTCCCGGCGGTCACCACGCAGGTCGCGACGTTCCAGATCATCAACGGGTTGGGGCTCTTCAACACCCGCTGGGCCGCGATCGTGCTCTTCATGGGCACGGACATCATCGCGATCTACATCTTCCTGCAGTTCATGCGTTCGATCCCGCGCTCGCTCGACGAGGCCGCGATGCTCGACGGCGCCAACCGCGTCACCATCTACGCCCGGATCATCTTCCCGCTGCTCAAGCCGGCGATCGCGACCGTCGTCATCATCAAGGGCATCGCGATCTACAACGAGTTCTACATCCCCTTCCTCTACATGCCGTCGAGCAAGCTCGGCGTGATCTCGACGACCCTGTTCCGGTTCAAGGGGCCGACGGGGTCGGAGTGGGAGGTCATCGCGGCCGGCACGATCCTCGTGATCGTCCCGACCCTGATCGCCTTCCTCCTCCTCCAGCGACACATCTACAACGGCCTGACCGCAGGAGCCACCAAGTGACACGTACCGCCACTCCCGTCCCCACGACGACCCGTCGCGAGCTGCACGACGGCTGGACGGTGAGCGCCGTCGCGGGGCCCGTCCCCGCGGGGACGGTCGTGTTCGACGTCCCGGCGACGGTCCCGGGGAGCGTGCACACCGACCTGCTCGCCGCGGGCCTGATCGTCGACCCGTACCTCGACGACCACGAGCGGCTGCTCGCGTGGATCGGCCGGACCGACTGGGTGTACACCACCCGCTTCGCGTGGGCGCCGGACGGGCACGAGCGGCACGACCTCGTCTTCGACGGCCTCGACACCGTCGCGGAGGTCCGGCTCAACGGGACGGTGGTGGGCTCGACGGCGAACATGCACCGCACCTACCGGTTCGACGTCGGTCCGCTGCTCGTCGAGGGCGAGAACGAGCTCGTGGTGCGGTTCGCCGCGCCCGTCCCGTACGCGGACCGGCAGAGCCTTCTCCTCGGCTACCGTCCCCAGGTCAACCAGCACCCCTTCAACGCGATGCGCAAGATGGCGTGCAGCTTCGGGTGGGACTGGGGTCCCGACACCGCGACGTCCGGAATCTGGCGTCCCGTCCGACTCGAGTCGTGGTCCGTCGCGCGGCTCGCACAGGTGCGCGTGCACGCCTCCGTCGCCGAGCCCGCCTCGACGAACGGTGCCGAGGCCGCCGCTGGCCGGGTGCGCGTCGTGGCCGAGGTCGAGCGCTCCGGCTCGGGAGGCACGGGGCTGACGCTGGCGGCGACCGTCGCGGGCGTCCGGGCCCAGGTCCCGACGGACGGCGACCGGGCGGAGGTCGACGTCGTCGTGCCCGAGGTCGATCTGTGGTGGCCCCGGACCCACGGGGACCAGCCGCTGTACGCCGTCGACGTCGAGCTGCGTGCGGGTGCGGACGTGCTCGACACCTCGGCGCGCCGTGTCGGCTTCCGGACGGCCGCGCTCGAGATCGAGCCCGACGACGACGGGACCTCGTTCCGCTTCGTGGTCAACGGCGTCCCCGTCTGGGTGCGTGGCGCGAACTGGATCCCGGACGACGCCTTCCCGCACCGCGTGACACGCGAGAGGTACGCGGCGCGCATCGACCAGGCAGTCTCGGCGAACCTGAACCTGTTGCGCGTGTGGGGCGGCGGGATCTACGAGTCGGACGACTTCTACGATCTGTGCGACGAGCGTGGCGTCCTCACGTGGCAGGACTTCCTCTTCGCCTGCGCGGCCTACGCCGAGGAGGACCCGCTACGGTCGGAGGTCGAGGCGGAGGTGCGTGACAACGTCGCCCGTCTCGGGCACCACGCGTCGCTCGTGCTCTGGAACGGCAGCAACGAGAACATCTGGGGCTTCCACGACTGGAGCTGGCGACAGCGCCTCGACGGGCGCACGTGGGGGCTGGGGTACTACACGGAGCTGCTCCCGCGCGTCGTCGCGGAGCTCGATCCCGACTGCGCGTACACGCCGTCGAGCCCGTGGTCCGGCAGCCTGGAGGTGCACCCGAACGACCCGCGACACGGCTCGATGCACGAGTGGGAGCTGTGGAACCGGCAGGACTGGCCGCACTACCGGGACACGGTGCCACGCTTCATGGCGGAGTTCGGGTGGCAGGGTCCGCCGGCGTGGTCGACCCTCACCCGGGCGATCAGCGACGACCCGCTCACCCCTGAGTCACCCGGGATGCTCGTCCACCAGAAGGCGATGCAGGGCAACGACAAGCTCACCGACGGGCTCGTCGCGCACGTCCCGCTGCCCGACGCGATGGAGGACTGGCACTGGGCGATGTCCTGGAACCAGGCGATCGCGGTCCGGACCGCGATCGAGCACTACCGCTCGTGGTCCCCGCGGTGCATGGGGGCGGTCGTGTGGCAGCTCAACGACTGCTGGCCGGTGACCTCGTGGGCCGCGGTCGACGGTGACGGCCGCGAGAAGCCGCTCCTGGTCGCGCTGCGGCACGCCTTCGCCGACCGGCTGCTCACCGTGCAGCCGCGGGGCGAGGCGGGCGAGCTCGTGGTCGCCCTCGTGAACGACAGTGCGGAGGGCTGGCGGGGCGACCTCGTCCTGCGGCGGATCCGGTACGACGGCGTCGAGATCGAGGCGGTCAAGGTCCCGGTCGACCTCGCGCCGCGCACCACGACGACGATCCCCGTGCCGGCGGACGTCGCCCGGGCGCAGGACGCGGCGGGCGAGCTCCTGGTGGCCTCCCTCGGGCACGAGAGCGCGACGTGGTTCTACACCGAGCCTCGCGACAGCGCGCTGAGCAGCCCCGCGCTCCACGTCGAGGTGACCTCGACGGAGGACGGGGCGCGGGTACGCGTCACGACCGACACCGTCGTGCGGGGGCTGTCGCTGCTCGCTGACAAGGTCCACCCGGACGCCGTGGTCGACGACGCGCTCGTCGACCTGCTGGCGGGCGAGAGCGTGACCTTCCACGTGACGGCCCCGACCACGCTGGACAGGTCCGCGCTCGCCGACCCGCGGGTGCTGCGCAGCGTCAACCAGCTCGTGTCGCGCCGGCCGGCGGTGTCGGCATGACGGCGCCGACGATCGACCGCCGACCGCGTGGCGGTGTGCGCGACGAGCTCGCCTGGACCGAGCGCGAGACGCACCTGGCGTGGCTCGACGCGCACACGCGGTCGCTGCTCGGGTTCGGGCGTCGCGTCGTCGCCCCGGGCGGAGGAGCGGCCTACCTCGACGGGTCCGGGACCCCCGACCCGGAGGCAGGCGTCCAGACGTGGATCACGTGCCGGACCGTCCACGTCTACGCGCTCGGTGCGATGCTGGGCGTGCCCGGGTGCGAGCCGGTCGCGCGCGGGGCGCTCGACGGCCTGCTGGGACCGCTGCATGACGCCGAGCACGGCGGGTGGTTCCACGCCCTCGACGCGCAGGGCGCGCCCGACCTCGGCGCAGGCAAGTCCGCCTACGACCACGCGTTCGTCCTGCTCGCCGCGTCGAGCGCGACCCTGGCCGGCCTGCCGGGTGCGCTGGCCCTGCTCACCGACGCGTGCTCGGTGTTCCTCGAGCGCTTCTGGGACGACGCGACCGGGCTCGTGGTCGACACGTGGGACGCGTCGTTCACCGTCCTCGACCCGTACCGGGGCCTCAACGCAAACATGCACGCGGTCGAGGCGATGCTCGCCGTCGCCGACGCCACCGGGGACGTCGCGTGGCGCGACCGCGCCGCGCGCGTCTCCCGGCTCGTCGTGCGGCTCGCCGGGGACCACGACGGGCGGCTGCCCGAGCACTTCGACGTCACGTGGACGCCGGACCTGGAGCTCAACGCCGACCGGCCCGCCGACCCGTTCAAGCCCTACGGGGCGACCGTCGGGCACGGCCTCGAGTGGTCCCGGCTGCTCCTGCACCTCGAGGTCGCGCTGGGCACGCTCGCGCCGTCCGACCTAAGCCCGACTGCGAGCGTGCTGTTCGACCGCGCGGTGGCCGACGGCTGGGCCGTGGACGGCGCGGACGGGTTCGTCTACACGACCGACTGGTCCGGCGCGCCCGTCGTGCGCGAGCGCATGCACTGGGTCGTCGCCGAGGCGATCGCCGCCGCGGACGCCTTGCACCGACGGACGGGTGACGCCCGCTACGCCGACCTGTACGCGACCTGGTGGGACTACGCGGTGACCTTCGTGGTGGACCACGACGGGGGATCGTGGCACCACGAGCTCGACCCGTCGAACCGCCCTGCGGGGATCACCTGGCCCGGCAAGCCCGACCTCTACCATGCGGTCCAGGCGACGCTCCTGCCGCGGCTCCCGCTCGGCCCGTCGATCGCGCGCGCCGTCCACGACGGGCAGGTGGCCTCGTGACGCGCTTCCTCGTGGTCGGCGAGGCTCTCGTCGACATCGTCTCCGACGGTCCGGGAGCCACCCGAGACCTGCCCGGCGGAAGCCCCGCGAACGTCGCGCTCACGCTCGGCCGGCTCGGTCGTGAGGTGGTGCTCGCCACGGCGCTCGCCCCCGACGAGCGCGGCGCCCTGGTCCGTGACTGGCTCGCCGCGAGCGACGTGGAGGTGGACGCGCACGTGCCGTCGACGGGCCGGACGTCGGCGGCGACGGTGTCCCTGGACGCCCAGGGGCAGGCGACGTACGCCTTCGACCTCGCGTGGGACCTCGGGCAGGTGGAGCTCGGCGACGCGGAGGTCGTTCACGTCGGGTCCGTCGCGGCGGTGCTGTCTCCGGGCGCCGACGTGGTCCGGGACGTCGTCCGCCGGGCGCGTTCCTCCGCCGTCGTCTCGTACGACCCCAACGTGCGCCCCGCTCTCGTCGACGACCCCGCGGCGGTCCGGGCCCGCGTCGAGGAGCTCGTCGCGCTCGCCGACGTCGTCAAGGTGAGCGACGAGGACCTCGCGTGGTTCGCCCCGGGGGCCGACCCGCTCGACGTCGCGCGCGGCTGGTCGGCGTGGGGCGCGGCCCTCGTCGTCGTGACGCGTGGGGGCGACGGCGCGACGATCGTCCGCCATGACGGCCGTCTCGTCGAGGTCCCGGGCCGTGCGGTCGACGTCGTCGACACCGTCGGCGCGGGCGACACGTTCACGGGGGCGCTGCTCGACGCGCTCGCGGCGCGCGGGGTGCGCGGCCCGGGAGGCGCGGACGTCCTGCGCCGACTGTCGGACGCGGCGGTGCGGACCGCGGCACGGTCCGCGGCGGTCGCCGCGTCGGTCACGGTGTCCCGTGCAGGCGCGAACCCGCCGACGCGGGCCGAGCTGCGCGCGGTCGAGGGCCCGGTGCGGCCCGCGCCGTTCGCCGGGGCGCCCGTGACCGGCATGACCTGGGGATGGACGGGCGTGCGCGGGGCCTGGACCGGTCCGGGCGCCGAGCGTTCCATGGACGAGCTCCGAGACCTGGGCGTGGACTGGGTCGCCGTGACGTTCTCGGCGAAGCAGGACACGCCGCAGTCGACCACGGTCCGCTACGGCGACGAGCCGACGGTGACCGACGACGAGGTGCGTGCCGCGATCCGGGCGGCGAAGGCTCGGGGCTGGAAGGTGTGCCTCAAGCCGGTGGTCGACTCCGCGGACGGGACATGGCGAGCGTTCATCGGCTTCTTCGACGAGGACGTGCCGGGCGAGCCGTCGTGGGACGAGTGGTTCGCGTCGTACACGGAGTTCGTCGTGCACCACGCGCGCATCGCGGCGGAGGAGGGCGCGGAGATGTTCTGCGTCGGGTGCGAGATGGTGCGGGCCGACGGGCGCGACGCACAGTGGCGGGCCGTCGTCGCGGCCGTGCGCGAGGTCTACGGCGGCCTGGTGACCTACAACTGCGACAAGTACCAGGAGGACCGCGTCACCTGGTGGGACGCGGTCGACGTGATCGGGAGCTCGGGCTACTACCCGGCCGGGACGTGGGAGCACCACCTCGACCGGATCGAGGCCGTCGTCGCGCGCGAGGACAAGCCGTTCGTCTTCCTGGAGGCGGGCTGCCCGAGCCGCGAGGGCTCCCCGGCGCGCCCGAACGACTGGAACCTCGCGGGGTCGCCGTCGGGTGCGGCGCAGGCGGACTGGCTCGCCGAGATGTTCGCCGCCTGCGCCCGTCGGCCCTGGGTCTCCGGGTACTTCCTCTGGGACTGGCCGTCGCCGCTGTACGCGGAGTCCGAGGCCGCGGCGAACGACGACTACTGCATGTACGGCAAGCCGGGCGCGGAGGTCGTCCGGCGCGCCTACGAGGAGCTGCGGACGCGCTCGCGCGACTGAGCTCCCCGACTCCGGCGGGAGAGCGGGGCGGGGCGTCCTTCCGACGCCCCGCCCCGCTCTCCCGCAGGCCACGGGCGGGGCAGTGCGTCGTGGAGGGCGCCGATACGGCCGCAAGACACCCTGGAATTCTCTTCGGGGATGCGCTACCTTCGACATGAAGCGCTTAAGCGCTGACGGTGTCATCGGGCCACGACGGGCCGGATGAGGGTTCGCGGACGAACCCGACGACGACGTCCACCGAGCAGGCCGGGCGACGACGCCCGGTTCGGGAGGAAGATCGATGAGACGACTGTTCGCCATCGCCCTGGGCGCGGTGCTCGCCCTGCTCGCCGTGCCGGCGCTCGCGCAGGGGGCGAGCGTCGCGAGCGACGGGTTCTCCGTCCAGGACGGGAGGATCTACGACGCGAACGGCAACCGCTTCGTGCCGGTCGGCGTCAACCACGCGCACGCCTGGTACCCGTCGCAGACGCAGTCCTTCGCCGACATCCGCGCCGCCGGCGCGAACACCGTCCGCGTCGTGCTGTCGGGCGGCCGGTACGGGACGAGCTCGGCGGCCGACGTGAGCGCCGTGGTCGAGCGCTGCAAGCAGAACCAGCTCGTGTGCATCCTCGAGAACCACGACACGACGGGCTACGGCGAGGACGGCAGCGCCCGGTCGCTCGCGAGCGCGGCGCAGTACTGGACCAGCATCGCGTCGGTCCTGCGCGGCCAGGAGCGGTACGTGATGATCAACATCGGCAACGAGCCCTTCGGCAACTCCGGCTTCCAGAGCTGGACGACGGACACGATCGCGGCGATCCGGACCCTGCGCGCGGCGGGCCTCGACCACACGCTCGTCGTGGACGCCCCGAACTGGGGACAGGACTGGTCGTTCACCATGCGCGACAACGCCCCGACGGTCGCGGCCGCGGACGGGAACGTGGTCTTCTCCGTCCACATGTACGGCGTCTTCGACACCGGGGCGGAGGTGCGCGCGTACCTCGACTCCTTCACGAGCCGAGGGCTGCCGATCATGGTCGGCGAGTTCGGTGACAACCACTCGGACGGGAACCCGGACGAGGCCACGATCATGAGCTACACGCGGTCGCAGGGGATCGGGATGCTCGGCTGGTCGTGGTCCGGCAACGGGGGCGGCGTCGAGTACCTGGACATGGTGAACGGGTTCTCCGCGAGCTCGCTCACGCCGTGGGGGCAGCGGTTCGTCCACGGCGCCGACGGGCTCAGGGCCCGCAACGCGCCCGTGGCCTCGGTGTACGGGGGCGACGGCGGCGATGGAGACGGCGGAGCCGGTACGGCACCCAACGGGTACCCGTACTGCGCGAGCGCGTCGTCGGACCCGGACGGGGACGGGTGGGGCTGGGAGAGCAGCGCGTCGTGCGTGGTGCGCGGCTCCTCCGCGGACACGGGTTCCGGCGGTGGCTCCGGGAGCGGGAGCACGGCACCGAACGGGTACCCGTACTGCGCGAGCGCGTCGTCGGACCCGGACGGGGACGGGTGGGGCTGGGAGAACAGCGCCTCGTGCGTCGTGCGCGGCTCGTCCGCCGACCGCTAGACCGGTCCGCCGCAGCGTGTCACGCGCATGAAGCGGTTCATCTTGGAGTCCATCCGATAGCGGATGGTGAGCGCGCTCGTGCGCGAGCGCAGGACGAAGGAGTTCGATGAGTAGGAACAGCACACGACAGCTCCGTACCCGGGCGACGTCGGTCCCGGCGTACGTCGCTGCGCTCGCCCTCGCCGGGTCGGGAGCGCTTGCGCTCGCCGGTCCGGCAGCCGCCGACGAGGCGACCACGGACGGTCTGCACGTCGTCGACGGTCGGCTCGTCGAGGCGGACGGGAGCGACCTCGTCCTCCGCGGGATCAACCACGCGCACACCTGGTACACCCACGAGTTCCAGGCGTTCGAGGACATCAAGGGCACGGGCGCCAACGCGGTGCGCGTCGTCCTGTCCAGCGGCGACCAATGGACCCGCAACGACCCGGCGGACGTTGCGCGCGTCGTCCGCGAGTGCGACGCGAACCGGCTCGTGTGCGCCCTGGAGGTGCACGACACGACGGGCTACGGGGACGAGTACGCGCCCGCCGCGGTGTCGCTCGACCGCGCTGTCGACTACTGGGAGGACCTGTACCCGACGCTCGCCGGAACGGAGGACAGGGTCCTCGTCAACATCGGCAACGAGCCGATCGGCAACGGTCCGGTCGCCGACGAGTGGGCGGCGCGGACGTCGGCCGCGGTCCAGCGCCTGCGGGACATCGGGTACGAGCACACGATCGTCGTCGACGCCCCGAACTGGGGCCAGGACTGGTCGCGGACGATGTACTCCCAGGCGCGGCAGGTGTTCGACGCCGACCCCGACGCGAACGTCGTGTTCTCCGTCCACATGTACGAGGTGTACGGCGACGGCGCGGTGGTCACGGACTACCTGGAGCACTTCGTCGACGCCGGACTGCCGCTGATCGTCGGCGAGTTCGGCCCGGCGCACTACGGTAACGACGTCGACGAGGACACCATCCTCGCCGAGTCGCGGCGCCTCGGCCTCGGCTGGTTCGGGTGGTCCTGGAGCGGCAACAGCGGTGGCGTGGAGGACCTGGACCTCGTCCAGGGCTTCGACCCGGCCGCTCCGTCCCCCTGGGGCGAGCGCCTGATCTCCGGCCCGGACGGCATCGCCGAGACGTCGCACGAGGCATCGGTCTTCGCGAGCCGCGCGGACGGATGCTCGGCCGAGCTGGAGATCCAGTACCTGTGGCCGGGTGGCTACCAGGGTCAGGTGCGGGTGGAGTTCGACGGCGAGCCCGTCTCGACGTGGTCCACCTCGTGGCGCGTGCCCGCGGGCAGCGAGCTCGTGCAGACCTGGCACGGTGCGCTCTCCGTGGACGACGGGATCGCGACGGTCACCGCCGAGTCGTGGAACGCGCGCGTGCCGGCCGGCGGGACCATCACCTACGGTTTCTCGGGCCGAGGCGACGCTCCGGTGCTGGCACCGGTCGTCGACTGCTCGGCAGGCTAGGAGACCGGCTCGGTGAGGTGGAGGCGCGGTCTCGGCCGCGCCTCCACCTTGCCGTACCCGCCGTCGACCTCACGGGGCGGTGCCGTCCTCGTGGACGGGTCAGGCGTTCCCCGCCAGCAGGCGGTCCACCGCGGCGAGGGGGATGGGCTCCCAGTCGGGGCGGTTGCGCGACTCGTAGACGACCTCGTAGAGCGCCTTGTCGAGCGTGAGCGCCCGGACGAGCGCCTCGGACGTCGCGCGGTCGACGCCGGCCGTGTCGGCCCGGTCGTAGGCGTCGAGGAACGCGGTGCGCGCCTGGACGGCCCACGCGGCGTCGGGCGCGCGTCCGACGGCGGCGGCGTAGTCGAACGAGCGCACGATCCCGGCGACGTCGCGCAGCGCGAGGTCGGGGCGCGTGCGCTCGGCGACCGGGCGCAGGGGCTCGCCCTCGAAGTCGAGCACCTTCCAGCCGAAGCGGCGCGCGTGCAGCACCTGGCCGAGGTGCAGGTCGCCGTGGACGGTCTGCAGCCGGGGGAGCGCGTCGGGGACGCGCGTCACGTTCGCGAGGCGCGCGGACGTGCGGTCCCAGAAGGCGGCGACGTCGTCCGCGCGCCGCCCCAGCGCGCGCGACGACGCGACGGCCTCGTCCGCGCGCCGCCGCAGGTCGGCGACGAGCCAGCGCGCGTCGACCGGCGACCCGACGCCGAACGCCCGCCGGAGCGCGGCGTGGAGGTCGGCGAGCACGCGCCCCAGGTCGGCCGCCAGGTCGGCGAACGACGCGCCCTGCCCGGCGTAGGAGCACGCGAGGTCGAACCCGTCGCGCGCGCCCTCGACGAACTCGCTGAGGATGGCCAGGTGCGCGGAGCGGGGAGCCTCCTGGCCCGGAGCGGTGCCCGACGCCGGTGCCCCGCCTCCCGCGGTCGGCTCGCCCGGTCGGTGGTCCACGCCCGGGTCGACGGCGGCCGGGTCGTCCTCCGCGTCCCACGTCACCTCGAGCCATGCGAGCGGCCGGGGAACCCCGGCCCAGCCCTGGGCCGCCAGCGCGCGGGGGATGGTGACGTCGGGGTTGGGGCCGATCGCGATGGCGCGCAGGACCTTGAGCATGCTCCCGCCGGCGACCCGCGGCAGCAGCACCGAGCTGTTCGACTGCTCGACGCTCAGCGCGCGTCCACCGGTGAGGTCGGTGTCGGCGTCGCGGCCCCCGTCGCGGGGACTCGCCCCGTCCGGTGCTGTGCCTGGGTCCTCCCACTGCGCCACGGCCAGGAGGGCCGCCCAGCACGCGGGGTGCGCGGCGCCGTCGTGCACGACCCACGCGGCGTCGTCGGTGCCGCCCGGGGCGAGCGTCCCGATCGGCGCCGCCCCGCCCGGCGTGTCGCTGCTCTGGCTCTCGACGCCAGGCGTCGCGCCGGTCGGCCGAGACACCGGCTCGAGCACGAGGGGCACCTGCACGACGAGGTCCACGCCGTCCCCGACGAGCCGCAGCAGGTGGAGCTCGACCCGCACGGCCCTCCCGGTGTCGGGTCGACCGGGCGTCGCGGCGGGCGGCGGGGCGTCGAGCGCGAAGGACAGCCAGGGCACGTGGCGCACGGCGACCCCCTTCACGGGGTACCAGCGGCGCGCCGGCAGCCAGGCGTCCAGGAGCCCCATGAGCTCCGTCGAGGGCGGGTCCGTCCGCCGTACCGTCACGCGTGCCTCCTCCGGTCAGGTCGCCTTCATGCCATCACGCGCGCGACGACCCCGCCGCACGAGGACCGGGAGGAGCCGTGCTCACGCCGGGTCGTGCACCACGAGCCAGTAGAAGTCGCGCGACCCCCACGTCATGACGACGCGCCCGTCGTCGTCGACGGCCGGGAAGTGCGCCCCGCCGAACACGTCGGTGAGCGTCGCCCCGGGGTGGTCGGGCAGGTGCACCGCGGCCGAGCGCGCGGTCGCGGAGAGGTTCGCGACGCACAGGATCGTCTCGGCGTCGGTCCGGCGCAGGAACGCGAGGATCGACTCGTTGTCGCACTCGAGCGCGACGAAGTCGCCCGTGCCGAACGCCTTGTGGCGGCGCCGGACCTTGAGCATGCCGTGCACCCAGTGCAGCAGGGACGTCGACTGCTCGAGCTGCGCCTCGACGTTGACGTAGCCGTAGTGGTGCACGAGCGACTGCACGAGCGGCAGGTACACCTTGCCGGGGTCGGCGGTCGAGAACCCGGCGTTGCGGTCGGGCGTCCACTGCATGGGGGTGCGCACCGCGTCGCGGTCGGGCAGCCAGATGTTGTCTCCCATCCCGATCTCGTCGCCGTAGTAGAGGCACGGGCTGCCCGGCAGGGAGAGCAGGAGCGCGTGGGCGAGCTCGACCTCCTTGCGCGAGTTGTCGAGCAGGGGAGCGAGCCGACGGCGGATGCCGACGTTCGCGCGCATGCGCGGGTCGGGCGCGTACCACCCGTACATCGACGCGCGCTCCTCGGTGGACACCATCTCCAGGGTGAGCTCGTCGTGGTTGCGCAGGAACGTGCTCCACTGCGCGCCGGGCGGGATGTCGGGCGTGTCGGCGAGGATCTCCAGGACCTGGTTCGCGCGCTGGTCGCGGATCGCGTAGTAGATGCGGGGCATCACGGGGAAGTGGAAGCACATGTGGCACTCGGGCTCGTCCTCGGTGCCGAAGTAGTCCACGACCTCGCGCGGCCACTGGTTCGCCTCGGCGAGCAGGATGCGTCCCGGGAACTCGGCGTCGACCATGCGCCGCACGCGCCGCAGGAACTCGTGCGTCTGGGGCAGGTTCTCGCAGTTGGTGCCCTCGGCCTCGTAGAGGTACGGCACGGCGTCGAGGCGGAACCCGTCGACGCCCATCTGCAGCCAGAACCGCGCGACGTCGAGCATCGCGTCGGCGACGCGCGGGTTCTCGAAGTTGAGGTCGGGCTGGTGGGAGAAGAACCGGTGCCAGAAGAACTGGCGGCGCACGGGGTCGAACGTCCAGTTGGACGTCTCGGTGTCGACGAAGATGATGCGCGCGTCCTGGTAGCGCGTGTCGTCGTCGCTCCACACGTAGAAGTCGCCGTACGGGCCCTCGGGGTCGGCGCGCGACGCCTGGAACCAGGGGTGCTGGTCGCTCGTGTGGTTCATGACGAGGTCGATGACGACGCGCATCCCGCGGGCGTGCGCCTCGCTGACGAGCTCGGCGAAGTCCGACGTCGAGCCGTACTGCGGCGCGATCGCGGTGTAGTCGGACACGTCGTAGCCGCCGTCGCGCAGGGGCGACGGGTAGAACGGCGGCAGCCACAGCGCGTCGATGCCGAGCCACTGGAGGTAGTCGAGGCGGTCGATGAGGCCCCGCAGGTCGCCCGTCCCGCTGCCGTCGGAGTCGGAGAACGCGCGGACGATCACCTCGTAGAACACCGCCGTGCGGTACCAGTCCGGGTCGTCGGACAGCCCGGGGCGCGCGTCGACGGGCGCCGTCGGCTGGCGCCGGGGCGGGAGCGCCGCGACGGGGACCGGCGCGGTGATGGGCGGCACGGGGGCGGGGCCGGCAGCGGGACCGCGCACGGGGACCGGTGCAGCGTCGCGAGGGAACGTCATGCAGGCCTCACGTGCACGACGTGCGCGACCTGGCGCATCGGCTCGAGCCGCACGTAGACGTCCTGGCCCCAGCCGTAGCTCTCGCCGGACAGCTCGTCGTGCGCGACGAAGGACGGCGCCCACGGGTCCTGGCCGTCCGCGAGGGGAGGCAGCCCGAGGGCCGCGAGGTCGAGGTGCACGTTCGACTCCTGCGGGGAGTGGGGGTCGAGGTTCACGACGACGACGACCGTGTCGGCCTCGCCGGTCGGCGAGTGCTCGGCGGGCAGGTGCCGGGAGAACGCGAGCACCTGGTCGTTCGTCGTCGGGTGGACGGTGAGGTTGCGGAGCTGGCGCAGCGCGGGGTGGTCGCGCCGGACCTCGTTGAGCCGCGTGAGCAGCGTCGAGATCCCGATCTCCTCCGCGAGCGCCCAGTCGCGCGGCTTGTACTCGTACTTCTCGTTGTCGATCTGCTCCTCGACTCCTGGCCGCGGCACGTTCTCCACGAGCTCGTACCCGGAGTAGATCCCCCACGTGGGCGACCCGGTCGCGGCGAGCACCGCGCGCACCGCGAACCCGGCCACCCCGCCGTGCTGGAGGTAGGGCGGGAGGATGTCGTGCGTCGTCGGCCAGAAGCTGGGCCGCATGTACGCGCCGGCCTCGCCCGACACCTCGGTGAGGTACTCGGCGAGCTCGTCGCGGGTGTTGCGCCACGTGAAGTACGTGTACGACTGGTGGAACCCGATCCGCGCGAGCGTGTGCATCATCGCGGGCTTGGTGAACGCCTCGGAGAGGAACACGACCTCGGGGTTCGTCGCGCGCACCTCGGCCAGGAGCCACTCCCAGAAGTCGAGCGGCTTGGTGTGCGGGTTGTCGACGCGGAACGCGGTGACGCCCCGGTCGATCCACACGCGGACCACGCGGAGCACCTCGGCGTAGATGCCCGCGGGGTCGTTGTCGAAGTTCAGGGGATAGATGTCCTGGTACTTCTTGGGCGGGTTCTCGGCGTACGCGATCGAGCCGTCGACGCGGGTCGTGAACCACTCGGGGTGCTCGGTCACCCACGGGTGGTCGGGCGAGCACTGCAGCGCGAGGTCGATCGCGACCTCGAGCCCGTTGCGCCGCGCCTCCTTGACGAACGCGCGGAACGTGCGGTCGCTCCCGAGCTCGGGGTGGATCGCGTCGTGGCCGCCGTCCTTCGAGCCGATCGCGTACGGGCTGCCCGGGTCGCCGGGGAGCGCCGTGAGGGAGTTGTTGCGGCCCTTGCGGTGGGTCGTGCCGATGGGGTGGACGGGCGTGAGGTAGACGACGTCGAACCCCATCGCGGCGATCGCCGGCAGGCGCCGGGCCGCCGCGGTGAACGTCCCGGAGCGCCAGCGGCCGTCCTTCATCCGGCGCGCACCCTCGGAGCGCGGGAACATCTCGTACCACGCACCCGCGAGCGCCAGCGGTCGTTCGACGCGCAGGTCGTAGGTGGCCGACGCCGTCACGTGGTCGCGCAGGGGCGCGCGGTCCAGGACGTCGCGCACCTCGGGCGACGTCGCCGCGGCGAGGCGGGCCTCGGCGGGGCGGCTCGCGTCGGCGAGGGCGGCTGCCGCGTCGGCGAGCGTGCGCGCGTCCTGCGGCGACCGGGTGCCCGGGGTGCCGTCGGCGCCCGGGAGGGGGACCGCGTCGGCCAGGACGCGCTCGAAGAGCCGGACCCCCTCGGCGAGCATGAGGTCGACGTCGACGCCCGCGGCGATCTTCACGGTCGCGTCGTGCGCCCACGTGCCGTAGGGGTCGCTCCACGCCTCGACCCGCAACGACCAGTCGCCGATCGCGTCGGGGTGCAGCGTGGCGCGGAACCGGTCGAGGCCGGGCGCCACGTCCACCATGCGCGCGGTGCGCTCGGCGCCGTCGGGGGCGACGAGGACGGCGGTCGCGGCGACGGCGTCGTGCCCCTCGCGGAACACGGTCGCCTCGACCGGCACCATCTCGCCCACGACGGCCTTCGCGGGCCACCGCCCGCCCTCGACGACGGGCGAGACGTCCAGCACGGGGATGCGGCCGATCGGGGCGGGCGGGGCAGGACGGGGGGCGGTCGCGGGGGTGCGGTGCGGCGCGGGGGCCGGAGAGGTCGACGTCACACGCACAACGTATCGAGGCCCGCGGGGGGCAGGCACCTGGGAGCGGGCTCGGCAGGCGTCGACGAGGTGCGGTGTCGGGCGTGGCGCCGGGGTGAGAGTTCACGCAAGCGTGACGTGCGTGTGACACCGCGAGGGTGTGCACCGGCCTCGGCCTGCGTAGTCTCGTCCCCGTGAGAGCGATCCGACGGTTCACCGTCCGCACCCTGCTGCCCGCCGAGCTGCGCGACCTGGACGAGCTGGCCCACAACCTGCGCTGGTCCTGGCACGCCCCGACGCGCGACCTGTTCGCCGGTATCGACCCCGAGGCGTGGGCGTCCGTGCACGGCGACCCCGTCGCGCTGCTGGGCGCGCTCGGCCCGGAACGGCTCGCGGAGCTCGCCGCGGACGGCGCGTTCGTCGAGCGCGTGCGCGCGGCGGCGGCCGACCTGCGCCACTACCTCGACGACGCGCTGTGGTACCAGCAGCGGGCCGCCTCCGACGAGGACGGCTCGCTCCCGGCCGCGATCGCCTACTTCTCGCCCGAGTTCGGCATCACGTCGGTGCTGCCGCAGTACTCCGGCGGCCTCGGCATCCTCGCGGGCGACCACCTCAAGAGCGCGAGCGACCTCGGCGTGCCGATCGTCGGCGTCGGGCTCCTGTACGGCGCCGGGTACTTCAAGCAGTCCCTCACGCGCGACGGCTGGCAGGTCGAGACCTACCCGCTGCTCGACCCGGACGGCCTGCCGCTGACCCTCCTGCGCGACGACGACGGCACGCCCGCGCGGGTGTCGCTCGCCCTCCCGGGCGGTCGGACGCTGCACGCGCACGTGTGGGTCGCTGCCGTGGGCCGCGTGCCCTTGCTGCTCCTCGACTCCAACGTGCCCGGCAACGACGAGGCCGCGCGCAAGGTCACCGACCGCCTCTACGGCGGCGGCGGCGAGCACCGCCTCCAGCAGGAGCTGCTGCTCGGCGTGGGCGGCGTGCGCGCGCTGCGCCTGTGGTCGCGCCTCACCGGTGCGCCGGCCCCGGAGGTCTACCACACCAACGAGGGGCACGCCGGGTTCCTCGGCGTCGAGCGCATCCGCGAGCTCGTCGAGCAGGGCCTCACGTTCGACGAGGCCCTGGAGGCCGTGCGCGCCGCGACGGTCTTCACGACGCACACGCCCGTCCCGGCCGGCATCGACCGGTTCGGGCGCGACCTCGTCACGCAGTACTTCGGCGGCGACATGGCCGTCGACGGGCTGCCCGTGGAGCGCGTCCTCGCGCTCGGCGCGGAGGACTACGACGGCGGCGACCCGACCGTGTTCAACATGGCCGTCATGGGCCTGCGCCTCGGCGGGCGGGCGAACGGCGTCTCCCTCCTGCACGGCGAGGTGTCGCGCGGCATGTTCGAGGGCCTGTGGCCGGGCTTCGACGCGCGCGAGGTCCCCATCACGTCCGTGACGAACGGCGTGCACTCGCCCACGTGGGTGGACCCGGCGTTCGCGGCCCTCGAGGCCGACCGGCTCGGGCTCGACGAGCTCACGGCCGACGCCGCGTCGTCGGGCTGGCTGCGCGGCGACGGGGACGGCGGCGTGAGCGACGGCGAGCTGTGGGCGGTCCGCCGCGAGATGCGCGGCCGCCTGGTCGACGAGGCCCGCCGCCGCGTGCGCAAGTCGTGGCGCGAGCGTGGTGCGACCCCGGCCGAGCTGGGCTGGGTCGACGACGTCCTGTCGCCCGACGTGCTCACCATCGGCTTCGCGCGGCGCGTGCCCACGTACAAGCGGCTCACGCTCATGCTCCGCGACCCGGAGCGCCTCAAGGCGCTGCTGCTGCACCCCGAGCGCCCCGTGCAGCTCGTCGTCGCGGGCAAGTCGCACCCCGCCGACGACCAGGGCAAGCGGCTCATCCAGCAGCTCGTGCGCTTCACCGACGACCCCGAGGTGCGCCACCGCATCGTCTTCCTGCCCAACTACGACATCGCCATGGCGCAGTCCCTCTACCCGGGCTGCGACGTCTGGCTCAACAACCCGCTGCGCCCGCTCGAGGCATCCGGGACGTCGGGTATGAAGTCGGCGCTCAACGGCGGCCTCAACCTGTCCATCCTCGACGGGTGGTGGGACGAGTGGTTCGACGGCGAGAACGGCTGGGCCATCCCCACCGCCGACGGCGTCGAGGACCCCGACCGCCGGGACGACCTCGAGGCCGCAGCCCTGTACGACCTCGTCGAGCAGCAGGTCGCGCCGCGCTTCTACGACCGCGACACGTCCGGCGTGCCCGGCCGGTGGCTCGAGATGGTGCGGCACACGCTCGCGACGCTCGGCCCGAAGGTCCAGGCGACGCGCATGGTCGGCGAGTACGTGACGCGGCTGTACGCGCCCGCTGCGGCGGCGGGGCGAGCGCTCGCGGCCGACGGCCTCGCCCCCGCGCGCGAGCTCGCGCACTGGAAGGAGTCCGTGCGGTCCGGGTGGTCGCGCGTGCGCGTCGACCACGTCGACTCCTCCGGCATCGGCGAGGTGCCGCAGGTCGGGGACCGGCTCACCGTGCGCGCGTACGTGTCGCTCGGCGACCTGCGCCCCGAGGACGTGCAGGTGCAGGTCGTGCACGGCCGCGTCAGCGAGGCCGACGTCATCGAGGAGTTCACGGCCGAGCCGCTCGCGCTCGCCGAGACGTACGAGGCCGGCCGCTACGCGTTCGCCGGCGACGTCGTGCTCGACGCGTCCGGCCCGTTCGGCTACACGGTCCGCGTCGTCCCGACGCACACCGGCCTCCCCAGCGTCGCCGAGCTCGGCCTCGTCGCCAACGCCTGACCCGCACCGGCGGGGGAGAGCCCGCGCGCGCCGCCCCGGCGCGCGCGGGCTCCGTCATGCTGCGGGGGCGTCGAGGTCGGCGGCCACCTGCACGACGACCTTCTCTCCGCGCGTCATGCGCTCGACGGCCTCCTCCCAGCGGTCGAGCGGGACGACGGCGCCGATGACGGGGCCGAGCCGCACGTGGCCGGACCCGAGGAGCCGGATCGCGGTGCGGAACGACGACGGCCGCTTGCCGCGCGAGCCGACGACCTCGAGCTCGCGGTTGACGACGAGGTCGAGGTCCGTCGACGGGTGCTCGTGGTAGAAGGCGACGAGCACGGCCCGCCCGCCCTTGCGCAGGTGCGTGAGACCGTCGGCGAGGACGGCGGTCGAGCCCGAGCACTCGAACAGCGAGTGGGCGCCGTACCCGTCGGTGAGGCGGCCGACGACCTCGCCGACGTCCTCGGCGTCGGCGTCCACGACGTGCTGCACGCCGAGGGCGCGGGCGGTCGCGAGGCGCACGGCGTGCCGCGAGCGCCCGACGAGCACGACGGTCGCGCCGCACGCGACGGCGACCTGGGCGACGAGGAGCCCCACGGCGCCGGGCCCGGTGACGACGACCACCTCGCCGGCGAGCGCCGGGCTGCGCTCGACGACGGCGTGCACGGCGACGGCGAGCGGCTCGACGAGCGCGCCCTCCAGGAGCGTGACGTCGTCGGGCAGGCGGTGCACGGCGCGCCCCGGGACGGCGAGCTGGTCGGCGAGGCCGCCGTCGGTGGTGGTGCCGATGCCGGTGCGGTGGGGGCAGCGGTTGTACTGCTCGGTGCGGCAGTAGGCGCACCGCAGGCACAGCGAGGCGTCGGTCTCGACGCACACGCGGTCCCCGGGCCGCAGGTCGCGGCGGTCGGCCGCCGGGCCGACCCACCGCACGACGCCGGCGATCTCGTGGCCGAGGACGCGGCGGCCGTCGAAGCCCTGGCCGGACTCGACGGCGGAGCGGTCGGTGCCGCAGATCGCGCACGCGGCGACATCGACGAGCACCTGGTCGTCGCGGGGGACCGGGGCGGGGACGTCGAGCAGCGCGACGTTGCCGGGACCGGGCGAGTGCTTCACGAGGGCGCGCACAAGGCCTCCTTGCCTCTCCTTGCATGTATAGACAGGAGTATGCCAGACCGTGTATGTCTAGGGCAGTACGCGCGCAGCACGCGCGCCTCACCTCGACGAAGAGGAGCACGACGCATGAGCAGGTACCTCGTCGGCATCGACGCCGGCACGTCGGTCGTCAAGGCGGCCGTCTTCGACCTCGACGGGACGGAGCTGACCCGCGCCGGGCGCGGCGTCCCGGTCACCAACCCGGCCCCGCACCTGGCCGAGGAGGACATGGAGCAGGTCTGGACCGCCGCGCACGAGGCGATCCAGGAGGCGGTCGCCGCGTCGGGCGTCGCCCCGGAGGAGATCCTCGCGGTCGGTGCCACGGGCCAGGGCGACGGCAGCTGGCTCGTCGGGCCCGACGGCAGGCCGGTCGGCCCCGCCTACCTGTGGACCGACGGCCGCGCGGGCGAGCTCATCGACGGGTGGTACGCCGACGGCACGGTGAGCCGGCAGTTCCCCGTCTCGGGCACCGGGCCGTACGCGGGGACGACGAGCGCCCTCCTGCGCTGGCGCCTGGAGAACGAGCCGGAGTCGCTGCGCGAGGGGGTCACCGCGCTGTGGTGCAAGGACTGGGTCGAGTACCGCCTCACGGGCGAGCTCTCGGGCGACCCGTCGGACGCGAGCCTCGCGGGCATCGACGTGCGCTCGCGCACGTGGTCGGACGAGGTCCTCGACGCGTGGGGTCTCGGAGCGGCGCGCCACGTGCTGCCGCGCCTCCTCGCGCCGACCGACGTGTGCGGCACCGTGACCCCCGAGGCCGCCGCGCGCACAGGCCTGCGGGCCGGGACGCCCGTCGTCAAGGGACAGGTCGACATCGCCGCGTCGTCCCTCGGCGTGGGCGTCATCGCCCCGGGGGACTGCATGGCGGTCATCGGCACCGCGGGGATCGTCACCGTCGCGACCGACGACCTCTCGGCCGGCTTCGCACCGGCCGACGTCGGGTGGGTCATCCCGCACGGCCCGGACACGTGGGTCCGCGCGATGGGCATGAACTCGTGCACGCCGAACGTCGACTGGTTCCTTCGCGAGCTCGGCCACGGGTTCCACGAGGACGCGCGCGCCCGCGCGGTGTCGCTCTTCGAGCACCTCGACGCGACCGTCGCGAGCGTCCCGCCGGGCGCGGGCGGCGTCGTCTTCCACGGGTACACCGCGCCCGGCGGCGAGCGCGCGCCCTTCGTCAAGCCCAGCGCGCGCGGGTCGTTCAGCGGGCTCACCGCCGGGCACTCGCGCGACCACATGCTGCGCGCGGTGTACGAGGGCGTCGCCTACGGGATCCGCGACTGCCTAGACTCCATCCCCACCGAGGTGGGCACGGTGCGCCTCGCGGGCGGCGGCGCGTCGAGCCCCGTGTGGAGCCAGGTGTTCGCCGACGTCCTCGGCCGCCGCGTCGTCGTCCCGGCGGGCAGCGAGTTCGGCGCGAAGGGCGCCGCGCTCGTCGCCGGGGTCGGCGTGGGGGCGTGGTCGACGCTCGACGAGGCCGTCGCGGAGACGGTCGACGTGGAGCGCTCGTACGAGCCGTCGGCGCACGCGACGCGCGTGTACGACGAGTACTTCGGCGTCTACCGTCAGATCCGCGAGCACGTCGCCGCCACGTGGGACCTCCTGCACGCGGCGGGCCGGCGCACCGAGGCGATGCTCGCCGCCTGACCCGCACGCGAGAGAGGGGCGGGTGGCGACGACCACCCGCCCCTCTCGTCGTGCGTCGACGCGTCAGTCCAGCACGCCGAAGCGCTCCAGCGCCGCGGCGAGCTCGGGGTGCTCGCGCGCCGCGTCGCGCACGTCGCGGCCGGCGACCGCGGCGTCGATCGCCTGGCGCATGGCGCGCACGCCCGCGGCGGGCCCCTGCGGGTGCCCCTGGACCGCGCCTCCCGCGCCGAGGACCACGTCGGTGCCCGCGTCCCGCACGTACCGCGCGACCACGCCGGGGTGCACCCCGCCGCCGATCACGGGCAGCGCGGGGGCGACGTGCGGGCGCGGCAGCGCGAGCTGCTGCAGCGTGCGCAGGTACGGCAGGCGGCGGACCGGGTACCCCCCGTACGGGGTCGTCGTGAGCACGAGGTCGGCCCCCGCGAGACGCGGGAGCATGCCGGCCGCGATCGGGGCGCTCATCCCGGACGCGGGCCCCTCGAAGTACGGGCCGGTGCCGGCGAAGTGGCCGAGCAGGGGGACGTCCACCGCGTCGCGCAGCGCCTGCAGGCCGCCGTACCCGACGGTCGCGTAGGTGATCATGAGCGCGCGGGCCCCTGCGTCGACCGCCCGGCGCGCGGTGTCGAGCATGCGGTCCGGCCGGTCGGTGACGTTCGGGACGTAGACCACGTCCTTGCCCGTCTCCTCGAGCACCTCGCGCGCGGCGCGACCGAACTCGCGCACGCGCTCGACGACGGGCGAGAACGACGTGTCGCCGAGCAGCTCGTCGTCCTTCACGAGGTCCACGCCCCCGAGCGCGGTCTCCTTGAAGATCCGCGCGCCCTCCTGCGGGCTCAGCCCGGTGCACGGCTTGATCATGTTGAGCACGAGCGGCCGGTCCGTGACCCCGACGAGCTCGCGCACGCCGGCGACCCCGAACCGGGGACCGCCGAGATCGCGCGCGTAGGCGTCCGGGAGCTCGAGGTCGACGAGCTTCGCCTGCACGGACGTCGACGCGTCGTTGCCGAGCAGCGTCGTGAGCAGCATCGGGAGCTGCGGCCCCACGTTGACCGTCGGGACGGCGATCTGGACGAGGAAGTCGTGCACCTCGTCGTCGTCGCCCCCGACCTCGACGGGCGGTGCCTCGAGGACGCGCACGACGCGTCCCTCGTGCCGCGCGCGCAGCTCGGGCGTCAGGCCCGGCACCTCGACCCAGGTGCCGGTCGTCTGCCCGACGGCGAACGTCGTGGCCTTGGCCATGACGTCCGTGCCTGCGGGCAGGCGCAGGTGGTACGTCGCGAGCACGTAGTCGTCGCCGCGGACGTCCTCGGGGAGGCGGAAGAGGGAAGCGGTCGTCATACGAGGTCTCCGGTCCGGGGGGCGCCGAGGCCCAGGTGGTCGAGGGCGTGCTCGAGGAAGGCGGCCAGCCCGTCCTCGGCGTGGTTGCCGATGCTCGCGAGCGTGACGGCCTTGACCTCGGGGCGCGCGTTGCCCATCGCGAACCCGTAGCCGATGCGGGACAGCCACGGTACGTCGTTGCCGCCGTCGCCGAACCCGAGCGTGCGGTCCGCGGTCACGCCGAGGCGGTCCAGCACGAAGGACAGGCCCTCCCACTTCGCGCCCCGCTCGGGCGAGAGCTCGAAGAACTCGTCCATCGCGCGGGCGATCCGGGGGACGCGCGAGACCGTGGGGGCGACCTCGTCCAGACGGTCCCCGCGGCCGACGACCATGATCTTGACGATCGCCCGCGGGTCGGTGTCCCGGAGGTCGGCGACGCGCACGTCCTGCTCGTTGAGCGCCATGAGGAGGTCGCGACCGAAGCCCGGCTCGGAGATGAAGATGTCGCGCGACGTCCACCACGTGCAGGTGAGGCCGAGCTCGTCCGCGAGCTCGGCCATCGTCCGGATCTCCTCCGGGGCCAGGGTCTCGACGCGCAGGTCCTCGTCCGTGCGCGGGTCGACCACGACGGCCCCGTTGCAGCAGACCACGGGCAGGTCGAGACCGATCGAGCCCGCGAGAGCGAGGGTGTTGGCCCGTGACCTCCCGGTGACGAGCAGGACGGGGACGCCGGCGTCGCGGACGCGGGCGACCGCGGCCGCGGTGCGCGGCGAGACGGCGTGGTCGGCGCCGGCGAGCGTCCCGTCGACGTCGAGGGCGAGGGCGCCGACGTCGGCGAGCGAGGGGAGGGTGACGGTCGAGGACGACATGCTTCTCCTGAGGTCGGGTGTCATGACGCGCGGGCGGGCCCGGTGGTGGCACCACCGGGCCCGCCCGCGCCGGGTGCGCTCAGACGAGGGCGCTGCCCAGGCCGAGGACGAGCAGGCTCGTGGGCCAGATCGTCGCGGCCGGGGGGTCGATGTGGGTGTCGCCGTGGATGTGCAGGAGGCGCGCGAACAGCTCCGCGCCCCACGCGGCGACGACCGCGAACGCGGCGCCGACGAGCACGGCCGCGAACGTGCTGCCCACGACGGGAAGGAACGTGGCGGCGGCGAGACCGCCGACGACCGTGATGTGGTGCGTCACGGGGACCGGCATCCCGACCGCGAGGAACGCGAGCGAGAACGCGGAGACGCCGAACGCGAACACGTGGGCGCTGCCCTGGAGGTCGGGGAAGCTCTCGGCGAGGAGCACGGTCGTGCCGGCCGCGAACAGGCCGGCGAACGCGCCGAGCACCGTGTTGTCGCGGAAGCGCTGCTGGCCCGGGATCCACTGGTTCTCGGGCGTGGGCGCGAAGCGCTTCCAGCCCTGCGGCGTGCGCGGCACCGCCCCGAGCAGGCCGGTGCGGCCGAACACGAGCCGGGCGGCGACGCCCGAGAGGAACACCGTGACGGCCACGGTGTCCGTGTGGCTCCCGAACCACGGCGTCGCGGCGACCGCGACCTGCACCACGTAGCCCAGCGCGCCGAACAGCGCGCCGACGAGCAGCACGTCGGGGCGTCGGATGCTCGCGAGAGGTGTGACGATGTCCTTGCCGTCGAAGCCGCCGCGCCGTGCCGCGTAGCCCGCGGCGGCGACACCGCCGGCGAACGCGACGTGCGGGCCGAAGAACGGCCCGAACGCGACGGTGTCGAGCATGCCCGAGCCACCACCCGCGGCGAGGGCCACGACGCCGAGCACCACGGCCAGGCCGGTGAAGACGAATGCGAGGAGCGCGCCGAGGGCCGCGCCCACGAACCCTCCGCCGAGCGAGAGCAGGAGGGAGAAGAGATCGATGTCCATGAGTACCTTTCGCGAAGCGCACGTCGTTGTCTGGAGCCGGCACCGTCGCCGGCCACCCCGCGGTCGTGTCGATAGTACGACCACATACAGGTTCGGACAACTAGTTGACTAGACGTGTACTGGCTACTAGCGTGCGGACGTCGGGCACGTATCTCCGGCCCCCGGGGCACCGACGCCTCGGAGCCAGGCCGGACGGGGACGACCCCCGCGTCAGCACTCGGAACTGTCAACAATGAGGTGTGGCACATGACGAAGTACATCCTCGGAATCGACGAGGGAACCACGAGCGCCCGGACGTTCGTGATCGACGAGGAGGGAACGGTCCTCGGACTCGGCCAGGCCGAGCTCACGCAGCACTACCCCCGGTCCGGCTGGATCGAGCACGACCCGCAGGAGATCGTCACGACCCAGTACGAGACGATGCGCGCCGCGATGCGCCAGGCGGGCATCCAGCCCGCTGACCTCAGCGCGATCGGCCTGACCAACCAGCGGCAGACGGCCCTCGTCTGGGAGAAGGACACCGGGCGGCCCATCTACAACGCGATCGTGTGGGCCTCGCGCCACTCGGTCGACATCGTCGAGCAGTGGGTCGCGGAGGGGCACGGCGAGACCATCCGCAGCAAGACCGGCCGCACGCCGGACGCCTTCTACTCCGCGTCGAAGATCCGCTGGATCCTCGACGCGGTCCCCGGGGCGCAGGAGCGTGCCGAGAAGGGCGAGCTGCTCGCGGGCACGATCGACACGTGGCTCGTCTGGAACCTCACGGGCCGGGAGGCGTTCGTCACGGACTACTCCAACGGCGCCGAGACCATGATGATGAACCTCGAGACGCTCGACTGGGACGACGAGCTGCTCTCGATCTACGGCATCCCGCGCGTCATGCTGCCGCGCATCGTCCCGTCCGACACCGTCGTCGGCGACGCGGCGCCGTCGTTCGGGGCCCCGGTCCCGATCGCGGCGAACATGGGCGACCAGCAGGCCGGGCTCTTCGGCCAGGCCGCGTTCAAGCCCGGCCAGGCGAAGATGACGTACGGCACCGCGGGCGTCCTCAACATCAACGCCGGCAGCTCGACGGCGTACGTGCCTGGTCTCACGACGACCGCGGCGTGGGGCGTGGGCGGCGACATCGCGTACGAGATCGAGGGCGTCGTGTACGCCATGGGCAAGACCATGCAGTGGCTGCGCGACGACATGAAGCTCATCCACGCCGCGCCGGACAGCGAGTGGTACGCGGGTCAGGTCGCGAGCACGGAGGGCGTCTACCTCGTCCCGGCGTTCACCGGCCTCGGGGCGCCCGACTGGGACTCCTACGCACGCGCCGCGATCGTCGGCATCTCCAACGCGACGAACCGCCTGCACATCATCCGCGCGGGCGTGGAGTCGATGGTCTACCAGACGCGCGACCTCGTGCAGGCCGCGCTCGACCAGTCCGACATCACCATCCCGGAGATCCGCGTCGACGGCGGGGCGGTGAAGAACAACCTGCTGTGCCAGATGACCGCGGACATCACGGGCATCCCGGTGATCCGGCCGCGCGTGCAGGAGGCGACGATCTACGGGGCCATGCTCATGGCCGGCATCGCGACGGGCGTCTACGGCTCGCTCGACGAGGTGTCGAGCCGCTGGCAGCAGGACCGCGTGTTCGAGCCGGCGATGAGCCGTGACCAGGCGGACACGCTGTACGCCGGGTGGCGCGAGGCGCGCGAGCTGACCAAGGGCTGGGCGCGCAAGGTGCCGGGCGCCGCGGCCTGACGCGACGCACCGGTCACGACGACGGGGCGGCACCCGGTGGGTGCCGCCCCGTCGTGCTGCGCTCACGCGGCGTGCGCCGCGGAGGCCGGGGTCTCGTCGGCGTCGTCGTCGGCCGCGGTGCCGCCGAGCAGACGTCGGACGTAGGTGCGGTGGGCCGCGACCTCCGCGTCCCGACGCTCGGCGTCCCACCCGAGCATGTCGCCGAGCACGTCGGCGACGTCCTCGGCGACGTCCAGGCCGAGCCCGGGCTCGATGCCGACCATCGTGCGGCGCTGCAGGACGTCCGTCAGCGTCGTCGCGTGCTCGCGCTCGACGACGTGCGCGAGCTCTGCGAGCGTCACCGCGCCCCGGCCCTCGCCCAGGACCTGCACGAGCCGCGGGTCGCGCCGTGCGCTCTCGCCGATCTCGCGGGCCACGGCGCCGTAGACGCGGACGAGGCGCTCGGCGACCTCGGCCGGGAACGGCAGGTCCGCGAGCACGCGCCCGCGCTCGTCCTCCCACGACCCCGTGCTCGGGGCGCCGGGGAGCGGGGTGTCGGCCGCGGTGGAGGCGAGGACGTCGAGGCTGAGGAGGCGGGCGACCTTGTCGACGACCTCGCGACCGAGGCTCAGGTGCGGGGTGAGCTTTCCGCCGACGACGGACACGAGCCGCGGCACCTCGACGTGGGTCTCGACGAGGTGGCTGCGCGGGATCGCGCCGGGCTTCGCGCCGGGGCGGTGGGGGAGCGGCCGGACGCCGGAGTAGGTGAGGAGCACGTCGTCGACCGTCAGCCCGGCGGACGGCACGAGGGCGTTCGTCTCCGCCAGCAGGTAGTCGACCTCCTCCCGGGTCCCGCGCGCGGCACCGGGGTCGCCGTCGTAGCGGTCGTCGGTCGTCCCGATGAGGTAGCGGCCGTTCCACGGGATGACGAGGATCGCCCGGTTGTCGCTGCGCGCCTCGAAGTAGATCGCCGCGTCCGGGGCCCCGGGGAAGGGGTCGACGACGAGGTGCGTGCCCTTCGTCCCGCCGATCTGCCGGGGCAGGGGCAGGCCGTGGGCGAGGTGGTCGACCCAGGGGCCCGCGGCGTTGACGACGCACCGGCCCCGCACGACGAGCTCCTCGCCGCTCTCGGCGTCGTGCACACGGACGCCGCGGGCCGCGCCGTCCTCGACGAGGATCTCGGTGACCTCGGCGTGGTTGAGCACGTCGGCGCCGTGCCGGCACGCGTCGAGGACGGTCTCGAGCACGAGCCGCTCGGGGTAGACCACCTGACCGTCGTAGTACCGCACCGCGCCGTCGAGCCCGTCGAGCCCGAGGCCCGGGAGCTCGAGATGGGTCGCGTCGCGCGTCATGGCGCGGTGGCGCGGCACCGACTTGCGCAGCGACAGGCCGTCGTAGAGCACCATGCCGACGCGGAGCATCCACCCCGGGACGTGGTTGTGCCGGTAGAGCGGCACCACGAAGGGGAGCGGGGTGACGAGGTGCGGTGCGACGTGCCACAGGTGCTCGCGGTCGTGCAGCGACTCGTGGACGAGGCGGAGCTCGCCGTGCTCGAGGTAGCGCAGGCCGCCGTGGATCAGGCGGCTGTTCCACGACGACGTCTCGCCGCCGTAGTCGCCGCGCTCGACGAGCGCGACGTCGAGCCCGCGGAGCGCGGCGTCGCGCGCGATCGCGGCGCCGTTGATCCCGGCGCCGACGATCACCATGTCGTAGGTCTTGCTGTCGAGCCGTGGTGCGTCGGCTCGCGGTGTACCACCCATTCGTGTGCCGTCCTCCTCACGCGGCGGTGCGTCTCGACGCCTCGGCGGCTGCGCTCCTGTGCGCGCCGGGCCGGGTGCAGGTCGTCGTCCGCGCGACCACCAACTTGTGTGTACATGGTTGCACACGTATGGCGGTTGCGGCCACAATGTCCGGACGGACACGGACAGCGTCGTCGGGCCGGCGGCGCGGAGAGGGGAACCATGCTTCCCAGGACGCTCGTCGGGTGCAGCACCAAGGGCTATCTCGGGCTCGCGGAGACGCGGTCCTGGGCCGAGCGCGTCGCGAGCGGGCTGGCGGCGCGCGGGGCCGGTGACGGGGTCTACGCGTGCGTCCCCCACCCGCTCGTCACGGTGCTCTCCGAAGGGCTCGCCGGGACCGGCGCCGACGTGGGGGTGCAGGACGTCTCCCCGCACCCCAGGGGCCCCTACACCGGCGAGGTGAGCGCGGAGCTGCTCGCCGAGCTCGGCGTGCGGTACGTCATGGTCGGACACCCGGAGCGCGTGCGGCACGTCGGCGAGACGCCCGAGCTCTTCGGTCGCAAGGTCCGGGCCGCCGTCGGGCACGGCCTCGTCCCGATCCTCGTCGTGGGCGAGCCGGAGCGGAGCGCGGAGCCCGAGCCGGTCCTGCGCGCCCAGCTGGACGCGGCGTTCGGCGGCCTGCCCGACGACGCGGAGGTCGTCGTCGCGTACGAGCCCACGTGGGCCATCGGCGCGGCCGAGCCGGCGCCGGCGGACCACGTGCTGCGGACGGTGGGCGTGCTCCGCACGCTCGTCGACGAGCGAGTCGCGCGCTCGCGCGTGCTCTACGGCGGGTCGGCCGGGCCGGGGACGTTCGCCGCGATCGCGCGAGCCGGCGCCGGCGGGGACCCGCGCGACGTGCCGGACGGCGTGTTCCTCGGTCGCGGAGGCCTGGACCCGGACGCGTTCCTCGCGACGGTGGCCGAGGTCCGCGCCGCCGTGGGTGCGGTCGTCTAGGGAATGCTTGTATAGAGGAGTCTGGACAAGTACGATCTAGTTATCGGGTGCGTGGCCGGTGAGCGGCCGCGCACGGACGACCGACGGCGGTCGGCCAACGGAGGCCCCGTCGTCGCACCACGAGGAGGACATCCATGCCCATCGCCCCGACCCTGGCCCTCGTCGACGAGGCGCAGCGTCGCGGATATGCCGTACCCGCGGTCAACATCGCGGACGACCTCTCCGCGCGAGCCGTCATCGCGGCCGCCGAGGGCGCGCGGTCGCCCGTGATCCTGCAGACGTCCGTCAAGACGGTGAGGAGCATCGGCGCCCGGCACCTGTCGCGCCTCGTGCACTCCGCGGCCGAGGAGGCGACCGTCCCGGTCGCCCTGCACCTCGACCACTGCCCCGACCGGGCCGTCATCACCGAGGTGCTCGCCGAAGGGTGGTCGTCCGTCCTCTTCGACGCGTCCGACCGACCCCTCGACGTCGCGTGGCGCGAGACCGCCGAGGTCGTGCGCGAGGCGCACGCCGCGGGGGCCGCCGTCGAGTCGGAGATCGAGAACATCGTGGGGGTCGAGGACGGCGTCGGGTCCGACGAGGCCCTGCACTCCTACAGCGTCGAACAGCTCGTCGAGGTCGCGCGCGACACCGGCACGGACCTGCTCGCTCCCGCCCTCGGCACCGCGCACGGCCTCTACACGGCCGATCCCGTGCTGCGGGTCGACCGCGTGGAGAGCCTGCGCGCGCTGAGCGACCTGCCCGTCGTGCTGCACGGCGGCACGGGTCTGCGCGACGAGGACTTCCGGGCGTTCATCGCGGCCGGCGTGTCCAAGATCAACATCTCCACCGCCCTGAAGCTCGCCTACATGCGGACCGCAAAGCAGCACCTCGACGAGTGCGAGCGCACCGGCCGGTGGGAGCCCGTGAAGATGTTCGACGCCGTGCTGGTCGCCGTCCGCGACGAGATCGCGACGCACATCGAGGTCTTCGGGTCGTCCCGGGACGCGGCGGGGGCGGCCGCATGACGCGCGCACTGGTCCTGGACTGCGACGGCGTCCTCGCGGACACCGAGCGCGACGGCCACCTCGTCGCGTTCAACCGGGCGTTCGCGGAGCTCGGGCACCCGATCGAGTGGTCGGCGACGGAGTACGCCGCGCTCCTGCGCGTCGGCGGCGGCAAGGAGCGCCTCAAGGCGTACCTGGCCGAGCACCCCGAGGTCGACCTCGCGCGCGGCGGCGACCTCGACGAGGCCGTGCGAGCGGCGCACCTGCGCAAGAGCGAGATCTACGTCGAGCTCGTCGAGCAGGGCGCGCTGCCGGGGCGCCCCGGCGTGCGCCGACTCGTGCACGAGGCGCTCGACGCCGGGTGGCAGGTCGCCGTGGCGTCGACGTCCGCGCAGCGCAGCGTCGAGGCCGTCCTGCGGTCCGTCGTCGGCGAGGAGGACTACGCGCGCGTCGCCGGGGTGTTCGCGGGGGACGTCGTGCCTGCCAAGAAGCCCGCCCCGGACATCTACCTGCTCGCGATCGACCGGCTCGGCCGGTCGCCCGAGGAGGTCGTCGTGGTCGAGGACTCCGCCGCGGGCGCGACGGCCGCGAGCCGCGCCGGGCTGCGGCACCTCGTGACCGTGAGCACGTTCACGACCGAGGACGAGTTCCCGGACGCCTCGCTCGTGGTCGACCACCTCGGCGAGCCGGACCTGCCGGCGACGGTGCTGGCCGGTCCGGACGTGCTGAGCGACAAGCTCGTCGACGTGGCCGCGCTGGAGGCGCTCCTGCGCTGACGACGCACCCGACGCGGCGGGGCCCGGGGACCGTCGGTCCCCGGGCCCCGTGCGGTGCGCGCCGGTCAGAGGTCGTAGTGGAACTCGAGGCGGATCTTGTCGCCCCGGAAGAGGATGCGCGAGTGCTCGAAGGGCGTGCCCGTCGCGGTGGAGATCTGCTGCGTGAGCAGCAGGAGCGGCGCGGTGCGGCCGACGCCCAGGACGCGCGCGTCGGCGGCCGAGGGGGTCGTCGTCTCGAGCGTCTCGACGACGTGGTCCATGCGCAGGCCGTACGCGTCCTCGAGGATCGCGCACAGCTGACGCTCGGCGGGGTCGTGGCGGTCGAGGTCCTCGGCGAGCGCCTGCGGGATGTAGGACGTGTGGAGGCTGATCGGCTCGTCCTCGACGAGGCGCAGGCGGCGCACGGTGTAGGCATGGGCTCCCGACGGCAGCCCGAGCGTGCGCGCGACGTTGCTCGGCGGCGTGCCGAGCTCCATGCCGAGCAGCTGCGTCGAGGTGGCGTACCCCATCTGCTCGAGCTGCTCGCGGATGCCCTTGTACGCGGGGGAGCGCGTGCTGATCTTGCGCGGGGCCACGAACGTGCCCTTGCCCTGGACGCGGAAGATGAGTCCTTCGTTCGCGAGCTGCGCGAGGACCTGGCGCGCCGTCATGCGGCTGATCCCGTAGGTCTGGTTGAGCTCGTTCTCGGACGGGATCTTGTGGTTCACCGCCCACTCGCCGCCCTCGATCTTCTCGCGCAGGATGTTCGCGAGTTGGATGTACAGCGGTGTCGAACCGTCGCGGTCGAGTGTCTGGGGCATCGTGTTCCGTCGGGGTCGAGGTCCGAAAGGTCGCGTCCGTCGTCAGGCGCGCCGTAGACGATCCACGCTAGCGGAACCGGACATGTCATGCCAGGTCCCCCGTATTCACGTCCAGGCTGGACTATACATGTATGTAGCTGTATGGTCGGGCGCAGCGACATGCTCCGAGCCGGCGGTGACGCCCGCGACGAGCGACCTCGACGAGGAGACGGCGTGGGCACCGGTGCCCACGGGTCGCCTCGTCCGGGCCGTTCGTGCCGGCTCGGCCGGACAGCACCCCGTCACGCGACGGACGACACGCCCGAGGAAGGCGATCCTATGCCGAAGACCAAGGCACTCAAGCCGGCCGCCACATGGGTCGAGCTCAGCACCACGACCGCGGACTGGAAGGCCGCCGACCCGCGGCTCCTCGAGACCATGCTCGTCCAGCTCCACCTCGTGCGCGCGTTCGAGGAGGAGGTCCTCGAGCTCGCCGGGCAGAAGCTCATCAACGGTCCGGCCCACTCCTCGATCGGCCAGGAGGGCGGCGCCGTGGGCTCGGTCCTGCCTCTCGTCGCGGCGGACCAGATCAACGGCTCCCACCGCGGCCACCACCAGTTCCTCGCCAAGGCGCTCGGCTACGTCCAGCCGGACGGCTTCGACGCGCGCGCCGAGCTCGGCGACGACGTGCGCACCGTCCTCTACCGGTCCCTGTCCGAGATCGCGGGCCTCGCCGACGGCTACTGCCGCGGCCGTGGCGGGTCGATGCACCTGCAGTGGAAGGAGGCCGGGGCCATGGGCACGAACGCGATCGTGGGCGGCGCCGTCCCCTTCGCGACCGGCTTCGCCTGGGCGGACAAGCACTCCGGCACCGACAACGTCGCCGTCACCTACTTCGGGGACGGTGCGGTGAACATCGGCTCGGTGCTGGAGAGCTTCAACCTCGCCGCCGCCTGGGACCTGCCGGTCTGCTTCTTCATCGAGAACAACCAGTACGCCGTCTCGACGACGGTCGAGGAGGCGACGGGCGACCCGCGCCTGTCCGCGCGCGGGCTCGGCTTCGGCATCAAGAGCTGGCGCGTCGACGGGCAGGACACGCTCGCCGTCTACCTCGCCATGCAGCAGGCCGTCGAGCACATGCGCGCGGGCGGCGGCCCGACGATCGTCGAGGCGGACACGTACCGCTACTTCCACCAGAACGGGCCGTTCCCCGGCAGCGCGTTCGGCTACCGCGCCAAGGAGGAGGAGCAGGCGTGGCGCGACCGTGAGCCGATCCGGACCGTCGAGGCACGCGTCGTGGAGCGCGGGCTCCTCACCACGGACGAGTGCGCGCAGGTGCGCGCGCGGGCCAAGGCCGCGATGAAGGAGATCTCCGCCTCGCTGCTCGAGCCGGTGCCCGGCGGCAAGCCTGGCCAGCAGCAGATCCGTCCCGCGCTGTGGCCCGACACCGACTTCATCGACGTCGGCATCCGCGGCGACCTGTCCGGGCTCGACGGCGCGGACGTCCGCGACGTCGCGGACTTCGGTTCCGAGGAGCTCGAGCAGCGCAAGTTCGTCGACGTCGTCGCCGACGTGATGCACCGCCGCATGTCGGCGGACGAGCGGGTCGTCGTCATGGGCGAGGACGTCCACAAGCTCAACGGCGGGTCGCGCGGCGCGACCAAGGGGCTCGGGACGGACTTCCCCGACCGCACGCTCGGCACGCCCATCGCCGAGGCCGCGTTCAGCGGCCTGGGGGGCGGCCTCGCGCTCGACGGGCGCTACTACCCGGTCGTCGAGCTCATGTACGCGGACTTCATCTGGGTCGCCGCCGACCAGCTCTTCAACCAGATCGGCAAGGCACGGCACATGTTCGGCGGCGACCACGACATGCCGCTGCTGCTGCGCATCAAGATCGGCACGGGCACCGGCTACGGCTCGCAGCACTCGATGGACCCCGCGGGCATCCTCGCGACCTCCGTCGGGTGGCGCATCGTCGCCCCGTCCACCCCGCTCGACTACGTCGGGCTGGTCAACGCGGCGATGCGGCTCAAGGACCCCGTCGCGGTGCTCGAGCACGACGCCGACCTGTACAAGGCCGTCATGGACGCGCCGAAGGACCTCGACTTCTGCCTGCCCGTCGGCAAGGCCGCGATCCGCCGGTCCGGCAGCGCCGCGACCGTCGTCTCCTACCTGTCGATGGTCCAGCGCTGCGTCGACGCCGCGGACGAGGCGGGCGTCGACGCGGAGGTCGTGGACCTGCGCTGGCTCGACCGCGCGAGCGTCGACTGGGACACGCTCGGCGAGTCGATCCGCAAGACCAACAAGGTGCTCGTCGTCGAGCAGGGCTCGGCCGGCACGTCGTACGGCGGGTGGCTCGCGGACGAGATCCAGCGGAGGTACTTCGACTGGCTCGACGCCCCGGTGACCCGCGTGCACGGCTCCGAGTCGTCGCCCAGCATCTCCAAGGTGCTGGAGCAGGCGGCGCTCGCGAGCACCGCCGACGTCGCCGCTGCGCTGCGCGCGCTCTGACCCGACCTGGAGGACGAGAGATGGCAACCTACCTGAGACTGCCCGGCGTGTCCGCCGACTCCGACGAGGCGGCGCTCGAGGGCTGGTCCGTGGAGGCCGGGCAGAAGATCGCCGCGGGCGACGTCGTGGCGACCGTCGAGACCGAGAAGGCGGTCGTCGACATCGAGTGCGACCAGGACGGCGTCGTGCACGCCCTCGTCGTCGAGGCGGGGACGCTCGTCCCCGTGGGCGACCCCATCGCGGTGCTCCTCGCGCCGGACGAGGACCCGGCCGCCGGCGACGCGCTCCTCGCGGAGCTCGGCCTCGGCCCGGCGTCCGACGCGGCGGAGCCCGCGCCGGAGCCGGCGCCGCCCGCTGCCCCGGCTGCGCAGGAGCCTGCTCCGGTCGCACCCGCCCCGGCGGAGCCCGCGCCGGCGGCGCCCGCGGCCGACGCCCCGGCCGCACCGGCCGGGCCGGGCGCGAACGGCGGGCGGATCTTCGCGAGCCCGCTGGCGCGCCGGATGGCGCGCGACGCGGGGCTCGGGCTCGACCAGCTCGACGGCACCGGCCCCGGCGGTCGCATCGTGCGCGACGACGTCCTGCGCGCGATCGCCGCCGCGCAGTCGCCGGCGGCGGCGACCGCGGCCCCGGCGGAGGCGCCCGAGGCGCCGCGACCTGCGACGACGTGCGCGACCCGGGCCGCGAGCGCCCCCGCCGAGCCGCCCGTGGCGGCGACCGCGGCGACGGGCGCACCCGCCGTGCGGACGTCGGCGTACGGGCCGTACGAGGAGGTCCCGCACTCGAAGCTGCGTCGTCTCGTGGCCTCGCGGCTGCAGGCGAGCAAGCAGGAGGCGCCGCACTTCTACCTGCGCGCGCGGGTCCGGGTCGACGAGTTGCTCGCGCTGCGCGCGACCGTCAACGCCTCGTCGCCCGTGCGCGTCTCGGTCAACGACTTCTTCGTCCGGGCGGCGGCGCGCGCCCTCGTCGACGTGCCCGAGATGAACGTCGTGTGGACGCCCGACGCCGTGCTGCGCTTCGAGCGCGCCGACGTCTCGGTGGCGGTGGCCTCCGAGCGCGGGCTCGTGACGCCGGTGGTGCGCGGGGCGGACTCGCTCTCGCTCGGTGCGCTCTCGACGGCCGTCAAGGACCTCGTCGCGCGCGCCGGTGAGGGCCGTCTGCAGCAGGACGAGCTCGAGGGCGGTGCGCTGACCGTGACGAACCTCGGCATGTACGGCGTCCGGGAGTTCGACGCGATCATCAACCCTCCGCAGGTGGGCATCCTCGCGGTGGGGGCGGCGGTCGCGGAGCCGGTCGTCGTGGACGGCGAGGTCCAGGTCGCGACGGTCGTGCACCTGACGCTGTCGGTCGACCACCGCCCGGTCGACGGCGTGGTGGCGGCCCGCTTTCTCGCCCGTCTCACGGAGATCGTGGAGAACCCGTTGCAGGCGCTCGTCTGACGGCGACCGTGCCGCGACGGCCCGCACCCCGACCGGGGTGCGGGCCGTCGTCGTCTCCCGCGGCGTCGCACGACGCGCGCCGGGGGCCGCGCACCCGGTCGCCGCAGGACGACGAAGGGCCGCACCCGCCGGGTGCGGCCCTTTGCCGTGGGGGAGGGGACTCTCAGAGGCCGCCGCCGTGGCGTGCGGCGAGCGCCAGCACCTCGTCGAGCAGGGCGTCGTCCCACAGGCCGGCGAGCAGGAGCAGGTCGGGGAGCGTGAAGCGGTCCCGCATCAGGGGCAGCGAGCGCAGGACCCAGCGCACCTCGTCCTCGCCCACGGTGGGCGTGAGCTCGGAGAACCGCGTCGGCGCGCCCCAGGCCCGCAGCACGTCCGCCGGGACGGCCGGGTCGGCCGTGAGCCCGCGCAGGGTCGCGCGGTGCTCGTCCCAGGCGTCGACGGCGGCCCGCGCCGCGTCCTGCCGCTCGGCCCAGAGCGCGAGCTTGCGCTCGACGGCGGTCCAGCACTCGGCGCCCACGCGTCCGCTCGGGTCGACGACGGCCCACGTGGCCGCGACGCGCCCGCGCAGGTCGGTGGGCGGGGAGAGCACCGCGGTCTCCAGCGCGGCGCGGTCGAGCCGGTCGAGCGCCAGCTGCCACAGGCTCGCCGCGACGACCGTCGCGACGCCGACCTGAGCGCCGTGGAGGTCGTGCGGCTCGTCGCGCGCCATGGCCGCCATGTCGAGGAGGTGGCTCATGAGGTGCTCGGAGCCCGAGAGGGGCGCGGTCGTGCCGCAGATCCCGATCGACAGGCCACCCACGGTGAGCGCGTCGACGAGCGCGGAGAGCGCCTCGGCGGACCCGGCCGGGTGGGCGCGCAGCCGGGCGACCGCCTCCTGCACGGGCCGGAACACCTCGGGGTCGTACCCGGCGTCCATGCCGAACGCGCCGGCCAGGTACCAGTCGGCGGGCGCGGTCCAGGTCGCGGCCGCGTCGCCGACGCCGGAGCGCGTGAGGTGCGGGGGCGCGGCGGCGAGCACGTCGTGGTCGACGAGCAGCGCGGCGGGCCAGGCCGTCGGGGCGGTCCGCTTGGCGCCGTTGCGCACGAGCACGGACAGCGCGTCGGAGTAGCCGTTGACGGACGCCGCGCACTGGACGACCACGAGGCGCGCCCCGGTCGCGGCGACGACCGCCTTCGCGAGGTCGGTGACCGTGCCGCCGCCCGTCGCGACGACGACGTCGTAGCCCTGGCAGCCGATCGTCGCGGCGTCGACGGTGTCCTCGTCGAGCACGACGCCGTGCGCCGTGCGGCGGACAAGGGTGTCGTCGACGAACGTCGTCCCGGCCCGCGGGGACGACGCGAGCCGGAGCACGGTCGCGACCACGTCCCTCCCGTCGTGCACGATCCGCGCGCCGTCGTGGAGCACCGTGACGCGGCGCGCGTCGAGCCGGCGCAGGACGTCGGGCAGCGCGTCGAGCGCGCCGGGCGCGGAGACGACGTCCTGCAGGGGGAGCGCGCGGAAGGCGGCCGGCAGCGCGGTGGCCTCGCTCGGCGTCGTCGTCATGCCCGCACCTCCCGCCGGGCCACGTCCCACAGGTGGCCCGCGGGCTGGAGCAGGTCGTCGACGCGCTCGAGCAGGAGCGTCGGTGCCTGCGCCGCGGGCGTGCGCAGCGCGGTCGCACGGTCGGTCTCGCCGGTCAGGACGAGCGCGGACGTCATGCCCGTCGCGTGGGCGAACGCGACGTCCGTGCTGAGGCGGTCGCCCACCATGACGGTCGTCGCGGGGTCCAGCCCGGTCTCGGCCGCGATGATCTCCAGGAACGCCGGGTCGGGCTTGCCGAAGACCGCCTCGCACGCGACGCCGGTCGCGGCGGTGATCGCGGCGACGACCGACGCGCAGTCGGGCTCGCCGCGGCCGCCCGGGAACGGGCAGAACCGGTCGGGGTTCGTCGCGACGAAGCGCGCGCGGCCGTGGACGAACAGCGTGTCGAACGCGACCTGGAGCTTGCGGTAGTCGAACGAGCGGTCGTACGACGCGACGACGAGGTCGATCTTCTCGGGGTCGTCGCTGATCGTGCAGCCCTCGGCGAGGAGCGCGTCGACGAGCGGCTGCTCGGAGATCGGGAAGACCGTGGCGCCGGGGGCGTGCGCGCGCACCCACGCCACGGTCGCGACGAGGCTCGTGTAGACGTCCTCGTGGCCCGTGGGGATGCCGAGTCGCGTGAGCTTGTCGGCGTAGTCCTGCGGGCTGCGCGTGGGGTTGTTGCTCACGAAGAGCACGCGCGCGCCCTGCGCGCGGAGGGTCGAGACGAGCTCCGCGGCGCCGGGCAGGAGGTCGGTGCCGAGGTAGATCGTGCCGTCGAGGTCGAACAGGTAGGTGTCGAAGTGCCGGTGCGCCGCGCGTCCTGGCGCCTCGCGTGTCGTGGAGGTCAGAGGCATGGTGCTCCTCGTCGAGCAGGTCGGGCGGGCAGCACTGCACCGCTCCATACCGCGTAGGGTGTGTACAGACGTGTCTGTACAACCTTCGCCCGAGGGATGCCCCCTGTCAAGCAGCCGGGGTCGTCGCGGGTCCGTCGCGGGTGCGGTGCGGGGTCAGCGGCGGTCGGCCGCGAGCAGGTCGAGGTAGCGGGCCCGGACCGCGAGCACGTCACGCAGCTGCGTCTCGATGCCGTCCACGAACTCCTCGCGGTACACGGCGTCGACCTGGACGGAGATGGCGTAGTACAGGCCGGTGAACGTCGCGATCGCGACCGAGACGCGCACGAGCGTCTGCGTGACCACGAGGTCCGCGCCCCCGACACCGCCCCCGCCGGCGAGCGAGAGCGTCCGCCGCCACGTGCCGCCGTCGACGTCCCACAGGGCCATGACCTCGGGCGTGACGGTGAGCGTCCCGAGGGCCATGAAGAACACGCCCATGCCGAGGCTCACCACGAGGACCTGCAGGAGCTGGCTCGTGGCGATCATCGTCGCGAGGTTCGCCGTCTGCCCGCGGCTGAACCGGGCCGCCCGCTCGCGCCCGGGCACGTCCCCCGCCGACCCGGCGAGCGCCGCGCGGGCCTCGGCCGGGGAACGCAGGCCGACGAACAGCACGACGAGCAGCGCGAAGAACGCGCCGAGGGCGACGTCGGCGACGCCGTGCGTGCGGTCGAACACCTGCCAGACCTCCGCGTTGTAGAACAGCACGAGCGAGAACACGAGCAGCAGGGGCAGGAGCCGCACGAGCCGCAGGAGCGCGGCGCCGAGCTCGTCGGTCACGCGCGCGAGCCCCCACCACAGCGACGACAGCACGCCGTACCCGACGACGACGCGCACCACGCCCAGCAGCACGAGGTTCCCGACGGCCGTGAGCAGCGCGTCGCCCCACTGGCCCCCGAAGACGACCGGCAGCAGCGCGGGCACGAGCACGAAGAACGCGAGCTCGGGGACCCCGACGGACTGCGGCAGGGTCGACCACGGGCGCCCGCGCAGCACGTTGAGGCCCGCGTACGCCGCGGCGAGGATCGCGGCGCCGCCGACGAGCGCGAGCGCGTTCGCCCAGGCGGGCCAGCCGGACCGGATCGCGCCGCTCAGCTCGGCGAGCAGCACGACGAGCAGGAACGGCGCCGAGCGCCCGAACACGTCGCGGTCGAGCGAGTGGCCCTCCACGAGGAGCGGGAGCCCGTTGCGGCGGAAGACGCGCTCGCACGCACGGGCGTCGAGGTGGTCGACCGCGGCGGGTGCGCCGGGTGCCGCAGTCGGGGACGCGTCGTCGGGCACGGTCATGGTCGCCGACCCTAGCGGCCGGGCACCCGCGCCCGGCGCAGGCCCGCCGCGCCTCGCCTCAGCCGAGCTCGGCCGCGAGGCTGCGGCCGGCGACGCGGCCGGAGTACAGGCACCCGCCGAGGAACGTGCCCTCCAGCGCGCGGTGCCCGTGCACCCCGCCGCCGCCGAAGCCCGCCGCCTCGCCCGCGGCCCACAGACCGGGCAGCACGGAGCCGTCGGCGCGCAGCACGCGCGCGGACGTGTCGGTCCACAGCCCGCCGAGCGTCTTGCGCGTGAGCACGGACAGGCGCACGGCGAGCAGCGGGCCGTCCTTGGGCGTGGTGAGCGGGCGCGGGGGCGAGACGCGGATGAGCCGGTCGACGCGGTAGCGCCGCGCCATCGCCGTCGCGACGACCTGCGGATCCTTGCCGAGGCCGGTGCGGACCTGCTCGTCGCGCAGATGGACGATGCGCGCGAGGGCGTCGGCGTCGACGTGGCCGCGCGATCCTGGGGTCGCGTCCACGAGCGCGTTCATCCCGGCCGCGAGCTCCTCGGGCGTGTCGGCCCACACGAACTCGGGCGACTGCTCCGCGAAGCGTGCCACCGGCCCCACGGCGCCCGGCAGCACGCGCTGCGCGAGCAGCCGGACGTCCTTGCCGGTGAGGTCGGGGTTCTGCTCGGAGCCCGACAGCGCGAACTCGGTCTCCATGATCGCCTTGTTGAGCACGAACCAGGAGTGGTCGTCGCCGCGCTCGGTGACGTGCTGGAGCGCGCCGAGCGCGTCGAACCCGGGGAACAGCGGGGCGGGCAGCCGGTTGCCGTCGGCGTCGAGCCACAGCGAGCTCGGACCCGGCAGGATGCGGATCCCGTGGTCCGTCCACACCGGCGAGTGGTTCGCGATCCCCTCCGGGTAGTGCCACATGCGGTCCTCGTGCACCAGGGCCGCGCCCGCGTCGGCGGCGACGCCGATCATGAGCCCGTCGGTCGAGTCGGGGACGCCGGACAGCATGCGGGCGGGCAGCCGGCCCGCCGCCTGCGGCCAGCGGGAACGCACGAGCTCGTGGTTCGCGCCGATGCCGCCCGACGTCACGACGACGGCGCTCGCCGCGATCTCGACCTCGCCGACGACCTCGCGCGACGACGGCGCGCCGCGCTCGACGTCCGACGGCGCGAGGACCTCCGCGCGCACGCCCGTCACCGCGCCGTCGGTCACGACGAGCGACGTGACCCGGTGCCGGAACCGCAGGTCGAGCAGACCCGCGGCCCGGGCGTCGAGCGCGGCGCGGACGAACGGCTCGAGGATCCCCGGCCCGGTGCCCCACGTGACGTGGAACCGGGGGACGGAGTTGCCGTGGGCGCCGGCCGCGGACCCGTCGGCGCCCGAGCGCACCGGGTACCCGCCGCGCTCGGCCCACTGCACGAGCGGGAACCACCGCACGCCCTTGTCGTGCAGCCAGCCGCGCATCTCCCCGGCCGCGAAGTCGACGAACCCGCGCGCCCAGGCGTACCCGTGGCGGTCGGGGCCCTCGCCGCGGTCCGCGCCGGGCGCGAACCGCGCGGACCCGAGCCAGTCGTCGAACGCGAGCTCGGCGGAGTCCGTGACGCCCATGCGCCGCTGCTCGGGCGAGCCGACGAGGAACAGGCCGCCGAACGACCACCACGCCTGGCCGCCGAGGCTCGCGGCCGGCTCCTGGTCGAGCAGGACGACCCGGCGCCCCGCCGCGGTGAGCTCGGTCGCCGCGACGAGCCCTGCGAGGCCGGCCCCCACGACGACGACCTCGGGGTCCTCGATCCTGGGGGAGCTGACGGGGGAGTCGACCGCGCTGTCACTCATGCGGGAAGAGTAGAGCACGTGTCCAGACCTGGGCGGGCCCGGTGGGCGCGTGCGACAACGCCTCTACCTCGCGCGACCACGCCTCTACCTCGGCGGGGTGGAGACGTAGACGCGCAGGCTCAGGGCCTCGAGCCCGACGACGTCGCCCGCGTGGGCGGTGCCGTCGCCGTTCGCGCGGTCCCGGTCGTCGGGGTGCTCCCAGTCGGAGTCCCACGCGAGGTCCCAGCGCTCGGGGTCGGCGCCGGCCGCCGCGCGCACGCCCGGGAGCGTGACGTCCACGGGGTCGAGGGCGCCGGCGAGGACGACCAGCACGTCGGCGTCGCCGGGCTCGGGCGCGGTCCGCAGCATCTGGAGCGTCCGGACGGCAGGGTCGTGCCACGCCGCGTGGTCCAGGAGCTCGCCGTCGGCGTCGAACCACACGAGGTCGGGCACGCCGACGCCGTCCGCCCCGTGCCGCGTCGCGGCGTCCGTCGCGGCCCCCGTGGCGCGGGGCCGTCCGGTGAAGAACGTGTCGGGCCGCAGCGCGGGGTGCGCGCGCCGCACGGCGAGCAGGTACCGCGCCGTCGCGAGCAGGTCCTCGCGCCACGGCGAGAGGTCCCACGAGACCCAGGACGTCTCGTCGTCCTGCACGTAGGCGTTGTTGTTGCCGCGCTGCGTCCGGCCCATCTCGTCGCCCGCGGTGAGCATGGGGGTGCCCGCGGCGAGGACGAGCGTCGCGAGGAGGTTGCGGATCGACCGGCGGCGCAGGGGCGCGATCTCCACGCCGAGCCCGAGCGCGTCGAGCCCGGCGCCACCGCCCGCCCGTGCGTCCGTGGCCACGACCGGGCCCTCGAGGCCGTGGTTCCACGACCGGTTGTCGTCCGTCCCGTCGCGGTTGTCCTCGCCGTTCGCGAGGTTGTGCTTGTGGTCGTACGCGACCAGGTCGGCGAGCGTGAACCCGTCGTGCGCGGTCACGTAGCTCACCGATGCGACGGGTCCGCGCAGCAGCGGCGGGTCGGAGTGGCCGAACAGGTCGGCCGAGCCCGCGAGCCGGGTTGCGAGGTCGCGCACGCCGTGGCCGGGACGCCCGTGCGACGCCTCGCGCGCGTCGGCGAGCCAGAACTGGCGCGCCGCGTCGCGGAACCGGTCGTTCCACTCGGCGAGCGGCGGCGGGAACTGCCCGGTCCGCCAGCCGCCCGGTCCCACGTCCCACGGCTCCGCGACGAGCTTGAGCCCGCACAGCACCGGGTCCGTCTGGAGGGCGACGAGGAACGGGTGGTCGGGGTCGAACCCGGATGCTCCGCGCCCGAGCGTGACCGCGAGGTCGAACCGGAACCCGTCGACCCCGACGACCTCGGCCCAGTACCGCAGCGAGTCCAGGGCGGCCCGCACCACGGCGGGCCGCCGGAAGTCGAGCGAGTTGCCCGTCCCGGTGACGTCGGCGAGGCGTGCGGGCGAGCCGCCGTCGTGCAGGTAGTACCCGGCGTTGTCCAGCCCGCGCCACGACAGGTGGTAGCCGTCCGCGCCGCCCTCGCACGTGTGGTTGTGCACGACGTCGAGCAGCACCTCGATCCCCGCCTCGTGCAGCAGGTGGACCATGCCGCGCACCTCGTCGAGGACGGCGCCCGGCCCGGCCTCCTGGGCGGCGCGCGTCGCGTACGCGGCGTGGGGCGCGAAGAACCCGAGGGTCGAGTAGCCCCAGTAGTTGGTGCGCCCGCTCGCGAGGAGGTGCGGCTCGGGCACGTTCGCGTGCACCGGGAGCAGCTCGACCGTCGTCACGCCGAGCGACCGCAGGTGCTCGATCGTCGCCGGGTGCGCGACGCCCGCGTACGTGCCGCGCAGGTGCTCGGGCAGGGCCTGGAGCCGCTGCGTGAGGCCGCGCACGTGCGCCTCGTAGACCACGGTGTCGCGCCAGGGGACGCGCGGTCGGGGCGCCAGCGCGCCCGCGGGCTCGGCCACGACCACCGCGTGCGGGACGAACGGCAGCGAGTCACGCGCGTCCGCCGGGCCGTACGGGTCGTCGCCGACCTGCCCGTGGATCGCGGGGTCGTCGACGAGCTCTCCCACGAGGCCTCGCGCGTACGGGTCGACGAGCAGCTTCGCAGGGTTGTGCCGCAGCCCGGCGGCGGGGTCCCAGGGCCCGTGGACGCGGAACCCGTAGCGCTGCCCGGCGCGGACGCCCGGGACGTGGGCGTGCCAGACGCCGTACGCCGGCCCGGCGAGCGGGACGCGGCGCTCGCGGTAGCGGGCGGGGTCGTGCGCGGGCAGCGCGTCGTCGACGACGTCGACGAGGCACAGCTCGACGGCGGTCGCGTGCGACGCGAGGACGGCGACGTCGACGCCGTCGCCCACGACGCGGACGCCGAGCGGCGGCACGAGGGCGTGCCGGTCGACGCGTCCCGGCGCGGCCGGGCGCGCGGGCTCGCCGGTGGCCGGGGGGAGGGGGCTCGGGTCGGAGGGCACGTGCACCCGTCCATTGTGGCGGGTGTCACCGGCTCCTCCCGCCGCCCGCCGGTAGGCTTCCCCGAGCGGGCCGGGAACCTCTCCGGCCGACCGCCCAGCGCACAGGGAGAGCAGCCGATGCGGATCGTCGTCGCCGTGAAGTACGTCCCGGACATCCACGCCGACCGGGGCTTCGAGGGCGGGCGCGTCGTGCGCCGGGCCGACGAGGGGACGCTCAACGAGCTCGACGAGAACGCGGTCGAGGCCGCGCTGCGCCTCAAGGAGGCGCTGCCCGAGGCCGAGCGCGAGACCAGCGAGGTGATCGTCCTCACGGTGGCCGGGCCGGACGCCGACGGCGCCGTGCGCCGCTCCTACCAGCTCGGCGCGGACCGCGGCGTGCGCGTGAGCGACGACGCGATCGCGGGCTCCGACTACTTCGGCACCGCGCGCGTGCTCGCCGCCGCGGTGCGCCGCCTCGCGGACGAGGCGCCGGTGGACGTCGTCGTGACCGGCATGGCGGCGCTCGACGGGCTCGGCTCGGTCGTCCCGGCGCTCCTGTCGGCGGAGCTCGGGCTGCCGCAGCTCACGCTCGCCGGGAAGCTCGAGGTCGAGGGGGAGCCGGGCGCACGCAGCGCGCGCGTGACGCGCGAGCTCGACGGCGTCGAGGAGGTCCTCGAGGCGCCGCTCCCCGCCGTGGTGTCCGTGACCGACCACGCGAACGACCCGCGCATGCCCAACTTCAAGCTCATCATGGCGGCGCGCACGCGCCCGGTGGAGGCGTGGACCCTCGCCGACCTCGGCGTCGACCCGGCGCTCGTCGGCGACGCCGGCGCGCGCACGCGCGTGACCGACGCGTCGCCCCGCCCGCCGCGTCCCGACGCCGAGATCGTCGTCGACAAGGGCGAGGGCGGACGCGCCCTGGCCGAGTTCCTCATCCGCAACGACCTGGTCTGAGAGGCGTCCGCCCATGAGCACCCCCGGGACCCGTACCGTCCTCGTCCTCCTCGACTCCGCCGGCACCGAGCTGCGCTCGCCCGTGCTGGAGCTGATCACCGTCGGCCGCTCGCTCGGGCGCGTCGAGGCCGTCGCGCTGGAGGCGCCGAGCGTCGACGTCCTCGCCCAGCTCGGCGCCCACGGCGTCGCGCTCGTGCGCCAGGCCGAGCCGTCGTCGGGCGGGGAGGTCGTGACCGGTGACGCGCTGCACCTGACGCCCGTCGTGGCCGAGGTCCTCGCCGCCGCGGCGCGCGCGTCCCACGCCGACGCCGTCCTGCTCACGTCGTCCTTCCCGAACAAGGAGGCGGCGGCGCGCCTCGCGTTCCTCACCGAGGCCGGCCTGGTGATCGACGCGTCCGCGCTGACCGACGGCGGCACGCACCTCGTCGCGGACAAGCGCGTCTTCGCGGGGTCGTGGGACGTGCGCAGCGAGATCCTCACCGACCCCGCGGTGCTCACGCTGCGCGCCAACTCCGTCGTCCCGCAGCCCGCGGACGCGGCCGTCGCGACCGAGGTCGAGGCGCTGCGCGTCGAGCTCTCGCCCGCTGCGACCGCGGCGCGCGTCGTGTCCCGCACGGTCGACGAGTCGGCCGGCGCGGGTCGCCCGGCGCTCGGCGAGGCGGCGATCGTCGTCGCCGGGGGTCGTGGCACCAACGGCGACTTCGGTCCCGTCACCGAGCTCGCCGACGCGCTCGGCGCGGCCGTGGGCGCGACGCGCGACGCCGTCTACGAAGGCTGGCACGACCAGTTCGTCGGCCAGACGGGCGTCACCGTCGCCCCCCGCCTGTACATCGGCGCGGGCATCTCCGGCGCCCCGCACCACCGCGGCGGCATGCAGGCCTCGCAGGTGATCGTCGCCGTGAACAACGACCCGGAGTGCCCGCTGTTCGAGATCTCGGACTTCGCGGTCGTGGGCGACCTCGCGGACGTGCTGCCCCAGGCGGCCGAGGTGCTGCGCGAGCACCGCGCGTCGCAGGGGTAGCCGGTCGCCGCCCAGCGGGCGACCAGCCGGTGCCGAGAGTTCACCCGGCGTCCTCCGGGCGGTGGCCCGCTGGTCACCGATCGTTCCTAGCGTCGGGCCGACTCCCCGGTGACGGGGAGGCCCCCCCGACCCGTGGAGACGACCGATGACGATCACGCCTGCCCCCGAGCATCGCCCCCTGCTCTCCGTCGCGCCGCACGCGCGCGGCAAGCGCAGCCCCGTCACCTGCCGGCTGAAGTGCGCGGACGCGTGCTCGCACCCGGTCCCCAACGAGAGCGCCAACGAGACGTTCCGCGACGTCGTCGCCGGCGCGATGTCGCGCCGTGCGCTGCTCGGCGGGCTCGCGGTCGGTGCCGCCGCCGTCGTGCTCGGCGCGCAGACCGTCGGCGCCGCGCCCGCCGCCGCCCAGGGGCTGCCCGGCCACGGTGGCGGCCACGGCGGTGGGCGCCCGCAGAAGGGGCTCGCCTTCGGCGCGATCTCGCCCCAGCCCGCGGCGCGCGACGCGTTCGTCGTCCCCGAGGGCTACCGGTGGCGGCCCGTGATCCGCTGGGGCGACCCGATCCTGCGCGGCGCCCAGCCGTTCGACGTCGCTCGCCAGACGCCCGAGGCCCAGGCGGGACAGTTCGGCTACAACAACGACTACCTCGACATCCTGCCGTTCGAGCGCCAGCACGCCCTCGCGGGCGCCCAGGGCAAGGGCAAGGGCCCCGGCCGGGGCACGCGCGGCCTGCTCGTCGCGAACCACGAGTACACCAACCCGGCGATCATGTTCGACGCCTCGTACGACGCCCCGACGCGCCGCGCCATCGAGCGCGCCGCGCACGGCATGTCCGTCGTCGAGGTGAGCCGCCGCCGCACGGGAACCCCGTGGGACTACGTCGCGGACAGCCGGTACAACCGCCGCGTGCACCTGGCGACCGAGTTCCGCCTGACCGGTCCGGCGGCCGGCTCGGACCTCGTCAAGACCGTCGCGGACCCGTCGGGGACGCGCGTGCTGGGCACGCTCAACAACTGCGCGGGCGGCACGACCCCGTGGGGCACCGTGCTGTCGGGCGAGGAGAACTACAACGGCTACTTCCGGACGTCGGGCACGGGCCACGACGCGCGCTACGGCCTGCGCGACGCCGCGACGGGGTACGGCTGGGAGCTCGACGACCCGCGGTTCGACGCCCGCAACCCCGGCTACGAGAACGAGCCGAACCGCTTCGGCTGGATCGTCGAGATCGACCCGTACGCGCCGGACGAGCCGCCGGTGAAGCACACCGCACTGGGCCGCTTCAAGCACGAGGGCGCCAACGTGATCCTCTCGCGCCGCGGGAACGCGGTCGCGTACATGGGCGACGACGAGCGCTTCGACTACGTCTACAAGTTCGTCTCCTCGCGCACCATGCGCCCCGGCAACAGCGACGGCGCCCGCCGCCACAACAAGACGCTGCTCACCGAGGGCTCGCTGTACGTCGCGAGGTTCCGCGGCGACTCGCCCGCGTCCGAGATCGACGGGTCGGGCGCGGTGCCGTCCGACGGCGCGTTCGACGGCCGGGGCGAGTGGGTCCCGCTCGTCCTGGACGGGCGGAGCCAGGTCCCCGGCATGAGCCTCGAGGAGGTGCTCGTCTACACGCGCGTCGCGGCGGACCAGGTCGGGGCCACGAAGATGGACCGCCCCGAGGACGTCGAGCCCAACCCGGTCACGGGCCGCGTCTACGTCGCGTGCACCAACAACACCTCGCGCGGGCCCGCGGCGGTCGAGGCCGCGACCGAGCCGAACCCCCGCAACACCAACCGCGACGGCCACGTCGTGGAGATCGTCGAGGACGGCGACGACGCCGCCGCCCTGACGTTCCGGTGGAACCTGCTGCTCGTCGCGGGCGACCCGGCGACGAACGCCTCGACCTACTTCTCGGGCTACCCGAAGGAGAAGGTCTCCCCGATCTCCTGCCCGGACAACCTCGCGTTCGACGCCGAGGGCAACCTGTGGATCTCCACCGACGGGCAGCCCAGCACGATCCAGAAGTGCGACGGCCTGTTCAAGGTCACGCTCGACGGCCGCGAGCGCGGTCGCGTCGAGCAGTTCCTCTCGGTGCCGCGCGGCGCCGAGACGTGCGGGCCGCTCGTCGACTCGGCGGACCGCATGGTCTACGTGGCGGTCCAGCACCCGGGCGAGGACGGGTCGTTCGACGCGCAGGCGTCGTACTTCCCCGACTACCTGACGCCGGGCACCCCGGTCCCGACGGGCGCGTTCGCCGGCCCGCGGCCCTCCGTCGTCCAGGTGTGGCGCGACTGACGCGCCTCCCGCACGGCCGAGGGGTCCGGCGTCGCGACGGCGCCGGACCCCTCGTCGTCCGCCGCACCTCCGGGAGACCCGTCCCGTCCGGGAGCCTCAGAGGCCCAGGTGCTCCAGCCACGCGAGGGCGGCGACGCCCTGGGCGCGCTGGAACGCGCGCAGGCGGGGGATCGTCGGGACGGCGGGCTTGCGCGCGGAGTGCAGGAAGTACCCGGCGATCCCGGCGACGACCGACCGCAGGTCGGCGGGGTGCACGTCGCCCCCGAGGGGGTGCGCCGCGAAGGTCGACGCCGCCCACGCGCCGCCGCGCGCGCGGCGCGCCGGGTCGGCACTCACCGTGACCGGTTCGCAGACGTCCACCACGCCCTGCATCACGACGCTCGGCAGGAACATCGCGAGGTCGAGCCACGCCGCGCCGCGCGACGCGTGCGGCCAGTCGACGACGTAGACCTTCTCCGGCGTGAGGAGGACGTTGTCGGCGCGCAGGTCGCCGTGCACGAACGACTCGCCCTCGCACGCCACGAGCGCCCCGCGCTCGGCCTCCGCGAGCGCGTCGAGGTGCGAGGCCGCCCACGGCGCGACGGCGGCCAGTCGCGGGTCGGGGTCGTCGCGCAGCGCACGCCACCCGGTCGCCATGTCGGCGAAGTCGGGCCCGGTCGGCGGCAGCCGCATCGCGCGGGCCCCCGGGACCGACGCGAGGCGGACGAGGGTGGCCAGGACCCGGTCGAGCTCGTCGGGGTCCCAGGGCGTGGCGGGCACGTGCCCGTCGACGACGGCGAACGCCAGCGCGATCCAGTCGCCGTCACCGTGGCCCCACGCGAAGCGCGGGGCGGGGACCTCGCGCGGCAGCCGCGTCGCGACCTTCGCCTCGGCGCGGTGGAGGTTGGCCGCCACGGGCTCGTCCGCGGTCCGCGCCGCCTTGACGAAGAGGCGGGAGCCGTCGTCGAACGTGAGGACGGACGCGAGCCCGGGGCTGAACCCGGCCGAGACGGAGCGCTCCTGCACGACCCGGCCGCCGGCGACCGCCTCGAGCTCGTCGCGCAGCGAGAGCGGCAGGTCTCTCCAGAGCAGGCGGCCACCGCCCGAGGCGACCGGGACGTCTCCGGCGGCCTCGACGGCGGGCGGTGCGGCGTCGTCGGGCATCGAGATGCCACTTCCCCTGTCGGTGGCTGGACGGTCTCGTCGTCGGCGCGCTCCCGTCCCGCGGCGACGTGTGGCGCGCGACGGCGGTCCTGCGACCGGGACGAGCGCCCGGCGACGGCCGGGCGCAGACCTCTGACAACCTAGCGCTTCTCGCCGCGATGTCCAGCGCCGCTCACTCCTCGGACCGGACGCGCCCGGGTGCTCCGTAGACTGGGTGATCGTGACCCACCCTTCCGGCCCCGTCCCCGCGCCGGCGGCCTACCTCGACCACGCCGCCACGACGCCGCTGTCCGTGGCGGCGCGCGAGGCCCTCGTCGACGAGCTGTCGCGCACCGGCAACCCGTCGTCGCTGCACGCCGCGGGGCGCGCCGCCCGCCGCACGGTCGAGGAGGCGCGCGAGTCGATCGCCGCGGCGCTCGGCGCGCGCCCGAGCGAGGTCGTGTTCACCGCGGGGGGCACCGAGGCGGACAACCTCGCGATCAAGGGCCTGTTCTGGGGCCGCCGCACGACCGACCCGCGCCGTCGGCGGATCGTCGTCTCGGCGGTCGAGCACCACGCGGTGCTCGACCCCGCGTTCTGGATGGCCGAGCACGCGGGCGCCGAGATCGTCCTGCTGCCCGTCGACGGCGAGGGCCGCGTGGACCTCGCCGCGCTGCGTGCCGAGGTCGCCGAGCACGCCGAGGAGATCGCGCTGATCTCCGTCATGTGGGCCAACAACGAGGTCGGGACGCTGCAGCCCGTCCAGGAGGTCGTCCAGCTCGCGCGTCCGCACGGCATCCCGGTGCACTCCGACGCGGTCCAGGCAGTCGGTCAGGTCCCGGTCGACTTCGCGGCGAGCGGTCTGGACGCGATGACCGTGTCCGGCCACAAGCTCGGCGGGCCCGTCGGCGTCGGCGCGCTCGTCGCGCGGCGCGACGCGCCCCTCACCCCGGTCCTGCACGGCGGAGGCCAGGAGCGCGGCGTGCGCTCCGGCACGCTCGACGCGCCCGCGATCCGCGCGTTCGGCGTCGCCGTCGCCGAGGCCGTCGCGCACCGCGACGAGCGCGCGGCGCACCTCGCGGCGCTGCGCGACGCGCTCGTGGCGGGGGTCCGCGGGCGGGTCCCGGACGCCGTCCTCAGCGGCCCCGAGCCGGGGGCCGGCGGACGCGACGCCGCCCGCCTGCCGGGCAACGCGCACTTCACGTTCCCCGGGGCCGAGGGCGACTCGCTCCTCTACCTGCTCGACTCCGCGGGCGTGCAGGCGTCGACCGGCTCGGCCTGCCAGGCCGGCGTGCCGCAGCCGTCGCACGTGCTCCTCGCGATGGGCGTGCCGGAGCAGGACGCGCGCGGCGCGCTGCGGTTCTCGCTCGGCGTCACGTCCACGCCCGACGACGTCGCGCGCCTCCTCGACGCGCTGCCCCCCGCCGTCGAGCGAGCGCGGGCGGCGGGTCTCGCGTCCGGCCCGACGCGTGCCGCTGCTCCGACCCGCACCGCGGTCCCGACCCGCGCGGGCGGTGCCGCGTGAGGGTCCTCGCCGCCATGTCGGGCGGCGTCGACTCGGCCGTCGCCGCGGCGCTCGCGGTCGAGGCGGGGCACGAGGTCGTGGGCGTCCACATGGCGCTGTCGCGCAACCGCGACCAGTTCCGCACCGGATCGCGCGGGTGCTGCTCGATCGAGGACGCGGGGGACGCGCGGCGCGCAGCCGACGTGCTCGGCATCCCGTACTACGTGTGGGACCTCTCGGAGCGGTTCGAGGACACGGTCGTCGCCGACTTCCTCGCCGAGTACGAGGCCGGGCGCACGCCCAACCCGTGCGTGCGGTGCAACGAGCACATCAAGTTCGAGGCGCTGCTCGACAAGGCGACGGCGCTCGGCTTCGACGCCGTCGCGACGGGCCACTACGCGCGCGTCGTGACGCGCGACGTGCCCGACGCGTCCGCCTCGGGCGGGGTGCGCAGCGTGCGGGAGCTGCACCGCTCCCCGAACGAGGCGAAGGACCAGTCCTACGTGCTCGCCGTCATGGGGCCGGAGCGCCTCGCGCGCGCGATGTTCCCGCTCGGGGACTTCGCGTCGAAGGACGAGGTGCGCGCCGAGGCGGCGCGGCGCGGGCTGTCGGTGTCCGCGAAGCCCGACTCGTACGACATCTGCTTCGTCGCCGACGGCGACACGCAGGGCTTCCTCCGCGACCGCCTGGGCGCGCGCCCGGGCGAGATCGTCGACGCGGAGGGGACGGTGCTCGGCGAGCACGACGGCGCCTACGCGTACACCGTCGGCCAGCGCAAGGGCCTCGGCATCGACCGCCCCGCGCCGGACGGTCGCCCGCGGTACGTGCTCGACGTGCAGCCCGCGAGCAACCGTGTGGTCGTCGGCCCGGCCGAGCTGCTGAGCGTCGACCGCATCGAGGCCGGCGCGGCGGTCTGGTTCGACGGCGCGCGCCCGGCGCCGGGGGAGCGCGCCGACGTCGAGGTGCAGGTCCGCGCGCACGGTGCGCCGGTCGCGGCCCGGGTCCGGGCCGCCGGCGACGCGATGGAGGTCGAGCTCACGGGCACGACGCTCCGCGGGGTCGCGGCCGGGCAGTCGCTCGTCGTCTACGACGGGCCGCGCGTGCTCGGCCAGGCCACGGTGGACCGTGCCTACCGCGCGGCGGCACGGTCGGCAGACCGGTCGGCCGGTCAGCCGACGCCGACGGGCGCGGGGTGAGCGAGCGCGCGCACGAGAGCCGACTCGTCGCGCACGCACCAGTGCTCGACCTCCTGGCCCTCGGCGAAGCGCAGCACGTGCATCTCGCGCACCCGGAAGCGCCGCCCCGTCGGCGCGACGCCGCGGAAGAACCCGGTGTGACGCGCGCTGAGCTCGACGTGCAGCGCGACGAGGTCGCCCTCCGCGACGGCGTGCAGGACCTCGACGCGCTGGTCCTCGAACGCCTCGTCGTACCAGTGCATCATCGCGAGGAGGGCGTCGACGCCGCCCTCGCAGCCCGGCGAGGTGTCGTGGTTGCGGAACCCGGGCCCGAGCAGCGTCGCGAGCGCGTCGCCGTGGTTGCCGGGGATCGCCCGCGTGTGCACGGCGACCGCCGTGGCCTTGTTCTCGTGCGTGCCCATGTCGGAGCCCTTCCGCACACCCTCGTGCTCGGTGGCCGCGCGGCCCCCGGACCCCGGCGGGGTCGCGGCACGGCTCGGTTTCCCAGTGTGCTCCTGGAGAGAGGTGGACGGCACGTGGTTCGTGACGAGAGGCCGGGCGACGCCCGGGGCGAGCGCTCGCACGGGGGTGCGGCATGACCGCGGTGAGCGGGCTCGGCCCGTGGCCCGGCGGCGAGGGAGCGGACGTGCTGGAGGCGCAGCTCACGGTGCTCGGCGACCTCGCCGAGGTCCCGACGGGCGTGCGCGGGGTGCCGTTCCTCGTCCAGCTCCCGGGGCGCGGACCCGGCGCGGACGCGACCGGGCGCACCGCCGCGCTGCTGCCGGAGCTGCCCGTCGAGCTGGGTCCGCACGGCTGGAAGCTCGCCGACCACGGCGGCGCGGACCGGCGGCGGGCCGAGGCGTTCCTGCGCGAGGACCTGGAGGCGCTCGCCATCGCGGGGGCGGGGTACTCGGGCAGGCTCGCCGTGACCGTCACCGGGCCGTGGACGCTCGCCGCGGACGTCTACCTCGCCCGGGGCGACCGCGTGCTGTCCGACCGGGGCGCCGTGCGCGAGGTCGTCGAGGCGCTCGCGGTGGCCGTGGGCGACCACGTCGCGCAGGTGCGCCGGCAGGTCCCCGGGGCGGACGTCGTCGTGCAGGTCGACGAGCCGCTGCTCGCCCAGGTCGGGGCGGGCGTGCTCCCGTCGTTCTCGGGCTACTCGCGCCTGCGCGCGGTGCCCGGCCCGGACATCGTGGACGGGCTGCGGCCCGTGCTCGACGCCGCACGCGCCGCGTCGGCGTCGACGGTCGTCCACGTGGGAGGCGCCTGGGTGGGCGTGGCGCCCGTCGTGCTCGCAGGCGCCGACGCCGTCGGTCTCGCGCTCGGGCCGTGGGACGAGAAGACGTGGGAGACCGTCGCGCGCGCGGTCGAGCGGGGCGTCGGCCTGTGGGCCGCGCTCCCGCCCGCACAGGTGTCGCAGTGCGCCGGCCCCGCGCTGGGCGAGCTCGCCGACCTGGTGAGCGTGCCGTGGCGCCGGATCGGGCTCCCGCTGCCCGCGCTCGACGACGTCACGCTCCTGGGCGCCCCCCGGGGTGCCGGGGGAGGGCCCGGTCGCGGCGTCGCGGGCACCCCCGACGAGCACCGCGCCCTCCTCGCGAACCTGGGCCGCGTCGCCGACGTGCTGGCGGAGCGCGCCCACGCCTGAGCGCCGCCTGGGCGTCGGCTCGGCGGCTTCCCGCACACCGCCCGTCGTGCGTACGCTTGACCCCGCGCGGCGGTCACGACGGCGACGTGCGGACGGCCGTGCCCCGGCTCTCCGGACGGCACGGACGTGTCCTCCGCGCCGACCCGTCCCCCCACCGCGAAGGACCCCCATGCCCGTCCTGCGAGCCGTGCTGTTCGACCTCGACGGCGTGCTCACGCCGACCGCCGAGCTCCACATGCGCGCCTGGGAACGGCTGTTCGCGCCGTACTGCGCCGCGCACGGCCTCGCCCCGTACACCGCCGCGGACTACTTCGCGTCGATCGACGGCAAGCCCCGGTACGACGGCGTCGCGACGTTCCTCGCGTCGCGCGGCGTCGAGCTGCCGCGCGGCGAGGTCACGGACGCGCCCGGCGAGGGCACGGTGAGCGCGCTGGGCAACCGCAAGGACGAGATCGTCAACCGCATGTTCGCGGACGAGGGCATCACGCCCTACCCGGGCTCCGTGCGCTTCCTCGACGCCGTGACCGGGGCGGGCGCCGCCGTCGCGGTCGTGTCGTCGTCGCGGAACACGCCCGCGGTCCTCGCCGCCGCGGGGCTGGCGGACCGGTTCGACGTCGTCGTCGACGGGAACGTCGCCGCGCGCGAGCACATCGCGGGCAAGCCCGCTCCGGACACCTACCTGCGCGCGGCCGAGCTGCTCGGCGTCCCGGCCGCGGAGGCGGTCGTCGTGGAGGACGCGCTCTCGGGCGTCCAGGCCGGTGCCGCCGGGGACTTCGGGCTCGTGCTCGGCGTCGACCGCGGCGTGGGCACCGACGCGCTGCGCGCGCACGGGGCCGACGTCGTCGTGAGCGACCTGGGCGAGCTGGACGCGACGGTCCTCGACCGCCCGCGCGCCGCCGTGGCCGCGCAGGCCGACGCCGCACCGGCCGGCGAGGAGGCGGGCGCGTGATCCGCAAGACCGCCGACGAGCAGAGCACCGTCGACCGCCTGCGCTTCCCGGCCGAGCCGTGGCGGCTCGTCGAGTCGCAGTTCTCGGCCGAGGACCTCGGCGTGACCGAGACCCTCTTCGCCGTCGCGAACGGCTACCTCGGCATGCGCGGCAACGTCGAGGAGGGGCGGGAGTCCCACTCGCACGGCACGTTCGTCAACGGCTTCCACGAGACCTGGTCGATCCGGCACGCCGAGGAGGCGTACGGGTTCGCGCGCGTCGGGCAGACCATCGTCAACGTCCCCGACGCGAAGGTCATCCGGCTCTACGTGGACGACGAGCCGCTCCTGCTGCCCGTCGCCGACCTGGTCGACTATGAGCGGTCGCTCGACCTGCGCGACGGCGTCCTGCGCCGCGAGCTGCTGTGGCGGACGCCGTCGGGCAAGCGCGTGCAGGTCCGCTCGGAGCGCATGGTGTCGTTCGTCGAGCGGCACCTGGCGATCATGACGTTCGAGGTCACGCTGCTCGACGCCGCGGCGCCCGTCGCGATCTCGTCGCAGATCCTCAACCGCCAGGACGGGCAGGACGAGTACCACGTGCGCTCCGCCTCGCTCGGCGAGGGGTTCGACCCGCGCAAGACCGACCAGTTCTCCGGTCGGGTGCTCCAGCCGCAGTCCCAGTGGGGCGACGACGAGCGGCTCGTCCTCTCCTACCGCGCCACGAACTCGGGCATGACGCTCGCCGTCGCGGCGGACGACCTGCTCGAGACCGAGAACGAGTGGGACGTCCGCACGCAGGTCGACGAGGACCTCGCCAAGCACGTGTTCCGCGTCCACGCCGAGCCCGGCCGCCCCATCCGGCTCACCAAGCTCGTCGCGTACCACACGTCGCGCGGCGTGCCGTCGCGCGAGCTCGTCGACCGCTGCCGCCGCACGCTCGACCGCGCGCGGGAGACCGGCGTCGACGGCCAGCTCTCGCTCCAGCGCGAATGGCTCGACGACTTCTGGGCACGCTCCGACGTCGAGGTCCCCGGCCAGCCCGGCATCCAGCAGGCCGTGCGCTGGAACCTGTTCCAGCTCGCCCAGGCCACGGCGCGGGCCGAGGGCAACGGCGTCCCCGCCAAGGGCCTCACGGGCTCCGGGTACAGCGGGCACTACTTCTGGGACACCGAGATCTACGTCCTGCCGTTCCTCACGTACACGAGCCCCCGGTACGCGCGCAACGCGCTGCGGTTCCGCTACCAGATGCTCGACGCCGCCCGCCGTCGTGCCGGCGAGCTGTCGCAGAAGGGCGCTCTCTTCCCCTGGCGCACCATCAACGGCGAGGAGGCGTCCGCCTACTACGCCGCCGGTACCGCGCAGTACCACATCGACGCCGACGTCAGCTATGCCCTCGTGCAGTACGTGCGCGCCACGGGGGACGTCGACTTCCTGCGCCGCGAGGGCGTCGACATCCTCGTCGAGACCGCCCGCATGTGGGAGGACCTGGGCTTCTGGCGCGCCAACGGCGACGACAACTTCCACATCCACGGCGTGACCGGCCCCGACGAGTACACGACCGTCGTCAACGACAACCTCTTCACCAACGTCATGGCACGGTTCAACCTGCGCGCGGCCGCGATCGTCGTCGAGCGCATGAAGGCCGAGCACCCCGAGGACTACGCGCTCCTCGTGGACCGGCTCGGGCTCGGCGCCTACGAGGCGGCGGAGTGGGTCCGCGCGGCGGACCACATGTCGATCCCGTACGCCGAGAGCATCGGGATCCACCCGCAGGACTCGCACTTCCTCGAGCGCGAGATCTGGGACCTCGCGCACACGCCCGCGGACAAGCGACCGCTGCTGCTGCACTACCACCCGCTCGTCATCTACCGCTACCAGGTGCTCAAGCAGGCCGACGTCGTGCTCGCCCTGTTCCTGCAGGGCCAGCACTTCACGGCGGAGGAGAAGCTCGCCGACTTCGAGTACTACGACCCGTTGACCACGGGCGACTCGACGCTGTCCGGCGTCGTGCAGTCGATCGTCGCGGCCGAGGTCGGGTACCACGAGCTCGCGCTCGAGTACTTCGTGTCGTCGCTGTTCGTCGACCTCGCGAACCTCCACGCCAACGCGGCCGACGGCGTGCACGTCGCCTCCGCGGGCGGCACCTGGTCCGCGCTCGCGTGCGGGTTCGGCGGCATGCGCGACTCCGACGGCGACCTGACCTTCGACCCGCGGCTGCCGCAGGAGTGGGAGTCCCTGACGTTCCGCGTCCAGTGGCACGGCTCGCGCCTGCGCGTCACCGTGCTCCCCGACGCGATCGAGCTCGACGCCGAGACCGGCGACGGCGCCCAGGTCAGCGTGCGCGGCGAGCGCGTCAAGGTCGTCCCGGGCGAGGTCACGCGCGTCGCGCTCGACGGCCAGGGCCCGGTACGTCCCGGCCGCCCGAGCCTGCGCGCGCTCTCGGGCAACCGCCGCGACGACGGCACCCTCATCACCGCGACGGTTCCGCACTCCTGAGCACTCGCGTCTCGCCGAGGTAGAGCCGTGGTTGCGTGAGGTAGAGCCGTGGTTCTTGTGTTCGACGGCGTGTGGTCGGGTGGGGTGGTCGGGGTGGGTGGTGGTGCCGCGTCTACCATCCGCCGCTCGTTCCTCGCGGCTCCCGCCAGGCCCGCCACGACGCGGCACCACCACCCACCCCGCCCTGCTCCGTCTTGCCCTGGTCGTCGCACACCCGGGCGACCGCCCGCGGTGTCGGTCTCGCCCCGGGACCACGCTCGCCGCGGACCCGGTCTGCGGGCTGCGAGCGAGCGCACGCCGCGGCCCGATCACGCCGGCACCGGACCTGGCAACGCGCCGGGTACGCTCGCGGGAAACTGCCCGGAACCTCCTCGTGTCGTCCCAGGTCGCGATGCGCCGACGGCGGTAGGTTGCCGACGAGAGTGGGTCGGGCGCGGGGGGAAGAGATGGGTCGTCGGTACGTGCGCGCGTGGACCGTTGCAGTCGCGGTCGTCGTGGGGGCGGTGCTGTCGGCGTGCGACGGCGGTGGGGACCTGGAGGTCGCCAACGACAGCCGGGGTGACGTGGTCGTCCGTACGGGGGACGAGGAGGCCGAGGTGACCGCCGACGGCGGCGTCGTGCTCCTCGACTACGGCTGCACGCCGGGTGACGTGACGGTCGTGCGGGCGTCGGGCGCCGAGGAGGTCGTCGACGGGCCGGTGTGCCCGGACGAGAAGATCGTGGTCCGCGACGACGAGGTGGTGCTGGTCCCCGTCGCCGCGGACGACTCCTGACGAGGCGTCAGCCGAGACGCTCGGCGAGGAAGCGGTAGTGGACCGCGGCCATGTGGGCGGCCTGGGCGTTGTTGGCGGCGCCGCCGTGGCCGCCCTCGATGTTCTCGTAGTAGGTGACGTCCTTGCCCTCGCCGAGCATCTTCGCGGCGAGCTTGCGCGCGTGGCCCGGGTGGACGCGGTCGTCCTTGGTCGACGTCGTGAACAGCACGGGCGGGTACTCGCGCTCGGCGTCGAACAGGTGGTACGGCGAGAACGTGCGGATGAACTCCCACTGCTCGGGGTCGTCCGGGTCGCCGTACTCCGCCGCCCACGACGCCCCGGCGAGCAGCTTCGTGTACCGGCGCATGTCGAGCAGCGGGACGCCGACGATCACGGCGCCGAAGAGCTCGGGGTACTGCGTGAGCATGTTGCCCGCGAGCAGGCCGCCGTTGGAGCGGCCCTCCATGCCGAGGTGCTCGTGCGTCGTGATCCCGCGGGCCACGAGGTCGCGCGCGACGGCGGCGAAGTCCTCGTAGGCGCGGTGGCGGTTCGCCTTGAGCGCGGCCTGGTGCCAGGCGGGCCCGTACTCGCCGCCGCCGCGGATGTTCGCGACGACGTAGACGCCGCCCCGCGCGAGCCAGGCGCGGCCGAGCGCGCCCGAGTACGCGGGCGTGAGCGAGATCTCGAAGCCGCCGTACCCGTACAGCAGCGTCGGCGCGGCTCCCGTGCCGCCGTCGCCCGCGCCCGCGACGAGGTCCGCGCGGCCGACGACGAAGTACGGCACGCGCGTGCCGTCGTCGGACGTGGCGAAGTGCTGGGCGACGGTCATGCCGTCGGCGTCGAAGAACGCGGGGTTGGACTTGACGACCTCCGGTGCACCCGCGTCGCCCGGCCGCTCGCCGAGCGACAGGAGCGAGAGCGTCGTGGGCGTGAGGTAGTCGGTCGTGACGAGCCACAGGTCGTCGGAGTCGACGGGGTCGACGGCTCCGACGGCGACCGTGCCGAGCTCCGGCAGGCCGGGGATCTCCGACCGCACCCACGGCGCGTCCGCGGCCTCCTGCCCGACGGCGCCCCCGGGGCCGGCGGCGTCCGGCGGCGTCAGCACGTGCAGGCGGTTCTTCACGTCGTCGAGCACGTTGACGACGAGGTGGTGGCGCGTCCACGTGGCGCCGGCGAGCGACGTCGTCGCCGTGGGCTCGAAGAGCACGGTGAAGCCGCGGTCGCCCGCGAGGAAGTCGTCGAACCGCGCGACGAGGAGCGAGCCCGCGCGGTGCGTCGCGCCTCCGACGGCCCAGTCGTCGCGGAGCTCCACGAGCATCCACTCGCGCCGGACGCCGACCTCGGCGGAGTCGGGCACGTCGATCTTCGTCAGGCGCTGCTCGGGCGTGCCGGTGCGCTCGGCGAGGTAGAGCTCGTCGGCGTAGAACGCCTTGGAGCGGTGCACGAAGTCGCGCTCGAACCCGGGCGTGTGCGACCGCCAGGCGGAGATGTACATGTCCTCGTCGGTGCCCTCGTAGACCGTCACGGCCTCGTCGAGCGGGGTGCCGCGCGTCCAGCGCTTGACCACGCGCGGGTACCCCGACGGCGTGAGCGTGCCCTCGCCGAAGTCGGTGAAGACGTACACGGTGTCGGCGTCGATCCAGCCGAGCGAGCCCTTGGCCTCGGCGCGGTGGAAGCCGCCGTCCTCGGGCGCGACGAACCGCTTCTCGACGAGGTCGAACTCGCGCGTGACGTCGGCGTCGGAGCCGCCGGGGGAGAGCTCGACGAGCGCGTGCCGCCACGGCTCGCCTGCGGCAAGCTGCTCCGGCGTCGGGCGCAGGACGCTCGCGCCGTGCCAGACCCACGACTCGCCCTCGGCCGCGGCGAGCGCGTCGAGGTCGAGCACGGTCTCCCACTCCGGGTCGTCGGTGCGGTAGGACTCGAGCGTCGTGCGGCGCCAGAGCCCGCGCTCGTGCTGCGCGTCGCGCCAGAAGTTGTAGTACCGGTCGCCGATCTTCGAGACCTCGGGGATCTTCGCGTCCGAGTCGAGCACCTCGCGGATCGCGCGCTCGGTCGTGGCGAACTCGTCGGCGGTCTCGAGCGTGTCGGCGACCTCGGCGTTGCGTGCACGGACCCAGGTCAGGGCCTCGTCCCCCTCGACGTCCTCGAGCCACAGGTACGGGTCGTGGGGCGCGCCGTCGTCGGGGAGCGGGGTCTCGGTGGGGCTCTCGGGCGAGAGCGAGGGGCTCGTCGTCTGCTCGGCGGTCATGGTCCCCCACCCTACGGCGGCGGGGGCGGTGGTGCGGAGGTCACGAGGGTGCCGGGACCTTGGGCCCCGAACGGCCGCGGGGCCTTGCCGCGCCCAGGGGCTTGTGAAAACATTCACAAGTAGAGAGACCGCTGAAGGAGCCGGGGCAATCCGGCCCCGGCAGCACCCGCGGCCCGACGCCCGGCCCGGCCGGGCACCGGAGGGGACGCATGAGCGCGAAGAGCGCCGGCACGAAGGTCGAGACCCGCACCGAGGACACGCGCACCGCGCACGAGATCGACGTCCTCGTCGAGCGAGCCCGCAAGGCGCTCGACCAGTACATGAGCCTCACGCAGGAGGACGTCGACCGGATCGTCCTCAAGGCCTCGGTCGCGGGCCTGCACCAGCACGGTCACCTCGCGCAGCTGGCCGTCGCCGAGACCGGGCGCGGCGTGTTCGAGGACAAGGCGACGAAGAACATCTTCGCGTGCGAGCACGTGCCCAACTCGATGGCGAACCTCAAGACGGTCGGCATCATCGGCCGCGACGAGCTGACGGGCGTCGTCGAGATCGCCGAGCCGGTCGGCGTGGTGTGCGCCGTGACGCCGGTGACCAACCCGACGTCGACCACCATCTTCAAGTCGCTCATCGCGCTCAAGACGCGCAACCCCGTCGTGTTCGCCTTCCACCCGAGCGCGCAGCGCTCGTCGGTCGAGGCGGCCCGCATCGTGCGGGACGCCGCCGTGGCCGCCGGTGCGCCCGACGACTGCATCCAGTGGGTCGAGCACCCCTCGATCGAGGCGACCAACACCCTCATGCACCACCCGGGCGTCGCGCTCATCCTCGCGACGGGCGGCAACGGCATGGTCCGCGCGGCCTACTCGGCCGGCAAGCCGGCGCTCGGCGTCGGCGCGGGCAACGTCCCCGCGTACGTCGAGAAGAGCGCCGACCTCGGCCGCGCGATCAACGACGTGGTCATGTCGAAGGCGTTCGACAACGGCATGGTCTGCGCGTCGGAGCAGGCGCTCATTCTCGACGACGTCGTCTACGACGACGCGATGCGCGAGCTGGCCCGGCTGCACGCCTACCGCACGACGCCCGCCGAGAAGGCGATGCTCGAGCGCCTCATCTTCGGCGTCGAGGCGAGCGGCACCAACTGCGCCGGCGCGAAGCTCAACCCGAAGGTCGTGGGCAAGTCGCCCGTGTGGATCGCGCGCGAGGCCGGCTTCGAGGTCCCCGACGACACGTCGATCATCCTCGCGGAGATCGACGACGTGGGCCCGCAGGAGCCGTTGAGCCGCGAGAAGCTCACCCCGGTCCTCGCGGTGCTGCGTGCGCGCGACACCGAGCACGGCGTCCGCCTCGCGGAGCGCATGGTCGAGCTCGACGGCCTGGGCCACTCGGCGGCGATCCACACGGCGGACCAGGAGCTCGTCGAGCGCTACGGCGCGCGGGTCAAGGCCGTGCGCGTGCTGTGGAACAGCCCGACGTCGCTCGGCGGCATCGGCGACATCTACAACGCGCTGCTCCCGTCGCTCACGCTCGGCTGCGGCAGCTACGGCGCGAACTCGGTGTCGAACAACGTGTCGGCGGTCAACCTCATCAACGTCAAGCGGATCGGGCGGCGCAACAACAACATGCAGTGGTTCAAGGTGCCCGCGAAGACGTACTTCGAGCCGAACTCGATCCAGTACCTCGCGCAGATGCGCGACGTGCACCGCGTCACGATCGTCACCGACAAGGTCATGAGCCGCATCGGCGTCGTCGACCGCGTGCTCGACGTCCTCGCACGCCGCGAGGAGAAGGTCGCGATCCAGATCATCGACGCGGTCGAGCCGGAGCCGAGCGTCGGCACCGTGAACCGCGGCGCCGAGTCCATGCGCGACTTCGAGCCGGACACGATCATCGCGATCGGCGGCGGCTCGCCCATGGACGCGGCCAAGGTCATGTGGCTGCGGTACGAGCACCCGGAGATCGAGTTCTCCGACATGCGCGAGAAGTTCTTCGACGTGCGCAAGCGCGCGTACAAGTTCCCCGAGCTCGGGGGCAAGGCGAAGCTCGTGTGCATCCCGACGTCGTCGGGCACCGGCGCGGAGGTGACGCCGTTCGCGGTCATCACCGACCCGGAGACGGGCTTCAAGTACCCGCTCGCGGACTACGCGCTCACCCCGACCGTCGCGATCGTCGACCCCGTGCTCACGGACACCATGCCCGCCAAGCTCGCGGCCGACTCGGGCTTCGACGCCCTCACGCACGCGACCGAGGCGTTCGTCTCCGTCTACGCGAACGACTTCACCGACGGGCTGTGCCTCCAGGCGATCAAGATGGTCTTCGAGCACATCGAGGACTCGGTCACGCAGGGTGCGGCGGCCCCGAAGGCGCGCGAGAAGATGCACAACGCGGCGACCATCGCGGGCATGGCGTTCGGCTCGGCGATGCTCGGCATCGTGCACGCCATGGCGCACACCGTGGGCTCGACCTTCCACCTCGTGCACGGGCGCACCAACGCGGTGCTCCTGCCGCACGTGATCCGCTACAACGGCCAGGTGCCCACCAAGCTCACGAGCTGGCCCAAGTACGAGCGCTACGTGGCCCCGGAGCGGTTCCAGGAGATCGCGAAGCACCTCGGGCTGCCGGCCTCCACCCCGGAGGAGGGCGTCGAGTCGTACGCGAAGGCGGTCGAGGAGCTGCGCGCCAAGGTCGGCATCGAGCCGACGTTCGCGGCGCAGGGCGTCGACGAGGCGGCGTTCCTCAGTCGCCTCGACGACCTCGCCCTCCGGTCGTTCGAGGACCAGTGCGCCCCGGCGAACCCGCGGATGCCGGTCCTGGAGGACATGCGCGACATCCTCGTCGCGGCCTACCGCGGCAGCAGCCGCGAGGTCGTGCGGGCAGAGCGTCTCGCGGCCCACGAGGGCGCGAGCACCGAGGACGGGCAGGCGGCGACCCCGCCTGCCGAGACCGTGGCGGCCGGCTGACCCTTCCCGGCCCCACGAAACCCGGAGCCCGACGGCGCGAGTCCCCTTCCGCCGTCGGGCTCCGTCGTGCGTGGCCTGTGGAAAACCCTCGAGGGGCGTCGGAGCCTCGGTAGGTTCTCCGCTCGCGGGACGTCGGTCCCGCGGCGCGCGACGGCGCGGGTCATGACGACGGCGGGGGGCCGCATGGTGCACGGACGAGGACGACGCGTGGCGAGGGTCTTCGCCGCGGTGCTGGCGGGAGCGCTCGGGGTGACGCTCGCTGCGTGCACGCCGGACGCGGAGCCGGAGCGGCGCGACCCCGCGGTGTTCGCCGAGATCGACGTGCCACCCGAGCTCGCCCCGCAGGAGGCCGTCGTCGACCAGGTCGGGATCGTGCCCGCCGCGTCCGGGCTGCCGTGGATCGTGAGCGGTGTGCGGACGGCGCCGGGCGGTGTGCCGGAGGGCGTGGTCTGGACCCTCGGTGAGAGCGGCGCGGTCGCGGGGGAGCCGGCGGTCCTGGACCTTCCGGGCGTGGTGCGCGACCTCGCGGCCGCGGGCGGTGCGGCGCGCACCGTCCTCGCGGGGAGCACGGGGGAGGACGGGCGGACGGCCGGCTTCCTGCTGACCTCGGCGGACCGCGTGGCGTGGGAACCGGTCCGGCTTCCTCCGGAGATCGTGGACGTCCCGTTGACGCACGTCGCCGAGACGGGCGGGACGGTCGTCGCCCTCGGCGTCGACGCGGACGCGCGGGCCGTCCGAGGAGTGCTCGTCCCGACGTCCGGCGACCCCGTTCCGCTGGTCCTGCCGGACGGTGCGGGAGAGCCGACGGTCGAGGGAGTGGCAGGACGCGGAGAGACGTGGGTCGCCGTGGTCTCCTGGGACGACGAGGTGGGGGACGACGTGGTCGTCACCTATCGCTCCGCGGGCTCGGGGACCACCTGGACGACGTCCGACCTGCCCGGTGACGCGCCGCGCGTCGCGGGTGCGGCGACGACCGCGACAGGGTTCGTCCTGACGGGCTCGGTCCGGGAGGCAGGGCTCGGCGGTCCCGTGACGGACGCGGCGGCGTGGTTCTGGGAACCCGGCGACGGTGACGCCTGGGAGTACCTGGACTTCCGCCGCGACGACGCCGGCACCGACGACCAGTCGACCGGGCTGTCGGCGCCTGCCGTGGGCGGCGACGATCTCGCGGCCGTCTACTGGGGCGACGAGCTCAGCGCGAGCAGTCTGGTGGTCGAGGTGGAGCCGGGACACGTCGCGTCCCAGGGCATGTCCGCCGACAACGGAGGGATCGGCTTCGGCGGTCCGTCCGCCTGGGACCCGGACGAGCGTGCGGTGCGGGCCGTCCTCGCCGGGGACGGCGGCGCGTACGTGACCGAGCTCCGCGACGGACGGTGGCGTCGCCTCGCGACCCTCGCGATGCCTCGGCGCTGGTTCCGGCCGACGGAGGTCGACGCGGGCGACGGGTTCCTCGTGGCGCGTCGCGCGGAGGTCTCGACCGCGGGCGACGGCTGGCGGAGGTGGGTCTCGTCGGCGGTGTACACCGTCGATGGTCGTGCCCTGGTCGAGACGTCGGCGGACGTCCCCTGGACCGGGGAGGACCTCGCCCTGGTCCGGTCCGTGGCCGCGGACGGGAGCGAGGTGACGGTCACGTTCGGCTGGGAGGAGGGCGAGAACGCCGTCACGGTGCGGTCGTGGTTCCGTCCTGCGGGCGGTGGGTGGACGGAGGGCTCCGGCTGGCCGTCCTCCGGGCACGCGGAGATCCACGACGTCCGCGCGGTCGACGGGGGGTGGGTCGCCGTCGGGGTGCGAGCCGACAGCCCTGAGGGCGCGAGCGTGCGGCACGCCGCGGCCTGGCGGTCCGAGGACGGCCTCGCCTGGACCCTCGACGAGGGGTTCGAGGGCGGTGACGGTCGGTCCTCCGCGCGGCACGTGTGCCTCCTCGCCGACGGTCGTCCGTGGGTGCTGGGCACGGTCGTCGACGGCGACCGAGAGGTCGACGCGTCCTGGGTCGGCGAGAGCACCGGCTGGGAGCGCGCGGTGATCGACGCGGAGGAGGCGTTCGAGGTCGACGGGTGCGTCCAGGGTGACGGCGACGCTCGCCCCCTGCTCCAGGTGCAGGTCGACGGGCGCTCCGAGCTGCGCGGGACCACGGACGGCACGAGCTTCGAGCTCGTCGGCGCGACGGGTCGAGGCGAGACGTTCGGTCGCGTCGTCCGGGTCGCCGAGGGGTACGCCGCGGTCGGCACGGTCGTCGCGTCGGGCGTGGAACGGTCGGTCCTGTGGTTGTCCGCCGACGCGGAGGAGTGGCAGCAGCTCGTGCTGCCGACGCCCGAGCCGGGAGGTGAGGGGACGGTCCACCCGGACGGGTCGGACGCCGTCGTGACGCTCGCCGGAGAGGGCGGCGTCCGGGCCTGGCGCGTGGGCGACGTCGCTCAGCTCGTCGACGCGGGATGACCGTCGCGTCCCGGACGGACGATGCCTGCCTCGTAGGCGAGGATGACGAGCTGCACGCGGTTGGTCAGGCCGACCTTCGTGAGCAGCGAGCGCACGTGGCTCTTCACCGTCGCCTCGGTGAGGTGCAGCTCGGCGCCGATCTCGCGGTTCGACAGCCCGCGCGCGACGGCGAGCAGCACCTCGCGCTCGCGCGGGGTGGCCGCGCCCAGCCCGGTGCCGGGCTCGCGGTTCCCGTCGGCGCCGTTCCCGTCGGCGTCGTGCCCGAGCGGCGCGAGCCGCGCGAGCTCGACGTACGTCGAGATGATGCGTCCGGTGACGGCCGGGTCGAGCAGCGAGTCGCCCGCGCGGACGCGGTGCACGGCGTCGACGAGCGTCTGCGGGTCCGCATCCTTCAGGAGGAACCCGGACGCCCCGGCGCGCAGCGCGCCGTACACGTACTCGTCGTCGTCGAAGGTCGTCAGGACGAGCGTGCGCACGTCGGCGAGGTCGGGGTCGGCGACGATCCGCGCGGTCGCCTCGATGCCGTCGAGCCGCGGCATGCGCACGTCCATGAGCACGACGTCGGGTCGCAACGCGCGTGCCATCGTCACCGCGGTCTCGCCGTCCCCGGCCTCGCCGACGACGGTCACGTCGGGCTCGTTGTCGAGGATCATGCGCAGGCCCAGGCGGATCGTGGACTGGTCGTCGACGACGACGACGCGGACCGGCGGGAGCGTGGCGGCCCCGCTCCCGTCGACGCCCGGCACCGGGGCGGTCACGCCGGCTCCCGGGGGATGCGTGCCTCGACGGTCCATCCGCCGCGCCCGTCCGGGCCGGCGGCCAGCGCGCCCCCGGCCGCGAGCGCGCGCTCGCGCATGGAGGTCAGGCCGTGCCCCTGGCGTCCCGCGGTGCTCGGGAGGGGCGGACCCGGGTCGTGGACGCGCAGGCGCAGGTCGGCGCCGTCGTCGGTCACGGCCACGGTGACCTCGGGGGCGAGCGAGTGGAGCAGCACGTTGGTCAGGGCCTCCTGGACGATGCGGACGACGGCGAGCCCGGACTCGGCGCTCGTCGTCGGCCACGGGCGGGGGAGCGTGAGGTCGACGTCGCGGCCCGCGTCGCGCAGCCGTCTGGCGACCGCGCGGAGCTCGTCGGGCGCGCGGGCGCCGTCCGGCGTCGGTGCGAGGGCCGCCGTCCCGCCGTCGGTCTCGGTCCCGCGGCGCAGCACCTGCACGACCGAGCGCATCGCGGTCAGCGCCTGCTTGCCCTCGTCGCTGATCCAGCGCACCGCCTCGGCCGGGGCCTCGGGTTGGTTGGCCGCGACGCGGTCGGCGGCCTGCGCCCGGACCACGATCGCGGACATGTGGTGCGCGACGACGTCGTGCAGCTCGCGCGCGATGCGCGTCCGCTCGGCGAGCACGGCGCGCTCGGCGAGCTCCGCCTGGAGAGCCTGGAGCTCGGCGTTGCGCTCGCGCAGCCGCTCGGACGTCAGCGCGAGGCGACGGAAGAAGTAGCCGGCCGCGACCGCGCCCAGGACGAGCGCGAGGGCGAGCAGCACGTCCGACGGCGACTGGGCGAGCCCGATCCATCGTGGGGAGAAGGGCACCGGGGGGAAGGTCAGGTGGGGGCGATCCCAGAGCTGCGTCGCGTAGGCGGAGAGCCCGCCCGCGAGGCCGGCGAGCGCCCACGGGACGGCGCCCGAGCGGGTCGCGGCGAACCCCGCGACGAGGAGCGGGAGGAGCTCGAACGGCGTCTGCATCGGCCACGGCAGGGCGAGGGGATAGAGCATCGCCGTCGCCCAGAAGAGCGGCCCCGGCACGACCCGGCGCAGGGCGAGGGTCAGGACGATCCACAGCCCCGCCACGCGGTACGACTCGGGGTGGCGGGGGTACCAGTAGTCCCCGTTCTCCATCACGGTGATGACACCGAACCACACGAGGCCCGCGGCGAGCGCGGTCCAGAGGTCCTGCGCCCACACGGGCAGACGGGTGAGCCGGTGCACCCGTCCACGGTAGCCGGGTGCCCGTACGGACGGCACCGCCCGGGGGCCGAGGTCGGGAGACCTGGGCTCAGCCCCAGGGCGGAGCCGCGTCGGGCCGGGGGCGGACCCGGGACGCGCGGGTGCGCCGGACGGCGGGGGTCGAGGTGCCGCCGACGGGTCGATGTGGCGAGGGACCGCCGCGGGCGAGCCTCGAGGCATGACCACGACACCGCTTCGCCCCGCCCGTCCCGCCCGCCACGTCCCCGGCCGTCCCGGTCCCCGTCGCGTCGCCCGCACCGTGGCCGGCGTCCTCGCCGTCGGGGCGCTCGGTGCGGCGGGGGCGCTCACGTACCTCACCGTGACGCGCGACGGCGGTGGCGCCGCCGTGGCCGACCCCTCGCCGTCGCTGCGCCCGCAGACCGCGACCGGGCTCGACCCGGAGCTGGAGCGCCGCTTCGACGCGGCACGCGCCGCCGCGGACGCCGACGGCGTCGAGCTCACCCTGACGTCCGGGTGGCGCACGGCGGCCGAGCAGCAGGAGCTCGTGGACGCGGCGCTGGAGCGCTACGGCTCGGCCGAGGAGGCGCACCGCTGGGTGCTGCCGCCCGAGTCGTCCGAGCACGTCGCGGGGCTCGCGATCGACGTCGGGCCGACGGACGGCGCGCTGTGGCTCGAGCAGCACGGGGCCGAGTTCGGGCTGTGCCGCACGTACGCGAACGAGCTGTGGCACTTCGAGGCCGCGACCGAGCCCGGCGGCACGTGCCCGCCGATGCACGACGACGCGTCCCACGGTTGGGGGTGACCGCCCGCCGCCCGGGGTCACGACCCGAGTTGCGGCCTCCTGCCGCTGGAGCCACGCCAGGATCAGGCGGGACGTCTCCTCCGGGAGCTCCTGCTGGATCCAGTGGCCGCAGTCCAGCTCCACGACCTCGACGTGCGGGACGAACGCCTCGAGGTTCGGCGCCCTCATGACCGTGTCCGGTGCGCCCGCGCCGTCGACCGCCTCGCCGCCCACCTCGTCCCCTCGTACCGACCCTGAGCGCGCGACGACCTCGCGGGAGCGGACCCGCACCGCCGACGAGGGCGGCGGATGTCGGCGGTCCGCGCGATGATGTGCGGGTGAGCGAGAGCACCCCCGCGACGTCCGCCCCGACCACCCCGACCGTGACGGACGAGGAGGTCCCCACGGCCACGTCCGCCGCCGAGCTCGACGAGGCCGCCGCGCAGCGACGCTGGGCCGAGCTCGTCGCGCAGGTCGAGGCCGACCAGCGCGCGTACTACGAGGAGGACCAGCCCGTCTCCTCGGACGCCGAGTACGACGCCCGGATGCACGAGCTCCAGGCGCTCGAGGCCGCGCACCCCGCCCTCCAGTCGCCTGAGTCGCCCACCCAGCGCGTCGGGGGCCGCGCCGCGGCGGGCTTCGCGACGGTCCAGCACCTCGAGCCGATGCTGTCGCTCGACAACGCGTTCAGCGAGGAGGACCTCGCCGCGTGGGCGGCGCGCGTGCACCGCGACCTCGGCGTCGCGGAGGACGCGGCGGTCGACTACCTGTGCGAGGTGAAGATCGACGGCCTCGCCATCGCTCTGCTCTACGAGAAGGGCCGGCTCGTCCGGGCGGCCACGCGCGGGGACGGGCGCACGGGCGAGGACGTGTCCGCCAACGTGCGGACGATCGAGAGCATCCCGCAGCGCCTCGGCGGCGACCCGGCGACCCACCCCGACGTCATCGAGATCCGCGGCGAGGTCTTCATGGGCGTCGCGGACTTCGCCGCGCTCAACGAGAAGCTGGTCGCCGCCGGGCAGGACCCGTACGCCAACCCGCGCAACACCGCGGCCGGGTCGCTGCGGCAGAAGGACCCCGCCGTCACGGCGAGCCGCAACCTGCGGATGTACGCGCACGGGGTGGGCGCCCTGCAGTGGGAGGCGGGCGAGCACGCCGAGCTCGCGCGCCAGTCCGACGCGTACGCGCTGTTCGCGCAGTGGGGCGTGCCCGTCTCGCCGCACAACCGGGTGGTGCACGGGCTCGACGAGGTGATGGAGCGCATCGCGTACTTCGGGGAGCACCGCCACGACATCGAGCACGAGCTCGACGGGATCGTCGTCAAGGTCGACGAGCTCGCCCTGCAGCGCCGGCTCGGCGCCACGAGCCGCGCGCCCCGGTGGGCCATCGCGTACAAGTACCCGCCCGAGGAGGTCAACACGCGCCTGCTCGCGATCCAGGTCGGCGTGGGCCGCACGGGTCGCGCGACCCCCTACGCGGTCATGGAGCCGGTGAAGGTCGCCGGCAGCACCGTGCGCCAGGCGACCCTCCACAACCAGGACGTCGTGCGGGCCAAGGGCGTGCGGATCGGCGACATGGTCGTGCTGCGCAAGGCCGGCGACGTCATCCCGGAGATCCTCGGGCCCGTCGCGGCGCTCGCGGACGACGGCTACCCGCGCGAGGACTTCGTCATGCCCGCCGACTGCCCGGAGTGCGGCACGCCGCTGCGCCCCATGAAGGAGGGCGACGTCGACCTGCGCTGCCCCAACGCCGAGTCGTGCCCGGCCCAGGTGCGAGGCCGCGTCGAGCACATCGGCTCGCGCGGCGGCCTCGACGTCGAGGCGCTCGGCGAGGTCACCGCCGCCGCGCTCACCCAGCCCTACGAGCCGGCCGAGCCCCCGCTGCGCACCGAGAAGAACCTCTTCGGCCTCACGGTCGAGCAGCTCGCGCCGATCAAGGTCGTCGTGCGCGACCCGGAGACCGGCCTGCCCCGGCCGTACGAGGGCGTGGGGGAGTCGGGAGAGGTCCCGATGTCCGACGGCTCGGTGCTGCTCGCCAAGGTCGTCCGACCCTTCCAGAAGGTCGCCGCGCGCACCTACCCGCCGGGGTTCGAGGACGCGACGCCCGCCGAGCGCCGGGCTGCGGGCGTCCGCAAGGACTACCCGGTGTACGGGCCGTCGAGCACGGCGCAGACCCTCGTCGACGAGCTGCGGCTCGCGAGGACCAAGGACCTGTGGCGCATCCTCGTGAGCCTCAACATCCGGCACGTCGGCCCCGTCGCGGCGCGCGCGCTCGCGGACTGGTTCGGGTCCCTGGACGCCATCGAGGAGGCGATCCGTGACGGGGGCCGCGAGGCGCTCGCGGCGGTCGAGGGCGTCGGGCCCGTCATCGCCGACGAGGTGATCGCGTGGCTCGAGGTCGGTTGGCACCAGGAGATCGTCGACCAGTGGAAGCGGGACGGGGTGCGGTTCTCCATCCCGGGGCATCCCGGTCCGGGCGCCCGGCAGGCACCCACCGGACCGCTCGCGGGACTCACCGTCGTCGTCACGGGGTCGCTCGAGGGTTTCAGCCGCGACGGCGCCAAGGAGGCGGTGATCGCGGCGGGCGGCAAGTCGTCGGGGTCGGTCTCGAAGAAGACCGACTACGTCGTCGTCGGAGCGAACGCGGGCTCGAAGGAGACCAAGGCCCGCGACCTCGGCCTGCCGATCCTCGACGAGGAGGGCTTCGTCGCGCTGCTCGCCGGCGGGCCGGACGCCGTCGCCGACCGCGTCGGAGGCGACGCGTCCGGCGCGGGCGACGAAGCAGGTTCCGGCGCGGACGGCTGAGGAGTCCGACGCGCCACGACGTCACGGGGGTGGATCAGGGCGTCGACGGGCGTCGGGACACGACCTCCTGCAGCCGCGCGACGCCGTCGGGCGGGACGGGCAGCGACGGGCCGCGCGGGGGAGCGGTCGGCACGCCGAGCAGGTTCGCGAGCGCGTGGAACCCGCTCACCGGACGTAGCGAGGCCAGGACGTCCGTGAGGTCGCGCAGCCAGTCCACGACCTGGGCGTCGGGCGCGGTGCCCCCGGCCCGGGCGCGCCGCAGCGCGACGTACTCGGCGGGCACGAGCGCGGCGAGACCGGTGTGCCAGGCGTCGGCCGCCTCGGCGCCGCCGACGATCGCGGGGTCGCCGCTGAGCCCGACGCTCAGGCCGAGCCCCGCCGTCGCCGCGCGCAGCGCCGCGACCCGGCCGGTCGGCCGCGCCGGCGTGGACGCCGGGTCCTTGACGGCCGCGACGGTCGTGGTGCGTGCGAGGTGGGCGAGCGCCTCGGGCGTGAGGTCGTACGCCGTCTGGACGCTCCGGTTGTAGTAGCAGACCGGCAGGTCGACGGTCCCCGCCACGGCCTCGAACACCGCCACGACCTCGTGCTCGTCGAGCGGCAGGTAGGAGAACGGCGCGAGCACGAGCCCGTCCGCCCCGCAGTCACGCGCCGCGCGGGCACGCTCCAGGACCTCGCGCGTGGACGCGCCGCTCACGGCGACGTGCACGGGGACGCGCGGCGCGCCGGGCGCCGAGCCCGCCGCGAGGGCGGCGCGCACGACGGCGTCGCGCTCGTCGGGCGTGAACGTCACGCCCGCGCCCGACGACGCGAGGACGACGACGCCGTCGACCCCTGCCCGCGCCGCACCGTCCACGAGGGCGGCGAGCGCGTGGGGGTCGGGCGCGTCCGAGGGGGTGAGCGGGGTGATCGGGTAGGCGAGGAGCCCGCAGAACGAGGTCACGTGCTGGGTGGAGGGACCGGGGCGCGCGTCGAGCGTCAGCGGCTCGCCCAGAGGATGCCGCGCTCCACGATGGTGCGGACGGGCGGGACCTCGAGGTCGGCGAGCTGGTGGCCGGCTGCGCACACGAAGATGCGGCCGGCACCCCAGCGGCGCGTCCACACGGCGGGGGAGACGACCGGCTCGTGCCACGGGTCGCCGTCGCGCGGGACGATGGTCGTCGTCGCGAGGACCTCGTTGTACGAGTCGGCGAGCACCCAGTACTGCTCGGAGTGCAGCGAGATCGAGTCGATGCCCGCGACGATCGGGTGGTCCGCGTGCTCCGGCGCGATGTCGATCGTGTGGTCGATGAGGTCGTGCGCGTGCGCGGCGAACTGCCCGCCCACCATCTGCAGGTAGTCGGTCGCGAGGCGGAACGAGTCCACGATCCCGCCGTGCCAGCCGGCGAACCCGGTACCGTTCGCGATCGCGGTGCGCAGCCCGCGCATCTCGTCGGGCAGGATCTCGCCCATCGTCCAGCACTGCACGACGAGGTCCAGGCTCGCCATGAACTCCTCGTCGGCGTACGACTCCAACGATCCCTCGAGCGTCACGTCGTACCCGGACGCCTCCAGGAACGGGACGAACAGCTCCGCCGCCTCCTCGGGTGCGTGCCCGGGCCAACCGCCCCGGACCACGAGCGCTCGACGGTCCCGCTCGGTCATGACTCCTCCTCGTGCCTCGTCACACTCGTCGCGCCCGCATGTCGCGGGCAGCGGCCCCCGGCGACCGCGCTCAGGCGATGAGCGCGTCGATCGCTGCGGGCGAGAGTACGTGATCCACGGCCATGGCGCTCGCACCGAGCACGCCGGCCTGGCCACGCGCCTGCGACGTGACGATACGCAGGTGCTGCGTCGCGAGGGGGAGCGACCGCTGGTACACGATCTCGCGGATGCCCGCGATCAGGTGCTCGCCGGCCTCGGCGACGATGCCGCCGATGACGATGAGCGACGGGTTGAGGAGGCTCACGCACGCCGCGAGCACCGAGCCGATGTCGCGTCCCGCCTGGCGGACGGCCTGGCTCGCGGTGAGGTCCCCGCCACGGACGAGGGTGACGACGTCGGCGCTGTTCGTCGCGTCGAGGCCCGCGGCGGCGAGCGCGGCCGCGACCGCCTGACCGCTCGCGACGGCCTCGAGGCATCCGACGTTCCCGCAGCGGCACGGGACGTCGGCCGCGCTCGGGACGGCGACGTGGCCGATGTCCCCGGCGGCGCCCTGCGCGCCGCGCCGCAGCTCGCCGTCGGCGATGATGCCGGACCCGATGCCGGTGGCGACCTTGACGAACAGCATGTCGGTCACGGCGGGCCAGGCGGTGCGGTGCTCGCCGAGCGCCATGATGTTCACGTCGTTGTCCACGAGGACCGACGCGTTGAACCGCTTCTGCAGGATGCCGGCGACGTCGACGTCGTCCCACGCGGGCATGATCGGCGGGTTGATGGGCCGACCGGACGAGTGCTCGACGGGCCCGGGCAGGCCGACGCCGACGCTCACGAGGTCGTCGAGGCTCCGCCCGGTCGTCGCGACGAGCTTCTCGCCCGTGTCCGCGACCCACGACAGCACCACGTCGGGGCCGTCCGCGATCGCGAGCGCGGCGTCGGTCTCGGCGAGCACGTTGGACGCGAGGTCCGTCACGGCGAGGCGGGCGTGCGTCGCACCGAGGTCGACGGCGAGCACGATGCGCGCCTCAGGGCTGAAGGCGAAGGTCACGGGCGGTCGCCCGCCGGTCGAGCTCGCCTCTCCCGCGGGGGCGATGAGGCCCGCCGACATGAGGAGGTCGATCCGGGCGGCGATGGTGGATCGCGCCTGCCCCGTGATCGCTGCGAGGTCCGCGCGCGTGCGCGGCTGACCGTCCCGGAGCAGCTGGAACATGTCGCCGGCGCCGGTCGGGCGCGGCGCGAACTTCAGCAGTTCCTCCATGGGCACAGTGAATCACGGAGCCTCTCGTCGGTCGTCCGTACGTGCCGGACGAGTCATCGGCTTTTGCTTGACGATCGCCAAAAGGTACCCTACTGTCCCCTCCCAAGGCGACACGGACGTCGTCGGAAGTTGTGGAGACCCGAGGAAGGGTCTCCCGTCCGGGCGAACACCCGCCCCACCTGCTCGTGCAGACCCCGACCCCCAGCCGACTTCTCGGTGGTTCGGCTCGTCAGCCGCCCGTCGTGCCACCCGTCGACCTGACGCGTCGAGCACCGTCCGCCCGCAGCATGGGAGCGTTCCCTCGCCCTGACAGCGCTTGTCCACTTTTGCTGGTAACGAAGTTGTAACGGCAGCAAAAGGCTGCGATCTTATGATTGACCGTCGTCAAAAGGTCGGCTAGGTTCACCGCATGGTCACCGCAGACCCTCCCCAGCCGCTCCTGCAGATGCAGGGCATCGTCAAGGTCTTCCCCGGGGCTCGAGCGCTCGACGGCGTCGATCTCGAGATCCTCCCCGGAGAGGTCCACTGCCTCCTCGGGCAGAACGGCGCCGGCAAGTCCACCCTCATCAAGGTGCTCGCCGGTGCCCACCAGCCCACCGAGGGTCAGATCCTCCTCGACGGCGAGCCCATCACCATCTCCGACCCCGTCGCCGCGCTGAAGCACGGCGTCGCGACCATGTACCAGGAGCTCGACGTCGTCGACGGCCTGACCGTCGCGGAGAACGTGTACCTCGGGCACGAGCTCGCGACGCTCGGGTTCTCCCAGCGCCGCGAGGCCGTGCGCCAGACGCGGGCCATCCTCAAGCGGCTCGGCCACAGCGAGATCTCCCCGAACCAGGAGGTCGAGCGGCTGTCGGCCGCGGGCAAGCAGATCGTCTCCATGGCGCGGGCGCTGTCGCACGACGCGCGCGTTATCATCATGGACGAGCCGTCCGCGGTGCTCGACTCCGAGGAGGTCGGCAACCTCTTCCGCGTGGTCAAGGAGCTGACCAAGGCCGGGGTCGCCGTCGTCTACATCTCGCACCGTCTCGAGGAGATCCGCGAGATCGGCGACCGCATCACGGTGCTCAAGGACGGCCGGACCGTCGCGCAGAACCTCCCGGTCTCCGAGACGCCGACGGCGAAGCTCATCACCCTCATGACCGGGCGCTCGGTCGAGTACGTCTTCCCCGACTCCCAGGAGCTCGCCGCCGACGCGCCCGTCGTGCTCGACGTCGAGGGCCTGTCCCTGCGGGGCACGTTCGAGGACGTGTCGCTCCAGGTGCGCGCCGGGGAGATCGTCGGCCTGGCGGGCCTGGTGGGCGCCGGGCGCTCGGAGATCATCGAGACGATCTACGGGGCTCGGCGCGCGACGGCGGGCACGGTCCGGGTGGACTCGAAGCGGCTTCGCGCCGGCTCCGTGGCCTCCGCCGTGGACGCCGGGATCGGGCTCGCGCCGGAGGAGCGCAAGAGCCAGGGTCTGCTCCTCGACGAGCCCGTCTACCGCAACGTCACCCTCTCGACGTTCGCCCGCTTCGCGCGCGGCGGCTTCCTCGACGAGGGCGCGGAGCGCAAGGCGGCCAAGGAGCAGGCCGACTCGCTCGAGCTGCGGCCCGCCGGCGTCGACCGCGCGATCCGCACGCTCTCGGGTGGCAACCAGCAGAAGGCGATGCTCGCCCGCTGGCTGGTCCACGGCTGCCGCGTGCTGCTCCTCGACGAGCCGACGCGCGGCGTCGACGTCGGGGCGCGCGCCGAGATCTACGCCCTCATCCGCAGGCTCGCCGACGAGGGTGCCGCCGTCGTCGTCGTGTCCAGCGAGATCCCCGAAGTCCTCGGCCTCGCCGACCGCGTACTCGTCGTCTCCGAGGGTCGCGTCGTGCACGAGGGGCCCTCGAGCTCCATCGACGAGCACCAGGTGCTCGACATGGTCATGGAAGGAAGTGTCGCGTGAGCGAGCAGCAGGTGTCGGCCTCGATGCCGACGGACAAGCCGGACGCCGACGAGTCGGCCCGGGTCGAGAAGGCCGCGAGCGAGCGCCGCCGCGCAGGATTCATGTCCGGGGCGGCAGGTCGGAACATCGGCCTGGTCCTCGCGCTGATCCTCCTGTGCGTCCTGGGCTTCGCGACGGCGGGTGAGCGGTTCGCGAGCGTCAGCAACCTGATGACCATCCTCAGCCTCGGCTCGGTCACCGGCGTCCTGGCCATCGGCATGACGTTCGTCATCACGACGGGCGGCATCGACCTGTCGGTCGGCTCCGTGCTCGGGCTCTCCTCCGTGTGGGCGACGACGCTCGCCACCCAGTCGTACGGCTGGGTCGTCATGGTCATCTGTGCGCTCGCGGTCGGCCTCGGCGCCGGGTTCCTCAACGGCCTGATCATCGCCTACGGGCGCGTCGTGGCGTTCATCGCGACGCTCGCGATGCTCGTCGCGGCGCGCGGCCTCGCCGAGCTCATCGCCCAGAAGCGCACGCAGATCGTCAGCGTCCAGGAGTTCAACGACATCTTCCGGGGCAACCTCCTCGGGGTCCCGAAGATCGTCTGGATCTTCGCGATCGTCGCCGTGCTCGGCTGGTTCCTGTTCAACCGCACGACGTTCGGACGCCGGACGGTCGCGGTCGGCGGCAACCCCGAGGCCGCGCGCCTCGCGGGCATCAAGGTCAAGCGGCACCTCATGTACGTGTACGCGCTCTCGGGCCTCACCGCCGGCATCGCCGGGGTCATGATCCTCGCTCGCACGAGCGCCGGCTCCTCGACCAACGGTCTGCTCCTCGAGCTCGACGTGATCGCCGCGGTCGTCGTCGGCGGCACGCTCCTGGCAGGCGGACGCGGATCGATCGTCGGCACCGTCCTGGGCGTGCTCATCTTCACGACGCTCACCAACGTCTTCATCATCAACAACGTCGACAGCTCGGTCCAGCAGATCGCCAAGGGCGCGATCATCGTCGGCGCGGTCCTGCTCCAGCAGCGCATCGCCCGGCGGACCACCTAGCCCGTCGCACTCCCCAGCCATTCCTCGTACGACCCACGACACCACTCACCCCCCACAAGTTCCGCAGAGTTCCTCCCGCAGGACAGCATCGAAGGAGATCCCATGTCCGCACGCACCACCCTGCGCCGCCGCTTCATGATCGCGACGGTCTCGGCCGCCTCGATCGCGCTGATCGCCACGGCCTGCACGTCCAACACCCCGACCACCGAGGACACCGCGGACGGCGACGGAGGCGGCAGCAGCAACGAGGCCGTCTCCGACAACGACGCCCCGGGCGACCCGATCGTCATCGGCTTCTCGGCCCCCGCTGCCGACCACGGCTGGATGGGCGCCATCACGACCGCGGCCGAGGCCGAGGCCGCGGAGTACGAGGACGTCGAGCTCCGCGTCGCGGACGGGACGAACGACGTCAACGTCCAGATCAGCCAGATCGAGGGCTTCATCAACGACGGCGTGGACGCGATCGTGCTCCTGCCGTTCGACGGCGCCGCGCTCACCGAGGTCGCGACCAAGGCGATGAACGCCGGGATCCCGGTCATCAACGTCGACCGCGAGTTCTCGAGCCCGTTCGCGGCCCGGGCCACGGTCCTCGGCGACAACTACGGCATGGGCGTGAGCGCCGGCCAGTACATCTGCGAGCAGCTCGGGGACAACCCCGACGCGGTCGTCGCGGAGATCGCGGGCATCGACTCGCTCCCGCTCACGCAGGACCGCAGCCAGGGCTTCGAGGACGCGCTGTCCGACTGCGGCCTCGACGTCGACAACCGCGTCGCGGCCGACTTCACCGTCCAGGGCGGCGAGGCCGCGACGGCGAACCTGCTCCAGGCCGCGCCGAAGATCGACGCCATCTGGAACCACGACGACGACCAGGGCGTCGGCGTGCTCTCCGCGATCGAGAACGCGGGCCGCGACGAGTTCTTCATGGTCGGCGGCGCCGGCTCGAAGCAGGTCATGGAGCACATCAAGGCCGGCGACTCCGTCCTCCAGGCGACCGTCGTCTACCCGTCGACCCAGGCCGCGGACGGCATCAAGCTCGCCCGCCTCGTCGCGCACGAGCGCAGCATGAGCGACCTCGCGTCGTCCGGCGTCCCCCGCACGATCCAGCTCTTCGCGCCGGTCGTGACGAAGGACAACGTCGACCAGTACCTGCCCACGGCGTTCCAGTCCTGACGGGCCGCTGACGCCCGTCGTCAGCACGCAGCACGAAAGCACGCGGACCACGCCCACGGTCCGCCCGGGACGACCCCGGCCGGACCGTGGGCGTGCTCACGTCACGCGCAGGAACATGCGCACGGAAGGAACGTCATGGCAGGAAACGACGGCGCGCAGCTCGGCGTCGGCATGGTCGGGTACTCGTTCATGGGGGCAGCGCACTCGCAGGCCTGGCGGACTGCCCCCCGGTTCTTCGACCTCCCTCTCGACCCGCGCATGCGGGTGCTCGGCGGCCGCAACCCGGAGGCGCTGGCCGCCGCCGCCCAGCGGCTCGGCTGGGAGTCCACCGAGACGAGCTGGCAGGCGCTCGTCGCGCGGGACGACGTCGACCTCGTCGACGTGTGCACGCCCGGCGACACGCACGCCGAGATCGCGATCGCGGCGCTCGAGGCCGGCAAGCACGTGCTGTGCGAGAAGCCGCTCGCCAACACGGTCGCCGAGGCGGAGAAGATGGTCGAGGTGGCCGAGGCCGCGGCCGCGCGCGGTCAGGTCGCGATGGTGGGCTTCACCTACCGCCGCGTGCCGGCCATCCAGCTCGCGCGCCAGCTCGTCGTCGACGGGCGGATCGGGACCGTGCGCCACGTCCGCGCGCAGTACCTCCAGGACTGGATCGCGGACGAGAACGCGCCGCTGTCGTGGCGGCTCGACAAGTCGAAGGCCGGCAGCGGGGCGCTCGGCGACATCGGCGCCCACGTCATCGACCTCGCGCAGTTCATCACCGGAGAGAAGATCACGAGCGTCTCGGGACTGCTCGAGACCTTCGTGACGGAGCGTCCGGTCGCGACGGAGTTCGCGGGGCTGTCCGGCCAGGGCGGCACCGAGCGCGGGCCCGTCACCGTGGACGACGCGGCGGTGTTCCTCGCCCGGCTGTCCGGCGGGGGCATCGGGACCTTCGAGGCCACGCGCTTCGCGTACGGCCGCAAGAACGCGATCCGCCTCGAGATCAACGGCTCGAAGGGGTCGGTCGCGTTCGACTTCGAGGACATGAACGTCCTGCACTTCTTCGACGCCGCGGACGACGCGGTCGTCGCCGGCTTCCGGCGCATCGTCGTCACGGAGCCGGAGCACGCGTACGTCGCGCACTGGTGGCCCGCGGGTCACGGGCTCGGGTACGAGCACGCCTTCACGCACCAGGCGGTCGACCTCGTCGAGGGGATCGCCTCCGGGACGCACCCGGCGCCGACCTTCGCGGACGGCCTCGTGGTGCAGCGCGTGCTCGACGCGGTCGAGCGGAGCGCGGCGTCGGGCGGCTGGGTCCAACCGTAGTATCGAGTCCGGGTCGGCCCGCGGGGCGGAGGGTCGACCCGGACACCGGCCCGACGGTGCCGGCCGTTGCAGCGCAGCACGGCCGGCCGGAACCGGCTTGGAGAAAGGAGGCTGGACGCGCCGCGACGGCGCGCATTTAGTACGACGGGCAATCAAAATTGTCGGTCGAATATCCCGGGACGGCGGCCGGCCGATGGCGGCACCCGGCGGAGCGCAGCACTGATTCCCCATCTCGACGAGGAGACCTTGTGAGAAACGTGCTAGGAGGATCGCTCGCCATGAGGCGGACGGTCGCGGCAGCCGCCGCGGCAGCGGTCGCTCTCCCTCTGACCATGGCGGCGGCGACGTCGGCGACGGCCGCACCGGTGCCCACGGGCGTCGCGGCGGCGCCCGTCGTCACGGCCGCGGACACCGAACCGTTCGACGTGCTCGTCTTCAGCAAGACCGGTGGCTTCCGCCACGGGTCGATCCCGGCGGGTATCGCAGCGATCCAGAAGCTCGGTACCGAGAACAACTTCGAGGTCACCGCGACCGAGGACGCGGGCGCGTTCACGGACGCGAACCTCGCGCAGTACGACGCCGTCGTGTGGCTGTCCACGACCGGTGACGTGCTCAACGACGACCAGCAGGCCGCGTTCGAGCGGTACATCCAGAACGGGGGCGGGTACGCGGGCATCCACGCGGCGTCCGACACCGAGTACGACTGGCCCTGGTACGGCGGGCTGGTCGGCGCGTACTTCAGCGCTCACCCCCAGAACCAGACCGCGACCGTCAAGGTCGAGGACCACGTCCACGAGTCGACGGCGCACCTGCCCTCGCGGTGGGAGCGGTTCGACGAGTGGTACAACTTCCGCACGAACCCGCGTGACACGGTGCACGTGCTCGCGAGCCTCGACGAGACCACGTACAACGCGGGCAGCGGCGCGATGGGCGCCGAGCACCCGACGGCGTGGTGCCAGGTCTACGACGGCGGCCGCTCCTGGTACACCGGCGGTGGCCACACCGACGAGTCGTACGCCGACCCGGCCTTCCTCCAGCACCTGCTGGGCGGCATCCAGACGGCCGCGGGCGCCGTGGCGTCGGACTGCGCGGCGACGCAGTCCGCGAGCTACGAGCAGATCGCGCTCGACGAGGAGACGCGCAACCCGATGGTCCTGGACGTCGCGGACGACGGCACGGTGTTCTACGCCGAGCGCGACGGCCGTGTGCAGGTCATCGACCCGTCGACCAACACGACGCACACCGCGACCACCCTCCCGGTGACCACCGCCAACGAGGACGGTCTGCTCGGGCTCGTGCTCGACCCGGCCTTCTCGGAGAACGGGTGGGTCTACACCTACTGGGCTCCGTCGAACGTCGGCTCCGACGGCCCGCACAACCGGATCTCGCGGTTCGACTTCGACCCGGCCACGGGCACGATCGACCAGGCCACGGAGAAGAAGGTCCTCACCGTCACGACGCAGCGCAACACGTGCTGCCACGCCGGCGGTGACATGGTCTTCGACGAGGACGGCAACCTGATCCTCGCGACGGGCGACAACACCAACCCGTTCGAGTCGGGCGGCTACTCGCCCCACGACGAGCGCGCCGGTCGTCAGGACTACGACGCCCAGCGGTCGTCGGCCAACACCAACGACCTGCGCGGCAAGGTCCTGCGCATCCACCCGGAGGCCGACGGGACGTACACGATCCCCGAGGGCAACCTCTTCGCCCCCGGCACCGAGAAGACGCGTCCCGAGATCTTCGCCATGGGCTTCCGCAACCCGTTCCGCATCGGGGTGGACCCCTACTCGGGCAACATCCTCGTGGGTGACTACGGCCCCGACGCCGGTAGCGCGAGCCCGACGCGTGGCCCGGGCAACACGGTGGAGTGGAACGTCGTCAGCGAGCCCGGCTTCTACGGCTGGCCGTACTGCACGGGCGCGAACGCGGACTACCTCAAGTACAACTTCGCGACCGGCCAGTCCGGCGCGGCGTTCAACTGCGACGCCGGCCCGGTCAACCAGTCCCCGAACAACACGGGTCTGACCCAGCTGCCCCCGGCCATCGAGGCCGAGATCTGGTACAACTACGCCGGCAACCCGGACTTCCCGGAGATCGGCGGCGGCGGTGCGCCCATGGGCGGCCCCGTCTACCAGTTCGACCCCGAGCTCGACTCCGACGTCCAGTGGCCCGAGTACTGGGACGGCAAGGCGTTCCTGGGCGAGTGGAACCAGGGCAAGCTGTACTCGGTCCAGCTCGACGGGGAGAACCGCGACGACATCGTCGACGTCAACCGCGTCCTGCCCAAGATCTTCGACCCGAGCGCCGGGTTCGACCGTGCGATGGACTTCGACTTCGGTCCCGACGGCGCGCTCTACGTCGTCGACTGGGGCTCGGGCTTCGGCGGCGACAACGACTCGAGCGGGATCTACAAGGTCAACTACGTCAAGGGCAACCCGTCGCCGATCGCGCGGGCGAGCGCCGACGTGACGAGCGGTCACGCGCCGCTGACGGTGCAGTTCTCCTCGGAGGGCACGCGCCACCCGTCCGGAGACGCGCTGGCCCTCCAGTGGACGTTCGGCGACGGCTCGGAGCCGTCGACCGAGGCCAACCCGGTCCACACCTACACGGAGAACGGCTCGTACACGGCTCAGCTCGTGGCGACGGACTCCCAGGGCCAGACGGGGGTCGCGAACGTGTCGGTCGTCGTCGGCAACGACGCGCCGACGATCTCCATCACGTTCCCCGACAACGGCGGGTTCTTCCAGTGGGGCGACCAGGTCCGGTACGAGATCGCGGTCGACGACCCCGACGGTGAGGTCGACTGCAGCCAGGTCGAGCTCTCGACGTCGCTCGGTCACGACTCGCACGCCCACCCGATGGACGTGCTCGGCGGCTGCGAGGGCGTCTTCCAGACGGCGCGCGACGAGGGCCACGGCATCGAGTCGAACATCTTCTGGGTGATCGAGGCGTCGTACACGGACGACGGTGGCGCCGCCGGTGCCCCGCTCACCGCGAACGACCTCCAGGTGCTCCAGCCCAAGCTCCTCCAGGCGGAGTTCTTCACCTCCACCGGTCGCCTCGCGAGCTCCACGAGCACGGGTGACCCGGGCGTGCAGCGCGAGACGACGGGCGACACGGCCGGCGGTGGCCAGAACATCGGCTACATCGAGCCGGGCGACTGGTGGGCCTACGACCCGATCTCGCTCTACGGCGTCGACTCGATCGCGCTGCGCGCGGCGTCGCCGAGCAACGCCACGATCTCCATCCGCTGGAACGCTGCCGACGGGCCCGAGATCGGGACCGTGCAGGTGCCCGGCACCGGGGACTGGCAGGTCTACCAGAACGTCTCCGGCACCCTGACCGACGTGCCCGCGGGCACGGGGACGCTCTACTTCGTCCTGACGTCCGGCCAGGCCAACGTCAACTGGCTCGAGTTCGACGGCCGCGGCGTCACGGACAACGAGCGCCCGACCATCGACTCGTTCGAGGTCACCCCGACGACGGGCACCGCCCCGCTGACGGTGACCGCGACGGCGACCGCCTCCGACCCCGAGGACGACGCGATCACCTTCGCGTGGGACGCGGGTCTCGGTGACGGCTTCGCCGACGGGACCGACTCGTTCGAGGTCACGTACGACCAGCCGGGCACGTACCGGCTCCAGGTGCGTGCCTCCGACGAGCGCGGCGCGTACTCGGTGGAGTACACGACCGTGACGGTGAAGGCGCCGCAGACCGGGCCGGGGATGTGCTTCTCGGGCCGCTCGGACGACTTCCTCGGGACGGACCTCGACGAGAACCGCTGGTCGGTGCTCAACCGTGACCAGAACCTGGTCGTCCGGGACGGCAAGCTCGTCATCCCGACGACGGCGACCGACTTCTACGGCACGGGCAACACCACGGTGCCGAACGTCGTGCTCCAGGACCTGCCGGACGGGCCGTTCACGGCCACGGCCAAGCTCACGCTGCCGGCTCGCCAGCAGTACCAGCAGGCCGGTCTGGTGATCTGGGAGGACCAGGACAACTACGCCAAGATGGTGCTCCAGGGTCGTTCGCAGTCCGCGGACCCGGCGACCCGGATCTTCCAGTTCATCCGTGAGGAGAACGCCCAGCCGAACGAGGTCAGCGCGTCCAACACGGCGAACCTCGGCGCGGACTACCCGGACACGGTCTACGTCCGGTTCGTCAGCAACGGCGAGAACCTCCAGGCGGCGTACTCGGCCGACGGCGTCGACTTCACGACGATGTCGGAGACCAAGTCGATCGCCGACCTGGAGAACGCGAAGATCGGCCTCGTGTCGCTCAAGGGGAACAACACCACGTCCCCGGTGATCGACGCCGAGTTCGACTGGTTCTCGATCACGCCCGACGACACGGCGTCCGCCCCCGGGCCGGACGACGAGTTCGACGGCACCGCCCTCGACGCGTGCCGCTGGTCGATCGTCCGCGAGGACCCGACCGGCTACCGCGTGGCGGACGGCTCGCTCCAGATCGACACGACCCCGACCGACATCTACGGGACGGGCAACACGGACGTGCCGAACATCATGCTCCAGGAGCAGCCGGGTGACGAGTGGACGATCGAGACCGTCGTCGACGGCTCGGCGTTCGACCGCCAGTACCAGCAGGGTGGTCTGATCGCCTACGCCGACGACGACAACTACGTCAAGCTCGACTACGTGGTCGACAACCAGGCGGGCCAGGCCAAGAACGCCCGGATCGAGCTGCGCAGCGAGGTCGGCGGCGTGGTCCAGAACCCGCAGCCGCAGACGGCGAGCCTCGCCGAGTCGGTCTGGCACCTGCGCCTGACCCGCTCCGGTGACACGTTCACCGGTGCGTACAGCGCGGACGGCGAGACCTGGACCACGTTCGACCAGACCGTGGCGAACACGGCCGCGGCGGACGCCCAGGTCGGTCTCTTCGCGCTCGGTGCGTCGGCCGACACCGGTGCGGCGGCGTCGTTCGACTACTTCCGGGTGGTCGGCGACGAGGTCGAGCCGATCGCGGTGACCATCACCGCGGAGACGCGCTGCATGGCCGGCAAGGTGTTCGTCGCGGTCCGCGCGACGAACGACGACGCGGTCCCGGTCGCGATCACTCTCGAGACCCCGTACGGGTCGAAGGAGTTCGCGGACGTGGCGCCGGGTGCGAACGCCTACCAGTCGTTCGCGTCGCGTGCCACGGGGATCGACGCCGGCACCGTGACGGTGACCGCGACCGACGCCGAGGGGAGGACGTTCTCCGGGACGGCGGACTACGCCGCCCGGGCCTGCTCCTGACAGGTTCCGGCGGGCCGGTGCTCTGAGCACCGGCCCGCCGGGCACCGCGCTCGGCGTGCGGGCGCTCGGCGGACGGGCGGCCCATCGGCCGGGCCGACCGTACGCTGCCCGCACGACGAGCACGACGGGGACCTCCGGGTCTCCGGCCCCGGCGCCCGGGAACGGGCGCTCCGGCCCGGCGCCGGGGCACCCCCGGGGTCCGACGACCGCCGTCGGCCCCGGAGCCACCCACAGACCACGACGAGGTGATGACCCGATGTCCCGAACGTCTGCGCAGCCCAGCGGCACCCGCAGCGGCACCAGCACCCGCACCCGACCCCGCGTCGGGGTGCGCGCTCTTCTCACCGCGGCGCTCGGCGTGCTGCTCGGCGCCGTCGTCGCGCTGCTGGGCGTCGCGGCCCCCGCGGCCGCGCACGGCGGCGACGTCGTGATCTCCCTCGGCACCGACGGGGAGGGCGGCATCTCCGCCAACCTCACCTACAAGATCGACGGGCACCCGGTCGAGGAGTCTGCCGACGTCTCCGTGACCGCGGAGTCCGCCGACGGCGAGACCGTCGGACCGCTCACGCTCTCCTCGGCGTCGGAGGGCGTCGGCTGGTACACGTCCGAGCCCGGCGTCCTCGCCGAGGGCAACTGGACCCTCACCGCCACGATCACCCACCCGGCCGAGGCGACCGCCACCGCGCAGGTCGACGTCGTGCCGCTGCCCGAGCTCGCTCCGGATGCGGCCGACGAGGCCGCGGCCGACGCCGAGGGCGGCGCCGCGGACGGGGCCGACGAGGACGCCGACGCCGCGGCGGACGCGTCCGGTACCGCGGACGACGAGTCGAGCGGGAGCGGCGCGGGCGTGTGGATCGCCGTCGCCGTGGTCGCCGCGCTCCTCCTCGTCGGCGGGTACGTCGTCGTCCGCCGCCGTGCGCGCGCTGCCGCCGCCGAGGCGTCGGACGGCAAGCCCCGATCCCTGTCCAGCACGTCCGCCCGGTGACCCCGGGCGCGATACCGAGAACGACCGAAGGAGACACGACCATGGCACGACCGATCACCCTCTTCACCGGGCAGTGGGCCGACCTGCCGTTCGAGGAGGTGGCGCGGCTCGCGTCCGGCTGGGGCTACGACGGCCTGGAGATCGCCTGCTGGGGAGACCACCTCGACCCGTGGCGCTGGGACGACGACGAGTACGTCCAGGGCAAGCTCGACCTGCTGGCCAAGTACGACCTCAAGGTCTACGCGATCTCGAACCACCTCAAGGGCCAGGCCGTCTGCGACGACCCGATCGACCAGCGCCACCGCGACATCCTCCCCGACGTCGTGTGGGGCGACGGCGACCCCGAGGGCGTGCGCCAGCGTGCCGCCGAGGAGATGAAGCACACCGCGCGCCTCGCGGCGAAGCTGGGCGTGAAGACCGTCGTGGGCTTCACGGGCTCGGCGATCTGGAAGTACGTCGCGATGTTCCCGCCCGTCTCGCAGGAGGCGATCGACGCCGGCTACCAGGACTTCGCCGACCGCTGGAACCCGATCCTCGACGTCTTCGACGAGGTCGGCGTGAAGTTCGCCCACGAGGTGCACCCGAGCGAGATCGCGTACGACTACTGGACGACCGTCCGCACGCTCGAGGCGATCGGGCACCGCGAGGCGTTCGGCCTCAACTGGGACCCGAGCCACATGGTGTGGCAGGACCTCGACCCGGTGAGCTTCCTGTGGGACTTCAAGGACCGCATCTACCACGTGGACTGCAAGGACACGAAGAAGCGGATGCACAACGGCCGCAACGGCCGGATGGGCTCGCACCTCGCCTGGGCGGACCCGCGCCGCGGCTGGGACTTCATCTCGACGGGCCACGGCGACGTGCCGTGGGAGGACGCGTTCCGCATGCTCAACACGATCGGCTACGAGGGCCCGATCTCCGTCGAGTGGGAGGACGCCGGCATGGACCGCCTGGTCGGCGCGCCCGAGGCGCTCGCGTTCGTCAAGAAGTACGCCTTCGACGCTCCGGACGCGGCCTTCGACGCCGCGTTCTCGACCAAGTAGCACGCACAGTCTCCCGTCGGCCGGCGCTGCCGGCCGGCGGGTGGGGGAGAACAGTCCGACACGCCACCGCCCCCGGCCCCTCGACGGCCGGGGGCGGTGGCGTGCCCGCGTCCGGGGTCTCGTCCGTCGTCCCGTCGCGCGTCGCCGTCCGCGTCGTCGCTGGCTGCGCCCATGTGATCCTTCACATTTGTTTCGTGGCTTGGGTTATCTAACCGTGACGATCAATGTTCGGCTTTTGCTTGACGCTCGACAGAAGTGGCCCTACGTTGTCATCCATGCGAGCCGACGACGTCGCGCAGGACGTGCGTACCCCGGTGCTGGACCCGGGTGCCCACCTCCCCGGAGCGACCACGACAGGGGCCCCTGCCGCCCGTACGACCTTCCCCGCCAGCGCCCCCGACGCGGGCGGTCTGCCGGCCTCCGGCTATCGCGCGGGGATCCTCGGCGCCGGGTTCATGGGGGGCGTCCACGCGCGGGCCGTGCGCACCGGCGGCGGCCGGGTCGTCAGCGTCGCGGCCGCCGACCTCGACATCGCCCGCGCGGCCGCGCCGGGGCTCGGGGCCGAGCGCGCCGTCGCCACCGCGGAGGAGCTGCTCGCCGACCCCGAGGTCGACGTCGTGCACGTGTGCACGCCCAACCACCTGCACGTGCCCCTCGCGCGCGCCGCGCTCGCGGCGGGCAAGCACGTGGTGTGCGAGAAGCCGCTCGCGACCGACGTCGAGGGCGCGGTCGAGCTCGCCGGCCTGGCCGCCGAGGCCCGCGCGGCGGACGGCCGGGTCGCCGTCGTGCCGTTCACGTACCGGTTCCACGCGATGGTGCGCGAGGCGCGCGAGCGCGTGCGCCGCGGCGAGGTCGGCACCATCTCGCTCGTGCACGGCTCGTACCTGCAGGACTGGCTCCTGCGGGAGTCGGACGACAACTGGCGCGTCGACCCCGCGCTCGGCGGCGCGAGCCGGGCCTTCGGGGATATCGGCTCCCACTTCTGCGACCTGCTCGAGTTCACCACCGGGCAGCGCATCGTCCGGCTCGTCGCGCAGTCGGCCACCGTCAACCCGCACCGCCGGGGCGCGGACGGCGTCGTGCACGAGGTGGCGACCGAGGACGCCGTCACGCTCCAGTACGCGACGGACGGCGGGGCGCTCGGGACCGCGGTCATCTCCCAGGTGTCGGCGGGCCGCAAGAACCGTCTCTACCTCGAGATCTCCGGCTCGGAGTCGACGCTGTCGTTCGACCAGGAGCAGCCCGAGACGCTGTGGGAGGGCCGCCGCGACGTCTCGCGCCTCCTCGTCCGCGACCCCGAGGCGCTCTCCCCGGCCGCCGCACGCTACTCGCGCCTGCCCGCCGGGCACCCCCAGGGCTACCAGGACTGCTTCGACGCGCTCGTCGGCGACACGGCGGCGGCGATCCGCGGCGAGGTCCCGGACGGGCTGCCCACGTTCGACGACGGCCTGCGCGCCGCCCGCCTCGCCGCCGCCGTGGGCGAGTCGGTGCGCTCGGGCGGCTGGGTGGAGGTGCCGGCATGACCGCGACGACCACGCGCGAGCCTCGGCCGCCGACGGCGGGGGAGGGCGGCGACGGGCCGATCCTGCGGCTGCGCGGCATCGGCAAGGAGTTCTTCGGCAACTCCGTGCTGCGCGGCATCGACCTCGACGTGCGACCGGGCGAGGTGCACGCGCTCGTCGGCGAGAACGGCGCCGGCAAGTCGACGCTCATGAAGATCATCGCGGGCGTGCACCGCCCTGACGCGGGCACGATCGAGCTCGACGGCGCGGACACCACCTTCGCGTCGCCGCTCGCCGCGCAGCACGCGGGCGTGTCGACGGTGTTCCAGGAGTTCAACCTCCTGCCCGAGCGGTCCGTCGCCGAGAACGTCTACCTCGGTCGCGAGCCGCGCCGCGCGGGACTCGTCGACCGCCGCCGCATGCACGCCGACACCACGGCGCTCCTCGCCGACCTCGGCCTCACCGGCCTCGCCTCGTGGACGCGCGTCGGCTCGCTCTCGGTCGCGCAGCAGCAGATCGTCGAGATCGTCAAGGCCGTGTCCTACGACGCGCGCATCATCTCGATGGACGAGCCGACGGCAGCGCTGGCCGACCAGGAGGTCGAGCTGCTCTACGAGCTCGTCCACCGGCTCAAGGAGCGCGGCGTCGCGATCCTCTACGTGTCGCACCGCCTCAAGGAGATCTTCGACCTCTGCGACACCATCACGGTGCTCAAGGACGGCAACCACGTCCTGACGACGCCGACGGCCGACATCGACCCCGACCGGCTCGTGCGCACCATGGTCGGCCGCGACTTCGCCGGGTACTTCCCGGACAAGGACCCCTCGACGGTCCCGGGCGAGGTGCGCCTCGCGCTCGAGGGCGTGGGCAACACGCAGGTCGACGACGTCTCGCTCGAGGTGCGCGCGGGGGAGATCGTCGCGCTCGCCGGCCTCCAGGGCTCGGGACGCACGGAGATCGCGCACGGCATCTTCGGGATCGCGGGCTTCACCCGCGGGCGCGTGCTCGTCGGCGGCACGCCGGTCGACGTGCGCTCGCCGCGCCAGGCGGTGCGGGCCGGGCTCGCGCTCGTGACCGAGGACCGCAAGGCGGAGGGCCTCGCGCTCGGCCAGTCGATCCTCGCGAACGCGCGGCTCGTGCTCGACGCCGTCGTGCCCGGCCAGGCGGACCGGCGCGCGAAGCGCATCCCCGGCATCCTCTCCTCCCTGGAGCTCGTCGCGAGCTCGCAGGAGGCCGAGGTCCAGTACCTGTCGGGCGGCAACCAGCAGAAGGTCGTCCTCGCGAAGTGGCTGGTCACCGACCCGCAGGTCATCGTGCTCGACGAGCCGACCCGCGGCATCGACGTCGGCGCCAAGCGCGCGGTCTACGACCTCATGCGCGAGCTCACCGCGAGCGGAGTCGCCGTCCTGTTCATCTCCTCCGAGCTCCCCGAGGTCGTCGCGATGGCGGACCGCGTGCTCGTCATGCGCGACGGCCGCCTCGCGGGCGAGCTCCCCGCCGGCAGCGACGAGGAGACCGTCATGGCACTCGCCACGGGCGCGGGGGAGGACACCTCCGGCGAGCACGTCCAGGTCGACCTCGACGCTCTCGCCGGCGCCGACGACCTTCCGGGCGCCGAGCCCGCCACCGCGCCGGACGGACCGCCCGCGTCCGCCCAGCACCCCACCGACGGCCCGCAGGAGGACCGATGAGCACCGCGGTCGCGACCGCCGCCCCCACCGCGCGCCGCGCCCCCGCGCGTCGGCGCCGCCTGGGGTCGACGGAGATCGTCTACCTCGCCCTCGTCGGGATCCTCGTGATCGCCGGCGTCCTCGTCGCCGTCGGCGGCGGCAACCTGTTCAGCACCGCGAACACGGCGTACATGCTCACGCAGACGAGCCTCCTCGGTTTCGTCGCGATCGGGCAGACGTTCGCGATCCTCTGCAAGTCGCTCGACCTGTCGGTCGGCTACGTCGTGGCGCTCAGCTCGATCGTCGGCGCGACGACCATGGCGGGCGACCCCTCGCGCGTCTGGCTCGGCGTCCTCGCGGCGGTGGGCGTCGCGGCGGTCGTCGGCCTGGTTAACGGGCTCGTCATCGCGAAGCTCCGCGTCAACGCGTTCATCGCGACGCTCGGCGTGGGCCTCATCATCAAGGGCTACCTCGACACGCAGTTCAAGGGCCCGGCGGGCGAGGTGCCCGCCTCGTTCCAGATGTTCGGGTACACGCGCGTCGGCCCGGTGCCGATCTCGACGATCGTCATGCTGCTCGTCGCGGCCGTCGGCGTCGTGCTCCTCACGCGCACCCGGCCGGGTTACCACATGTTCGCGGTCGGCGGGAACACCGACGTCGCGCGGCTCTCGGGCATCCGGACCGACCGGACGCTGGTCCTCGCGCACGTGCTGTGCTCGGTCTGCGCGGGCGTCGCGGGGCTCCTCATCGCCGCGCGCTTCGGCACCGGCAACGCGCTCGTGTACTCCTACGGGCTCGACCTCGACTCGATCGCGGCCGTCGTGCTGGGCGGCACGCTCCTCATGGGCGGGCGCGGCTCGATCGTCGGGACCGTGGGCGGCGTCCTCATCCTCGCGGTGCTCGACACGGTGTTCAACGTCCTCGACGTCGACCCGTTCTTCAAGGACGTCCTGCGCGGCGTCATCATCATCGCCGCCGTCGCGCTGTACGCCCGGCGCCAGATCGACCCGGCGAGCAGCCGGGCCCGCTTCCGCCCGACCCGCACCGGAGGTGCGTCCGCATGACCACCGACACCACGCGCCGGACGATCCCCGCGCGCGCGCCGCGGGCCGGCTGGCTCGAGCGCCTCACCGCGGGCGGGAGCTGGACCGTGTTCGCGCTGCTCGTGCTCGTCTTCGCGGTCATCCTCGTGATGAACCCGTCGTTCGGCGAGCCCATGTCGCTCATGGCCTTCGTCAAGAAGGCGGCGCCGCTGGTCATCCTCGCGATCGGACAGTACTTCGTCATCGTCTCGGGCGAGTTCGACCTCTCGGTCGGGTCGCTCGTCGGAGCCCAGGTCGTCATCGCGGCGAAGCTCATGGACGGCGAGGACTCGATGACGTGGCCCGTCATGGCCCTCATGATCGTCTTCGGTCTCGCGGTCGGCCTCGTCAACGGCCTCGTGACGACGCTGCTCAAGGTGCCGTCGTTCATCACGACGCTCGGCATGATGCTCGTGCTCTACGGCGCGATCCGGCTCTGGACGGGCGGCGCCCCCACGGGCGCGCTGACCGACGGCTTCCGGCAGTGGGGACGCGGGGGCATCCCCGACACGCCCGGCCAGTTCCAGGTGCCGTACGCGCTCATGGTCGTCGTGGTGCTCGGCGTCCTCGCCGCCCTGCTCATGCGCCGCCCGTTCGGCCGCACGCTCGTCGCCACCGGCGACAACGACGTCGCGGCCGGCTACGCCGGGGGCTCCGTGTGGTGGGTGCGCACGCGCGCCTTCCTCCTCTCGGGCTTCATGGCCACGGTCGCCGCCATCCTCATCGGTGGCTACGCGGGCGTCACCGCGCAGGTCGGGCAGGGCCTGGAGTTCATGGCCATCACGGCCGTCGTGCTCGGGGGCGTCGTGCTCGGCGGCGGGCGGGGCACCGTGATCGCCGCGATGGCCGGCGCGCTCACCCTCGAGGCGCTGTTCACGCTGTTCAACCAGCTCAGCCTCCCGTCGACGATCCGGCCCGCCGTGCAGGGCGTGATCATCATCGCGGCCGTCGCCTACGCCGCGCTGCCGCGCCGGTCGCGGCGCCGCTCGTCCACCCCCGACGCCCCGCCTGCCGCGGGCCCGACCCCCGCACCGAAGGAGCCCGCCCCCGCGAACGCCTGAGCACCGGCGCCCCGGCGGACTCCCGCCCGCGCGACCCCGACCACGCCCGAAAGACCCCCTTCCGAGCTGTACCCCTTCCCCCGCACGCTGCGGGACGACGACGTCTCACCCCCAAGGAGAGAAGGACATGCGACGTACACGAGCACTCCTGGCCGGCGCGGCGGTGGCCACGCTGTTCCTCACGGCCGCCTGCACGACCGACACCCCCACCGACACCGGCGAGGGTGGCGAGACCTCGGCCGAGGAGAGCCCCGCGAGCGAGGAGTCCGGCGGCGCCGACTCCGAGTGGTTCGTCCAGGCGGACTACGACCGTCAGCTCGCCCAGCGCGAGGTCGTGCCCGAGGGCCCGGCCGACCAGCCGTGGCTGCAGGCGATCGAGCCCGAGTACGTGGACACGGCCGAGTACGCGAGCGAGGGTGGCGGCAAGACGCTGTGCTTCTCGAACGCCTCGGTGTCCAACCCGTGGCGCGTGACCGGCTGGATCACGATGCAGCAGCAGGTCGACGTGCTGAAGTCCGAGGGCGTCATCGGCGAGTTCCGCGTCTCGGACGCGGCGGACGACGACAACAAGCAGATCTCCGACATCCAGGCGTTCGTCGAGGCGGGCGACTGCGACGCGATCGTCATCTCCCCGTCCACGACGGCGACCCTCACGCCCGCGGTCGAGGCCGCGTGCGAGTCGGGCAAGCCCGTCATCGTGTTCGACCGTGGCGTGAACACCGACTGCATGGTCACGTTCATCCACCCGATCGGCGGCTACGCCTACGGTGCCGACGGCGCCGAGTTCCTCGTCGAGAACCTGGAGCCGGGCTCGAAGGTGCTCGCGCTGCGCATCCTGCCCGGCGTGGACGTGCTGGAGAACCGCTGGGCCGCGGCCGACAAGATCTTCTCGGAGTCCGAGCTCGAGGTCGTGGGCGCGGAGTTCACCGGCGGTGACGGTGCGAAGATCAAGGACATCGTCACGCAGTACCTGCAGCGCGGGGACGTGGACGGCATCTGGATGGACGCGGGCGACGGCGCCGTCGCGGCGGTCGAGGCGTTCGAGGACGCTGGCAAGCCCTACCCGGTCTTCATGGGCGAGGACGAGATGAGCTTCCTGCGCAAGTGGAAGGACACGGACATGACCGCCCTCGGCGCCGTGTACTCGAACTTCCAGTGGCGCACCCCGATCCTCGCGGCGCAGATGATCTGGGCCGGCGAGCAGGTCCCGTCGGAGTGGGTCCTGCCGCAGGCGCCGATCGAGGCCGAGGAGCTGGACGCGTACCTCGAGGCGAACAAGGACATGCCGTCGCTGCACTACGCGAAGTTCGGCGGAGAGGACCTGCCGGGCTTCCCGGAGGCATGGACCGACCGCTGACCGGACCGCTGACCGGACCGCTGACCGGTCGTCCGCACGGGACCTGACAGGTCCCGCAGAACCACCCGGTCCGACCCTCGCGGTCGGACCACCCAGGGGCCGCCCGGTCGCCGTCCGACCGGCCGGGCGCCCCGCCCGCCCGACGACGCGGCGCACCTCCCGTGCGGAGGTGCCCCGCGGCGTCGGGCACGCGGGCGGGACGGCCGAGAGCTCGGACCCGACGAGAGAGAGCGACGTGGCTCTTCCTACCCCGGCCCTGCCGCTGCGCCGCCGTGCGCTCGGCGTCAACACGTGGGTCTGGACCTCCCCGCTCACCGACGACGCGCTGCGCGACCTCGCGCCCCGCGTCGCGGGGTGGGGTTTCGACGTGCTCGAGCTGCCCGTGGAGAACCCCGGCGACTGGGACCCGGCGACCGCCGCGACGGTCCTCGCCGACCACGGCCTCGGCGCGAGCGTCTCGCTCGTCATGGGCGAGGGCCGCGAGCTCGTCGCCGCGGACGCCGCGACGGTGCGCGCCACGCAGGACTACCTGCGGCACGTCGTCGACGTCGCGCGCACGGTCGGCGCCCCGGTGATCGGCGGACCCGCGTACGCGTCGGTCGGGCGCACGTGGCGCCTGACCCCCGCGGAGCGCGAGGCGGCGTACTCCGAGCTCGCCGAGAACCTGGCACCCGTCGTCGAGCACGCGATCGCGGCCGGCGTCGTCGTCGGGCTCGAGCCGCTGAACCGCTACGAGACGAGCCTCGTCAACACCGTCGACCAGGGGCTGGAGGTCGTGCGGCGGCTGCCCGCGGCCGGCATCGGCCTCATGCTCGACGTCTACCACATGAACATCGAGGAGACGGACCTGCCCGCCGCGGTGGCGCGCGCGGGCGAGCGCATCGCGCACGTCCAGGTGTGCGGCAACGACCGGGGCGCACCCGGCAACGACCACCTGGACTGGCGCGCCCTCCTCGCCGCGCTCGACGCGACCGGCTACGACGGACCCCTCGTCATCGAGTCCTTCACGGCCGACAACGCGACGATCGCCACGGCCGCCTCCATCTGGCGGCCGCTGGCGCCGACCCAGGACGCCATCGCCGTCGATGGCCTGGCCCACCTGAAGGGACTGATGCCCACGCCGGAGCACCCGTAGCCGTAGTCGATCCACGACCGCAGCGCCGGCACGCCGCGGGATGACGACCACCCTTCCCGGACGACGACGTCCGGGTCCGCACGTCATGCCCCTGGAGGCAGCACGATGACCGCACGACGCCCACGCAGGGCGAGGTCCGTCGCGGCACTGACCATCGGAGCGCTCGCGTTCACGCTCGCGCCCGTCACGATGGCCAGCGCCGCCGACGACCCCGTCCCCGCGGACGAAGAGCACAAGGTGCTCATCTTCACCAAGACGACCCAGTTCCGGCACAGCGAGGCGATCACGCAGGGCACCCCGGTGCTCGAGGCGGCGTTCGCCGAGGTCGGCATCGCGTCCGACCACACGGAGGACTCGACCGTCTTCAACGACGAGACCCTCGCGCAGTACGACGCCCTGGTCATGTTCCAGACGTCGGGCGACCCGTGGAACGCCGACGAGAAGGCGGCGCTCGAGCGCTACCAGCAGGCGGGCGGCGGCATCGTCGCGATCCACAACGCCACGGACATGCGCGGCAGCTACGGCTGGTGGGACGACATGATCGGGGCGCTCATGCCCGGTCACGCCGCCACCGGCACCAGCCCCGGCCTGCCGGGCACGGTCCGCGTGGAGGACCGCACGCACCCGTCGACCGAGCACCTGTCCCAGCGCTGGACGCGCGCGGACGAGTGGTACAACTACTCGGCCAACGTCCGCGGCAGCGCGCACGTGCTCGCCACGATGGACGAGTCCACGTACGACGCGGGCAGCAACAAGATGGGCTACGACCACCCGATCTCGTGGTGCAAGCCCTACGACGGCGGTCGCGCCTGGATGACCGGCATGGGCCACTTCGGGGCGCACTACACCGACGAGCCCGACCTCGTGCAGCACATCGTCGGCGGCGTCCAGTGGGCCGCGGGCCTCGTCGAGGGCGACTGCGGCGGCACCGACTGGGGCTCGTTCGAGAAGATCGCGCTCGACACCAACACGAGCGCGCCCTTCGGCATGGACGTCGCGCCCGACGGCCGCGTGTTCTACACCGAGCTCGTGCGCGGGCAGATCCGCGTGTACGACCCCCGGACGCAGAACACCACGACCGCCATCACCATCCCGGTGTACTCCGGCGGCGAGGACGGCCTGCTCGGCATCGCGCTCGACAAGGACTTCGCGGAGAACGGGTACCTGTACCAGTACTACGCGCCGGCGAGCTCGAACGACTCCGACCCGGCGAACTTCTTCAGCCGCGTCTCGCGGTTCACGGTCTCCTCCGAGGGGCCCGGCTCCACGGTGATCGACCCGGCGTCCGAGAAGGTGCTCATCGAGATCCCGGCCGGGCGTCTGCCCGACGAGCCGGGCCACACGGGCGGCGGCCTCCTCGTCGACCACGAGACCGGTGACCTGTACATCGGCGTCGGCGACGACGTGAACCCGCACTCCGAGCCGTCGGGCGGCTACGCGCCGATCTCGGAGCGTGACGGCACGTTCCACGACGCGCGCGCGACGTCCGCGAACACGAACGACCTGCGCGGCAAGGTCCTGCGCATCCACCCCGAGGCCGACGGCACCTACTCGATCCCCGAGGGCAACCTGTTCGCCCCGGGCACCGAGAAGACGCTGCCCGAGATCTACGCGATGGGCTTCCGCAACCCGTTCCGGTTCACGATCGACGCGAAGACGGGCAACCTCGGCGTCGCCGACTACTCGCCCGACAACGGGTCGGACAACCTCGCCAACCGCGGCCCGGCCGGCATCGCCGAGTGGAACCTCATCAAGGAGCCCGGCTTCTACGGCTGGCCCCTGTGCATGGGCAACAACGAGCCGTTCCGCGACGTCGACTACCGGACGAACCCCGTCACCGTGGGCGACTTCTTCGACTGCGACAACCCCGTCAACGACTCCGTGAAGAACACGGGCCTCACCGAGCTGCCCCCCGCGCAGCCGGCGGACCTCTGGTACGGCTACCAGCGCTCGTCCGTCCCCGGCGTGATCAACGCCGGCGGCGGTCTCGCGCCCATGGGCGGCCCGTTCTACCAGTTCGACCCGGAGCTCGACTCCGACACGAAGTTCCCGGCGTCGTACGACGGCAAGGCCTTCTTCTACGAGTGGGCCCGCAACAAGATGTACACGATCGACCTCAAGGACCCCGAGGCCGCGCCCGGCGCCACCGACGTCGAGAAGGTCAACCCGTTCCTCCCGCAGGAGCAGTTCCTCGCGCCGATCGACTCCAAGTTCGGCCCCGACGGCGCGATGTACGTGCTCGACTGGGGCGGCGGCTTCGGCCGCGACAACCCGAACTCGGGTCTGCACCGCATCGACTACCTGTCGGGCTCGCGCTCGCCGGTGGCGAAGCCGGTCGCGACGCCCGACTCCGGCATCGCGCCGCTCGAGGTGACGTTCGACGGCACGGGGAGCACCGACCCCGAGGGCGAGGAGCTCACCTACGCGTGGGACTTCGACGGTGACGGCACGACGGACTCGACGTCCGCCGCGCCCAGCCACACCTACACCGAGAACGGCGTCTACGACGCCCGCCTCACGGTGACCGACCCCGCCGGCAAGGTGGGCACGGCGACCGTCCCGATCACGGTGGGCAACACGCGGCCCGAGGTCGACTTCGGCCTCCCGCCCACCGGCTCCTTCTTCACGTTCGGCGACGACATCACGTGGGACGTGTCGGTGACCGACGCGGAGGACTCGCCCGAGGGCGACGAGATCGACGACGAGCAGGTCATCATCCAGCCCGCGCTCGGGCACGACGCGCACGCGCACCCCGCCGAGCCGCTGCACGGCCGCACGGGCACCGTGGCGACGAGCCTCGGTGGCGGCCACGGCGAGGACATGAACGTCTTCTACGTGATCGACGCGCGCTACACCGACCGCGGCGGCGAGGGCGACGTGCCCGCGCTGACCGGGTCGGACACGACGCTGATCTTCCCGAAGAAGCGCGAGGCGGAGTTCCACACGGCCTCCGACGGCACCACGACGATCCCGAGCCGGGACGTCGAGGGCGGCGGCTCCGTCATCACCGGGTCGAACGGTTCCTGGGCGTCGTACGACCCCGTGAGCCTCTACGGCGTGCAGGCGCTGAACCTGCGCGTCGCGGCGGCGGCCGAGGGCACGATCGAGCTGCGTCGCGACGCGGCCGACGGCGAGCTCCTCGGCACGGCCGAGATCCCGCAGACCGGGCTCGGCACGTTCACGGACGTGACCGTCGAGGTCACCGACCCCATGGAGCCGTTCACGCTCTACGTGGTCTTCCCCGGTGAGGGCGAGCGTCGTCTCAACTTCATCGAGGCCGACGGCAAGGGCGTCTCGGACACCACCCGTCCCAAGGTCCGCATCACGTCCCCCAAGGCGGGCGTCCGCCTCGAGCAGGGCGAGATGGCGGTCACCGCGGAGGCGGACGACACCGAGAACACGGTGACCCAGGTCGAGTTCTTCGTCGACGGCGAGTCGATCGGCGTCGACGACACGGCTCCGTACGAGGCCACGTGGAACCCCACGGCGGACAACTACTACGAGCTGACCGCCGTCGCCACGAACGACAAGGGCCTGTACACGCGCTCGCGCGTCGTGCTCGCCCAGGTCGGCGACCTCTTCGCGGGGATGAAGACCTTCACCAACGCGAACGGGACGTTCGAGCAGCTCGCCGAGGGCAAGTACCTCGTCACGTCGGGCGGCGCGAACATGTGGCAGGGCACCAACGAGTACTCGACCATCTACCGCGAGCAGGGCGCCGACGAGAACTGGTCGGCGACGGTGAAGATCAACAGCCAGGGCAACTCGAACGGGTCCGCCAAGGCCGGGATCATCGTCCGCAACGACGTCACGCAGACGGCGAACTCGCAGGGCTACGCGGCCCTGGGCATGCGCCCGAGCGGGGGCTTCGAGTGGCTGCGCGGCAACTCCAGCGGGCAGCTCACGGCGTCGACCGGCGCGAGCACGACGAGCTACCCCGCGTGGGTGCGGATCGTGCGTGACGGCGACCTGTACACGGCCTCCTGGAGCAAGGACGGCGAGAACTTCACGCAGATCGGCGAGCCGCAGGCCCTGCCGGGTGCGGCGTCCGTCCAGGACGTGGGTCTCTTCGTCACGGCGCACAGCACGACGGCGACGAGCGCGGTCGAGTTCCAGGACTTCGTGTTCGACGACGACCCGCAGACCGAGGAGCCCGGTGGCGGGAACCCGCCGCAGTGCCTCGCGGACTCGTCCAACGAGTTCGACGGCGACGCGATCGACCCGCGGTGGACGGTCGTCCGCCAGGCCGACGGCAAGCCGATCACCGTCGCCGACGGCCACGCCGTCCTGCCGGTCGTGCAGGGCGACATCAACGAGGCGCAGACCGGGCCGATCAGCTACCTCGGTCAGCCCGCGCCCGCCGGGGCGTGGACGCTCGAGACCAAGCTCGACGTCCCGCTCGCCCGGCACTGGCAGCACGCCGGCCTCCTGGTCCACGTGAACGACGACGAGTACACCAAGCTCGCGTTCACCAAGAACCAGAGCGGCGCCCGCTTCCTCGAGTTCCAGACCGAGACCGGTGGTGCCCGGACGTGGCACGGCCAGACGGACGTGGCGACGGACTTCCCGTCGTCGATCCACCTGCGCCTCGTCTCGGACGGGTCCGCGATCACGGCGGCGTACTCGGCGGACGGCCAGGCGTGGACGGCGCTCGCGGGCTCCGCGCCCGTCAAGCCCGGCGCCACGTTCGGCGTCATGGCGGGCGGCGACACGGCGACCGCCGACACGGTCGCGAAGGTCGACTACGTCCACGTCACCGGCGCCGAGCCGGACGACGGCGTGCGCGAGCCGAGCGACGAGTTCGAGGGCGACGCCCTCGACGGCTGCCGCTGGGACGCGATCGTGCGCTACGACGGGTCGAAGGTCGCCGTCGCCGACGGCGAGCTGCGCATCACGACCCAGCCGGGCGACATCAACGCCGGGAACAACGGCGACCCGCGCAACTTCGTCCTCCAGACCGCTCCGGAGGGTGACTGGGTCGTCGAGACGCGGTTCAAGGCGCCGCTCGTGCACCGGTGGCAGCTCGCGGGCCTCATCGCGTACGGCGACGACGACAACTACGTCAAGGCCGACGTGCTCGCGAAGAACGCACCGGGTGCGGCGCTCAACCTCGGCGCCGAGCTCGTCTCGGAGAAGGGCGGCCAGTTCGGCAACGGCGGCAACCGCCAGCTCGAGCTCGCCGACTCGACCGAGTCGGGCTACTGGTACCTGCGGCTCGAGAAGGTGGGCAGCACCTACCAGGGCTGGGTCAGCGACGGCGGGGTGACCTGGACGCCGCTGGGCGCCCCGGTCACCAACGACGCGGCGCTGACGAAGGTCGGCCTCATGGCGATCGGCCCGGAGCAGGAGACCCCGGTCACGGTGGCGTTCGACTGGTTCCGTCTCACGACGGAGTCCGAGCCGGAGCCGACGGTCGACGTCGAGGTCACCGCGTCCGCCCGCTGCCTCGCGGGCAAGGCGTACCTCGCGATCCGGGCGACGAACGTCGACGAGGCGCCCGTCGCGATCACCCTGACCACGCCGTTCGGCTCCAAGGAGTTCGGCGCGGTCGAGGTGGGCGGCAACGCCTACCAGTCGTTCGCGTCGCGTGCGACGTCGTTCGACGCGGGCACGGCCACGGTCACGGCGACGCTCGGCGACGTCACGACCGAGATCGAGGTGCCGTACGACGCCGTGAGCTGCGGCTGACGGCAGGCCGGTGACGGGCGACCCGCTCCCGTCACCGGCCACCGCGCCGGCCCGGCCCCGCGGCCGGGCCGGCGCACACCGAGCGGGACGACCCAGGGACAGGAGCGACAGGTGGCACAGCGCACCGCAGGACGGACGTCCGCGACCCGGACGCCGGCGGCGAGGGACGCCCGCACGGGCTCCGGCCGCACGGGTGGCCCGACGACGACGCCCGCCCGCTCCCGCCCCGCCGACCGGGGCGGTGCCGGCCGCCCCGAGCCCCGGCCGCCGGCGCGCGTCCGCGCGCGCCGGTGGTTCGCGGGTCTCGACCCCTGGCGCCGGGTGCTCCTGGTGCTCGCCGCGCTCGCCGTCGTCGCGGTGGTGGTCGCACTCGTCGTGGTGCTGACCCGTCAGGCGCCGGCCGCGACCGACGAGGGCTTCGCCGTCGACCCCGCGCGCGTCGCCGAGCTCGAGGCCGCCGAGGAGGAGCGCGACGCCGACAACCTCGTCGCGTCGATCGAGCACGCCGAGCACGTGCAGGCCGAGCTCGTCCCCGTCCTGCACGGGCTGCACGCGGTGCTCCCCGTCGACGGCTCGACCGCCGTCCCCGCGGACCCCGCCGAGATCGCGGACTGGCGCGCGACCGTCGACGGCCTCGTGGCCGAGACCGAGTCGCTCCAGAGCGGCTCCTCCGAGCACAACATCGTCCGCAACGGGATGCTCACCTCGCTCCGGCTCGTCGGCGACACGCTCGACGCGGTCGGCCTCGCGGCCGCCGCGGACGCGAGCGACCCGACCACCGCCGCGGACCTCTACACCCTCGCCGGCGAGCTGCGCACCCGCGCCGTCGACGCGTGGGGCCTCGCCGCGATCCAGCTCGACCTCCGCTCGACCGCCGGGGGACAGGGGCACGTCCACGTGTTCCTGCCCGTGCACCCGGACGACTCGCTCGACGGCGGCATGGACCTCGGGCACGAGGGCGGTTCCGCGGACGAGGACGCGCACGAGGACCACGACCACTGACCCACGGCGGCCCCACGGACGGGCCGCCCCACCGACCTCCCGGTCGGGCGCCCTCCGGGGTGCAGGCCGAGCCCGACCGGGACCTGACCCCAGCGCTCCGCACGACGACGCGCGGAGCACGACGCACCACGAGGAAGGGGAGCACGACCAGCGGCACGGCGACGTCGCCGAGCCGCACCGATCAGTTCTCAAGGAGGAGAAGTGACAGCACGACCTTCGAGGGGTCGGCGCCAGGGGGTCGCGGCGGTCACCGCCGCGGCCCTCGTCGCGCCGGCGCTCACCCTCGCGACGGCGGCCCCCGCCGCCGCGCACGACGAGTTCTCCGTCATGGTCTTCAGCAAGACCGCAGCGTTCCGGCACGGCTCGATCCCCGCGGGCATCGCGGCGATCCAGCAGCTCGGCACCGAGCACCACTTCGCCGTGACCCCGACCGAGGACGCGGGAGCCTTCACGGACGCGAACCTCGCCCAGTACGACGCCGTCGTCTGGCTGTCCACCACGGGCGACGTCCTGAACGACGAGCAGCAGGGCGCGTTCGAGCGGTACATCGCCGCCGGCGGCGGGTACGCCGGCGTCCACGCGGCGTCCGACACCGAGTACGACTGGCCCTGGTACGGCGAGCTCGTCGGGGCGTACTTCAACAGCCACCCCCAGAACCAGGACGCGACGGTCGTCGTCGCCGACGACGAGCACCCCTCGACCGCCCACCTCCCGGCGGCCTGGGACCGGTACGACGAGTGGTACAACTACCGCGAGAACCCGCGCGGCCAGGTCCACGTGCTCGCGAGCCTCGACGAGTCCTCGTACTCGCCGGGGTCGGGCGCCATGGGCGCCGACCACCCGATCGCGTGGTGCCAGGAGTACGGCGGCGGCCGGTCCTGGTACACGGGCGGCGGCCACACCGACGAGTCGTACACCGACCCGGCGTTCGTCCAGCACCTGCTCGGCGGCATCCAGACCGCCGCGGGGGCCGTCGACGCCGACTGCGGCGCGACGGTCGACGCCTCGTTCGAGCAGGTGACGCTCGCCAAGGGCGCGGCCAAGACGGGCGAGCCCATCGCGATGGCCGTCCTGCCGGACGGCGACGTCCTGCACACCTCGCGCGACGGGCGCGTCTGGTACACGACGGCGGACGCGACGACGGCGCTCGCGGGCACCGTCCCCGTGTACACGCACGACGAGGACGGCCTCCAGGGCGTCGCGATCGACCCGGGCTTCGCCGAGAACCGCTGGGTCTACCTCTACTACGCGCCCAAGCTCGACACGCCGCCGGGCGACGCGCCCGAGACGTCGGCCGACCCGGCCGCGTTCGAGGCGTTCGAGGGGTACAACCAGCTCTCGCGGTTCCGGCTCACGGAGCAGAACCTGCTGGACCTCGCGAGCGAGCAGAAGATCCTCGAGGTCCCGGCCGACCGCGGGCTGTGCTGCCACGCGGGCGGCGAGATCGACTTCGACGCCGAGGGCAACCTCTACCTGTCGACCGGTGACGACACGAACCCGTTCGCGTCGGACGGCTACGCGCCGATCGACGAGCGGGCGACCCGCAACCCGGCGTTCGACGCCCGCCGCAGCTCGGGCAACACGAACGACCTGCGGGGCAAGCTCCTGCGCATCACCGTCGCCGAGGACGGGTCGTACACGGTCCCCGAGGGCAACCTCTTCCCCGAGGGCGAGTACGAGGCCGGCAAGACCCGGCCGGAGATCTACGCGATGGGCTTCCGCAACCCGTTCCGCTTCGCGGTCGACAAGGCGACCGGCGAGGTCCACCTCGGCGACTACGGCCCCGACGCGGGCGGCGCGAACGCGAACCGCGGCCCTGGCGGGACGGTCGAGTTCAACGTCATCTCCGAGGCGGGCAACTACGGCTGGCCGTACTGCATCGGCGACAACCTCGCGTACAACGACTACGACTTCGAGACGAAGGTCTCCGGGCCGAAGTTCGACTGCGCGGCACCCAAGAACACGAGCCCGCACAACACGGGCCTCGTCGACCTCCCGCCCGCCGTGCCGGCGTGGCAGCCGTACGACGGCGGGTCCGTGCCCGCGTTCGGGACGGGCGGCGAGTCCCCGATGGGCGCCGTCGTCTACGACTACGACCCCGCGCTCGAGTCCGAGACCAAGTTCCCCGCGTACTACGACGGCAAGCCGCTGCTCTACGAGTGGGACCGCGCGTGGATCAAGGAGGCGATCCGGAACGAGGACGGCAGCCCCGCGGGCTTCGTGCCGGCGCTGGAGTTCATGGACCTGCGCCGGCCGATGAACCTCGAGTTCGGCCCGGACGGCTCGCTCTACGTGCTCGACTACGGCGGCGGCTACTTCGGGGGCGACGCGCTCTCGGCCGTCTACCGGATCGACTACGTGCGCGGCGGCCGCTCGCCGGTCGCGCAGATCGACGCGACGCCGACGAACGGCCAGGCGCCGCTCGTCGTGTCGTTCGACGGCACCGGGTCCTCGCACCCGGACGGCAAGGAGTTCACGTACGCCTGGGACCTCGACGCTGACGGCGAGACCGACGCCACCGACGCCCAGGTCTCGCGGACGTTCACGGAGAACGGCCAGCACGAGGTGCGGCTCACCGTCACCGACGCCGACGGCAAGCAGGGCGTGGCGACCACGACCATCACCGTGGGCAACACCGCGCCCGAGGTGACGCTCGAGCTCCCGGCCGACGGCCAGTTCTTCGACTTCGGCGACCAGGTCCCGTTCCGGGTCACGGTCACCGACGCCGAGGACGGCGCGCAGGTCGACTGCAGCCGGGTCGTCGTCGAGTACATCCTCGGCCACGACAACCACGGCCACCCGTTGTCCAGCGCCACGGGCTGCGAGGGCGTCCTCACGACCGCCAAGGACGAGGGGCACGGCCTCGACGCGAACATCTTCGGCGTCGTCAACGCGACGTACACCGACGGCGGGGGCGCCGACGGCGTGCCCGCGCTCGCGTCCGACGACGAGGCCGTCCTGCACACGCGCACCAAGCAGGCCGAGTACTTCACCGACAGCCAGGGCGTCCAGGTCGTCGCGAAGGACGTCTCCGAGGGCGGCAAGCAGCTCGGGTACATCGCGGCCGGCGACTGGTTCGCGTTCGACCGGATGAACCTCGCGGGCATCGACGCGATCTCCGCGCGGTACAGCTCGGGCGGCTCCGGCGGCGTGCTCGACGTGCGGGACGGTGCCGTGGACGGCCCGCTCCTCGCGACGCTCACGCTGTCGCCGACCGGGAGCTGGGAGACGCCGGCGCGCGCACAGGCGGTCCCGGTCACCGACCCGGGCGGCACGCGCACGCTCTACTTCGTCGCGCGCTCGACGACGGGGGCGACGGGCGACATGTTCGACGTCGACTCCGTCACCTTCACGGGCCGGGGCGCGGCGAACAACGTGGCCCCGGTGGTCGGCTCCGTGACGGCGACGCCCGCCACGGGCGACGCGCCGCTCGACGTCGCGTTCGCCGCGCAGGCCACCGACGCCGACGACGACGCGCTCACGTACGCGTGGGAGTTCGGCGACGGCGGCACGGCGACGGGCGCGACGGCGCAGCACACCTACGCCGAGGCCGGGAGCTACACGGCCACGGTCACCGTGAGCGACCCGTCGGGCGCGCGCGCGACCGGGACCGTCGCGGTCTCCGTGTACGGCACGCTCGAGTGCACCGAGCCGGACCCGCAGCGCGGGCCCGCGGACGAGTTCGAGGGCGAGGCGCTCGACGGCTGCCGCTGGGACGTCGTGGACCTCCGCCCCGACCTCGCCCAGGTGCGCGACGGGAAGTGGGTCGTGCGCACGACCGACGCCGACTTCGCCGGAACCGGCAACCAGCGCGTGCCGAACATCATCACGACCGACCAGCCGGGCGACTCCTGGACGGTCGAGACGAAGATGACGGCCGCGTTCGCGAACCAGTACCAGCAGGGCGGCCTCATCGTCCGCGCGTCGGAGTCCGACTACGTCAAGCTCGCCGTGGTCCAGCACCCCGGTGGCCTGCGCGTCGAGCTCCGCAGCGAGATCGGCGACGTTGTGCAGTCCACGAACGGCGACGTCCTCGACGTCGCGAAGCCCGTCTACGGCGAGTACCTGCTGCGCCTGTCGCGCGACGGCGACTCGTTCACCGGGTCGTTCTCGCTCGACAACGGGCAGACCTGGGTCCCGACCACGCGCGCGGTCACGCACGCGGGGCTCGGCGACGCGGGCGTCGGCGTGTTCGCGCTCGGCAAGAGCGCGGGCGCGAACCAGATCGACGTCGCGTTCGACCACGTGCGCGAGGTCGACGGCAGCGGCGTCCCCGTGTGCGAGGACGTCACCGCGAGCGACACGTTCGACGGCAGCGGGTCCGGCCTCGGCCTCGACCCGTGCCGCTGGTACGTCGTCGACGCCGACCCGTCGCGGCTCGCCGTCGCGGACGGCGCGCTGCAGCTCACCACGACCGACGACGACGTGTACGGCGCGACGAACTCCACCGTGCCCAACATCGTCCGCTCGAAGGTCGTGACGGGCGACGAGTGGACCGTCGAGACGACGGTGCGCGCCGACCTCACGCAGAACTACCACCAGGGCGGCCTCATGGTCTACAAGGACCAGGCCAACTACGTGAAGGTCGGCGTGATCCACAACGGCGGCACCGCCGGGACGGTCGGCTTCGAGGTCCGCAGCGAGAAGGGCGACGTCGTGCTGCAGCCGCAGCCCGGCGTCGGCTCGCTGCCGCGCGAGGCGGACGGGACGTACCACGTGCGTCTCGCCCGGTCCGGCGACACGTTCGTCGGCTCGTGGTCGCTCGACGGCGAGCAGTGGACCGAGCTCGCGGCCGTGACGAACGACCAGCTCGACGGGATCGGGGTCGGGCCGTTCGCGCTCGGCAAGAACCAGACCCAGCCCACGGTCGTCGCGTTCGAGGACTTCGTCCTCGTGGGCGAGGTGGTCGAGCAGCCGCTCGACGTCACGACCGAGGTCCAGGTCCGGTGCCTCGCCGGCAAGGCGTACGTCGCGGTGCGCGCGACGAACGCCGACGGCGTCCCGATCGACGTCACGCTGACGACGCCGTTCGGCACCAAGGCGTTCACGGCCGTCCGGCCGGGCGCCTCGGCGTACCAGTCGTTCGCCGCCCGGGCGACGTCCGTCGAGGCGGGCGTCGTGGGCGTCGCGGCGACGGGCGACGGCCGCACGTTCGCGGCCGATCTCGCGTACGACGCCGCGAGCTGCGGCTGACGCGGCAGCTCGCGCAGCAGGCCGAGGGCCGGTCGGGGACGTCCCCGACCGGCCCTCGGTCGCGCGGGACGTCGCGCCGCGTCAGGCGCGGGGGAGCGCCATGACCACGTCGGTGTGCCTCTCGCCGCCGACCACGTAGGTGCGCCCGCCGACGACGTCGAAGCGGTGCTTGCGGTAGAACGCCTGCGCCCGAGCGTTGAGACCGTTCGTGCCGAGCCAGACGCGCAGGCCGGGACCGAGCCGAGCGGCCGCGTCGGTCGCCGCGGTCATGAGCACGCCCGCCACGCCCGTGCCCTGGGCGCCGGGGCGCACGTAGATCTTCGAGAGCTCGACCGCCTCGCCGGGCCCGACGGCCGCCGCGACGTCCGGGTCGTCCGGCTCGCCGCGGACGAGGAGCGCGTACCCGAGGAGGCCCGGGTCGTCGTGCGCGTCGGGGACGTCGTCCGTGACGTCGTCGGGCACCGGCTCGACGAGGAGGAGCGCGTGCGCGGCGCTCGCGGCCCACCCGCGGAACCGTTCGGGCGAGAGCTGGGTCGCGACGTGCTCGGCGATCGCCTCGGGCGACGTACCGGGCGGGCACGCGAGCGGGAAGGTCAGGGCGGCGAGCCCGGCGAGCGCGGGTGCGTCGGCGGTCGTCGCGCGGCGCACGCGGACGGCGGCCGGGGCGGTGGTCAGGTCGTCGGGCATGCCTGCGAATCTACGCCCGCGAGCCGGGCGGGCGGGTCCCGCACCCGCCCGCGCGGCGGCGCCTCCGTGCATGATGGACGCGTGACGCGCATCGACCTCAACGCCGACCTCGGCGAGGGCTTCGGCCGCTGGACCCTCGCCGACGACCAGGCCCTGCTCGGCCTCGTGACCAGCGCGAACGTCGCCTGCGGGTTCCACGCGGGCGACCCGGCGACGATGCGGAGCGTGACGCGGGACGCCGTCGCGCGCGGCGTGCGCGTCGGCGCGCACGTGAGCTACCGCGACCTCGCGGGCTTCGGGCGGCGCTTCATGGAGGTCGGCCCGGCCGAGCTCGCCGATGACGTCCTCTACCAGCTCGCCGCGCTCGACGGCTTCGCGCGGCTCGCGGGGGACCGGGTGCGCTACGTCAAGCCGCACGGGGCGCTCTACAACGCGATCGTCCACCACGAGGCGCAGGCGCGCGCGGTCGTCGACGCCGTCCGCGCCTACGACCCCGCCCTCCCCGTGGTCGGCCTCCCCGGCTCCGCGGTGCTGCGCCTCGCCGACGCGGCCGGGCTCCCCACGGTGCGCGAGGCGTTCGCCGACCGGGCCTACCTCCCCACGGGCGAGCTGGTCCCGCGCGGCCTGCCGGGCGCCGTCGTGCACGACGCCGAGCAGGTCGCCCGGCGCGTCGTCGAGCTCGCCACGTCGGGCACGGTGCTCGCCGCGGACGGCGCGCCCCTGCGCGTGGAGGCCGACTCGGTGTGCGTCCACTCCGACACGCCGGGCGCCGTCGGGCTCCTGGGCGCCGTCCGCGCCGCCCTCCAGGGTGCGGGCGTTGAACTGCGGCCCTTCGCCGACGCCCGGCCGGGTGCGGGCGAGGGCACCGCGCCGTGACGGGCGCCGTCCACGGGTTCGGTGAGACCGCGCTGCTCGTCGACCTGCCCGACCTGGCGGCCGTGCGGTCGCTGCACCGGGCGCTCGCGGCCGACGTGCCGCCCGGGATCGTGGACGTGGTCCCGGCCGCGCGGACCGTCCTGGTCCGGTGCGCGGCGCGCGGTGACGTCGCCCGTGCCCGCGCCTGGGTCCAGGAGGCGCTGCTCCGCGCGTCGTCGGACGACGAGCCTCCGGCCGCCGGTCCCGTGGTGGAGATCCCGGTGCGCTACGACGGCCCCGACCTGGACGACGTCGCCCGCTGGGCGGGGGTGAGCACCGAGGAGGTCGTCGCCCGGCACTCCGGGCGCGAGTACGAGGCCGCGTTCGGCGGCTTCGCGCCGGGCTTCACGTACCTCGTGGGCGTCGATCCCGTCATCGCGGCGCCGCGCCTCGCGACGCCGCGCACGCGCGTCCCCGCGGGGTCCGTCGCGCTCGCCGGCGACCTCACGGCCGTCTATCCCGGCGAGTCCCCGGGCGGGTGGCGCCTGCTCGGCCGCACCGGCGCACGGATGTTCGACGTCGACCGCGACCCGCCCGCGCTCGTCGCACCCGGAGCGCGCGTCCGGTTCGTGCCCGTGCGGGGAGGCGCCACGCCCCGACGCCCAGGGCCGAGCGGCGAGCCGCCGACCGCCGTCTCCGCGTCGCCACCGGAGGAGGTGCCGGTCGAGACGCGGGGTGAGCCGCCGCCCGCCGTCCCCACGGCGCCACCGGTCGAGACGCGGGGTGGGCCGGCGACCGCGGCCGCGGGGGAGGACCGGGTGGTCGCGCCGGACGGAGCGAGCCGAGCGGGTGCGGGCGTCGAGGTGCTCGCGACGGGTCCCCTCGTCCTGGTCGAGGACGACGGCCGGCCCGGCCTCGCCGCGGTCGGCGTCGGACCGTCGGGGGCGGCGGACCGGACCTCCCACGGGCTCGCCAACCGCCTCGTCGGCAACCCTCAGGGCGCCGCGGCCCTCGAGGTCACGCTCGGCGGGCTCGCGCTCCGGTTCCGGGGCCGCGCGGTCGTCGCGCTCTCCGGGGCGGCGGTCCCGGCCACGGTCGCCGGGGTTCCCGTGGGCATGAACGCGCCCGTGCGGGTGAACGACGGGGCGGTGCTGCGGCTCGGTCAGGCTGCCCGGGGGCTACGGACCTACGTCGCGGTCCGGGGCGGGATCGTCGCGGACGCGGTGCTCGGCTCGCGGTCCCGCGACCTCCTGTCCGGACTCGGACCGGACCCGCTCGCCCCGGGGGACGTGCTGCGGGTCGGAGCACCGCCCCCGGGCTCGTGGCTGCCGGTCGACGTGGCGCCGGTGCGGCACGTCCCGGGCGTCCTGCGCCCGGGGGAGCGGGCGGGCGCCGTGCTCGAGGTGCTCCCCGGCCCGCGAGGCGACTGGTTCCTCCCCGGGGCGTGGCAGGCGCTGCGGGCGCTGCGGACCGTGGGCGCGGACAGCGACCGCGTCGCGATCCGCCTCGACGGGCAGGCGGTCCCGCGGCGGGCGGGCGAGCTCCCGTCCGAAGGCCTCGTCCGCGGGGCGGTGCAGATCCCGCCCGACGGTCGGCCGGTCGTGTTCCTGGCGGACCGTCCCGTCACCGGCGGGTACCCCGTCATCGGGGTGCTGCGCGAGGAGGACGTCGACCGCGCGGCGCAGCTCCGTCCGGGCGACCGGGTCGTGCTCCGGGGGACGCGGGGGACTGACGAGGACGCACGCCCACGCGCGCACGACGGGTGCGCGCGACCTGGTGCGCAACGCCCGGTGGGCGGCGCGCGGACGGAGGTGCCGGCGGCGCGTGGGCGAGGGCCGAGGCGCTGACCTGGACCAGGACCGACGAACGGGTGCGCGGCGTGTGTGCCGGGTCACCCGGACCCGGCTTGACCCTGGCGCGACGGGCCGCGTAATGTTCTGGATGTCGGCCCGACAGGGAGGAACAGACACCGCCTCGAATGATCGAGGGTGGCTGGTCCCGGGGTCGAAACCCTTCCACCGCATGGCGTAGGATGTTCTCCTGCCCGCAGCGAGGAAGTCCCAGGACGACTGGACCACGGCGAACAGCCGGGGTTGAGGAGTCGGGGAGGGCCTGGTAAGGTTGAAGGGTTGCCCCAAGCGAGGTTCTGCCCGGTCGGGTGGTGCTGAGTTGGTGTGTGTCGGTTGTTTGAGAACTCAACAGTGTGCTTGTTAGTCAATGCCAATTTTTGTCCCTGTGGCATGGCTGATCGTCTTCACCCGTCGGGTGGGGTGGTTGGTTGTGTCTGGGATTCCTTTGGTTGATTTCGGAAGATGATGTCATCTTTCGTGTTGATGCCAGTTTTGTGAACC
>NZ_JAMXST010000005.1 GCF_024124905.1 Cellulosimicrobium cellulans
TGATGAACAATCCATACGAAGCGAACCCACCAGGGTTCACAAAACTGGCATCAACACGAAAGATGACATCATCTTCCGAAATCAACCAAAGGAATCCCAGACACAACCAACCACCCCACCCGACGGGCGAAGACGATCAGCCATGCCACAGGGACAAAAATTGGCATTGACTAACAAGCACACTGTTGAGTTCTCAAACAACCGACACACACCGCCTCCGACCTCGTTCCCGAGGCCCTTGCGCGGGGCGTTTCCTTCGTTCTGAATCCTACCAGACCCGGCCGTTCGTCCCGGACCGGTGAAAACCGGATTTCCGTTCAGAAATGTACCTGATCCAGACACCCTCACCGTACTCACGGCGCAGCACTGTGCTCCGAGAATCTGGTGGGAGTTTCACCCGGGGGACCAGCCACTTCGCATCTGCTCCGAGGAGCTGTGCCGTGGTGTCTGTTCCTCCCTGCCGGGCGACCTCGAGAACATTACGGGGTCCGGAGGCAGGAGGTCAACTCGCGCCGTGGTGACCCGGACCACTCTCCTCCGGGGCACCACGCCCGGCGAGCACCGCCCCTCACGCAGGACGTTGCCGTAGGCCCGCTGCGTCCGTCCCCGCGGGATCGGCCGCGGCCGTCGCCCGCGCCGCGAGGCGGGTCATCGCCGTGCGCAGCTCGTCCGGCCCGACCACGGTGAAGGGGGCGTCGAAGATCCCGAACCAGGCGGCGAGCCCGCCCCACGACCAGGAGCCCGCCGTCAGCCGGCACCGCCCCTCGCCCACGGCCTCCACGAGTGCGCCCGTTCCGGCCCATGCCGCCACGACGGCGGCGTCCAGCTCGAGCTCGACCGTCCCCCGCACGGGCGTCACGGGCTGCGTGAACCTCTCGGCGATGAACGTCGCCACGTCCGGGGCGGGCAGCGCCCGCCGCTCGAAGCGTGCTCCGACGCCCTCGCGCGGCGCCATCCGGTCGATCCGGAAGGTTCTCCAGTCGTCCCGGTCGAGGTCCCACGCGACGAGGTACCACCGCCCGCCCCACGTGACGACGTGGTGCGGCTCCACCCGGCGCGGCGCACGGAACCCCTCCCCCTCCTCCTGGCCCGGGGCGCGGAGCACCTCGCCCGTCCCGCCGTCGTAGTCGAACCGCAGCACGCGGCGTTCGGCGGCCGCCGAGCCGACGGCCACGAGCACGTCGGCGCTGACCGCGGGCAGGGCCCGCTCCCTCCGGCCGGGCACCGCCGTCACCTCCAACGCGTCGATGCGCGTGCGCAGGCGCGCGGGCGTGACCTGACGGATCGTCGCGAGCGCGCGTGCTGCGGCGTCCTCGACTCCGGGGAGCGTCCCGGTACGCAGCGCGATCGCGACGGCGACCGCCTGCTCGTCGTCGAACAGGAGGGGCGGCACGTCCGCCCCGGCATCGAGCCGGTACCCGCCGTCGGGCCCCTTCGTCGCGCGGACCGGGTAGCCGAGCTCGCGCAGCCGGTCGACGTCGCGCCGCACGGTGCGCGGGCTTACCTCCAGCCGCTCGGCGAGCGCGGACCCGGGCCAGTCCCGGCGCGCCTGGAGCAGCGAGAGCAGTCGGAGCAGTCGTCCAGAGGTCTCGAGCATGACCCCAGGGTGCCAGGAGTAGAGGACCGAACCTGGCCTCTACTCCTGGCACCGTCGGTCTCGACGCACGAAGCACACCCAGGAGGAGCCACCGTGATCCGCACCAGAGCACTGACCAAGGACTTCGCCGTCGGGCGCGACGCGAGCGCCACGGTGCACGCCGTCCGCGGCATCGACCTCGACGTCGCACCCGGCGAGCTCGTCGCCGTCCTCGGCCCCAACGGCGCCGGCAAGACGACCACGCTTCGCATGCTCACCACGCTCATCCGTCCCACGTCGGGCACCGCGACCGTCGCGGGCCACGACGTCGTCGCCGAGCCCGACGCCGTCCGCCACCGCATCGGCTACGTCGGGCAGGGCAACGGCGCCGGTCACGCGCAGCGCGCCGTCGACGAGCTCACCAGCCAGGGCCGCATCCACGGCCTCGACCGACGCACCGCCCGACGCCGCGCCGACGAGCTCCTCGACTCGCTCGAGCTCGGGTCCTACGGCGCGCGCAAGGTCTCCGACCTCTCCGGCGGGCAGCGTCGCCGGCTCGACGTCGCCATGGGCCTCGTGCACGCGCCGTCGCTGCTGTTCCTCGACGAGCCGTCGACCGGCCTCGACCCGCACAACCGCGCGAACCTGTGGGAGCACGTGCTGCGCATGCGCGACGACGCCCTCGCGTCGACGGGCGAGCCCATGACGATCGTCCTCACCACGCACTACCTCGACGAGGCCGACACCATGGCCGAGCGCGTCGTCGTCGTCGACCACGGTCAGGTCATCGCCGACGACACCGCCGAGAACCTCAAGGCCGACCTCGCCGGGGACCGCGTCGTCGTGACGCTCGCGCCCCCGCAGGGCCCGCTGCACGACGACGCGGCGCGCCTCCTCGCGCTCGCCCGCCGCGTCGAGGGCTTCCGCGAGGCGACCCGCACGCCCGACGGCACCCCCGCCGTCGGGCACGACGCCGCACCCTCGCTCGAGGTGCGGGCCGAACGCGGCGACGCGTACCTCCCCCGGCTGCTGCGCGCCGCCGACGCGGACGGCATCGCCGTCGAGACCGCGCTGGTGCACCGCCCCACGCTCGACGACGTCTTCCTCGCCCTGACGGGCCGCAGCCTGCGCGAGGCCGGCGCCGCGACCCCGACCGACACCCCCGCCGAGGGCACCCGCACCACCGAGAGGACCGCAGCATGAGCACCGTCGACATCGCCCCCACCAGCATCGCCCCGCACCCGGCCCCGGCGCGTCCGCGTGCACGTCGCGGGCTCGCCGCGTTCGCGCGCGACACCGGGATCGTGCTCGTCCGCGAGCTGCGGCCCGTGCTGCACGACCCGTTCTCCGTGCTGTTCGGGCTCGTCCAGCCGATCGTCTTCCTCGCGCTGTTCGGCCCCCTGCTCGTCGGGTCGCTCGGCGGCACGACGACCGGGCAGGAGGTCCTGGGCGGCAACGTCTGGCAGTGGTTCGTCCCGTCCATCCTCGTGATGACCACGCTCTTCGGGACCACCACGACCGGCGCGAACCTGCTCGTCGAGCTCCAGACCGGCGCGCACGAGCGCATGCTCGTCGCCCCGCTCTCGCGCGCCTCGCTGCTCGTGGGCCGCGCGCTCAAGGAGATGGTCCCGATCGTCGCGCAGTCGGTCGTCGTCGTGCTCGTCATGCTCCCGTTCGGGTTCGAGCTCCACCCCGCCGGGGCCGTCGTCGGGCTCGCGCTCCTCGCCGTCTTCGGCGTCGGGATCGGGTCCCTCAGCTACGCGCTCGCGCTCGCGGTGCGCAAGCAGGACTGGATGTTCTGGGTCGTGCAGCAGACGCTGATCTTCCCGCTCATGATCCTGTCCGGCATGCTCCTGCCGCTCGAGACCGGGCCGCGGTGGATGCAGGTGGCGTCCGACGTCAACCCGCTCCGGTACGTCGTCGACGCCGAGCGCGCGCTGTTCGCCGGCGACCTCACGGCCTCGGCCGTCGCGTGGGGCTGGGTCGCCGCCGTCGTGACGGCCGCCGTCGGGCTCGCGGTCGGGATCCGCACCATGGTGCGCTCGACCGACTGAGCGCGGCCTCCTCGCGTCGGGCCCGGGCCGGCTCCACGGCCCGGGCCGCCGTCCTGCCCGGGCTCGTCAGCCCGAACGGTGGGTCAGGCGTGGTGCTGGCGGAAGGCGTCGGTGAGGGTGGGGCCGTCGTCGCCGCCGAGGCGCCAGACGCTCCAGCCGTCGGCGGTGTGGGTGCCCGACACGGCGACGGCGGCGAGGTCGGGGTGGCGGTAGCGCGCGCCGTCGGACAGCTCGATGAAGCCGTCGGGCTGGAGGACCGCCTCGAAGCGCTGGCCGCGCCGCGGCCGGGACCACACGAGCTCGCGGGGCGTGCCGAACGCGCGGGCGAGGGCGACGAGGTCGGGGTCGTCGTCGGGGCCGAGCGGCACGTCCGCGGGGGGCGGGGGCGGCACGGGGACGACGTCCCGGCTCGCGGACGCGCGCGGGGGTGCCGGGTCGAGGTCGACCGGCGGGTGGTACGACAGCGGGTCGTACGGCTGCTCGCGCGACGGGCTCCGCTGCTCGCCGTACTCGTGGGTGAGGTACGACTCGCGCGTCCGGATGGACTCGCGGGTCCGGATGGACTCGCGCGTGAGGATCGAGGTGCGCGGGGTGGGCGTCTCGTCGCCGGCCTCGACGGGTCGGCGGTCGGCCCAGCCGGTGGACGCGGGCTCGGGCACGGTCCGCGCCGTGAGCGGGTCGTCGAGGGGGACGAAGTCGAGGACCGGGGGCTCGGCGTGCGACGGCACCGAGGGCGCGGCGACCGGGGCCAGCGGGCCGGTCTCGTCGGCCGCGGTGGGTGCGATCCCGGGGAGGGCGCGCGGCTCGAGCTCGGCGGCACGACGGCGCTCGGCCCGGGACTGCGCGGCCTGCCGCGTCACCACGGGAAACTTGCCGGTCAGGGCTCGGCCCACGGCGACGCCGTCCGCGAAGTCGGATCCGGGGGCCACGGCGCGGCCCCGGCGGGGCTCGGGTGCCGCGGGTGGCGCGGGGTTGTCGCGCGTCATCGCGAGCGGGGACACGTCGACGAAGCGGCGGCCGTCGGCCCCCTGCACGACGCCGAGGCGCAGGACCGCGACCGGGGAGCCGGGCTGGCGGAGGAAGTCGAGCGCGTCCTGGATGCCCGGTGCGGCGCTCGAGCAGATGACGATGAGCCGGGCACCGGTCGCGCGGGCGGTCGCCTGCGAGCGCGTGAGGGGGACGTTGTCGTAGAACGCCGCGACGTCCTGCTGGAACCGCGACGCGCCGCCGCTGTAGCGGGCGGCGAGCTCGGCGCGCGTGAGACGCCCGGCCCGGCCGGCGTGGTTGAGCGCCGCGGTGAGGGCCTCCTCCGTGAGCTCCGCGGTGACCTCGATGACGACCGGGAGCCCTGCGGCGTCGAGCGCGAGCAGGTGGGGCTCGTCGTCGGACGTGCCCTGCGCGACGGGGAAGATCTGCTCGCCCAGCAGCCCCTCGATGTTGCCGTCCACGACACGCTGCGCGTCCGTCCCGAAGGCACCTGCCGGCTGGGGCGGCTGGACCAGTACGGGACGCTCGGCGTCCACCTCGAAGAGGGGCATCGGGGGATCTCCTGCTGCAGCGGGACGCGACCTGGGCGGGGGCGTTTGCGCCATAGCCTACGTCGCCGGTCAAGTCCCTCGAACCGGTCGAACCGCCCCCGCGCGACCGTGCAGGTCAGGCGTGCCCGGTCTCCTCGGACTCCACGGCGAGGCGCTCCTCGACCCGTTCGACCTTCCCCGTGAGCTCCCCGGTACGGCCGGGACGGATGTCCGCCTTGATGACGAGCGAGACGCGGTGCCCGCCCGCGCCCACGGCCTCCGTGGCGCGCTGGATCACGGGCATGACGGCGTCCCAGTCGCCCTCGATCTCGGTGAACATCGCGGTGGTGCGGTTGGGCAGGCCCGACTCGCGGACGATGCGGACGGCCTCGGCGACGGAGTCCGCGACGGACTCGCCGGCACCGAGCGGGGCGACGGAGAAGGCGAAGACGGCCATGCGTCCATCGTGGCACGGGTCCGGCACACGAACCGCCGGGACCCCGACGCCCCGACGTAGGCTCGTCGTCGTGACAGCAGAACACCGCACCGACCGCGTGACCGTGCTCGCGGGCGGGGTCGGCGGGGCACGCCTCGCGCACGGTCTGGACCTCGCCGGGGCCGAGCTCACGGTCGTCGTCAACGTGGCGGACGACGTCGAGCTGCACGGGCTGTGGATCTCGCCCGACCTCGACACCGTGACGTACACGCTCGCCGGGCTCGCGGACGAGGAGCGCGGCTGGGGCGTCGTCGGCGAGACGTACGCGGCGCTGGAGGCGATGGGCCGGCTCGGCGAGGACACGTGGTTCACGCTCGGGGACCGCGACCTCGCGACGCACGTGGTCCGGACGGCCGGGCTGCGCGCGGGGTCGACCCTGACCGAGGTGACCGCGCGGCTCACGACGGCGCTCGGCGTCCGGGCGCGCGTCCTGCCCGTGAGCGACGACCGCGTCGCGACGCTCGTCGACACGCCCGCGGGCCGGCTCGGGTTCCAGGAGTACTTCGTGGGGCGCCGGCACGCGGACGACGTCCTGGGCCTCGTCTACGACGGGATCGACGCCGCGCGCCCCGCGCCCGGCGTGCTCGACGCGGTGACCGACGCCGACGTGGTCGTGGTCGCGCCGTCGAACCCGTTCCTGTCGGTCGAGCCGGTGCTCGCGGTCCCGGGTGTGCGGGAGGCGCTGGCCGGGACGTCCGCGCGCCGCGTCGCGGTGAGCCCGATCGTCGGCGGCCGCGCGATCAAGGGGCCCGCGGCGCAGATCCTCACGACGCTCGGGCACGAGGTCTCCGCGCTCGGCGTCGCGCGCCTGTACGCCGGGCTCGTCGACGTCATGGTGATCGACGACCACGACGCCCACCTCGCGGACGCCGTGCGGGGCCTCGGGATGGACGTCGTGGTCACGGACACCGTCATGGGCGGCGCCGCGGGCCGCGAGCGCCTCGCGCGCACGCTCCTCGCGTCGGCGGGTGCCGCGCGTGGGTGACCTCGTGGTGCCCGACGGCGCTGCTCGTCCCGGTGGGCCCGCCCGTCCGGGGCGCGTGGTCGCCGTCGTGCCGCTGCGCGACGGGTCGTCGGGGAAGTCGCGGCTCGCGCACGTCCTCGACCCTGCGGCGCGCAGCCGGCTGATCGCCGTGCTCGCGCGGCACGTCGTGGGGACGCTGCTCGCGAGCGACGGCGTCGAGCGCGTGGTCGTGGTGACGTCGGACCCGCGGTTCACGTGGCGGGCGCTGCGCGACGTCGTGGTGGACGAGTCCGCCGGCGCTGCGGACGCGGCCGCGTCGGACGGTCTCCTGCTGACCGACGACGCCGACCGGCTGCGCATCGTGCTGCAGCCCGCGGACCGGCCGGGGCTGGACGCGGCGGTCGACCTCGGCCGGGAGATCGCGGCGCGTGACGAGTCCCCGGAGGGTCCGGTGCGGCTCCTCGTCGCGCACGCCGACCTCCCCGCGCTCACGCCCGCCGACGTGGCGGCGCTGCTCGCCGAGGACGCGCCCGTCGTCGTCGCGACGGACCGCGGGGGCACGGGCACGAACCTCCTCGTCCTCGACCCCCCGGCTTCCGCGCCGACGACCACGGGGTCGCTGTCGGAAACCGGCTCAGAACGACGGGAACCTCGTGCTCGGCGAGGCAGCGGTCCCGTCGGCGACGGGTTTCGGTTTCGGTTCGGGGCGGGCAGCCGTGCGGCCCACGTCGCGGAGGCCGCGCGGCTCGGGCTGCGGGCCGTCGTCGTGCAGCGGCCCGGGACCGCGGTCGACCTCGACACCGTCGAGGACTGGGACGAGCTGCCCGCGGACGCGCGCGCCGTCGTCGGGCTGCACGTCCCGGCGCTGCGCGACCGCGACGCCTGACGTCGCCGCGCCACGGCTCCGCGCCCACGGGCCGGGCCGTGCGCCGGCTCCAGGATCCGGCTACGAGAGCCAGACGCCGGGTTCCTCGACGGGTGCGACGAGACCGACGCGCACGTCGGCGAGCAGCCGCTGCCACGCGCCCTCGTCGAGCGGCCCGGCGCAGTCGAGCGCGAGCACGACGGACTGGGTCGACGCGCCGCCGTCGAACGTCGGCACGCTCACGACGCGCGCCGCACCGCGGACCCGGACCTCGCCGCGCGGCGTGCCCACGGCCCAGTCCTGGGCGACCGCGTTCACGCCCTGCACCGCCACGCCGTCGGACGTGAGCGGGAGCAGGACCTCACGCGTCGCACCCGGGTCGCCCCGGTCCGCGACGACGGTCTCGGTGAGCAGGGCGTCGGACGCCTCCCGGGCGCCTGCTCCCGGCGCCTCAGGGTCGCTCGCGCCGCGCCACGACAGCACGCACGCGCCGCTCGACCCGACGACCTGCCACCCGGCGCGCGCGACGAGCGGCGGTGCGGACGCGGCCCCGCCCAGGATCGTGACCTCGGGGGCCGGCGCGTCCGCGGGGTCGGGCAGCAGGTCGGACGGGCCGCCGGTCGTCGCGTCCGGATCCCCCGGTGCGGTCTCGGTCGTCGGCGCCGGGGACGTGGGGTCGCCGGCGTCCGGACCGGGCGCGTCCGCGGTGCCCGACGTCGTCGGGCCGCCGGTCGGGCCGGGCGACGGTCCGCCGGTGCAGGCGGTCGTCCCAAGGACGGCGAGCACGGCCGACGTCGCGAGCACCGCCGCGCGGGCGGGCGGGCGCCTCACGATCGGCCTCCCCAGCGGCCGCGGTGCACGACGTCGTCGAGCGGCTTGCGCTCGCGACGTCGCGGCGAGCCCGTGGTCGCCCGGTCGGCGGGGTGCCCGACGGCGACGACCCCGGTCGGGGCGTACGCGTCGGGGATGTCGAAGGCCGCGCGCAGCCGCCCGACCTCGCCCGGCGCGACGCCGAAGAAGCACGCGCCGAGCCCCTCGTCGACGGCGGTCTGGAGCATGAGCAGCGCCGCCATCCCGGCGTCGACGTGCCAGTAGGGGACGGCCCAGCGGTTCTCGTCGCGGTCCGCCCAGCCCTTGTCGTCCTCGGCGTACCGGTCGAGGTAGACGTCCTTCGACGTGAGGACCACGACGAGCACGGGCGCGGTGCGCATCCCGGCGAGCCACGCGCTCATGCTCCGCTCGGGCCGCTCGGGTGAGGTCGCGGCCCAGAAGCGCGCGACGTCGTCGGGCTCGGTGAGCACGAGGAACGACCACCCCTGCGCGAACCCCGCGCTCGGCGCGCGGACGGCGTTGCGCACGAGGCGGTCGACGGCGTCCGGCGCGACGGGCTCGTCGGTGAACCGGCGCACCATGCGTCGGCGTCGCACGACGTCCTGGAACTCCACGTGGCCCCCTCGGCACGGTCCGGGAACAGGTCCCCGCACCCTACCCGGCGACGCCCCGCGACGTCCGCAGCCCGGCCGCGCGCTCGCGTCACACGTCGTGGGGGAAGGCGGCCTCGCGCGCGACGGTCGAGCCGAACGCGGTCGGCGCGTCCGCGAGCGCGCGCAGGCGGACGTCCCGGAGGTCGCGCCAGTCGTCCGCCCGGACGCGCGCGACGGTGGTGGTGAGCACCCGCCCACGGTGGCAGCCCGGCCCGACGCCGTGGCGCCGGGCCGGGCGAGCACGCGGGCTCAGGCGGCGTCGAGCCGCGCGCGCAGCTCCGGGTCGAGCTCGAGGTCGGCCGCGCCGAGGAGCTCGTCGAGCTGCTCGATCGTGCTGGGCCCGACGAGCGGGATCACCGGGTGCTCGCCCCCGAGGAGCCACGCGAGCGCGACCTGGTTGGGCGTCGCGCCGAGCTCGCCCGCGACCTCGTGCAGGAGGCGGATGCGCTCGCGCGTGGTCGGGTGGTCGAACCCGTCCCACAGCGGCTTGTCCCGGCGCACGTACGCGCCCTGGAGGATCGGCGAGTAGGCGGTGACGGCGAGCGGCGGGCGCCCGTCGACCCCCGTGGACGCCGCGTAGTCGAGCAGCTCGTACGAGGCCCAGTTGTGCCGGCCGACCTCCGGCGTCGGGTAGGCGTACGTGTAGTTCTGCTGGACGAGCCCGTAGGGCGCGACGCCCTGGCGCAGCGCCTCCTCCCGCGCCTCGACGACGCGCCACAGCGCGACGTTCGAGATGCCGGTGATGCCCACGACGCCCTCGGCCTGGAGCTTGCCGAACGCGCCGACGGTCTCGGCGAGCGGCGTCTCGTGGTCGTCGACGTGCCCGTACAGCACGTCCAGGTGGTCGACGCCGAGGTGCCGCAGGCTCTCGTGCGCCTCGTAGCCGACGACGTCGGCGCCGAGGCCCTGGAAGTTCGTCGGCGGCGTGTTCGACAGCGGGAGGGACCTGTCCTTCTGCGCCGCGCCGAGCTTCGTCGCGATGCGGACCTGGTCGCGCACGCCGCGGCTCGCGAGCCAGCGGCCGAGGAGGTCCTCGCTGTCGCGGCCGTGCCCCCCGGCCCAGAGGCTGTAGTTGTTCGCCGTGTCGAGGAACGTGCCGCCCGCCTCGACGAAGCGGTCGAGGATCGCGAACGACGTGTCCTCGTCGACGAGCGTGCCCATGTTCATCGTGCCGAGGCACAGGGTCGACACGTCGAAGGAGGTGCGCCCGTCGCCGATGGTGCGGTACCGCATGGTGGTCTCCCGAGGTTCGTGGTGGACCTGTGGTCCGTGGTGAGCCTGTGGCCCTGATGACGTGCTCCACGCTACGGAGCGATCGGCGCGGGTGTATGGTCCGATTCCATGGGTGTCGACCAGACCAATCCTGCTCCACCGCCGGGCACGACGGCGGCGCTCGCCTGGGAGGCGCTGCTCGACCTGGGGACGGGGCCGGGGTCGCGCGTCGAGCGGCTCGAGCGCGCGGTCCGCGACGCCGTGCACACCGGCCGTGTCCCGGTCGGGGCGGCGCTGCCGCCGAGCCGCCAGCTCGCCGAGTCGCTCGGGGTGTCGCGGTGGGTCGTCACGGAGGCGTACGGCCAGCTCGTCGCCGAGGGCTTCCTCGAGGCGCGCGCCGGCTCCGCGACCCGCGTCTCCGCCGCAGCCGGCGCCCGATCGACGAGCCCGAGGGGAACGAGTGCGCTGGGCGAGCGGCCCACGAGCCCGGCGGGAACGACGGCGCGCGCGGGTCGTGGCGGGCCTGGCGGGAGCCGCGAGGACCGAGCGGCGGATGGTAGACCCGCGCGCGCCGTCGTGGACGCCGGTCGGACCGACACCGGCAGGACCCACGCCGCGCGCGCCCGGTTCGACCTCGCACCCGGCGTACCCGACCTGCGCCACGTCCCGCGCGACGCGTGGCTGCGGGCGGCGCGCGACGCGCTCGGTTCCTCGACCGGTACCGCGTCGAACGACGACCTCGGCCAGCCCGCCCCTGCCGGGCACCCGCACGCGCGCGCCGTCGTCGCCGGCCACCTGCGCCGGGCGCGCGTCGTCTCCGGGCCGGACGACGCCGTCGTGCTCACGCGCGGCGCGACCGACGGGATGGCGCGCGTCGCCGCGGCGCTCGTCGAGGCGGGCCACACGCACGTCCTGGTGGAGGACCCGAGCTGGTCGGTCCTGCGCGACGTCGCGGCACGGGCCGGCCTCACGCCCGTCCCGGTCCCCGTGGACGACGCGGGCGCGGACGTCGACGCGCTCGTCGCGGCGTCGCGACGGACCGGGGCGCGCGCGGCGCTGCTCACGCCCGCGCACCAGTTCCCCACCGGCGCCGCGCTGGCGCCCGAGCGGCGCGAGGCGGTGCTCACGTGGGCCCGCACCGTCGACGCCCTCGTGATCGAGGACGACTACGACGCCGAGTTCCGCTACGACCGCCGGCCCGTCGCCGCGCTCCAGCAGCTCGACCCCGACCGCGTCGTGCTGCTCGGCTCGGTGAGCAAGACGATGAGCCCCGCGTTCGGCGTCGGGTGGATGGTCGTGCCCGCCCGCTGGCGCGAGTCCGTCGCGCGCGCGGTGACCCCGCACGGCCCGACGGCGGCCCCGTCCACGGTCGACCAGCTCACGTTCGCGCGCCTCGTCGCGTCCGGCGGCTACGACCGGCACCTGCGCGCCGCGCGCGGGCGCTACCGCCGCCGTCGCGACGCCGTGCTCGACGCCCTCGCCCGGGAGCTGCCCGGCGCCGCGGTGAGCGGCATCGCTGCGGGGATGCACGCGCTGCTCTCCCTGCCGGGCTCGCCGGACGACCCCGCGCCCGACGCCGCTCACGTCGTGCGCGAGGCCGCGCGGCGCGAGGTGACCGTCGTCGACCTGCGCCGCTACCAGGTGCGCCCCGCCGAGCGGTCGACGACCCTCGTGCTCGGGTACGGGAACCTCGCCGACGCCCGCGTCGACGAGGCCGTCGCCCGGCTCGCCGACGCGGTGCGTGCCGCTACTCGTCGTGGGACAGGAGGCTGAACTCGGCGAGGAGCTCGCCGATCTCGGTGGCGTCCACCTTCTTCTGGAGCCGGTCGCGCAGGATCCGCGGCCCGGGGAGGTCGAGCTCCTCGCCGTCGCGCAGGGCGCTCACCGCGGCGAGCAGCTTGCGGACGTCGTACGTGCTGTTGAAGACCTCGGGCACGCCGCGCTCCAGGTCGAGGAGCTGGTAGGCCGCCTCCATGCCGGTGCGCACGGAGTACTCGGTGGTGAAGATCGTGTCCCGGGTCGTCTCGGCGAACTGGCCGATGAACGCGAAGTTCCGTGCGCCGTCGGGCACGACCTGGGGCCGGTCACCCGCGTGACGGGGCATGAAGAACGCGGTGACGTACGGCATCATCACGGGCACGCAGCTCGCGGCCTCGGCGGCGAGGGTCGGGATGTCGGCCTCGGGGACGCCGAGGTGGTACAGCCACTCCTGCGTGATCTCCTCGCCCGTGCACTCCTGGAGCGACTTCTTCACGTAGTCGCCCGGGGTGTCCACGAACAGGCCGTAGACCCACACGACGATCTCGTCCGGCGACTGCGCCTTGAAGTGCGGCTGCCTGTTGACGGTCCAGCTCATGAGCCAGGCCGAGTCGCGCGCGGTGACGATGCCGCCCGTGACGACCTTCCCGCTGAACGGGTCGCGCCGGCAGATGCGCTCGATGTACTCGGGGATGCGCCGGTCGAGGGTCGTGACCGTGGCGGACTGCCACTTGGTGCGCGGGATGTCGGTGCTGAACACGTCGGGCCGGCCGAACGACGGGTCCTTGGCCGCGACGCGCCGCCACAGGTCCCACGCGGGCGCGGGCCCCGTGTCGAGGCGCGCGGGCGTGTGCTGGTCGCCGTTGTCGGAGTTCTCCGTGAGCGAGCCGATGGTCGCGATGACGAGGTCGTCCTCGCCGAGGTCGATCGTCCGCTCGACGGCGGCCCCGCCGGACTCGTGGGCCGCCGCGTGGTCCAGCAGGTGCAGCCGCGTGGCGACCTTGCGGTCCGGGGCGAGCTCGAAGTCGACGTCGGTGACCTCGACGTGGAACCGGAAGGTGACACCCTGGTCCATGAGCCAGCGCGTGAGCGGCAGCACCATCGACTCGTACTGGTTGTACTTGGTGAACTTGAGCGCCGAGAGGTCGGGCAGGCCGCCGACGTGGTGGATGAACCGGTGCAGGTACAGCTTGAACTCGAGCGCGCTGTGCCATTCCTGGAACGCGAACATCGTGCGCCAGTAGAGCCAGAACTGGCTGTCGAGGAAGTGCCGCGACATGACGTCCTCGATCGACTTCCCCTCCATGTCCTCGCGGCGCGCGAGGAAGATCTTCGTGATCTCCTTCTGCGCCTTCTCGTCGAGGCGGAACAGGTTGTCGAAGTGCGCGTCCTTCCCGCGGTCCTCGGTGACGCGCTGGAGCGAGAAGTTCGGGTCGTCCTTGTTGAGCCAGTAGAACTCGTCGAGGACCGACACTCCCTCGGTCTCGATCGACGGCACGGAGCGGAACAGGTCCCACAGACACTCCATGTGGTCCTCGAGCTCGCGCCCGCCGCGGATCACGAACCCGCGCCGCGGCTCCTTGATGCCGTCGAGCGCACCACCGGGGAGCCTGAGCCGCTCGTAGACGGTGATCTTCTCCCCCGGGACCTGGCCGTCGCGGACGAGGAAGCCCGCCGCGGAGAGCGACGCGAGGCCCGCTCCCACCAGGTGCACGGACCCGAGCCGGTCCGTCCGCTCCGGCTTGCGCGGCCGCGCGAACGCCTCGTAGTTGCCGCTCGAGTAGTACATGTCACTCCCTCTCACCGCTGACGACAGGAAAGAAGCGCCGCCCGCGGTGGCGCTCCCCTGCCATGCTCACGCCGGGCCCCACGGACCGCACCTCGGTGCACGAACGTGCAGCGCAGGGAAAGACCGGGCCGGGTCGGCACACGAGCAGGGCATGGAGAAGACCTCGCGCCGCCGTGCTCGGCCGTCCTGGACGACGGCGGTGCTCGCCCTGGGCGCGCTCGTCGTCGCGCCGCTCGTGACCGCGTGCGCGCCCGCGAGCGCCGAGGGGCCCGTCGCCGGGCTCCCGGAGGCCCGGGACCGGTGGGCTGTGGCGGGGTACGACGACTACGAGTTCACGCTGACGTCGTCGTGCGGCGAGCGGAACCTCGTCGGGGACTTCGACGTCGAGGTCGCGGCCGGCGAGGTGGTCGCGGTCGCCGCGAGCCTCGCGCACCTGGAGATGACCCCCGAGTCCTACGTCGAGAGCGGCGGCCGCACGATCGACGGGTTCCTCGACCTCGTCGACGAGCGCCACGAGGACGTCATCGACGTCGCGTTCGACGACGAGCTGGGCTACCCGACGTCGCTCACGCTCGACCCGATGCCGCGCGCGATCGACGACGAGGAGTGCTACGCGATCACGGACGTGCACCCCGCGCGCGGCTGACGGCCGCCCACGCGGGCGGCCGAGCGCCGTCGGGCGACCTGGCCGCGCAGCGCGACGCTCAGAGCCGCTCGGCGAGCAGCTCGACGAGGGCCTTGCCCTGGACGCCGGCGAGGTCGTCGGCCTGGGTGCGGCACGAGAAGCCGTCCGCGAGGTACACGTCGCCCGGGGCGGCGTCGCGCAGCGCCGGGAGCAGCGCGTTCTCCGCGACGTCGACCGACGTCTCGTAGTGGCCCTTCTGCATGCCGAAGTTGCCCGCGAGGCCGCAGCACCCGGCGAGGACCTTGATCGTCGCGCCCGCGTCGCGCAGCAGGCGCTCGTCGGCGGCGAAGCCCATCACCGAGTGCTGGTGGCAGTGCGGCTGCACGACGGCCGTCACGTCCGACAGGTCGGGCACGCGCCACCCGGACTCGCGCCCGGGCGCGGTGTCCACGGACGTGAGGAGCTCGGCGAGCGTGCGCGTCGCGGCGGAGACCGCCCGGGCGCGCGGGTCGTCGGGGAACAGGTCGACGAGGTCGGAGCGCAGCACGGCCGTGCACGACGGCTCGAGCCCCAGGATCGGGATGCCGTTCACGGCGTACGGGCCGAGCACGGACAGCAGGTTCTCCAGGCGCTTGCGTGCGCCGTCGAGCTGGCCCGTGCTGATCCACGTGAGGCCGCAGCACGCCTGCTCGTCGGGGACGACGACGTCGTAGCCGGCCGCGGTGAGCACCTTCACGGCCGCCTGCGGCACCCCGGGCGACATGTTGTCGCTGAACGAGTCGGTCCACAGCACGACCTGGGGGCGCTCGTCGCGCAGGGGGTGGCCGGGCCGCTCGCCGATGCGCAGGCCGGGGACGCCCTGGGTCGCGCCGCCGCGCTTCCACCACGTGCGGAACGGCACCTCGGCGAACTCCGTCATCGAGCGGCGCGTGTCCATGCCGCCCGCCCACAGGACCGCCTTCGCGAGCGGCCGGAACCCGAGCAGCTTGTTCGCCAGGCGCGGCATGCCCGTGGCGAGGCGCGCCCAGATCGGCAGCCAGCCGAGCGAGTAGTGGTCGACGGGGCGCAGCTTGCCGCGGTACGTGCGGTACAGCACCTCGGACTTGTACTGCGCCATGTCGACGCCGGCGGGGCAGTCGCTCGAGCACGCCTTGCAGGACAGGCACAGGTCGAGCGAGTCGCGCACCTCGGGTGCCGCGAGGCCGCCGACGAGCGTGCCGTTGACCGCCTCCTGGAGCACGCGGGCGCGGGCGCGCGTGACGTCCTTCTCGTCCTTCGTCGCCTGGTACGACGGGCACATGAACCCGCCCGCGGCGCTGGTGTCGGCGCGGCACTTGCCCACGCCGACGCAGCGGTGCACGGCCTGGGTCATGTCGCCGTGGTCGTGCGCGAACGAGAAGCCCTGATAGCCGGCGCGGCGCGAGATCTTCGTGACCTTCGCGGGCGCGGCCGTGCTCGTGCCGGGTGTGCCCGGCGCGCCGACCGTCGACAGCAGCGGGTGCGCGTGCGGGCGGCGCAGGTCGTCGTCGATCGCGCTCGGGCGCACGACGACGCCCGGGTTCATCACGTCCTGCGGGTCGAACAGGGCCTTGAACCGCTCCATGAGGGCGATCGCCTCGGGGCTGTACATGACCGGGAGCAGCTCCGAGCGTGCGCGGCCGTCGCCGTGCTCGCCCGAGAGCGAGCCGCCGTACTTCGCGACGAGCTCGGCCGCCTCGAGCATGAACGTGCGCAGCACCGACCCCGACGCCTCGAGCGGGATGTCGATGCGCAGGTGCACGCAGCCGTCGCCGAAGTGCCCGTACGGCAGGCCGTCGACGCCGTAGCGCGCCATGAGCGCGTCGAGGTCGCGCAGGTAGTCGCCCAGCTTCTCCGGCGGGACGGCGGAGTCCTCCCAGCCCGGCCACGCCTGCTCGCCCGCGGGCGTGCGCCCGGCGAGCCCCGCGCCGTCGGCCCGGATCTGCCACATCTTGGTCGCCTCGGGGCCTGCGGGCAGGATCATCGTGGCCTCGCTGCCCGACGCCGCGACGATCGCCTCCGCGTTCGCCATCGCCTCCTCGGGGGTCGCGCCGCCGACCTCGACCATGAGCCAGCCGGCGCCCGGCGGCAGCGGCGGCACGGACGCGTCGCCCTTGGCGCGGCGCACGACGTCGACGAGCCGCGCGTCGAGGCCCTCGACCGCGAGCGGGTCGAGACCGAGGAAGGTCGGGACGTCGTCGGCCGCGGACGGCATGTCCGGGTAGCCAAGCACGACGAGCGTCGGCTTGGACGGCACCGGCACCAGCCGGACCGTGGCCTCGAGGATCGTCACGAGCGTGCCCTCGGTGCCGACGAGCGCCTTCGCGAGGTCCGACCCGTTCTCCGGCAGCAGGTGCTCCAGCGAGTAGCCCGACACCTGGCGCCCGAACCGCCCGAACTCCGTGCGGATCAGCGCGAGGTTCTCGCGGACGAGCTCCGCCAGGCCGGGGACCGCCGCGAACGTCGGGTCGCCCTTGCCGGCCGTGAAGCGGCGCCCGCGGCCGTCGACGACGTCGAGCGCGACGACGTTGTCGACCGTGCGCCCGTACGCGACCGCGTGCGGCCCGCACGCGTTGTTGCCGATCATGCCGCCGAGCGTCGCGCGGTTCTGCGTCGACGGGTCCGGGCCGAACCGCAGCCCGTGCGGCGCGGCCTCCTTCTGGAGAGCCGACATGACCACGCCCGGCTCGATGCGCGCCGTGCGCGCCTCCGGGTCCACGTCGAGCACGCGGTTCACGTGCCGCGTGAAGTCGAGGACCACGCCCGGGCCGATCGAGTTCCCCGCGACGGACGTGCCCGCGCCGCGCGCCGTGACCGGAACCTCGAGCTCGCGCAGCACGTCGAGCGCCGCGACGACGTCGTCCGCGTCCTGCGGGTACACCACGGCCTCGGGCACGACGCGGTAGTTCGACGCGTCCGTCGAGTACTCGGCCCGGCGGCGCGTGGAGGAGTCGACCCCGCCGCGCACGACCGTCCGCAGCGCCTCGGCGAGCGCCGTGCGGGCCGCGTCGGCCGCCCGTTCGGCCTCGCGGAGAGCGGCCGCGCGCTCCGCCTCCGGCGACGACGTCGCGCGGGAGCCGGACCGCCGCGAGCCGTTCCCGGGGTGCTGCGGGGCGGGGGTCGGGTTGGCGTCGATCTCAGCGGACACGTCGCGATTGTCGCACCCTCGCGCCCGAACCCCCGGAACCGTCCGCCCCCTGGCAGCCGCCCTGCCGAGGTAGAGCCCTGGTCGGTCGAGGTAGAGGCGTGGTCCGCCGACCTCGGGCCCTGGTCCGCCGAGGTAGAGGCGTGGTCCGCCGACGAAGAGGCGTGGTATGCCGACGTAAGTGTCCGGTCCGCCGACAGAGATGCCTGGTCGGGCGCGACGGCGCGTGGTCACCCGTCACGTCAGGGCTACCGGCCGGCATGGGCACCTGAAGCCCGACGGCGGCCGGCCGCCCGCCACGGCGGGTCGCCGCCCGAGGTGTGCGAACGACGCCGCGGGCGGGTCCGCCCAGGTGAGCGTGAGCGAAGACCACGGTGAGACGAAGTCGGGTCGGGGTGGGTGGTGGTGCCGCGTCGTGGTCGGGCCTGGCGGGAGCGACGCGAGGAACGAGCGGCGCGGATGGTAGACGCGGCACCACCACCCACCCCGACCACCCAGGGCGACCACACGCCGTCGGACATGACCACGGCTCTACCGCGCGTGACTACGGCTCTACCTCGCCCAACCAGGGCTCTACCTCGGCGGACCAGGGCTCTACCTCGGCGGACCGGGGCGCGGTCTCGTGGGTCAGAGGACGAGCTCTGGTTGGAGCTTCTTGATCGTCCAGACGCGCTGCTTGCGGGCGGCGATCGTGGTCAGGGCGAGGGCGGCGACCAGCACGACGACGAGGACCGTGACGTCGCGCGTCACCGTCGCCATGTTGCCGCCGTAGAGGAGCTGGCGCAGGCCCTCGACGGCGTACGTCATGGGCAGGAACTGGTGCATCGAGCGCAGCGGCTGCGGGATGGTCTGCCACGGGAACGTGCCGCCCGCGGTGACGAGCTGGACGAGCATGAGGACGAGCCCGAGGAACTGGCCCGCGGCGCCGAGCCAGACGTTGAGCGCCTGGAGGATCGCGACGAACGTCGCGGAGACGAGCACGAGGAACAGCGCGGTCCCGACGCCGTGCACGGGGTCGATGTCGAGCGCGAACTTGGTCACGGTGAACATGGCCGCGACCTGCACGACGCCGATCGCGGCCGGGGTGAGCCAGCCGCCCAGGGCGGTGGCGAGGCCGGACCGCCCGGCGGCGAGGGCCCGCGACGACAGCGGCCGCACGAGGAGGAACAGCACGTAGGCGCCGATCCAGGTCGCGAGCGACAGGAAGAACGGCGCGAGGCCGCCGCCGTACGTCCCGGCCGACGACAGCGCCTCGTTCTCGACGGACACCGGGTTCCCGATGGTCTCGGCGGTGTCCTGACGGGTCTGCTCGTCGAGGTCCGGCACCTGGCCGAGGCCCTCGGCGAGCCCGTCGCGGAGCTGCGTGACGCCGTCGACGAGCTCGCCCGACCCGTTGCGGAGCTGCGACGTCCCGTCCGCGAGCGAGGTCGCGCCGTCGGACACCTGGCGCGTGCCGTCGGCGAGCTGCGAGACGCCGTCCACGAGCTGCGGGGTCGCGGCGGCGAGCTGTCCCGTGCCGTCGGCGAGGCGGTCCGCGCCGTCCGCCGCGCTCGCGATGCCCGCCGTGAGCTGAGGCGTCGCGGCCGCGAGCCGGGCCGCGCCGTCGGACACCTGGCGCGAGCCGTCGGCGAGCTGGTCGAGCTTGCCGGACGCGGCGGTCACCTGGTCGACGGCACCCTGGACCTGCTCGCGCTGCTGGTCGAGCACGGGCGCGACCTGCGACCGCACCTGGTCGGCCGTCGCCTGGTCGAGGACGCCGTCGGCGACGAGCTGGTCGAGCTGCGCGTCGACGTCGCCGCGGATCGTGTCGAGCGTCGGGAGCACCTCGCCCGCGGCCGCGGCCGCCTGCTGCCCGTACTGCGCGACCTGCGCGTTCCCGTCCGCGACCTGCGCGGCGCCGTCGGCAAGCTGCTGGGTCTGGGCGGGCAGGGACGACGTCGCGCCCCGGAGCGTGCCGAGCCCGGACGCGAGCGCCTCCGCGCCGTCGTCGAGCTGCCCGACGGCGTCCGCGAGCGTCCCGGTGCTCGCGTCGAGACGCTCGGCGCCGTCGGCGGCCTGGCCCGCGCCGTCGGCGAGGGTGTGCGCGCCGTCGTCCGCCGTGACGAGGCCGTCGCGGAGCTGCGTCGCGCCGTCGAGGAGCTGGTCCGCACCGTCCACGGCGTCGGCGAGGTTGGTGTGGATGGACGCGAAGCCGCGCAGGAACGTGTCGGCCGCCTCCGTGCCCACCTGTTCCGCGATCGAGTCGCGCACCTTGCCGACGATCTGGTCCGCGATCGTGCGCGCAAGGTAGTTGTTCGCGTCGTTGGTGATGAGCGTGAGGCTCGCCTGCTGGGGCTCGAACTCTCCCGCGGACGCGAGGTCGGCGGAGAACGTGGGGCCGATGACGAGCGCGGCGTCGTACCGCCCCGACCGCACGCCGTACTCGGCGTCCACCTGGCTCGTCTCGACCCAGCCGAAGCCGCCGTCGTCGAGGAGCTGGTCGGCGACGTCGCGGCCGAAGTGGCGCTCCGTCGTCGCCCCGGTCTGGGCGTCGGTGGTCGTCGTGCCCTCGTCGAGCACGACGAGGGCGGCGGGGATCTGGTCGAGCTTGTCGTACGGGTCGTGGTTCGCGAACAGGTACAGCCCGGCGTAGAGCGTCGGGATGAGCGCCATCGCGAGGATGGCGAGGCGCGGCAGCGTACCGGCGGCGAGGCGCCGGAGCTCGGACAGCCCGAGCCGGATCGCGGTCATCGGCCCTCCTCGGGGTCGTTCTCGGCGGCGGCGCGCTCGTCGAACCCGGGATCGTTCCTCAGGTCGTCGCCAGCCTGGGGAGCGATCCCGGGTTCGGCGGCGTCCGGGGGGTCGACCGGGGCCGGGTCAGGGGCGGGGGGCGGGGTCGGGCGCGTGCGCAGGACGACGACGGGCGGCTCGTGGATCGACGCGCCGCGGGCCGGGGGCAGGTCGACGCCGAGGTCGCGGGCCGAGGCGCGCGTGCACTGCACGAGCACGCCGTAGCCCGCGGCGGCGAGGGACTGCGCGACCTCCCACCAGCCCGACGGCTCGCCGCCGTGGCGGTCCGGGAGGGTGAGCACGAGGAAGCGGACGTCGGGGTCCTCGGCCGCGAGCGCCGCGAGGAGCGCGGTGCGCACGACGCCGGGGACCTGGTCGAGGCGCCGGGAGCGGTCGGCGGTGAGCGAGTGGTCGGCGAGCCAGCGCGTCACGTCGGAGGGCAGCGAGCGGCGGCCGGCGAGCGCGAGGCCCTCGGCGACGACGTCGGCCACGGTGAGCGCGTCGTCGGGCTCGCTGATGCCGGGGACGTCGACGACGGCGGTCACGTCGCGCAGGGTGGCGGCGGCGCCGCGGGACGAGCGCCCGCTGCGACGCGACGGCGTGCTCGCGGGCTGGAGCCGGACCTCGCCCGCGGACGGGTCGAACCGTCCCGTGGCGACGAGGGCGAGGGCGGTGTGCCCGTGCCCGGGCTCGCCCGCGACGAGCACGCTCTCGCCCGTGGACCAGGCGAGGTCCATGGGCTCGAGCATCGGCTCGCGCCGCCCGTCGACGCGGACGTCCGTCAGCGTGATCTGCATCCCGGCTCTTCCTTCTCGTGGGTCCCCGGTCCTCACCGAGGACGCCGTTGACTCGCGGTCAACAACGCTACGCCTCTTGTTGACTCGCGGTCAACAACGGCGTACAACGGAGGTCATGCCCCGCACGCCCGCCCCCTCTCCCGCTGCCCCGGCCGACGCGGCGAGCCCGCCACCCGGTGCGCGCCGCCGCCGCGAGCCCGCCGACCGTCGCCGCGAGCTGCTCGACGCCGCCGCGCGGCAGGCCGACGAGCACGGCCTGGAGTCCCTCACCCCCGCGGTCGTGGCCGCGCGGTCGGGAGCGTCCAAGGCGCTCGTCTTCCACTACTTCGGGTCCACCGCCGGACTGCGCCGGGCCGTCGCGCTCGAGGCCGTGGCGGGGCTCGAGGCGGCGACCGTCGCACCGGACGATCGTCCCCTCGCCGAGCGTCCGGCGCTCGCCGTCGGGTCGTTCCTCGACGCGGTCGAGGCCCGGCGCCTCGTCTGGCAGGACCTGTGGCGCGGCGCGCTCGCCGAGGACGACGCGACGCAGGAGGCGCTCGCGCGCGTCCGCGAGGGACTCGTCGCCCGGCTGACCACCACGGTCTCCGCGACGTCCGGCGCGCCGCTCACGTCACCACGCCTCCGGCTGATCGCCGCGGGCTGGGTCGCGCTCGTCGAGAACGTCACCGCGGCGTGGCTCGGCGGGAGCGACCTGTCCCGCGCGGAGATCGAGCGGCTCGTCCTGGCGAGCGCGGTCGTCCTCGTGCCCGAGCTCCCCGAGCCCGCGCGCGGAGCCGTCCTCGCCATCGCCCGGGCGAACTCGGGCGCGGCGGGCTAGCGTCGGGAGAGCGCCCGCCACACGGACACAGGGCGGGCGGACGAGGTCGGGAGGCAGCGCATGCGCGTGGTGGTCGTCGGGGCGAGCGGGAACGTCGGCACGGCGGTGCTGCGTCGGCTCGCGGCCGAACCCGTCGTGACGTCCCTCGTCGCGGTCGCGCGGCGCGTGCCGCGCGCCGACGGGTCGAGCACCGTGCGCGCCCCGCACGACGCGGCGACGTGGCGGTACGCGGACGTCGCCGCCGCCGACGCGGACGAGCGGCTCGACGCCGCGCTGGCGGGAGCGGACGTCGTCGTGCACCTCGCGTGGGCGGTCCAGCCGAGCCACGACCGCAAGCGCCTGCGCCGCGTCAACGTCGAGGGCACGCGCCGCGTCGTCGAGGCGGCGCAGCGGGCCGGCGTCGCGCACCTCGTCGTCGCGTCGTCCGTCGGCGCCTACTCGCCCGCCCCGTACGCGGGCGACGCGCGCGACACGCCGGTCAACGAGGGCTGGCCCGTCGAGGGGATCCCCGGCTCGTCGTACTCCGAGGACAAGGCGGCCGTCGAGACGCTGCTCGACGACCTCGACCGCCGGAGCGGGATCGTCGTCTCGCGCGTGCGCTCGGCGCTGATGTTCCAGCGCGACGCCGCCTCCGAGATCGCGCGGTACTTCCTCGGCCCGCTCGGCACGCGCGCGCTCCGCCGCTCCCCCCTGCCCGCCGTCCCCCTACCCGAGGGGCTGCGCCTCCAGGTGGTGCACGCCGAGGACGCGGCCGAGGCGTACGCGCGCATCGTGGTCGGCCGGCACCCCGGGCCGTTCAACGTCGCCCACCCCACGGTGCTGACGCCGCAGGACGTGGCGGACGTCGTCGCCGACGGCTCGCTGCGCACCGTCCCCTACGGGACGGCCCGGACCGCCGTCGCGGCCGCGTGGCGGGCGCGCCTGGCCCCGGTGGGCGAGGGCTGGCTCGACATGGCGATGCGCGTCCCCGTGCTGGACACGAGCCTCGCCGGGGAGCTCCTGCGGTGGCACCCGGTCCACGGCGCGCAGGACACGCTCGCCGAGCTCGTCGACGGGATCCGTGACGGCGCCGGGACCTCGACCCCGCCGCTCCTCCCCCGCTGAAGTCACCCGGGCTGCGCGCCCGCGCGCCGAGCACGACATGAGGGTCGCTATCCCACGGATAGCGACCCTCATGTCGTGCTCGGCGCGCGGGCGCGCGGGCGTCAGCTCTCGAGAGCGGCGTCCAGCGTGATCGTGGGGACGCCCGCGAGCGCCTTCGACACGGGGCAGGTCGCCTTGGCCGCCTCGGCCGCCTGCTGGAACCCGGCCTCGTCGATGCCCTCGACCTCGCCGCGGACCGTGAGCGCGATCGTCGGGATCTGGAAGCCGCCCGCGGGGTCCGGCGCGAGCGTGACCTCGGCGGTCACCTCGAGCGAGACGGGCGTCGCGCCGGCCTCGCCGAGCAGCGCCGAGAACTGCATGGCGTAGCAGGACGAGTGCGCGGCGGCGATGAGCTCCTCGGGGCTCGTGACGCCGCCCGCGTCGTCCGCGGCGCGGCGCGGGAACGAGACGTCGTACGTGCCGACCTTCGAGCTCGACAGCTCGACCTGGCCCTGACCGTCCTGCAGGCCACCGTTCCAGGCGGTACGAGCGATACGCGTGGGCATACGAGATCTCCTTCGACGTCGGGGTACCCGGGAGGGACCCGGGCTCGTCCCGACCGTAACGCCCCGCGGGCCCACCTGCCCCCGAGCGCGGCACACGTCACAGTGCCGCGAGATCGGCAGTCCCGGTCAAGATCGGCGATCGCAGTCGAGATCGGCGATCGCAGTCGCCGATCTCGACCGCAGGTGCCGAGGTCGCGGTGCCGCCGCACGAGCACCGCCCGGGCTCTGGGGGGCGCGCCCGTAGAGTGTGCGCCCGTGAGCGTCGAGGAGATCCTGGGGTTCGTCACGGGCGCCGCGTGCGTGTGGCTCGCGGTGCGGCAGAACGTGTGGACGTTCCCCGTCGGGCTGGCCAACAACGTGGTGTTCCTCGTGCTGTTCACCGGCGCGGGCCTGTACGCGAACGCGGGGCTGCAGGTCGTGTACCTCGTGCTCGGCGCGCTCGGCTGGTACTGGTGGCTGCGTGGCGGCGCCGACCGGGGACGCCTCGTGGTGCACCGGACGCCGCGCGCGGCGTGGGTGGTCGGGCTGGTCGCCGCCGCGGCGACCACGGCCGCGCTCGTCGCCGTCCTCACGACCTGGACCGACTCCGCGGTGCCGTTCTGGGACGCGCTGACGACGTCGTCGAGCCTGCTCGCGCAGACGATGCTCGGGCGCAAGTGGATCGGGAACTGGTGGGTCTGGATCGCGACGGACGTCGTGCTCGTCGGGCTCTACGCGAGCCAGGGCCTGTGGCTCACCGCCGCGCTCTACGTCGGGTTCGTGGCGCTGTGCGTGCAGGGCCTGCGGGAGTGGTCCGCCGCCCTGCGCACGCCGCGCGCCGGGGCGCCCACGGACGACGGCGCGGGCGACGGCGCGGGCGACGGCGCGGGCCTCGCCGAGCCCGGAGCCGTCGGGCCGGCCCCCGTGCCCGACGACGCGGAGCCGGCCCGGTGACGCGGCTCGCCCACGGCCTCGTCATCGGCAAGTTCTACCCGCCGCACGCCGGGCACGTGCACCTCGTCCGCACCGCGCTCGCGCGCTGCGAGCGCGTCACCGTGCAGGTGCTCGCCTCGACGAGCGAGTCGATCCCCGCCGAGACCCGGGCGGCGTGGCTGCGCGCCGAGGTCCCGGGCGCCCGCGTCGTCCACGGGCTCGACGACGCCCCCGTCGACTACGCCGACCCCCACGCGTGGGACGAGCACGTGAAGGTCATGCGGTCGCTGCTCGACCCCGACGACCCGCCCGTCGACGCGGTGCTCACCTCCGACCGGTACGGCGTCGAGCTCGCGCGACGCTTCGACGCCACGTGGGTCCAGGTGGACCCCGACCGCCGGCACCTGCCCGTGTCCGGGTCCGCGGTCCGCGCCGACCCCGCGGCACACTGGTGGGCGCTGCCCGCGCCGGTCCGGTCCTGGTACGTGCGGCGCGTCGTCGTGCTCGGCGCCGAGTCCACCGGCTCGACGACGCTCGCCGCCGACCTCGCCGCCCACCTCGGGCTCGACCCCGTGCTGGAGTTCGGGCGCGAGTGGTCCGAGGTCCGGCCCGGCGGCCTCGCCGCGCCGTGGCACACCGCCGAGTTCGACCTCGTCGCGCGCGAGCAGGCCCGGCGCGAGGACGACGCCGCCGCCGTGTCGCCCGTCCCGCTCCTCGTGTGCGACACCGACGTGCTCGCCACGACCCTGTGGCACGAGCGCTACGTGGGGCACCGCTCCCCGAGCGTCGAGGCGCTCGCCGCCGCCCGGCGCCCCGACCTCTACGTCCTCACGGGCGACGAGATCCCGTTCGTCCAGGACGGCCTGCGCGACGGCGAGCACGTGCGGCACGCGATGCAGAACCGGTTCCGCGAGGTCCTCGCCGCGACCGGCCCGCGCCTGGCGGACCCGGCCGACGTGGTGCGCCACCTCGGCCCCGCCGAGCTGCCGACGCCGGACGGTGCCCGCCCCGGCGTCCCGTGGTTCGAGGTGAGCGGCGACCGGGCGAGCCGGCTCGCCCAGGCGCTGGCCGCCGTCGGGCCGCTGCTCGCCACCCCGCGCCACGTCGCCGACCCGCTCCCCCAGGCCGGCACCGACGCCTTCTGATCCCCGGCCCCGCCCCGGCGAGCCCCACGGACCCGGCACGGACGTCCCCACGACCCGCGGACGACGGTGGCAGGATCGGCCCGTGACCGATCTCGAGCACGTGTCCTCCGCGCCGACCCGGCCGCAGCCCGCGGGGCAGGCCGACGGGCGCAACCCGTTCGCCCTGGGCGTCGACGACCTGTTCGGCACGCCCGTCGCCGGGGCCGGCCCCGACGACGGCGCGGCCCGGGGCGGGCTGCCGCTCGACGAGAAGCTGCGCCAGGCGTACTTCTGGGTCGTCAACCACGCGATCATCAGCCCGCACTACGACGTCGAGTTCGCGGCGCCCGGCGCGCGGGAGACGAGCTTCCGCCTCGGCGACTCGAAGGCGCTCCTCACGCTGCCGAGCGACCAGTCGTACTCGAGCTTCGTGCTGCTGCCGCTCCTGACGTTCGCCGTGCGCGGGCGGTGCCTCATGATCGGCGGGCCGGGCCGCGGGAAGACCGCGAGCGCCGTGCTCATGGGCGTCCTCGCCGGCTACCCGGTGCGCGACGTGCGCCGCGCGATGCAGCACGGGCACCCGCAGCTCACGGTGTCGGACCTGTTCGGCACGCCGCTCCCCAAGGATCTGGTGCAGGCGGACAGCCTCGCGGACGTGGACGTCGCGTGGCGGTCGTGGCTGGGCATGCGCGTGAAGATCGTCGACGAGTACAACCGCATCCCGACGCGCACGCAGTCGGCGCTGCTCACGGTGCTCGCGGACGGGTACGTCGAGGTGTACGACCAGGTGTACGAGACGGGCGATGCCGCCTGGTACCTCACGGCGAACGACGACGCGGGCGGCGGCACGTACCAGGTGGTCGACGCGCTGCGAGACCGCATCGACGTCGTCGTGCACGCGCTGCCGTTCAACAACCGCTTCCTCGGCGACCTCGTGGCCCGGGCCGAGCGGCGCGTGCGCCCGGAGGAGAACGTGCCGCCGGAGATCGTGTTCGACGCCGCCGAGCACGACACGCTGCACGCCGCGATCCTCGCCGTCCCGTTCCCGGAGCCGGTGCGCCGTCGCCTCGAGTTCTTCGCGAGCCAGCTCGAGGTGCTGGAGCGCGCGGGGTGGCAGTTCGAGTACCGGACGAAGGACACGGCGCGCGTCGCGGGCGTGGACCCGCACCTCGTGGCGACGGCGGACACGGGCCGCGACCGCCTGGGCGACGTGGGGGCGCAGACCCTCAACGGCCTGTCGGTGCGCGCGCTGCAGTCGCTCGTCGCGTACGCGAAGGCGATGGCGTACTTCCGCGGGGACGCCGAGGTGGAGCTCGCCGACCTGCGCGCGGTGCTCCCGTTCGTGCTGCACGACAAGCTGCTCCCCGACCTGCAGTCGGCCCCGTTCGACGACCGCGAGCGCGAGCCGCTGCGCTCGGACCGCGTGTCGTGGATTCGCGACCTCTTCGACACGGCGTGCCGCCAGTACGACGCCGCCGGCCTCGACGACCAGGACGACGTCGGGGCGGTCCTCGCGGACGTCGCGGCCGGGTTCGAGGGGCTGCCCGAGGCGGAGGTGCTGCGCCGGCTCGCCCGGATCGAGCACGTGCTCGCGTCGTGGGAGAAGCACGCCAAGCTGCACGGCCACGTGTACGAGGACGCGCTCGCGCTCAAGTACGCCCACCAGCGGTACACGAACTACCTCACCTGGCTGCGCTGGAGCGGCGCGTGACGCTGCCCGACGGCGGCCGCCCGCCGTCGGCCGAGGACGCGGGTCCCGGGGTCCGCCCGACGTTCGCCGCCCGCGCCCTCGCGGAGCGCGCGCGGTACGACGCCGTCCTCGCGCGGGCCCTCGCGCACGGCGCGGACCGCGACGGCCTGGCCGACGCGGTGCGGGAGGTGGCCGCGGCCGCGGACCCGCTCGCCCGGCAGCTCGGTGCGGACGCGTTCGCGGCGACGTGCGACGCGCTCGTCGACGCGCTCGCGCGGCTCGCCGCCGCGCGTCGCTGGCGTCCTGGCGCACCGGAGCGACGTGCGCTCCTCGACGTCGTCCCGCGGCTCGCGCCGTGGCTCGCCCTCGCCCCCGCGGCCACGGTCGCGGCCGTCGTGGACGCCGCGCGCGCCGTCGGCGGCGGGCCCGGCTCGCGCGGCGACGTGACGGCGTGGGCGGAACGCGTGGTCGCCGCCGCCGCGGCGTCACCCGCCGCGGGGCAGGACGTACCGACGGCGGGCACGGTCCGGGGCGCGGTGCTCGTCGCGGCGTGGCGCAGCGGGCTCGTGCGCTACCGGGACGCGGCGCTCGACGCCGCGCGGTCGCTCCCGGAGCCGGTCGCGCGGGCCGCGCTCTCGCTCCCTGCGTCCGGGGCGGGCGGGGCTTCCGGGCCGGTCGGGACGGTCGACGCCGCGGACCTGCGGGCCGTGCTCGACCGCCACGCCGCGGACCCGTGGTGGTGGCCCGCCGTCGGGCCGGGCGACGAGCCCGCCAGGGCACGGTGGGTCCTGCTCCCGGGCGCTCCCGGGCCCGCCCAGGTCCTGGGTCGCTTCGGCGGCTTCCGCGGGTTCGGCGGGCCGTGGCTGTCGCCCGCGCTGGTGGTCGGCACCGACGCGCGTCACCCCGGCCTGCGCTGGGTGCTGCTCTCGACCGGCGACGGCGTGCCGGCCGCCGTGGGCGCCGCGGCGGACGCCGCGACCGTCGGCGCCGAGACGGTGGAGTGGACGCTCGTCGCGGACGTCCACGGCGCGTTCGTCGCGCGCGCCCCGGGCGCCGGCGACCACGCCGCGGGCGCGGTCACGCCGCCCCGCGCCGACGTCGACGACCAGGGCCTCCACGGGTCGGACCACGGTCCCGCCGGACGACGCGCGCCCGGCCCGGCGCCCGACGCGGCCCTGACCGACGTCAGCGGCGCCGCGGTGGTCGAGACGCCGTCAGGCCGGCTCGCGCTGCTGAGCCGGACCGGCTCGTACGACGTCCTCCTCGTGCGGTGGCCCCGGTGAGCGTGCCGACGCCGGAACCCGTCGGGGCGCTGCCCGACGAGCGACCTCGCGCCGACCTCGGGGCGCTGCGTCAGCGGTGGCAGGCCGCGTGGCCCGAGGCGCTCGCGGCCTGGGGCCGGTTCACGCGCCTCGGCGCCCCGACGCTGCACGGACCCGGCACCGTCCCGGAGGGGGTCGGGTCGTTCGCGTGGTTCTCGACGACCCGCGTGAGCGTGCACGTGGACCTCGCCGAGGTCGTGGCGCTGGGGATCGAGGACCACGCGGTCGCGGTCCTCGCGCACGAGGTGGGTCACCACGTGCTCTCCCCCGGCGACCTCACGACGAGCGCGCTCCTCGTCGCGCGCACGCGCGCCGGGCTCGTGGACCAGGACCAGCTCGCGCCGCTCACCGCGAACCTGTGGAGCGACCTGCTCGTCAACGACCGGCTGCAGCGCCGCGCCGGGATCGACCTCGCCGGTCTGTGGCGCGCGCTCGGGCCGGGGACGAGCGTGGTCATGCAGACCGTGCTGCGCGCGGACGAGATCCTGTGGGGCCTGCCGCGCGGCGACCTCACCGCGTCCGACGTCCCGGTGGCCGAGCGCGAGGCGGCGCTCGTCGCGCGGCTCGTGCGGGCCTACGCCGACGACCCCGTCGGCGGCGCCGCGGGGTTCGCCACGCTGCTGCGCACGCTGCTCGCGACCGAGGCGGGGACGCTGGCCACCGCGCAGGACCCCCGCCGCCGGGCCCGGCCCGAGCGCGGCGACCGCGAGGTCCGCCGGCGGCACCTCCAGCGGCGGCGGTCCACGCTGCCCCAGGTCGTCTGCGGGCAGGACGAGGTGGCCGGGGCGGTGCCCGGCGGGCTCGCGACGGACCCGCGCGCCGTCGAGCCGGTGCGGCACCCCGCGCTCGACCCGCGCGTCGTCGGGGACCTCGGGCTGGGCGCGGAGGAAGACCCCGTGACGGACGCCGCGCACCACGCGCCCGGGACGGACGGCGAGGGCGCGCACGACGCGACCGGCCAGGCCCTCGCGCCGGCGGACTACGACGCGACGCTCCGGCTGCTCGGGCTCACGACGGACGCTGCGGCGTCCGCCCGGCGCTGGTACCGCGAGCACGCCGCGCCCCTGCTCGTCCCGTTCCCCGTGCGCGAGCACGTGCGCGCCACCGAGCCGCTGCTCGGCGCGCACGAGCAGTGGGACGTGGGCGACGAGCTGGGCGACGTGGACTGGACCGGGACGCTGCTGCGCTCGCCCGTCGTCGTGCCGGGGTTCACGACCGTGCGCCGGTCGGTCGACGAGGACGCGGGCGACGAGCCCGACCGCGTCCCCGTCGACCTCGACCTCTACCTCGACTCGTCCGGCTCGATGCCGGACCCGACGCGACGCGTCGCGCCGATCGCGCTCGCCGGGGCCGTCCTCGCGCTCTCGGCCCTGCGTGCGGGTGCCCGCGTGCAGGCCACGACGTGGAGCGGGCCGCAGCAGGTCGCCGGGACGGACGGGTTCGTGCGCGACGAGGACCGCGTGCTCGACGCGGTCGTCGCGCACTTCGGCGGCTCGACGTCGTTCCCGGTCCCGCTCCTGGAGCGCACGCACCTCGGCGACCCGGTCACCGGTGCCCCGCCGACGCGCACCCGCCCGTGCCACGTCGCCGTCATCTCCGACGACGGCGTCGTGTCGATGTTCGACGACGTCGTCCGGCTCCGCTGGGGTGCGCGCCCCGACACGGAGCTCGTGGCGCCCCACGAGGGCACCGCGGCGCGCGCCGTCGCGGCCGCCGGGGGCGGGGGCACGCTCGTGCTGGACGTCTCGGCGAAGGGTGCCGAGACGGTGCGGGACTACGCGGTGGGCTACCGGGTCCACGCCGTGCAGACCCAGGACGACCTCGTCGCGTTCGCCCGCGCCTTCGCACGCGAGCTGTGGGGCGCCTCGACCGGCGCTCCGCCAGGCGTCCCGACAGCGGGCGGCCGACCGGAAGGAGCCCGCCGTGACCGATGACCCCGCCCGCCCGACGGTGGAGGGCCCCGCGCTCGCCGACGTCGTGCACCGCCTGGCCGACACGCCCCCGGACGTGCTGGACCACCCCGTGGTCGCGGCCGCCGCGCTCGTCGGCGACACCGCGGACCTGCTCGCCGGGTCCGGCGCGGTCGGCGTGCTGCGCGGCCCGCAGCGCGCCGCCGTCGAGGCGCTGTGCACGCACGCCCCGTACGCGGCGCTCGCCGGGACGGTCTGCTGGCTGCTGCGCGACGAGCGCCTGCTCGCCACGCCCGCGTCCCGGGCCGCCGCGACGCCGGGCGCGCTCGTCCGGGTCGTCGAGCAGACCGTGCCCGCCCTCGCCCTGCTCCGGACGCCGGACGAGTGGCTGCACGCGCCGACGGCGCGCGAGGAGCTGGCCCGCGCCGTGCTGCGCGAGCTCGGGCTGCGGCCCGCGGGCGAGAGCCCCGAGGTGGCCGCGGACCGGTGGGCGGCCGTGAGCACGGCCGAGCAGCGCCGGATCGCCCGCGAGATGGCGCAGGAGGCGCGCCGCGCCGAGCAGCTCGCACGCGAGCTCGCGGAGAAGCGCGCCAAGGAGGCCGCCGCGCAGTACGCGAACTACTAGCGAAGCTCCTGACGAGGACTCATGACGACACCCGACGACGCCCCCGACCTCACGCTCGACGAGTACGCCCCGGGCTCCGCGGTCGCGCTCACCGACGCCGAGCGCTGGCCCACGCTCGACGACGCGGGCCGGGCCGCGCTCGACGCGGTGCGGGACCACCCCGCCGCGCCCGCCTGGGTCCACGTCACGGGCGACCGGCTGCGCCCCGACGACCTGCCCGTGCTCGACGAGGTCGCGGCCCGCCTCGCCGCGGGCCGTGCCGACACCCGTCCCGGCACCCGCGTCGAGGCCGCCGACGACACCCGTCCCGGCACCCGCGCCGAGGGCCCGGCCGCGCCCTCCGGCGTCGCGGCCGCGCCCTCCGCCCCGCCCGCATGGGTGGGCGCCCTCGTCGACCGGGCGCACGCCGTCGTGCCGCGGTACCGCCGGGCGCGCGACCGCGGGGAGAGCCGGGCCGGGTCACCGCTCACCGCGGTCCCGCCTGTCACGCGCGACGACCTGCGGCACGACGTGGCGTCGTTCGTGCCGGTGGACGTGCCGCTCGGCCGCGTGCTCGAGGGCACGAGCTCCGGCAGCACGGGCGCGGCGGTCCGCGTCCCGCTGCACCCCGTGGCCGTCGCGGCGGACCTCGTGCTCCTGCAGCACCTCGTCGCGAGCACGGGCGCGGACTGGGAGCCCGCGCCCGGCCGCCTGGGCCTGATGAACCTGGTGGACCAGCGCGAGGCGTTCACGTACGCGTCGGCGATGACCGGGTTCCGGCGCGGCCCCGGCGTCGCCGCACCGACCATGGCGCGCGTCAACCTCGACCCCGGCGCGTGGACGCGCCCGGGCGACCGTGCGGCGTTCCTCGCGGCGCAGGACCCGCAGGTGGTGTCGAGCTCGCCGCTGCCGCTGCTCGCGCTCGCCCGGCTCGCGCACGAGGGACTCGCCCTGCACCCGGTCGCGCTCGTCAGCGGGGCCGCGCACCTGTCGGGCGTCGCCCGCGCACGCCTGCACGCCACGTGGGACGTGCCCGTCGTCGACCTCTACGGGCTGCGCGAGACGGGCGCGGTCGCGGCCCGCACGGACGGGGGGCCGTTCGTCGTCGTCGGGGGCCGACGCGTCTGGGTCGAGATCCTCGACGACGACGGCGTGCCCGTCCCCGACGGCGGCCTCGGCGAGGTCGTCGTCACGGTCGACGAGAACCCGTACCTGCCGCTGCTGCGCTACCGCACCGGCGATCGCGCGCGGATCGTGCGGCGCGGTGACCAGGTCGAGCTGCACGACCTGGAGGGCCGGTCGCCCGTGCGCTACCTGCGGCCCGACGGCGCCTGGGTGCCGTCGGTCGACGCCGCCCAGCACCTCCAGGCCCACGGCATGGCCGCGTGGCAGCTCCACCAGGCGGCTGACGGGAGCGTGGTGCTCGACGTCGTCCCCGACGCGCCCGGTGACGCCGGGGCCAGGGCCGCGCGCGCCGCGGGGGACGCCGTCGGGCACCTGCTGGGACGCCGCGTCGCCGTGCGCGAGGTGAGCCCCGCCCGGCTCGGGGCGGGCCGGGCGCGTCGCTGGTCGAGCGACGTGCCCGGCGGGGCCGCCTGACGCCTCAGCCGAGCTGGCCGACCGGGCGGTAGACGACCGAGGACGCCTTGTTGTCGAACGTGCCCAGCGTCGCGCAGTGCGGCGTGCAGTTCTTCTTCGCGCCCGCGTAGCTGTACGAGTCGTACAGGGTCACCCAGCAGCCCGCGTAGGTCGTGGCGGAGCTGACGACGTTGTTCATGAGCAGGTTCGCGAGGTTCGGGAACCCGTAGGTGGACCCGCCGTAGCAGCCGTTGGTGCCGGAGCCGTAGAGCACCTTCGACGCGCCCTTGTAGTTGGCGTCCCGCCACAGCACGCCCAGGACGAGCGAGCTCGCCGCCGCGGTGGTCGCGCGCGCCGTCGTGCCGAGACCCGACCCGGCCACCGCCGACGCGTTGAGCTCGGCGACGAGCCCCTCGACCTCGGCGGGTGTCGCGTCGGCGAGGCGCGCCGCGGCGACGTCGCCGCCCGAGGCGAACTCCAGCGCCTCCTCGAGCGAGTCGAAGCACACCTCGGGCGCCGGCGGGAGCGTGGCGGGGTCCTGGCCGGGCAGGAGGGGCTGGGCCTGCACCGCGCAGCTCTCCCCGCTGGAGACCTGCGCGTCGGAGGCGGCGTCGGCGGTCGGGTCGGTCGTGGCCGTCCGGTCCCACGTCACGACGCGCAGGTCGGGCTCGGACGCCAGGGCAGGAGAGGCGACCGCGGCGGTCGCGACGACGCCGGCGACGAGCGCGGCGGACAGGACCCGGAGCGAGGATCTGGTCATGGTTCTCCTTCTGCGTGGGCCACGCCCCCGGGTTTCGCACCCCCGTGGACCTGACGCGGGAAGGGGACTCCCACAGGACGGCCACGTCCTGTGACCCCGCCCGCATCGTAGAGCGTGCCGGCCACGTTGTCTCCGGGCGCCGTGCCCGAGTGCGGGCGCCCGTCGCTGGGCAGTTCGGGCAGTCGTTGGTTACCGTGCTCGGGTGGTCTGTGTCCCACCCGGGCGAGACCGCAGGGAAGGACCCATCCACGAACCCTTCGCCGAACCGGCTCTGCCGGGGAGATGAGTGTCGATGAAGCACCGTTCTCTACCCGTGTCACTGACCGCTGCCGCCGCGAGCCTCGCCGTCGTCGCCGCGGCCGCCGCGCCTGCTGTCGCGGACCCGCCGCCCGACCCCGGGGACTCCCTCGGCGTGCAGTCGGGCGCGTCCCTCGCCCCGACCGACAAGGTCGCCCCGTCCCTCGCGAAGGCGACCGGCACCGTCACCGCGTTCGTCGAGCTCGACGCGCCGTCGGCGGTCGACCTCGCCGCGCAGGGCGCGAGCCCCCAGGAGGTCGAGGCCAACGCGCAGGAGGTCGCACAGCTCGCGGACGACGTCGTCCCGCAGCAGGCGACCGCCCGCAGCGCCGGCGCGCGGAACCCGCAGCAGGTGTCGGTGACGAGCACGCTCGTCGCGGGCGTCGTCGTCACGGGTGACGCGGCCCGCGTGCGCGACCTCGCGCGCGACGCCTCCGTCGTCACGGTCTACCGGATCATCCCCAAGAAGCCGGCGAACAAGGGCACGGACGTGTTCACGCGGGCGCTCGAGACGTGGCAGAGCACCGGCCTCACCGGCGAGGGCGTGCGCATCGGCATCATCGACACGGGTATCGACTACACGCACAAGGCGTTCGGCGGCCCCGGCACGCAGGAGGCGTTCGACGAGGCCTACGGCGACCGCGGCACCGGCCCGGTCCCCGAGGGGACCTACGACGAGCTGAAGTTCCTCGGCGGCCACGACTTCGCGGGGTACGACTACGACGCGAGCGGCACCGTCCCCGGCACGACGCTCGTGCCGACGCCCGACGAGAACCCCATCGACTCGCTCGACTCGGTCGGCTCGGGCCACGGCTCGCACGTGGCCGGCACGACCGCGGCCTACGGCGTCACCGCCGACGGCGAGACGTTCGACGGCGACTACTCGACGCTCACGGACATCTCCGACTGGCAGGTCGGCCCGGGCTCCGCGCCCGAGGCGGGCCTGTACGCGCTCAAGGTGTTCGGCGACCTCGGCGGCTCGACCGGCGTCGTCGTCGACGCGCTCGAGTGGGCGGCCGACCCGAACGGCGACGGCGACCTCTCCGACCGCCTCGACATCGTCAACCTCTCCCTCGGCTCCGACGGCTCCCCCGCGGACGACCCGGAGAACCTCTTCATCGACCAGCTCTCCCGCCTCGGGACGCTGTCCGTCATCGCGTCGGGCAACGCCGGCGACGTGACGGACGTCGGTGGCTCCCCCGGCAACGCGCGCACCGCCCTCACGGTCGCCAACTCGGTCGGCGACACCCAGACGTTCGACGCCGTGCGCGTCGACGCCCCCGAGGCGCTCGCGGGCGAGTACCCCGCCCAGAACTCGGTGGACTACGCAGGCGGGGCGGACGTCACCGCGCCGGTCGCGTTCCTCGGGGGCGACGTCGACGGCTGCCGGGCGTTCACGCCCGAGCAGGCCGCGGCCGTCGCGGGCAAGATCGCGTTCCTCTCCTGGGACGACAACGACGCGACGCGCGCGTGCGGCAGCGCCGCACGGTTCAACAACGCGCAGGCCGCGGGCGCCGTCGGCGTGCTGCTCTCCTCCGAGCTCTCGTCGTTCGTCGCGGGCATCGCGGGCAACGCCGGCATCCCCGGCGCCCAGCTCACCGGCCCGAGCCACGACGCGCTGCGCCCCGCGATCGAGGCCGGCCAGGTCACGATGACCATCGGCCCGTCGCTCGCGCTGTCGTCGTTCGTCTCGATCCCGGAGATCGGCGACACGCTCAACAGCGGGTCGTCGCGCGGTGTGCACGGCTCGCTGGGCGTCGCCAAGCCCGACGTCGCGGCCCCCGGCACGGGGATCGCCTCCGTCGCGTCCGGTCACCTGGACGGCGCGAGCATCAAGTCCGGCACGTCCATGGCCACGCCGCACGTCGCCGGCATCGCGGCGCTCGTCAAGGAGGCCCACCCGGGCTGGGCGCCGGCCGAGGTCAAGGCGTCGGTCATGAACACGGCGACGCACGACGTCTTCACCGGGCCGTCGGGCACGGGCACCGCCTACGGACCCGAGCGCGTGGGCTCCGGGCGCGTCGACGCCGTCGACGCGGTCGCGAACACGACCCTCGCCTACGCGTCGCAGGACTCCGACCAGGTGTCCGTGGCGTTCGGCGTCGTGCCGGTCGGCCAGGACACCGTGACCGTGCGCAAGACCGTGACCGTGCAGAACACGGGCGACGCCCCGAAGACGTACGCGACGAGCTTCGCGCAGTCCAGCACGGCGGGCGGGGCGACCGTGTCGGTCGCCCCGGCGTCCGTCACCGTCCCCGCGGGGCAGCGCACGGTCGTCACCGTGACGCTGACCGCGGACCCGGCGACGCTCGCCAAGGAGCTCGACCCGACGTCGTCGGACGACTCCGGCGTCGGCGTGCCGCGCGACTTCGTGTCGTCCGTCAGCGGCCGCGTCGTCCTCACCCCGACCGACGGCGGCGCCGCGCTGCGCGTCCCCGTCCAGGCGTCGCCGAAGCTCGTGAGCGACCTCTCCGGCACGGCCGTCGCCTTCCCGGGCTCGGCCACCACCGCCGACCTCGACCTCGACGGCCGCGGCGTGGCCTCGGGCGGCTGGTTCTCGCTCGTCGCGCCGTTCGAGCTCAAGACGACGAGCCCGCGCCTCGAGGCGGACGCGGCGGTCGGCGCCTCGGCGTCGGCCATCGCGGCGGCCGACGTGCGCGCGGTCGGCTTCACGTCGACCGCACCCCAGGTCGCCGCGGACGGCGGCGACCCCGCGGACGGCGTCATCGGCATCGGCGTCGCGGTCGACGGGGAGTGGGCGAGCCTCGGCTCGGTCTCGATCCCGGCGGTCGAGGTCGACGTCGACTCCGACGGCACGGCCGACTTCGAGGTCGCGGCGATCAAGTACAACAGCGAGACGGACCTCACCCTCGCGGCGACGTTCACGCTCAAGGACTGGACCGCGCCGGACGGCACGGAGTACGAGGCCGGGGACAACGTCGACCTCCAGCCGATCAACTCGGTGTGGGGGAACGTCGACACCTCGGTGTTCGACAACAACGTCGTCGTCATCCCGGTCGGCATCGGGTCGCTCGGGATCGAGGAGGGCGACGTGCCGACCTTCCAGGTCCTCACGTACTCGCCGTACTCGCAGGCCGCCGACCAGCTCGTCGACGCGACCGAGACGTTCACGGGCGACCCGTACGACCCGGCCTACTGGTTCGACGGCGGCGACCAGCTCCTGTACGTCGGGGCCGACGACACGTCGATCCCGGTGCACCGCTCCCAGGCCGCGGTCGAGGCGGGCAGCGGCAAGCTCCTGCTGCTGCACCTGCACAACGCGACGGCGACCAAGCGCTGGCAGACCGTGGACGTCACGACGTCCGCCGTCGTCGACGCGACGGTCACGGCCGAGGCGCGCTGCCTCGGCGGCAAGGCGCACGTCGCGGTCCGCGTGCTCAACGAGTCGGGTGCGACGGCCGACGTCGTGGTGACGACCCCGTACGGCGAGAAGACGTTCCCGAACGTCAAGGACGGCAAGAACGCCTACCAGTCGTTCTCGTCGCGCTCCGCGTCGTTCGACGCCGGCTCGGTGACCGCGACCCTCACCGCCGACGTCGACGGCGAGGAGGTCACGACGACCTACGACGCTGACTACGAGGCGCTGAGCTGCTCGTAGCCGCGCGCCGCACCGCGAGGGCCGTCACCCGTCCGGGTGGCGGCCCTCGCCGCGTCAGGGGCCGAGCGGGCCCGAGCCGGCGGCGGCGGCTACGCTCGCGGCGTGAGCGACTTCCCCGCCCCTGACACGTTCTTCGCCCTGCGCCCCGGCCCCGCCGCGGGGACGGGGCCCGCCGGGAGCCCCGGTCTGCGCCTCACCGTGCACGACCTGGGCGAGCTCGTCCTGCCGAGCGGCCGGCTCGAGGCGTCCGACCCGTTCACGCTGCTCGGCGAGGGTCTCGTCGTGCAGGTGGAGCCGGGCCGCTACCCCGTGCGCGTCACGGTGGCCGACGTCTCCGACGAGCAGGACGGGTCCCACCTGCGCGAGGCGTACCTGAGCGTCGTGCTCGCCGACGGCGAGGTGGCGGCCGTCGAGCCGGTCGTCCCGGAGGGTGCCGACGGGCCGCCCGAGGCCGGCGCCGCGTACGGCGTGCCGGTGGACGCCGGGACGGTCGCGTTCGCCGACGCGGACGCCGTCGCCCGGCTCATGCCCGACGGCGACTGGTACGACGAGGTGTTCGACGACGGCACGGACACGAGCTGGTTCGCGCTCACGGACTCGCCCGACCACCTGCGCGAGGGGTCGGCGAACATCCTGCTCCCCGGCGCGCAGGACGGCGAGAACGTCGTGCTCTCCCACTCGGGCTGGGGCGACGGCTTCTACCCGCTCGTGCGTACCGTCGCCGCCGACGGCACGGTCCTCGGCCTGCACCTGGACCTCCTCGTCGCCCTCCCGGACGACGACGAGGACTGACGGTTGCGCCGAACCCGGGACCGCTCCTCAGCGGCGACCGTCGCTGAGGAGGGATCCCGGGTTCGGCGTCGTGGCGCGGGGACGGCCGGCCCGGGGGCTGCGGGTCAGACCCGGGCTCCGAGGCCCTGGAGCTCCAGGACCAGGCCCTTGGTCGCGGCTGCCCGGATCTGTCCGCTCCCGCTCTCCACGACGCCCGCGACGGACGCCGGCACCTCGGCGTCGGAGCACAGCACGAGCGGGGTGTCGGCCGACGAGTCGGGCAGGCGGCCGTGCGAGCCCTTCACGTACGACGCGTCGAGCGGGACGGTGCTCATCGCGTACCGCAGCCCGACCTTCTTCTTCACGAGGTTGAGGCCGGCCTTCGCCTTCGCGAGCTTGTCCGCGGGGTCGAAGAACAGCTCGGCGGGGTCGTAGCCGGGCTTGCGGTGGATGTCGACGCCGCGCGCGTACTCGGGCGCGCGCGCGTCGTCGAGCCAGAAGTAGTACGTGAACCAGGCCCCGGGCTCCGCGACGACGACGAGGTCGCCGGAGCGCTCGTGGTCGAGCCCGTACCGGGCCTGCGCGTCGCGGTCGAGGACCTCGTCGACCCCGGGGATCCCCCGCAGCAGGTCGGTGACGCGTCGCTGGAGCGCGGGGTCGTGCTGGTCGCCGAGGTAGACGTGCGCGACCTGGTGGTCCGCGACCGCGAACGCGCGCGACGTCCACGGGTCGAGCTGCTCCTTGCCGTCCTGCACGTAGACCTCGAGCAGGCCCTCGCGGCGCAGGAGGCGGTTGAGGTGCACGGGCCGGTCGGCGTCGGCGATGCCGTACTCCGAGACCACGAGGACGGTCACGCCCTGGTTCGCGGCGTCGTCGAGCAGGGGCGCGAGCGTCGCGTCGAGCTCCGCCGCGGCGGCGTCGGCCTGCGGCGACGTCGGCCCGAACCGCTGCAGGTCGTAGTCGAGGTGCGGGACGTACGCCATCGTGAGGTCCGGCGCGTGCGTGCGCAGCACGTGCCGCGTCGCGTCGACGATCCACCGGGACGAGGAGATGTCCGCCGTCGGACCCCAGTAGGTGAAGAGCGGGAACTCGCCGAACCGGCCGACGAGGTCGTCGTGCAGCGCCGGGGGGCGCACGTACGCGTCCGGGGACTTGCGGCCGTCGGCGTGGTAGATCGGGCGCGGCGTGACCGTGACGTCCGTCGTCATGCCCATCGCGTACCACCAGCAGACGTTCGCCGACGAGTACTCGCGGCTGGCGCGGCGCGCGGCCTCCCACAGCTTCTCGCCCTCGACGAGCCGGGCGTGCTGGCGCCACAGGTACACGTCGCCGAGCTCGCGGAAGTACCACCCGTTCCCGACGATCCCGTGCTCCGCCGGGCTGAGCCCGGTCGTCATCGTGGCCTGGACGCTGCACGTCACGGCGGGCAGCACGGTCGCGAGCTCGGACTGCCAGCCGCTCGCGGCGAGCTGGCGCAGGCGCGGCATGTGCGCGAGCGCGGTCGAGGTGAGCCCGACGACGTCGAGCAGCAGCACGGGCTTCATGCGGTCCTCCTGGTGGTGGTGTCCTGCCCGCCGAGCACGACCTGGCCCGCTGTCGAACCCGACATCGAGGGCGTCGACGGCTCCTTCGCGTCCTTCATGTCGTGTTCGGCGGGGGTGGGGGTCAGGTGGGTCGTGGCCCAGCGGAGCTCGGCCGCGATGCCCGCCACGAGCGAGTCCGTGGCTGCGCCCGCCGGGAGCACCGACCACGTGTACGTCTCGACGTCGAGGTGGGCCTCGTCGCCGTGCGGGGACGCCCGCACCGCGTCGACCGCGTCGCGCAGGACGTCGGTCGTCGCGGCGAGCGGCGCCGCGGGCTCGTGGTGCAGCGGCACGTGGAAGTGCACGCGCCACGGCCCCTCCCCCGGCAGCGGGTGCCCGACGGCGTCCCCCGCCCCGGTCCCGGGCCCGTCACCGAGGGCGTCGGGCAGGTCGTCGGCCGCGAGCACGTCGCCCGCCGCCGTGAGCTCGCGCACCTGGTGGATGTAGCGCTTCTCGGCGAACGCGCCGACGGCGGCGCGCGCGGCCGGGTCGGACGGGTCGTCCACGTGCAGCGCCGCCGACGCCTGCACCTTGACGACGCGCAGCCCGGCGTCCGTGATGCGCCGCACCGTGGCCGCCGTCCCCGCGCGCCGGTCCGCGAAGGACACGGCGAGGTGGCACGTGTCGAGGCACACCCCGACGTGCTCGGAGTCGATCCGGCTCTCGTCCGGCACGCCTCCGGCACCCAGCGGCCCCGTGCGCGCCGCGAGCCAGGCCACGACGTCGTCCACCGTGTCGAGCACGCACCCCGGCTCCGGCTCGACCGCGACGCGCACGGTCTTGCCCGTCCGTTCCCGCAGGTCGCGCAGGCCGTCGCCGAGGGCGACGAACGCGCGCGTCGCGGCGTCGTCGTCGGCCGCGGACCACGGTTCGCGCCACGCGAGCGGGAGCGTCGAGATCGAGCCCGCGGCACCGTCGGGCAGCAGGTCGGCCAGCACCTCGGCGCACTCGAGCGTGTACGCGAGCCGCTCGGGCTGCGCCCACGTCGGCGTGTACACGTCGAGCTTGACGACGTCCGCGTGGAACCCGCCGTACGGGAACGCGTTGAGCGTGTGGACCTGGAGGCCCTGCTCGTCGAGGACGGCGCGCAGCCAGGCGCGGTCGGCCGGCGAGCCGGCGAGCCGGTGCGCGAGCGTCGCGGGCATCCAGAGGCCGACCCCGAGGACGTCGAGGCCCGCGGCCGCGCGGACGGGGCCCGCGTAGGTCACGAGCTGCTCGACGACCCCGTCGAGGTCCTCGGCCGGGTGGACGTTGGTGCAGTACGACAACAGCATGGTGGTGGTGCCCTTCCGAGACGGCCCGCTACGCCCGCGCGCCGCGCAGCACGGACGAGCCCTCGAACTCGACGCCCGGCGTCGGCAGGTCGCCCTCGACGAAGCCCGGCACCGGGTCGAGCACGAGGTTGCCGGACTGGCCGTAGAACTCGACGGGGTTGCGCCACAGCACCTTGTCGACATCGTCCTCGGTGAACCCCGCCGCGAGCATCGCCCGCCCGGTCTTGAGCGTCTTGAGCGGGTCGGACCGGCCCCAGTCCGCCGCGGAGTTGACGATCATCCGGTCCGTGCCGTGCTCCTGGAGGATCGCGACCATGCGGTCCTCGTCCATCTTGGTGTCCGGGTAGATGGAGAACCCGGCCCACGCCCCCGCGTCGAGCACGAGCGCCACGTTCGTCTCGTTGAGGTGGTCGACGAGCACGTGCTCCGACGGCACGCCGGACTCGCGCACGACGTCGAGCGTGCGACGCGTGCCCGAGAGCTTGTCGCGGTGCGGCGTGTGCACGAGGACGGGCAGGTCCACGTCGCGCGCCATCTGGAGCTGGCGGGAGAACACCTCGTCCTCCTCGGGCGTCATCGAGTCGTACCCGACCTCGCCGACCGCCACGACGCCGTCCTTGAGCAGGTAGCGCGGGATCTCGTCGAGCACCTCGCGGCACCGCGGGTCGTTCGCCTCCTTGGGGTTGAGCGCGATCGTCGCGTGGTGGCGGATGCCGAACTGCGCCGCCCGGAACCGCTCCCAGCCCAGCAGGGCGTCGAAGTAGTCGAGGAACGACCCCACGTTCGTGCGCGGCTGCCCGAGCCAGAACGCCGGCTCCACGAGCGCGCGCACGCCCGCGGCGTACAGGGCCTCGTAGTCGTCCGTCGTGCGGCTGGTCATGTGGATGTGGGGGTCGAAGATGCGCATCAGGCGGTCCTCCCGGTGGTGACGTCAGGGGCGAGGCGGGCGACGTCGTCGGGCACGACGCGTCCCGCGGCGCGGCGCTCGGCGGCGAAGTCGCGCGCCATGCGGGCGAGCTCGTCGTCCGCGCGGTCGTCGAGACCGGCGACGGCGTCGAGGCTCACGCCCATGAACACGAGCTTGAGGACGGCGTGGCGCCACGCGTGCTGGTCGAGGTGCGCGGCCGCGAACGGCCCGACCGCCGCGGCGACGAGGCTCTGGTCGTTGGTGCGCAGCGCGTCGGCGGCGAGGTCGCGCCCGACGGCGACGACCGACGGCGCCGCGTCGCCCGCGAGCGCCCCTCGCGCGGTGAGCGCGTCGAGCCCGCGCAGCACCCCGCGCCGCTCGGCGGTGTCGCCGTGCTGGTAGAGGTCGGCGAGGCGGGCCGCGAGGGACGCGTCGCCGTCGGCGCCGCGCCCGAGCGCCTCGGCGAGCGCGACGACGATCGCGGCGCGCGCCTCGTCGTCGACCGTCCCGTGGACGACGCCGGCGGGGTCGGCGTCCGGGCGCACCGGCGCCCGGCCGACCTTGCGGCCGGCGAGCGCGAACGCGCGCGACACGGTCGCGGGGTCCTGCGCGACGTCGGCGCGCGCCTCGGCGAGCCAGCGCTCGCCCTCGGTGGTCGCGCCGTCCTGGGCCGCGGGGGCCGCGGGGGCTGGCTCGGTCATGGCACCTCCTGGGGGTGGTCGGAGACGGGTGGTTCCTGGTCGGGCGCGTGCACCGCGGGGCGTCGGTCCCACGCCTCTTTCAGCGCTGTCATGCTGCGGCGCGCGAGGCCGGGAGCGTCGTACGAGTGGCGAGGCAGCTCGACCGCGGCGACGCCGGTGTAGCCGACCTCGGCGAGGGTCGCGAGCACGAGCGGCAGGTCGATCTCGCCCTCGCCGAAGGGGCGGTGCTCGTGGTGCGTGCGTGGCATGTCGTCGAGCTGCACGTTCGCGAGGTAGGGCGCGGCGGCGCGCAGCGCACCCACCACGCCGTCGGGCTCGACGACGAGGCAGTGCCCGACGTCCACCGTCACGCCGAGGTCCGCGAGGTCCCCGGTGTCGCCCCCGAGGTCGTCGCGCAGCCGCAGCGCGTCGCCCACGGTCTCGACGAGCATCCCGGGCTCGGGCTCGAGCGAGAGCCGCACGCCGTGCTCGCGAGCGTGCTCGACCAGGCCGGGCAGGCGGTCGCGCAGGAGCGACCAGCCCGCGGCCGGGGACGCGCCGTCGGGCAGGACGCCGGAGAAGAAGGACACGCACTCGGCGTCGAGCACGGCCGCGATCTCGACCGCGCGGCGCAGGAAGCGCAGCCGGGCGTCGGCCTCGGCGTCGACGAGCGTGGGCCGGTGCTTGCGGTACGGGTCGAGCAGGAACCGCGTGCCCGTCTCGACGACGACCCGCATCCCCGCGCCGCCGTGCATCGCGGCGAGGCGGTCGCGCAGCGCCTCGACCTCCGCGCGCCACCCGTCCGCGAACGGGTCCAGGTGCGGGAACCCGAGGGTGAGCGCGACCGCGCCGTAGCCCTCGTGCTCCAGCACGTCGAGCGTGACGTCGAGCGGGTGGTCCGTGAAGCCGTTGGTGCCGTAGCCGAGCGTGAACGGCGCGCCCCGCCCGGAGTCCTCGCGCCCGCTCACGTCTCGCTCATCTCGGCGCGTCCGCGCCCGGCCCGGCGCAACAGGCGACCCGCGACCTCGACGCCCGCGAGCACGCCCACCGACGCGAGGCTGCCGCCGCGCGCCGCCCAGGCCGCCTGGAGCGGGAGCATCGCCCGGATCCCGGCCTTCGTCGCCGCGAACGCGTTGCTCGCCGACGGCGTGATCGCGGCGTCGACCTGACGCGGCAGCGCGGTCGCGAGGTACGCGCCCGCCGCCACGGCGCCCGCGACGGCCGTCGCCACACGCGTCGCACGGCCGGGGCCGGTCCCGCGACCGCGGCGCAGCGCCCCCACGCCGACGACCGCGCCGCCCACCGCGGTGGCCGCCGCCACCCCGGTGGCGAGGGACGACGTCGTGCCGTGCACCTCGCCGCGGGACACGAACGTCACGCCCGCGGTGTGCACCGCCATCCCCGCCGCGGCGGGCAGCGCGGCACGCAGGTGCCCGACGCCCGCACCCAGCAGGACGTCGAGACCACGGCACGCGGCCATGACGACGGGACCCACCGCGTGCTCCTTGGCGACCGTGTCGTAGGTCCAGACGCTCGCGGCGAGCGGGACGGCGACCGCGAGCGCGCGCGGTCCCCCGCCCGCGGCGGCGAGCCCCACGCCCGCGGCCGTGAGACCCACCGCGACCCGGAGCGCGCGGCCCTCGGAGATGCGCCCGGACGGGATCGGCCGCTCGGGCCGCTCCACCGCGTCCAGCTCGCGGTCCGCGTAGTCGTTGAGCGCCATGCCTCCGGCGTAGAGGCACGCAGACGCGAGCGGGAGCAGCGCACGGCGCGGCGTGAGCGGGTGACCGGCGGCGGCGGCGCCCGCGAGGGTGTCACCGACCACCGAGAGGACCGCGGGGGCGCGGACGAGGTCCAGGTGGTCGTGGAGGGAGCCGGTCACGGCCGGTCGGCCGGTGCGGCGCCGACGCGAGCAGCCGCCTCGCGGACCCAGTCCGCGAGCGCGACGGTCTGCGCCGCGAAGTCGTGCACGTCGCTCGCCCACGGGTCCTTGAAGAAGAACCCGAGCTCCGCGACCGGTCCTGCGTACCCCGCGGCGTCGGCGAGCGCGAGCAGGCGCGCGAGGTCGAGCACGAGCGGCGCGGCGAGCATCGAGTCGTAGGCGGACCACGTGGTCTGCAGCGTGAGGCGCGAGCCGAGGAAGCCCTCGACGTGCACGTGGTCCCACGCGACCTTGATGTCGCCGAGGTCCGGCACGTTGTCGATGTGCAGCGGCGTGACCTGGCTGCCCGTGAGGTCCTGCAGTCCGCGCGACTTCGAGACGAGCTTGCTCTGCACGGCCTCGGGGTCGGCCAGGGTGGCGCCGTCGCCGCCGCCGAGCAGGTTGGCGCCGGCCCAGGACAGGACGCGCAGGCCGCGCGCCGCGAAGGCGGGCGCCAGGATCGTGCGCAGCCACGTCTGGCCGGTCTTGCCGTCCTGGCCCGCGACCGGGACGCCGCGCTCGGCGGCGAGCTCGAGGAGCACCGGCAGGTGCATGCTCGCCGACGGCGTGAACTCCGCGAACGGGGCGCCCGCGAGCAGGGCCGCGTACGCGGTCACGGAGCTCGGCGGGAGCACGGCGCGCTCCGGGTCCGCGAGCGCGACGCGCAGGAGCTCCCGGTCGGAGAGCTCGGGGGCCGGCTCGGGCAGCGGCTCGGTCGACACGAGGTCGACCACGACGACGCGGGCGAGGCCGTGGCGCTCGCGGAAGTCGACGATGTCCGCGGCCAGGCGCTCCGCGGCGGCCTGCTGAGACTCGCGCGGTGCCCCCTCGGCGGGGTGGGCGGAGTAGCCGGGCCGGACCTCGGCGTCGGCCCGCTCCAGCGCGGCGTGGGCCGCGGTGAGCAGGCGCGGCGCGATCATCCCGGCCTCGACGAGCAGCTCGGCGCGCTTGACCATCGAGACGTCGGAGATGTCGTGGCCGCCGACGACGAGGTCGCCGAACGACGGGAGCGGCGCCGACGCGAAGGGCTCGGAGACGGTGACGCACCCCGTGGGGGCGGCACGCCCGTCCGCGATGGCGGCGAGGCCGAGGGCCGCGGTGGTCGCGACGGAGCCGCGGGCGCCGACGAGCCAGAGCCCCGTGCGCGCGTCCGGAGCAGGGCGGTCTGACGAGCCGTCAGAAGCGAAGTGGTGCATCGTTGCTCCCGTTCCCGTCGGCGGACGCCGGAGCGCCGCCGAGCACGACGACGATGGCCTCCCTGCCATCGTCGGACCGCACGCCCGGACGAGGGCGTGTGACCGCTCTCCGACCCGGTGGGCGCCCGGTCTGCTGCGACCCTAGCCACACTTTTGTCGAGGGTCAATCAAAAGCGTGCCTACTTTCGCGGAGCACGACGCTTGCACGATGCAAAAGCGCACGCCGGGGACGACCCGACGGTCGGCATCGCGCGGACACCGGCCGCCGGGTCGTCCCCGGCGAGGTGGGCTCAGCCCGCGGGAGAGAAGTCGAGCCGGTCGTCGACGACGGCCACGACGGACCACACGTTGCCGTCGGCGTCGGAGAGCTCGTAGGCGGGCAGGAGCACCGCCGCGCCGTCGGGCTGGTACTGCACCGCGTGCCCCAGGCGCGCGTCCGTGATCGTCACGTCCGTGACGGGCCACGCGAACCGGGCGCCCTCGCCGACCGTGGGCGGCACGGTCGGCGCCTCCGGCTCGGCGGGCGCGATCTCGGGCACGGCCTGCGCGGTGCCGTCCTCCCGCGCGAAGGCGATCATGCCTCCCCCGCCGAACCGCGGGTCGCCCAGGCGGTCCACGGCCTCCGCCGGGCTCACCACGTCGTACGCGCCGATCGCGACGCGCGGCGCCAGGCTCCCGTAGAGGGACGCGAGGCCGTCCCCGGAGTACGTCGCGCTCCACTGCGTCCCCGTGCGCCGCCCCTCGACGACCTCGTAGGCGGTCACGTCGGTCGCCCGCGGCGCGCCCTGGTCGGCGGGCTGCTCCGCCGCGACGACCTCGTACCCCGCAGGGTCCAGGCCGAGCGTCGCGAGCAGGTCGCGCAACCGCTCGACCGCGTCCGCACCGCTCGGCGGCGCACCGTGGTCCCGCTCCTGGCACGCGCCCGGCTCGGCGGACGGGCCGTCCGGCTCGTCCGCACCGTCGGCCGGCAGCGGCGTGACGGCCACGCAGCCCCACGGGTCCTTCGTCGGGTCGTTGTAGCTCACGCTCGCGAGGCCGTCGGGCTGCAGCGAGACGGTCGGCCCCGTCCAGTCCGCCGACCCCACGACGTAGGAGCCGTACTCCTCGCGCACCTCGCCCGAGACGCCGAGGACGTCCGCGACGCGCCGTGCGGTCTCCTGCGAGAACACGCCCGCGGCGTCGTACGCCCAGGCGTCCGCGCTGGTCCCCTGCGTCGAGAGGCCGTCCTGGTGGAACACCGTGCGCCCGCCCCAGGCGCCGGGGTAGGCCATGTCCGCCGAGGCCCGTGCGTCGGACGAGAACGCCTGCCCCGACGCGGCGGCGTCGGGGGCGAGGCCCGACTCCTCCTGGGCCGCGCCCGCGCCCCCCAGCCGGAACGGCGCGAGCGCCGTCGACTCCACGGCCGAGTCCCCCGCGGGCGACGCTCCCACCGCTCCGGCACCGAGCGCGTAGCCGCCCGCCCCGATGACGAGCGCCCCCGCCACCACCGCGGCGACCTGGAGCGGGGCCCGCCGACGCAGGCGTCGCGCACGGCGCTCGGCGAGCTCGTCGACGAGCGTCGCCGTCGGGCCGCCCGGCCCGGACAGCGGCTCGCCGGTCACCGCCGAGCGGTCGCCGAACGCCTCGGGGACGCGGTCGCGGACCGCGGCCTCCAGGGCGCCGGTGTCCGGTGCGGCGCTCGCCGCCGGGTCGGCGGCGCGCAGGCGCTCCAGGTCGACGTCGTCGGGCTGGTCGGGGGTGTGGCTGGTCATGTCGCCCTCCAGGTACTGCGGGGCCGCGCCGCGGGGGCGCGGCCGGTCGGGTCTACCCGTGATGTGTGCTCAGGCGCCCGACTCTTGCGCGAGGGCCGACTGCTCCGCCCACGCGGTGCGCAGCCGCGCCCGCGCCCGCGAGAGCGCCGCGTCGGCTCCCCCGCGCGACGTGCCGAGGACCGCCGCCAGGCCGTCGCCGCCCAGGCCCTCCCAGGCGTGCAGGAGGAGGATGCGCCGGTCGCGGACCGACAGCGCGCCCAGGGCGCGCCGCACCTCGTCGTCCTGCACGACGACGTGCTCGACGTCCGCGCCCTCGTCGCCCCGGTCGGGCACCTCGGCCACCGGCACCGCCCGCGCCTTGCGCCGGTGGTTGGCCAGGACGAAGCCCGCGGTGCGGTAGAGCCACGGGAGCTCGGCGCCGTCGGGCACGTCCTCGCGGCGCCGCCAGGCCGTCGCGAGGACCTCGGCCGTGAGGTCGTCGGCGTCCGGCCCGACGGAGCCGGCCGCGCTCGGCAGCCGGCGGCGGAAGTAGCGGTAGAGCGGCGTCGCGTGCGCGGCGAAGAGCGCGGCGAACCAGGCCTCGTCGTGGACGGCGGCGTCGGCTGCCTCGTCGGTCGTCACGGCGGCTCCTCGTCGGCGGGTCGGGGCTGTCAACCGCTCTGTGTCCCGGGGAGCCGGTTCCTTGCACGGCACGTCCTTCACCCGAACCTCACCCGCGACGGCACCGATCCTGCCACCGCGCAGCACCTACGCTGTGGGGCATGACGAGGACGGAGCCGGTCGACCTGCCGCCCCGCCACACGGGCGGCCGACGACGGCGGCACTGGGCGTCGTGGCTGGGCTGGGCGCTGATCCTCCTCGCCGTGCTCCTGGTGGTCTGCGTCGCGCTGCTCGCCCGCGACGCCCTCGCCGCGCGCGACGCGCTGACCCGCGCGCTCGACGAGGTCCCCGCGGCCGAGGAGGCGCTGCGCGCGGGCGACGTCGAGACCGCGGAGGCGGCCCTGGACCGGGTCCAGCCCTTCACCGCGACCGCGCGCGCGAGCACCGACGGCCCGCTGTGGTCCCTGGCCGCGCACCTCCCCGTGTACGGGCAGGACGTCCGCGCGTTCTCCGCCGCGGCGGCGACCGTGGACGACCTGGCCGCGACCGTGCTGCCGGCGCTCACGCAGGCTCTCGGGGCCGTCGAGGGCGACAGCCTGACCGTCGCGGACGGGCGCGTCGACCTGGCCCCGCTCGCCGCTGCCGCTCCCGCCGTCGCCCGCGCCGCGGACGCGTTCGACGACATCGACGCGCGCCTCGCGGCCGTCGAGCCCGACGCCCTGCACCAGGAGATCGCGGAGCCGTACGCGACGCTCGTCGCCCGGACCGACGACCTGCGCCCCGTCGTGCGCACCGCCGACCGCGTCACCGCGCTCGGCCCGGCCATGCTCGGCGCCGACGGCCCGCGCCGGTACCTCGTGGTCGCGCTCAACAACGCGGAGCTGCGCGCGGGCGGCGGCATCCCCGGGGCGCTCGCGGTCCTCACGGTCGACGGCGGCGCGGTCTCCCTGGAGCGCCAGGCCTCGACGGCCGACGTCCCGCCGTTCGCCGAGCCCGTCCTCCCGCTGGACGCCGGGGTCGAGCAGCTCTTCACGGACCGCGTGGGCCGGTACGTGCAGGACACCCCGCTCACGCCCGACTTCCCCACGACCGCGGAGCTCACGGCAGCCATGTGGGAGCAGGCCCAGGGCGAGACGGTGGACGGCGTGGCCGCGATCGACCCCGTCGCGCTGTCGTACCTGCTGGAGGCCACCGGGGCGGTCCAGGTGCCGTTCGGGGACGAGGCCGTCGCGCTCGACGCGGGCAACGTCGTCCAGGTCCTCCTCTCGGACGCCTACGTCGAGCTGGAGCCCGGGGAGCAGACGGACGCGTTCTTCGCCTCCGTCGCGTCGACCGTCCTCGGGACGTTCCTCGCCGGGGGCGCGGACCCCGCGCTCGCCCGCGACGCGCTCGCACGCGGCGCGGACGAGCACCGCGTGCTCCTCTGGTCCGCGCACCCCGACGAGCAGGACCGCCTGGCGGGCACGGTCGTCGCGGGCGACATCGACACCGCGGACCGCGCGGAGGGCTCCGTCGGCGTGTTCCTCAACGACGCCACGGGCGGCAAGATGAGCTACTACCTCGGCACGGACGTCCGGCTCACCGGCAGCGTGTGCACCGACGGCGGACGGGTCGACACGTTCAGCGCCGCGCTCACGTCCACCGCGCCGGCCGACGCCGGGACGAGCCTGCCGTGGTACGTGACCGGCGGCGGCATCTCGGGCGTCACCCCGGGGAACGTCCGCACGGTGGTCGTCCTCTACCCGCCGCGGGGCGGAGAGGTCGGCACCGTCCGGGTGGGCGGGGCACCGACGGGGGCGCTCGTCGCGGAGGTGGGGGGACGGCGCGCGGCCTCGCTCCCCGTCGAGCTCGCGCCGGGTCAGAGCACGGCGGTCTCCTTCACCGTGACGACGCCGGGCGACGCCCCTGACCACCCCGGCGCCGACGGCACGATCGACGTGTGGACGACCCCGACGGTGTCGGCGCCCGGCCTCGAGGTGGTGCCGGTCGCCGCGTGCGGGTGAACCCTCGCGACGCCCTCCCGAACCTGCCGGCCCGGCCCCCGGGACGGGCGGACGAACGCGTGGTCTCCCGCCGAGGATGACGCCGAGGATGACGCCGAGGATCACGGCACGATAACGATGGTCCTGACGGCCACATTTCACCCGGACGACCGTCCAGTTCAGGGTCCGATCCTCGCTATCCTGGGCGCCTGTCGCTCGACCCGTGCCATCGGTCCGTGGCGCACGATGCATCACGGACCGCACTCCGGGGCTCTCTGTGTACCGGAACACCACAATCCCTGAACCGAGACGGGTGAAGAAGCCATGCGTACCTCGAAGGGTCTGCGCAGCACGGGACGGGCGGTGCTCGTCGGAGCGCTCTCCGCGGTCGCCGCGCTCCTGACCGTCCCCGTCGTCGCGACGACCGCGAGCGCTGCTACCACCGACCCCGAGACGTACGTCCCGGAGATCACCGTGGCCTCGCCGGTGTGCGACGGCGACGTGCCCTACCTCGACTACGTCTTCGAGCTCCCCGAGAACTACGAGAACGACGAGACGAACCCGCTCACGATCACCTGGGTCAACCCGGACGGCGAGGACGTCGTCCAGTCCGGCCTGCCGCTCTCGGGCCGCGTCCTGTGGCCGGGCGCCGAGGTCGACGGCGCGGGCAACCCCGTCGACTGGCCCGGCTGGAGCCTCGTGGACGGCGAGTGGGTCGTCGGCGACGAGTTCGACTGGGTCCGCGCGGGCGTGACGGTGGTCTTCGAGGTCAACCCGACGGCCGAGACCGTCGTGGCCTACCCGCCGTCGACGCCGGAGTGCGCGACGAACCCGCCCGGCACCCCGGAGCCGACGATCAAGGTCGACGTGCTCACGCCCGTGTGCGTCGAGGGCGTGTCCTACCTCGACTACGGGGTCTCGGTCACCGGCACGCCGAACACGACGGCGACCCTCACGTGGCACAACCCCGACGGCGAGGACGAGGTGATGGCCGACCTCCCCCTCAGCGGACGGGTGCTGTGGCCCGGCGCGTATCCCGAGCGCTTCGTCGACCTGCCGGCCGACGAGGGCTGGGAGCTCGTGAACAACATGTGGATCAACACCGCGACCCACGGCTGGGCCACGGGCACCGTGGACGTGACGTTCGCCGTGAACCCCGAGGTGACCGTCCCGGTGACCTATCCGCAGGACACGAGCAACTGCTTCCCGGGCGTGACGCCGGTCGACAACCCCGTCGCCGGGAGCCAGAACCCGACGCTCGCGGAGACCGGCGCGACGGTCGGCCTGTACGCGGCGATCGCGGCCGGGCTCGCCGTGGTCGGCGCGGCGATCGTCCTGCTGACGCGCCGGACCCGCAAGGGCTGACCGGGCACCGCACGCACGACGAAGGCCTCGCACCCGCCAGGGTGCGAGGCCTTCGTGCGTCGCCGGTCGCGACGAGACGACCCGTCGGGGGCGGGTCCGTCAGGCGGCCGCCCAGGCGCCGGCCGCCAGGCGCGACTCCAGGCCCTCGAAGGCCCAGCGGTCGACGACGAGCACCGCGCCGCCCGGAGCGTCCGGGACGTACCACTGGAGCTGCTCGACGGTGCGCACCTCGGCCCCGGAGGGGTCGACGCACGAGAGCGTCCAGCGCGCGAGCGTGGCGGCCGTCCCCGCGACCTCGACGTCCGACTCGACCGCCTCCCCCACCGCGCGGGCCGCGAGCTGGTCGGTGCCCGGGCAGGTCGCGCCGTCGGGCACGTAGGCGGCGGCGGGGTCGACGCCGTCGAGGCCCGCGCCGGTGAGGATCTCGAAGGCGGGGCAGACCGCGTCCTCGGGGCACCCGCCCGAGCGGACCTGCGTGACGCCGTCGGCGGGCTGGAGCACGGACCAGTACTCGGCGGCCGGGAGCTGGAGGGGGCCGACCGGGACCTTGCTCTCGTCGGCGTGGGCGCCGTGCGCGCCGTGGTCCTCGGCCGTCGCCGGGCCCGAGCCTCCGTCGGCGGTCGCGTCGGGCTCGGAGCCCCCCGAGCAGCCGGCGAGGAGCAGTCCGCCGAGCGCGACGGCCGCGAGGGAGAGGGAGAGACGGGTCGTTCGATGCTGCACGTGCACGTTTGGTCGCCTTTCACGGTCGGAGGTCCCCGCAGCCCACTGGGGAGAGCTGCGGAGACCTCGTCGGTCTTGTCACGCTAGCGAGCGCGACCACGGGTCGAGATGCGTGAGACCCACACGATGGCGGCTCGCGGGTACGGGATTCCCCGTACCCGCGAGCCGTCGCGGCGGGACCTCGTCAGGGACGCTGGCGGCGCGTCAGCACGCGCCGCCGTCGGCCCACGGACCCCACGCCGAGGCGCCGGGGGTGTCGTTCTGGGTCCAGTAGCGCGCCGTCCACACGTGACCGCCGTGGCTCACGACCGCGCCGCCGGTGTAGACCGTGCCCGCGACCCAGGCCGCGGCGGCGCACTCGCCCGTGCCGGTGCCGGGGCCGCCCGGACCCCCGCCGCTCCCGGAGCCCGGGAGGTCGACGACGGTGACGCCGCGCGGGTGGTCGTACGTCGTGGCGTAGTCCACGCCGTCGACCGTGACGATCACGTTGGAGAACTGGGCGGCCGGCATCGACCACTTGAGCTGGTTCGTGATCGAGCCGCCCGCCGGGATGCCCCCCGTCGGGACCGTGAACTGCACGGTGTGGAAGTCGCCGTCGAGGCCGCCGACGTTGTCCCCCGTGTGGCCCTTCGCGGTGACCGTGGTCTTGAAGCCGCTCCAGTCGCTCATCTCGCCCGGGTCGGTCGTGCCGTACTGGAACGAGATCGTCGCGCCCGCCGGGATGTCCTTCGCACCGTTGTTGGCGAAGACGACCTTGGGCGAGATCGGGTAGTTGTTGTCGCCGAGCGCGAACTCCGTGTACCGGATGTCGACGTCGAGCGCCTGCGTCGGCATCGTCCGGTCGGCGTTCGCCTTCGACGCGCCGTACGGCGTCGTGGTCGAGAGCTTGCTGTGCATGAGGTCGACGAGCGTGCTGCCGATCTCGTACTGGCCCTTCGCCTGGTCGTAGCCGAAGTCGCCCGCGAGCTCCCAGATCATCAGGCCGCCGAGGCCGGTGTCCGCGACGTAGTCCGCCTTGGCCGCGATCGCCTCGGTCGAGTCACCGGAGAGGAACGTCTTCGTCTGCGCGTTCCACCACCACTCGTTCTTCGTGACCGGGTCGAAGTGGCGCTCGTAGGTGCCCTGGATCGTGTCCGTGACGCCGTACGCGGAGACGTAGTCGCCCGTCACGCCCTTCTCGAGGTTGAGCACGTGCCACATCGGGTTGACGCCCGCCGGGACCGCGTTGCCCTGCGGGTCGCTGTCGTACCAGAGGTTGTCGATGCCCTCCGCGCCGTAGCCGCACTTGTTGTTCGTGCCCGCCGGGCAGAGGAACCCGGCCGGCGCCTTCGCGGTGCCGCCCATGCCGTACGTGCCGCCCTGGACGCCCTGGAAGCCGCGCGTGTAGAACGGCACGCCCAGGTTGATGCGGCCGGCCTGCATGGCGCCGCGGAAGTAGTGCGAGGCCCAGTCGCCGTTGAGGTAGCCGATGCCCTTGTACGCGCTGTACACGCCGCCGGCCGCGAGCTCGGGGTCCTTGCCGTCGTCGAACAGGGCGCCGTTGCCGCCCACGTACTCGTTCCAGGCGCCGTGCAGGTCGTACGTCATCATGTTCACGTAGTCCGTGTACTGCGTGACCTGGTAGACCTCCATGCCGCGCAGCAGCCAGCCCGACGACGGCGTCGCGGTCGTCAGCATGTAGTACTCGCCGTCCTGCGCGCCCGCCGCGTCGAGCTTCTCGCGCAGGGTCTTCATGAGGTTCACGTAGCCCTGGAAGAGCTGCCCGCGGCGCTTGTCGGAGATCTGGAAGTCGTCCGGGTTGCCGGCCTGGTTGTTGGACGTCGGGTACTCGTAGTCGATGTCGATGCCGTCGAACCCGTACTGGCGGACGAAGTCGACGACCGAGTCCGCGAAGGTGTCGATGCGCGCCTGCGACTCCGTCATCGTGTAGAAGCCGCCGGACGCGACGCGCTTCCCGCTCGCGTCGAAGTAGCCGCCCGTCTCGGCCCAGCCGCCCACGGCCGGGATGACCTTGACGCCCGGGTGGGCCTTCTTGTACTTCGCCAGCAGGTTGAAGTGGCCCGTGTAGTCGAGCGCCGGGTCCATCTCCGCACCCGCGACGCCCGGCCACGTCATGTCCGTCGCCGCGTTGCCGGCCGCGCCCGCGTTCACGGAGACCTTGTCGTTGCCGTCGATGTGCGCGAACGCGTAGTTGATGTGGGAGAGCTTGTCCCAGGGGATGTCGCTCGCGAGGTAGCGCGGCTGGCCGTTCGTGCCGGTCCGCCAGCTCGAGAAGTAGCCGATGACGCGGCGGTCGAGCCCGTTCGGCAGCTTCTCCCGACCGCTCTCGTCGTACACGTCGCAGTAGGGCGTCCTGACGCCCGGCGTCTGCGCCATGCCGTCAGGACGGCACTTCTCGTCCGGGTTCGCGGCGGGGTCGGTCGTCGGGTCCGTCGTGGGGTCGGTCGTCGGGTCCGTCGTGGGGTCGGTGGTCGGGTCGGTCGTCGGGTCGGTGGTCGGGTCCGTCGTCGGGTCGGTCGTCGGGTCCGTGGTCGGGTCCGTCGTCGGCTCCTCGGTCGGGGTGTCGCCGCACGCGCCGAGCGACTCCCAGGGGCCGTACGCCTCCGCGCCCGGGACGTTGTTCTGCGTCCACCACTTCGCCCGGTAGTTCTGGCCGCCGTACGCGACGGTCGCGCCGCCCACGTAGGCGGGGGTCGCGGACCAGGGGTCCGCGCACGCCGTGGCCGTGGCGGCGGCGAGGGGGGTCGTGGCCTGCGCGGCCGCGGCACCGGCGAGGCCGGTGGCCAGCACGGCGAGCGTCGTGACGGCCGCGACGACCTGTGGCCGGCGTCCGGGAGCGCGGGGGGCGCGCGCCCGAGGGGTCAGGGACAACCGCATGGGGTACCTCGATCTGCTGGGTCGGTGCGCACGACGCCGGACGGCGTCGCGTCGGGCACGGTCGCCGGGGGGAGGGCGACCGACGGGTGAAGGGTTGCTGAGGGGTGCCGAGCGGGACCCGTCACGACGGCGGTCGACGACGGAGGCGTTCGGTGACGCGGCGAGGGGAGGGTGCACGGGCGGGTGCACGGGACTCGTCACCGCACCCGCCGTCGACCACGTCGTGGACGGGGCCCCGCTCGGCGGCGCCGGTCGCTCGTGGCGACCGGCGCCGTCAGGGGTGGGCGTCAGCAGGCGCCCAGCGACTCCCAGGGGCCGTACTGCTCCGCGCCCGGGACGTTGTTCTGCGTCCACCACTTCGCGCGGTAGCTCTGGCCCTGGTAGGAGACCGTCGCGCCACCGGTGTAGACCGCGCTCGACGACCAGGCGGGCGCCGTGCACGTGCCCGGGTCCGTCGGGTCGGTCGGGTCGGTCGGGTCCGTCGCGCCGCACGTGCCGGTCGCCTCCCACGGGCCGCCCGCGCTCGGGCGGTCGCCCTGGGTCCACCACTTGGCGCGGTAGTTCTTCCCCTCGAACGACACCGTCGCGCCGCCCGTGTACACCGCGGTCGACGACCAGGCGGCCAGGCAGTCCGTCGGGTCGGTCGGGTCCGTCGGGTCGGTCGGGTCCGTGGGGTCCGTGGGATCGGTCGGGTCCGTCGGGTCGGTCGAGCCGTCCGTGCCGTCGACCGGACCCGCCGGGAGCGCACGGACCTTGTCCGTGAAGGTCCCGAGCAGCGTGCCGTCGTGGTTGCCGGAGAGGTCCCACCACATGCCGCCGCCGAGGTTCAGGCGGTCGATGTACTCCGCCTTGGCGGCGACGGACCGCGCGTTGTCGTAGCCCCACCACTGGTCGCCGTCGTAGCGCCAGGCCGAGACCGTCGCCGGGTCGTAGTAGTCCTGGCCCCGCGTGCGGAGCTTGTCGTAGTCCTCGTTGCCCGCCTCCCAGGTGCCCGGTGCGGCCCCGTTCGCCGCCGACCACGGGGCCGAGGACGTGACGCCCTTCCAGCCGCGGCCGTACATGGCCATGCCGAGGCCGAGCTGGCTCGGGTCGACGCCGCCGCGCAGGTACTCCTGCACCGCCTTGTCGGCGCTGAACTGGCGGTTGGCCGCCCGCGGGTCGGCGGGGTCGTCGTACAGGTTGGCCTGGGGGCCGGCGAGCGCGGGGTCCCACGCGCCGTGCAGGTCGTAGCCCTGGACGTTGCCGTAGTCGAGGTACTCGAAGATCGCCGGGTCGTTCCAGCCGCCCGCCGCGATGTCGTCCGGGTTGGCCGGGAGGAACGCCGAGAGCAGGTAGTGCTTGCCGGTCTGCGCGCCGTACGCGTCGAGCTGCTTGCGGAACTCGGCGAGCAGCAGCTTGAAGTTCGCGCGGTCGTTGACGGTGTCGACGTAGTTGCCGACCTCGCCGTTGTTCGAGCCGGGCCACTCCCAGTCGATGTCGATGCCGTCGAACACACCGGCGGCGGCGCCGGCCCCGCCGCGGCCGTCGATCACCGGGAGGTTGCCCTTGATGTAGATGTCGATGCACGACGACACGAACTTCTCGCGCGACGCCTGCGTCGCGGCAGCCCGCGAGAAGTTCTTGGACCAGGTCCAGCCGCCGATGGAGATGAGGGCGCGGAGCTGCGGGTTCTTCGCCTTGAGCTGCTTGAGCTGGTTGAACGAGCCGGCGAGCGGCTGGTCCCACGTGTCGGCGACGCCGGCCACGGAGTTCGCGGCGGTGTAGCCCATGCCGAAGTCCGCCCACGCGTCACCGGCGCCGTCGGAGCCGTTGGGCCCCGTGCCCTGCGCCTTGTTCGCGATGAAGCACGTGAGGTTCTGGTAGTGGATGTTGCCGAACGAGTAGTTGATGTGCGTGAGGTCCTGGGCAGCGCCGGAGTCCTGGACCTTCTTGAGCTGGAAGTTGCGGCCGTACACGCCCCACTGCGTGAAGTAGCCGACGTTCCGGTAGCCGTTCACGTCGCTGTCGCCCGGGTGGGAGACGGCGGCGGGTGCGACCTCGGCGGCCTGGGCCGGTGCGACTCCCGCGAGGAGTCCGCCGACGAGCGCCGCAGCGGTCGCGAGCGCCGCGACACGTGCGCCGCGACGGCGCCCGGGTCGGGGTGGTCGGGTGAAGAGGGACACGTCCATGGGTCCTGCCTCGCTGCTGGTGCGGTGGGCCACGCTGCCGTCCTCCGGAGTCGTCGTCGCCCTCGGGTCCTCTCGAACGTAATGACGCGGGCACCGCGGCGTTATCCGCGCTTCCCACATTGTTCATGGTGCGAACTTACCCGCCACGTAAGGGTTCACCCGTAGGACAGAGGCCCTCAGAAGCGGACGAATCACACCGAATCGAACGCGGCTCGCGCCCCTCGCTACGTAGCGTCCCGACGGGGGTGGTGGGTTCCCCTCAACGCCCCACCCGGTGCGCGAGCACGGTGAGCTCGACGCGCGAGCGCACCCCGAGCTTGCGGAACACGCGACCGAGGTGCACCTCCACCGTGCGCACCGAGAGGTACAGCTGGTCCGCGGCCTCCCGGTTGGACGCGCCCTGGACGACGAGCAGCGCGACGTCGAGCTCGCGCTCGGTGAGCTCGTCGGACCACCGGCCCCGGAGCTCGGCGAGCGCCTCGTCCGACACGTCGCTCTCGCGCACCGCGAGCCGGCACGCGTCCGGCGGCACGGGACGGGTCACGGGCTCGGCTCCCGGCCGCTGCCCGCCGAGCACCCCGGGCAGCGGCGCGTGCAGGCCCGCGGCGCGCGCCGCGGCCGCCCACGAGCCGGCGGGCGCGCCGCCCACCACGGCCCCGGTCGCCGCTGCGACCGGCCCCGCGGGCACCGGCGTCCCGGGCGCGTCGTCCGTCACCGGTCCGCCGAGGAGCCGGACGACGTCCGCGTGCTCCTCCCGCGCGATCGTCGTCCAGGCGTCCGCCCCCGCGTCGTCGAACAGCTCGATCGCGGACAGGAAGAGGCCGTGCGCACGCTGCAGTTCTCCGGCCCGCACGAGAGCCCGCGCGGCGCAGAGGTCCGTCCGCGCGTGCTCGTAGGGCGAGGCCGTGGTCCGGTTCACGCGCGTCGCCCGCTCGAGCGGCGCGGTGAGGTCCTCGGGTGCGGCGAGGGACACGTCGGCCCGGACGAGCGTCGCCGACCGCAGCGACGGCGGCAGCTCCTTCGCGTCCACCTTCCGCCGGGCCAGCGCGCGCTGCGCCGCGTCGTGGCGCCCGGCGACGACCCAGGCCTCGACGTCGTCCAGCCCGGGCAGCGGGAGCATGCGTGCGCTGTCGGGGCGCTCGCGCTCGGCCGCGAGCTCCAGGAGCGTGGCCGCCTGGGTCACGTGGTGCGCGAACGCCGCGCCCATCGCCCGGTCCACGAGGAGCCCGAGCCGGACCGGGCGGGACGTCGGGCTCGCGCACGTCTCCTCGAGCGCCGTCGCCACCGGTCCCACGACGCCGCGGGTCATCATGTCGAGACGGCGCGCCGCCGCCACGCCGAGCCCGGCGAACGGCAGCCCGAGCGGGAGCCGGAACGCCGCCTCGGCGAGCTCGTCCGCGGCCCGGGTCAGCGTGCCGCGCCACAGGTGCACGAGCGACTGGGCCAGCCGGACGTGCGCCTCCGCGAGCGGCGTGAGGGCGGCGTCCGGCCCGTCGAACCACCGGCCGCCGTCGCGGACCGGCGCGAGGGACGCGACGACGCTCGCGAGCGTCTGTGCCGCGTCGTCCAGCCGGTCGTCGGCCGCGAGGGCGAGCGCACGGCTCACCTGCAGCGACGCCTCGTGGTCGGGACCGAGGTCGACGTCGGGGACCACCCCGCGCTCGCCCACCCCGAACACGGCCGCCCAGGACCGTGCGAGGGCGAGCCCCGCGGCCGTCTCGTCGTCGTCGCACCACGACGCGAGGAAGGTCGCCGTGTCGAGGAGCTGGGACGTGCTCACGCCGTCGCCCCGCTCGGCGTGCAGCCGTGCCGCGTTGAGCACGCCCGACACGACCCCCGCCACGGCGTCCGGCGCGAGGTCGTCGGGCTGTCCGCCGCGCAGGTAGGGCGAGAGGACGTCGTCGGGCACCTGACCCTCCGCGAGCGTCAGCGCGGCGACGAGCGGCCCGAGCGTCCGCGCGCGCAGCGCGTCGTCGCCGCTGCGAGACGCCTTGCGCAACCAGTCCGCCGCGTCCTGCACGTGGCCCGACCGCAGCGCGGCGACGCCCGCGATCGCGAACGCCTCGGCGCGGTGCTCGGTCGCGGCCTGGCTCGCGGCCTCGCGGGCCACCTCGTGCGCCCAGACGACGTCCCCGCGGTCCAGGTGCCGACGCGCGATCCGCAGCAGTCCCGGGACGAGCGCCGGGTCGCCGACGAGCGTCGCGAGCGCCGAGTGCCACACCGCGACGTCCTCCTCGCCCGCCCGGCGGTGCGCCTCGGCGAGCGCGACGTGCGCCGAGGTGCGCTCCGCGAGCCGCGCGTCCGCGTGGACCAGGGACCGCATGCGCGGGTCGACGAACGCGAAGCGGCCACCCACGAGCGCGAGGTGCTCGGCGAGCGGGCCGTCGAGGACCTCGTCCATCGCGAGGCCGGTCGCCGACAGCAGCAGCTCCGTCCGGTCCACGACAGCCACGGCCGCGACCAGGAGCGCGTGCCGCTCCCCCTCGCTGAGGGCGGCGAGACGGTCGGCGAAGAGCGAGCGCACGGCGGGCACCGCCGGCAGCGGGTCCGGGAGGATCGACCCCCCGGAGAGCTGCTCCGGCGTGAGCAGCGCCGCCGTCTGGGTGAGCGCGGCGGCGTTGCCGCCGAGGAGCGACGCGAGGCGCGCCGCGACGTGCGGCGCGACGGCGAGCCGGCGCTCGACGAGCAGCAGGTGCAGGGCGTCGGCGGGCGCGAGCGGCGGGACGGCGCGGAGCTCGAACGGCCCGGAGGACGGGTCGAGCGCGCCCGCCGTCGCCGTACCGAGGAGCACGACCGGCGCGTGGCGCTGCGCGACGAGGCTCGCTAGGACGGCCCTGCTGAGCTCGTCCTGGAGGTGCAGGTCGTCGGCCACGAGCACGACCGTCGCGCCGTCGAACGACTCCACGAGGAGCTCGGCGAGCGCGACCGCCGCGACCTCCGGGAGGTGGCCGAAGCCGGGGTCGACGGGCTCGAGGACGCGCGTGAGGCGCTCCGGCACGACGCCGCCCGCGAGCTGCGACACCTGCGACACGAGCGACACGACCGCGGAGCCCGGCGCGGGAGCACCCGCGGGCGGGCGACACCGCAGGGTGAGCGTCGGGCGCGCGAAGGTGGACGTCGCGACGGCCTCGCACACGAGCTCGAGCGTCGCGCTCGCCCCCATGCCGCGCTCGGCCGTCCACACGAGGCCGCCCTTGCCCTCGCTCACGGCAGCGAGCGCGCGGTCGACCTCCTGCGCGCGGGAGGAGAGTCGCTCGAGCCGTCGCGCGGACCGCGTGTCCGCGCGACGGTGCGGCTCGGGAACCAGGTAGTCGTGCTGTTCTGACATGTCGGGACCCTCCGTCCGGGGGCTTCGTCGCCCGTCGACCGGATGAAATGTTAACAACCCTCCGTAAACAAGGGATCACCACATCGTTTCCCGGTCGTCACACGACCGCCACCTGGGCCGACGGCGCTTGCCCCGTCTGGGACGGAGGGCTAGCCTGGCCTCGATCCCCGTCGCGGCCACGGTTCTCGTGCGCCCCGACCCGGGTGCGGCGCCCACGGCGCCGCCGCCACGAGAGCGAGGTGAGCCCCATGCCGGACGGCAGCAGTCATAGAACCGTGCACTGCGCGCTCACCCTCCGTGGCCCGCAGCCCGTCGCCTGAGTCGGCGAAGCCCGAGGACTCGCGCGGCCGGCCGTCGCCCCGCGCGGGGAGGTCGCCAGTGCGCACCGCGCGCGCCGTCGTGCGCGCCGCAGGAACACCCGCCGACGCACCTCGCCGACCCACCCGCGCCCGCCGCCCACCCCGTGGCGCTCGCCCGTGGTCGTCGGCCCGCCGAGAAGGACGACCACCATGACCCAGCGCTCGCCTGCCACCGAGACCCGGACGCGCCCCGCACGCCTTCCCCTGCGCGACGCGCGCGAGGACCGACGTCGCGCCCGCCGACCGAACCTGGAACGCCAGTCCATCTCCTTCACCGTCGGCCTGTACGTGTTCATCTGCGTCGCCCTGCTGCTCGCGCACGTCACCGCCGGAGGTGTCTGATGACGACGACGCTGCCCGAGCCCACGGGCCTCGCCCTCACGGCCGGTGCCGACCGTGCCCTCCCCGCCCCCGCACGCGGCGGGCTGGACCTGCACGCCCGCGCGCAGGGCACCGGCGCACCCCGGTTCGACCCCCGCGTCCTGCGCTCCCGCTGGGTCCAGGTCGGCGTGGGCGACCCCGACGCGACGGCCCGCGCCGCCGAGCACGGCGTCGACTTCGCCGCCGCCGGCGACCGGGTCTGGGAGACCGACGCGCACGTCTACCTCCCGGTGACCGCCACGCGGCGCGACGGCGACCGGGTCGTCTACGAGCGGATCGTGCTCGCACTCTCCCCCGACGTCGTCGTGACCGCCCAGCCGCAGCGCCACTACGGCGTCTTCGACAAGGCGATCGCGCGCATGCGGCGCACCCCGTGGCTCACCGGATCCTCCTACGGGGTGGCGTACGCGCTGCTCTACGCGCTCAACGAGGCGGCGGACCGCGTCGTGTCGTACGCGAGCGACCTGCTCGAGGACATGTCCGACGAGATCGACGAGGCGACGCGCGGCGTCGACTCCCGCGGTCGGGAGATCGGGGTGAGCGACATGCAGGACACCATCACCCGCATGAACCGCGCGGAGGAGATCGTGTCTCGCGCCCAGGAGTCCCAGCTCTCGCTCGCGCGCGCCGCACGGCACCTGCGCAGCGAGATCGCCGACTCCGACCCCGTGCTCGCCGGGCTCGTGGAGACCCTGGTCGCCGACATCGACGGGGTGAAGCAGCACGCGAGCTTCGAGCACGACAAGGTGCGGTACCTCCAGCAGGCGATCATGACCTCGCTCGACGTCAAGCAAGCCCAGATCGTCAAGGTCTTCACGATCATCACGGCCGTGTTCCTGCCGCCGACGCTCATCGCGTCGTTCTACGGCATGAACTTCACGCACATGCCCGAGCTCGACCGTCCCTACGGCTTCACGCTCACCGTCCTGCTCACCCTCGTGGCAGCCGTCATCCCGCTCGCCTACATCAAGCGCCGCGGCTGGCTCCGCTGACCCCGACGGCGCGCGCTCGCGTCTGGTCGGCGAACCGGGCCCGCGACGCGCGGTCGGTCTCCAGCCCGCGGGCTCGGGCCTCGAGCCCGCGGGGTCGGGTCCGCGGCGCGGGTGGCCTCGGTGCTCGGGGCTGCGGCGCCGTCACCCTGGCCTGTCGGGCGTGGGTTCTCGGAGCGCCGCTCTGACGCCCCTTCGCATCCGAGCCCACCCCCACCGCTCTTCCATCAGCCCACCCACGGCCCGCCGCCCGGCCGACCAGGCCGTCCTCGCAAGCCGAACAGGCGACCACGGCTCGTCAGGCACCCCCCGACGATCCACAACCACCTGCTCGACGTGACGTCGCCACGACTCGACGCGACATCGCGACGACCAGCCCGTCCGACGGTGACGCGACCCACGGCCCCGGCGCAGGGCACCGGGAGCCGGGAGCCGGGAGCCGGGAGCCGGGAGCCGGGAGCCGGGAGCCGGGAGCGACCGTGCCACGCCGGCGACCGAAGGGGACAGCGGGAACATGCTCGGTGAACCGACACCGCGGGCAGTCGCCCGAGGTGGGCGGAGACCGGGGCGAGACGACGCCGGGCGGGGTGGGTGGTGGTGCAGCGTCGTGGCGGGCCTGGCGGGAGCCGCGAGGAACGAGCGGCGGATGGTAGACGCGGCACCACCACCCACCCCGCCCACCCAACCCAGCCACACGTCGTCGAACACCAAGAACCACGGCTCTACCTCGCGCGATGCGCTCCGGGACGTGCGTCAGGCCTCGAGGATCAGGGTGACCGGGCCGTCGTTGACGAGCTCGACGGCCATGTGCGCGCCGAACCGTCCGGTCGCGACCTCGATCCCGCGCTCGCGCAGCCGTGCCACGACCGCCTCGACCAGGGGCTCGGCGACGGGCCCGGGGGCTGCTCCGTTCCACGACGGCCGGCGGCCCTTCTTCGTGTCGGCGTAGAGCGTGAACTGGCTGACGACCAGCACGGGTGCGCCCTCGTCCTGCACCGACCGCTCCCCCGCGAGGATCCGGAGCTCCGCGATCTTGCGCGCGATGGTCTCGACCTGCGCGTCGCCGTCGTCGTGCGTCACGCCGACGAGCGCGAGCAGCCCGGGACGGTCGATCGCCCCGACGACCTCCGTCGTGCCGTCGTCGGCCACGACGCTCACGCTCGCGCGCGAGACGCGCTGCACGACGGCCCTCACGAGCGACGCTCCGCGTCATCCGTCGGCGCGGCGGACGCGCCGTCGAGGACCGGCCGCACGACGCCCACGGGCCGGCCCGCGCCGAGCACGGGTACGTCGCCGAGCGCGGTCAGCGCCGCGTCGTCGACCCCCGCCACGCCGAGCGCGCCGAGGCGTCGGAGCGCGGCGGCGAGCACCGCGGGCCGCGGGCGGGAGCCGCCGTCGAGCACCTTGAAGGCGAGGGCGCTGCCGTCGGGCAGACCGGCGCCGTAGACGCCGTCCGCACCGTCCTTGGCGACCAGGCCGGGCACCGCGCGCATCGCGAGCGTCGCGTCCCGGCCCGTCCCGCCGACCATCTCCGGGAACGCCGCCATCGCGCGCGCGACGTGCGCCTCCGGCGAGCGCGGGTCGCGCTCCGGGGCTGCGGCGAGCCGCCCGAACGCCCGCGCGAGGCCGCGCACTGTCGTCGAGAAGAGTGGCGCGCCGCAGCCGTCGACGGTCACGTGCTCGACCGGCACGCCGGTCGCCTCGGCGACGGTCTCGCGGACCGCGACCTGCAGCGGGTGGTCGACGTCCAGGTAGGTGGCGGTGTCCCAGCCGGCGGCGACGCACGTCGCGAGCATCGCCGCGTGCTTGCCGGAGCAGTTCTGCGTGATCGACGACGGCCCGTGGCCCTCGAGCTGCCACGTGAACGCGGCGGGCGGGTGGAGCGGCATGTCGGGCGTGTTCCGCAGCGCCGACTCGTCGAGCCCGGCGCCGTCGAGGATCTCCCGGACGCCGGCGAGGTGCTCCGGCTCCCCGTTGTGGCTCGCCGCGGCGAGCGCCAGGAGGCGGGGTGGCAGGACGAGCCCGTGCCGCAGCATCGCGACGGCCTGGAACGGCTTGACGCTCGACCGCGGCCAGATCACGGCGTCGGCGTCGCCACGCTCCAGGACCGGCTCGCCGTCGCCGCTCAGCAGGACGAGGTGTCCGGCGTGGACCGACTCGACGAGGTCGCCCCGGACGACCTCCGCGAGCGGGACGGCGGCGCGCTCGACCCCGCCGTGGACGTGCGCGGTCACCGGCGCGTCACCAGCCGCCCGGGCGGCCGGACGACCCGTTGCCGCGGCCGTTGCCGTACGGCTGGAGCCGCGGGCGCACGTCGACGAGGTAGACGATCGCCGCGACGACCGCGATGAGCCCGATGAAGCCGAGGTTCACACCGCCGCCGAGGGGCAGCGAGAGGAACCCGAGGGCCGCGGCGACCGCGAGGATCGCGAGCCAGATCGGCTTGGTCAGCTTCCCCTCGGCCGTGAACGCTCCGGCCGGACGCCGGATCGCGTCGACGAGCGCGAAGAGCTGCGTCCCGAACACGACGAGCGAGAGCGCGAGGTAGACGATCCACTGCAGCGACCCGATGATTCCCACGGGCACGAGCCTACGGTCTGGCGAGGGGCCACGGCACCACCCGCAGCCCGACCGACCGCGCGGCGGTCACCACGTGCGGGTCCCAGGCGGCGACGATCGTGTCGTCGTGCGCGACGGCGAGGGCGCTCGCCACGTGCACCGCGTCGTTGCTGCGCAGCGCACCGGCCGCGACGAGCGCCGACGCGCGGTCGGCGACCTCGCCCGAGACCTCGACGACGTGGAGCGCGGGGTACAGCTCGTCCCACGCGCCGAGGGCGCTCGCGTGGCCCGGGCCGTCGAGCACGCCGGCGCGGGCGCCGGCGGCGAGCGCCGCCCGCACCTCGACGTCGGCGAGGCGGCTCGTCACGACGACGTCCGCCCGGTTCCACAGGCGGCTGGCCAGCGCGGAGCCGACCTCGGGGACGCAGAGCTTCACGAGGGCGCTCGCGTCGAAGTAGACCAGGGCCATCGGGGCCTCAGCGCCGGATCCGACGGACGAGCGCGGCGACGCCGCCGCCACGACCCCCACGGACGCCGTCGGACGACCGCGCCCCGTCCGTCGTCGCGGGTCGCGCGCCGGCGTCGCGGCCCGCGGGGACCACGTGGACCGGGCGCTCGCCCGCCGGCGGGACCAGCACGCCGTCGCGCACGAGCTCGGTGACCAGGTCTGCCGTCGCGACGCCCGTCAGCCGGGCGACGGGGACGCCGCGCTCGGTGATGACGACCTCCTCGCCCTCCCTGGCCCGCTCGATCCACGACTTGAGCTCGGCGCGCAGGGCGCTGACGGGGACCTCCATGCCCCGACGGTACCGGCCCGGGGCTCCGCTGTGCAGGGTGAAGAACGTCCGGTTCGCCCCGACGGGCCGGGATGGTCCGCTCAGAGCTCGGGAAGGGCGTCGCGCGCCTGCTGCGGCGACGCCCCGGCCGCCTCCAGGAGGTCGACGATGGGCGACCGCACGAGCATGACGAGCGACTGCACCTGCCAGTCGCCGTCGCCGAGCGCGTGCGGGTCCGCGCTGTGCGCGACCTCCAAGAGGACCTCGCGCGCGACGGCCGGGTCGCGGCCGGCGCCGACCGCTTCCGCGAGCACGTGCACCCCGGCGCCGAACCGGGCGACGAGGTCCGCGACCGCGTCGAGCTCCCGCTCGTCCGGCCCGCCCGCGACCGGCATCGCACGCCGCGCCAGGACGCGCACGCTGCGCATGGCGCGGTCCACGAGGACGGCCTGTCGCTCGAGCCCGCCGAGCTCGTCGCGGTGCCGCAGCCCGGCCGCGGTGACGCGTGCGAGCTCCCGCGCCGACGACGCCGCCGACTGCCAGTCCTCGAGCGCTCCCTCGGAGGCGCGGCCCTTGACGAGCGCCGCCTCGAGGTCGGCGCGGTCGCGTCTGCGCAGCCCTCGCGCGAGGACGTCGAGGACGGCGGCGAGCTCCGTCGTCGCCTCGGCACCCAGCAGCCGGGGACGACGGCGGGGGTCGCCGGGCGTGAGCGCCGCGACCGCGAGCGCGACGGCCCCGCCCACCAGCGCGTCCGTCCACCGCCCGAGCGGGCCGCCGGCCTGCGCCGCCGGGAGCCCGACGATGACGATCGCCTGCACGCCGGCCTGCGTCGTGAGCATCGCGCCGCGGTCGATGAAGCGGGCCGCGAGCGCGGAGACGGCGAGCACGACGGCGACCTGCCACCACCCGGAGCCGATCGCGTGGACGACGAGGTCCCCGAGCCCGACGCCGATCGCGACCCCGACCGCGAGCTCGAGGACGCGGCGGAGCTGCCGGTCCTGGCTGAACCCGAGGCACACCCACGCGGAGACGGGGGCGAAGAAGGGAGCGGTGTGGCCGAGACCGTACCGGGCGATGCCGAACGCGAGGCCCGCGGCGGCCGACGCCTGGAGGATGGGCCACAGCGCCACGCGGACGCGTGAGACGCCCTGCCGGATCCGGGCGCGCAGGAGGAGCCGGCGCCACGCGGTGCGGGCGACGTCGACCGCGCCGGGTCCGGAGTCCGGGCCCGGCGGGCGCCCGGACGCCGGCCCCGCGGTCACAGCATGCTCGTCGGCGCGCCCTCGCCGCGGGGCGTGATCCCCCGGCCGACGGGGCCGCGCGGGGCGGGACGGTCGACCGAGACGCCCTCGCCGGGCACCACGACCTCCTGCGCCGCGGAGATCGCGCCACCGTCGCAGTCGACCAGGAGCTCGGCGTCCTCGGGGACGCTGCGCTTGAGGACGGCGAGCGCGATCGGGCCGAGCTCGTGGTGGCGCGCGACCGACGTCACGGCGCCGACGGGCCGCCCGTCGAGCGTGACCTCGGCGCCGGGCGCGGGCAGCAGGTGCCCCGAGCCGTCGAGGTGCAGCATCACGACCCGGCGCGGCGGGCGCCCGAGGTTGTGCACGCGCGCGATCGTCTCCTGGCCTCGGTAGCAGCCCTTGTGGAGGTGGACGGAGGTGCGCAGCCAGTCGGTCTCGTGCGGGATCGACCGGTGGTCGATCTCGGTCGCGAGCCGCGGCCGCCACGCCTCGACGCGGGCGGCCTCGCTCGCCCACGTGCCGACGAGCCGCCACCCGGCCGCCTCGCGCGCGGCGACGGCGTCGGCCAGCTCGGCCCGCGGCACCAGCACGAGCCGCCACGGCCGCTCCCGGCCCGGGTGCTCGTCCTCGGGCGGGCCGTACCGCGTGCCGCCGCCGGTGACGCGCGGCCACGGGTCGCGCCACGTGACCGGCTCGCCCTCCGCGCCCTCGGCGTCGACGGGCTCGCCGAGCGCCGCCCACGCGTCGGTGGCGTCGGAGATCTCGACCCGGAGCATGAACTTCATCCGGTCGAGCCAGGCGGCGAGGTCGGCGGCGTGCGAGCGCTCGGTGACGAGCCAGGTCGTCTCGCCGTCGTCGACGACGGACGCCGCGTGCTCGACGTGCCCCTGCGGGGAGAGGACGAGCAGCTCCGTCGACGTGCGCGGGGAGAGGTTCGTCAGGTCCTGCGACGTGATGGAGTGCAGCCAGCTCAGCCGGTCGGGACCCGTGACGGTGACGACGCCGAGGTGCGACTGGTCGACGACGGCACCGCCCGTGCGCAGCGCGCGCTGCTCGCCGGTCGGGTCGCCGTAGTGCCAGGCGACGCCCTCGTCGGGGCCGGTCGCGGGCACCGCGCCGTGGCGGGACAGGAGCGGGCTGGTGTAGCCGGTGGTCACGGGTGGTCCTCCTTCGTCGGCGCGTCCGGGCGTGCGGGCGCGCTCGTCCGTCGGCCCGCGGGTCAGGTCGTCGGTCGCCGGGTCAGCTTCGCGGACGCGTACGACTGCAACGGCTCACCGAAGGCCGCCAATTCCCACACCCACAGGAGCTGGCCCTCGACGAACCCGTACAGCCGCTTCGAGGCCGTGACCTCCGACGCGGTGGACGTGCGGGCGATCAGGTCGCTCGCCAGGTCCACGCGGCCGTTACCGACCGCTCCGAGGTACACGGACACCCGGCCCGCGGGGTCGGCGATCAGCACCTCGAGCGGGTGCCGGTCGTCCTCGAGCCCGTCGGGCCGATCGGTGGACACGCGCCAGTAGCCCGTCTCGGTGGACCACACGGGGGCGTCCGACGCCGCGGCGTCCAGCGTCTCGGCGTCGCGCTCGGGCCACGCGCCCTCGTCGGGGACGGTCTCCGGCACCTCGGTCTCGAGGAGTCGCAGGGTCGACTCGTAGCGCAGGTACGGGCCGCCGTCGTGGTCGAACACGACGTCGTGGACGAACGGCGTCTCCTCGATGCCCGGGTACTTGACGACCCCCTCGCCGCGCCAGCTCCCGACGAGCCAGGCGAGCGGGTAGACCTCGGGCGCGAGCCCCTCGGGGAACTCGAACGGCATCAGCGACCACCTCTCGGAGTCGGGCGGGGCGACGTGCGGGGGGCGGGGCTCGCCCCGCGCGGCAGCGTCAGCGCTGGCCCTTGTAGAGCTTGTAGACGACGTACCCCGCGAACCACGTGATGGTGACCGTCGCCGCGAGGAGCAGGCCGAGGAAGATCAGCTCGAGAGTGTGCGGACTCATGCGCCCGATCCTACCGGCCGGGCGGGACGACCACGCCGCGGGCGGGGAAGGCGCCGGCGGGGAGGGCTACGCTCGGCCGCGTGACCGACATCGTGCCGCCGCCCGCGGCTCCCCGTCAGCGCTCGCTCGTCGTCAAGGCCACCTCGGGGCTCGACCGCCCCGAGGCCGCCAACCAGGCGTTCACCGTCGCCGCCGCGGCGGTCGCGGCGGGCGTCGAGGTGAGCGTGTGGCTCACGGGCGAGGCCGCGTGGTTCGGGCTGCCCGGGCGTGCGGCGGAGCTCGAGCTGGAGCACGCCGCCCCGCTGCCCGACCTGCTCGACGCCGTGCTCGCCGCCGGCACCCTCACCGTGTGCACGCAGTGCGCGGCGCGCCGCGGGATCACGGCCGACGACGTGCTCCCCGGCGTGCGGATCGCCGGCGCGGCGGTGTTCGTCGAGGAGGCGCTGCGCGACGGCGCCCAGGCGCTGGTCTACTGACCGATCCGGTCTCCGGCCGGGTCTCCCGGCTTCCCGGGTGCGGCGCCGTCAGCGCGCCGGGGCGACCCGGCGCAGCAGCAGGTACAGCTCGCACCCCAGGCACAGGCCGAACGCGGCGTTGAGGACGGCGGCCACGAGCGCGAGCGCCGCCGCGGCGGGCACGGCCGCCTCGACGCCGAGCAGCCCCAGCACGACCCCTGCGCCGGTGATGACGAGGCCGACCGCCTGCGCGAACCGCGGCGGCCTCGGGTCCTCGCGCTCCGCCGTCGGGCCGATGCGCGGGAGCACGACCACGCGGTAGACCCACGCCTGCCACGTGCCCTGCGCGCCCCGGATCGCGCCGAGCAGGAAGCTCGCCGCGACGAGCGCGAGCAGCACGAGCGCGGCGGGCGACGTCCACAGGAGGATGACGACCGCGAGCAGCAGCGCCGTGATGCCCGCCCCCGCACGCGGCCCCCGCGGGTCGATGCCGGCGGGCGCAGTCCCGCGCTCCGTCGTGGCGTCGCCTCGCCCAGCCTGGTCGCTCATGCGGTCTCCTCCGGTGCGGCCGTCGGGGACGGCGTGGGTCAGGCGTCGTGCGCGGTCGCGGAGGCCGCTCCCGCGTCCGCGACGGCGAGCGCCGCGAGCGCCTGGGCGCGGTTCATCCCCCCGCTCGCGCGGGCGACCTCCCGACCCTCCGCGTCGAGCACGAGGACGGTCGGCGTGCGCAGTATGCCGAATGCTCGCACCAGGTCGAGGTGGTCGTCGACGTCCATCTCACGATGCGTCACGTCGTCGTGCGCCGCGCTGACCTCGCCGAGGACGCGCGCCGTCGCCCGGCACGGCGCGCACAGCTCCGCCGAGAACTGCACGAACGTGCCGCGCGCACCCAGCACGACGTCGTGGGCGGGCCAGTCGAAGGACGCCGCGCCGTCGTCGGTCGCGGACCCGGACGTCGTCGTGCGCGGCGCGCGCACGACCCCCTGGCGCCGCTGCCACCACACGCCGAGGGCGAGCGTCGCGAGCAGGGTCGCGCCGAGGAGCACGACGGGGAGCACCGACGGCGTCATCCCACGATCACCCGGCCCACCACGAAGATCAGCGTCCCGCCGACCGCGACCGGCAGCGCCGTCGCGGAGAACGCGCCGAGGCGCCCCCGCAGCTCCGGGAGCTGGTCGAAGAGCGCGTGGAGCGACGCGACGAGCAGGCCCGCGACGACGCCGGACCAGACGCCGCTCAGCAGGTCGAGGTCGGGCATGACGTACCCGACGGCACCGCCCGCGGCGACCGCGAGCCCCAGGGTGAGCGCGGCGTTGGTCCAGCCGCCCAGCGGCAGCGCCGAGACCGCGGAGGCGACGGCCAGCGCGACCGCGCACGTCACGACCAGGGACTCGCCCGCGTCGGTGCGTCCCGTCGCGATCCAGCCCGCGCACGACGTCGCGACGACGATCCCGCTCACGGTCCCGACGAGCGACTCGACCAGCCGCGGGCGCCCGTCGCGGCGCAGGAGCTCGGCGACGAACGCGAGCACCACGGCGAGCGCGAGCACCACGGGCAGGTGCCGCAGCGCGGGCTCGCCGTGCGTCGCGGCCGTGGCACCCACGGCGCCGAGCCCGGCGATCGCGATGACGACGCGCGTCCCGCCGTGCACGGGGATGTCGAGCAGGCGCGGCCACCCGATCGCGACGATCAGGGCAAGGGCCCACGACGCCGCGGCGAGCGGGAGCGGGCCGAAGAACGCGGCGACGGCGATGCCCGCGGCGAGGCACGCCGTGACGACGGCCCGGGTCGAGAGGTCCACGCGGTCAGCGCCCCGTTCGGGGGTCGCGGGAGGGCGTCGGGTCGTGCAGCACGCCTCAGAGTGTCGCAGAGTCTCCCGCCGGACCGCCTACCGGCCCGGCACGCGCACGGCCGTGGAACGTTCGCCGTGTCCGCGCCCGGCACGCGATACGGTAACCATCCACGGACCGAGAACGTGGCCGATGACGTGGCGAGCCCCGCAGAGGTACGTCCCGGCCCGGTCGCCACGCGTCGACGCCCGGGGGCGCCGCCCGCGCCCCGCGACCCGGAAGGAGGTGCCGGATGGCAGACCTGCTCATCCTCACCCCCGCGACAGGCGGTTCTGTCGAGGTCCTGCCTGCCCTCGGCCTGCTCTCGCACCGCATCCGAGTCCTTCCCATGGAGCCGTCGGCGCTCGTCGACGCCCCGGACTCCGACGTCGTGCTGCTCGACGCGCGGCGCGACCTCGTCGCGGCCCGCACCACGTGCCGCCTCCTGCACGCCACCGGGCTCACCGTCCCGCTCGTGCTCGTCCTCACCGAGGGCGGCCTGACCGTCGTCACGGCGGAGTGGGGGGCTGACGACCTCCTCCTGGAGGGCGCCGGCCCGGCGGAGGTCGAGGCCCGGCTGCGCCTCGTCGTCGAGCGGTCCGCGCGCGGCCCGGCCGAGGACGGTCCACAGGAGATCGCGGCGGGCGAGCTCGCGATCGACGCGAGCGGCTACACCGCACGGCTGCGTGGCCGGCCCATCGACCTCACCTACAAGGAGTTCGAGCTCCTCAAGTACCTCGTGCAGCACCCCGGCCGCGTGTTCACCCGCGCCCAGCTGCTCCAGGAGGTGTGGGGGTACGACTACTACGGCGGCACGCGGACCGTCGACGTCCACGTCCGGCGCCTGCGCGCCAAGCTCGGCCCCGAGCACGAGCAGCTCATCGGGACGGTGCGCAACGTCGGGTACCGGTTCGACCCGCCGAAGGACCGCCGCCCCGCCGAGGGGGCGGAGGACGCCGGGGCGGGCACCGCCGGGTCGTCGGCCGACAGCGGGCCCGGGACCCCGGTAGGTTCGTCCGGGTGACGCCCGACCCCTCCGACTTCACGTCCGCGCTGCCCGACGGCCCCTGGCGCCATGAGCTCGTCCCGGCCAACGGCGCGCGCTTCCACGTCGCGCTCGCCGGTCCCGAGGACCGCGGGGTGCGGGACCCCGGGCCGCCGCTCGTCGTCCTGCTCCACTCCTTCCCGCAGTTCTGGTGGGCGTGGCGCCACCAGATCGAGCCGCTCGCCGCGGCGGGCTACCGCGTCGCCGCGATGGACGTCCGGGGCGTCGGCGCCTCCGACAAGCCGCCGATCGGCTACGACGCCCCGACCCGCACGCGCGACATCGCGGGGGTCGTGCGCTCGCTCGGGTCCGGACGCGCCGTCGTCGTGGGCCACGGCACGGGCGGAAGCCTCGCCTGGGCGATGGCCGCGCTCCAGCCCGCCGTCACGGCCGGCGTCGCCGCGTTCTCCGCGCCGCATCCCGCGCGGCTGCACACCTCCGCCCGCCGTCTGCTCACGCCCGCCGCGCTGCGTCAGCTCGCGTTCTACCAGGTGCCCACGCTGCCCGAGCGCGCGCTCGTCCGCGGCGACCTCGTGGCCGAGGTGCTCGCGACCGGGGCGGCCACGCCCTTCGCGCCCGACGTCGTCGACACGTACCGCACGGTCATGCGCATCCCGTTCGCGGCGCACACCGCCATGGAGTCGCTGCGCTGGGCGGTGCGCTCGACCCCTCGCCCGGACGGCCGTCGCTTCCTCGCCGCGCTCCGCCGCCCGATCGACGTCCCCGCGCTGCAGGTCCACGCCGAGGAGGACGGCCTCGTGCGACGCGACCTCGCGGACGCAGACGGCGCCGCGCTCGCCCGCGACTTCCGCTTCGAGGTCGTGGACGGTGCCGGCCACTACCTCCCCGAGGAGGCGCCCGACGCCGTGACGGAGCTGCTGCTCGACTGGCTCCCGCGCGCGGTCTAGCCGGGGACCTCAGCTCGTCTTGACGAGCTTCGCCGCCTTGACCGGGTCGACCTCGCCGACGCCGAAGGACGGGCACCAGCGGGCGATCGTGCACGCGCCGCACGCGGGCTTGCGCGCGAAGCACACCCGCCGGCCGTGGAAGATCAGCCGGTGCGAGAGCATCGTCCACTCCGACTTCTCGATGAGACCGCCGACGACCTGCTCGACCTTGACCGGGTCCTCCTCGGTGGTCCAGCCGAGACGGCGCACGAGCCGGCCGAAGTGGGTGTCGACCGTCAGCCCCGGCACGCCGAACGCGTTGCCCAGCACGACGTTCGCCGTCTTGCGACCCACGCCCGGCAGGGTCACGAGGTCCTCCAGGCGGCCCGGCACCTCGCCGTCGTAGCGCTCGACGAGCGCCTGGCCGATGCCGATGACCGACTGCGCCTTGGCCCGGAAGAACCCGGTGGGGCGCAGCATCTCCTCGAGCTCCTCCCGGTCCGCGCCCGCGTACGCCGCGGCGTCCGGGTAGCGCGCGAACAGCGCCGGGGTCGTGAGGTTCACGCGCTTGTCCGTGGTCTGCGCGGACAGGACGGTCGCGACGAGCAGCTCGAGCGGCGTCGTGAAGTCCAGCTCGCAGTGCGCGTCCGGATAGGTGACCGCGAGCTCGCGGTTGGTGCGGCGCGCCCGCCGGACGAGGGCGAGGTGCGACTCGGGCTTCGGCGCCCCCGTGCGGGCCGGCTCGGTGGTGGTCACGGACCCACCGTAGCCGCCGCCCCCGACACCCGAGTTGCAGCCGTAGGGCAGACTTGTCCTGGAACATTTCCGAGGACGAGACGATAGGACACCCCGCGTGGACGACGACGTTGTGCTCTCCGCCCCCCTGTTCGCGACGATGGACGCGGACGAGACGCGCACCCTCTTCGAGTCGATGCAGCAGATCGAGCTCTCCCGCGGCGACGTGCTGTTCCGCGAGGGCGAGCCGGGCGACCGCCTCTACGTGATCGCGAGCGGCAAGATCAAGCTGGGGCGCCGCTCCAACGACGGCCGCGAGAACCTCCTGTCGATCCTCGGCCCCGGCGAGATGTTCGGCGAGCTCTCCCTGTTCGACCCGGGCCCCCGCACCGCCACCGCGAGCTCCGTCGCCGACTCCGTCATCTACGAGCTCGGGCACGACCAGCTCGTCGAGTGGATCGAGAAGCACCCGAGCGTCGCCAAGCACCTGCTCAACGCCCTCGCGCGCCGGCTGCGCCGCACGAACGAGACGCTGGCCGACCTCGTGTTCTCCGACGTGCCGGGCCGCGTCGCCAAGGCGCTCCTCGACCTGTCGACGCGCTTCGGCGAGGAGACGGACGAGGGCATCCGCGTCGCGCACGACCTCACGCAGGAGGAGCTCGCGCAGCTCGTCGGCGCGTCGCGCGAGACCGTGAACAAGGCGCTCGCCGACTTCGCGACGCGCGGCTGGGTGCGCCGCGAGGGCCGGGCCGTCGTCCTGCTCGACATGGACCGCCTGGAGCGCCGCGCGCGCTGACCGCCGCACCGACGAGGACGGGGTCGGCGACCGGGTCCGCGAGGACCTGGCCGCCGACCCCGTTCGCGTGCCGGCAGAGGGAGCTACTCCGCGAGCTCCACGACGATCTCGACCTCGACCGGGGCGTCGAGCGGCAGGACCGCGACGCCGACCGCGCTGCGGGCATGGACGCCCGCCTCGCCGAAGACCTCTCCGAGGAGGGTGCTCGCGCCGTTGACCACCCCGGGCTGCCCCGTGAACGACGGGTCGCTCGCGACGAACCCGACGACCTTCACGACGCGGGCGACCTGGTCGAGGTTCCCGACGACGTCGTGCACGGCGGCGAGCGCGTTGAGCGCGCACTGCCGCGCGAGGGCTGCGGCCTCGGTGGACGGGACGAGCCCCTCGCCGTCGCCGACCTTGCCCGTCGCGGGCAGGGCGCCGTCCACGAACGGGAGCTGGCCCGACGTGTGGACGTACCGGCCCGAACGCACGGCGGGCACGTAGGCCGCGACGGGCGCCGCCACCGGCGGGAGGGCGAGGCCGAGCTCCGTCAGGCGCGCGGCGATCGTCCCGGCGGGGAACCCCGCCACTACTTCTCCCCGGTCGGGCGCTTGAGGTAGGCGACGAGGCCGTTGCCGTCGGGGCCCGTGACGACCTGGACGAGCTCCCAGCCGTCGGAGCCCCACTGGTCGAGGACGGCCTTGGTGTTGTGGATGATGAGGGGGATGGTCGCGTACTCCCACGTGGTTGCCATGGGGCGAGCGTAGTCGGCCGCCGCGGGCATCACCCGCGAGCACCGCCGCGGGATGCTTACACAACCCGCACACCCGCGAGCCCCGGGATCCCGGGGCCCTCCCAGGGTCGCTCCCGTAGGGTTGGCACCATGGCTTCCCCTGTGCGTCCTCGCGGCCGGCAGATCAACGCGTACCAGCTCGTCGCCCTCTTCCTGGCGTTCGTGCTGGTCTCCGGCGTGGGCGGCGTCCTCGCGGCCGGACTGCTCGTCCCGCTCGCCGCCGGGGCGAACACGGCGACCGACACCGCCGTCGAGGTGTTCGACGAGCTGCCGGCGGACCTCGAGCCGGGCCCGCTGTCCGAGCAGTCGCGCATCTACGCCAACGACGGCACGACGCGCCTCGCGACGTTCTACACCGAGAACCGCATCGTGGTCCCGCTGGACCAGGTCTCGGACGCGATGAAGAACGCGGTCATCGCGATCGAGGACAAGCGCTTCTGGGACCACGGCGGCGTCGACGTCGAGGGTCTCCCCCGCGCGGTCGTCAACAACATCACGGGCGGCGACACCCAGGGCGCCTCGACGCTCACGCAGCAGTACGTGAAGAACGTGCTCATCGAGCAGGCGGTCCGCGAGAACGACACCATGGCGCTCTACGAGGCCAACGAGAAGTCGCTCGGGCGCAAGGCGCGCGAGGCCAAGCTGGCCATCGCGCTCGAGAAGAAGATGACCAAGGAGGAGATCCTCCAGGGGTACCTCAACATCGCGCAGTTCGGCCGCTCGGTCTACGGCGTGGAGACGGCGGCGCGGCACTACTTCAACAAGAGCGCGATCGATCTCGACTACGTCGAGGCCGCGACGATCGCGGGCATCACCAAGGCGCCGTCGACGTACGACCCGACCACGGAGCCGGAGAACGCCCAGAAGCGTCGCGACATCGTGCTCAACCAGATGTACCAGCAGGGGTACATCACCCGGGAGGAGTACGACACGGGCCGCGCCCGTCCGATCGCCGACACGCTCTCCGTCCAGCCGCTCGAGGCGGGCTGCCAGGCATCCGGCGGATCGGCGTTCTTCTGCGACTACGTCACGAAGATCATCATGTCCGACCCGGTGTTCGGCGAGACCAAGGAGGAGCGCCAGACGCTGCTCTACCGCGGCGGCCTCGACATCTACACGACGCTCGACCCCGCCATGCAGGCAGCGGCAGAGCAGCACGCCTCGGCGGCGGTCCCGGCGGACGACCCGAGCCAGATCGAGGACGCGATCGTCACCGTCGAGCCGGGGACCGGCAAGATCCTCGCGATGGCGCAGAACCGCGCGTTCGACAACACCCAGGAGCCCGCGCCGAACACGACGGCGGTCAACTACAGCGTCGACCAGGCCCACGGGTCGTCCAACGGGTTCTCCCCCGGCTCGACGTGGAAGCCGTTCGTGCTCGCCGAGTGGCTCAACCAGGGGCACTCGCTCTACGAGACCGTGAGCGCCAACAAGCGCACCTGGACGATCAACCGCGACTTCCACGCGAGCTGCACGCGGCTCGGGAACGAGAAGTGGACCCCCGCGAACTCCGACGGGCCCGGCAGCGGGTCGATGTCGGTCCTCAAGGCGACGTACAACTCCGTCAACACCGCGTACACCACGATGGCGAGCCAGCTCGACCTGTGCGGCATCGCGACCACCGCGAAGGCCGCCGGGTTCCAGCCGTCGATGCTCCGGGACGAGGGCAACATCGACATCAACGCGTCGATGATCCTCGGCACCCAGAACTCCTCCCCGCTGCAGATGGCCGCGGCGTACGCGACGTTCGCGAGCGGCGGCACGTACTGCTCGCCCGTCGCGATCACCAAGGTCCTCGACTCCGACGGCCAGGAGCTCCCGGTGCCGTCCGCGAACTGCCAGCCCAACGCCATCGACCCGACGGTCGCGAACACGGTCACCTACGCGCTGCAGCAGGTGCTCACGCAGGGCTCCGGGCGCGGCAACGGTCTCGCCGACGGGCGTCCTGCCGCCGGCAAGACCGGCACGGCGAACAACAACACGCACACGTGGTTCATCGGGTACACCCCGCAGGTCGTCACCGCCGTGTGGATCGGCAACGCCGAGAGCGACGTCCCGATGAACGGGCGCTTCACGATCAACGGGAAGACCCGCCCCTACTGGTACGGCTCGAGCCTGGCCGCGCCGACCTGGCGCGACTACATGAACCAGATCCTCGCCGGCCAGCCCGCCCCGGGCTTCGCCGACCCGGACTGGAAGCGGATCAACGCCCCCGCCCCGCCCCCCACGGCGCCGACGACCCCCGAGGGTGGCGGCGGCGACCAGGGCGGCGGCCAGGGTGGTGACCAGGGCGGCGGCGACCAGGGCGGCGGCGACGCCCCCGACGCCGACGCCGGCGGAGGTCGTGGCGACCGCGGTGACCGCGGGAACGGGGCCGGCCGCGACGACGTCGACCTCGGCGAGTGGTTCGGCAACCTCGGCGGCGGGGGGAACGGCTGAGCGCCGTCGGCCCGCGCCGGGCCCTGCGCGGGCTCGGTGCGCTCGCCGCAGTCGGTCTGGCGGGCGTCGCGTACGCGCACGTCGAGACCAAGCTCTTCACGCTCCGCCGGGTGACCGTGCCCGTGCTGCCCGCCGGCACGCCCGACCTGCGGGTGCTCCACGTCTCGGACCTCCACCTGGTCCCCAGCCAGCGGCGCAAGATCGAGTGGGTGCGCTCGCTCGCCGAGCTCGAGCCGGACCTCGTCGTCGACACGGGAGACAACCTCGCGCACGTCGACTCGCTCGAACCCCTGCTGCACGCGCTCGAGCCGCTGCTGTCGGCTCCCGGAGCCTTCGTCATGGGGTCGAACGACTACTACGCGCCCGTCCCCAAGAACCCGGCGCGGTACCTCCTGCCGGACGCGCGCGTGCCGTTCGCGTCCCAGGCACGCCTGCTGCCCGCGAGCGAGCTCGCCGCGGCGATGCGTGACGCGGGCTGGGTCGACCTCACGAACCGTCGCGACGTCCTCGAGGTCGGCGGCGTCCGCCTCGACCTCGTCGGCGTGGACGACCCTCACCTCGACCGGGACGTCTTCCCGGCGCCCACCGCGCCGGACGGCCGCCACGACGGCCCCGAGGCGCCGTCGAGCGACGGACCGGTGCTCCGCGTCGGGGTCACGCACGCCCCGTACCGGCGCGTCCTGGACGCCATGCACGACGACGCCGCGGAGCTGATCCTCGCGGGCCACACCCACGGCGGGCAGCTCTGCGTGCCCGGGTTCGGCGCGCTCGTCACGAACTGCGACATCGACCGACGGCGGGCCAAGGGCCTGCACGGCTGGCCCGGGGCGCGGCCCGACGCACCGGGCGGCGAGGACTCGACATGGCTCCACGTCTCCGCCGGAGCGGGCACCTCGCCGTACGCGCAGGTGCGGTTCGCGTGCCGACCCGAGGCGACGCTGCTCACCCTGACGGCACGCTGACCGCGGTGCGCGCGCCCTCACCGCGAGGGCGCGCACCGGGTGTCGCCGGGGTCACGGGAATCGAGTTTCGTCGCACGGCACTTCGTCGGCTATTCTGAGCAGGCTTCCCGCGCGGAAGACGAGGACTCCTCGTCGATCGTCGTGCGGACGAGCAACCGGGGTGTGGCGCAGCTTGGTAGCGCGCTTCGTTCGGGACGAAGAGGTCGCAGGTTCAAATCCTGTCACCCCGACCAGGCAGAAGGCCCGGAATCGCCACGATTCCGGGCCTTCTTCATGTCCGTCGCCAGAGGCGTCCCCGCTCCCCGACCCCCGTCCTCAGGACCGGCCCGCACCGAGGCCGGTCGCCGTCCCGGCGGCGTCGCACGGTGGGTCGATCGTCACCCCCGCCGCCTCCGCCTCCCCCACCAGGAGGACGAGGGCGCGCTCCATCGCCGTCGGCTGCAGCTTGCCGACCTGGTGCCCGTGCGGATGGTCGAAGAACGCGAGCAGGCACAGCAGGAGCGTGATGACGAGCGTGACGCTGCCCATGAGCAGGCCCTGCGTCGCGGCACGCTCCGCGGAGTCGGCGAAGAAGAGCAGGAAGACGAAGACGGTCGCGGAGACGACGAAGAGGACGAGCCACAGCGGCAGCGGGATCAGGCCCTCCGCGCCGTGCACGCGGGACTGGCGGGCGTCCTCGCGGGCCGCGGTCTGGTCCATCCACCGGTCGTAGGCGGACTGCTGGGTGTCCGACGCGGGGACGACGTCGCGCACGGTCCGGTAGAGCGCGACCCCCCACGGGTTGACGGCCTCGCCGAGCTCGCCGTCCGCCATCTGCTCCCACTCGTTCGCGACGACGTACCGGGCGTAGCAGACGAGCTCGCCGGAGAGCCGCGCCGCGTCGTCGGGGGCGAAGAACTGCGCGGTCTCCAGCTGCTGCACGACGATCCGCGCCTCGGCCTCAGCGCCGCTCCTCGCCTCGTCGTAGGACTCGAAGGCGAGGAAGACGATGAAACCGAGGAGCACCGAGAAGCCGGTGGCGACCACCCCGAAGACCCCGGACGCCCGGTCGCCGTCGCTGAACCGGCTGCCGGCCGGTGCACGCCGCCGGACGAGGAGCATCGTCGCGACCGCCACGGCGACGACGACGGCGGTCACGATCGCGCCGACGACGATGCTCACGGCACCTCCTCCGCGCGGGGACCGCCGCGCGGTGCACGACGGTGCTGTCGTGGACAGCCTGCCCGTGCGCACCGCACGGGGCGTCACGCGAAACGCATGAACGCTGCCACGGCGCGGCGGCGCGAACCGGCGTGCGCCACGCCCAGGGCCGTGCGCACACCTGCCACCGCACCTCGCACCTCGCACCTCGCACCTCGCACACGATCGCGCGAGACTGGGGCGGTCCGCCCGAGTCCGGGGCACCGAGTCACCGCGGAGGTTCTGATGAGCGCTGGACGTCACGTCGTCGTCGGAGGAGGGCTCGCCGCCGCGAAGGCCGTCGAGACGCTGCGCGACGAGGGCTACGACGGCGGGCTGACCGTCGTCGCGCGCGAGCGGCACCGGCCGTACGAGCGGCCGCCGCTGTCGAAGGACTACCTGCGCGGCGAGGCGGAGCGCGAGTCGGTGTTCCCCCTCTCCGCGGACTGGTACGCCGAGCACGACGTCGAGCTCCTCACCGGGACCGACGCGACCGCCGTCGACCTCGCGGGCCGGAGCGTGTCCCTCGCCGACGGCCGGACACTGCCGTACGAGAAATTGCTGCTCGCCACGGGATCGGCCCCGCGCCGGATCCCGCTGCCCGGCCTCGACCTGGACGGCGTCCACGAGCTGCGCACGCTCGACGACAGCGACGCGCTCGCCGCCGCGCTGCGCGCCGCCCACGACGGCGGCGCGGGGCGGCTCGTCATCGTCGGCGACGGGTGGATCGGGCTCGAGGTCGCGGCGTCGGCCCGCACACTCGGTCTGGACGTCACGGTGATCGGGCTCGGCACGCACCCGCTCGAGCGCGTCCTCGGCCCGGAGATGGGCGAGCTGTACGGGCAGGTCCACGCCGACCACGGCGTCCACCTCCACCGCCGCGCCCAGGTCACGGGCATCTCGGGCTCAGGCGGCCGCGCGACGGGCGTCGACCTCGCCGACGGGACCCACGTCGACGCCGACCTCGTGCTCGTCGCCGTCGGCGCGGTCCCGAACATCGGGCTCGCCCGGGACGCGGGCCTCGCGCTCGACTCCTCGACGGGCGGCGTCGTCGCCTCCGCGACGCTCCAGACCACCGACCCCGGCGTCTTCGTCGCCGGCGACATCGCGAGCGTCCCGTCCGCGCGCTACGGAAGGTCGGTGCGCGTCGAGCACTGGGCGACGGCCCTCAACCAGGGTCCGCACGCCGCGCGCGCGATGCTCGGCGCGACCGACCCCTACCCCGAGCTGCCGTACTTCTTCTCCGACCAGTACGACGTCGGCATGGAGTACCTCGGCTTCGTCGCCGGCCCCGACGCCTACGACGAGGTCGTGGTCTCCGGCTCGGTCCCCGACCGCGAGCTCGTCGCGTTCTGGCTCAAGGACGGCCGCGTCGAGGCCGGCATGGCCGTCAACGTCTGGGACCGCATGGAGGACGTCAAGGCCCTCATCCACCGCGACGCTCCGGTCGACCGCACCGACCTGGAGTCCTTCGTCTCCTGAGCCCCTGAGCCCCTGAGCCCCCGACCAGGCGATCCCAGCCGTTCGAGCAGGTGGTCCTGGCTCGTCCGGGGGGAAGGGACGCGCCAGGACCACCTGTTCGGCGCAGGGCGGGGGGGGTCAGTGTCAGGGGAGGTCGCGCTGCTCCGGGCCGACGTAGTCGCTGAGCGGGCGGATGAGGGCGTTGGCGGCGCGCTGCTCCATGACGTGCGCGGTCCAGCCCACCACGCGCGAGGCGACGAACAGCGGGGTGAACATCGGGGTGTCGAAGCCCATGAGGTGGTACGCGGGGCCGGCCGGGTAGTCGAGGTTGGGGAGGATGTTCTTGCGCTCGGTCATCGCGGTCTCGAGCGCGGTGTAGAGGTCGAGGAGGTCCTGGCGGCCGTAGTGCGCGACGAGGTCGTCGAGCGTCGCGCGCATGGTGGGGACGCGCGAGTCCCCGTGCTTGTAGACGCGGTGCCCGAAGCCCATGATCTTGCGCTTGTGGGCGAGCGCGTCGTCGAGCCAGGCCTCGGCGCGGTCGGCGGTGCCGATCTCGGCGAAGGTCGCCATGACGGCCTCGTTCGCGCCGCCGTGGAGCGGGCCCTTGAGCGCGCCGACGGCGCCGGTCACCGCCGAGTGCAGGTCGGACAGCGTGGACGTGATGACGCGCGCCGTGAACGTGGACGCGTTGAACGAGTGCTCGGCGTAGAGCACCATCGACACCTCGAACGCGCGCACGACGGCGGGCTCGGGCTCCTCGCCGAACGTCATCCACAGGAAGTTCTCGGCGTAGGCGAGGTCGTCGCGCGGCTCGACGATCTGCTGCCCGCGACGGCGGCGCTGGTCGAGCGCGACGGCGGCGGGCAGCACGGCCCACAGGCGGACCGCCTTGGCCTGCTCGGCCTCGGGAGACGAGTCCTCGGCGTCGGGGTCGTGGGCGCCGAGCTGGGAGATCGCGGTGCGGACGACGTCCATGGGATGGCACGTCGTCGGGAGCTCGAGGATCGCGTTGCGCACGTTGCCGGGCAGCGCGCGGTGCGCACGCTCGACGGCGGTCTGCTCGGCGAGCTGCTCGGGCGTCGGGAGCTCGCCGTGCCACAGGAGGTACGCGACCTCCTCGAAGCTGCGCCGGGCGGCGAGGTCCTGCACCGGGTAGCCGCGGTAGAGGAGCGAGTTCGTGTCGGGGTTGACCTTCGAGATCGCGGTGACGTCGACGACGACGCCCGCGAGCCCCTTGCGGATCTCGGGCCCCTCGGTGGTGGTCGGGGAGGTGGTCATGCGGTCACTCCTTCGTGCAGCACGGGTCGCGGGGAGATGCCGGTGCCGCGGCCGACGGGCTCGCGGCACCGGCCGGTGGTCAGGGCCGGTAGGTGAAGATGCCCTCGTCGAAGGTGTTGTAGGCGGCGTAGTCGAGCAGCTCGTAGAGGCGCGCGCGCGTCTGCATGCTCTCGACCTGCCCCGCCTGGGTGCCGGTCGCGGCGATCTCGTCGAGCGCGCGCTCGGCCGCGCCCATCGCGACCCGCAGGAGCGTGACGGGGTAGATGATCAGCCGCACGCCGGCGTCGCCGAGCTGGCGGCGCGTGAAGAGCTCGGACTTGCCGAACTCGGTCATGTTGGCGAGCACGGGCACGTCCACGGCCGACGCGACGGCCTCGAACTCCGACAGGTCCTTCATGGCCTCGGGGAAGATCGCATCGGCGCCCGCGTCGACGAGCGCCTTGGCGCGGTCGATCGCGGCGCGCAGCCCGGCGTCGCCGGGGATCGTGCCGCGGACGTCGGTGCGCGCCATGATCAGGAAGCCGGGGCCGCGGCGCGCGTCGGCGGCCGCCCGCACGCGCTTCGCCGCCTCGTCGAGCCCGACGACCTCCTTGCCGTCGAGGTGGCCGCACCGCTTGGGGTTGACCTGGTCCTCGACGTGCGCGCCTGCCACGCCCGCGTCCTCGAGCGCCTGGACGGTGCGCGCGACGTTCATCGGCTCGCCGAAGCCGGTGTCGGCGTCGACGAGCGCGGGCAGGTCGGTGACGCGCGCGATCTGCTGCGAGCGCCCCGCGACCTCGGTGAGGGTCGTGAGGCCGATGTCGGGCAGGCCGAGGTCGGCCGACAGCACGGCCCCCGACACGTACACGCCCTCGAAGCCCTTGTCCTGGATCAGGCGCGCGGACAGCGGGTTGAACGCGCCCGGGAGCCGCAGCGGCTCCCCCGTGGTCGCCGCGGCGTCGAGCGCCGCGCGGAACGCGCGCCGCTTGTCCGACGGCGTCACCTGGCTGTACAGCATCAGCGCGCCTCTCCCTCGGTGGTCGTGGTGCCCGACGCCGTGGGGTCACCCGGCCCGCCCGGCTGCGCCGCGGCGTCGGGCGCCTCGTGCATGGTGAAGCCCTCCCCCTCGAACCCGGCGCGCGCCCCGCCGACCTCGTCGCGTCCGAGCTCGAACAGCCCGGTCGGGGTGGGGACGGAGTCGAGCAGCCCCGGGCGGCCGACGATCGTCAGCTCGCGCACCTCGTCCGCCGTGAGCGACGGGAGCCGCTGCGCGAGGTCGAGGAAGCGCTCGATCTCGGCGTCCTCGAGGACGTCGGCCGCGAGCGTGCGGAACTTCTTGACGTACTGCTCACGGCCGAACGGCCGCGCCCCGAGCGGGTGCGCGTCGGCGACGGCGATCTCGCGGACGAGGCGGCCGCCGTCGGCCAGCTCGATCTCCACGCGCCCGCCGAACGCCTTCTCGGCCGGGTCGGTCGAGTGGTAGCGGCGCGTCCACTCGGGGTCCTCGGCGGTCGTGACCTTGGCCCACAGCGCGACGGTGTCGGGGCGGCCGGCGCGCTCGGGGGCGTACGAGTCGACGTGGTGCCAGCCGCCGTCCTGCAGCGCGACCGCGAAGATGTACGGGATCGAGTGGTCGAGCGTCTCGCGCGACGCCGTCGGGTCGTACTTCTGCGGGTCGTTCGCGCCGGAGCCGATGACGTAGTGGGTGTGGTGGCTCGTGTGGATGACGATCGACGCGACGTTCTCGGGGTCGGCGAGCCACGGGTGCTCGTCGTGCAGCGCGCGGGCGAGGTCGATGAGCGCCTGCGACTGGTACTCCGCGGAGTGCTCCTTGGTGTACGTGTCGAGGATCGCGGTCTTCGGCTCGCCGGGGGCCGGGAGCACGACGTCGTACGCCGCGTCCGGGCCGTCGAGCAGCCACGCGACGACGCCGTCCTCGCCCTCGTAGATCGGCTCGGGCGACGTCTGGCCGCGCATCGCCCGGTCGACGGCCTCGACCGCGACCTTGCCCGCGAAGGCCGGGGCGTGCGCCTTCCACGTGGAGATCTGTCCCTTGCGGGACTGGCGCGTGGCCGTCGTCGTGTGCAGGGCCTGGCCGATCGCCTGGAACACCGTCTCGGTGTCGAGGCCGAGCAGCGTCCCGATGCCCGCCGCGGCCGACGGCCCGAGGTGCGCGACGTGGTCGATCTTGTGCCGGTGCAGGCTGATCGCGCGGACGAGGTCGACCTGGATCTCGTAGCCGGTCGCGATCGCGCGGACGACCGCGGCGCCGTCGGACCCGGCGTGCTGCGCGACGGCGAGGATGGGCGGGATGTTGTCGCCCGGGTGGGAGTACTCGGCGGCGAGGAACGTGTCGTGGAAGTCGAGCTCGCGCACCGCGACGCCGTTCGCCCACGCCGCCCACTCGGGGCTCGTGCGCGTCGCGAGGGCGCAGCCGAACACCGTCGACCCCGGCGCGTACGGGTGCGCGAGCGCCTGGCCGCGCGCCGCGACCGCGGGGCCGCGCGTGAGGCTGGCCGCGGCGACGGCCGCGTTGTCGATGACCCGGTTGATCACCATGTCGACGACCTCGGGCGTGACCTCGACGGGATCGGTCGCGAGCTCGGCGAGCTTCCACGCGAGCTGGTCGGTGCGGTCGAGCGGCTCCGCGCTGGGGTAGACGCGCAGGTGGTGGGTGTACGGCATCGGTGTCTCCGTCGTGCGGTGGGCGGTGGTCAGGGGAGGTCGTCGGGCGCCGACCCCGCGCCGCGCAGCGACTGCTCGGCGAGGGCGGCGCTGCGCTCGATGTGGGCCCGCATCGCGGCCTCGGCCGCGGCCGGGTCCCGGCTCGCGATCGCGTCGGCGACGGCGCGGTGCTCGTCGACGTGGTCGGTGGTGCCGACGCGGCGGCGCGCGGCGAGCGCGCGGTACCGGTCGACGTGGCCGCGGATCTGGCGCAGGAGCGCCGACCCCCAGCGGTTGTCGGCGAGCGCCTCGATCTCGCCGTGGAACTGGGCGCCGACGCGCAGCACCTCGTCCTCGTGGTCCCGCACGGCGTCCATGAGGGTCACGAGCCGGACGAGGCGGGCGACGTCGTCGGGCGTGGCGCGCTCGCACGCGTCCCGGGCGAGGAGGCCCTCGAGGCGCGCGCGCACGTCGTAGACGCGGCGCGCGTCCGCGACGTCCAGCGGCGCGACGCGCACGCCCCCGGTCGGCAGCTCGACGACGAGCGCCTCCGCCTGGAGCAGGCGCAGCGCCTCGCGCACCGGGGTCCGGGAGACGCCGAGCTCGGCGGACAGCACGGGCTCGGTGAGCCGTGCGTCGGGCGCGAGGGACCCGTCGATGATGCGGCCGCGCAGGAGGTCGTAGACCGCGCGGGCGCCGGACTGGCGGCGTGCGAGGCCCGCGTCGCCGGGGGCCGTCGCGGCCTGCCCGACGGCGGCGCGCAGGTCGGGCGTCGTCGTCACCCGGCCATCGTGCCACACGCTCTGCGCACTTGTATACAACTGTCTCCGCGGGTGACGGTGTCACATCCCGGGGCGCTGCGGCGTCGTACGGGCATGAGGATCGCAGTGACAGGTGGGACAGGGACGATCGGCCGGCACGTCGTCGCGGCGCTGACCGCGCGCGGGCACGAGGTGCGCGCGCTGAGCCGGCACGCGGAGCGGTACGCCGTCGACCTCCGGACGGGCGCCGGGCTCCCGGCCGCGCTCGCCGGGGTGGACGTGGTCGTGGACGCGAGCAACGCGTCGTCGTCCACGACGGACGCGCGGGCGACGCTCGTCGACGGGACGCGCCGGCTGCTCGCGGCCGAGCACGACGCCGGGGTGCGGCACCACGTGCTCGTCTCGATCGTCGGGTGCCACGATGTGCCGATGGCCTACTACGGCGTGAAGGTCGAGCAGGAGCGGGCGGTCGCCGCCGGCGCCGTCCCGTGGACCGTCGTCGCGGTGACGCAGTTCCACGAGTTCGTCGCCGGGACGCTCGCCGGCGCCGCACGACGTGGCGTCGTGCCGCTGCTGCGTGCCCCGGTCCAGCCGGTGGCGGCACGGGACGCGGCCTCGGCCGTCGCCGACGCCGCGGAGCGCCAGCCGCTGCGCGGCACCACGACCGTCGCCGGGCCCGAGGTGCTCGACCTGCGCGACGCGGCGCGCGCCTGGCGCGCCGCCACCGGCTCGCGGGCCGTCCCCGTCCGCGTCCCGCTGCCCGGGAAGCTCGGGCGGGCGCTGCGCGCGGGCGGCCTCACCGACCCGCACCCCGACGCGCGCGGCACGACGACCTTCCGCGACTGGCTCGCCGCCCAGCCCGCCGCGACGGCCGCGCGATGAGCACCGACGACCTCGCGCACGCCTTCGAGGCCGAGCGTCCGCGCCTCCTGCGCCTCGCCTACGCGACCACCGGGTCCTGGTCGGACGCCGAGGACTGCGTCCAGGACGCGTGGCTGCGCCTGCGCACCCAGGACCCGGCGTCGATCCGCAACCTCGCGGCGTGGCTCACGACGACCGTCGGGCGCCTCGCGCTCGACGTGCTCGGCAGCGCGCGCGTGCGGCGCGAGCGCTACGTCGGGACGTGGCTGCCCGAGCCCGTCGTCACCGCGCCCGGCGCGCGCTCCCCCGTCGCGTCCTCCGCGGAGGCGACGGCCGGTGCCACCGACCCGGCCGAGCGGGTCACGCTCGACGAGGAGGTGAGCATGGCGCTGCTCGTCGTGCTCGAACGCCTCTCCCCCGCGCAGCGCGTCGCGTTCGTGCTGCACGACGTGTTCGGGCTGCCGTTCGAGGAGGTGGGCGACGTCGTCGGGCGCTCGCCCGCGGCGGTGCGCCAGCTCGCGTCGCGCGCCCGCAAGGACGTCGAGGCGGGGCGCCCGCGCGGCCGGACGTCGCGCGCCGAGCAGGAGCGCGTCGTCGAGGCGTTCGTCGCGGCGTGCGCGGGCGACGACCTGCCGGGACTGCTCGGCCTGCTCGACCCCGACGTGACCCTCCGGGGCGACGGCGGCGGCAAGGTCCGCGCGCTGCGCCACCCGGTCCAGGGGGCTTCGACGGTCGGGGAGGTCCTGCTCTCCTACCTGCGCAACCGGCCGCGCGGCGCGGGCGCCGTCGACGTCAACGGCCGCCCCGGGCTCGCGCTCGTCGACGGCTCGGGGGTGCTCACCGTCCTGGCGTTCACGCTCGTGGACGGGCGCATCGCGGCCCTCGACATCGTCCGCAACCCGGACAAGCTCGGCACGGTGCCGTCGGGGTTGCTCGACGACGCCCGACCCTGGTGGCCCTGACCGGCTACGGCCGGAAGTCCCCGGCCGGCCAGCCCCCGTAGCCGTCGAGGTGCTCGTCGGCGTCGCGCACGTAGTCGTCGACCGGCGTCATGCGCTCGGCCATCTCGAAGTGCCAGTCGACCAGCTCGCCGAGCGGGACGGGGGTGCGCGACGACCGCGCGACGTCGCGCCCCTCCTCGGACCACAGCGGCGGGTAGAGGCTCAGCCCCTCGTCGAGCCGGACCGTCCCGACCTCGTCGTACCAGCCGGGCCAGCGGACCGTGGCGTAGAACTCCGTCGTCCCACCGCTCACCGCCCACTCGAGGAACGCAGCCTGGCCGAACCCGAGGTCGACCCACGAGAGCGAGTCGGGCGCGAAGTAGTTGACGTTGCCGAGCTGCCCCGGGAGCCCGCCGCCGTTGATCGCGAAGGTGCCGCCCAGCACGTCGTACGCGACGACGAGGACCGACGGCGCGACGCTGTGCTCCCCCGGCTCGCCGAGCCCGTTGACGGTGGCGAGGTCGGGCAGTCCCGCGCCACCCCCGCCGATGATCCGCAGCCACCCGCCGTCGACGACGACCCCGCCCGTGTGGAGCGCGAGCGCGCCCAGCGTCGAGCGGACGGTGACCTGGAGCCGGTAGAGGACCTCGAGCGACCACGCGGGTGCCGGCACGACCTCCACGCCGCCGCGCCCGAGCATGCGGGAGAGCGTCGGCCACGCAGGGTCGTCGACCGCCGCGAGCTCGGCGGCCGTCCTCACTGTCATGGCCGGATCATGCCAGATGTTGCCGGCATCCAGGAGTCCTGCTATGGAGCGGCGCCCGGCAGGTCCCCCGATGGGCTGAAAGACCGATTCGGAAGGGACCCTGCACCCGCCCCGCCGCCGCTCGTCCCTCCGGCGCGGGACGCATGTGAAGACCCCGCGGCGAGCCCGCGCAGACCGCGTCGGTGCGGCCACGTCGCGGCGTCCGCGTGGGTAGCGTCTCGGCCGTGGACGACGAGCGCACCGCACCGACGACGGACGGTACCGACGTAGCTCCGCCGGAGAACGCGACCCGGGTCCCGCGGAGCACGATCGCCGTCGTCGCGTCGGTCGCCGGCGTGGGCCTCGCAGTCGTCGCCGCGCTCCTCGCCCCCGCGGTCCTCGACGCGGCCGTGGCGGACGGACCGGCCGCGCTCCGGTCGTCACCACCGGACGGGTCGACGGCGACGTCGCCCGCACCCGGCGACCCGGAGCACGAGGTCGAGGACATGACCGCGCTCCTGCTCGCCCTGCCGGGCGTCGAGGACGTGCAGACGAACGGGCGGGTGGGCACGTCGGCCGAGATCACGCTCGTGACCCCGCTCCCGTCCCCCGAGGTCGCGCAGCGCACCGCCAGGGACGCGAGCGCGATCGTCGCCGCGGTGCCCGGCGGCGGCGCGTGGTCGCTCCGGGTCGAGGGCACGGACGCGGGCGGCGGGACGCTCGCCGTCGAGCACGGCCCGGGGGCGGCCTCCGTCCCCGGCGTCGACCCAGCCACCGGGGAGCCGCGCCCCGACCTCCTCGGTGCCGACGCCGTCGCCGACGCGGTCCGCCTCGTCGCCCACGACTCCGTGCGGCGCGTGTACCTCGCCCCGGGCGCCGCCTCGGTCGACGTCCGCTCGGCCGACGACCTCGTCCCCGTCGCCGCGCTCGTGCGGGCCGAAGGTCGAGGGCTGACGAGCCTCGGCGTCCAGGGCTCCGGTGTCGGCACCTACGACGGCGACGGGCTGACCGTCCCCGACGACGCCCTGCTCACGCTCCTGGCCGACGTCGCCGCGGAGCCCGGCGTGACGCAGGTCGTGCACGACGCCGTCCGTGACACGTTCCCGCAGGACCCCCTGCTCACGGTGATCACCTCGGGCGACGCGGCCGTCGTCGCGCGCACGCTCGACGGCGCGGCCTACTCCGGCCCGGTGCTCGCGTACCAGGTCCACGGCTCGACCGACGGCGGCGCGTCCGCGACGCGCTCCGGGTTCGTCGCGGGGGTGGCGCCGGGCGCCGGGGCGCGCCCCGCGGGCGCGTGCGCGCCCGGCGACCTCGCGCTCGGGGCCCCGGGGTTCGACGCCGCGGCGGGGCGCCGGTTCCTCACCGTCACGGCCCGCAACGACGGCACCGCGGAGTGCGTCCTCGCGGGACCGCCCGCGCTCCGCTTCGTCGCCGACGACGGCTCGGAGACGGACGTGCTCCTCGAGCCGGACGACGACGGCCTCGCCCCGCTCACGCTCGCACCCGGCGCCACGGCCTGGGCCGCGCTCTCGTGGCGCGGCGGGTCGACGGCCGACGACCCGCCGCTCGTCACGACGCTGCTCGTGGCCCCGCAGCCGGGCGACCCCGAGTCCGTCGTCGGGCTCGCGGGGATCCCCGGCGTCGGGGACGGCCTCGACCTGCTCGGCGGCGGGACCGCGACGATCGGGTCGTGGACGCCCGCGCGGGAGCTCGCGAGCTGACCCGTCACCCGAACGTCGCGGTGAACACCTGGACGCCGGGCGGGACGTCGAGCTCGACGAGCCCTTCCGTCGGGCCGTCGCCCTCCAGGACCGGGTAGAGCGTCGGGCTGCCGGAGACGTCGATCTCGCTGGTCGTGGTCCGCCCGTCCGTCGTGACGCGCGCCGTGACGGTGCCCTCGCCGCCGAGCACCGTGAACACGTCGGTCGAGCGGTACGCGAGGCGCACGCGCGCGTCGTCGGACACGGCGGTCGCGCCCTGGAAGTCGACGTCCCACGTGCCGCCGAGCGAGAACGTGTCCTGCCGCTGGTCGTCGGCGAGCGTGAAGTCCTGCTGCCCCGCGGCGTAGCGCGGCTCGCCCGCGTAGTTGACGACGCGCTTGATGGAGAAGTAGGTCTCGGGCGTCGTCTCGTCCTGCGGCGTGGTGTCGCCGACGGCGGTGGGCTCGGGCAGCTCCACGCCCGGGTTCGCGTCCTCGAGGAGCTCGCGCACCAGGCGCTCGGTGTCCTCGTACCCGCCCTCCCCGAAGCGGATGTGGCGCACGGTCCCGTCGGCGTCGACGAGGTACTGCGCGGGCCAGTAGCGGTTCCGGTAGGCCGTCCAGGTCGCGTACGCGTTGTCCTGGGCCACGGGGTAGAGAACGCCGAGGTCCTGCGCGCCCGCGACGACGTTGCGCGTCTCGCGCTCGAACGCGAACTCGGGCGTGTGGACCCCGACGACCTCGAACCCCGCGCCGACGTCGCGGTACCGGTCGTACCAGGCGTTGACGTGCGGGATCGCGCGCTGGCAGTTGATGCAGGAGTAGGTCCAGAAGTCGACGAGCACGACCTTGCCGCGCAGCCCCTCGAGCGTCAGCCCGTCGCCGCCCGGGGTGTTGAGCCACGTGTCGATGCCGCGCAGCTCCGGCGCGGTGCCGCAGTCCTCCAGGACGGGCGCGCCGTTCGAGCAGTTCGACAGCTCGCGGTTCTCGTCGGTGACGAGCCCGCCGAGGTCGAGCGCCTCGCGCACGGCGTCGTTCTCGTCGACCCGCTGCTGGAGCGCGCCCGTGTAGTCCGGCAGGGCGCGCTGGAGCGCGGCGGGGAGGTTCAGCGCGAGCGCGCCTGCGAGCGCGATCATCACGACGCCGCCCGTGACGCGGATGCCGCGCGTGTGCCGCTGGAACCCGCGGACCCGCTCCGCGACGCGGCGTCCCGCGAGCGCGAAGACCAGGAGCGGGACCGCCGCCCCGACCGCGAACGACACCGTCAGCGCGACGGTGCCCGGGCCGATGTTCCCCGTCGCCCCCGCCACGGTGATCGCCGCGAGGACGGGCCCGGCGCACGGCACGTACAGCACGCCGAGGCCGAGGCCGAGCACGAACGCCCCGCGGTCCTGGCGCGCGGCGCCGCGTCGTGCCCCGAGCGCCGCGACCCGCCGGAACGGCCGCTCCAGGACCTCCTCGACGCGCGGCACGATCATCCCGACGCCGATCGCGACGAGGAGCACGATGCCCGCCCAGCGCAGCAGGTCCTGCGGGAGCCCGAGCGCGGTCAGCAGCAGGGAGCCGAGGAGCGTGAAGACGCTGAAGCTGAGGACCAGGCCCGCGATGACGAGGTAGGGGCGCCACGAGCGGCGCGCGGCCCGCCGCGTCGCGCGGCGACCGGGCCCCTCGTCGGCCGGGGTGGCGGGCTCCGCGTCCCCCGTCGACAGGTCGAGGGCGAGCGCCCCGCCGCGCGTCGGCCGCGCCGCGACCTCGCGCGCCCCGGTCTCCTGCGCGCCGCCCGGGCCACCCCGGCCACCCCGGCCGCGCAGCCCCGCGGCCGGGCGACCGCCGACGCGGACCACGTCGGGGACGCCCGCGAACAGCCCCGGGAAGACGCCGCCCGTCCCGGTCTCCGCGGTGCCCGACGGCGCCTCCCCCGTGCGCGCGCCCTGCACGCCGCCTGCGAAGAAGATGACGGGCAGCATGGGCAGGATGCACGGCGAGATCCCCGTGATGAGTCCCCCGAGCAGGCCGATGACGATGAGCGTCTCCATGCCCGGGGTTCGGACCGGCGGCCCTCGCGGATGGGTCCGCCACGCGCCGAGAGCACGTCGCCGGGCGCACGACGACGGCCCCGACCGTCCGGTCGGGGCCGTCGGGACCCGCTCGCGCGGGTCCACCGCACGCCCGCTTCTGGACGCGCCGGGAGGGTCACATGGTCGGCATGAGCACCGAGTCGACGAGGTACACGGTCGCGTTCTGCGTCATCACGCCACCGCACACGACGGCCGCGTCGTTGACCATGAGCTCGTCGCCCGAGCCGGTCACCTCGACCGTGCCGCCCTCGACGGTCTCGTGCTCGCCGACGACCTGGTCGGGCGTGAGCTGGCCGGGCACCACGTGGTACGTGAGGATCTTCGTCAGCGTGTCGGAGTCCGTCTTCAGCGAGTCGAGCGTCGCGGCGTCGATCGTCGCGAACGCGTCGTCGACGGGGGCGAACACGGTGAACTCGCCGCCGTTGAGCGTGTCGACGAGGTTCACGTCCGGGTTGAGCTCGCCCGTGACGGCCGCGGTGAGCGTCGTGAGCAGCGGGTTGTTCGACGCCGCCACGGCGACGGGGTCCGTCGACATCCCGGTGATCGACCCGGCGCCGTCGGGCACCTGCTCCGCGTAGGCCGCGCAGCCGGGGCCCACGAGGTTCGCGGCAGGGTCGGCCGCCATGTCGTCCGAGCCCTCGGTCGAGTCGTCGGTCATGCCGTCGGACGTCGAGTCGTCCGTCATGGTGTCCTCGGACGGGGAGTCGGTCGTCGTCGAGTCGGACCCCGTGTCCGTGTCCGAGCTGCACGCGGACAGGCCGAGCATGGCGAGCGTGGCGATGCCGGCGACGGCGTACGACGTGCGGGTGCGAACGTTCATCGGTCTCTCCTCGGGTCGTCGCCCCGCCGGTGCGGGGCGTCATGCCGAGGGTTCGGAGCGCCGCCCCGGGTGGATGGGTCGGGATCGGCACGAGTTCTCTCGCGCGCGTCCCGACCCCTCCGGACCGCGGCGCTCAGCCGACGAGCGCGACCACCGGGTCCGTCGTGGGCTGCTCCGAGCCGCCCGCCGGCTCGACCGTCACGGCCATGCCGACACCCGGCTCGTCCTGGACGAGCCGCGACGTGCTGCCGTCCTGGACGTCGAGGACGCCCGCCGAGACGACGGCGCCGTCGGGCTCGACCACCCAGAGCTGGTAGTCCCGGTCGTCGCCGGCGTCGGGCAGGTCGGACGCGCGGAAGTACATGTCGTCGCCCGCGGCGAGGACCGACGCCTGCCCGCCGCCCGCGACCTCACCGTGCAGGATCGTCGCGTCGGGGTCGGCGAGCATCCGCGCGATCGCGTCGGCCTGCTCCTGCAGGCGCGACTGCTCCTGCGTCGCGCGGACCGCGACCGTCGTCGGGACGGCCACCGCGACGACCGCGGCCACCGCCGCCGCGAGCCCGGTCCAGCGCCGTCGGCGCGCGCGGCGCGCGGCCGCGAGGTCGACGACGACGCCCCCCGTGCTCTCCCCGGCGGACGGGACGGTGGCCGCGGACGCGGCCACCCGGGCCAGGACGGCGTCGCGCAGCGCGGGCGGCGGGGCGGTCTCGACCGCGAACGCCGCGACGACGTCGCGGTACTCGTCGAGCGCGCGACGCGCGTCGGGGTCGGCCGCGAGCAGGCGCTCGACGGCGCGCCGCTCGACGTCGTCGACCGCGTCGAGCGCGTAGGCAGGCAGCAGGTCGCGGACGTCCCGCAGGTCGTCCGGCCCGGCCCCCCGCGGCGAGGTCTCGTCAGCCACGGCGCACCCCCAGGCAGTCGCGCAGGCGCAGGAGCCCGTCCCGGATCCGGGACTTCACGGTCGGGAGGGCCGCGTCGAGCCGCTCGGCGACCTCCCGGTAGGTGAGCCCGCCGTAGTACGCCTGCACGACGGCCTCCCGCTGCGTCGCCGTGAGCGAGTCCAGGCACTGCCGCACGGCCGCGCCCTCCAACCGTTGCTCGACGTCCTCGACGACGACGTCACGCGGCACCGTGGCCGTCGACGCGTCCACGTCGCGCTGGTCGCGGTCGCGGCGCGCCTGCTCGGCACGCACCCGGTCCACCGCGCGCCGCCGCGCGAGCGTCACGACCCACGTGCGCGCGGACCCGCGTGTCGCGTCGTACCGTTCCGCCGTCTGCCACACCTCGACCATCACCTCCTGCACGACCTCCGCCGCGTGGTCCGGGTCCCGCAGGACGCCCAGGCACGTGCCGTAGGCGACCGGCGCGAGCGCGTCGTAGACGGGCGCGAACGCGGCCGGGTCGCCGGCGGCGCACGCCACCAGCGCGGCGTCGACCGCGGGGTTCGTCGTCAGGGGAGGTGGCACCCGGCCAGTGTGCGGCACGGACGCCCCACCCACCCGCTGCGGCACGTCGGCCACGATTCTCGGCACCGGGCCTCCCACCGCACCCTCCCGGACCGTCCGGGACGTTCATGGTTCGGTGCCGACGCCTCCGCGGATGGGACGACGCCGGGAGAGCGTCAGAGCGCGCGGCGGGTGCGCACCGCGGCGGCGAGCTCGCGCAGGAGGTCGGCCGTGGTGTCCCAGTCGATGCACGCGTCGGTGACGGACTGCCCGTAGACGAGGCCGCTCGGCGCGGGCTTCTGCGCGCCCGCCACGAGGAAGCTCTCCATCATGAGGCCCGTGATCCCCTGCTCGCCCTCGGCCAGCCGCGCGGAGACCTCGCGCACGACCTCCGCCTGGCGCACGTGGCTCTTGCCGGAGTTGCCGTGCGACGCGTCGATGACGAGCCCGTGCTCCGTGACCCCGCCACGGCCCGAGGCGCGCGCGACCGCGAGCGCCGCCGCGACGTCGTCGGCCCCGTAGTTGGGGCCCGAGCGCCCGCCGCGCAGGATGACGTGGCAGTCGGGGTTGCCCGCGGTCTCCACGGCGGCGGCCCGGCCGAGCGAGTCCATGCCGAAGAACGTGTGCTCGCTCGCCGCGGTGATGCAGCCGTCGACCGCGATCTGCACGTCGCCGTCGGTCGCGTTCTTGAACCCGACGGGCATGGACAGGCCGGAGGCGAGCTGGCGGTGCACCTGCGACTCCGCGTTGCGCGCGCCGATCGCACCCCACGACACGGCGTCGGCGATGTACTGCGGGCTCGTCGGCTCGAGGAACTCGCACGCGGCCGGGACGCCGGCGTCGAGCACGCCGAGCAGCACCTCGCGCGCGAGGCGCAGGCCGTGGTGCACGTCGTGCGAGCCGTCGAGGTGCGGGTCGTTGATGAGGCCCTTCCAGCCCACGGTCGTGCGCGGCTTCTCGAAGTAGACGCGCATGACGACCATGAGGTCGTCCGCGAGCTCGTGCGCGACGGCGGCCAGGCGGCCCGCGTACTCCAGCGCGGCCTCGGGGTCGTGCACCGAGCACGGGCCGACGATGACGAGGAGGCGGTCGTCGTCGCCCGCGAGGACGTCGCGGACCTCGCGGCGCGACGTCGTCACGAGGTCGCTGCGCGTCGCGCCGAGCGGCAGGTCGGCGAGCATCGTGCGCGGTGCGGGGAGCGCGTCGAGCGCGCGGACCCGCAGGTCGCTCGTGCGGGCCTGGAGCTCGGGGCTGTCCACGGGGTCGACGGTACTCGTCACGCGGTCGGTCGACGCGGTGGACGTCGGGCTGGACGACGCGGTCTCGGGCTGGGTGGTCGTGCTGGTCACGGGAGGCTCCTGGTCTGTGCGGCGGTGGTCGGGGGCCGCCGTGAGATCGGAGTGCTCAGCGGTGCCCAGCGGCGCTTCACCGGCCTGCTGCCGCCCGTGGTCCCGGAGCGGCCCGTCTCACGACGAAGGGCCCGGACGCGGTCCGCGTCCAAGGCCCTGTGCTGGCTCCGGGTGGTGATCTGTGGTCAGGCGAACGCCCGCACGGCCCCACCGGGAGCCTGCGTAAAGCGCCAATACCACTGAGAAGTCACGGAGCGACCGTAGCACAGGGCCTCTGCGGTCCGGTCGGCGCGTCTCACGAGCCGGTCGGCCCGGACCGGCGCGCCCGCCTAGGCTCGGGGCATGCCGATCCCCGAGTTCGTCGCCGCCCTGCGGTCCCGCGTCGGGACCGACCTCCTGTGGATGCCGGGGGTGTCGGCCGTCGTGGTGGACGACGACGGCCGCCTGCTGCTCGGACAGCGCGCCGACACCGGGCAGTGGGCCGTCATCAGCGGGATCCTCGAGCCCGGCGAGGACCCCGCGGTGGGGCTCGCGCGCGAGGTGCGCGAGGAGACGGGCGTCGAGGTCGTCGTGGACGCGCTCGTCGCGGTGACCGTCACCGAGCCGGTCGAGTACCCCAACGGCGACCGCTCGCAGTACCTCGACCTCGCGTTCCTGTGCCGGCCCGTGTCCCCGGCCGCCGCCGCGGCGGCGCACGTCGCGGACGACGAGTCGCTCGCGGTCGCGTGGTTCGCCCCGGACGACCTGCCCGACGACCTCGCCCGCTCCACGGTCGAGCGCCTCGGCCATGCGCTCGGGCGGCTCGCGGACCCCTCAGCCGGCCCCTTCTTCGTCCGCTGACGCGACGCGCGACGGCTCCGTCGCGGGCTCGTCCGACGCCTCCGGGCCGAGCCAGCGCACCGCGAGCAGGCACGCGTCGTCGTCCTCGGGAGCGCGCGCGACGACCGCCTCCAGCAGCTCCGTCCCGCTCAGCCCGGCCCCGAGCGCGTTCGTGACGATCTCCGCGAGCTCGTCGAGCGCGAGCGCGAGCGGCCGGTCGCGGCGCTCGACGACGCCGTCGGTGAAGAGGAGCAGCAGGTCGCCCGGGGCGAGCGCGACCGTGTCGGCGACGCGCGGCGTCGTGCCCCGGACGCCCAACGGGGTGGACCGCGCCTCCCACAGGTAGCCCGCGGACCCGTCCGCGCGCACGAGCAGCGGCGGCAGGTGCCCGGCGCACGCGTAGCGCAGCACCCCCTCCACCAGCTCGAGCTCCCCGTACACGAGGCTCGCCATGAACCCCGTCCCGGTCCGGTCCACGAAGCGGTCGAGCCGCTCGACCACCTCCTCCGGCGGCAGCCCGGTGTCCGACGCCGCGCGGACCGCCGTCCGCAGCTGCCCCATCGCGGTCGCGGCCTTGAGCCCGCGCCCCACCACGTCCCCGACCGAGAGCGCGACGACGTCCGGGGCCACGCGGAACGTGTCGTACCAGTCGCCGCCGACCTGCAGGTCGTGCACACCGGGGCGGTAGCAGGCCGCGATCTCCACGTGCGGGTCGGCGACGATCCCGTCCGACAGCATCGCGCCCTGCAGCTCGCTCGCGACCGACACGCTCTGCTCGTGGGTCGTGGCCCGTGCCAGCGCGAGCGCCGCGAGCTGCCCGGCCGCGGCGGCCGTGCCGAGGTCGACCGGTTCCGAGCCCGCCGCCCGGCGCGGCTCCAGCGCGAGGACGCCGAGCAGCGCCCCCGCCGTGCGCAGCGGGACGACGACGGTCCCGTCCGCGCGCACGCCCGCCTCGGCCAGCTCCTCGATCGTCGGGGCGGTCACGCCCGCCGCCCCGCCCCAGCGGCGCAGCGGGCCGCCCTCCTGCGGCGTCCACAGGGCGGCGTCGCCCGCCCCGAGCATCGTCACGGCGGCCCGGAGCAGGACCCACGCGACGCCGTCGAGACCGGCGACGCTCGCCAGGTCGGCGGCGATCCCGTGCAGCAGCCGCACGCGCCGCTCCGCCTCCTCCGCGGCGCGTCGGGCACCCACCAGCTCGTGCTCGAACCGGGACCGCTCGCGCGCCCCCAGCATCGCGACCTCGACGAGCCGCTCGCCGCGGACCTCGCGCCCGATCGCCGTGAGGAGCACCGGCTCGCGCCCGCGCGGCGTCCGCAGCTCCACCGCGACCTCGTCGACCCGCCCCTCGATGTGCAGGCGCGGACCGAGGTGGGTCTCCCAGTAGATGCGGCCGCCCACCGTCAGCAGGTCCGCGAGCCGGCGCCCGGCGACCGCCTCCACGTCGGGCACGTCCAGCAGGCGCAGGAACTCGTCGTTCCCGTCGAGCACCCGCCCCTCCGCGTCGAGGAGCAGGAGCGCGACGGGCGCGAGCACCCAGCGCTCGCCGCGCGACATCACCATCAGGAGTCCCCGAGCCAGTGGCGCATCGCCTCGACGAGGAGCGCCGGGTGCGACAGGTTCGGGCAGTGCCCGACCGAGTCGATGACGACCAGCTCGCTCCCCGCCAGGTGCTCGTGCACGTACCGCCCCACCGTCTGCGGGGCGATGACGTCCTCCCGGCTCTGCACGACGAGGGCCGGGGTCCGCACGCGCGCCAGGTCCGCCCTGTTGTCTCCGAGGAACGTCACGCGCGCGAACTGCCGGGCGATCGCCGGGTCGTTGCGCCGGAAGACCTCCGCGAGCTCGTCCCCCAGCGCCGGGCGGTCGGGATTCCCGACGATCACCGGCGCCATCGCCTGCGTCCAGCCCAGGTAGTTCGCGTCCATCGTCTCGAGCAGCTCGTCGATCTCCTCCGCCGAGAACCCGCCGCGGTACCCCTCGTCGTCGACGTACCGGGGGCTCGGCCCGACAAGCACCAGGCGGTCGACGAGGTCGGGCCGGTCCGCCGCCGCGAGGAGCGCGATCACCGCGCTCACCGAATGACCCACGAGGATCACCGGCTCGTCCGCGACGTCCTCCACGACCTCGATCATGTCCGCGACGTAGCCCCCCAGCTCCGCGTGCCGCGCGGGGTCGTACGCGGCCGGGTGGGACGCGCCGCAACCCGAGTGGTCGAACAGCACCACCCGGTGGTCCGCCGCGAAGACGGGCGCGACGAAGCGCCACATCGACTGGTCGCAACCGAAGCCGTGCGCGAAGACCATCGTCGGGCCATCCCGCGGTCCCATGACCCGCACGTTGTTGCGTTCGCGCACGTCCACGGGTCACAGCGTAGGGGGAACCCGATCCGGTGAGCAGGGCCCACGCGGGTGAGATCGCGCCCGGAGGCGCCCCGCACGGCGGTCCGCGACCGTGCGCACGGCACAATGGCCCCATGCGTGTCTCGGCGAAGGCTGACTATGCGGTGCGGGCGTGCGCCGAGCTCGCGGCGTCCCCCCACGGCGACCCCGTGCGGGCGGAGGACCTCGCGGCCGGCCAGGGCCTGCCGGTCTCCTTCCTCGAACGGATCCTCGGCGACCTGCGCCGCGCCGGCATCGTCACGAGCGTCCGCGGCCGCTCCGGCGGCCACCGCCTCGCGCGCCCCGCGTCCGAGGTGACCCTCGCCGACGTCTTCCGCGCCGTCGACGGACCGCTCGTCACCGTGCGCGACGAGCGCCCCCCGAGCCTCGAGTACGAGGGCTCCGCGGCCGCTCTCCTCGAGGTCTGGGTCGCCCTCCGCGCGAGCGTCCGCGACGTGCTCGACCGCGTGACGATCGACGACGTCGTCCGCCGTGACCTCCCCGACGACGTCCACGCCCTCGCCGCCCGCGCCGACGCCTGGGAGAACCCCTGACCCGCTGAGCCCGCGGTCGGGCGCTCCGCTGGGTCGGGTCCGCGGTGGGGTCGGACCGTGCGCCGTCGTGCCGCCCGGTGCTGGGTGGGGCCCGGCCGAGATGCGAGAAGTGGCCGCTCCGGGCCTCGTTCTCGGGGCCATTTCTCGCTTCTCGTCACCACGCGGCGCGTGGTGGCGCGTGGCGACATCGGCTGTGGGGCGGTAGATCGAGACGCGCCCGTTAACACTGGCCCACGATGTGGTCGGCGCTTCACATACTGGACTCGTTCGGTCAACCTTGTCGGGACACGTCGGGGCTGCCCCGGCCCACCCCGAGCACGGAGGACGCGGTGCGGACCCTCATCCTGCTGGCCCTCGTGGGCCTCGGTGCGCAGCTCGTCGACGGCAGCCTCGGCATGGCGTACGGCGTGACCTCGACGACGCTCCTGCTCGCGATCGGGACGAACCCCGCGGCGGCGTCGGCGACGATCCACCTCGCGGAGATCGGGACGACCCTCGCGTCGGGTGCGGCGCACTGGCGGTTCGGGAACGTGGACTGGAAGGTCGTCGTGCGGATCGGCGTCCCGGGCGCGATCGGCGCGTTCGCAGGCGCGACGTTCCTGTCGAACCTGTCGACCGAGCTCGCCGCGCCGGTCATGTCGCTGCTCCTCCTGGCGCTCGGCGTGTACGTGCTGTCGCGGTTCACGTTCGTGGGGCTGCCGAAGGGCCGGCAGGGCCTCCCGCTGCGCAAGCGGTTCCTCGCGCCGCTCGGCCTGATCGCCGGCTTCGTCGACGCGACGGGCGGCGGTGGCTGGGGACCCGTGGGGACGCCGGCGCTGCTCGCGTCGGGCCGGATCGAGCCGCGCAAGGTCATCGGGTCGATCGACACGAGCGAGTTCCTCGTCGCGGTCGCCGCGTCCCTCGGCTTCCTGTTCTCGCTCGGCAGGCAGGGGATCGACCTGCTGTGGGTCGGCGCGCTGCTGCTCGGCGGCCTGGTCGCGGCGCCGATCGCGGCCTGGCTGGTGCGGCTGCTGCCGCCCCGGATCCTGGGCTCCGCGGTGGGCGGCGTCATCGTCCTCACCAACGTCCGCACGCTGCTGCGCTCGGACTGGGTCGACGCGAGCGGTGCGGTCCAGGGCGTCGTGCTCGGCGTCGTCGCCGTCGTGTGGGCCGCAGCCGTCGCGTGGTCGGTCCGGGCGCACCGCCGCGCCGTCGCCCTCGAGGCCGCCGAGCCGCTCGAGGTCGGCGAGCCGCCCGCGAACGCGGCGGCCGCCGCTCCCGAGCTGCAGTCGGCGCCCGCTTCCCGCTGACCGCGTGCTCGTCAGTCGCGCGCGTAGCGGCGGACGAACGCGGCGAGGATGCGGTGCGGCGCCCAGACGTCGCCGCGGCGGACGGTCGCCTCGACGTCGCCCGCCGCCTCGGGCGCGAAGTACCCGTAGTCGCGGTAGACGCCGATGCGCGTGAGGATGCCGTCCAGGTCGAGCTCGGGGTGGAACTGCGTCGCGTAGAGGTTCTCCTTGACCCGGAACATCTGGACCGGGCAGGCGTCCGACGTCGCGAGCAGCACCGCGTGCGACGGCAGCCGGGTCACGGCCTCCTTGTGCCCGACGTACGCCTCGAACGCGTCGGGCAGGTCGGCGAGGAGCGGGTCGGCCCGGCCCTCCGGCGTGAGTCGGATCGTCACGGGCGAGATGGGCTCGGCGAACGTGTCGTCGAGGACGGCGCCCTCGTGCAGCCCGAGCGTCCCGACGCCGTAGCACGCGCCGAGGAACGGGACGTCGCGCTCGACGATCTCGTCCAGGAGCGGCGCGAGGTCGCGCTCGACGCGACGCTGGGTCGGCGACTTGTCCTTCTCGGGCAGGGACGAGTCGAACGGGCTGCCGCCGACGATCACCCCCGAGTAGTCGCCGAGGTCGATCGCCGGCAGCGGTCCGGCCTCCATGCGCACGCGGTGCAGCGCACCGGCGTCCAGCCCGGAGTACCGGAGCACCGCCGCGTGCTCCCCGTCGGCGGCGGGGTCCTCCGCGCGCGACGCGAGCAGCAGGAACGGCCTCATGCCGGCCACGCTAGGTGCGTCCTCGCAGCCTCGCCCGGGGTGGGCACGCGGGTCGCGGTCGGACCGGGCCGTGCCGGACCGGGGCGCGGTCGGGATCGTCGAGCGCGCCGTCGAGGGCCGCGGCGGCGTCCCCGCCCCGACGGCGCGCACGACGGCGGCAGCGCGGCCGCAGCAGGCGGACGGTCACGACGGCGCGGGCCGTGAGGATCGACGCACGGTGCCGGAGCACGCGTGCGGGGGCGCGCTCAGGCACGGTCGTACGTGAGGACGGCGTTGCCGCCGTCGAACGTGGCGACGTCGGTCAGGTCGTAGGTCGTGGGCCGGAACGCGGTACCACCGAACGCGCTCCGACCGGCACCGGCCACGACGGGGTAGAGCTTGACGACGAGCCGGTCGATCTCGCCGCGGAGCGCGCCCGCGAGGACGCCGCCGCCCGCGAGGTAGATGTCGAACGGGGAGTCCTCGGCCTTGAGCGCTCGCACGAGCCCGACCGGGTCGTCGCGCACGATCGTCACCGCCGGGTCGAGCTCGGGCTGCGACGTCGAGACGACGTACTGGCGCAGGTGCGCGTACGGGCTCGTGATCCCCAGCCGGAGCGCGGGCTCGTACGTCCGCCTGCCCATGACGATCGTGTCGAACGTGCGGTGGGGGGCGTCGTCGACCCCGAGCTGGCGGCGCCCGTGCGTGGGCAGGACGTCGGGGAACGTGTCGATCATGCGCGCGCTGTACGCGTCGGAGGAGGGATAGAAGTCGACCTCGTCGTCCGGGCCCGAGAGGAAGCCGTCGATCGACAGGGCGACGAAGTAGGTGAGTCGTCTCATGGTTCCAACCTCGGATTCCACCGATTCGTCATCAATGACGCATGCTGGGTGGATCGTTCACCCCGTGTGAACGGTGCACGGCGACGGAGACGGAGGCAGAGGTGGCCGCGTGGAGCTGAGGGACATCGAGATCTTCCTGACGCTCGCCGACGAGCTCCACTTCGGGCGCACCGCCGAGCGGCTCCACGTCTCCCCCGCGCGCGTGAGCCAGGCGATCAGCCGCCAGGAGCGCCGCATGGGCACGACCTTGTTCGAGCGCACGAGCCGACGCGTCGAGCTCACTCCGGTCGGCGCCCGCCTGCGCGACGACCTGCGCCAGGGCTACGAGCTCATCCAGTCCGGGATCGCGGCGGCCAGCCGCACGGGAGAGCGGCCGGCCGGCGTGCTGCGCGTCGCCGCGATGGGCATCGTCGGCCACGAGCTGCAGCCGGTGGTCGACGCGTTCGGGGAGCGGCACCCGGAGTGCTCGGTGGAGCGCCGCGAGTTCCACTTCTCGGACCCCTTCGGGGCGCTGCGCGAAGGCGAGGCGGACCTGCAGGTGACGTGGTCCCCGGTCCGCGAGCCCGACGTCGTCGTGGGGCCGCGCGTGCTCACGGAGGGACGCGTCCTCGCCGTCGCGGCGGGGCACCCCCTCGCGGGCGAGGACGCGGTGTCCCTCGAGGTCCTCGGCGACCACGCGGTGCTCGACCTCGGGACCGGCGTCCCCACGTACTGGGAGGAGGCCATGGTGCCCCGCCGGACGCCGTCGGGCCGCCCGGTGCTGCGCGGGCCGGTCGCGCGCACGTTCCACGAGGTGCTGACCGTCGTCGCCTCGGGCGAGGCGGTCACCCCGCTCAACGCGCACGTCCGGCGGTACTACACGCACCCGGGGGTCGTGTACGTGCCGATCGTCGACGTCCCCGACACCGAGTGGGTGCTCGTCTGGCTGCGCGACCGGGAGACCACCGAGGTCCGCGCCTTCGCCGAGACCGCCCGCGAGCTGGGCTCGCGGGCGATCTGAGGCTCAGCTCCAGCGGAAGAGCTTCACCGCGAGCGGGAGGAGCACGGCGGTCCACGCGACCATCACGACGAGCTGGAGCGTGGGGACCTCCGTCTCGAACCATCCCGCCGACATGGCCTGGGCGGCCGCCCCGAGCGGGGAGAACTGGCCGACGTCCCGTACGACGTCGGGCATGATCGGGCCCGGCGTCCACATGCCCGAGAGGAAGAGCATCGGGAAGTAGACGAGGTTCCCGATCGCCGACGCGGTGCTCCCCTTGGCGGCGACCGCCGCGACGACCATGCCGAGCGAGAGCATGGACAGGACGGTGAGCACGAAGGCCAGCACGACCGTGAGCGGGCTGACGGGCGCGGCGAGGCCGAACACGACCTGGCCGACGACGAGCGCGAGCGCGGACGACACGGCGATCGCGCCGAGGTTGATGACGAGGTGGGCGACGACCACGCCCTGCGGGCGCATGGGGGTCGTCGACAGCCGGCGGAGCAGCCCCTTCTCGCGGGCGGTCGCGAAGGTCACGGGCATCGTCGTCAGCGCGGGCGTCGCCACCGCGGCGGCGAGGACGACCGGCAGGTAGGTCGCGATCGCCGTCAGTCCGTCCCAGGGCGCGCCCGCCCCCGTGATCGGCTCCCGCATGCCCGGGATGGCGAAGCCGACGCCGACGAGCAGGACCGTGGGGAACGCGAGCGCGAAGAACACGGCCGCGCCGTCGCGCAGGAACAGTCGGGCCTCGGTCAGCAGGAGCGTCCTGAACCCTCGCCAGCCCGAGCGGGCGTCGGGGACGTGGGGCAGGGTCGTCGTCGCGGCGGTCATCGTGCGGCTCCCTCGTGCAGGGCCGCGGTGTCCGCGGCGTGGTCGTAGGTCCGGCCGGTCACGGCGACGAAGACGTCCTCGAGCGTCCGGGAGACGGTCCGGACGTCGTCAGGCACGACCTCCTGCTCGGCGAGCGCGAGCACGACGGCGAGCAGCACGCGGCGCGACCCGGTCACCACGATCTCGCGCGCGTCGACCTCGACGCGCTCGACGTCGGCGAGGCCGGCGAGCGTGTGGAGCGCCAGGTCGTGGTCGGCAGGCGGTACGCGCAGCCGGACCGTGCGCGACGTGTCGACGGAGTCGATGAGCTCCGCGGGCGTGCCCTGCGCGACCACGCGACCGCCGTCGATGATGACGAGCCGGTCGCACAGGCGCTCCGCCTCCTCCATGAAGTGCGTGACGAGCAGGATCGTCACGCCCCGGTCCCGCACGCGTTCCACGAGCTCCCACGTGGCGCGGCGCGCGGCCGGGTCGAGGCCCGTGGTCAGCTCGTCGAGGATCGCGACGCGCGGGTTGCCGACGAGCGCGAGCGCGATCGAGAGACGCTGCTTCTGCCCGCCCGAGAGCTTGCCGAACGCGACGCGCCGGTGCGCGGCGAGGTCGAGGAGGTCGAGCAGCTCCTCCACGTCCGACGGCGACGCGTAGAAGGACGCGAAGAGGCGCATCGCCTCCTCGACCGTGATCTTCTCGTGGAGCGCCGCCTCCTGGAGCTGGACCCCGACCGCGTCGCGCACGGCGGCCGGGTCCGTCTGCGGGTCGACGCCGAGCACGCGGACCGTCCCGCCGTCGGCTTCGCGCAGACCGGCGAGGCACTCGACGGTCGTCGTCTTCCCGGCGCCGTTGGGGCCGAGGATGCCGAAGATCTCGCCCGCCCGGACGGTGAGGCTCACGTCCTCGACGGCGACCGTGCGGGCGGCTGCGTCCCCGCGACCCCCCGGCCCGGGGTAGGTCTTGCGCAGGTTGCGGACCTCGACGACGGGCGACGCGCCCGCCGACGGTGCAGGGGTCGGGGCGGGCGACGCGACGGTCGCGCCGTCGGCGGGCGGTGGTGCGGGGCTCATGCTGACCTCCACGAGGGTGTGCGAGACCCACGCGCGGCGCGGGGCCACTCGGTGGGCTCTCGGGGAACGGTGGGTGCGGTGCGTCCGGTCAGCCGCTCGCGCTCGCGGCGAACTCGACCGGTCGGATCGCGACGCCCCGCAGGACGACGCGCAGGAGCAGTGCGGCGAGCGCCACCCCGACGGCCCCGCCGAGGACGGCGAGCCCGACGGGGGTGCCGTCGAGACCGACGACGCGCGCGAGCGCGTCACCGAAGAAGCCGGAGCGGAGGAAGACCTCGGCGACCACCACGGGGACGAGCGACGCCAGGACGAGGAGCACCCCGCGCAGGAACCCGAACCCGTAGAAGCCGGCGGCGACGACCATCCCGGCCAGGTAGTACACGACGCAGAAGATGCCCTCGACGAGGATCACGAGGCCCACCTGGGAGCCGTCGCCGTAGAGCTGCCCGAGCTCGGGCTCGGTCGCCCACCCCGCGTCCCGGAACAGCGACCACGCCCCCCACTTCACGAGCGCGCTCGCGACGCCGAACGTCAGGCCCGACACGACGGCGCCGATCCACAGCCCGTGCGTGTACGAGCGGCGCGTGCCGCCCGACGCGACGTGCACGGCGATCGTCATGAGGGGCAGGATGATGCCCATCACGAAGAGGAAGAACTTCGCCGAGCCGGCGACTCCCCCGACCGCCTCGATGCTGACGTCGTCGTTGCGGTGCATGATCCAGAGGATGAGCGCCCCGACCGCGAGAGCGATCGCCCAGAACCAGACCCCGACGTACCAGGTGCCGCCGATGAAGTACCGGGCGACCGCCTTGACGCCGCGCCGGTGGGCGGCGGACTCGAGGGCGCGGCGCTCGGCGGTGCGGTGGGTCGTGGCGGTCATCGTGCCTCCTCCGTCGTGTCGGGCCGCGCCCCCGCCTCGTCGCGCCCGGCGCGGATGAGGTGGACGAACAGGTCCTGGACGGGGACGGCGCCGACCTCCAGCCCGGCCTCCGCGGCGGCCGCCCGCTCGTCGTCGGCGAACGTGCCGAAGAGCGTCACCTGGGCCGTGCCGCCGAGTCGCTGGCGCGCGAGCACCTCGCGGCCCGCGGCGTGCCGCTCGACGACCTCGGCCGGGCCGGTGAGGCTCACGCCCCGGGCCCGGACGTCGTCGGCGTTCTCGGCGAGCAGGACACGCCCGCGGTCGATGATGACGACGTCCTCGAAGAGCCGCTCCACCTCGGAGATGAGGTGGCTCGACAGCAGGATCGTGCGCGGGTGCTCGGCGTAGTCCGCGACGAGCGCGTCGTAGAACGCGTACCGGCTCGGGGCGTCCATGCCGAGATAGACCTCGTCGAAGATCGTGAGCGGCGCGCGCGCCGCGAGGCCGATGACGGCGCCGAGCGCCGAGCGCTTGCCGCGCGACATCTCGCTCGGCTTCTTGCGGACGTCCACCTCGAGCTCGTCGAGCAGGCGCGCGGCGAGGTCGGCGTCCCAGTGCGGGCGCAGGTCCGCGTAGTACTCGAGCGTGTCGCGGGCCTTGTCGGTCTCCCACACGTCGCCGCTCTCCCGGACGAGCTGGGTGTGCACGGTCGCCCACACGTTCTCGAACGGGTCCTCGAGGTCGCCCGCCGGCCCGACCCGCACGGTCCCGGCCGTGGGCCGGCGGAAGGCTGCCAGCAGGGCCGCGAGCGTCGTCTTGCCCGCGCCGTTGCGGCCGAGCAGGCCCGTGATGACGCCCGGGCGGACCGTGAGCGTCGCGCGGTCCAGCGCGGGGACGCCGTCGCTGCGTGGGTAGCGCACGACGACGTCGCGCACCTCGGCCGCGAACGGCGCCGGGGCCGAGGTCGTGGTCCCGGCGGTCGGGTCCTGGTCGGTGGGGCGGCTGGTGGGCCGGGCGGTCACGGGTCTCACCTCGGGGCGGGGTCGGTGGTCGGGCCGGTGCTGGGGGCGCCGCCGGTGCCGGGTCCGGCGGGGCGCGGCCGGCCGAGGACGTAGTCCACGATCTCGGCCGTCGGGACGTCGAGGAGGTCGGCCTGGGCGAGCGCCGGCGCGAGGACCTCGTCGAAGAACCGGGCGCGGTGGTCGGCGAGCAGCCGCTCCCGCGCCCCGGGGGCGACGAACATGCCGAGGCCGCGCCGCTTGTAGAGGACGCCCTCGTCGACGAGCCCGGCGAAGGCCTTCGCGGCCGTCGCCGGGTTGATGCGGAACGTCGTCGCGAACTGCGTGGTCGACATGACCTGCTCCTCCTCCGCGAGCTCGCCCGCGAGCACCTGCGCCCGGATCATCTGCGCGATCTGGAGGTAGATGGGTTCCGGTCCGTCGAACATGGGCCCCATCCTCTCCCGCCTCGCGCCTTCTGCGGTTCATTACTCAACTAATGAACCACAGATGTCGACGGTCCCGCAACCCCGTTCGCGCGAGGTAGAGCCCTGGTACGCCCAGGTAGAGCCCTGGTCCCGCGAGATAGAGCCCTGGTCGCGCGAGGTAGAGGGTGGGTCGTGCGAGGAGGCACCCTGGGAGTGACCACGGCTCTACCGCGCGGGAGGCGGTGTGGACGCAGCGTGCGAGCTCGCGGGCGGGACGCCCTGGGCCGAGCCGCTGAGCACCTGGACGAGCCTCGCGTTCGTCGTCGCGGGCGCGGCCGTCGTGGTGGCGGCGCTGCGCCCCCGCCCGGGTCCGTCGTCGGGCACGCCTCGGCCCGACGCCGCCGCGACCACGCGCCTGCGCGTCGCCTTCGGGATCCTGGTCACCCTCATCGGGGCAGGGTCCGTGGTCCAGCACGGGCCGTCGCCCGCGTGGGACCCCGTCGCGCACGACCCGCCGCTGCTCGGCGCGCTCGCGCTCGTCGCGGCCGACGCCGTCGCGGACCTCGCGGGCCGTCGGCTGCGGACCTGGTGGTGGCTCGCCCCGACGCTGCTCGGGGTGGTGCTCGCCGCCGTGGCGCCCCCGTGGTCGACCACGGCCCAGGTGGTCGCGGCCGGCGTCGCCGTGGGCGCGAGCGCCTTGCGGGCGTGGCGTCGCCCCGCCGTCCGACGCCGCACCGTCACCGCGCTCGTGCTGCTCGCCGTGGGCGGCGGGGTCGGGACGCTCACTCGCCCCGGGTGGCCGCTGTGCGACGCGAGGGGACCCCTCGGCGTCACGCTCCAGGGTCACGCCGCCTGGCACGTGCTCGCCGCGGCAGCCCTCTGGGTGCTCGCGCCGACGCTGGGCACCCGCCGCACGCCCTGAGCGCGACGATCACCCGCTCCGGGCGGTACCCACCGCGGCCCGGCGGTGGGACCCTGGGAGGATCCGGCGTCCGCGGCGGGTCACGCCCTCCGGCCGCCGGCGGTCACGAAGGAGTGAGACGACGATGGTCACCATTCGGCGCGGGTTCTCCAGCTTCTCGGCGGACGACCTCGACGCGGCGCGCGATTTCTACGGAGGAACCCTCGGGCTCCCCGTCACGGCACTCGACGACGGGGGTGGTCTGGTGCTGCACCTCGGCGGCGGTTCGGACGTGTTCGTGTACCCGAAGGAGGACCATCGGCCGGCCGCCTTCACGGTCATGCACCTCACCGTCGACGACGTGGACCAGGTCGTCGACGAGCTCACCGCGAAGGGCGTGACGTTCGAGCGCTACGAAGGGTTCGACCAGGACGACAAGGGCATCGTGCGCGGCTTCATGGAGGGCGGCGACGGGGCCTGGTTCACCGACCCGGCCGGCAACATCGTCGGCCTCGCCGACGGCGAGAACATGGCACGCCTGGTCGGGGGCTGAGGCCCTGGACCTCCCACCACGACGTAGAGCCCTGGTCGATGACCAGGGCTCTACCTCGCGGTACCGGGGCTCTACCTCGCGGTACCGGGGCTCTACCTCGCGGTACCGGGGCTCTACCTCGCGAGGGCGGGGGTGAACGCCGCGCGGACGGCGTCGAGGTCCTGGGCGACGAGTTCCGCGAGCTGCACCGCGTTGAGCGCGGCGCCCTTGCGGAGGTTGTCGTTCGACACGAAGAGCACGAGGCCGCGGCCGTCGGGGACGGACTGGTCGGTGCGGATGCGGCCGACGAACGACGGGTCCTTCCCGGCCGCCGCGAGCGGGTTCGGGACGTCGGCGAGCACGACACCCGGCGCGGCAGCGAGGATCTCGCGCGCCCGGTCGGGCGTGATCGCGTTCCCGAACTCCGCGTGGATCGCGAGCGAGTGGCCGGTGAACACCGGGACGCGCACGCACGTGCCCGCGACGGCGAGCCCCGGCAGGCCGAGGATCTTGCGCGACTCGTTGCGGAGCTTCTTCTCCTCGTCCGTCTCCTCCTGCCCGTCGTCGACGATCGACCCGGCGATCGGGACGACGTTGAACGCGACGTTGCGCGGGAAGACCGCGGGCTCCGGGAAGGCGACCGCGCCGCCGTCGTGCACGAGCCCGACCAGGCCCGCGCCCGTGCCCTCCGCCGCGGCGCCCGCGACCGCCTGCGCGCGCAGCTCCTCCGCACCGGCGAGACCGGCGCCGGACACGGCCTGGTACGTCGCGACGATCAGGCGCTCCAGCCCGGCCTCGTCCGCGAGCGGCTTGAGCACCGGCATCGCGGCCATGGTCGTGCAGTTCGGGTTGGCGATGATCCCCTTGCGCGCCTCGCGCAGCGCGCCCGGGTTCACCTCGGACACGACGAGCGGGACGTCCGGGTCCATGCGCCACGCGGACGAGTTGTCGATCACGACGGCGCCCGCCTCGGCGAAGCGCTCGGCCTGCGCCTTCGAGGTCGCGCCGCCCGCGGAGAACAGGGCGACGTCGATCCCGCGCAGGTCGTCGGTCGACGTCGCGGCGACGTCCTCCACGACGACGTCGGTCCCGCGCCACGGGAGCGTCGACCCGGCGGAGCGTGCCGACGCGAAGTAGCGGATGCTCGCGACGGGCAGGTCGCGCTCGTCGAGGAGGCTGCGCATGACGGCGCCCACCTGGCCGGTCGCGCCGACGACGGCGACGTGCAGGCCCTGACGGTTCTCGGTGCTCATGGTTCCTCGTCCTCTCAGCGGCCGGTGCCGGCGTAGACGACGGCCTCGCCGTCGGCGGCGTCGAGCTCGAACGCGGTGTGCACGGCGCGCACCGCGTCGTCGAGCGAGTCCTCGCGGGTGACGACCGAGATGCGGATCTCCGAGGTCGAGATCATCTCGATGTTGATGCCCGCGTCGCGCAGCGCCCCGAAGAGCTTCGCGGAGACGCCCGGGTGCGACTTCATGCCCGCACCGACGAGCGAGAGCTTGCCGATCTGGTCGTCGAACTGCAGCGAGTCGAACCCGATCTCGCCCTGCAGCGCGGACAGCGCCGACATCGCGGCCGGCCCGTCGCCCTCCGGCAGCGAGAACGAGATGTCGGTCAGGCCCGTGCGGGCGGCCGACACGTTCTGCACGATCATGTCGATGTTCACGCCCGAGCCGGCGACGACCTCGAAGATGCGCGCGGCCGTCCCGGGGACGTCGGGCACCCCGACGACGGTGATCTTGGCCTCGCTGCGGTCGTGCGCGACGCCGGAGATGATCGGGTCTTCCATGACGGTCTCCTCGGGAAGGTCTGCAGAGCTGGGGGCGGCACCGACGGCGGGCTGCGGCGCGGAGTAGGCGTCCGCGCTGACGAACGTGCCGTCCTTGCCGCTGAACGACGAGCGCACGTGGATGGGCACGCCGTACCGGCGGCCGTACTCGACGCAGCGCAGCGCGAGGACCTTGGCCCCGCTCGCCGCCATCTCGAGCATCTCCTCGTACGTGATGCGGTCGATCTTGCGCGCGCTCGGGACGATGCGCGGGTCGGCCGTGAAGATGCCGTCCACGTCCGTGTAGATCTCGCACACGTCGGCGTCGAGGCCGGCGGCGAGCGCGACGGCGGTCGTGTCCGACCCGCCGCGGCCGAGCGTCGTCACGTCGTTCGTCGACTGCGTGACGCCCTGGAAGCCCGCGACGATCGCGACCTGGCCGCGCTCGATCGTCTCGCGGATGCGGTGCGGGACGACGTCGACGATGCGCGCCTTGCCGTGCACGGCGTCGGTGATGACGCCCGCCTGCTGTCCCGTGAAGGACTTCGCCTTGACGCCCAGGCTGTTGATCGCCATCGCGAGCAGCGACATCGAGATGCGCTCGCCCGCGGTGAGGAGGATGTCCATCTCGCGCTGCGGCGGGAGGGGGGTGACCTGCTGCGCGAGGTCGATGAGCTCGTCCGTCGTGTCGCCCATCGCCGAGACCACGACGACGACGTCGTGCCCGGCCCTCTTGGTCTGCGCGATGCGCTTGGCCACGCGCTTGATGCTCTCGGCGTCGGATACCGACGAACCGCCGTACTTCTGCACGACAAGTGCCACGTGCTGCTCCATCTGTCGCCGGCCTCCGTCTCTCTCAACGGCCCGCCGGGTGCTTGTGGGTCGATCGATGATACGCACGCGTCCCGCCGTCCGGCCAAGCCCGTCCCGCCATGCGGGCCCGGGCGGCGCGGCGTCAGCCCGCGCGGTGGCTCCGGTCGAGGGGCGCGGTCGCGCGCCGGATCGCCGGCATCGGGAGCACGACCGGTCCCGAGGTCGCGACCGTCGAGGGCGCACCCCGCCCGGCCTCTCGCACCGGGCCGGCGACGACGACGTAGGCGAGGCCGACGACGAGGGCGCCGCCGACGAGGTTGCCGAGACCGACCCAAGCGATGTTGCGGGCGAAGTCGGCCCACGTCGTCGCGCCCAGGTCGCCGAGGAGACCGAGCGAGAAGGTCGTCATGTTGGCGACCACGTGCTCGAAGCCGGAGGCGATGAACGCGAGGATCGCCCAGAACAGGACGATCGCCTGGCCCGCCTCGGAGCGCAGGCGACCGCAGGCCCAGATCGCGGCGCACACGAGGAGGTTGCACAGGACGCCGCGGAAGAAGAGCTCGCCGCCGGTCTCGTGGGCCTTCGCCCGCAGCATCGACGCGACCATCTCGCCCGCGGGCGCGTTGGAGTGCAGCACCCCGGCCTGCGTGACCGCGAACGCGAACAGCATCGAGCCGGCGAGGTTGCCGGCGAGGCACAGCCCGAGCGTGAGGGCGGCGTCACGCACCCGGACGGCGCGCGTCGCGACGCCCTGGGCGAGGATCATCATCGCGGAGGTCGCGAGCTCGGCCCCGGCGAACACGACGAGGGTCAGGGCCGCCGCGAACACACCCCCGGCGACGAGCCGCTCCCCCGGCGACCCGGCCGCGAGGAAGGGGCCGGCCGTCGCGACCATGAGCACGACGCCGACGCCGATGTACGCGCCCGCGAGCATCGCGGCGACGAGGTAGCGCGCCGGGCGTCTCGCCGAGCCGACCTTCTTCCGGGCCGCCTCCGACTGGGTGGTCAACGCCTGGGCGAGGGTCTGCACGACCTCGATCCTCGCCGTCGCCCGTCGCGCCGACCAGGGCCTGTGGTCCGCGACCCTCCGGGACCGAAGGACCGCGGCCGCGGGACCGCCCGGAGCGCGACGCCGGCCGCCGTCAGGCGGTCGCCGCCTCCACGGGGAGGTCGACGTCCACGGCGTCCGCGGCGCCGCTCTCCGTCGTCGGCACCGGGACGGCCCCGAGCGGGGACGGGCGCGGGTCGAGCACCGCGGAGACGATCGCCTCGATGGCGAACTCGCTCGCCTCGCCGAGCTCGACCTGCGTGGGGTCGAGGAGCCACTGGACCTGGAGGCCGTCCATGACGGCGAGGATCGACGCCGACGCGTGCCGGACGCTCGCGGGGACCGCGACGCCCCGCTCCGCGCACAGCGCCTCGAACGCCTCCACGGCCTCGCTGCGCAGCGTGCGGTACCGACCCTCGAAGAAGGCGCGCGCGGGGTGGTCGTCGGTCACGGACTCCGCGGAGAGCACGGCGTACGTCTGCACGATCCCGGCGCGCTGCGCGTTGAGGAACGCCGTGCGGACCAGGTGGCGGAACATGTCGATGCCGCCCGGGATGTGCTGCCCGTCGAGGCCGGCGACGTCGCTCTCGTCGCGGTAGCGCAGCACCTCGAGGAGGAGATGGTCCTTGGACCCGAAGTGGTGGAGGATCCCGGCGTGGGTCATGTCGACCTGCTCGGCGATCTCCGCCAGGGGGCCGTTGTGGTAGCCCTTGCTCCCGAAGGTCGCCATGGCGGCCTTGAGGATCTCCTCGCGGCGCCGGAGGGTCTCCTCCCGCACGCGGGGGCGCCGCCTGCTCGTGGTCATCGCCTCGTCACTTCCTCGTCGTGGTGCCCGGTGCGCCACGGTCGGCGCCGACGTCGGCGCCCCGGCACCGAGCACGTCCTCGGTCCGTCGCCGTCCGGGGTGATCCTACGCACGCGGCAGCGCCTCCGAGCCCCGTTCTCGGCAAAGGTCACGGTGAGATATCGATCTGACCTGGGGAAACGCAGATTCTTGCCAACTTACTGACTGCACGGTAAGTTCTCCGCTCGACAGACGACTCGACGACGAGGAGCACGTACGTGACATCGCAGTCCCTCGCGGGAGAGCGCGACCCCGCGGAGCTCGCCACCCTGCGCACCCGTGCGCAAGGGCTGCCCCTCCGCGAGAAGGTCCGCCTCCTCACCGGCCGGTCCATGTGGCGCCTGCACGCCCAGGACGAGCTCGGGCTGCGCCCCGTCGTCATGTCCGACGGCCCCGTCGGGGTCCGCGGCACGAGCGAGGTCGAGGGCGAGACCTCGATCCTCTTCCCGTCCCCCAGCGCGATCGGCGCGACGTGGGACCGGGCGGTCGCGCACGAGACCGGGCAGGCGTTCGCCCGTGAGGCACGCACGCACGGCGTCGACGTCGTCCTCGCGCCCCAGGTCAACATCCAGCGCACGCCCGTCGGCGGCCGGCACTTCGAGTGCTACTCCGAGGACCCGTACCTCACCGCGCAGATCGGCACCGGCGTCGTGCGCGGCCTCCAGGACCAGGGCGTCGCCGCGTGCGTCAAGCACTACGTCGCCAACGACTCCGAGACCGAGCGCACGTCGTACGTGTCGCACGTCGACCCCCGCGTCCTGCGCGAGGTCTACCTCGCGCCGTTCGAGGACGCGGTCGCGGCGGGCGCGTGGTCCGTCATGGCGGCGTACAACCAGGTGGACGACGGCGTGGAGTCGGGTCCCATGACCGGGCACCGGCACCTGCTCACCGACGTCCTCAAGGACGAGCTCGGGTTCGACGGCGCCGTGGTCTCCGACTGGGTGGCGACGCACACGACCGAGCTCTCCGCGAACGGCGGCCTCGACGTCGTCATGCCCGGCCCGGGCGGCCCGTGGGAGGACGCCCTCGTCCGCGCGGTCGAGGAGGGCCGCGTCCCCGAGAGCGAGATCGACGACAAGGTCGCGCGCATCCTCCTGCTCGCGCGCCGGGTCGGCGCGCTCGACGAGCCCGCCCGCCCCGTCACGCACGACGGCGACCTGCGCGCGCTCGTGCGCCGCACCGCCGCCGCCGGCACGGTCGTCCTGCGCTCGGACGTCGCGAACCCCGTGTGGGACCGTCCGGCACCGCGGTCGATCGCGCTCGTCGGCCCCAACGCGGTGCGCCCGCACGTGCTCGGCGGCGGCAGCTCGACCGTGAACCCCGCGCACGTCGTCACGCCCGCCGAGGGACTGGCCGCGCGCTGGCCCGACGCCACGCTCACCGTCGCCCGCGGCGGCGACGCGCGCCGGTTCGCCCCGCGGCTCGACGTGGAGGGCCGCAGCGCCGACGGCGCCGCCGTCGCGATGACCTGGCTCGACGCCGAGGGCGCGACGCTCCGCAAGTCCGTCCTGCCCCGCTGGGACGGGTTCCTGCGCGACCTGCCCGCCGAGGTCGACACCGTCGTGCTCGACGTCGACGTCCTGCTCGACGAGCCCGGGGACCACGTGCTCGAGGTCGGCACGGTCCCGGGTCACACCATCGAGATCGACGGGGTCGTCGTCGCGGAGGACGACCGCCGCTCGGGGGTCGAGGTCATCCTCGACTCCTCGATCAACAACCCGGCGGGCGTCCCCACGACCGTGCACGTCGACGCGCCGCGCCGCGTGCGGATCACGGCGTCGCTCCTCGTCACGCGCGCCCAGGGGTACGGGAACATCGTCCGCGCGGAGCTCCGCCACCGCGTCCCGGCGCCGAGCGTCGAGCAGGAGATCGCCGACGCCGTCGAGGCGGCCCGCGCGGCCGACCTGACCGTCGTCGTCGTCGGGACGAACGAGGAGGTCGAGTCCGAGGGCTGGGACCGCACGTCGCTCGCGCTGCCCGGCCGTCAGGACGAGCTCGTCGAGCGGGTCCTCGACGCCGACCCGGACGCGGTCGTCGTCGTGAACGCGGGCGCCCCTGTGCTCCTCCCCTGGCTCGACCGCGCGCGCACCGTGCTGTGGGTGTGGTTCCCGGGCCAGGAGGCCGGGCACTCGATCGCGGACGTCCTCGCGGGCGTCGTCGAGCCGGCGGGCCGCCTCCCCTGGACGCTCCCGGCCGACGAGGCCGACGTCCCCGTCCCGCACGCGGTCCCCGACCAGGGGGTCGTCGAGTACGCCGACGGCGTCCACGTCGGCTACCGCGCGTGGGAGCGCTCGGGCGCCGTCCCCGCCGCACCCTTCGGGCACGGGCTGGGCTGGACGACGTGGTCGTACGACGCGTCCGGCGAGCCTGACCATCTCCCCGCCCGCACGCCCGACGGCGACGCGACCCTCACGGTCCGCGTCACCAACACCGGGCACCGCGACGGCCGCGAGGTCGTCCAGGTCTACGTCGAACCCCCGGTCGCGCCCGCGTCGGCCCCGGTCGCCGAGCGCGACCGTCCGGTCCGCTGGCTCGGCGGGTTCGCCGTCGTCGACGTCGCCGCGGGGACCTCCGCCGACGTCACCGTGACCGTCCCCCGCCGTCAGCTCGAGGTGTGGGACACCGACAGCGGACGCTGGCACCTCCCGGCCGGGACCTACCGGCTCCGGGTGGGGCGTTCCGTCCACGACCTCCGCCTGGACACCGCGGTCCGGGTGCAGGAGAGCACCACGGAACAGGAGTAGCCGGACCGCGGTCCACCCCGGGCGACCCAGCGCCCCACGCAGTTCTCACGCAGTACTCACGCATGCTCGACCGCCCCGGCACCGCGCCGGGGACGAAGTTCCCTCGAAGGAGAGAGATTCATGAGGTTGAAGGCCTCCGCGATCGCCCTCGGCATCGCGACAGCACTCGTGCTGACCGGCTGCTCGTCGTCCGGCGGCAACGACGACGACAGCACGACCAGCTCCGGCGAGGGCGCCGCCCTCACCATCGCCAAGCCGGACGGAGCGATCGCGACCGAGTCGAACAACCCGTGGATCGGCGACTCGTCCGCGCTCAAGCTCGGCTACGTCAACGCGATCTACGAGCCCGTCGGCATCGTCAACGTCGTCAACCCGTCGGACGAGATCCGCCCCTGGCTCGCGTCCGAGATCACGTGGTCGGAGGACTACACGTCGGTGACGCTCACGACCCGCGAGGGCGTGAAGTGGAGCGACGGCAAGGACCTCACGGCCGACGACATCGCGTACTCGTACCAGATCCTCGTCGACACGCCCGAGCTCAACACCGCGGCGCTCGACATCACGGACGTCGCCGTGGACGGCGACAAGGTCACCGTCACGTTCGGCACGCCGATGTTCGCCAAGCAGGACAAGGTGCTGCACCGGTTCGTCGTCCCGAAGCACGTGTGGGAGGGCGTCGCCGACCCGACGACGGAGACGAACCCCGACCCCGTCGGCACCGGCCCCTACACGCTGACGAGCTTCAGCACGGAGAGCGTCCAGCTCGACGCGCGCGACGACTACTGGGGCGGCGAGCTCGCGGTCCCGACGCTGTACTACGTCTCCTACAACGACAACAGCGCCCTGACGACGGCGCTCGCCAACGGCGACGCGGACTGGGCGCAGGCGTTCCTCCCGAACGTGCAGTCGGCGTTCGTGGACAAGGACCCGGAGCACAACGTGTACTGGGCCCCCGCCGGCCTCGGCATCGACGCGATGTTCGTCAACACGACCAAGAAGCCGTTCGACGACGTCGCGTTCCGCCAGGCCGTGAACATGGTCATCGACCGCGAGCAGCACCAGCAGATCGCCCGCGAGGGCGGCGTCCCGCTGCTCACCTCCGTCACGGGACTGCCGACCCCGGCCGGCGACCCGTTCATCTCGGACGAGTTCGCGGGCGAGGAGTACGAGGTCGACGTCGAGGGCGCCAAGAAGGTCCTCACCGACGCCGGGTACACGTTCGAGGGCGACACCCTGATCGACCCCGACGGCGAGCCCGTCACCTTCCAGCTCAGCGTCCCGCAGGGCTGGAACGACTACGTCACCGGCATCAGCCTCATCGCGGAGTCGGTCAAGGCGATCGGCGTCGAGGCCACGGTCGACACGCCCGACTCGGACTCGTGGTGGGCCGCCAAGGGCACTGGCGACTTCGACGCGATCCTGCACTGGACCGAGACCGGCGCGACGCCGTACGACATCTACAGCGACACGATGGACGCCCGCTGGCTCAAGCCGGTGGGTGAGGCCGCGGACTACAACTTCGGCCGCTTCGACAGCCCGGAGGCCACGGCCGCCCTCGACGCGTACCTCGCGGCGACGACGGACGAGGACCGCGCGACGGCCATCGCCGAAGCGCAGAAGATCTTCGTGGACCAGGTCCCGGTCATGCCGATCGGCACGCGCCCGTTCATCACGGAGTTCAACACGCGCAACTACGTCGGCTGGCCGAGCGACGACGACCCGTACATCAACGCGGACCCGACGCAGCCGACCGCGGTGCTCATCCTCACCCAGCTCAAGCCGGCCGAGTGAGGTCACCGAGGCCCGCGCGGCGCACGCCGCGCGGGCCTCGGTGCGGCCCAGCCCCCCGCACAGAAACAGGTAGGACGAGTGAACACCGAACCCCTGCTGACCGTCTCGAGCTTCAGCGTGGTCTACGACGTCGACCCGCCGGTCGAGGCCGTCAGCGACGTCTCCCTCACGCTGCACCGCGGGGAGATCCTCGGCCTCGCCGGCGAGTCCGGCTGCGGCAAGACGTCGCTCGCGTACGGCATCCAGCGGCTGCTCAAGCCGCCGGCCGTGATCCCCTCGGGATCGGCGATCTTCCACGACGAGTCGGGCGAGGACGTCGACCTCAACGCGCTCGACGACGACGCGATGCGCCGGTTCCGCTGGGACAAGGCGTCGATGGTGTTCCAGGGGGCGATGAACGCGCTCAACCCCGTCGCGACCATCGGCAAGCAGCTCGGCGACGTGTTCGAGACGCACCGCCCCCGCATGAGCAAGGCCGAGCGGACCGAGGAGAGCGCCCAGCTCCTCGACCTCGTCGGCGTCGGGCGCGACCGCCTGCGCTCCTACCCGCACGAGCTCTCCGGCGGCATGCGCCAGCGCGTCATGATCGCCATGGCCCTGGCGCTCAAGCCCCAGCTCATGATCATGGACGAGCCGACGACGGCGCTCGACGTCCTCGTGCAGCGCGAGATCCTCCAGCAGATCTCCGACCTGCGGAAGCAGTTCGGCTTCTCGGTCATCTTCATCACGCACGACCTCCCGCTGCTCCTCGAGATCTCCGACCGGATCGCGGTCATGCGCCAGGGCCGGATCGTCGAGCTCGACACCGCGTCGAACATCTACCACCACGCCCAGCACGAGTACACCCGCAAGCTCCTCGGCTCGTTCCCGAGCCTCACCGGAGAGCGGGGCGGGTTCGTGCGTGGCCGGTCGGAGCCCGCGGCCACGGCCGCGAGCACGGCCACGACCAGCGCAGGAGGCCAGGCCTGATGACCACCCTCGAGTTCTCGCACGTCAGCAAGAAGTATAAGGTCCGGGGCTCCGGCGACCTGCTCGCGCTCGACGACGTCAGCTTCACGCTCACCTCGGGGCGCACCATCGCGCTCGTCGGGCAGAGCGGCAGCGGCAAGTCGACGATCGCGAAGATCCTCACGCAGCTCGAGCGCGCCACGTCCGGCGAGATCCTGCTCGACGGCGCCCCCATCCCCCGCCGGGGACGGGCGCTGCGCCGCTACCGGCAGCAGATCCGCATGGTCTTCCAGGACCCGTTCGCGTCGCTCAACCCGTACCACACGATCCGCCACCACCTCGAGCGCCCGCTGCGCCTCGACCACGTGGTCCCGAAGGACGAGATCGACGCCGAGGTGCACCGCCTCCTCGACCGCGTCCACCTCGACGGCGGCGTCGTGGAACGCCGCCCGCACGAGCTGTCCGGCGGTCAGCGCCAGCGCGTCGCGATCGCGCGCGCCCTCGCGTCGCGCCCGTCGCTGCTCATCGCCGACGAGCCGGTCTCGATGCTCGACGTGTCGATCCGCCTCGGCGTGCTCAACCTCCTCGCCGAGCTCCAGCGCGAGGCGAACCTCGGGGTCCTCTACATCACGCACGACCTGGCGACCGCACGCCACTTCAGCGACGAGATCATGGTCCTGCACCACGGCAAGGTCGTGGAGCACGGCCCGGCCGACGACGTGATCCTCGACCCCCAGCACCCCTACACCCGCGCGCTACGCGATGCCTCGCCCAACCCGGAGGTCCACTTCTCCGGCACCGGCCCCGCATCGTCGAGGAGCTGATCCCGTTGCGATTCTTCGCCCGCCGCACCGCCTTCTACCTGTTCACCGCCTGGGCGGCGATCACGATCAACTTCTTCCTGCCCCGCATGATGAAGGGCGACCCGGTCTCCGCGTACCTCGCGAAGAACCAGGGGAAGATCAGCCCCGAGGCGGCCGAGTCGTTGCGCACCCTCTTCGGGCTCGACGACGGTCGGTCGCTGTTCCAGCAGTACATCGACTACTGGGGCCTCATGCTCAGCGGCGACCTCGGTCGCTCGTTCTCCAAGGGGCTCGCCCCCGTGGGCGACGTGATCGCGGCCGCCCTGCCGTGGACGCTCGGGCTCGTCGGCATCGCGACGATCCTCAGCTTCTTCCTCGGCAGCGGCCTCGGTGCGATCATCGGCTGGCGCCGCGGAAGCAAGGCCGACGCGATCGTCCCCATCTCGACGTTCTTCTCGACCGTCCCGTACTTCTGGATGGGCCTCATCGCCATCGCGGTCTTCTCGAGCATGCTCGGCTGGTTCCCGGCGTCCCACGCGTACAGCAAGGGCGCGTCGCCCGAGTGGTCGTGGGAGTTCGCCTGGGACGTGATCCAGCACGGCACGCTGCCCGCCCTGACCATCGTCGTCGCGTCGCTGGGCGGCTGGGTGCTCGGGATGCGGAACATGATGATCACCGTCCTCGACGAGGACTACGTGACGGTCGCCCAGGCCAAGGGCCTCCCGCCGCGCAAGGTGCTCACGCGCTACGCGTCGCGCAACGCGGTGCTGCCGCAGCTGTCGAGCTTCGCGCTCTCGCTCGGCTTCATCGTCGGCGGCACGCTCGTCATGGAGCTCGTCTTCTCCTACCCCGGGGTGGGCAAGCTGCTGCTCGACGCCACCAACGCGAAGGACTACCCGCTGATGCAGGGACTCTTCCTCGTCATCACGCTCTCGGTCCTCGTCGCGAACATCCTGGCGGACGTCGCCTACGCCGCCCTCGACCCGCGCACGCGTCAGACGGAGGCCTGAGCCATGACGTCCACCACCACGACCGCGGCGAGCGAGACCACCGCGCCCGCGACCCCGCCGGCCGCCTCGGGCGGCTCCTCCGGACGCGGCCTCGCGAGCCGCGCCGGGGCGTCGTTCGCGATGTTCCGCAACGGCAAGTCGCTCACCGGCCTCATCATCCTCGGCGTGTTCACGCTCGTGGCGATCTTCGGCGACCTCCTCGCGCCGTACGGCCCGCTCGAGAAGGACTTCACCGCGCTCAAGCAGCCGCCGTCCGCGCAGCACCTGCTCGGCACGACGCACATGGGCGAGGACGTCCTCAGCCAGATCATCTACGGCACGCGGGGCGTGCTGGTCGTCGGGTTCGTCTCCGGCATCATCGCGACGCTCGTCGCGGTGATCGTCGGGGTGACCGCCGGGTACATCGCGGGCTGGCGCAGCGAGTCCCTCTCGGCGCTCACGAACGTGTTCCTCGTGCTCCCGGGCCTGCCGCTCATGATCATCGTGGCGTCGCAGCAGGAGAACCCGAGCCTCCTCCTCGTCTCCACGGTGCTCGCGATCACGGGCTGGGCCTGGGGCGCGCGCGTCCTGCGGGCGCAGACCCTGTCGCTCCGCAACCGGGACTTCATCCAGGCGGCGCGGGCGAACGGCGAGCCGATCCACCGCATCATCGCCGTCGAGATGCTGCCGAACCTCACCGCGATCATCGCGTCGAGCTTCGTCGGCACGGTGACCGCGGCGGTCCTCGGCCTGACGACCCTCGCCTTCATCGGGGTCATCCCCATCACGAACCTCAACTGGGGCACGATCCTCTTCTGGGCCCAGCAGAACGGCGCCTTCCCCGACTACTGGTGGTGGTACGTCCCCGCCGGCCTGTGCATCGCGCTGCTCGGCATGGCCCTGTCGCTCATCAACTTCGGCATCGACGAGTACGTGAACCCGCGCCTGCGGTCCGCCGGCGAGCGGGCGCGAGCGATGCGCAAGAAGGGCTACAAGGTCTCGAGCGGGATCACGACCGTCGCCGACCGCCCCGACCTGCTGGCGGGGAGCGTCACCCCGCCCCCGCCCGACGCGCCGCACGTCGACCTGCCGGGCGCTCCGGTGCACGGGGACGACATCGGCGCCGTGGCGGAGGCCGACCAGGCGACGGGCGGCCCGGACGTGATCCCGGCCGGCCGGCCGGAGCGCTTCGCGTAGCGGGCGTCGCACAGACAGGTGAGGGGCCGTACCACGGCCCCTCACCGGCAGACGGTCCCGGCACGGGACGCCGTCCGCGCCACGCCCCTGGTGCGGACGGCACGCCTCCACCCGTGCCGGGACCGTTCGCGTCCCTCGGGTCAGCGCATCTTGCGCCGGTAGATCGCGACGGCCCACGCGTAGGCGACGACGAGGATCCCGACGAGCCACGCGAGCGCGACCCAGATGTCGGAGCCGACCGGCTGCCCGCCGAACAGCGCGCGCAGCGTGTCGACGATCGCGGTGACCGGCTGGTTCTCCGCGAACCACGCGACCGGGCCCGGCATCGTGTCCGTGGGGACGAACGCGGAGCTGATGAACGGCAGGAAGATCAGCGGGTAGCTGAACGCCGAGGCGCCGTCGACCGTCTTGGCCGAGAGCCCGGCGACCACCGCGAGCCACGTCAGGGCGAGCGTGAACAGCACGAGGATGCCCAGCACGGCGAGCCACGCGCCCACCGACGCGTCGGTGCGGAACCCCATGAGGAGCGCGACGCCGACGACGATCGTCACCGAGACGAGGTTCGCCACGAGCGACGTGAGCACGTGCGCCCACAGGACGCTGGACCGCGCGACGGGCATCGACTGGAAGCGCTCGAAGATGCCGCCCTGCAGGTCGAGGAACAGCCGGTACGACGTGTACGCGACGCCCGAGGCGACGGTGATGAGCAGGATGCCGGGCAGCATGTAGTCGATGTACGACCCGGCGGCGCCGGTGTCGATCGCGCCGCCGAGGACGTAGACGAAGAGCAGCATGAGCGCGATCGGGGTGACGGCGGTCGTGATGATCGTGTCCGGGCTGCGCAGGATGTGGCGCAGCGAGCGGCCGGTCAGGACACGGGTGTCGGCCAGGACGTGCGTGGTCATCGGAGCTCCTCTCCGGCGGGCTGGGCGCCCTCGGTGGTCGTCGGGGTCGTGGGGTCCTCGCCGGTCGCGCCGACGAGGGTGAGGAACACGTCCTCCAGGGACGGCTGCTTCTCGACGTACTCGACCTGCGCGGGCGGCAGGAGCGCCTTGAGCTCGGCCAGGGTGCCGTTCTGGATGATGGTGCCGCGGTGCAGGATCGCGATCCGGTCCGCGAGCTGCTCGGCCTCGTCGAGGTACTGCGTGGTGAGCAGCACGGTCGTGCCGCCCTGGGCGAGCTCGCGCACCGTGGCCCAGACCTCGATGCGCGCCTGGGGGTCCAGACCGGTCGTCGGCTCGTCGAGGAAGATGACAGGCGGGTCGCCGATCAGGCTCATCGCGATGTCGAGGCGACGGCGCATCCCGCCCGAGTAGGTCCCTGCCCGGCGCGAGCCCGCGTCCGTGAGCGAGAAGCGGGCGAGGAGGTCGTCCGCCACCTGACCGGGGTGCTTCAGGTGGCGCAGGCGCGCGACGAGCACGAGGTTCTCGCGCCCGGTGAGGACCTCGTCGACCGCGGCGAACTGCCCGGTCAGCGAGATCGACTCCCGGACCTGCCCGGGCTGCTCGACGACGTCGTACCCGTGGACGCTCGCAGCGCCCGCGTCGGGCGTGAGGAGCGTCGACAGGATGCGGACGAGCGTGGTCTTGCCCGCCCCGTTGGACCCCAGGAGCGCGAAGATGCTCCCGCGTGCCACGTCCAGGTCGACCCCACGCAGCACGTGCAGGTCGCCGAACGACTTCTCGATGCCTCGGACCCGCACCGCGGGCTCGAGCGTCTGGTCGACTGACATGTCCAGGTCTCCGTCTCTCTCAGGTGGGGTTCAGGGCCGGCGGACGACGACGTCGCCGAAGCCGGTGCTCGCGTGGATCTCCGCGGTGGCCTCGTTCTCGACGGGCCCCTCGGTCGGGGTGAGGTGGTTGCGGACGCTGCCGTGCTCGGAGCTCGCGTCGAGGAACGCGGCCGTGCCCTCCGGCACGCCCACGTCGATCGAGCCGAACGACGTGCTGAGCGTGACGCTGCCGGACTCCAGGCGGTCGACCCGGATGCCGCCGTGGGCGGACTTGGCGGTGAGCGTGCCGAGCACCCGGGCCACGGCGATCTCGCCGTGCGCGCCCTGCACGGCGAGCGTGCCCGTCACGGCGCCGACCGTCGTCGTGCCGTTGCTGGCCTTGATGGTCCCGTCGCCGGCGATCTCGCTGATGCGCACCGAGCCGGCGCTGACCTTGACGTCCGCGGCGCCGGCGACGCGGCCGACGACGACGGACCCCGCCGAGGCCTTGAGGGCCAGCCGGTCGACGTCCTCGAGCCGGACGTCGGCGACGGAGAGCGTCATGTCGACGTCCCCGAGCGAGCCCTCGGTGTAGAGGGTGCCCGCCTTGCCGCGGAGGTCGGATCCGGCCGGGAGCTCGACGGTGATGTCGGCGGTCCCGGCCGCGAACGGCAGGACGAACTGCTTCCACGAGCCGGGGTACAGGATCGTGACGGCGTCACCGTCGCGGTCGACCCGGACGTCCTGGGCCGCGCGGACGCTGCCGGACTTCGAGGGGTCCGTCGGCAGGACCGTCACGACGACGTCGTCACGGTCGCCGGCGACGACGTGCAGGTTGGCGAAGGGCACGTCCACGACGACCGGGACGGGCTGGGAGGCGGGGAAAGTGGGCATGACGGAGCTCCAACGGTGGTGTCGGTGTGGTGTCAGCGGATGGTGGGAGGGGCGGGCGCGCGGACCGGAGCGGTCAGCGCACCCAGCCGGTGACGCGGGCGGAGCCGCGCGGCTGCGGGCGGGCCTGCGCGGCCGGGCGCCCGGTGGACTGCTCGAGCGCCGCGGCGACCGCGCGCACGAGCCACGTGTTGACGGAGACGCCGTCGCGGGCGGCGGCGGTCTCGGCCTGCGTCTTGAGGTGGTCGGGCAGGCGCAGGGTCGTGCGGGTCGTGGCGCCGGACTCGGCGTCGACCGGCGCCGCGGCGGGGGTCGGCGCGGACGCCGGAGCGAGGCCGTACGCCGGCTCACCGGGAGCGCTGGGCGGGGCCGCGGAGGCCGGGGCGGCGACCACGAACTCCGGGGCGCCGCCCCGCAGCCGCACGTCGACCGACCCGGGCGCGAGCTCCGCGGAGATCTCTCCCGCCGCGGCCGAGAGCGCGTCGAGCAGGACGAGCCGCACGGCCGCGTCGAGAGGAGCGGTCAGCCGCTCGGCGAGCCGGCGGCCGTCGTCCCCCGCGGCGTCCGCGGCGGCGGCGAGGCGGTTCTGGAGGTCGTCGACATACGGGGTGAGGTCCATGACGCCATCATGGCACCACGAGTGGTGTCATGACAACCCCTGATGGCAACATTTCGACACCACGTGACACCAGACAGGTCTCCGCGCTGGTCAGCGTGGTGTCAGGAGCGCAGGTCGGTGACGACATCGGAGCCGAGCTTGAGGATGAGCGCTCCCACCACGACCACGAACACCACGCGGACGAACGCGCTGCCCTTGGCCACGGCCATGCGCGCCCCGACGTACGCACCGAGCAGGTTCGCCGCGCCCATGAGCAGGCCCAGGCCCCACAGCACCGCGCCGTACGGGACGAAGAAGATCAGCGCGCCCGCGTTCGTCGCGAAGTTCGCGATCTTCGCGAGCGCCGACGCGGGCAGGAACGCGTACCCGAGGATGCTCACGAGCGCGATGACGAAGAACGTCCCGGTGCCCGGGCCGAGGAGGCCGTCGTACGTGCCGATGACGAGGCCGATCCCGGCTGCGGCCCAGCGGTGGCCGTTGCCCTCCCAGCGCAGGTTCGTCGCGTGCCCCAGCTTCGGCTTCGCGATCGTGTAGGCCGCGACCCCGACGAGCACCACGAGGATGATCGGCTCGAACAGCTCCGCCGGGATGCGCGACGCGAGGGCGGCGCCGCCGATCGCGCCGACCAGCGCCGCGAGCGCCATCGGACCGGCCGTCCGCAGGTCGGGGCCCACCCGCCGGTAGTACGTCGCCGCGCTCACCGAGGTGCCCATGATGCTCGCGAGCTTGTTCGTCGCGAGCGCCTGGACCGGGCTGATGCCGGGCACGAGGAGCAGCGCGGGGAGCTGGACCAGACCCCCGCCGCCGACGACGGCGTCGATCCACCCCGCCGTCAGGGCGGCGAGGACGAGCAGGAGGACGGTCACGCCGTCGATCTCGAGCCCGCCGGAGACCGGGAGGGAGAAGGCGGGCAGCACTCCCTAGTGGTACCACAGCGCCTCGGTCGCGGTGGTCCTGCGTCCCGGTCGTGCGCATCCGGTCCGCCGGACGGGCATCGAACCGCGACGTGCGTCAGGACTGGAGGGCGTCGTACTCCGCCTCGGCCGCGACGTCGTCCTCGACGTCGAGGCGCAGGTGCGCGAGCGCGAGCTGCAGCACGCGCAGCGCGCTCGCGGCGCGCTCCCCCCAGAGCGAGACGTAGGAGAACTGCCACCACCACAGGCCCTCGAGCTCGCGGCCGCCGTCGTAGTGCTGGAGGCCCTTCGCGAGGCACTCGGCGACGCACGCGAGGTCGCCCGAGAGGGACGCGGCCCCGACCTCGGCGCCCACGAGCGGGTCCGTGATCTCGGCGTAGTCGTCGAACCCGTCGAAGAGCTGGGAGAGGGCCGTCCGCAGCGGGTCCACGTCGGTGTCGCGGCCGGCGTCGGGCTCGAAGCGCTCGACCGGGACGACGTCGCCCATCGCCCCGAGCCGTGCGCCCGCGGCGAGCGCGTCCGACAGCGCGAGCAGCAGCAGGGGCAGCACGGCCCCGGGTGCGGCCCCCGACGCGACCTGCGTCGCGGTCGTCAGGAACGCGCGCGCCTGCGCGGCCATGCCCTCGGCGATCTCCCGCAGGTCGGGGTCGTTCTCGATCTCCCCCATGCTCGTCACCTCTCGTCAGCCGCCGACGAGACGTCGGCCCTCGAACGCCCGGCCGAGCGTCACCTCGTCCGCGTACTCCAAGTCTCCCCCGACCGGCAGCCCGGACGCGAGGCGGGTCACGCGCAGGCCCATGGGTCCGAGCATGCGCGCGAGGTACGTGGCCGTGGCCTCGCCCTCGACGTTCGGGTCGGTCGCGAGGATCACCTCGGTCACCTGGCCGTCGGCGAGGCGCGCCATGAGCTCGGCGATCCGCAGGTCGCCCGGACCGACGTTCTCGATCGGGTTGATGGCGCCGCCGAGCACGTGGTACCGACCGCGGAACTCGCGCGTGCGCTCGATCGCGACCACGTCCTTGGGCTCCTCGACGACGCAGATCACCTCGGGCGACCGGCGCGGGTCCGCGCAGATGCGGCACTGCTCGGACTCCGCGACGTTCCCGCACGTCTCGCAGAAGCGCACGCGCGCCTTCACCTCGGTGAGCGCGTCGGCGAGCCGGCGCACGTCGACCGCGTCGGCCGCGAGCAGGTGGAACGCGATGCGCTGCGCGCTCTTGGGCCCGACGCCGGGAAGCCGGCCGAGCTCGTCGATCAGGTCCTGGACAGCGCCTTCGTACACGCCCCCAGCCTACGGGGCGCGGCCCACACGACCGGCCTGCCCGGTCGAGGCAGGACGGCCGGGTCGGTCAGGACGCGACGATCTCGACCTCGAACCCGTCGACGTCCTCGAGATAGGCGGCGTAGTGGTCGTCTCCGCCGGCGAACGGGTGGCGGTCGCCGAACAGCAACGACCACCCGTGGTCGCCGGCCCGCAGGACCAGCTCGTCCACGTCAGCGCGCGAGCCGCCGCGGAAGGCGAGGTGGTTCAGGCCCGGCCGCAGCCGGTCGTGCTCCCCGGACGCGAGCACCGGGCTCTGCTCGACGACGACGTACGTCCCGCCGAGTCGCCAGGACCGGCCGTGCTCCCATCGCTGGTGCAGCGCGTACCCGAGCTCGGTGAGCAGCCAGCCCCAGGAGCGCTCCGCCCGGGCGAGGTCCGGCACCCAGAGCTCGACGTGGTGGAGGCCGCCCCGGCTCACGGTCAGACGCCCTGGTCCTGGATCTCCTCGATGATCTTGCCGTCGAGCAGGCTCACGACGAGCGCCGTCCCGACCAGACCGGTCGAGACGATGTCGGGGTCGTCCGCGGAGGGCAGGTCGTCCATCGAATCGACCGTCGACGGCGCGTCCCGCCGAGCCGACGCCTCGGCAGGTCGGGAGACGCGGGCCGTCGTGGCCGCCGCGATCGCCGCGCGCGCGGCAGAGACCCCGCGCAGCGGCTGCGCCGGGGAGGCTGGCGCAGGGCTCACGGGCGAGACCGGTGCCGGGGCGGCCGGAGCCTGCGCAGCGGGCACCACGCGCGTCTCCGGGGCGTGGTCGAGAACAGGCTCCGGCTCGGGCCCGTCGTCGAGGTCGGCCGGAGGCTCGGCGGGCGCCCCCGCGAGCCACGCCTCGTCCGCCGTGTCGATCCGAGGTTCGGGCGACGGCGACGGCGACGAGGCTCCGGCGAGCCAGGCCTCGTCCGCGGCGTCGACCACCGGACGGTGGTCCGCGTCGCCGCCGGCGACGCCCGTCTCGACCGGTCGCTCCTGCAACGCGACGGCGCCGCGCGGTGCGGACGCGCCCGTCGCGAGCGCGGTCGGGGAGGTGGCCGTGCCGGACGCCACGGTCCCGCCCAGCGCGCCGACCGTCGCGAGGGGCACGGACGCACCGCCCCCTCCGGAGCCGGGCTCCGGACCGGTCCCGCCGAGGCCGGGCGCTGCCGGGCCCCGACCGGGGCCCGCGGGCGCGGGGGCCGCAGGGCCCTGTGCCGAGGGGCGCCCGGCACCGGCCGCCCCGCCCTCGTCGAGCCGCGCCTCGACGCGCACCTGGAGCCCGAGGGTCTGGTAGACGACGTCCTGCACCGCATGGATGTGCCGCGAGGAGGAGAAGGTGCGTGCGAGGCCCGGCGACGGGAAGGCGAGGAAGAGGACGCCCTGCGCGAGCTCCGCGACCTGCGCGTTCGGGCCGACCAGCGACCACGTGACGGGGTTCGCCCGCAGGTTCTCCAGCACCTCGGGCCAGCGCCGCCGGAGCTCCTCGGTCGTGAACGCCGGGCTCGCGGCACCGGACGGGGCGCTCGCCGTCGGCTGCGCCGGACGGCCTGCTGCCAGCCCTGCGGGGGCCGCCTCGGCACGCGCGGGCGGCGCCGCCTCCTCGCGCGTCGGCGACACGGCGTCGTCGCGCGTCGCTGCATCGGCGTCCGCGTGGTCCTGCTCCGCCGGACCGGTTGGCTCGACCGGGCCGGTCCGACGCGCGGTACCGGTCTGCTCGACCGGCGGCACCGCCTGCGCCGGTCCGCCGCCGGTCTCCGCGGTCGACGACGACGTGGGCACGGCGGGCGGCGCGGCGTCCGTGCGCGCGGGCTCGGTCGTGCCCGACGGAACGACGCCCTCGTTCGGTACGGACGGGGTGTCCGGTGCCGACGGGGCGCCGGGCGCCGAGGCCCGCTCGTCCTCGACGGTCCCTGCCGGGACGGCCGCGGCGGCGCGGGGCTCGGCCGGCTCGGGTGCGGGCCGCGCGTCGGTCGGCGCGGCGGCACCGGCCGACGGCTGCACAGCGGGGGCGGACGGGGTGGACCGGGTGGGGCGGAGGGCGGCGCGCACGGCGGCGGCACCGGTGAGGCCGGACGCCGGTGCGGTCGCGGCGGGGGCCCGGCCGCCGCCGTCGGGCACGGCGGCTCCGGCGCCGGCAGGCGTCCCCGCCCCCGGCGAGACGGCCGCCGGCACGGCGGCGACGGCGCCCAGGCCGCCACGCTCGAGCCGGTCGAGGCGCGCCGCGAACCCGGCTGCGCCGTCGTCGGCCCCGGGAAGGAGCAGCCTCGCCATGAGGAGCTCCAGGTGGAGTCGCGGCGAGGTGGCGCCCGTCATCTCCGTGAGCGCCGCGTTGACGAGGTCGGCCGCGCGCGAGAGCTCGGCGACGCCGAGGTTCTGCGCCTGGGCGCGCATGCGTGCGAGCTGGTCGGCGGGCTGGTCGCGCAGCACGGCCTGCGCCTCGTCGCCGGAGACGGCGATGACGATGAGGTCGCGCAGGCGTTCGAGGACGTCCTCGACGAAGCGCCGGGGCTCGTGCCCGGTCGCGATGACGTGGTCCACGACGCGGAAGATGCTCGCGCCGTCGCGCGCGGCGAGGGCGTCCACGACGTCGTCGAGCAGCGTCGCGTGCGTGAAGCCCAGGAGCGCGACGGCGCGCTCGTACTCCACGGCGCCGTCCTGGGCGCCCGCGATGAGCTGGTCCATGACGGACAGCGAGTCGCGGACGGAGCCGCCCCCGGCGCGCGTGACGAGCGGGACGACGCCGCCGCCGATCGTCACGCCCTCCGCGGCGCACAGCTCCTCGAGGTAGGGCCCGAGCACGTCCGGCGGGACGAGACGGAAGGGGTAGTGGTGCGTGCGCGAGCGGATGGTGCCGATGACCTTGTCCGGCTCCGTCGTCGCGAAGACGAACTTCACGTGCTCGGGCGGCTCCTCGACGAGCTTGAGCAGGGCGTTGAAGCCCTGCGGCGTCACCATGTGCGCCTCGTCGAGGATGAAGATCTTGTACCGGTCGCGCGCCGGGGCGAACGCGGCGCGCTCGCGCAGCTCGCGGGCGTCGTCGACGCCGTTGTGCGACGCCGCGTCGATCTCGACGACGTCGAGGCTGCCCGGGCCGCCGCGCGCGAGCTCGACGCACGACGGGCACTCGCCGCAGGGCGTGTCGAGCGGGTCGTCCGGGGTGTTCCGCGCGCAGTTGAGCGTGCGCGCGAGGATGCGCGCGCTCGTCGTCTTGCCGCAGCCGCGCGGGCCGGAGAAGAGGTAGGCGTGGTTCACCCGGCCGCTGCGCAGCGCCTGCATGAGCGGCGCGGTCACGTGGTCCTGACCGATCACCTCGGCGAAGGTCTCGGGCCGGTAGCGGCGGTACAGGGCGGTGCTCACCCCCGTCACTCTAGACGCCGCGTCCCACAGGCACGAGGCCGCTCCGCCGTGGTCGACGCCGAGCGCCACGAGATCGACCCGTACGTCCGAGATCGACCCTCGGGAGGTCGATCTGGGGACGCACGGGCCGATCTCGCGGGGCGGGTCAGCGGTGGAGCGCCTTGCGGGCGAGCCAGTTGCCGAGGAGCTGCGCGACCTGGACGATCGCGATGATGACGAGGACCGTCACGACCACGACGCCCCAGTTGTAACGCTGGTAGCCGTAGACGATCGCGAAGTTGCCGAGCCCGCCGCCGCCGATGATCCCCGCGATCGCGGACATGTCCAGCACGGCGATGAAGAGGAACGTGTACCCGAGGATGAGTGGCGCGAGCGCCTCGGGGACGAGCACGGTCGTGATGATGCGCCACGACGACGCGCCCATCGCGCGCGCCGCCTCGATGACGCCTGGGTCGATGCCCACGAGGTTCTGCTCGACGATGCGGCTCGTGCCGAACGCCGTCATGACGGACAGCGGGAAGATGAACGCCTCGGTGCCGAGCGTCGTCCCGACCACCTGGAGCGTCACCGGCCCGAGCAGCGTGACGAAGATGATGAACGGGATGGGCCGCACGATGTTGACGAGCACGTTGAGCACGCCGAACACCCAGCGGTTGTCGAGCAGGTTGCCCCGCCGCGTCACGTAGAGCGCGATGCCGAGGGCGAGGCCCGCCAGCCCGCCCGTGAGCAGCGCGACGGACACCATCTGGAGCGTCTGCCCGAAGGACTCCCAGAGGATCGGCCAGAGCTGGGACCAGTCGCGGTTCATCAGCGGCCTCCGAGGTTGCCGTGGCGGAAGAGGGTCTCGCGGCCGGTCCCGTACGGGTCGCCCAGGTCGCCGCCGGCTTCCTCGGGGGCGTCCCCGCCGCCCGGGTCGGCGTCGAGCCGCGCGACGCGCGGGTCGTCGAGCGGCCGGTCCGCGGTCCCCAGGTCCACGACGTCGGCCCGCTCGGCCAGCGCGACGAGGAACGGCGCGATGCGGTCCTCCGGCGCGTCGAGCTCGACGGTGAGCGACCCGAACGGGCGCTCCCCGACCTCGGAGATGCCGCCGTACACCACGGACCCGTCGACGTCGTGCTCACGCAGGAGGCGGAACAGGTCCGTCCCCGTGCTCGCGCCCTCGCGCACGCCGACCGTCACGAGCCGCCCGGGGTGCCGCTCGCGCAGCCGCGCGAGCGTCTCGCGCGACGGGCGGTCGTGGAGCGCGGTGCCGACGAACCGCTGCGCGGCGTCGGCGCTCGGTGCGGAGAAGACGTCGTACACGTCACCCGTCTCGACGACCCGCCCGTGCTCCATCACGGCGACGCGGTGGCACGTCGAGCGCACGACCTCCATCTCGTGCGTGATGACGACGATGGTGATGCCGAGCTCGGCGTTGACGCGCCGCAGGAGCGCGAGCACCTCGCGCGTCGTCTCGGGGTCGAGCGCGGAGGTCGCCTCGTCGGCGAGGAGGATCGTCGGCTGCGCGGCGAGCGCGCGCGCGATGCCGACGCGCTGCTTCTGCCCGCCCGAGAGCTGGCGCGGGTACGCCTTCGCCTTGTCGGCGAGGCCGACGAACGCGAGGAGCTCCGCGACGCGCGCGGCGCGCTTCTCGCGCGGCCAGCCGGCCACCTTGAGCGGGTAGGCCACGTTCCCGGCGACCGTCCGCGACGACAGCAGGTTGAACTGCTGGAAGACCATGCCGATGCGCGAGCGCACCTCGCGCACGCGGCGCTCGGGCAGCCCGGTGATCACCTGGCCGTCGACGACGACCTCGCCGCTCGTCACGGTCTCGAGCGCGTTGACGAGCCGCACGAGCGTCGACTTGCCGGCGCCCGAGTAGCCGATGACGCCGAAGATCTCACCGCGGCGGATGCGCAGCGAGACGTCGTCGACGGCGTGCACGGCGCCGTCGCCCTCGCCGAACGTCTTGCTCACGTGGCGCAGCTCGATCGCGGGCTGCTCGTCACCGCCCTCGTCGCGGGGGACGTCGGTCACGTCGGGTTCCTCTCGTCGGAGGCCGGGCCTCCGGGCCGGGGCCGCCCGGGTCGCCTGGGATCACCAGGTGCGTCGTCGGGGCCGCCTGTCGGGGTGTGCCGCTCGCCTGCCATCGTCCTCCCCCGGGCACGACGGCGCGCGAGGGCGGGCGCGACGCGCGCGCCCGCCCTCGCGGGGACGTCAGGAGTTGCGGATGTCGTCCTCGATGCCCGCGAGGATCTCCTGGAGCTCGGCGGGCGTGTTCTCCTTGATGACGGCGGTGCCGCCCGACGCCTTCTTCTCCGCCTCGACGACCTCCGGCGAGTGCGAGATCTCGGCGAGCTTGAGCAGCGTCGCGTCGTCCTTGTCCTCGGCCCGCGCGACCCACACGTTGATGTAGGGCTTGGCGGCGTCGGAGTCGGGGTCGTCCTGGAAGAGCGCGTCCTCGGGCTTGAGGCCCGCGTCCTCGACGAAGTCGTTGTTGATGATCGACGCGTCGACCGACTGGAGCTGGATCGGGGTCTGCGCGGCGTCGACGGGCGTGACCGTCACCTTGGAGCTGGGCAGCACGTCGGCCTCGGTGGAGATGGAGCTCCCGCCGTCCTTGAGCTCGACCAGGCCGGCCTCCTGGAGCACGAGGAGCGCACGGGCGAGGTTGGTCGGGTCGTTCGGCACGGCGACCTGGCCGCCGTCGGGGATCTCCTCGAGCGACGTGTGCTTCGACGAGTACAGGCCGAGCGGGTAGACGGCGGTCGCGCCGATCGGCTGGAGGTCGTCGCCCGCGTCCACGTTGTACCCCGCGAGGAACTGGAGGTGCTGGAACTGGTTGACGTCGAGCTCGCCCTGGGACAGCGCCGGGTTCGCCTGCGTGTAGTCCTGGAGGTCGACGAGCTCGATCTCGATGCCCTCGGCCTCGGCCTGCTCCTGGAACACCGCCCACTTGTCGTCGGACGCGCCGACGACGCCGACGCGGATCGGGTCCGCGGCGTCGCCGCTCGCGGCGCCGCCCGCGGTGTCGTCGCCACCGCCGCAGGCGGTGAGGGTGAGGGCGGCCGTGGCGGCGATCGCGGTCCAGGTCAGACGCTTGCGGGTGGTCGAGAACGACATGGGGGTTCCTTCCGGTGGCGGCGACGACGGTCACGGGTGGCGACCGGCGCGGCCGGTGGTGCAGGGACGGCCCTGCGAGGCGGTGGGGTTCGGGGTGCTTCCGGCGGGCCATCAGCCACGCGGCGAGCGGGGGCGTCGTCGTCAGGACGACGCGGCGGGTGCGGCGCAGGTCTCCCTGCGGGTCACGACGGCGTCAGCAGCCGCACATTCGCCCGGTGCGCACGCCACGACAGCACGACGTGCCGGCGCAGGACGCTGCGCGCGGGGTCGTGGTGACGACGTGGTTCCGGGTCATGCCGACATCATGTGCACGGTGGCACCCCGGACGCCAATCCCCGGGCCAGATTGTCCATGATGTGGACGGAGAAATGGTCGCATGCCGGGAATCCCCGGCCTCAGACCGGGACGAAGCGGGCACCTGGCCAGGTCATGAGGGCCGTGCGACGACCGAACGGGGAGATCTGCGCCACACCGCCGCTCACGTCCGGGCCAGGGCGGCGAACTCGGGCGCTCCGTCCGCGGGAGGGTCCACGCGCATCGGCGGCATCACCCGCGCGACCAGCCAGACCGGCAGGATCGCGACGCACAGCACCGGGATGAGCCGCACGTCGCCCACGGTCACGGCCGCCATGAAGAGCGCGAGCCACCCGTCCCGGCTCACGACGAGCACGGCCCCGAGGACGGCCGCCGACACCGCGACCGCCGCGGGCACGGCCGGGACGAGCGACGATGCCGCGAGCCCGACCGCCACGCCGACGAACACCGTCGGGAAGATCCGACCGCCCCGGAAGCCGGCGCCCGCGGCGACGACGAGGGCGACGAGCTTGACGAGGGCGAGGACGAGGATCGCCGACCAGGCGAGCGTGTCGGCCTCCTCGGACAGCTCCTTCATCTGCGCCAGCCCCTTGAAGAGCGTGAGCGGCCCTCCGAGGACCCCGAGGAGCCCGAGCAGGAGACCGGCGGCACCGAGGGCGAGGACGGGGTGCCGCAGCGCGTGGAACGCGCGGTGGACCCACGGGAGGGCGAGGACGGCCAGGAGCGCGAGCAGTGCGGCGACGAGGGCCACGACCGCGGCGCTCAGCGCGTCGCCGACGTGCAGCCCGGGATGGTCGGGGAGGTCGATCGCGAACGTCGGCGCGTCGAACGCGAGCATCGTCACGGCCCCGGCCCCGGCGGCCACGAGCGGGGCGAAGAGCCGGTCGAACAGCGGTCCCGGCGCGTCGCCCCGCTCGGCGAGCGTCTCCGTCAGGACGAGCGCGGCCGCGACCGGCGTCGCGAACATCGCCCCGATCGTCGCGGCCATCGCCAGGCCCACGGCACCCTGCACCGGCACGCCCAGCCGGGGGCGGCACAGGAGCCAGGCCGTGAGGGCGACGTTGATCGCGATGATCGGGTTCTCCGGCCCCAGGCTGACGCCGCCCGCGAGGCCGAGGACGAGCGTGAGGGCGAGGCCGGGCAGGGCACGCAGCGGGAGCGGAGCGGTCACGAGGTCCGTCGTCGCGGGGTCGACCCCCGCGTGCCCCGGTGCCCACCGGATCGTCGCGCCGACCAGCAGGCCCGTGACGGTGAGCACGACGACCGTCCACCAGGTCTCCGTCGTCGCGAGGCCCCACGCCGCGGGCAGCCGGTCCCACACGAGGTCCTGGATCCACGTGGCGAGCGCCGAGAGCGCGAGAAGGGTCAGGGCGCAGAGCACGCCGACCAGGAGCGCCGGGACGACCAGGCGCACCAGGCGCCCCGTTGACAACGGACGCTGCGGTTCCCCGGTCACACGGGCAGAGAACCACGCCGGGACCGAGGCTGCACCTCGACCGCTCGGGTCCGCCGCGGCCCCGGGACGCGAAGGACCCCTCGCACACCCACCAGAGCTCACCTACCCTTGCTGCCTTCCGGCCCTGGGGGAGTTCGGCGAGATGATGCCGCACGAGGGGTCTGCGCCCACCCTAGCCCAGGTCGGCGCCCCACCCGAAACCCGGTCGGGCGCGGGGGCGATTCGGCCCGGACGCCGCGGTCCGGTATCCTCGTTGCGCTGCCGTCGGTGCGCCGTGTGCGCGTCGGCCGTCGCACCAGGAGGATTCGCCTAGTGGCCTATGGCGCACGCTTGGAAAGCGTGTTGGGTTAACAGCCCTCGGGGGTTCGAATCCCCCATCCTCCGCAGACCGAAGGGCCCGCCGCACTCGCGGCGGGCCCTTCGTCGTCGTCCGTCGCACCATGTCCGGCCGCCGGGACCGAAAAGGCCCGTCGCACGAGTGCGACGGGCCTCTCGACGTCCCGACGGTCCGACGCGCCGGGACGTGGCGCCGGCGGTGCCGCCGACGGCTACCCCCAGCCTACGGGTGTCTGGCCCGGAACGGCAGGGGTCTCTCGTCCCCAGTGCCCGTGATCTCCACGACGCACGTCGTGCGGGGAGCCGCGGCCACGGGTCAGACGACGTGGCATGGGCGCCCTCCGAGGGTCACGAGCTGCGGGCCGGCGCCCGGCGCGCCCGACGCGACGAAGCCGAACGTCGCCGTCGCGCCCGGTCGCACGCGCGCGTTCCACGACAGGCTGTGCGCGGTGAGGGCGGCGCCGTCGCGGCCCGCCTGCGCGCCCCACACGTCGGTGAGCCGCTGGTCCCCGTCGGGCGTCCAGCGCAGCTCCCAGCCGTCGAGCGGCGACGCGCCGGTGTTGCGGAGCTCGACCTGGGCGATGAAGCCGCTGCCCTTCTTGCCCTGCCACGTCCCGTGGACGGTGTACGCGACCTCGCAGGTCGGGCGCTCGACGGCGGGCGAGGCGAGCGCGAGGAGCTCAGCGGCCTGCTCGACGAACCACTGCCCCGCCGCCGGGTCCTCGATGCCGCGTGCGGGGTCGAGCGGGCCGCCGGTGCCGCGGTAGCACTTGCCGTCGGACTCGCCGGGCACCTTGATCCACAGGTACGCGTCGACGAACGGGTCCCCGGTGTCCGTCGTCGGTCGCTCGCCGAGCCCGCGGTCGGGCGGGTTGCACCACACCTCGGGGTCGGCGTAGACGCCGGACGGCGCGGTCCACGGCCCCTGGCCGTTGCGGCTCGTGTCGACGACGACGTGCTTCTGCGCCGCCGGGTCGCGCGCGACGCCCGTGTCCGCGTACGCCTGGGCGTACGCGGCGTCGGTGAGGCCCCAGGTCTCGACGTCGTCGGGGTTCGCCGGGTAGTACTGGCTCGCGCACCACGCGGGCTCCCACCAGCTGTTCACCGACAGGTTGACGCAGTCGCTGATCCACGTCCCGTACTTCACGAGGCGCTCGGTCTCGACGTAGTTCGACGCGTTGACGAACACGCCGTCGGCGCGCTCGACGCCCGCCTTGATGAGGCGGTCGGTGATGTCGCCGACCCCGAGCCACCCGCTGTGCGTCCCGTCGAGGTAGACCGAGGTGGCCGGGAGCGCCGTGAGCGCGTCGACGGCGTGGTTGAGCTGGACGAACCGGTCGGCCGCGGCGGTCTCCGGGTCGAGCTCGGCCGGCCGGCACCACTCGGGGTTGCCGTTGATGTCGGTGTACCAGGGGATGATCCCGAGCCCGTCCGGCTCGAGGATCACGATCGCCGGGTCGTCGCCGATCCCCTCGGCGACGGCGTCGACCCAGGCCGTGTAGGCGGCCGTGTCGGCGGCGCCGCCCGCGGAGTACTGCGCGCAGTCCCGGAACGGCAGGTTGTAGACGACGACGGTCGGCACCGACCCGTCGGTCGCGGCCGCCCGGACGACGGACGCGACGTCGTCGCGCACCTCGTCGGGCGTGCCGCCCGTGAACCATGAGGCCGACGGGAAGGACCCGAGGAGCTGGGCGTCGGCGCGGGCCTGGCCCGTGAGCGCGGCGGCGGCCTGGAGGGTCGTGGAGAACGGGTCCACGTAGAGGCGGGTCCCCGGCCCGACGACGTCGTCCGCCGCGGGGGCGGCCGTCGCCCGGGGTGCGGCGGGGGTCGGGACGGGGGCGGCGCCGGCGCTCCCGGCGGCGGCGAGCAGCGGGCTCGCGAGCGCGAGAGCGGCGACGGCGGACAGGACGGCACGACGTCTCATGCGGATCTCCTTCGATCGACACGGGGGTGCGGAAACGACGGATGGAAGCGCTCCCATCGCGTCGTGACCTCCACTCAACCCGGCGCCGTCGTCGGCGTCAAGGGCCAGGTCGCGACAGAGCGCTCCCTCGCGGGTGGACACTCGTTGAACGGGTGTTTAGTCTATTGAACGTGCGTTCAGACCAGCCCTCGCCGACCGGCCGCGGCCGCCCCGCGCCGTCGGGCACCGACGACCTCACGACCCGCGCCCGCATCCGGGACGCCGCCGTCTCGCGCTTCGCGCGCGACGGGTTCGGCGCGCCGCTGCGCACCATCGCCGCCGACGCGGGCGTGAGCGCCGCGCTCGTCGTGCACCACTTCGGCTCCAAGGACGGGCTGCGCCGCGCGTGCGACGACTACGTGTTCGACGCGGTGCGCGCCGCCAAGACCGACGCCATCTCGCCGCAGGACCCCGCGGCGGGCCCGATGGGACTGTTCGCGCAGCTCGCCGGGATCGAGGACTACGCGCCCGTGTTCGAGTACACGCTGCGCAGCCTCCAGGCGGGCGGGGACCTCGCGCGGTCGTTCGTCGAGCACCTCACGCAGGTCACGCTCGAGTACATGGAGTCGGGCGTCGCCGCGGGCGTCATCCGCCCGAGCCGCGACGAGGCGGCCCGCGCGCGCTACCTCGTCTCCGTCTCGCTCGGGTCCCTGCTCGTCGACGGCGCGCTGCGCGAGCGGGCCGAGCCGCGCGACCCCGAGGCGGACCTGCGCGAGTACGTCGAGCGCGTGATGCTCCCCGCGCTCGAGGTCTTCACCGAAGGACTCTTCGTCGAGACGACCCTGCTCGACGCCTACCTGCAGCACACCACCCACCAGGAGGAGACGCGATGACGAGCACGACCCCCGCCGTCGAGGTGCACGACCTGCGCAAGGCCTTCGGCCACGTGCAGGCGCTCGACGGCCTCGACCTCACCGTCCGCGCGGGCGAGGTCGCCGGGTTCCTCGGACCGAACGGCGCGGGCAAGTCGACCACCATCCGCGTGCTGCTCGGGCTGCTGCGGCCCGACTCCGGCAGCGCGCGGCTGCTCGGCGGAGACCCCTGGCACGACGCCGTCGACCTCCACAAGCGCCTCGCCTACGTGCCGGGCGACGTGAGCCTGTGGCCCAACCTCACCGGCGGCGAGGCGATCGACCTGCTCACCCGGCTGCGCGGGAGCGTCGACCCGCAGCGCAAGAAGCTGCTGCTCGAGCGCTTCGAGCTGGACCCGTCGAAGAAGGCGCGCACGTACTCCAAGGGGAACCGGCAGAAGGTGGCGCTCGTCGCGGCGTTCGCGTCCGACGTCGAGCTGCTCGTCCTCGACGAGCCGACGTCGGGCCTCGACCCCCTCATGGAGTCCGTGTTCACGCAGTGCGTGCGCGAGGTGACGGCCGAGGGCCGCTCCGTCCTGCTCTCCAGCCACATCCTGGCCGAGGTCGAGAAGCTCTGCGACACCGTGACGATCATCCGCTCCGGGCGCACGGTGCAGTCGGGGACGCTCGCCGAGCTCCGCCACCTCACGCGCTCGTCGGTCACCGCCGTGACCGAGCGCGACCCGTCCGCGCTCGACACCCACGACGGCGTGCACGACCTCGTCGTCGAGCCCGGCGCGGACGGGACGCGGGCACGGTTCGACGTCGACAACGACCACGTCGAGGCCGTCCTGCGCACGCTCACCGACCTCGGGCTGCGGTCCGTGACGGTCAACCCGCCGTCGCTCGAGGAGCTGTTCCTGCGCCACTACGGCGACGAGCTCGCCGTGCTCGACGGGGCGGGCGCGCTGTGAGCGCCCCCGGGACCGCGCGCACGGCGGCACCGACGCGCGGGCGGCGCGCCACCGCCGTCGCCCCCGAGCCCCACCGGCGGGGCCGCGCGGCCACCGGCTGGACCACGCTGCTGCGCTTCGTCCTGCGGCGCGACCGCGTCCGCATCCCCGTGTGGACCGCGTCGATCGCGCTCCTGTTCGGGTACGCGGCCGTCGCGCTGGACACGCTCTACCCCACCGCGGCCGACCGCCAGGCGCGCGCGGCGCTCGTGTCCAGCCCCGCGGGGATCATGCTGTCCGGTCCCCAGTACGGGATCGAGGACTACACGCTCGGCGCGATGATCGCGAACGAGATGGCGCTCACCGTCATGGTCGCCGTCGCGATCATGAGCATCTCCCTCGTCGTGCGGCACACGCGCGCCGAGGAGGAGACCGGCCGGGCGGAGCTCGTCCGGGCCGGGGTCGTCGGGCGTCACGCCCCCGCGACCGCCGCGTTCGTCGCCGCGCTCGTCGCGAACGCCGCCATCGCGCTCGCGACGGGGGCCGTCCTCGTCGCGACCGGGCTCGAGGCCGTCGACTCGTTCGCGCTCGGCGCTGCGGTGGGCGTCACGGGGCTCGTGTTCGCCGCCGTCGCGGTCGTGACGAGCCAGGTGACCGAGCACGCGCGCGCCGCGAGCGGCCTCGCGCTCGCCGTGCTCGGCGTCGCGTTCCTGCTGCGCGCGGTCGGCGACGTCCAGCAGGAGCACGGGAGCTGGGTCTCGTGGCTCTCCCCCATCGGCTGGGCGCAGCAGATCCGCGCGTTCGTCGACCTGCGCTGGTGGCCGCTCGGCCTCTCGGCCGTCCTCGTGGTGCTGCTCCTCGCCCTGGGCGCGGCGCTCGCCGCGCGGCGCGACCTCGGTGCCGGCCTGGTCCCGCCCCGCGCGGGGCGGCCCGACGCCGCCGCGTGGCTCGCGAGCCCGCTCGCCCTCGCGTGGCGCCAGCAGCGCGCGTCCGTGCTCGCGTGGAGCATCGGGGTCGGTGTCACCGCGCTCGCGTGCGGGACGTTCGTCGACTCGGTGGGCGACATGGTCGCCGACAACCCCGAGATCGCGCAGATGCTCGGCGACGCCTCCGACCTCGTGGGCGGGTTCGTCGCCGTCATGGCGCTGTTCCTCGGGCTCGGCGCGGGCGGGTTCGCCGTCGCGTCGGCCCAGCGGGCCCGCGGCGAGGAGACGGCGGGACGCCTCGAGCCCGTGCTCGCGACCGGGGTCGGGCGCGTCCGGTGGCTCGGGGCGCAGCTCGTCGTGACCCTGGTCGGGACGTCGGTGCTGCTCCTCGTCAGCGCCGTCGGGCTGTGGCTCGGTGCGCTGAGCGTCGGCGAGGACGCGTTCGGGCTCGGCGACTACCTCGCCGCGTCGTTCGCGTACCTCCCGGCGATCGCGGTCGTCGCGGGCGTCGCCGTCGCCGCGTTCGGCTGGCGGCCGGGCCTCGCGTCGCTCGCGTGGGCGCTCCTCGCGTACTCGTTCGTCGTGACGATGTTCGGTGCCCTGCTCGACCTGCCGTCGTGGGCCAGCGGCGTCTCCCCGTTCTGGCACGTCCCCCAGCTCCCCGGGGCGGACGTCGAGCCGTGGCCGTTCGTCTGGCTCACGCTCCTCGCCGTCGCGCTCGTCGCGCTGGGCCTCGCGGGCTTCCGCCGCCGCGACGTCCCCCGCCCGTGACGCCGCGGCAGAAACCTCGGCACCACGAGGTAGAGCCCTGGTACCGCGAGGTAGAGGTCTGGTAGCGCGAGGTAGAGGTCTGGTAGCGCGAGGTAGAGGTCTGGTAGCGCGAGGTAGAGGTCTGGTCGACCCGTGCCCCTGACCACGCCTCTACCTCGGCTAACCCAGGCTCTACCTCGGCGGACCAGGGCTCTACCTCGCGTCGCCGTGGGGGCCTCCGGATAGGCTCGGTCCACTGTGCCCGACCACGGAGGTGACGGTCATGTCCACGCCCGACCAGAGCGACGCGACGCGCTCGGCCAGGGCCACCCTGCACGAGTGGGTCGCCGCGATCCCCACCCAGGAGCCGAGCCCGGCGCCGGACGGCGGCTCCGGCGTCCCCGACCCGCGCACGTGGGTCGCGGCGCTCGCGCTCGAGGGGACGTGGCTCGGCCTCTACCAGGACGCGTACGCGCTCACCGAGGCCGAGTGGGAGGACCTGCTCGGCGACCTCTCCCGGTACGCGGACGTGCGTCCGCCCGCGAGCGCCGTCGTCTTCCGCGACGTGGACCTCGACGAGGACCCGTTCCGCGACGACGAGCGCCCGCTCGTGGACGCCGTCCTGCGGGTCGCGCTCGAGGAGGGCGTCGAGAACCTCACGCTCGCCGCGGTCGCGCGCCGCTGCGACCGCAGCGAGTCCACGCTGCTGGCGATGTTCGGCGACGCGGAGACGCTGGTCGACGACGTCGCGCTCGAGGTGCTGCAGTCCGGGTTCGACGACCTGTCCCCGCTGCGCCTCGACCCGTCGCGCGCGGCGGTGGCCGCGTCCGTCGCGGCGCTGGACGACTCGCGCAAGGCCGCGGCGCTCCTGCGCCTGTACGCGCTCGGCGGCGTCGCGCGCGACGACGTCCCGGAGGGGCAGCACGAGGTGCACGCGCTCGTGCTGCGCGCGTGGCGCGAGGAGGGCGCGCCGTCGTCGCTCGTGCTCGCCGCGCTCGCGTGCGACGGCTGGCGCGCGGGCGAGCTGCAGCGGGCGCTGCTGTTCCCGCCCGCGCTGCCGGGCGCCGTCGTGCGCGAGCTGGCGCGCCTCGTCGACGACGCGGCGGGTCATTCCTCGAACCGGTAGCCGATGCCGGGGCTCGTGATGAGGTGGCGCGGGGCCGCCGGGTCGTCCTCGATCTTGCGGCGGAGCTGCGCGAGGTAGACCCGCAGGTAGTGGGTGTCGCGCGTCGCGGTCGGCCCCCACACCTCGCGCAGGAGGTGCTCGCGCTCGACGACCCGCCCGCGCTGCGCGACGAGGATCTCGAGCAGGGCCCACTCGGTGGGGCTCAGCCGCACCTCGACGCCGCCGCGCAGGAGGCGGCGGCGGGCGAGGTCGATGTGCAGGTCGCCCGCCTCGACGACGGCGGACCCGTCCCGGGCGGTGCCCGCCGACCGCCGCACGGCGGCCCGCAGCCGCGCCATGAGCTCGGGCATCGCGAACGGCTTGGTGACGTAGTCGTCGGCGCCGGCGTCGAGCGCGTCGACCTTGTCGTCGCCGAGGTGGCGGGCGGAGAGCACGACGATCGGCACGGTGCTCCACGCGCGCACCGCGCGGATGACGTCGAAGCCGCTGAGGTCGGGCAGACCGAGGTCGAGGAGGATGACGTCGGGCGTGTCCGTCGCGACGAGGTCGATGCCCGCCCCGCCCGACGTGGCGGTGCTCACCCGCCAGCCGTGCGTGCGCAGCGTGATGGCGATGGCGCGCAGCAGGCCGGGGTCGTCGTCGACGACGAGGACGTGGTGGGTCGCCGGGTCGTCGCTCACGCGCTCTCCTCCCGCTCGGGGCGTGCCGCGTCGCGCGGCGCGACGGGGACGGTCAGGACCATGGTGAGGCCTCCGCCCGGGGTGTCCTCGGGGACGAGGGTCGCCCCGACGGCGCGGGAGAACCCGCGCGCGACGGCGAGCCCGAGCCCGACGCCGTGGCCGGCAGCGTCACCGAGCCGCTGGAAGGACTCGAACATCCGTTCCTTGGCCTCGTCGGGCACCCCGGGCCCGAGGTCGACGACCCGCACCTCGACGATCCCGCCCGAGGCGGACGCCCGGACGCGGACGGGCTCGCCCGGGGGCGCGAACCGCACCGCGTTGGCGACGACGTTCGCGACGACGCGCTCGAGCAGGCCGGGGTCGGTGCGCACCAGCGGCAGGTCCTCGGGCACGTCGAGCACGACGCGCGGGCCGTGCGGCTCGACCGCGACCGGCACGATCTCCTCGAGCGAGACGTCGCGCAGGACCGGGGCGACGGAGCCCGTCTGCAGGCGCGAGAGGTCGAGCAGGTTGTCGATGAGCTGTTCGAGCCGCCCGGTCTCGGACGCCGCGGTCTCGACGAGCGCCGTCCGGTCCTGCGGCTCCAGGACCGCCTCGGGCGAGCGCAGCCCGTCGACCGCGGCGCGGATCGCGGCGAGCGGGGTGCGCAGGTCGTGCGAGACGGCGGCGAGCAGCGCCGTGCGGGTCGCGTCCGCCTCGGCCAGGACGGCGGCTCGAGCCGCCTCCTCGCGCAGCCGGCGGTACTCCAGCACGATGCCCGCCTGCGCGCCGAACGCCTCGAGCACCTGGCGGTCGCCCGCGGGCAGCGGACGGCCGTCGAGCACGAGCCGGAGGTCGTCGTCGACGCTCACCACGGTCCGGGTCTCGTCATCGCCCCCGGGGCGTCGTCGGGACCCGCTCCCGGCCGGCCCCCCGGTGTCGGCGGCGCGGTCCGCGACCGCGATGGTCGACCACTCGCGCCCGCGCCCGTCCGCGCGCGACCGCTCCTCGATCGCGACCCGCCGGAGCTGGAAGGTCTGGGCCAGCCGACCGACGACGGCCTCGGCCGTGTCCTCCCCGGACAGGACCGAGCGGGACAGCGCGGCGAGGGTCGACGCCTCCGCCCGCGCCCGGTAGGCCTGCACCGTGCGCCGGGCCGAGAGGTCGACGACCGACGCGACCGCGGCCGCGACGAGCACGAACACGAGCAGGGCGAGCAGGTTCTCCGGGTCGGCCACGGTGAGCAGCCCCGTGGGCGGCGTGAAGAACCAGTTGAGGCACAGGAACGAGACGACGGCGCAGGCCAGCGCGGGCCACATGCCGCCGACGAGCGCGACGCCGACCGACAGCGCCAGGAAGAGCATGACCTGCGTCGACAGCCCGACCGCTCCCCGAGCGGCGTCGAGCAGGGCCGTGAGTCCCGCCGGGCCGGCGACGGCGAGCACGAACCCCGCGACGCGCCGCCGGGCGGACAACGGGCTCCAGCCGCGCCGCGCGACCCGTCCCGACCGGGCCCGCTCGTGCGTCACGAGGTGCACGTCGAGCGAGCCCGAGAGCCGGGCGATCTCCGCGCTCGTGGACCCGAGGAACGCCTCGCGCCACCGCGAGCGCCGCGAGACGCCGACGACCACCATCGTCGCGTTCGCGCCGTGCGCGAAGTCGACGACGGCCGACGCGACGTCCTCCCCCACGACGGTGTGGAACGTCCCGCCGAGGGACTCGACGAGGGCGCGGTCGGCGGCGATCGCCGCGGGCGAGGCCGTGGGCAGGCCGTCGGTCGCGAGCACGTGCACGGCGAGGAGCTCGGACCCCGCCGCCCGCTCGGCGATGCGGGCGCCGCGACGCAGCAGCGTCGCGCTCTCGGGCCCGCCGGTCACGGCCACGACGACGCGCTCGCGCGCCGGCCACGTCCCGGAGATCGCGTGGTCGGCGCGGTACCGCGTGAGGGCGTCGTCGACGCGGTCCGCGAGCCACAGGAGCGCGAGCTCGCGCAGCGCCGTGAGGTTGCCCTCGCGGAAGTACGAGGACAGCGACGCGTCGATCTGCTCGGCCCGGTACACGTTCCCGTGCGCGAGCCGCCGCCGCAGCGCCTGGGGCGAGAGGTCGACGAGCTGGATCTGGTCGGCCTCGCGCACCACGTGGTCGGGGACGGTCTCGCGCTGCCGCACCCCCGTGATCGCCTCGACGTCCTCCGTGAGCGACTCCAGGTGCTGCACGTTCACCGTCGTCACGACGTCGATCCCGGCCGCCAGCAGGTCGTGCACGTCCTGCCACCGCTTGGCGTGGCGCGAGCCCGGCGCGTTCGTGTGGGCGAGCTCGTCGACGAGCGCGACGTCCGGGTCGCGTGCGACGACGGCGTCGACGTCGAGCTCGGTGAGCTCGACGCCCCGGTGCCCGACGGCGCGGCGCGGGACCACCTCGAGGTCGCCGATCTTCGCCGCCGTGGCGGGGCGCCCGTGCGTCTCGACGAGGCCCACCACGACGTCGGTCCCGCGGGACCGGCGACGGTGCGCCTCGTCGAGCATCGCGAACGTCTTGCCGACGCCCGGCGCGGCGCCGAGGTAGACCGTCAGCCTCCCCCGGCGCCGCCCGTCAGGCGTGTCGGCACTCATGTGCGCAGTCCATCACGTCGCACGTCAGGGCGCGTCCGAGCCGTCGGTCCCGGCCGGCGCCAGGTCCTCGAGCGCGAGGTTGAGCGCGAGCACGTTCACGCGCGGGTCGCCCAGCACGCCGGCCACGCGCCCGGCTGCGGCGTCGTCGACGAGCGCGCGCACCGCCGCCGGGTCGAGCCCGCGCGCGGCCGCGACGCGGTCGACCTGCTGGTACGCGTACGCGGGCGACACGTGCGGGTCGAGGCCCGAGGCCGACGCCGTCAGGGCGTCCGGCGGGACCGTCGCCGGGTCGACGCCGTCCTCCGCGGCGACGGCCGCCCGGCGCGCCTCGATCGCGGCGACGAGCTCGGGGTTGTTCGGCCCCAGGTTCGACCCCGCGGACGCGAGGGTGTCGTAGCCCTCCCCGGCCGCCGACGGGCGGCCGTGGAACCACTCGGGCGCGGTCCCCGGCTCGCCGAACGCCTGGCCGACGAGCACGGACCCGACGACCGGGGCGCCGCCCGCCCCGGCGTCGTCGACCGACGAGGCCCGGGTGCCGTCGGCGCGGACGAGCGAGCCGTCGGCCTGCCACCCGAAGGCGGCCTGGCCGACGCCCGTCACCGCGAGCGGGTAGAGCCCGCCGAGCAGGAGCGTCATGAGGAGCAGGACGCGCAGCCCCGCCCACGACTGCCGGACGAAGGAGACGGCGCCGCCGGCGGTCGACGGGCGGCCTCCGGACGGGACCTGCGAGGAGCTGGGCACGGGAGTTCCTTTCGGCACCGGGATCAGAAGCCCGGGAGGAGGGAGACGAGGAGGTCGACGAGCTTGATCCCGACGAACGGCGCCACGAGGCCGCCGAGCCCGTAGATCAGCAGGTTGCGCCGGAGCAGCGCCGACGCGGACGCCGGGCGGTAACGCACCCCGCGCAGCGCGAGCGGGACGAGGACCACGATGATCAGGGCGTTGAAGATCACCGCGGAGAGGATCGCGGACTGCGGGCTGGACAGGCGCATGACGTTGAGCACCTCGAGCGCGGGGAACACGCCCAGGAACATCGCGGGCAGGATCGCGAAGTACTTCGCGACGTCGTTCGCGACGGAGAACGTGGTGAGCGCGCCGCGCGTGATGAGGAGCTGCTTGCCGATCTCGACGATCTCCAGGAGCTTCGTCGGGTTCGAGTCGAGGTCGACCATGTTGCCCGCCTCCTTGGCGGCGGTCGTCCCCGTGTTCATCGCGACGCCGACGTCGGACTGGGCCAGCGCGGGCGCGTCGTTCGTGCCGTCGCCGGCCATCGCGACGAGGCGACCGCCCTCCTGCTCGCGCCGGATGAGGGCGAGCTTGTCCTCCGGCGTCGCCTCGGCGAGGACGTCGTCCACGCCCGCCTCGGCGGCGATGGCCCGCGCCGTGATCGCGTTGTCGCCCGTCACCATGACGCTCCGGATGCCCATCGCGCGGAGCTGGTCGAATCGCTCGCGCAGCCCGTCCTTGACGACGTCCTTGAGCCGGACGACGCCGAGCACGCGCGCCGGACCGTCCGCCACCTGCTCGGCCACCACGAGCGGCGTCCCGCCCTGCCCGCTCACCGTCTCCACGTGGGCCGCGAGCTCGTCCGTCTCCGGACCCGTCACGCTCCCGCCCGTCGAGTGCACCCACCGCTGCACCGCCGAGCCGGCGCCCTTGCGCACGCGCCGCACGCCGCCGTCGGGCGAGTGCAGGTCCACGCCCGACATCCGGGTCTGGGCCGTGAACGGGATGAACTCCGCGCCCGCGGTCTCCCGGACCAGGTCCGCCGCGGGACGCCCGTCCATCGACGTCACAAGGTCGACGATGCTGCGCCCCTCCGGGGTCTCGTCGGACAGCGAGGCCAGGCGCGCCGCGTCGGCGAGCTCCGCCGCGCTCACGTGGCCCACCGGCAGCACCTCGGTCGCGAACCGGTTGCCGTGCGTGATCGTGCCGGTCTTGTCGAGCAGCAGCACGTCGACGTCGCCCGCCGCCTCGACCGCGCGGCCCGACATCGCGAGCACGTTGCGCCGGACCAGGCGGTCCATGCCCGCGATGCCGATCGCGGACAGCAGCGCACCGATCGTCGTCGGGATGAGGCACACGAGGAGCGCGACCAGCACCACGAGCGACTGCCGTGCCCCCGAGTACACCGCGAACGGCTGGAGCGTCGCGACGGCGAGCACGAACACGATCGTCAGCGAGGTGAGCAGCACGTTGAGCGCGATCTCGTTCGGGGTGCGCTGGCGCTCGCTGCCCTCGACGAGCGCGATCATCCGGTCGACGAACGTCTGGCCGGCCGGTGCCGTGATCCGCACGACGATGCGGTCGGACAGCACGACCGTCCCGCCCGTGACCGCCGAGCGGTCCCCGCCCGACTCGCGGATCACCGGCGCGGACTCCCCCGTGATGGCCGACTCGTCGACCGACGCGACGCCCTCGATCACGTCGCCGTCGCCCGGGATCGTCTCCCCCGCGACGACCACGACGACGTCACCCACCCGCAGGCTGGACGACGGCACGTCGACCGTCGGCAGCAGGTGCAGGCTGGACCCCGCGGTGAGCGTGTCGGTCGGCGCGTCCACACGGCGCGCCGTGGTGCTGCGCTGCGTCGCGCGCAGGCTCGACGCCTGCGCCTTGCCGCGCGACTCCGCGACCGACTCGGCGAGGGTCGCGAACAGGACCGTCGCCCACAGCCACGCCGCGACGAGGACCGAGAACAGGTCCGGGTCCAGCGCCGCGAGGACCGTCGTCGCGACGGCACCGATCTCCACGACGAACAGGACCGGCGACCGGTACAGCACGCGCGGGTCGAGCTTGCGCACCGCGGCCGGCAGCGCCGCGCCCACCTGCGCGAGGGACAGCGCCCGCGGCGCGCGACGCCCGCCGCGGTGGTCGTCGTGGTGCGCGCCGTCGTCGGGCGCCCCCGCGGGGGACGCCGGGGTGCCGGGCAGCTGAGGGACGGAAGCGAGCGGGGTGCTCATGACAGGGACTCCACGACAGGACCGAGGGACAGGACGGGGACGAAGGTGAGGCCGACGACCACCAGCGCGACCGTGCCGAGCAGGCCGACGAACAGCGGCTGGTGGGTCGGCAGCGTGCCGGCCGACGGCGGCACCGAGCGCTGCGAGGCGAGGCGCCCCGCGAGGGCGAGGACGAGCGCGATGGGGACGAACCGGCCGACGAGCATCGCGAGCCCGAGGAGCGTGTTGTAGTACGGCGTCCCGGCCGACAGCCCGGCGAACGCGGAGCCGTTGTTGTTCCCGGCCGACGCGAAGGCGTACAGCACCTCGGTGAGCCCGTGCGGGCCGCCCTCCTGCTGACCGGCGAGGCCGTCGGGCAGGACCACGGAGAGCGCCGTGCCGACGAGCACGACCGCCGGGGTCGTCAGGACGTAGAGCGCGACGAGCGTGATCTCCTGGCGGCCGATCTTCTTGCCCAGGTACTCGGGCGTGCGACCCACCATGAGGCCCGCGACGAACACCGCGACGACGGCGAGCACGAGCATCCCGTACAGCCCCGCGCCCACGCCGCCGGGGGCGATCTCGCCGAGGAGCATGTTGAAGAGGACGACGCCGCCCCCCGGTGCGGTGAGCGAGTCGTGCATCGCGTTGACCGCGCCCGTCGACGTGCCGGTCGTCGCGGTCGCGAAGAGGGCGCTCGCGGCGAGGCCGAACCGGGTCTCCTTGCCCTCGAGCGCGGCGCCCGCGGCGTGCGGGGCGGCACCCGGCCCGGCGAGCTCCGCCCAGGTGGTCAGCGCGAGCGCGACGGCGAACAGCCCGGCCATCGCGCCGAGGACGGCCCAGCCCTGACGGCGGTCGCCCACCATGAGGCCGAACGTGCGCGGGAGCGTGAACGGGATCAGCAGGATGAGGAAGATCTCGAAGACGTTGGTGAACGGGTTCGGGTTCTCCAGCGGGTGCGCCGAGTTCGCGTTGAAGAACCCGCCGCCGTTGGTCCCCAGCTCCTTGATGGCCTCCTGGGACGCGACCGGACCGCCGAGGACGTGCTGCGTGCCGCCGGCGAGCGTCTCGACCGCGGTGTGCGGGCTGAGGTTCTGGACGACGCCGTTCGCCACGAGCACGACCGCGGCGACGAACGCGATCGGCAGGAGGATCCGCACGACGGAGCGGGTGAGGTCGGTCCAGAAGTTGCCGACCCGCGCGTCGGTCCCCGAGCGGGCGAACCCGCGCACGAGCGCGATCGCGACCGACATCCCGACGGCGGCCGAGACGAAGTTCTGCACGGCGAGGCCGGCCATCTGCAGGAGGTGGCCCGCGGCCGCCTCGCCGGAGTACCACTGCCAGTTCGTGTTCGTCACGAACGAGACCGCGGTGTTCCACGCGCCCGCGGGGTCCAGCCCCGTGAACCCGAGGTTCATCGGCAGGTGGTCCTGGAGCCGGCCGAGCCCGTAGAGGAACAGGACCGAGGCGAGCGAGAAGCCCAGCACGGAGAAGAGGTAGGTGCTCCACCGCTGCTCCGCGTCGGGGTCCACGCGCGCCAGCCGGTAGCCCGCGCGCTCCACCCGCAGGTGGCGCGACGAGGTGTACACGCGTGCCATGTACGCACCGAGCGGCGCGTGCACCGCCGCGAGCGCCGCGACGAGGAGCGCGACCTGACCGACGGCCGCCCACACGACCGCGGCGTCGACCGTCGTCGGCACGGCGCTCACCGGGCCCGGTCGCTGCGGAGCAGCGCGACGAAGAGGTAGCCCAGCACGGCGACGACGGCGCCGAGCGCGATCCAGTCGAGGATCATCACCGGGTGCCTCCCGAGGAGCCGTGACGACGCGCGACGAGCGCGACCGTCGCGAAGAACGCGACGGTGAGGAGGAGGAAGGCCAGGTCGGCCATGGTGGGAACGCCTTCTCGACGACGGTCGGCCGGCGCTCGTGGCGGGCGCCCTGCCGGCACCCGGAACCCGGGCGCACTGCCGTTCTACGCCCGGCCGGAGGGATCCGGACGGGGCTCTGACGGAACCTTGACGCCCTCTGCCGGAACCTTGACGGGGCGCCGCGCCGACGGCCCGCGCCCGCCTGGCACGATGGCGCCATGCTGACTGTGCGGGTCACCGCGGGGCACGACCTCGCCGAACGTCTGCGTCCCGTCCTCGACGCCGACCCCACCGTGTGCGACCTGGCGGTCGTGCCCGGCGCGGCGCTCGAGGGGCGCGGCGACGTCCTCTGGTTCGAGATGGCGCGGGAGAACGCGAACAACGTCATGCGGACGCTCCGGCACGCGGGCGTCCCGGCCGACGGGAGCATCGTCGTCACGGAGCCGGTGACGGTCGTGTCGGACGCCGCGGTCGCGGCCGAGCGGGCGGCCCCCGGCCATCCCGCCGACGGGGTGCTGTGGGCGCAGCTCGCGGACGCGTCGCGCGAGGACTCCCGGCCCTCCGCCACGTTCTTCGTGTTCCTGCTGCTCGCGACCCTCATCGCGGGGGTCGGTCGCCTGCTGGACCAGCCCATCCTCATCATCGGGGCCATGGTCGTCGGGCCGGAGTTCGCCCCCATCGCGGCGATCTGCTACGCGGTCGTGCGACGGCGGCGCGGGATCGCCGGGTCGGCGCTGGCGACGCTCCTCGGCGGGTTCGCGGGGTGCGCCGCGGTCGCCTGGGCGGTGTGGAGCCTCGCCTACGCGGCGGGCCTCATCACGTTCGAGCAGGCGACGACCGGGGCGCAGACGGAGTTCATCGTGTCGCCCGACGCGTGGTCCTTCGTCATCGCGCTCCTCGCGGGCGTCGCGGGTGTGCTCTCGCTCACCACGGCCAAGTCGGCCGCGCTCGTCGGCGTCTTCATCTCCATCACGACGGTGCCCGCCGTCGGGACGATCGGCCTGACCCTCGCGGTCGGGGCGTGGGACGAGGCGCTCGGCGCGGGCGTCCAGCTCCTCGTGAACGTCGCCGGGCTGCTCGTCGCCGGCATCGCGACGCTGTTCGTCCAGCTCCACCTCGGACGCCGGCTGGGCCGCGCGCGCCCGCTCCGGGTCCGCCCTGGCGGCGGTCCCGACGCCCGCTGACGCGAAGGACGCGGGTGCTCCTCGTGGGGAGATCGTGACGACCGCGTGACCGACACCCCGACGACCTGGGCACGGGCCGCCGTCGGGCCTCTAGGATGTGCCGCATGATCTTCAAGGCCGTCGGCGACGGGCGCCCCTACCCGGACCACGGCCGGGTGACCGCCCGCGACTGGGCCGAGGTGCCCCCGCGTCAGGTGCGCCTCGACGAGCTCGTCACCACCAAGCGCACGCTCGACCTCGACGCGCTCCTCGCCGAGGACTCCACGTTCTTCGGCGACCTCTTCGCCCACGTCGTCGAGTACGAGGGCGTCCTCTACCTCGAGGACGGGCTGCACCGCGCCGTGCGGGCCGCGCTCCAGCAGCGCGCCATCCTGCACGCCCGCGTCCTGACCGTGCGATGAGCGCGGGGTCCGGTAGGTTTCTGGCGTGACCACCCGCCCCGACACCGCGCGCGCCGAGCGTCGCCGACGCATGCACGAGCGCCAGGCCGTCGTGTTCGGGCTCCTCATCGCCGCGCTCGCCGTCGTCGGGCTCGGTGCGCTGGCCGTGTACACGGGCGCGATCGACGCCCCGTTCGACCGGCCGCTGTCGTCACCCGAGGCGGTCGACGACCTGGCGCACGTCGAGGTCCCCTGCCTCCCCGAGGGCACCCTCCCGGTGGCGACCGGCGACATCCAGGTCAACGTCTACAACGCGTCCGGCAAGGACGCCCCGCTCGGGCGCCTGAACCAGGACCTCCTCACGTCGCGCGGCTTCACGGTGCTCTCCACGGGCAACGCGCCGGACCTGGACGGCGACGAGAAGTCGGACGTCATGGCGCGGACGCAGATCCACTTCGGAGCCGCCGGCCTCGCGCAGGCGTACACGCTCGCCGCCCACTACGACAACCCCGGCCTCGTGCTCGACGCGCGCGAGGACGCCACCGTCGACCTCTACGTGGGTGCCGACTTCGAGGACGTCGTGGACCCCGAGCTCGTCGGCCTGTCCGGCGACGTCCCGCTCGAGAGCCGCGCCGGGTGCGTCGCGATCGAGGAGATCACCCCGCAGCCGCTGCCCGTGCCGCCCGCGGAGGGCTGAGCACGTCCCTCGCCCGGCGCCCGCCGAGCCTCACGACCGCCGAACGGTACCCATGAGCACCCTGCCCCTCCGGCCCGCCCGGACCACCGACCCCGACGAGGTCGACCGCCTCTACGAGATCTGCCTCCGGACCGGCGCGTCCGGCGCGGACGCGACCGCGCTGTACACCGACCCGCGGCTGCTCGGCGAGGTCTACCTCGGGGCGTACCTCGCCCTCGAGCCGTCGCTCGCGTTCGTCGTCGAGGCCGACGGCGTGGCCGCGGGCTACGTGCTGGGGGCGCGCGACACCGCCGCGTTCGAGGCGCGGTCCGAGCGGGAGTGGTGGCCCCCGCTGCGCGAGCGCTACCCGCTCGGCAGCTTCCCGGAGGGCTCCCGCGACGAGGCGCTGGTCCGTCAGATCCACCGCCCGCACCTCACCGACCCCTCGGTGCTCCCCGACTATCCCGCGCACCTCCACGTCGACCTGCTCCCCGCCGCACAGGGCGGCGGCAACGGCCGTCGGCTGATGGCGGCCCTGTTCGACGCCCTCCGCGCCGCCGGGGCCCCGGGAGTCCACCTCGGCGTCGCGGAGGACAACGTCTCCGCGATCGGCTTCTACGAGCACCTCGGCTTCACCCGCCTCGACGTCGACGAGGGCCTGGTCCTGGGCCTCCACCTCTGACCCGGCGCCCCGGTGCCGACCCCGGGATCGCTCCTCACGCGCGGCGCCTCCTGGGGAGAGATCCCGGGTTGGCGCGAACCCTGGACTTCTCCCTACCGACGCGCGCGTGGGAGGAGCGATCCAGGGGTCGGCCCCCCGCGAGGCGGGGAGTGACTCGACGGGTTCCACAGTCCCTCGGTTGCGGGGTCCCTTCCACAGGGGCGTCCGGCGAGCCCCTCCGACGACGTCAGGTGCGCTGGGATGCGACCCATGCCGCCCCGTTCTCCCGTACCGGAAGCCCTGCGTGCCGTCGCCGCCCAGCAGGAGTCGCTCGTCTGCACGAGGCAGTGCGTCGAGGCCGGGGTCGGTCGGAACGTCCTGACCCGCCTCGTGCGCTCGGGGTCCTGGTCACGGATCACCGCCGGCGTGTACGACCTCGACGCGACACCCTGGCAGGCGCGTCCGCCCGACTCCCGACGCCGCCGTGCTGCCTGGGCGGCGCTGCTCGCCTTCGGCCCCGAGGCGATCGCCGTCGGGCCGTGCGCGCTCGCGCTGCTCGGCGTCGCGGGACTGCCCGCGCGCGTCGTGCCCCAGGCCACGTTGCCGGGTGCCCGCTCCCTCGAGTCGCGGGACGGCATCCGGCTGCGCATGTTCGACGACGGCATGACCGTCGTGCGGGTCGGCGACCGGTACGTGGCCGCCCCCGAGTGGGCGCTGGCCCAGGCGGTGCCCGAGCTCGACCGCCCCTGGGCCGTGGCGGTCATGGACTCGGCTCTCCACCTCGGGCTGGTGACGCCCGAAGGTCTCGACCGCGCGCACGACCACGCCCGTGGTCGGCGGGGTGTCGCGCGGACGCACTCGTGGTGGGAGCTCGCGGACCGTCGGTCCGAGTCGCCGCTCGAGACCTGGGTGCGGCTCGACTGCGTCGACGGCGGCGTCCCGCCGGACATGCTCCAGGTCCCCTTGGTCGGGTCGAGCGGACGGGAACGGCGCGGCGACCTGGGCTGGCTGCTCGACGACGGCCGCTGGGTCGTCGCCGAGGCCGACGGCGCGGAGTTCCACGACACCCCGAGCGCCGCGTTCGCCGACCGGGAACGTCACAACGACCTCGTGACCGGCGACGTCGCGGCGATGCTTCGATTCACCTCCGCCGACACCCGCGTGCCGGGCCGCGTCGCAACCACGGTGCGGCGCGCTCTCCTGGCGTCGGGACGCCGTCGTGCCGCGTGACGTGAGGACGCCGAACCCGGGCCCGCTCCCCAGCGAAGGCTTCGGCTGGGGAGAGATCCCGGGTTCGGCATCGGGCGGGGGTCCGTCAGCGGGCGTCCTCGACCGCGTCGTGGACGATCGGCTCGTCGCCGCCGGGGGCCGACGCGGGGCTGGCGGGCTCCTGGGTCGTGCCGCGCCACCGCGCGATGGTCCGCATGAGGTGGTAGATCACGAGCGCCGCCGCGGTGCCGAGCGCGATGCCCTCGAACGTCAGGTCGCCGACGACCCACGTGAAGTTGGCGATGCCGACGACGAGCGGCACGGCGGCGGTCGTGAGGTTGACCGGGTTGGAGAAGTCGACCTTGTTCTGCACCCAGATGCGCGCGCCGAGGATGCCGATCATGCCGTAGAGCATCGTCGCCGCACCGCCCAGGACCCCGGCGGGGATGGTCGCGATGAGCTCACCGAACTTCGGCGAGAGCGAGAGCACCAGGGCGGTCGCCGCCGCGACCCAGTACGCCGCGGTCGAGTAGACGCGCGTCGCGGCCATGACGCCGATGTTCTCGGCGTACGTGGTCGTGCCGGACCCGCCGCCGATGCCCGCGAACGTGGTCGCGAGGCCGTCCGCGAAGAGGGCACGGCCGGTGAGGTCGTCGAGGTTCTTGCCGGTCATCGCCGCGACCGACTTCACGTGCCCGACGTTCTCTGCGATGAGCACGAGCACGACGGGCACGAACAGGCCGAGCACGGCGACGTCGAACGTGGGCGTGACGAACTCGGGGAACCCGATCCAGTCAGCCTTGCGCATGTCGGTGAAGTCGACCTCGCCCTGGAGCAGCGCCGCGACGTAGCCGACCACGACCCCGACCAGGATCGACAGGCGCCCGAGGATGCCCTTGAACAAGACGCTCACCAGGATGATCGACCCGAGCGTGACGAGCGCCGTGACCGGCGCCTTCTCGAAGTTGTCCCACGCGGCCGGGGCGAGGTTGAGGCCGATGAGCGCGACGATCGTGCCCGTGACGATCGGCGGCATGACGACGTCGATCCATCGCGCGCCCGCGACGTGCACGAGCAGGCCGACCGCGGCGAGCACGAGGCCGGTGACGAGGATGCCGCCGACGGCGACGGACTGGCCCTGCGACATCGTCGCCGCACCGATCGGGGCGATGAACGCGAAGCTCGACCCGAGGTAGCTCGGCAGCCGGTTGCGCGTGATGAGCAGGAACCCGACGGTGCCGATCGCGGAGAAGAACAGCGTCGTCGCGGGCGAGAACCCGGTGAGCAGCGGCACGAGGAACGTCGCGCCGAACATGGCGACGACGTGCTGCATGCCGATCCCGATGGTCCGCGGCCAGGTCAGCCGCTCGTCCGGGTCGACGACGTCCCCCGGCGCGACCGTCTTCCCGTTCCCGTGCAACCGCCACCCGATGGCGCTCATGTCTCTCCCGTCCGTGAAGTTCGTGTGAAGACCCCCGGAGCAGGGTAGTGCCCGCCGAACCCGGGGTTGCTCCTCACCCGAGCGGTCCGGTGAGGAACGACCCCGGGTTCGGCGGCGGTGCTACGCGGCCGCGTGCACCTGGAGCCATGCCAGGAGGTAGCTGCGGGTGGTGCCGTCGTCGATGCGTTCCGCCGGGAGGGTGCGGGCGACCTCCAGTGCGGCCGCGGCGTCGTCCGGGCCGGCGAGCGCCGCGTACATCAGGAGTTGGTCGCCGAACAGCACGTCCCACGACGCGGGGTCGTCGCGGGTGCCCGCGAGCGCCTCGTCGAGGTTCGCCCGGATGCGCTCCGGGTCGCCCGCGAGGTAGCCGGCGACGGGCTGCGTCGGCAGCACGAGGATGCCGAGCATCGCGCTCGGCGCGGCGCTGAACCACGTGGCCCAGTCGCGCTTGCCGCCCCACACGAGCGACGTCACGGTGTGCCCGAACCCGTCGAGCGCAGGGTCGTCGCGGTCGACGTCGGTCCAGTACGCGCGCGCCGAGGCCGCCTCGGCGGACAGCAGCCAGCGTGCCTGCGCCTCGAGCGTCGCGTCCCCCGACGCCTGCGCCCACAGCGCGAGCCCGTTCCACGCGGACACCGCCTCGGACGCGGACTCCTGGTTGTTCCCGTCCGCGAAGGGCGCGTACCCCGACGCCCACGAGTGGCCGGCGTACGCGTCGAACACGCGCAGCGCCGGGAAGTCCTCGTCGCCCGCGCCGGACGCGACGTCCGCGGCGAGCAGGTCGAGCACGGGCGCGAGGTCCGCGGCGAGCGCCGGGTCGTCGGCTGCGACGACGCCCGCGGCGTAGAGGAAGTACCCGTAGTGGAAGTGGTGGTCGTTGAGCTCGTCCGACCCGAACGACGGCGTCCGCCCGACGACGCTGCGCACCTCGGGGTCGTAGACGAAGCAGCGCGCGTCGCGCTCCCCGCAGCCGGAGGGCTCGGCCCACTCGCGCAGCGTGGCCGAGAGGTCGTCGCGCAGCGGCGCCGCGACGTCGTCGAGCCCGAGCTGTTCGGCGAGGGCGAGCAGGTTCGCGTCGCGCGCGAGCGCCTTGCCCCCGAAGTACGTGTCCGACGGCACCTCGAGAGACCCCGCCTCGAGCGCCGCGGCGTCGGCCCGCACCTGGTCGGCGAGATCCGTCGTCTCGTTCTCGCTCAGCCCGGAGAGGTCGAGCGCCCCGGCGGGTTCGACGGCGGGACTCGACCAGGCGAGCGTGCTCGCCGTGCACACGTCGACCGTCCCGAGCACGGTCGCGTAGGTGCCCAGGCCGCACGCCGCGCCGTCGCCCTCGCGCTGGTGCGGCAGCCGCACGACGACGGTCCCCGGCCCGGGCTCGTCACTCCCGGTCTCGTAGGTGATCGCCGTGGTGGCGGCGTCGTCGGCCACGCCGTACGCGAGGGTCGTGCCCGTGACGGGGTGCGCGGCCGCCTCGGCGAGCGTCGCGACGGCGCCGTCCGGGGCGCCGTCGGGCACGGGGAACCACGCGACGGAGTCGCCCGCGGCGAGGTCGAGCGAACGACCGTCGTCGGACAGCGCGCCCTCCGCCCCGACCAGCACGTACTCGCGTCCGCCCGCCTCGGTCGTGACGAGCCCGTCCGCCGCGTCGAACGCGACGGTGAGCGCCGCCGTCTGGTCCGTCGCCGCGGTGTACCGCAGGACGGGCGACCCCTCGACGAGGGCCACCGTCCCCAGGACGGAGCCTGCGTCGTCGAGCAGGTCGACCATGACGGACGCGGTGTCGTAGGCGGTGACCTCGACCGACTCCGCCCCGACGTCCACGCCGACCCGCGGCACGAACGGGCCGAGGATCGACTGCTCGGTGACCTCGACGTCGGGCAGGCCGAACGCGAACCCGCCGTCGGTCACGCCGAACGCGAGCGGCACGGGGAACACCGGCAGCGGCTCGTCGCCGAAGACCAGCCCGGAGAACCAGCGGTTGGTCGGCGGGACCAGGCCGTCCGCGAGCCTGGCGGTGGGCATCGGAGCGACCGACTCCTGCGGCAGGATCGACGGGTCGACGTCGGGGACGGTCCCGGTCAGGTCCGCGGCGGGGTGCCCGACGGCGGAGCCCGCCCCGGGCGGCCCCGTCGCCCCGGGCGACACGTCCGTCTCGAACAGCCCGCACCCGGTGACGAGCGCTGCCGATGCGAGCACCACCACGACGGCCCGTCCGCGAGATCGGCCCGAGCGCCCGAGATCGACCTTCGGGAGGTCGATCTCGTGGCGGACGGGTCGACCCCGGCGGGGCGTCACAGCCCCACCTTGCGGAGGAACGTGCCGAACGACTCGTCGACCCCGGCGAGCGGGCCGTCGTCGTGCAGCTCGATGCTCGCCGTGACGGGCGTGCCCGACGCGACGAGGCCGTGCTCCGCACCGCGCACGAGCGCGTCGCTCGTGACCTCGATCGTGGCCTCCGCCTGGTTGGCGGTGTTCTGCACCGCGACCGACGCGACCTCGCCCGCGATCTCCACCTGGTTCGGCAGCACGACCGTGACCTCCGCGCCCTGGCGGACGCGCGCGAAGTCGCTCGGGTCGAGCGTCAGCCGGGCGTCGACGAACAGCGACCCTTCGCGCTCGAGCGACGCGATCACCTCGCCGGCCTGGACGAACCCGCCCTCGCGGGTCGTGACGTCGGTGACCACGGCGTCGTAGGGCGCGACCAGCGTGATCGTCCCGTCGGGCGCCACCTGGTACGCGGACGTGTCGGCGCTGACGAGCCCGAGCGCGATGTCGTGCTGGAGCGTCAGGCTGCTCACGGTGAACAGCGGGTCGCCCGCGGCGACCTCGTCCCCCTCGGCGACCTCCGCCGCGGTGACGGTCCCCGCGTAGTCGCTGCCGACGTCGAGCACCTCGGCCCGGATGGTCGCCGTGGTGCTCGTCGCCTGCCCGAGGCGCCGGTTCATGACGAGCGTGAGCGCCGCGCACACGAGCACCACCACGAGCAGCCCGCCCACGAGGCGGAAGCGGTTCGACCAGGTCATGCGACACCTCCGACAGGTCCGGACGACGAGTCCCCGCCACGGCGCGCCCGCCGCCTCCCGGCCCGCGTCCCGACGCCGACCGTCACCTCCACGCCGAGCCGCGCCGACAACGCCTCGTCGACGACGGCCGCGGCCGCTCCGTCCCGCGGCCGGACCAAACGCCCTCCGTCCCGAGCCGCCAGGCGCGTCGACCGCGACTCTCGGAGGGCCGTCACGACGAACGCGCCGAGGATCAGCGTGTTGGTGACGTTCCAGGCGAGCGCGAGGCTCGGCATCGGGTCGCCCCACTCCTTCCAGGCCCCGACCACCGACGTCACGAGCAGGAACGCGAAGAACAGCACCTGCGGGATCATGTAGTTGAACGGCGACGTGACCTTCCCCTTGCTGCCGGTCACGTGCCACGCCTGCTCCTTGCCGGTCAGCGCGTTCCACAGGGCCGTGGTGTAGATGGGGAACGACACGGACGCGAGCATGAGCACCTCCCACCGGAACGACCCGAGCGTGAAGAACGCGATGGCGATCTGGAGCACGTAGAAGCCCGCGTAGTAGAGCAGCCACGTGCCCCACGAGATGGTGAGGTTCATGGGCGTGAGGTCGAGGTAGACCTGCAGCGGCGGCACGAGCAGCAGCACGAGCGGCGCGATGCCCGCGAGGTAGTGCGTCGCGGTGACGGTGTACTGGAGCCGCTGGTCGAGCGTGAGGGTGCGGCGCGGGCTGAGCGGGTTGTGCTGGAGCAGGATCTCGAACCCGCCGGTCGCCCAGCGCAGCTGCTGCTTGGTGTACGCCTCGACGGTCTCCGGGGTGTCGCCGACCGCGAGCGTCGTGGGGATGTAGATCGTGCGCCACCCGCGCTCGTGGAGCATGAGCGACGTCCACACGTCCTCGGACTTGGAGTCGGTGTGCATGCCGCCGATGTCGTCGATCGCGGCGCGGCGGAAGATCACGTTGGTCCCGACGCAGAACGCGGCGTTGAAGCGGTTGCGGCCAGGCTGCACGAACCGGTAGAAGACGGCCTGCATGTACCCGGCGCCGCGCGAGATGAGGTTGTCGAGGTTGCCGTAGGTCTGCGGCGTCTGGACGAACGCGACGTCGTCCTTGACGAAGAACGGCACGGTCTCCACGAGGAGCTCCGGCCTGGCGACGAAGTCGGCGTCGAGGATGACGAAGAAGTCGCCCTTGGCGATGGCGAGCGCGTGGTTGACGTTGCCGGCCTTCGCGCCGTTGCTCGACAGCCGTCGCACGTAGCGCGCCCCGAGCTGGGCGGCGAGGTCGCGGACGTCGTCGGACCGGCCGTCGTCGAGCACCCACGTGCGGTGGGTGCCGCGGACCGCGAGGGCAGCGCGCACCGTGCGCGCGATGGTGTCGAGGTCCTCGCCGTAGGTCGTGATGAGGACGTCGACCGTGACGGGACGGTCGTGGAGGTACAGGTTCCAGCGCGTCGGGTCGTCCTCGGCGCCGTCGCGGATGATCTCGGGGACGTCGAACAGGCGGTCCTTCGCGTGGTGGAACGAGAACCCGCGCGGGTCGTGCCCGCTCGACAGGACGGTCCACATCGCCAGCAGCGCCTGGGCGACGAGCACCGACTCGGCCGTGATGACCATGACGTACGGCAGCGCGTCGCCGCGGTTGGCCGGGTTGAGCAGGAACACCGCGTACGCGACGACGCCGAGCGTCGCCAGCAGCATGATCATGACGAGCGACGGCGAGCGCGCGGCGGAGTTCTCGTCGCGCGGCGGGCCGGTCGGGCGGTCGACGTCGGCGCTCGGGCCGAACGTCGCGGGCCGCACGTGCTGCGTACGGCGCGGGGTGACGACCAGGCGGTCGAACTCGGAGACGGGCATCGCAGACCTCCGGCTCTCGACGGGGCCCCGGGAATCCTCCGGGGGGCGCGGTCGGGCCGACGGCGGACGACGGCGGGCGGACCCGCCGGGTCGTCGAGAGCCCGGGTGCGGCGACGTCGTCGGCGTCGTGACGTGGTGCGTGTCGTGCCGTGGTGCGGTGCCGTGCGGGACGTGCGGTGCGGCCGAGCCGGTCGAGCGCGGGCCGAGACGGGTCGAGGTGGCCCGCACCAGCGGGCCACCTCGTCGTCTGCGCCGAACGTAGCGGTGCCGGGCGGGCTTGTCACGGGTCGTGCGGGGTGACGCGACGGCCTCTCTTCCGCCCCAGGTCAGATGTGAACGGGCCGGGCCGCGGGCGGCGCCACGTCGTCGAGGTGGGCCGGATCGTTGGTGCGGTGCCGTTCCCGACCCGGTCGGAAGCCGTCGTCCGCGACCGGGTGAGCGCTCACCCGGCGGCGACCCGCACGAGCCGGAAACGAGTCGTTCACGGGCGGAAACGGAGAATTCACGGCGCCGGCGCGCCGGGCGTCCGACGGGTGGACGCCTGCGGCGGGCGGACGGCACCGGCCGCGGTCGCGGTCGCGGTCGCGGTCGACGATGCCCACGTCGCGACGAGCCTGTCGTCGCGACGCGGGCACGGACGGTCAGGGCAGCTGCGGCACGACCTCAGACGCGATGAGGTCGAGGTGGTCGAGGTCGTGCAGGTCGAGCACCTGGAGGTAGAAGCGCGTCGCGCCCTGCTCGGCCGCGGCGGCGATCTTGTCCGCGACCTCGGAGACCGTCCCGGCCAGGCCGTTGCGGCGCACCTCGTCGGGCTCGCGCCCGATCGCGTCGGCCCGACGGCGGAACTCCGCCTCGTCCTTGCCCACCGCGACGACGAACGCCGCCGAGTACACGAGCGAGTCGGGGTCACGGTCGGCGTCGAGGCACGCGGCGCGCACGTTCTCGAACCGGTCGGGCAGGACGCCCGGGTCGGGGAACGCCGCGTTGAACTCGCTCGCGTACCGGGCCGCGAGCGCCGGGGTGCGCCGGGGACCGTGGCCGCCGACGATCACCGGGACGCGCTCCTGCGCGGGCTTCGGCAGGGCCGGGGAGTCCGTGAGCGTGTAGTGCTCGCCGCTGAACGAGAACGTCTCCCCGACCGGCGTCTCCCACAGCCCGGTGATCACCGCGAGCTGCTCCTCGAGGATCCCGAACCGCTTCTCCGGGAACGGGATGCCGTACGCCTCGTGCTCGCGCGCGAACCAGCCCGCGCCGAGCCCGAGCTCCACGCGACCGCCCGACATCTGGTCGACCTGCGCGACCTGGATCGCCAGCACGCCCGGGTGGCGGAACGTCGCCGACGACACGAGCGTGCCGAGCCGGATGCGGCTCGTCTCGCGGGCCAGGCCGGCGAGCGTCGTCCACGCGTCGGTCGGGCCGGGCAGCCCGTCGCCGTCGCCCATGACGAGGTAGTGGTCGGAGCGGAAGAAGGCGTCGAACCCGAGGTCCTCGGTCGCCTTCGCGACCGCGAGGAGGTCGTCGTAGGAGGCGCCCTGCTGGGGCTCGGTGAAGATGCGCAGGTCGATCTGGGTCATGCCGTCACCCTGCCACACCGGGCGACTGCCCCCGCCCGCAGGAGCCCCCGTCCCGCGAGGTAGAACGTCCGGTCGCGAGGTAGAACGCGCCGAGCTCTACCTCGCGACGCGATGTTCTACCTCGGAGGCACCGGGCGGCGATGCAGTCAGTCGGCGAGCGGGACGAGGTCGAGCTCCTGGAACTCCGCGACCTCGGGCACCCAGCGGTCGGCGACGAACCCGCGGTGGTCCGGGTGGGCGTCGTACGCGGCGTACGCGGCGTCGTCGTCGAACACCATGGAGAACTGGAACGTCAGCGGGCTCTTGGCGCTCACCTGGCGCGAGACCGTGAAGTCCCGCACCCCCGGGATCGCGGTGAGCGTGCGGCGCGCGGTGCCGAGGAACTCGGCCTCCTCGGCGCTGCCGGCGGGGTGGACGAGGCGGAAGGCGACGGTGTGCTGGATCACACCGACACCGTAGACGGGGCCCAGGATCGGCGCCCGCTAGTCTCGCGGCATGCGGATCCGCTGGCGCGAGGTCTCCGGGCACTTCGACGAGAGCGTCGAAGGACGCCTGCCGGACGGATTGGTGCACGGGACGACAGGAGCCGACCCCGCTCTCCTCCTTCTGCGGTACCAGGCGCTCGGTTGGAGGGTCGAACAGGACGGTCGGCCGATGGATGCCGACGGTCTTCGCCCGACCGAGGACGGGGAGCTCCCAACGCTCGTCGTTCATCCCGACGCGACGGTGTCGGTGAACCTGTTCCTGTGGCCCGGAGACGAGATCGCTTTCGACGTCGACGCCCGGGAGATCCATGACCAGGCCACGTTCGACGTCGTCTGCCGGTTCCTCGTCGAGACGGGCCGCGCGCTCGCCACGGACGTCGACCTCTGCCCCGAGGGAACCACGTCGCCGTTCCTCCGCTACAGCGCAAGGACGGACAGCCTCGGCCTGTGTCCCTAGGCTGGCGACCATGCGCGTGAGCACCGTGATCCTGCCGATCTACCCGTGGAGTGAGGGCCGCGACGTGTGGCGCGAGGCCGACGACCTCGGGTTCCACGCCGCCTACACGTACGACCACCTGTCGTGGCGGACCTTCCGCGACGGGCCGTGGTTCGGCGCCGTCCCGACGCTCGCCGCCGCGGCGGGCACGACGGAGCGGGTACGCCTGGGCACGCTCGTGTCGTCGCCGAACTTCCGTGAGCCGGTGACGTTCGCGAAGGACGTCATGACGCTGGACGACCTGTCGGGCGGCCGGATCACGGTCGGTCTCGGCGCGGGCACGACCGGCTTCGACGCGGCGGTGCTCGGCGGTGAGCCGTGGTCCGCGCGCGAGCGGGCGGACCGCCTGCGCGACTTCACGGTCCTGCTGGACCGGCTGCTCACCGAGCCCGCCGTCACGCACGACGAGGGCCACTACCGCGCGCACGAGGCGCGGACCATCCCCGGTCCGGTGCAGTCCCCGCGCGTGCCGTTCGCCATCGCCGCGACCGGCCCGCGCGGCCTGCGGCTCGCCGCGCGCTACGGCCAGGCGTGGGTGACGACGGGCGACGGCCGCCTGGGCGACGACGCGACCCCGGCGCAGTCCCGCGCGGCGGTCCGCGACCAGGTGGAGCGGCTGGAGGCCGCGTGCGCCGACGCCGGTCGCGACGCGGCGTCGGTCGAGCGGATCCTGCTCACCGGCTTCACGCCCGACCCCGCGCTCGCGTCGGTCGACGCGTTCGTCGAGACCGCGCGCGGGTACGCGGAGGCGGGGATCACGGAGATCGTCGTCCACCGGCCGATCCCCGGCACGCAGTTCGCCGCCGACCAGCGCGTCTTCGAGCAGATCGCGACCGACGGAGCGGCCCAGGTCGCCGGTCTCTGACCGTTCGGATCCCGCCCCGGAGGCGAGCCACCGCCGTCGGCCACGGCGCCGCGGTGACGGTGGTTCGCGGCCGGAGGGAACCTCGCCGGCCTCTGCTGCGTGAAAGAGGTGGGGCTGCTGTGACACAGGTCCGTACGGAGGGGCTCACGGGTCCGTGACGCGAGGAGGCGACATGCGCAAGGCACCGGCGGGGTGGTACCCGGACGCACCGGGGTCGGGCAGCGAGCGCTGGTACGACGGCGCGGTGTGGACCGACCGCACCCGGACCCGCCGCGCGGCGGAGGACGCTGGGCTGTGGCGGCGCGTCCTCGTCGTCGGGGCGGTCGTCGTGGTCGTCGTCGCGGCGCCGCTCCTGCTCGCCGTGCTCGACTGAGCCACCGCGACCCCGACACGGGCCGTCAGCCGAGCGGCCCCAGCACCCGGTACGTGACGTGCGTGACGAGCGACGCGGCGCGCACGGCGACGGTCTCGAGCGCGAGGGGCGGGACGCCGTCGAGCACGCGGTCCCCGTGCCCGAGGACCTGCGGCACGACGTGCAGCCGGAGCTCGTCGAGGAGCCCGGCCGAGAGCGCCTGGTTGATGGTCGCGGCGCCGCCGGCGACGGAGACGTCCCGGTCGCCCGCGGCCTCCCGCGCCTGCGCGACGGCGGACTCGATGCCGTCGGTCACGAAGAAGAACGTCGTCCCGCCCTCCATGACGAGCGGTTCGCGCGGGTGGTGCGTGAGCACGAACACGGGCCCGTGGTACGGCGGCTCCGGACCCCACCACCCGCGCCAGTCGAGGTCCCACTCGCCGCGGCCCGGGGTGAACATGTTGCGGCCCATGACGTACGCACCGGCGGCGAGGATCGCGTCGAGCTCCGCACGGTTCTCGTCAGCCGTCTCGAACATCCACCGGTGCAGGTCCACGCCCTCGCCGAACGGGTGCTCCACCGTCTGGTCGGGCCGGGACGAGAACCCGTCCACCGACACCGCCACGTCGCACGTCACGTTCCCCATGCCGCCCTCACCCTCCGCGGTCGGCACGAGCCGCGACCGCCGTCGTCCACACCTGACGCCACCTCCGACCGCGCGCGCACCCGGAACTCATCGCACCCGCTATCTCGACGTGGCGGCCTCCTCGGTCGCGATGCGCAGGGCGGCGACGAGCTCGCGGTAGAGCTCGTCGGTCGCGAGGAGCTCGGCGTGCGTCCCGCGGGCGCGGACGCGTCCGTCCTCCATGACGAGGATGAGGTCGGCGTCGATCACGGTCGACAGGCGGTGCGCGATCGTCACGACGGCGCGGTCGCGCGCGAGGTCCTCGATGACGGCGTGCACGGCGGCCTCGGTGAGCCCGTCGACCTGCGCCGTCGCCTCGTCGAGCAGCAGGACGTCGGGCGCGTGCAGGACGGCGCGCGCGAGGGCGACGCGCTGCCGCTCGCCGCCCGAGACGGTCGTCCCGACGAGGGACGTGTCGAGGCCCTCGGCGAGCGAGCGCACCTTGGCCTCGAGCCGGACCTTCGCGAGCGCGGCCCACATGGCCTCGTCGGTCGCACCGGGGTCGGAGAGGAGGAGGTTCTCGCGGATCGTCCCCGGCACGACGGGCGTCTCCTGCTCGACGTACGCGAAGCGGCGCCGGACGTCGTCGAACGTGAGGTCGTCGTAGGGCACGCCGTCGAGGAGGATCTGCCCGGACTCGGGCTGGAGGAACCGCAGCAGCAGGGAGAACGTCGTGGTCTTGCCCGCGCCCGACGGCCCGACGATCGCGACCTGCCCCCGGTGGGGCACGTCGAGGTCGAGGTCGCTGACGACGGGCTCGCCGCCGGGCAGGTAGCGCGCCGTGACGCCCCGCAGGGAGAGGCGCGGCGTCCCGGCAGCGGTCCCGTCCGTGCCCGACGTCGCGCCCGCCACGGCCTCCCGAGTCGCCTCCGCAGCGGCCGGGTCCAGCGCCGCCGCGCCCGCCCGGGCCGGCCGAGCGACGTCGTCGTCCTCCTCCGGCTCGATCGACTGGACCTCGCTGATGCGTCCCGCGGCGGCGATGCCGGCCTGGAGCTGCGTGACGTTCATGGTGAGGCCGGTGACGGGCTCGACGATCTGGAACGCGTAGAGGAGGAACGCGACGAGGCTCGACACCGCGAGCAGCCCCTCGTCGACGCGCCACGCGCCGAGCGCGAGGATGACGATGATCGCGAGCTGGATCCCGCCGCCCGCGATGGTCCACGCGACCGCCTCGGTCCGCACGGCCCGGACGCTGTGCCGCGCGGACGCCTGCGCGTCGTCGAGCACCCGCTCGATCTGGCGCCCCTCGGCGCGGCTGGCCTTGATGGTGCGGATCGCGCGGAGGCCGCCCTCGAGCGTGCCGCCGAGGCTGCCGAGCGACTCCTGCGCCTTCTCCTGCGCCTTCGCGATCCTCGGCATGAGCGCGCCGACGAGCACCGCGATGACGACGATCGCGCCGAGCGTCGTGCCGAGCAGCACGATGTCGAGCACGCCCATGAGGACGATCGTCCCGACGAGGGACACGGCGAAGTTGACGAGGTTGACGATGCTCGACGACGCGGCCTCCCGCAGCAGCACGGTGTCGGACGTGACGCGCGTGACGAGCTCCCCGGTCGGGCGCCCGGTGAGCGCACCGATCCGCGCGCGGAAGTAGCGCCGGACCATGGACGACCGCGCGTCGAGCACGACCCGCTCGGCGAGCGTGCCGAGCAGGATCCACTGCCACAGCCCGAGCACGAGGCCCACGACGAGCAGCCCGACGAGCGTGAGGACGGCCGGGGTCAGCGACTCCCCCGTCCCGAGGGTGTCGAGCACCCACTTGGTGACCATCGGCGTCGCGAGCGCCGCGGCGGTGGTGCCCAGCCCCAGGACGAGGCCGAGCAGGAGCGTGCGGCGATGCGGTCGGACGAACTCCCCGAGCACCTTGAGCCGCGGGAGGAACGGGCCGGTGGGCGTGTCGGGCGTGTCGGGCGTGGCGGGCGTGGCGGGCGTCGTGGTCGGCGAGCCGGTGGCGTCAGTCGTGGGCATGGCGTCAACCATGGTTGACATCCTCTCTCGTGTCAACTGTGGTTGACGCGGGCGGAACAGAGCAGCGGAACGGGCGTGACCACTAGTGGAACATTCCTGTTCCACTCGTGGCAAGAGGTGTTCCACTGCGCGGAGGGCTATCGTGGGCCGCGTGACGGCACGAACCAGCGCGCGGGACGCCACCACCGCGCCGGCCCTCGCAGCGGCGCGCGACGGCGCGCCCGCGGAGAGCGGCACCCGCGCGCGCACGCGGCGCGCGATCCTCGACGCCGCGGTCGCCGTGCTCAGCACGGACAAGTCCGCGTCGCTCGGCGACGTCGCCCAGGCCGCGCAGGTGGGGCGCACGACGCTGCACCGCTACTTCCCCGAGCGGGCCGACCTCGTCGAGGCGATCGGGACCGAGGCCGTCGAGCGCACGCGCGCCGCGATCACCGCGGCCCGCCTCGACGACGGCGCCCCCGCGTCCGCGCTGCGCCGCCTCGCGTTCGAGTACTTCGACCTCGGCCCCTGGTACATGGTGCTGTTCAACGAGTTGTCCGGCGGCGAGCCCGAGTTCTGGGCGGAGTCCGACGCGGTGGAGGAGCCGGTGCGCGACCTCCTGCGCCGCGGCCAGGCGGACGGCGTGTTCGACGACCAGCTCAGCGTCGCGTGGCTCGTCCGCACGCTCTGGTGGATGCTCTTCAACGCGTGGGCGATGCACGACGAGGGCGAGGCGACGCGGGCCGACGCGCTGCGCATGGCCGTGCGCAGCATCGAGGGCGTGGCGCTCGCCCGCGAGGCCCGCTCGTGAGCACGGCCCCGACCCCGCGACCCGGCCTCGGCGAGCGCCTGGGGCGCTGGTGGCAGCGTGCCGACGAGGTGCGCACGGGCGTGCGCTGGGCGAGCGTGGGGACGGTCTTCGGCGGGATCGCCGTCGCGCTCGTGTGCCTCGTCCTCGTGCTGCGCGGCCGCGTCTGGGCGTGGTTCCCGCTCCTCGTCGCCGCCGCCGTCGCGCTGCGCGAGGTCCGCTACCTCCAGCGCGCCGCGCGCGGCGGCCGACCCCGCTACCAGGAGAACGCGCCGCGCTGAGGTCCGAGCCGTGTGCGAGCCGACTCCGGACCGGTCCCGGACCTCGGTGGGCTCAGGGCACGGGGGGAGGTCTCCCCATCGTGCGTGCTCGCCGGTCCGGCTAGCGTCGACGGCGACCACGCTCGCTCGAGGACACGACGAAGGACGCCCGATGTCAGGATTCTGGGGAAGCAGTCCCTCCGAGCTGCGCAACCTCGCCGCGCGCGCGACAGACGCCCGCGGACTGCTCGAGGACGCCCGCCACGTGCTCGACACGGCCGTGCGCGCCACGTCCTGGTCGGGTCCGGACGGCGACGCCTTCCGCACGTCGTGGGCCGAGGAGCTCGCACCCCGCCTGAGCGCCGCGGCGCTCGTCGTCGACCACCTCTCGACGACCCTTCGCCACAACGCCGCCCAGCAGGAGTCCTCGAGCGCACCGACCGGCCCCTCGGACGGGTGGGCGCTCCCGTCGATCCTTCGCGTCGGCTTTGCGTCCCCGTTCGAGCTCGAGGTCTGCGCACCCTTCGACCCCGACAAGGGTCCTTCTCCCCAGCCTCTCGCTCGGCCGGACCTCGACGACATCGTGGCGCTGCCCGCGCCGGTGCCCGACGGCATCGGTCCCGTCCGCTCCCTGCCCGACCGCGCCCCCGTGCCCCCGGACCTCGACGGTATCCAGTCCCTGCCGGCACGAGTGCCTCCGGGGAGCATCCCGTCCCTCCCCGACCACGCGCCCCTCGATCTCGACGACATCCAGGCGCTCCCCGCGCACCTGGACCCGCCGGGCGGCGCCTCGGAGCGGGTCTCCGAGTAGGCGGGTCATCCGGAGGTCGCACCCCGGTGGACCGCAGGATCCACCGGACGGGCGACGCGCCGGGGGCGGGTCGACGGGAAGACTGGCGGCACGGCGTCGGGCAGCGGCGCCGGAGACCTCCGGAGGTGCTCCGCCCGTGACGACCCCGACTCCTGCCCGGGACGCTGCGTCCCCCGAGCAGCTCCCCGAGCCGTCCCCCCAGCAGTCCTCCGCCCGTGCGGCCGCGCGCGGCCTGCGCTTCACGGCGCGTCGCGGTGCCCGACGGCGCGAGGCCGACCCCGCGCAGCGCCCGGCCGTCCCGCCGGTCGAGCGGGCGAACGGCTGGCTCGTCGCGGTCGCGGTGCTCGGGGCCGCGGTCCTCTTCTCCGTCCTCGCGATGAACGCCTTCATGGGCGGCTGACGCCCCGCACGCCTCCCGCCGTCGTCGCCGTCACAGTCGCGGGTCGACGGGCTCCGACTCCAGCGCCAGCACCGCGAACACCGGCTCGTGGACGCGCCAGGTCGCCTCGCCGCGCGCCACCCGGTCGAGCGCCTCGAGGCCGAGCGCGTACTCCCGCAGCGCGAGGGACCGCTTGCGCCCCAGCGACCGCTCGCGCAGCCGTTCGAGGTTGCGCTCCTCGGTGTACTCGGGGCCGTAGATGATGCGCAGGTACTCCCGGCCGCGGACCTTGAGCCCCGGCTGCACGAGCCCGCCGCCCTTCCCGGGAGCGCCCCGGCGCCGCACGAGGTTGGCGACCGGCTTGACCACCATGCCCTCGCCGCCGGCCGCCGTGAGCTCCTCCCACCAGGCCGTCCCCTCGGCGCGCGACGCGTCGTCGGCGAGGTCGACGACGACGCGCCGCGTCGTGCGGAACAGCGCCGGGTCCGCCGCGACGAGCCGGTCCGCGACGTCGAGGTGCCACAGGTGGTCTCGCTCGGCGTACGTCGTGCCGGCCGACTCCGCGGACCCGGCTCGCGCGGACGTCCCGCTCGCGAGCACCTGGAACGGCGCGACCTGCACGCCGCGCAGCGGGTCGGGCGCGGCGTCGCCGTCCACGGCCGCGCCCGTGTCCCAGCGGTAGCGCCGGTACGCCTCGACGAACAGCTCGGCGTCGGTCGACCGCCGCGCGGTCCGACGCCGGAGCTCGCCCACGTCGACGCCCCGCGCCTCCGCCGCGGCGAGGGCCGCCAGGGCCGCGGGCATGACCGCCCGTGCGGCCGCCCCGACGCTCGCGTACTGGTCGCGCAGGAGCTGGTCGGCCTTGAGCGACCACGGCAGCACCTCGGCGTCGAGCAGCACCCAGTCGGCGCCGAGAGCGTCCCACGTCCCGGCCGCGTCGAGGGCCGCGGCGACGCGCCCGAGCAGCAGCGCCGTCGTCGGCTCGTCGAAGAACGACCGCCCGGTGCGGGTGTGCACCGCGCCGGGCGCGTCGACCCCGAACCGCTCCGCGACGACGCGCGACCCGTCCGCCGACCCCGAGTCGCGCGCGACGAGCAGCACCGCGCGCGACCCCATGTGCTTCTCCTCGCACACGACCCGGTCGACGCCGTCGCGCGCGTACGCGGCGAACGCGCCGTCGGGGTGCTCGAGCAGGCCGGGCAGGGTGGAGGTCGCGACCGGGCTCATGGTCGGCGGCAGGTACAGCAGCAGCCGCGGGTCGACGGCGAACCGGCTCATGACCTCCAGCGCCCCCGCCGCCTGCTCCTCGCCGACGGTCACGCGCCCGTGCGTCGCGGTCTCGACGGCGCGCCGCCCGAGCACGTCGGCGACGGAGAGCAGGTCGGGCTCGCGCACCGGCGCGCCGTCCGAGCCCTCCGGCAGGAACGGGCGCGCGGGCGCGTAGTACTCGCGCGCGGCCGGCACCTGCACGACCTCCTTCTCCGGGTAGCGCAGCGCGGACAGCCTCCCGCCGAACACGCACCCCGTGTCGAGGCACATCGTGTTGTTGACCCACTCGGCCTCGGGCGTCGGCGTGTGCCCGTACAGGACCATGGCGTGGCCGCGGTAGTCGTCCGCCCACGGGTAGCGCACGGGCAGGCCGAACTCGTCGGTCTCGCCCGTGGTGTCGCCGTAGAGCGCGAAGCTCCGCACCCGCCCGGACGCCCGGCCCTGGTAGGACTCCTTGAGTCCCGCGTGCGCGACCACGAGGCGCCCGTCGTCGAGCACGAGGTGGGAGACGAGGTCGCGGCAGAACTCCGCGACCTCGCGCCGGAACTCCTCGGGCTCCTCGGCGAGCTGCGCGAGCGTCGTCTCGAGGCCGTGGGAGACCTTGACGTCGCGCCCGCCGAGCGCGCGCACGAGCTTGTGCTCGTGGTTGCCCGGCACCGCGAGCGCGTGGCCCGCCCGGACCATGCCCATCGCGAGGCGCAGCACGCCCGGGGAGTCGGGGCCGCGGTCGACGAGGTCCCCGAGGAAGATCGCGCGCCGGCCCTCGGGGTGCGCGGCGTCGACGGGCCGGCCCGCCTCGTCACGCACGACGGCGTACCCCAGCTCGCCGAGGAGCGCCACGAGCTCGTCGAGACAGCCGTGCACGTCGCCGATCGCGTCGAACGGGCCGTGCTCGTCGCGACGGTCGGTGAGCAGCGGCGTGCGCACGACCCGCGCGGCCGCGACCTCCTCCTCCCCGCGCAGCACGTGCACGGTGCGGAACCCCTCGCGCTGCAGGCTCTTGAGCGACGACCGCAGCGCCGCGCGCTGCCGCGTCACGACGTGCGCGCCGAACCCGCGGTCCGCACGTGCCGCGTTGCGCTCGACCGCGACCTTCTCGGGCACGTCGAGGACGATCGCGACGGGCAGCACGTCGTGGGCGCGCGCGAGGGCGACGAGGGTCTTGCGGGCCTCGCGCTGCACGTTCGTCGCGTCGACGACGGTGAGCAGGTTCACCTCGAGCCGCTTCGACACGATGGTCTCGAGCACCTCGAAGGCGGCCTTCGTGGCCGCCTGGTCGTTCTCGTCGTTCGACACGAGGCCGCGGCACACGTCCGACGACACCGTCTCGTACGGGCCGAAGTGCTCGCGCGCGAACGTCGACTTCCCCGAGCCGGAGACGCCGACGAGCACCACGAGGCTCGACGCGGGGACGCGCAGGTCGCGCGTCGGTCCCGCGTTCTCGGCCGCGTGCTCCGTCGTGTTCTCGGCCGCGGGCTCGCTCGTCCGCGATGTCGTCCGCTCGCTCATCGGGCCTCCTCCCCCTCGCGCGTGTCGGCTCCTGCCGCGGTCGGCACGTCGTGCACGACGGCCCCCTCCGGCACGAGCGTGAGGACCACCAGCTGCGTGGGCGCCCCGACGTCCGGCGCGAGCGGTCCGACGTCGCGGTGCTCGACCGCGTACCCGTACCGCTCCGCGGCGTCGCCCGCCCACGCGCGCAGCACGGCGCGCGTCCACTCGAACCGGTGGTCGGGGTGCCGCACCCGGCTCCCGCCCGGCCCGTCGAGCAGGTTCGGGTAGTGCACGTTGTACTCCGCGTTGGGCGTCGTCACGACGACGGTGCGCGGCCGCGCGTGCCCCAGCACCGCGTGCGCCAGCGCGTCGAGGCGCGACGGGTCGACGTGCTCGACGACCTCCATGAGGACCGCGGCGTCGAACCCCGTGAGCCTGTCGTCGGTGTACGTGAGGGACGACTGGAGCAGGCGCACGCGCTCGCGCTCGGCGTCGCTCGCGTCGTGCAGGCGCAGCCGGGCGGCCGCGCGCTCGAGCTCGCGCGCGGAGACGTCGGTGCCGAGGACGCGCGTGAACGTCCGGTCGGCGGCGAGCCGGCGCAGGAGCATGCCCTCGCCGCAGCCGAGGTCGACGACGGTCCTCGCGCCGACCTCGTGCAGCACCCCGAGCACCGCGTCCGCGCGCTGCCGGGCGAGCGGCGGCTCCGGCACGTCCGCCCCGGGTGACGTCGCGCCGTCGGGCGAGACCTCGCCGTCGGGCTCGGCCACGTCCGCGGGCGCGGCGCCGTCGAGCGCGGCGAGGCGCGCCGTCGCGTCCTCGACGTAGCGGCGCTGGTGCGCGAGGTAGCGGCGCAGGATCCGCGCGCGCTCGGGGTGGTCGGCGAGCCAGCCGCCGCCCGCGCGCACGAGCTTGTCCACCTCGTCCGTGGACACCCAGTAGTGCTTCGCGTCGTCGAGCACGGGCAGCAGCACGTAGAGCTGCGCGAGCGCGTCGGCGAGCCGTCGCGTGCCGCGCAGGCGCAGGTCGACGTACCGCGAGGCGCCCCACGCCGGGACGGCCGGGTCGAGCGGCTCCGCGGTCGCCGTCACGTGCCAGCCCAGCGGCTCGAAGAGCCGGCGCGCCAGGTCGGGCCCACCCCGGCAGGGCAGGGACGGGACGTGCAGCTCCAGCGGGAGCTCGACGTCGGGCAGCCCGGGCCGGGCGTCGCACCGCCCCGCCATGGCCGTCGCGAACACCTTGCCCAGCGCGACGGCGACCATCGACGAGGCGGCGTACGGCCGGTCGTTGACGTACTGCGCGAGGGCGAAGGCGTCGCCGCCACCGAAGCGCTTGTTCCGCACGATCCCGACCGGGTCGACCTCGAGCAGCAGCGCGACCTCGCACCGCGCCGCCGTCGCCTCGGGGTAGAACACGTGCGCGCGGCCCACGGGCAGGTCGAACACCTGGGCACGGTCCGGGTGCTTGTGCAGCAGGAACCCGAGGTCGGTGGCGTCGTCGAGCGTCCCCGGGGACGCCGTCGCGGCGAGGGTCACGAGCATGGGCGCCATGGTGTCATCCGACGCCGGGCAGGGCACCGGGATTGTGGACGGCCACGCAGCCTGTGGACGGCCACCGTTTTCAGCCCCTCCGCCCATCGACGCGGACGCTCGGGAGGTCTACCGTCGAACCACGGGCGCCGCTGCCCACGGCACGCGCCCGGCCAACGTCCAGCCGGCGGCCGCACGTGGTCGCCACGGCCGAGTGCGGGCCTTCGGGCCCGGGGGACGACCGCAGGGAGCGTCGGCGCTCGGCCGGAAGGGGCGCGCGAGCGGGACCGGTGTACCGTCCGGTGCATGACCGACGTCCGCAGCCGCACCCACGCCCAGGCCGTCGACGCAGCGATCGAGCTCTTCACCCGCAAGGGGTACGAGCAGACGACCGTCGAGGAGATCGCCGACGCCGCCCAGGTCAGCCGCGCCACCTTCTTCCGCCGCTACGGCTCCAAGGAGGACGTGGTCTTCGCGGACCACGAGCTCCTGCTCGACGAGGTCGTCGTCATGCTCGCCGCGACGCGGCCCGTGCCCGACGCGGAGGGCCGGCTCACGCCGGACCCCGCCGTCGACCCGTACGTCGAGGTCTGCCGCGCGGCGCGGCTCGTGTTCGACCACCACGTCGGGCAGCGGGAGACGTCGCTCGCGCGGTGGCAGCTCCTCCAGCAGGTGCCGGCGCTGCGCGACCGCGAGCTCGTCACGACGCACCGCTACGAGCGCGCCTTCACCGCGTACCTGCGCGACGCGCTCCCGCCGGACGAGCGCCGGTCGACCGCGTCCATCGCGTTCGCCGCGTCGGTCGTCGCCGTCCACAACGCGCTCCTGCGCCGGTGGCTGCGCTCCCCCGACCAGGACCTGCGCCCCCAGCTCGAGGAGGCGTTCGCGGACCTGCGCCGCGCCGCCGTCGGCCGGTACGCCGCGCCCGACGGCGCCGCCCAGGAGCGCAGCGGGGACGGCACGCCCACGGCGCGCCGCGTCGTCGTGACCGTGGTGGACGCCGACGCGGACGCGCAGGGCGTCGCGGACGACGTCGCGCGCGCCGTCCGCGACGCGCTCGCGTGACCAGCTGAGATCGGCAGCTTCTGCCGAGTTCGGTCATCGCGACTGCCGACCTCGGTCGTGTGTGCCGATGTCGCGTCGAGCGACCGGTCGGCGCGGCGTCGGGGAATGCGCCGGTAGCATCAGCGGTTGCAGAACGCAGTACGCACGAACGTGCTCCGGGGTCGGTGCAATTCCGAGCCGGCGGTGACAGTCCGCGACCCGCGCCCACGCGCGGTTGACCTGGTGGAACTCCAGGACCGACGGTGACAGTCCGGATGGGAGGAAGCACGTGCGGCGCGGCCTTCCTCGGCCGGGCTCTCGCGAGCCCGCGCGACGGGGCGCGGCCTCGCCGTGGTGAGCGACGCCGTCGGGCCCTCGTGGCCCGGCCCCGCCGCCGGCCCTCACCCCGGAGCACGCGTGCCCGGGAGGACGAGGACATCCGATGGACCTGATCCACGCGCTGTTCGACGCGCAGCTGACGATCGGCGACCAGCACCTGCTGTGGCGCGAGATCGTGGGCAACGGGTTCGGCCTGGCGTCGGCGCTGGGCGGTATGCGGCGCAAGGTGTGGGCGTGGCCGGTGGGCATCGTCGGCAACCTGCTGCTGCTCACGGTGTTCCTCGGCGCGGTCTTCGCGACGCCCAACCCCGTCAACCTGCTCGGCCAGGCCGGGCGGCAGGTCATGTTCGTCGTCGTGTCGGTGTACGGGTGGGTGCAGTGGCGCCGGACCCAGGCCCGGCTCGGCGAGACCGACGCCGACAGCCACGGCGTCGCGGTCGTGCCGCGCTGGGCGTCGTGGCGCCAGCGCGCGTTCCTCCTCGTCGCGCTCGTCGGCGGGACGGCGCTGCTCACGCCCCTGTTCCGGGCGCTCGAGTCTTACGAGCCCGTCTGGGCCGACGCGTGGATCTTCATGGGCTCGCTGCTCGCGACGTACGGCATGGCCAAGGGCTGGGTCGAGTTCTGGCTGATCTGGGTCGCGGTGGACGTCGTGGGCGTGCCGCTGCTGATCTCGGCCGGGTTCTACGCGTCCGCGTTCATGTACGTGTTCTACGGCGCGTTCACGCTCGTCGGGTTCTTCGTGTGGTGGCGCGTCAACCGGCGCGCGACGGCCGAGGCCGAGGCGGCGGGTGCGCCCGCCTGACCCGGGTGCCTGCGGCCGGGTCAGCCGCGGGTCAGTCCTCGAACAGCATCCGGTCCGACGGCGCGGCGCGGCTCGCGCGCAGCGCCGGGTCCGTGCACAGCGCCTCGACGAGCGCGTCGCTCCCGCCCACGTAGGTCGCGGCGGCGTCGATCTCCGTCCCGACGAACCACGACCGGTCCTCGGGCCACCACAGGTTGGGCGGCTGCTCGTGGTCGCGGAACGCGCCGGCGTCGGCGAGCGTCCCCGTCCACAGGTGGTACTCGCGGTGCGGGAGCAGGAGCATCGGGGCGGCCGGGCGCTCGACGAGCGTCGGCGCGAGGTGCTCCCACGCCTCGGCGACCGCGCGCTCGATCTCCTCGGGGGTCGGCCGCGGCTCGTCCTCGGGCCACCCGACGAGCGGCGCGACGCCCGAGCTCGCGCGCGGGTCGGTGCCGTGGTCGTAGAGGAACGCGTGGCCCGTCCACAGGGCGAGGTGCACCGCCTGGTCGCCGGTGAAGGGTGCGAGCGCCGCGGCCAGGGCGTCGGTCCGCGTCGCGAGCGTGACGTCGTCGTCCCAGCCCGGGTGCGGGACGCACGCGTACGCCGCGTAGCCGCGCGGGACCGTGCCGTCGACGCGCGGGCCGAACGCCCCGAGGCGCGGCGCGATCCACGCGCCCGCGGAGGCGTCGTCGTCCCAGGTCACCCGGTCGGCCGTCGTCGTCACGCGCGCACCCTACGACGACGGGAGCGCGCCGCTGAGCCCGATCTCGTTGCCGTCGGGGTCGCGGAACACGGTCTTCACGACCCCGCCGTCGTAGGTCTCGCGGCGGTCCGGCTCGATGCCCCGGCCCGACGCCGCGGCGAGGAACGCGTCGACGTCGTCGCGGAACACCGTGACGACGCCGTGGCCGGCGTGCTCGGGCACCTGCTCGACGACGAGCCACCGGTGCTCGGCGAGCTCCCACACGGACTCGGTGGGCGTCGCGACGAACGTCGGGTCCGACCCGAGCAGGCGCACGTACCAGTCGCGCGCCGGGTCGTGGTCGCGCACGTGCATCGTCACGAACAGGTCGAGTGCCATCTCTCGACGGTAGGACGGAGGTCGCGAGATCGCACGGCGCCGTGGATCCGGTGCGATACGCCGTCTCAGATTGACTGATACCGGGTATCGCTGCACTATGGGAGAGACCGCCGCCGACGCCGGGCCCGCACCCGGGGACCCGCGCCGGAGCCGGTCGCGCACGACCGACCCCAGCCGCCCTCCCAGGGGAGCACCGATGCCCACCACCCCGATCATGCCCGGAGTCACCGAGCCCACCTACGACCTCGCGACCCCGCTCGACCTCGACTACGCCGGCGCGTTCGCCGACGCGACCGAGGAGGACCGCGCCCACCAGCAGCGCGTCCGGCAGTTCGTCCAGGACGAGGTGCTCCCGGTCATCGACGACTACTGGGAGCGCGCCGAGGTCCCGTTCGACCTCGTCAAGCGCATGGGCGAGCTCGACCTCCTGCGCGACGGCGTCGACGTCGAGGGCCGCCCGCGCGTGAGCCTGCTCGGCGCGGGCCTCGCCGCGATGGAGATGTCGCGCGGCGACGGCTCCGTCGCGACGATCTGCGGCGTCCAGGGCGGTCTCGCGCTGCGCAGCATCCAGATGCTCGGCTCCGACGAGCAGCGGGGGAGGTACGCCGAGCCCATGGCGCGCGGGGAGATCCTCGGCGCGTTCGCGCTCACCGAGCCCACCCACGGCTCGGACTCCGTCTCGCTCGAGACGACGGCGCGCAAGGAGACGCGCGACGGCGTCGAGGGCTACGTGCTGAACGGCGAGAAGAAGTGGATCGGCAACGGGTCGTCGGGCCACATCACGGTCGTGTGGGCGCGCCTCGTCGGCGACGCCGAGGACGGAGCCGACGGCCAGGTCCACGGGTTCGTCGTGCCGCAGGACACCCCCGGCTACACGGGCACGACCATCACCGGCAAGGTGTCGCTCCGCGCGATCTGGCAGGCGCACGTCGTGCTCGACGACGTGTTCGTCCCCGCCGAGAACGCCCTGCCCGGCGCGCGGTCGTTCAAGGACACCTCGCGCGTGCTCTTCGCGACGCGCCTCGGGGTGGCGTGGGCCGCCGTCGGGCACGCGGTGGCCTGCTACGAGGCCGCGGTCGCGTACGCGACGCAGCGCGTCCAGTTCGGGCGCCCGCTCGCCGCGAACCAGATGGTCCAGGAGCGCCTCACCAAGATGCTCTCGACGATCACGCAGCTCCAGCTCCTCGTCGCGCAGATGACGCGCCTCGACGAGGCGGGGACGCTCACCGGCCCGCAGGCGTCGCTCGCCAAGTACACGTGCACGCGCGGGGCCCGCGAGGTCGCGGCGAGCGCGCGCGACCTCCTCGGCGGCAACGGGATCCTGCTCCAGAACCGCGTCGCGCGGCACTTCGCCGACATCGAGGCCCTGCACACGTACGAGGGCACCGAGTCGGTCCAGGCGCTCATCGTCGGGCGTGACATCACGGGCGTCTCCGCGTTCGTCTGACGGTCCCGAGGGCGCACGCCCTCCCCCTGCTCCCCGGCGCCGCTCGCCCCTCCTCGCGGCGCCGGGGCTCCTTCCTGTTCGCCCCGTCTCCTCGCCCTCCCCGGATCGGAGTCCCATGAGCACCGCCGCCAGCCCCCTGCCCGACGTCGCCGTCACCCCCGAGGACGAGGTCACCCCGGTCCTCCTGCACGGCGCACGCACCCCGTTCGCGCGCTTCCGCGGCGCGCTCGCCTCGCTCTCGGCCGCCGAGCTCGGCGCGCACGCGATCCGCGGCGCGCTCGCGGCCGCGGGCGTCGCGCCGGAGCAGGTCGACACGGTGATCGTCGGGCAGGTCGTGCAGGCGGGCGCCAAGCAGGGCCCCGCGCGCCAGGCCGCGATCCTCGCGGGCCTCGGCTGGGACGTGCCCGCCGTGACGATCAACAAGCTGTGCCTCTCGGGCCTCACCGCGATCATCGACGCGGCCCGGCTGGTCCGCACGGGCGAGGCGAGCGTCGTCGTCGCGGGCGGCCAGGAGTCCATGACGAACGCCCCGCACCTGGTCGTGGGCTCGCGCGCCGGGTTCGCGTTCGGGGACGTGACGATGGCCGACTCCCTCACGCACGACGGCCTCAACGACCCGTTCAGCGGCGAGGTCATGGGCGAGCTCACCGACCGCGGCTGCGCGACGCGCGGCATCGGCCGCCCCGAGCAGGACGCGTTCGCGCTGCGCTCGCACCAGCGGGCCGCCGCGGCGCGCGACGCCGGGCGCCTCGCCGAGGAGATCGCCCCGGTCGAGGTGCCGCAGCGGCGGGGCGAGCCGGTCGTCGTCGAGCACGACGAGGGCGTGCGCGCCGACACGACGCTCGAGGCCCTGGAGCGCCTGCGCCCGGCCTTCGTGCGGGACGGGACCATCACCGCCGGGTCGAGCTCGCCGCTGTCCGACGGCGCGGCGGCGGTCGTCGTCGCGAGCCGCGCCTTCGCGAAGCGCAACGGCCTGCCGTGGCTCGCCGAGATCGGTGCGGCGGGGCAGGTCGCGGGACCCGACAACTCGCTGCACTCCCAGCCGGCGCGGGCCATCGAGGCCGCCGTGCAGCGCGAGGGGATCGCCGCGGCGGACCTCGACCTCGTGGAGATCAACGAGGCGTTCGCCGCCGTCGCGCTGCAGTCGGTCGCGGACCTCGGCATCGACGCGGACGTCGTGAACACCGACGGCGGCGCCATCGCGCTCGGCCACCCCGTCGGCGCCTCCGGCGCCCGCCTCGCGCTGCACCTCGCGCTCGCGCTGAAGCGCCGTGGCGGCGGCGTCGGCGCGGCGGCGCTGTGCGGCGGGGGCGGGCAGGGCGACGCGCTGATCCTGCACGCCTGACGCCCTCGTCGGGCACGCAAGACCCCGCCGCACGCGCTTGCCCGAGCGACCCACCCGACCCTGGTGCACGATGCTGCACCAGGGTCGGCGCGTTCCGGTCTCCGCGGTGTGACGCAGATCGCGCCGAGGTCGGCCGGAACCGCGTCATGGATCGCGTCGGGCGCGGTCTCTCTCCCTGGAACCACCCCGACGAGAGGACCGCCATGACCACCGTGACCGAGGCAGCCCGCCGCACCGCGAGCCGCGCGCGGCACTCGCACCTGTCCGCCGCCGCCGTCGTGCTCGTCGGCCTCGTCGCCGGTTTCGCCGCGGCGCCCTACCTGCTGGGCTGACCCGGACCGCCGTCCGGCGGGCGCTCGCCGCGGAACGAGTCGACGAACCCCCAGACCGCGCTCCCGACCCCGCTGAGGCAGAGGATCGAGACCAGGGTCAGCATCAGCGCCTCGGCGGCGTCGCCCGCGAGCCAGGCCTGGACCGCGCCCGCCACGACGAAGGGGCTGACCAGAGCGCACAGCACCAGCACCGCGACGGCCCACCAGCGGCGTCGTCGCTGGTCGCGCGGCGGCTTCGAGAGCCCGTAGTGATACAGCGCCACGCCCGGAGCCTACGGCTCGACGGCAGGGTCGCGGGCGTCCGCCAGCCGCTCCTCGAGGCGGTCGAGCAGCGGGACCTGGCCCGCGACGACGAGGCCGCGAGCCCGTGCGAGCGGGAACCAGCCGGCCCGGTCGAGCTCGGGGAACTCCTGCATCCGCCCCGAGCGCGGCGGCCACTCCAGCGCGAACGTGTTGCTGGAGATCGCCGCGACGTCGAGGTCCGCCTCGCGTGCCCACGCCGCGACGAGCTTCCCCGCACGCTGACGCACGGTGCCGAGGTCGAGGTCGGGCGCCTGCGCCGCCGGGGCCGGGACGCCGAGCTCCTCCGCGAACTCGCGCAGCGCCGCGGCGTGACCGTCCTCGCCCGGCTCCACCTCGCCCTTGGGGATCGTCCAGCCGCCCGCGTCCTTGCGCGCCCACAGCGGTCCGCCCATGTGCCCGAGGAGCACCTCGACGACGTCGTCACGGAACCGGTAGAGCACGAGCCCTGCTGACTGATTCACCCCTCCTTCCTACACAGCCGACGGCGGGACGGCCCGTCGGGGGCCGTGCCCCGGGTTTCATCGTGGGCGGGTCGTGGTCCTGGGTGGGCGGGCCGGGCTCCTTTCCCGCCGTGGTCGTGGGTGAAGGCGGGGGCCGGGTTCGTCGCCCGCCGTGGGCCTGTGGGTGGCCGCGCGTAGCGTCGGTCGCCTCAGGACCAGACCGCAGGAGGGGACGACCATGACCACGCCGAGCGTCACGCACCTCAACCCGGCCGGGCTGCACCGCAACCCGGCCTTCTCCCAGGGCACGATCGTCGAGACCGGCCGCACGCTCTACGTCGGCGGCCAGAACGGGACCGACGCCGAGGGCGCGATCGTCGAGGGCGGCATCGCGGCCCAGACCGCGCAGGCGCTGCGCAACGTCCTCGCCGTGCTGGCGGAAGCGGGCGCGGGGCCGCAGGACGTCGCGCGGCTCGCCGTCTACCTCGACCCCGAGGCCGACCTCATGGCGGGCTTCGCCGCCGTCGGCGAGGTCTGGGGTCCGCACCCCGCGGCGGTGACGGTCCTCCGGGTGGGGATCGGCCGGCCCGGTGCTCTCGTCGAGATCGAGGCGGTCGCGGCCCTGCCCGCCTGAGCCGCTCGGGCTGACACCCCTCTCCACGGGCGTGCGGCAATAGCCCCGCCGACGATCGGGCCGTCGGTACGGAACCGCCCCCCTCTCCACGGGCGTACGGCCGTAGCCCCGGCTACCGTCCGGGGGTGCCCGCCGACCCTGCCCTGCGCCGCTCGCTCGGGCGTGCCAGGAGGCGCGCGCTGGGGAGAGCCGCGGCGTACGGGATCGCGGCCTCCGTCCCGGTGCTCGTGCTCGCGTGGCTCGTGTGCGCGGAGTCGGGGCTCGTCGTCGGGGCCGACCGCGCCGCCGTCGCCGCGGCGACCGGGTTCACCGGCGAGCGGCCCGCGTTCGAGCGCACCCTGCTCGTGGGGCAGGAGGTGCTCGCCGCACGGTGGATGAACCTCGCCGCGATGGGCGTGTGCCTCTGGGCGTGGCGGCGCCACGGCCTCGGGACACGGGCAGCCTGGGCGGCCGGGACGATCTGGGGCGCGTGGGCGCTCGGGCTCGGCGCGAAGGAGCTCGTCGACCGCGCGCGTCCCGTCGTCGAGGACGCGGTGACCGTCGTGCCCGGGTCCAGCTTCCCCTCCGGGCACGCGATGAACGCCGCCGCCGTCGGGGTCAGCCTCACGGTGCTCGTCTGGCCGCTGCTCGGCCGTCGTGGCCGCGTGGCCGTCGTCGGCGGCGCGACCGCGCTGGCGCTCGTCACCGCGGCCGACCGCGTGCTGCTCGGCGCGCACTACCCGTCCGACGTCGTCGGCGGCATCCTCTTCGGCGGCGCCGTCGCGGGGGCGTCCGCCGTCGGCTACCACGGGTGGACGTCCGCCCGGTCTGCCCGCTCTTCCGGCTCCGCTCCCAAGAACGAGGTCTGATGCATCCCTTCGTGCACCGCTACGAGCTCGACACGTCCCGACCCACCGCGAAGGAGGTGCTGCGCGACGTCGGGCTCCGGGCCTTCCTCCCCGGCGCGGTCCTGTGGGTCCTCATCGTCGCGACCGGTTTCCTCGTGACCGGTCCGCTGGGCAACCTGCCCGGCGAGGTCGGGGTGAACCGGTGGCTCGAACAGCGGCGCACGCCCTTCTGGGACACCGTGACCGACCTGTTCTCGCTGATCGGGACCACCGAGTTCATCATCGGCGGGACGGTGCTCACCATCGCGCTCGTCTGGTGGCGCACGCGGCAGTGGTGGTTCGCCGTCGTGCCCGCGCTCGCCGTCGCGCTCCAGGCGCTGATCTTCCTCACGTCGTCGATCGTCGTCGGGCGCGAGCGCCCCGACGTCTCGCGGCTCGACGAGGCGCCGCCCACGTCGAGCTTCCCCTCCGGCCACACCGGCGCGTCCGCGGCGTTCTACCTGACCCTCGCCCTGCTCGCGCAGCGCATCACGCATCCCGTCCTGCGCGTCGTCGTCACGATCCTGTGCTGCCTCGTGCCGCTCGCGGTGGGCCTCTCCCGCCTCTACCGCGGCGCCCACGGCCCGGCCGACGTCGTCGTCGGGCTGGTCAACGGCGTCGTCTGCTGCATCCTCGCCTGGAACTACCTACGCCGCGACGTCCGCACCCAGCGCTGAGGGCGACGCCCACCGCGCGAGGTAGAGGCCTGGCCAGACGAGGTAGAGGCCTGGTCGCGCGAAGTAGAGGCCCGGTCGCCCGAGGTAGAGGCCCGGTCGCCCGAGGTAGAGGCCCGGTCGCCCGAGGTAGAGGGCTGGTCCGCGAGGTAGAGGCATGGTCGGCCGAGGAAGAGGCATGGTCCCGCGAGGTAGCGGCCTGGTCGGTGCGCCTGTCCCCGAACGACGACGGCGGGCCCGGTCCTGAGACCGGGCCCGCCGTCGTCGTGCGGTGGTCGTCCGGGCGATGCGCGCGCCCGGACGACCCGTCAGATCACGCGCAGAGACCCACCGGGTCCCACGAGCCCCACGTCACGGACCCGGGCAGCTCGCCCTGGGTCCACCACTGGGCCGTGTAGTTGACCCCGGCGCGGGACACGGTCTGCCCGCCGGTGTAGACGGCCTCGCGCGACCATGCCGGGGCGCAGTCCGCGACCTCGACCTCGGGCGCCGTGCCGCAGGGACCGATCTTCTTCCAGGCGTTGGACGCGCCCGGCTCCTGGTTGCGGGTCCACCACTGGGCCTTGTACTCCGAGCCCTCGTGCGAGACGACCTCGCCACCGGTGTAGACGCCCGTGCCGTACCAGGGCACCGCGCACTCGTCGGCCACGCCGGGACCGGGGGTCGCCGCACGGAACGTCGAGCCCAGCGCGTCACCCAGCTCGTTGCGGTAGTCGCCCGAGAGGTCCCACCACATCGCGCCGCCGTAGCCCTGCGTCGCGACGAACTCGGCCTTCGCCGTCACGGACGCCGGGTCGTCGTAGCTCCACCACTGGTCGCCGTCGTAGAGCCAGCTCGCGCCGATCTCCGGGTCGAAGTACTGCTCGCCGTCGAACGACCGCAGCTCGGCGTACGTCTTGGTGCCGACGTAGCCCGCGGCGGGCTGCCAGCCCTGCGAGCCGTCCTCGACGCCGTACCAGCCGTGGCCGTACGCCGCGAGGCCCGCGTTGACCTGCGACGGGTCGGCGCCCGCGTTGACGTACATGCCGAGCGCGCCGTCGAGTCCGAGGCCCCAGTTCTGCGTGCCGTCGGGGTGCAGGTTGCCCTGGTGGCCCGTCTGGTTCGGTACCCAGCCGCCGTGGAAGTCGTAGCCCTGGACGTTGAGGAAGTCCACGACGGCGAACAGGCGCGGGTCGAGCCAGCCGCCCTGGCCCGCGTTCCAGCCACCGGCCGGCGCGAACGCCGTGAGGAGGTAGTCCTCGCCGTTCGCCGCGCCGCGCGCGTCGAGCGCGGTGCGGAACTCCTCCATGAGGAGCAGGAAGTTCTCCTTGTCCTCGGGACGGGCGTTCGCCGTCTCCCCGCCCGTGACCGGCCACTCCCAGTCGATGTCGATGCCGTCGAAGATGCCGGCCGCGGCGCCCGGGCCGCCCTTGCCGTCGACGACCGGCAGGTTGCCGTCGATGTACAGGTCGAGGCACGAGTCGACGAGCGCCGTGCGGCCCTCGGCCGTGGATGCCGCCTCGGAGAAGTTGTCGGACCAGGTCCAGCCGCCGAGCGAGATGAGGATCTTGGTGTCGGGGCTGACGGCCTTCAGCTTCTTGAGCTGGTTGAAGTTGCCGGCGAGCTTCTGGCCGGGCTTGTCGGCCTTGCCGTCGACGGAGTCCTTGGCCGCGACCTCCGCGACGAAGTCGTTGAGGGGGTCGCCCTCGCCGGGGACGTCGGCGATGTCGCACACGAGGTCGGTCGTGACGTTGCCGAAGGCATAGTTGATGTGCGTGAGGTCCTCGATCGCGCCGGTGCGGACGAGGTCGGCCACGTGGAAGTCGCGGGTCACGCGCGAGTCGGCCATGACGTAGCCGACGCTGCGGAACCCGTTGATGTCCGACGGCCCGGCGACGGAGGCCGCTGGCTTGGCCGTGGGCTGCGGCGCCGCCACGGCGGGCGACGCGAAGGTGGCCGCGGTCAGGGCGAGCGCCCCGGCGACGGCGGTGGCGGCGACCACGCGCGAGCGGGTGGTCGGTGCGGGCGAGGTCTTGGCGAGCGAGCGGCCCGAGGAGGCCGCGCTGGGTGTCGATCGATCGTTCATGAAGGCCTCGTTGCTCTTCGGCCCGGGCTGGGGATCCCGGGATTTGTTCGGTCTCCTGCAACTTACCTGGACAGGAGGTGTTTACGCCAGGGTCCGAACGAAAATCGCCCGCTCGTGGGTTTGTGTCGGACGGTCGACCCGCAGCCCGTGGACGCCCGTCCAGGAGCCGGCGTGGGCCGGCTCCTCGCGGGGGCCGGTCGCACGCTCCCCCGTCGCCGTCCGCCGAGACGTCTTAGCCTGGAAGCGGCCCGTACTTCTCATGCGACGCGCGCGACGAGGGAGTGACTGCGGTGAGGCAGGAGCGGAGCGACATCCAGACCGGTGAGACGAGAACCGGGACAGGCGGGATCCAGACAGGCACGACGGCGAAGGTCGCCGTGGTCGGGGCCGGCTCGGTCGGCGCGACCTTGGCCTACGCCGTCCTGATCCGCGGGGCGGCGCGCGAGGTGGTCCTGTTCGACGTCGACACGGCCAAGGTCCGCGCCCAGGCCCTCGACCTCGCGCACGGCATCCAGTTCATGCCCATGGCACGCGTCGAGGGCTCCGACGACGTCGCGGTCTGCGCGGACGCGGACGTCGTCGTCGTCACCGCGGGCGCCAAGCAGCAACCCGGGCAGACGCGCATCGACCTCGCCGCCCGGACCGTCGGCCTGGCGCGCACGCTCATGCCCCAGCTCGTCGAGGTCGCGCCCCACGCCGTCTACCTCATGGTCACCAACCCCGTCGACGTCGTCACCTACGCCGCCCTGAAGTACTCCGGACTGCCGCGCGCGCAGGTCCTCGGCTCCGGCGCGGTTCTGGACTCGTCACGGTTCCGGTACCTCATCGCGGACCACGTCGGCGTGGCCGTGCAGAACGTGCACGCCTACGTCGCCGGCGAGCACGGCGACACCGCCGTGCCGCTGTGGTCGTCCGCGACGATCGGCGGCGTGCCGCTCCTGGAGCTCGACCCGTTCGACGGCCGGGACCCGCTGACCGAGGAGGTGCGCCGGGCCATCGCGCACGACGTCGTCCACTCCGCCTACGACATCATCGCCGGCAAGGGCGCCACCGCCTACGCGATCGGCCTCGCCGCCTCCCGCGTCGTCGAGGCGATCACCAACGACGAGCACCGCGTCATGCCGGTCTCCTCGCTCCTGAACGGTTACCGAGGCATCGACGACGTGTGCCTCTCCGTCCCGACCATGGTCAGCCACGACGGCGCCGGGACCCTGCTGCGGACACCCTTGTCCGACGGCGAGCTCACCGCGCTGCACCGGTCCGCCGACGCACTGCGAGCCGCGGCAGCCGAGGTCGGGCTCTGAGGGGAACGTGCGGCTAGCGGTGCCGCCCCAGGAAGCGCCGACGGCGACGTCGACCCTCGGCAGGCGCGTCCGCACACGACCACGCCTCCGCCTCCGCGGCGCGTGCGGCCCGGCGGCGGGCCCATGCGGCGACCGTCTCGTCCACGTCCCGCGGCATGGTGACCAGGGGCGGGCCCGCGGGCGGCTGGTAGCGGCCGCGCAGCACGCGCCGGTTGAACTCCTCGACCTCGTGCCGCACGTCTTCCTCGACCCAGATCTCGTCGAGGCGCTCGTCGAGCGCGGCGTCTTCTCTGCGCAGTTCGATGGAGGGTGGGAGAACCACGAGCCGCTCGCGCTTGACGAGGTTCTTCAGCCACCAGTCGGGGTCGTAGCGGTCGGGCATGGGGAGCGGCTTGCCGCTGCCGGGCAGGTCGTCGAACTCGCCGCGTTCGATCGCTCTGCGGATGTGCATGTCGGCCAGCAGGGCGATGGCCACCTCGTCATCGATGGCGACCGCGCACGGGTTGAAGAACGCCGGGGGCGGGTGCGGGTCGGCCATCGCTGCTCCGTTCCGTCGTTGACAATACGGCTGTATTGTGTCACGCGAATCGTCAACGAGGGGGGCCTGAATGCCGAAGCTGGTGGACTACCAGGAGCGTCGCGCGGCGATCGCGCGTGCGCTGTGGCGCGTCGTCGACCAGCAAGGCTGGACCAAGGCCACGATGCGCGAGGTCGCGAGCGAGGCCGGGGTCTCGCTCGGGCACGTGCAGCACTACTTCGCGTCACGCACCGCGTTGTTGACCTTCGCGATGGAGTTCGCCGCCGAGCAGACCGCCGACCGCGTCGCGCGAGGACTGGCCGCGCTCGACCAGCCCCCGCACCCGCGGGACGTGCTCCGGCTGGTCCTCGTCGAGATGCTCCCCCTGCACCCCGATGCGCGGGCGTCGAGCCGCATGAGCGCCGCCTACGTCCTGGAGGCGCTGCACGACCCGACGCTGCGCAAGCAGGCGAGCCTCGGGCTGCGTGACGGCCGCGCCCTGTTGGAACGGCTCGTCCGCGAGGCGATCAGGCAGGGCCAGATCGCACCGGACCGCGACCCGGACATCGAGACGGATCTCCTTCTGGCGCTGACCGGGTTCACTCCGCTGCTCGAGCTCGATGTGATCGAATCCCAAGCTGCGCTCACAGCGATCGACCAGCACCTGAATCGCCTCTTCGCTGGCGCAGGACCGCGTTCCCTGCGGTAGTGCCAGGAGGTCGGCCCAGATCGCGATGTCAGGTGTCGAGCCAGCCTAGGTCAACGAGACCTCGTCGCGTTTCGCCCGAGTCCGACGGAGCGCCCAAGGCCGCGGAGTAACGCAAGCGGACCCTTCGTGCGAGAGTAACGGTGGGCTTGGCGCGTTCCACGCCGTCGGATGGCCGCGTCAGAAACGACCTCTGACTCGCGACGGCTCGCGGGCGCAACTCGGATGGGATTGTGCGCGACACCACCCGCGCTTCCGTTCTCCGCTACGAGCGCCGCGCATGGCTGCATCGTGGGTCGCTTCTGCGGCGCTTCGTACCTGGCAGGACAGGTCCGCGATGTCTGGCCGACAGACTGACATCTCAGATGCTGTTGCGGCCGCAGGCCAGATGGCCAGATGCGCGACGCCCTTTGGTAGCACTGAGGGACACCGATTTGGGCGGGCCGTGGACTGCGAGAGTTCGTGCGTGACGCGGGCGTCCGGGTCGTCGGCGCGGCCGGCGACTCTTGGCGAGGTCAGCGGTACTGGCGGTAACGCATGGTCAATACCTGGCGAGGCGGTCTCGGGATGCCACCGAGGCCGCCCTTACTATATGGGCGCCTCGACGGGTAGGTGTGCGGAGCGCGGGGCTCGCCCGGAGTGCAGCCCGCGCGCGAGCGACACGATTGAGCCAGCATTGACAGCCCTCGACCCATCGGGGCCGAGGACGCATAGCGCGTGCCCCGTCCAGAACGTGTTTGTCGAACAGCTAGGCGTTCTCTGCCGCGCCGTCGTCTACGGCACTCTCGTCGCCTTCAACTTCACCTTCAGGCTCAGAACTCTTCAGGTTCCTGAGCCGAATCCTGTTGTGCAATTCGACTCCAAGCGAAGTCACGCTCCAATACTCACCCTTGTCCGAAACCCCGTGCCGCCGCCTCGACGGCTCGACTAGACCCAGCGCCATGAGATCTGCCAGCACCTCCTGCGTCTGGTTCTTTGCAACGATCCACCAAGCTCGATTCATCTTGTCTTCGCGCAACTCCATCGCCAAGAGTCCGGCCGCCTCCATCAGTTCGACTTCAGTCAAGAGAGACGACGAGAGATAATGAAACAGATCGAGCAGGTTAGTTTCTGCATCGCTCCAGTCGGAATCAGCCTTAGAGTACTTGTAGCTCAACTCCCTCTTATAGCCAGAGATCTCGTCGATCAAGCTATTGAGCTCGGATCTTTGGTCTGCTTCGCGGCTTGCCTCAAGCTTAGAAATCTCGTTACGCAGCCGCGCATTCTCTGCGCTGAGCCTGGTGAGCTCATCAGCAGTCTCAGGGCTCATCGACGCCGCGCCTCTTGACCAGCCTTCCCTTGGATTCGCCGTGAACGCCTTGGATAGGGATATCGAGACGCGCCCGTACAAATCGTCAGCACTCTTCCAGAAGCTAACGGGCTTGGATCTCACCAGGTCCTTAAATTCTCCCAATAGCTTCACCTCAGGGTTCTTTCGGTCGATCTTTGCCGGTGGCCACTCGGCCGAATCGTCGATCACAAACCCCAAGACAGGCACTCCGCATGAGACCGCATACTCATACTCCTTACGAGTAAAGCTCACGCCCTCGACAATCGATCCGTATCGGTGCGCCACAATTACGCAGTAGTAGTCCGATTCTTCGATATGCCGCTCAATAATCTTCCATTGCTCCTCGTCGGCGGCACTAAACATCTCCATTCCGACAGGAATGTGGCCCATTTCGAGAATCGCCTTGATGACTACATCCCGCTCCTCCTTTAGATCCTCGAACGTAGAGCTCACGAAGATCTGATACTTCTTCTCACTCATTCGCCTGCCCCGCATCTCTACGACCCACAACCTGACCTTCCTGCCAAGACCGTCCGTAAATCCGACCGTGGAACTCTGAGATATCCAGGCTAGATCGAGCGTCATCGCGCCGCTCCGCGATGCCATGCGCGAGTGGGAGGACCGCCCCACCCTCGCTCGCGGCCGTCGCAACGTCACGATCCTGCCGCAGATCGTAGACATGTTGCTCGGTACCGGGCTGCGGATCGGCAAACTCCTTGCGATGCGGGATGCGGACGTCGACCTCGATACCGAGGTCCCAACGCTCATCGTCACCGGGAACCGTCGTCCGGGCGGAGGGCTGGCTCGTGCGGCAGCCCATGCCGAAGTCCGACTCGTCACGGCGCACGATCACGCTCCCCGCGTTCGTCGTCACCGCGATCCGCGAGGCGCTGGACCTCGGGCTGGACGGCGGTCCGGACGCCCTGGTGTTCCCGTCCACGCGGGCCACTCCGCGCTCCCCCAGCCGAGTGCGCGACCAGCTCCGCGAGGCGCAGGCCTCCATCGGCACCACGGTCACCCCGCACGACTTCCGCCGGACCGTGGCGACGCAGGTCGCGAACTCCACGACGATCGGCAACGCGACCGCGCTGCTCGGCCATGCCAACGAGGGCACGACCGTCCGCCACTACGTAAAGCGCACGCACGTCGCACCGGACCTGCGGGTCGTCATCGACCAGCTCGTCCAGCAGGCCGCAGCCGACGACCCGCAGGGCAAAACGGAGTAAAAGCGGAGGGCCGGGCACGGCGAAGGGCCCCACAACCGCAGGATTCTGCGGGTGGGGCCCTTCGGGTGGCGGTAGCGGTGGGATTTGAACCCACGGTGGACTTTCACCCACACACGCTTTCGAGGCGTGCTCCTTAGGCCGCTCGGACACGCTACCTTCGCCGGGAAACCCGGCCCAGGAAGGATACCTGGTCAGACCCCCGGACACCGAATCGGCCGGTCACGCCGCCCGATCTGACGCCCGGGAGCCCACCATCACGATCCGCCGAGCGCGTCGGCGAACAGCGGCGTGACGTTGTCGATCGCGTAGATCACGGCCGTGGGCGTGCCGAGCGAGAAGGCGTTGGAGAGGTCCTTGTCGTCGAACACGACGTAGCGACCGTCGGCGACGGACGGCACGGTCTGGAAGATCGGGAGCGCCTCGACGTCCGCGGCGGTGAAGCCGATGGGCTGGATGACGGTGAGGTCGGCGTCGAGCAGGTCGACGTTCTCGGTGCCGAGGTTCGCGGAGAACTCCTCGCCGGCGGCCTCGTCGATCTCGGGCTTGGTCTCGAACCCGAGGCCCTGCATGAACTCGCCGCGGCTGGACGTCGAGACGTAGGCGCCGAAGCCCTCGGCCCAGTACGACCCGATGACGGCGGTCTTGCCCGCGAACTCGGGGTGCTCGTCGCGGGCGGCGACGAACGCGTCGTCGACCTCGGCGAGCAGCTCGTCGCCGGCCTCACTCCGCCCGAGCGCGGCGGCGATCATGCCGACCTGGTCCTCCATGGGCGTGAGGTAGGCCTCGCCGCCCTCGGGGATGGCGACGGTCGGCGCGATCTCGGAGAGACGCTCGTACCGCTCGGGGTCGCCCGACGACTTCACGTCGAGGATGACGTCGGGGTCGAGCACGGCGATCTGCTCGTACGACGGCTCGAGCGTCCCGATGATCTCGGGCGACTCGTCGTACGCGCCGTCGAGCCACGGGCCGACGCCGTCGCCGCCGAACGCGAGCCAGTCGCTCGCCCCGACGGGCTGGACGCCGAGCGCGAGCGCGGTCTCGGCGTCGCCCCAGCCGAGGGCGACGACGCGCTCCGGCTCCTCGGGGATCTCGACGTCCCCGAACGCGGTGGGGATCGTCACGGGGAAGGCGTCCGCGGCGCCGTCGGCGCTCTGGCTGCCCGACGGCGCGGCGTCGCCCGAGTCGTCCCCGGACGCGCACGCGGCGAGCGCGAGGACGGCGAGCGCGGACGTCGCCGCGAGCGCGCGGCGCAGGGTGGTGCGGTGCATGGGACTCCTCAGTCCTCGAAGATCTGGCCGACGGGCTCGCGCTTCTCCGCCTGGAAGCGGTCCTCCGCGCGGCCGTAGGCCCAGTAGCCGGAGAGCGACAGGTCGGCGCGCGGGACGCCGCGCTCGGCGAACACGCGGCGCAGCGCCTTCATGGCCTCGCGCTCGCCGTGCGCGAAGACGTGCACGCGGCCCTCGCGCCACGCGAGGTCGGCGACGGCGTCGGGCAGGAGCGTCGTCGTCCCGGCGGGCGCGTCGCCGCGCAGCACCCAGGTGACCTCGACGCCGTCGGGCGCCTCGAGCGGGAGCCGGTCCGCCTCGGTGCCGACCTCCAGCACGGCGTGCCCGACGGCGTCGCGCGGCATGGCCTCGAGCGCGGCGGCGATCGCGGGGAGCGCGGAGTCGTCGCCCGCGAGCAGGTGCCAGTCGGCGTCGGGGTCGGGCGCGTACCCGCCGCCGGGGCCGGAGAGGACGATGCGGTCGCCGGGCTTCGCGCGCGCGGCCCACGGCCCGGCGAGGCCCTCGTCGCCGTGCACGACGAAGTCGATCGCGAGGCGCTGCGCCGCCTCGTCGACCCACCGCACCGTGTATGTGCGGGTCACGGGCAGGTCCTCGGGCGCGAGCGTCTCGCGCAGCGCCGCGATGTCGTAGGGCGGCTCCAGCCCGAGCTCGGGCTTGGCGAAGATGATCTTGACGTACTTGTCGGTGTGCTCGTTCGTGGTGAACGCGGCGAACCCCTCGCCCCCTGCCACGACCCGCACGAGGTGCGGGGAGAGCCACGCGGTCTCGAGGACCTCGAGGACGGTCTGGGGGCGGGCGCGCCGCGGCGCGGGCGCGGTGGTGGTCGACATGACAACCTCTCGTCGGTGACTTAGGTGAGGCTAACATCACGGCTCGTGCCCTCGCCGTGACCCCGGTCACGAGGCCGCGAGCGCCGCGGCGGCCCGCGTGACCTCGACGCGATGCCCCGCGGAACGGGACTCATACACACGGCCTGTGCCCTCCACAGCGACCGCACAGGCTCCTCCGGCGGAATGGGAACGTCCTCGACCACGGCGCCCAGCGCCCCGGCACCCGGAGGCCTCGTGTCCCAGCCCGTCCTGTACCTCGTCGACCTCGTCGCGGTCACCGTCCTCGCGTTCGGCCTCTACTTCCCGCGTCACCGGCGACGCGACCTCGTGGTCGCGTACCTCGGCGTCAACGTGGGGGTGCTCGCGGTCGCGGCGACTCTCGCGACGAGCAGCGTGGGCGCCGGGCTGGGGCTCGGGCTCTTCGGGGTCCTGTCGATCATCCGGCTCCGCTCGACCGAGCTGTCCCAGACCGAGGTCGCCTACTACTTCGCTGCTCTCGCGCTGGGCCTCCTCGGCGGCCTCGGCGCGACGACCGGTTGGCTGTCCCTCGCGGGCACGGCGCTCGTCGTCGGCGTGATGGCCGTCGTCGACCACCCGCGGGTCCTGCGCCGCGCGCAGAGCCAGAGCGTCGTCGTCGACCGCGCCCTCACCGACCGCGCCGAGCTCACCCGCCACCTGGAGGAGCTCCTCGGCGCGGAAGTCCGCGGCGTGAGCGTGCAGCGCCTCGACCTCGTCAACGACACCACCTGGGTGGACGTCCGCTACACCGAGCCGCGCACCGGCCGTCGTGCGACGCCGGCTCCTGCCCCGGCAGCCGCCGCGCCCCTCCCCGTGCCCGACGGCGCACTCCGAGCCTCGCACGAGGCGGCGCCCTTCGCGCCGATCGCCCCGGCGATCGCGCCGACGCCTCCGACCCCGGCAGGGGCCACGACGCCCGGCCCGGCAGCCCGGCCCGAGCGGACCGAGGCGCGCGCGTGAGCCCCCGGACCGTGACGGCCGACGACCGCGTCCGCGCCGTCCTCTACCCGCTCGACGGCGTCGGCCTGGACGAGCTCGTCGACGCGGCCGCGCTGCTCACCCGGGTCGACCGCAAGTACGTCCTGCCGGTCGACGACGCGGTGACGGTGCTCGACGCGCTCGCCCGGACGGCCCCCGCTCGCGTCCTCGAGATCGACGGCGCGCGCAGCGCGGCGTACGAGTCGGTGTACTTCGACACCCCCGACCTCGCGTCGTTCCGGCTCACCGCGACGCGCCGCCGTCGGCGGTTCAAGGTCCGCACCCGCACCTACCTGGACTCGGGCGCGAGCTTCCTCGAGGTCAAGACCCGGGCGGCGCGCGGCACGACGCTCAAGCAGCGCGTCGCGCACGACGGGTGCCCGACGGCGCTCGGCGCCGACCGCACGTTCGTGGGCCGGACGCTCGCGGCCGAGGGCATCGAGGGCGTGCCGGAGCACGCGCTCGCGCCCGGCCTCGTGTCGCGGTACCGCCGCACGACGCTCCTGCTCCCCCGGGCCGACGGCGCCGCACGCGCCACCGTCGACACGGGCCTCACGTGGGAGCTCGACCAGCCGGGCGCGCACGCGCCGCTCGCCTGGTTGGTCCCGCACCTGGTGGTCGTCGAGACGAAGGGCGGCTCGACGCCGTCGGACCTCGACCGCCTGCTGTGGCGGCACGGCCACCGGCCCGAGCGGATCTCCAAGTACGGCACCGGTCTGGCGCTCCTGCGCCCCGACCTTCCCGACGGCCCGTGGCGCCGCGTGATCCGCCGCCACCTCTCCCCCTCCCCCGACGCGACCGCGCCCGCGGGGACCACGACCCCTCCCGCCCGCACCCCCGGGCACGACGACAGGAGCCTCTGATGCGCATCCGCCGACCCCTGACCACCCTGGCCGTCGCCGCGGCGGCCGCCGTCCTCGCGAGCTGCTCCGTGCTGGGGAGCGGCGCGACCACCGACAGCGCCTCGACCGACACGAACGCGACGACCACCGCGAGCGTCGTCTCGGACGCCGTCGCCGGGCTGACCCCCGACGAGGCCCGCGCCGACAACGCCGAGGTGACGGTGGACGACACCGATCTCGCGTACGACGAGTCCTCCGCGGTGACCGTCACGCTGGACGGCGACACCGCCACGGCGGACGGCGACGGCGTGACCGTCGACGGCTCGACCGTCACGATCACCGCCCCCGGCACGTACGTGCTCAGCGGCACGCTGGAGGGGCAGGTCGTCGTGGACACCGCGGGGGACGGGCTCGTCCAGCTCGTCCTCGACGGCGCGGACGTCACCGCGACGACGAACGCCGCCGTGACCGTGCAGGACGCGGAGAAGGTCGCCGTGATCCTCGCCGACGGCTCCACCAGCAGCCTCAACGACGCCGAGACGTACTCCGCCCAGGACGCCGACGGCGAGCCCGACGGCGCGCTGTTCTCGACGGCCGACCTCGTGATCGGCGGCGACGGCGCGCTCAGCGTGACGTCGCACGCGAACGACGGCATCGTCTCCCAGGACGGGCTCGTCATCGCGGGCGGTGACCTCACCGTCGACGCGGGCGACGACGGGATCCGCGGCAAGGACTACCTCGTCGTCACGGGCGGGACGCTCGACGTCACCGCCGCGAAGGACGGGCTGAAGTCGACCGAGGACGGCGACGAGACCCTCGGGTTCGTCGACGTGCGTGGCGGGACGATCACCATCGCGTCGGGCGACGACGGCGTGCAGGCCGTCACCGACGTCGTCGTCTCCGGCGGGACGCTGTCCGTGACCGCCGCGGGCGGTGCGGGCGCGGCCGTCGCCGAGGACGCCTCCGCGAAGGGCCTCACGGGGGACGTCGGCGTCGTGCTCGGCGACGACGCGACGGTCACGCTCGACTCCGCCGACGACGCACTGCACTCGAACGGCTCCGTGTCCGTCTCGGGCGGGACCGTCGAGCTGTCGTCGGGCGACGACGGCGTCCACGCCGACGGCGACGTCACCGTCTCGGGCGGCGACCTCGCCGTCACGACGTCCGTCGAGGGCATCGAGGGCGCAGCCATCACGATCGCCGGCGGCGACCTCGACGTCACGGCGAGCGACGACGGCCTCAACGCGACCGTGGGGTCGACGACCGCCGAGACAGCGACCGCGACCGACGGCGCGACCGACGGCACCCCGCCGGAGATGCCCGCCGACGGCCAGATGCCCGAGCCCCCGCAGGGCGGCGAGCTCCCCGACGGCACCGAGATGCCCCAGGGCGGCCCCGGCGGCATGGGTGGCGGCATGGACACCGACGACGGCTCGACGCTGACGATCTCCGGCGGCACCCTCACCGTCGACGCGGGCGGCGACGGGATCGACTCGAACGGCTCGCTCACCGTCACGGGCGGCGAGATCGTCGTCCAGGGTCCGACGAACGACGGCAACGGCGCTCTGGACGTCAACGGCACGTTCACGATCAGCGGCGGCTCGCTCGTCGCGGCGGGCAGCGCGGGCATGGTCGTCGTGCCGTCCACGGACTCCGCGCAGGGCTGGCTCGCGGCGGACGTGTCCGCGAGCGCCGGCGACACCGTCACCGTCACGACCACCGACGGCACCGTCCTCACCGAGCGCACGGTCACCAAGGACACCGCGAACGTCGTCGTCTCCTCGCCCGACGTGACGACCGGCGAGACCTACACGGTCACGACACCCGCCGGCTCGACGACCGCCGTCGCCGGCGAGTGGACCGGCGGCGGCATGGGCGGCCGGACCGGCGGGGGCCGCCCGGGCACCCAGGACGGCACCACGACCCAGGACGGCACCACCGAGTCCTGACCCGTCCAGGCCCGAACGCTCTGCCCGGCGGCCACCACAGGCCGCCGGGCAGAACGCTGCCCGCCGACGCTGAACCGTGGTCGTTCCTTCAGCCTTGCGGAGTCGGGTACGCGGCGTCCTCGAGTCTCAAGCCCGCGGGTCGGGTCCGCGGCGCGGGTGGCCTCGGTGCTCGGGGCTGCGGCGCCGTCACCCCGGTCACTCGGCCGTGGGTTCGAGGAGCGCCGCTCTGACGCCCCTTCGCATCCGAGCCCACCCCCACCGCTCGGCGATCGTCTCGCCCGGGACGTCGGTCGCCGCTTGCGACCATCGGGTTGCCCGCCGGAGCAGGGTGCCCGTGGCGGCTCGGCGCGAGGCCGACCAGGCCGTCCTGGTGGGTCGAGCAGGCGACGCGGGTTCGTCCCGCGCGCCGGACGCGCCCGAATCACCTGCTCGACGTGACGGCGCCGCGACCGGCGACCGTCCCGCGCGCGAGGTCGCGCGGCCTGGGCCGAACGCACCCGCGGGCGGTCGCCCACGGTGAGGACCGACCAGGGCGGGACGACGTAGGGCGGGGTGGGTGGTGGTGCCGCGTCGTGGCGGGCCTGGCGGGAGCCGCGAGGAACGAGCGGCGGATGGTAGACGCGGCACCACCACCCACCCCGCCCACCCAGGGCAACCACACGCCGTCGAACACAGAAACCACGGCTCTACCTCGCGCGACCACGGCTCTACCTCGCGCCGTCGTACCGTGGGAGACGTGTCCACCGACCCGACCGCGCCGTACCCGAGTGACTCCACCGAACCCTCGACCTCGTCCCCCGCGCACGTGGCGACGTCGGCGGCGGACCTGCCGCGGTCGACCGTCCCGACCCTGACGTCGCGGCTCGCGTGGCGCCCGAGCCAGCCGCCGCCGTCGGGCACGGAGCCGGAGCCGCCGCTGGGGACGGCGGAGGACGCGGTGCGGCTCCTGCGCGGGCTGCGGGTGACGGCCCTGACGGGCGCGGGCCTGTCCACGGACTCGGGCATCCCGGACTACCGCGGTCCGGACTCGCCGCCGCGCAACCCGATGACGTACCAGCAGTTCGTGCAGGACGAGGCGTTCCGGCGCCACTACTGGGCGCGCAACCACGTGGGCTGGCAGCACGTGCACCGCACGCAGCCGAACGCGGGCCACCGTGCGCTGGCCCGGCTGGAGGACGCGGGGGTGCTCGTGGGGCTGATCACGCAGAACGTAGACCTGCTGCACGAGGACGCGGGCAGCCGGAACGTCATCGACCTGCACGGCCGGTACGACCGCGTGATCTGTCTCCAGTGCGGGCGCGTCATCTCGCGCGAGCACCTCGCGGACCGGCTGACGGCGCTCAACCCGGGGTTCATCGAGAGCATCGGCGACGTCGCGGACGTGGAGATCGCGCCGGACGCGGACGCGGTGATCGAGCAGACGTCGCACTTCCGGCCCGCGCCGTGCGAGTTCTGCGGCGGGGTGCTCAAGCCGGAGATCGTGTACTTCGGGGAGAACGTGCCGCGCGAGCGGGTGGAGCGGGCGTACGCGATGGTCGACGAGGGCGACGCGCTGCTCGTGGCGGGGTCGTCGCTGACGGTGATGAGCGGGCTGCGGTTCGTGCGGCACGCGGCGAAGGCGGGCAAGCCGGTCGTGATCGTCAACCGCGGCTGGACGCGCGGCGACCCGCTCGCGACGCTCAAGGTCGACGCCGGCACCACCGAGACCCTCACGACGCTCGCTGCGACCCTCCCCCGCTGACGCCGAGCACGACACGAGCCCGCGTCGAGCACGACATGAGGGACGTCATCCGCTCGATAGCGACCCTCATGTCGTGTTCGGCGGGGGTCAGCGTCAGCGCTGGGTCGCGAAGAAGGCGCGCAGGAGGCGGGCGCACTCGTCCTCGCGGACGCCGCCCACCACCTCGACGGCGTGGTTGGCGCGCTGGTCGCGCACGAGGTCCCAGACGGAGCCGGTCGCGCCGGCCTTGGGGTCCCACGCGCCGAGCACGAGCCGTTCGACGCGCGCGAGGACGAGCGCCCCGGCGCACATGACGCACGGCTCGAGCGTGACGACGAGCGTGCAGCCCTCGAGCCGCCACTCCCCGCGCGTCGCGGCGGCCTGCCGCAGCGCGAGCACCTCGGCGTGCGCGGTCGGGTCGCCGGTCTCCTCGCGCCGGTTGCGCCCCACGCCCAGCAGCCGCCCGTCCGGCCCGACGACGAGCGCCCCCACGGGCACGTCGTCGCTGGCGAGCGCGTGGGTCGCCTCGTGCAGCGCGAGCCCCATGAGCGCGTCCCAGACCTGGCGGCGCCCCGCGACGGTCCCGGGCGGGAACGTCCCGTCCGCCCACGGCAGGTCGAGCCCGCGTGGCTCCGGGGAGCCGCCGACCGCCGTCGTTCCCGTCGGCCCTTCGGTGCCCGACGCCGTCCCCGCGCCCGGGTGGGCGGGGTCGCCGGGGCGAGCGACGTCGTCGGGCACGGGACCTCCGGTGTGTCAGCGGCACGTCGCGGCGTGCCGCGACGAGGCGCCGACACCTCGGTGGCACGGAGAGCTGTCGGTGCGTCACCAGGCTATAGACCGACGAGGCGCTGACAACTCGCGCGTCGGGCGGTTACCGGGCGGTACGGGAGGGCTCGTGGTCGGATACCGTTGTCGCCATGCGCCTGCACGTCGCCGACCACCCGCTCGTGGCCCACAAGCTGACCGTCCTGCGGAACAAGGAGACGGCGTCCCCGACGTTCCGGCTCCTCGTCGACGAGCTGGTCACGCTGCTCGCCTACGAGGCCACGCGCGACGTGCGGGTCGAGCCGCACGAGATCGAGACGCCGGTGACGACGACGATCGGCGTGCGCCTCGCGGAGCCGCGTCCCCTGGTCGTCCCCATCCTGCGGGCAGGCCTGGGGATGCTCGAGGGCATGACGCGCCTCCTGCCGACGGCCGAGGTCGGGTTCCTCGGCATGCAGCGCGACGAGGAGACGCTCGAGGCGGTCACGTACGCGAACCGCCTGCCCGACGACCTGACGGGTCGGCACGTGTTCCTCCTGGACCCGATGCTCGCGACGGGCGGCACGCTCGTGGCCGCGATCGACTACGTGTTCGCGCGCGGTGCGCGGGACGTCACGGCGGTCTGCCTGCTCGCGGCGCCCGAGGGGATCCAGGTGCTGGAGAACGCGGTCGGCGACCGCGTGGACGTCCAGCTCGTGGTCGCCGCGGTCGACGAGCGCCTCAACGAGAAGGCGTACATCGTCCCGGGCCTCGGCGACGCCGGGGACCGCCTCTACGGCGTCGTCTGACCCCTCCCACCTGGGCGGACGCGCGCGACCGAGCCCCCGGTCGAACGGCCCCGCCACCGCCCGCGCCCGGAACGCGAGACTCCGACCGTCCGCATGATGAGAAGTTGCCGGGCTCCTCTTGGCGTACCGCGCGGTGCACTGCCATGCTCGCTCCCGTGAGCACCTCGACCCGTCCCGCCAGCGCGCCGTCCGGCGCGCTCCCGGGCGCGGTCATGTGCGTCTGTTGTCAGGCCTGAACCCTCTCCCGCACCTCGGTTCAGCCCTCGACCCCTGCCGACCCGCCGGTCTCCCGGCGATGCCGTCGGCCCGACGCACCCGGAGCCACCCATGACGCTCACCGCTACCCGTCCCGCCCGCCGCACCTCGTCCCGCGCCGCCGCGCCCCGGGCCCTCGCACCGCAGCACCCCGCCGCGCCGCGCACCGCGCTCGCGCCGGCCCGCCCGGCCGCCACCGACCCGGCCACGCCGCGCCGCAACCCGGGATTCGTCCTCTACGTCGGCGTCGACGCGGCGCCGGGCGAGCAGCCGCAGGCCCAGCTCGTCGAGCTCGCCGAGGCGCTCGGCGAGCTCGCCCGCGACTGGCTGCCGAGCGCCGAGACGTACACGGCCCTCGCGCTCGCCGAGCCCACGACCACGACGTCGTCGCCCGTACAGGACATCGCGGCGTTCCGCGAGCGGCTCGCGACCCTGTCGCCCGTGCCGCGCGTCGTCATCGACCCCGCGGGCCGCACGGTCACGGTCGAGGGCAGGTCGGCGCGCCTGACGTTCCGGGAGCTCGAGCTCCTGTCGTACCTCGCCCGCACGGCGCACCGCGTCGTGACGCGGGCCGAGCTGCTCGAGACCGTGTGGGCCGACCACGAGGTCGCCGCGGGCAGCCGCACCATCGACGTCCACGTGCGACGCCTGCGCGAGAAGCTCGGGCTGGAGCACGTCATCACCACGGTCCGCGGGCTCGGCTACCGGTTCGACCCGCAGACCCCCGTCGTCCTCGGCGGCACGGGGGACGCCGCCTGAGGACCCGCGCTGCCGGGCCACGGTCGACGTGGGGGTACGTGGGGGACCGCGCGCCCGGCAGCGCAACCCCCGCCCCAGGAGCGCCCGGCGTCCCTGCCCAGATGCCCCGGGACGGCGTCGCTTCACCGGGCGCGGACGCCCGCACGGCGATACGTTCGGCCCATGCGCACAGTCATCGCGGGAGGTCACGGCCAGGTCGGCCGTCGCCTGGCCCGGACCCTCGTGGAGCGAGGCGACGACGTCGTCGCCTTCGTGCGGTCCGCCGCGCAGATCACGGACCTCACCGAGCTGGGCGCACACGTCGCGCTCATCGACCTCGAGAAGGACGACGCCGTCGCGGTGTCGTTCGAGCTGGAGGGCGTCGACGCGGTCGTGTTCGCGGCCGGCGCCGGTCCCGGGAGCGGAGCACCGCGCAAGGACGCGGTCGACCGGGCCGGCGCGGCGCTGCTGGCCGACGCCGCCGAGCGCGCGGGCGTCGGGCGCTACGTCCTCGTCTCCTCCCGCGGCGTCGAGGCCGCGCGGGCCGACGAGCGTCCCGACGACGTCGACGACGTGTTCTGGGCCTACCTGCGCGCCAAGGCTGCGGCCGAGGACGACCTGCGCGCCCGCGACGACCTCGCCTGGACCATCGTGCGGCCCGGGCACCTCACCGACGACCCGGGTGTCGGCCTCGTCGCGCTCGCGCCCGTCGGGGACACGGACAAGCCGCGCGGCAAGCGCCGCAAGCCCGGCGCAGCCGTCGGGGAGCGCTCGGACGTGACGCGCGACGACGTCGCGCTCGTCCTCGCCGCGGTGCTCCACGAGCCGCGGTCCGCCGGGCTCGTCCTCGACCTCGTCGGCGGCGACACGCCCGTCGACGACGCCCTCGAAGGCGTCCTGCCGTAGGGCGGACCGGCTCACCCGTCGCGTCGCCGCTCGGGGCGACCGACGCTCGTCAGCCCTCGCCGCAGCGCTCCCCGCGCTCCCAGAAGAGCCCGATCAGGTCGCGGTCCGGTCGCACGAAGGCGCTGCCGTTGCGCGCCGTGTAGTTCCAGCCGTCGTAGGAGACCTCGGCGTCGTGGTCGTACCAGACGCCCGCCTGCCACTCCGGGGCGCACTCGGCCACGGCGGTGAAGCCCTCGACCTTGAGCTGCTCGGTCCACGAGCGCGTGTGGACGACGTACGTCGCGCCGGACCAGGGCGCCTCGCCCAGGCTCTCGGTGCGCCGCTCCCCGGCTCCGACGGTCCACTCGCCCTTGGCGTGCCCCGTCACCCGGAACGTCACCGGGACGTTCGACCCGGAGTTGTCGAGCAGCACCGACACGGCGCGGTACGAGTGGCCGCGCCTCGCGTCGTAGTACGGGTCGCCGAGGACGAGGCTCGCCGCCGGCTGCTCGACGGCGCAGTCGACCGCGTCGAAGCGCACCGGGAGCGTCTCGGTGAAGGGCACCCCGAGGACCGTGCGCGACAGCACGAGCTCGACCTTGCCGGCCTTGATCGCGAGCGCGCCCGTCGCGAGGTCGGCGCCCGCGCTCGCCCCGGGGGCGACGTCGCCCAGGTCACGGTCACCGAACGGCGTGCGCGCGACGACGTGCATCGCCTCGGTCGAGTCGTTGCGCAGCCCGACGGAGAGCACGACCCCGCCCGTCCCCGGGGCGCACTGCGCGGACACCGTCGGGGTGGCCGACCAGTCAGGCTGGTAGCCGGCACCCTGGTACCGCGCGGTGAGGCGCGCGTCCGCGAAGGGCGTGCCGAGCACGGTGCGCGACTGGCGGAACGTGACGGCGCCGGCCTTCACGTCGAGCGCTCGCGTGTCCACGGTGAGGGTCACGGTCACGCCGGGCGCGACCTGCCGCGCGGGAGCCGAGTCCCCGTAGCCCGCGGCCGACATGACGACGTCGATCGTCTCGGGCGAGTCGTTGGTGAGCGTGCCGACGATCTTCACCGACCCGTCCTGCCAGCCGGCGTCGACCGTCGCCGAGGTCGCCCACCGCGGGTCGTACGTCACGGCGGCGTAGCGGGCCTCGACCGTCGTCGGCGCCGGGCCCGCAGGCGCCGCGCGCTCGACCGTGAACGTCGCCGTCCCGGCCGGGACGGACAGCGCCTTCGCGTCCACGGTGAACGTCGCGTCCGCGCCCGGGGCCACGTCGACCGGTGCGGCGTCGCCGTGCGGCGTCGACATCCCGACGCGGAGCGTGGTCGTCGAGTACGGGTTGTGGAACGTGCCCGTCACGACGGACGTCCCGACCCCGGCACCGGACGGCACCGCCCAGGCCGCCGTCGCGCGCGCCGCGCCCGTGACCGGCTTCCAGTCGAAGCAGTCGATCGCCGGGTGCTCGCCGGCGACGATCTCGTGGGTGAACTGCCGTCCCGCCACCGTGGTCGAGAGGACGACCCGGGCGTCCCCGGCGGGCAGCCAGCCCCCGGTCCCGCCGCGCAGGTCGACGCTCCGTCCCGGGGCGACCGGAACGGCGTCGTGGGCGGTGCCGGCGACCACGAGGGCTGCCCGGAGATCGCCGTAGGCCGTGCGATTCGTGAAGGGGACCGTCACCGATGCGGCACCGGCCTCACCACGGGCGCTGCACTGCACGCGCAGGCCGTCCCCGTCGACCCCCGACGCCGCGCCCTCCCACGGCCGGGCCACGTCGACCGAGGCGTCCGCGCTCCCGGCTCGCGCGTCCGGGGCCGTCCCGCGCAGGCGGACCACGGCCTTCTCGACCGCCCGGTCACGGTCCGCGACGAGCGTCAGCGGGACCGTGGACGCGGCGCCGGGTGCGAGGCTCGTGCCGGAGGGGGCGGCACACGTCACGCTCCGACCCTCGTCCGTGGCGCACGTCCAGACCCCGGCGGACCCGCCGGCGAGGGTGACGCCGGGCGGGAGGTCGACGGCGAGGCGCGGCTCGACGAGCGGCTGGTCACCGCTGTTGCGCACCACGACGCGCAGGACTCCCTCTCCCGGGTTGTCCAGGCGCAGTCCGTCGGACGGCGCCACGACGCGGACCTCGGGCCCGTAGTACCGGACGGGCGCCGACGGGAAGGTCCACGGCTTCGCCGGGATGCCGGTGGCGCGCACGGACGCGGCGAAGGGCGGGTAGTCGCCCCCGGACTCGGCCTCGACGCGGACGACGAGCTCCTGGCTCTCTCCGGGGTCGAGGATGCCGACCGAGCACGTGACCAGGCTCGTCCCGTCCGGCTGGGGCACCGCGCTGCCGCACGGGAGCGAGGCCGCGGACAGGGGGCTGCCGACGACGGTCCCGCGCGCGACGAGCGACGAGCCCGGGGTCGTCACGCCCGCCGGGAGCGTGAGGTCGACGAAGACCTCCTCCGCCGCTCGACCGCCGGTGTTCGAGGCGGTGATGACGAGGTCCGCGGGGACGCGCGCCGCGAGCGTGACCGGGGCGAGCGACAGCTCGAGGGCCGCCGGCGCGGGCTCGGGCGTTCCCGTGCCCGGGTCGGTCGGCCCGGGCGTGCCCGTCCCGGGATCGGTGGGCGCAGGCGTGCCGGGGCCGGTGGACCCGCCCGGCGTCGTCGTGCCCGGCGTCGACCCGACGGGCGTGGAGCCGTCGGTGGACCCGCCGCCGGTCCCGGTCGTGTCGCCCGAACCGGCGGTGGTCTGGTCGGTCGGGGCGGGCGGGATGTTCGTGGGCGACGTCGGGTCGGTGGTGGGGTCCGGCGTCGTCGTGGTCCCCGTGGTCGGTGACGCGGACGGGGACGGAGAGGACTGCGAGGTCGGGGTGGGGGCCGGGTCCGACGAGAACGCGCCGAGCGCGCCCGCGACGCCGAGCCCGGCGACCGTGAGCACGCCGACCGTGACGGCGGCCGCGGCGAGCGGCGCGGACGTGACGAGCGCGACGAGCCCACCGGCACCCGCGGCGGCGAGCGCGCCGCTGCCCGCGGCAGCGCCTCCGGCCGCCGCTGCCGCCCCGCCGACGGACGCCGCGCCGGTCCCGACCGCGGCGCCGGAACCACCGGCCGCGCTCGCGGCCGCTCCCGCTCCCCCGACGGCACCGGTGCCCGCCGCGCCACCACCGGCGCCCGCGCCCGCATCGCCGGACCCGCCGGCCGCACCGGACCCGCCGGCCGATCCCGCGCCACCGCTCGACGAGCCCTGCAGGGCGGCACCGACACCGCCGGCGACGGCCGCGCCGCCGACCGTCGGGAGCGCCGTCCCGACGAGGCCGAGCGCGCCGACGCCGAGGACCAGGGGGGCGATGACGGCGCGCATGCCGTGCGACACGTCGCCCAGCTCCAGCACGAGCGCGCGGCACTCGCCGCAGCCGTCGAGGTGCGACTCCACGCGCGCCGTCTCGCGCTTGGCGAGCCCGCCGCGCACGTACGACCCGAGGAGCGCGTTGACCGTGCGGCACTCCTCGGCGGGCACGGACGTCAGGTGCTGCTGGAGGTACGCCTGCCGCAGCCCCTCGCGCGCGCGGTAGGCGAGCGCGGACACGCCGTTCGCGGTGAGACCCAGGATCGGCGCGATCTCGGCCGGGGAGAGGTTCTCGACCTCCGTGTACCAGAGCACGGCGCGCCACCGCTCGGGGAGGTCCTGGTAGGCGCGCGTGACCGTCGAGCGCTCGAACCCCTCGAGGGTCGGGTCCTCGGTGGACGCCATGGGACCGAACGCCGTCTCGAACGTGCGCTCGTCGTCCGTCGGCTGGGTGCGCCGCGCGCCGTTGACGAGGTCGTAGGAGAGGCGTCGGACGACGGTGAAGAGGTAGGCGCGGAAGGTGACGTCGGGCCCGCCCCCGCCCTGCAGGACGGAGAGCGTGCGGGCGAACGCGTCGGAGACGACGTCGTCGGCGTCGGCGGTCGAGCGGACGTACTGGCGCGCGACCGTCCGGGCCGCGGCGGCGTGGCGCTCGTACAGCACGCCGTAGGCGCTGGTGTCGCCCTCGCGCACGGCGGAGATGAGCTCGGCGTCGCTGAAGGCCTCGCTCCACACCCGTTCCTGCGCCTGCGTCATGTCACCCGCCCCGGAGACCGCCCCGATCCGAGGCGTACGGTGGCCATAGTAGACGGCCGTCCAACTTCGGGGCAGAGGGCGTCCGGCGACGGAACGGTAACGGCCGGAGTCCTCCCCGTTCGCCCGATTTCACCTCGGACCCCGCGTCCCGGAAACTTCTTCGCCGACTCGCGTCATGGATCGGCCGCTCGTCCGTCTCATCGACATGGACCACCTCCACGGGTACACCGTGCCCGCTCCCGACGCGGTACGCGAGCGCTGGCGTCGCGCGAGCGCCGAGAGCGTCTGGCTGCGACCGGGCGACTGGTACCACCCTGCCGTCGACGCCCTCGCCGAGGCGCTGTGCGAGGAGCGGGACGGGACGCCGGCCGCCGAACGGCTCGGCCGGGTGCGGGCCGAGGCGGGGGTCGGGATCGGCGAGGCCATCGACGACGTGGTGTGCCTGTACCGGGCGCACGACCGCGAGCCGGGGACCGACCTGCTCCGCGCGGTCGCGGTCGGGTGGTCCGACGGCTACGAGGCGACCCCCGTGACGCCCGAGGTCATGGACCCCGAGTCCGGCCTCGCGACGTCCCAGTACCTGGTCCAGCGGCTCCGGGAGACGTACGGCGTCGCCCAGCGCGCCGGGGTCGACGCCGCCGCGACGCACGGCCTGCTCGTCGTGGACGTCGCGCTCGACCACCTGACCGGGTGGCAGCGCTTCGCGCGGTCGGCGGCGATGGGTCGCGCGCTCACCCACACGTTCGGCGACGGCCACCCCATGGCCTCGCTCGGCAACGGGCTCTTCGTCGTGCTCGGGGAGCGCGGCGCCGACGACGACGCGCTGCGCACCGTGCTCCGCCACAACATCGAGCGCACGGGGCTCGCGCTGGGCGTCACGGCGATCCTGCGGCGACCGCCGCGCGTCTGGGCCGAGCCGCTCCCCCGCACCCACGCCGCTGCTGTCCAGCTGCTCGACGCGCTCCAGCGCTGACGACCGCCGACGACCGCCGACGACGCGGCGACGCCCCGGCCGCGCGGGCGAGCGCGCGGACGGGGCGTCCGGGGGCGTCTGCGGCCGGTGGGTGACCGGCCGCCTCCGAGGAGGTCGAGGTCGCGCGTCAGCGCGGGGTGAAGGTGAGGCAGTCGGCCTTGTCCTCGCCGGACGCGCCGGCGCCCACGCGGATCGACGGGGCCGAGCACTCGAGCGAGGAGTTGTGGACGCACTCGGTGCGCTGGCACGCCCCGACGTGCGCGAGCACCTTCTCGAGGCCGCCCTTGGTCCCCAGCGGGATGAAGGTCGCGCACTCGGCGTCGCCCGCGTGACCGGCGATGGTCACCGCGCCGGCGTGGCACCCGTGGTCGTGGTTGTAGCCGCAGCCGTCGATGGAACACTCGACGACCTGGGGCATCTCCGTGAGGCTGCTCATCGCGATCTCCTGTTCTCCGAGGACCCGTGGCGGGCCGGGCTTCCGCGTCCACGGTATTCCCGGAATTCTGCGGTGTATAGCAAGGAAGGCCTTGCTAAGAAATGCAGAAATATCCATCAATTAGCGCACGGCATTCTTGCGGAAATGCCTGACCAGGGCTGATGCCGCGGCCCTCGTCAGGAGGGCAGGAGAGGCGTAGCGTCGTTCTCATGGCCCCCTCGCTCGGCGCGCCGCTGTTCTCGGGCGCCGACGCCGACCTGTACGCGGTCGGCGCCGACCGCGTCCTGCGACGCTCGCGCTCGGGGGCCGACTCGGTCGGCACCGCGGAGGTGATGCGGCACGTGCGCGCCGCGGGCTTCCCGGCCCCGCGCGTCGACGCCGCGTCGGACGGCGACCTCACCATGGAGCTCCTGCGGGGCCCGACGCTCCTGCAGTCGATCCTCGGCGGCCGGACGTCGCTCGCCGCGGCGGCCCGGACCCTCGTCGCGCTGCACGACGCGCTGCACGCCGTCCCGCCCCCGGCGCGGGGCGGACCCGCGTACGCCGCGCTCACCGCGCCGTCGCCCGCGGCCCTCGACGAGCCCGCCGCCGGGCGGTCGTGCGTCGTGCACCTCGACCTGCACCCGGCGCACGTCGTGCTCACCGCCGACGGCCCCGCCGTCCTGCACTGGACGAACGCCCGGCTCGGACCACCCGGACTCGACCTCGCCGTGACCGCCGTCGTCCTCGCGGAGGTCGCCGCCGACGAGGACGACGAGCTCGCGCCCGGCGCACGGGTCCTGCTGGACGCGTTCCTCCACCTGGCCGACCCGGCGCTCCTGCGGCACCTCGACGCCGCCGCGCGGACCCGCGCCGCGGACCCCGGCCTCGACCCCTCGGAGGCCGCGCTCGTCCCGGCCGCCGCGGCGCTCGTCGCGCGCGAGGCGCGCCGGAGCTGAGACCTGGGCGGAACGGCCGAGGTCAGGGCCCCGCGTCGTCGGGCCGGGGCCGCCAGATGACGAGCGCGCGCGCCTCGCCGTGCTCGACGAGCGTCTCGCGCAGCGCCTCCTCGACCCCGCGGCGCACGCTGCGCCCGCGCGGCACGACGACGACGTCGCCGCTCGCCGCCGCCGCGAACACCCGGCCGCCGGGCTCGACGCGCGCGGAGAGCGCCTCGATGCGGCGCTCCAGGCGCTCGACCTGCGACTCGAGCGCGAGGATGCGCTGGATGCCCGCGAGGTTGATGCCCTCGTCGTGGCTGAGCCGCTGCACCTCGAGCAGCTTCGCGACGTCGCGCAGCGAGTAGCGCCGGCCGCGGCCCGCGGTCCGGCGCGGCACGACGAGGCCGAGGCGGTCGTACTGGCGCAGCGTCTGCGGGTGCATCCCCGCGAGCGTCGCGGCCTGGGAGATGACGAGGACGGGCGCGTCCTGGTCGACGTCGCTCGCCGGAGCCCGTCCGGCGCCCCGTGGTGAGTCCTCGCCGACCGGGAGGCTCTGAGTCTTCCGGTGGGCCATCACGGCCCTCCTACTCCGCGGCCTGGCGGACCAGGTCGGCCCGCACGTCCTGACCGTCCGTCTCGGCCGCGAACGTCTCGACCGCCTCGCGCGCCGCCTTCGAGAGCTTCTGCGGCACCGCGACCTGCACGGTGACGAGCAGGTCGCCGGTCGCCTTCGCCGTCTTCACGCCGCGGCCCTTGACGCGCAGCGTGCGACCGGACGGCGTCCCGGCCGGGACCTTGACCTTGACCGACGCGCCGTCGAGCGTGGGCACGCTGATCGTCGCCCCGAGCGCGGCCTCGGCGAACGTCACCGGGACGGTCGCCCGCAGGTTGTTCCCGTCGAGCGAGAACACCGGGTGCGGGGTGACGTGGACGGTGACGACGAGGTCGCCGTCGGGACCGCCGGCCATGCCCGGGCGGCCCTTGCCGCGCAGCCGGATCTTCTGGCCGTCGCGCACGCCCGGCGGGATGCGGGTGGTGACGTTGCGGCCGTCGACCGTGAAGGTGACGGTGGACCCCTCGACCGCCTGGCGGAACGGGAGGGTCGTGGCCGCGGCCACGTCCGCCCCGGCCCGCGGGCGGGGCCCGCCGCCGAACTGCTGCGCTCCCGCGCCGCCGAACATCGAGCCGAGGATGTCCTCGAAGCCGCCCGCGCCCTGGCCGCCGGTCGAGTAGCGGACCCGGGTGCCGCCCGGGCCGCCGCCGCCGAACATGCCGCCGAACACGTCCTCGAACCCGGCGCCCCCGGCGCCGCCGGGGCCCGCGGAGAAGCGAGCACCGCCGCCGGCCATCGCCCGGATCGCGTCGTACTGCTCGCGCTCCTTGGCGTCCGACAGCACGGCGTACGCCTCGCCGATCTCCTTGAACTTCGCCTCGGCGCCCGCGTCACCCTGGTTCTGGTCGGGGTGGTACTTGCGCGCGAGCTTGCGGTAGGCCTTCTTGATCGTGGCGTCGTCGGCGTCCTTGGGGACGCCGAGCGCGGCGTAGAAGTCCTTCTCCATCCAGTCCTGTCCGGTCACGGCGCCTCCCTCCTGTCGGTGGTCGTGGTCCTGGTCCTTCGTGTCGTGCCTGCTGTCGATGCTGCTGCTCGTGATCCTCGCGTGCCCGACGGCGGAGCGCACCTCCGCGCGGGAGGTGCGCCCGCGCCGTCGGGCACGCGGGGGACGCCGGTGGTCCCGCCTACTGGGGGCCGACGACCGAGACGCGCGCGGCGCGCACGACACGGTCCCCGATCCGGTAGCCCGGCTCGATGACGAGGTTCACCGTGGTGGCGGTGGCCTCGGGGTCGGGCTGGTGCATGAGCGCCTCGTGGACGGTGGGGTCGAACTCGTCCCCGACCGCGCCGTAGCGCTCGATCCCGAACTTCTCGAGCGACGCGTCGAGCTTGTCGGAGATGGCCGCGAACGGCCCCGTCAGCTCGCCGTGCTGCCGCGCGCGGTCGATGTCGTCGAGGACCGGGAGGAGGGCGGTGAGCACGTCCTCGATCCCCTTCGTGCGCGCGGCCTCCTGGTCGCGCAGCGACCGGTTGCGGTAGTTCGTGAAGCTCGCCCGCTCGCGCTGGAGCGCGTCGAGGTGCTCCGCGGCCTCGGCCTTGGCGGCCAGGACGGCCGCGTCGACCTCGGCCTCGTCGGACGGCTCGAAGTCGAGGCCCGCGAGCGGGTCCGTCTCCGCGTCGTCCCCGGCCGAGCCACGGGCGGAGCCGGCGCCCGCGCCCTCGCGCGGGCGGCCGGTCTCCGGGTCGACCTTGCGCTTGTCGGTGAACTGGAACGGCTTGTCCTCGGGGCCCTGACCGGGCTCGCGCCCGGCCTGCTCCTCGGGGCCCCGGTCCTCGGGGGACGTCACTTCTTGTCGTCCTCGTCGTCCACGATCTCGGCGTCGACGACGTCCTCGTCCGGAGCGGACGTCGCACCCGCGGCCGCGGTGGCGTCGTCCTGCGCGGCGCCGGGGTTGCCGGCGGCCTGCTCCTGCTCGGCCGAGGCGTAGAGCGCCTGGCCGATCTTCTGCGAGGACGCGACGAGCTTCTCGTGCGCGGTCTTCACGGCGTCGGCGTCCTCGCCCTCGAGCGCGGACTTCACCGACGCGATGTCGGCCTCGACCTCGGTGACGACGTCGGCCGGGAGCTTCTCCTTGTTCTCGGAGACGAGCTTCTCGGTCGAGTAGACGAACGCCTCGGCCTGGTTGCGGGTCTCGGCCTCCTCGCGACGCTTCTTGTCCTCGGCCGCGTGCTCCTCGGCCTCCTTGACCATGCGGTCGATGTCCTCCTTGGGCAGCGCCGAGCCGCCCGTGATGGTCATCTTCTGCTCCTTGCCGGTGCCGCGGTCCTTGGCGCCGACGTGGACGATGCCGTTCGCGTCGATGTCGAAGGTGACCTCGATCTGCGGCACGCCACGCGGGGCCGGCGCGATGCCGGTCAGCTCGAACGTGCCGAGCGGCTTGTTGTCGCGCGCGAACTCGCGCTCGCCCTGGAACACCTGGATGAGCACCGACGGCTGGTTGTCCTCGGCCGTCGAGAAGATCTCGCTGCGCTTGGTCGGGATGGCCGTGTTGCGCTCGATGAGCTTGGTCATCACGCCGCCCTTGGTCTCGATGCCGAGGGACAGCGGGGTGACGTCGATGAGCAGGACGTCCTTGCGGTCGCCGGAGATGACGCCGGCCTGCAGGGCCGCGCCCACGGCGACGACCTCGTCCGGGTTGACGCCCTTGTTCGGCTCCTTGCCGCCCGTGAGCTCCTTGACGACGTCGGTCACGGCCGGCATGCGGGTGGAGCCACCCACGAGCACGACGTGGTCGATGTCGGAGACGGAGACGCCCGCGTCGGAGATGACCTTGTGGAACGGGGCCTTCGTCCGGTCGAGGAGGTCCTGCGTCATCTGCTGGAACTGGGCGCGCGTGAGCTTCTCGTCCAGGTGGATCGGGCCGTTCTCGCTCATCGAGAGGTACTGCATCGAGATGGTGGTGCTCGTCGCGGACGAGAGCTCCTTCTTCGCCTGCTCGGCGGCCTCGCGCAGACGCTGGAGCGCGATCTTGTCCTTGGACAGGTCGACGCCCGAGCTGTTCTTCACCTGCTTGATGAGGTGCTCGACGATGCGGTTGTCCCAGTCGTCGCCACCCAGGCGGTTGTCGCCCGAGGTCGCGCGGACCTGGATCGTGGAGAAGTCGTCCTCGTCCTTGCCGACCTCGAGGAGCGAGACGTCGAACGTGCCGCCGCCCAGGTCGAAGACGAGGATGAGCTCGTCCTCCTTGCCCTTCTCCAGCCCGTACGCGAGCGCGGCCGCGGTGGGCTCGTTGACGATGCGGGTCACGTTGAGGCCTGCGATCTGCCCGGCGTCCTTGGTCGCCTGACGCTCGGCGTCGTTGAAGTACGCCGGGACGGTGACGACCGCGTCGGTGACGGGCTCGCCCAGGTACTCCTCGGCGTCGCGCTTGAGCTTGCCCAGGATGCGCGCGGAGATCTCCTGCGCGGTGTACTTCTTGTCGTCGATCTCCACCGACCAGTCGGTGCCCATGTGGCGCTTCACCGAGCTGATGGTGCGGTCGACGTTCGTGACCGCCTGGCGCTTGGCGACCTCGCCGACGAGGACCTCGCCGGTCTTGGAGAAGGCGACCACCGACGGCGTCGTGCGCGACCCCTCGGCGTTCGCGATGACGGTGGGCTCTCCGCCCTCGAGGACGGCCACCACCGAGTTGGTGGTGCCGAGGTCGATCCCGACTGCTCGTGCCATGTGTGCTGCCTCCGTTGTGGATGGGGTGCCCGACGGCGCACGCGCGCCCGGGCACACCGGGTTGAGTCTGCTTCACTCAAGGTAGGCACCGGGTGCGCTCGCACGCAAGCCCGATCACCAGAACTTGAGTCCATCAGGCTCAACCTTCACCCAGGGCGAACTATTCCCCGCTCGTCGCGGCCGCCCGCGAGCGCGCCCGCTGGCGCTCGCGCTGCAGCGCGTAGCCCTCCCGCCAGTCCGGGGCGAGGGCCATGTCGCGGCGCCGGACCTCGTCGACCGACAGCTCGACGGGGAAGCCCCAGGTGTCCGCCAGCACGAACAGGTCGTCCCCGGTGACCGTCGCGCCCCCGAGCTTCTCGAGCTCCCGGAGCCCGCGGTGCACCGTGCGACGGAAGCGCGACTCCTCGTCGCGCAGGACCGTGCTCAGCTCCTCGCGCTGCGCGACCAGGCCCGGGTAGCCGTCGCCGTACGTCTCGGCCACGACGGCGACGAGGTCGTCGGCGAACCGCTCCTCCAGGCCGAGGTGGAGGGCGTGCACGACCGCCCGGCGGACGAGCCGCCGCAGGACGTACCCGTGCGCCTTGTTGCTCGGGCGCACCCCGTCGGCGGCGAGGAACGTCGCGGCCCGGACGTGGTCGGCGATCACGCGGAACGGGCGCGGGTCGTCCTCGTACGCGCGACCGCTGAGCGACTCGAGCCGGTCCACCAGCGGGCGCAGGAGGCTCACGTCGAACACGTCGGCGGTCGCCAGGGCGGCCGCGGCGATGCGCTCGAGCCCGCCACCGAAGTCGATGCTCGGGTCGTCGAGGGGGACGAAGCCCTCGGTGGTCCGGCGGTAGCGCATGAACACCTGGTTGCCGATCTCGACGAACCGGCCCCCGTCGCTCGCGGGATGGGGCTCACCGGCCGCCGGGTCGTGGTGCTCGGGGCCGAGGTCGTAGAAGACCTCCGAGTCGGGCCCGCACGGGTCTCCCACCGGCGTGCCCTCCAGGCCGCCTCCCCGGCTCCACCAGTTCTCCTCGGCGTCGTAGAAGAAGACGCGACCGCCGCGCGTCCCGTCGCGGTCGCCGTCCGCGCGGGAACCCACGTCCACGAGCGGCGCCTCGATCCCGTGCTCGGCGAACACCGTGACCCAGGCGCGAGCCGCCGCGTCGTCACGCGGGATCCCGTGCTCGGGCGCCCCTCGGAAGCACGTGACGTACAGCCGCTCGAGGTCGACGCCGACCTGCGCGAGGAAGTCGGCGAACCACCGGATCTGCTGCTCCACGTCGGCAGACCCCAGGCTCCAGTTGCCCAGCATCTCGAAGAAGGTCGTGTGCCGCCGGTCCCCGACCTCGTCGATGTCCTGCGCCCGCACGCACGGCTGCGAGTCGACCAGGAGACACCCCGCGTCGTGCTCCCGCACGCCCAGCAGGTAGGGCATCAGCGGCTGCATCCCCGCGCCCGTGAACAGCGTCGTCGGGTCGTCGCGGAGCACCAGGGGCGCTCGCTCGATCACGGCGTGCCCCCGGGAGGCGAAGAACTCGAGATAGGCCGCGCGGATCTCCTGGGCGTTCATCCGACGACCCTAGGGACGGCGCCCGCGGTCTTCCAGGGCATATCGTCGTCGACGGGCGACGGCTCTCGCGCGGCGAGGCCGCTCGGGCCGCTCAGGCCCGACGCCGGCTGCCGGACGGGGTGGGGTCGGCGCGCCGGGCACCGACCCCACCCGCGCTCACAGCAGCTCGACGCGGTCGGCCTGCGGGCCCCGGTCGCTCTGGCGCACCGCGAACCGGACGCGGTCGCCCTCCTCCAGGACCTCGTCGCCCCGGACGACCGACACGTGCACGAACAGGTCCTCGCCCCCGGCGTCGGGCGTGATGAACCCGAAGCCACGGTCCGCGTCGTAGCGCGCGACGGTGCCCTCGCCCCCGCGCACCGGCCTGCCGGACCCGCTCGGGCGACCGGAGCGGTCCACGCGGCCGGGTCGACCGCGGTCGGCGGACGGGCGCGCGCCGCCGGAGCCGCGCACGAGCTGCACGTTGCGGGCGTTGGGCCCCTTGTCCCCCGCGACGACGTCGTACGTCACGCGCGCGCCCTCGGCGAGCTCGGACAGGCCGTGGCCGAGCGCGCTGACGTGGACGAAGACGTCGTCGCCACCGCCGTCGGGGACGACGAAGCCGAAGCCCTTGACGTCGTCGTACCAGGACACCGTGCCGTCCGCGCCGTCGGACGCCGGACGCGCGGCCTCCGCCCCGAGCGGCAGCAGATGGTCGGCCTGCGGACCCTTCTCCCCCTCGACGACGAGGAACGCGACCCGCTGCCCCTCCGAGACCACGCCGCCCCCGACGATCGCGGAGCTGTGCAGGAAGATCTCGGCGCTGCCGCCGTCGGGCGTCACGAAGCCGTACCCCTTGCTCGGCTCGTACCACGCGACGGTGCCGAGCACGCCCAGGGGCGCGTCGGCAGCCCGGTCACCCGTGACACGGACACGGCGCGCCTGCGGGCCCCGGTCGCCCTCGCCCACCTCGAACTCGACGGCCTGCCCCTCGCGGAGCTGCTTCGGTCCGTCGTCGCCGACGATCTCGGACGCGTGGACGAACAGGTCCTCCGCCTCGTTCCCGAGGTCGATGAAGCCGAACCCTCGGTCGGCGTCGAACCATCGGACAGTTCCCTGGGGCACGGAGTACTCCTCGTCTTGGCAGGCAGTGCTGCCACCCATTGTCCCCCAGGTCTCGGCGCCCACCGCGCGCCGCCCTTGACGAACCGCTGCCCGGTGCGGGTTCATAAGGAGTGCATCGTTAAGTTCCCTGAGAGTTTGATTCGACCTGCAACGGAGCAGACATGAACAGACTTCGCACCGCCGCCGCGGCACTGGCCGTGGCCCTCGTCACCAGCGTCGCCCTGACCGCCGCCCCCGCCTCCGCCGAGGAGGTGCTGGTCAACGGGGGCTTCGAGTCGGGCACGCTCAGCCCCTGGACCTGCTCGGGTTCGTCCGGGGCCGCCGTCTCCACCCCCGTGCGCACGGGGACCAGGGCGCTGCAGGGGACCCCCTCGGGTCTCGACAACGCGCGCTGCACGCAGTCCGTCCCGACCGTCGCCGGCACGCAGTACACCCTCTCCGCCTGGGTGCGCGGCAGCTACGTCTACCTCGGAGTCGAGGGCGGCACCTCGACCTGGACCCCGAGCGCGACCGACTGGACCCGCCTCACGGTCACGTTCACCGCCGCGGGCAGCACGACGCAGGTCTACCTGCACGGCTGGTACGGCACGGGCGCCTACCAGGCGGACGACGTCTCGCTCCAGGGCGCGGGCGGCCCGCCGCCCGTCGTCCCGGGCACGCCGGGCACCCCCGTCGCCGGGACGGTCACCTCGACGTCGGCCGCCCTCTCGTGGGGCGCGTCGTCCGGCACCGTGACGGGCTACCGCGTCTACGAGGGCAGCACGGTCGTGGCAATGGCCACGGGCACGTCGGCCACCGTGTCCGGGCTCGCCGCGTGCACCCCGCACACGTACTCGGTCGCGGCCTACAACACGGCGGGCGAGTCGCCCCGCTCCGGGAGCGTCACGGTCACGACCGCCGGGTGCGGGACCGGCGTCCCCGGCGCGCCCACCGGGCTGCGCGTCGCGACGACCGCCGACACCTCGCTCGGCCTCGCCTGGACGGCCTCGACCGGGAGCGTCACGGGGTACCGCGTCTACGAGGGGACGGCCCTGCGGGCGACCGTCACCGGGACGAGCGCGACGCTGACCGGCCTCGCGGCCTGCTCGAGCCACACCTACACGGTGCGCGCCTACAACGCGACGGGCGAGTCCCCGGCCGCCACCGTGACGGGCTCGACGAGCGGCTGCCAGACCGGCGCCCTGCCGAAGCACCTGCTCACGGGCTACTGGCAGAACTTCGTCAACGGGGCCACGCCGCTGCGGCTGTCGGCGGTCCCGACGTCCTACGACCTCGTCGCGGTCGCGTTCGCGGACGCCGTCCCGAGCACGCCCGGCGCCGTCACGTTCGGCGTCGACCCCGGCCTGTCCGCCGCGCTGGGCGGCTACACGAACGACCAGCTCAAGGCCGACGTCGCGACGCTGCACTCCCGCGGCCAGCACGTGATCCTGTCCGTGGGCGGCGAGAAGGGCACGGTGTCGGTCGGCAGCGCGGCCGCGGCGTCGGCCTTCGCGACCAGCGTGATCGGGCTCATCGACGCCTACGGGTTCGACGGCGTCGACATCGACCTCGAGAACGGGGTCGACCCGACGTACATGGCCCAGGCGCTGCGCCAGGTCCGGGCGGCGGTCGGGCCGGACCTCATCATCACGATGGCGCCGCAGACCATCGACATGCAGTCGACGGGCAGCTCCTACTTCCGGCTCGCGCTCGACATCAAGGACATCCTCACGATCGTCCACACGCAGTACTACAACTCGGGCACCATGCTCGGCTGCGACCAGATGCAGGCGTACGGGCAGGGCACGGTGAACTTCCTCACCGCGCTGTCGTGCATCCAGCTCCAGAGCGCGCTGCGGCCCGACCAGGTCGCGCTCGGCCTGCCGGCCACCACCCAGGCGGCGGGCGGCGGGTACGTGAACCCGTCGGTCGTGAACGACGCGCTGAGCTGCCTCGCCGCGGGCACCCGCTGCGGGAGCTTCGTGCCGCCCGCGCGCTGGCCGGACATCCGTGGGGCGATGACCTGGTCGATCAACTGGGACGCGAGCAACGGGTACGCCTTCGCGACCTCGGTGGACGCCCACCTGGCGAGCATGCCGTAGCCGCGCCGTCCTCGGACGAGACGTGAGACGTGGCCCCTCGGAGCGTGACCCGGGGGGGCCACTTCTCACGTCTCGGCCCGTCACCGGCACGATGCGGCGAGTCGCTAGCATCCAGGCATGCAGATGACGTTCGCCGTCGGGCAGCACGAGCGCCATCTCGTCGTCTTCTCGTGGGACCAGTTCTGGGGTCGCCTGACGATCACGGTCGACGGTTGGAGCGTCGTGGACCAGGTGCGGATGTTCTCCGTCTCGCGCGTCAAGGTCTACGAGTTCTGGGTCGGCACGCACGAACGCCACCACGTGCACATCGAGAAGCACCGCGAGGTGCTCTTCGCGGGGTTCCGCCCCCAGCCCGTCCTGGCCTACGTGGACGGCACGCTCGTCGCGCGCTCCGACGGCGCGCTCGGCCGCTGACCCGGCGACCGCTCCTCGCCCGACGTCGGCTCGTCGCCCCCGGTCGGCGCGCCCTCGGCAGGCGTCACGTCGGCGACGGGCGACCCGTCCGCGACGGGCGTCGCGTCGGCGGCGGGCGTCCCGTCGTCCGGCCGGGCGCCGTCGACGGCGGGCACGCCCTCGGGCTGGGTGCGACGTCGCGCGCGGCGCCGGACGAGCAGGACGACCACGCCGGCGAGCGCAGCGACGACGAGGAGCACGCTGCCGGTCCCGAGCCAGGGCGCGGCGGCCGCCCGGGACGACGCGTCGTCGGCCGCGGTCGCGGCGTCGTCCAGCCGACCGGCGTCGAGGGCGGCGCGGGCGTCGGCGACGGAGCCGTCGACGTCCAGGAGCAGGCGCCCGAGGTCCGCGAGCGGGCCACCGCCCGAGGCGGCGGCGACCGCGTCGCCGACGGACCCCACGACCTCGACCGCGCGCGGCAGCACGGTCGCGAGCACCGCGTACTCCTCGGCGGACGCCGCGCCCTCGTACTGCTCGCGCACGGCGGCCGGGTCGGGCAGGCCCGCGGCGCGGGCAGCCTCCTGCACCTGCCCGGCGGCCGCCGCCGCGTCGGTGCCGATCGCGGCGCGAGCCGCCTCGGCGTCGTCGAAGGCCCAGTCGGTCATCGCCGCGCGCAGGCCGGAGGGCGGCGACCACGCGCCGTCCGCCTCGTCGAGGACGGCGTACGCCTCGCGGGCGGGGGCCCGCGCGTCGAGCAGGGCGGCCTCGGCGTCGTCGGCGACCCACGTCCGGTACGTCGCCTCGGCGCCCGTCACCCCGCCGCGCACCTCGACGAGGTCGAGGAGGCGACGGCCGTCGGTCACGCCCGGGTGGTCGAGGGCGCCGGGCTCGTCGTAGGCGCTCTCGCCCGCGTACGCCGCCGCGACGAGCCCGCCGAGGGCGTCCTCGTCCAGGCCGCCGACGAGCTCCGACATCGCGGTCCACGCGGCGGCGTAGGCGTACTCCTCGGCGGCGCCCCCGCCGTCGTCGAGGTCGACCTCCTGCCACGCGGCGAGCGGCAGGGCGTCCGCCGCGTCGCGCGCGGGCGCGGGGCGCGGCACCGCGGGGCCGCCGGTCTCGGCGGCGACGCGCTGCCCGACGACCTCGGCCAGGCCCTCGTACACCCACCGGTCCGCGAACCGGTCCCCCGCGAGCCACGCGTGGGAGAGCTCGTGGAACAGGAGCCCGGCGTCCAGGTCCTCGGGGATGACGATCTCCCAGGAGGCCGAGTCGAACCACGCGTACCCGAGCACGCCGGGCGACACGTCCTCGCGGATGCGCTCCAGGCTGCCCGGCCACGGCATGCCCACCGTGCGCTCCAGCACGGGCATGCCGGCCACCACCTGCTCCTCGACGAAGCCGCTCCACTCGGTGTCGCCCGGGAAGCTCTCCAGCACGAGCTCGTTCCCGCCGACGTCGACGCTGGTCTCGTCCGCCTGCTCGGGGTCGCGCAGCGAGACGAAGGCCCAGGTGCCGTAGTCGTCCGTGCTCTCGGTCGCGCGGTGGGTGCGGGTCTCCCCGTCGAGGATCGGCGTGAACCCGTCCCACGTGCTGTCGAAGTCCATCGACGTCGGCGTGGCGATCTCGACCGTGACCTGCCCCGGGTCGCCGGCCGCGTTCACGGCGAACGTCGCGTAGCCGGGCCCGACGCGCGTGTACCCCTCGGAGCGGATCGGCTCGCCCGGGATCGTGTAGGACCACTCGACGGTCCGCTCGCGACCGTAGTTCAGCGGGGAGAACGACACCCCGGCGATGCGGGTCGACGGGTCCTCGGTCGGCTCGAAGGTGACCGGGAGCGTGGTCCCACCGCTCGTGGCGGTGACGTCGGTCGCGCTCGCCGGCACGGGGATCCCGTACGCGTCCCAGTAGTAGACGTACATCCCGCTGGCGGGCTGCTCGTTGCGGATCGTCGTCGTGACCGTCACGCGGACCGGGCCCGACCCGTCGACCTCGTACCGCGTGCGGGACGTCTCCGACAGCCCGTCGCCCGTGTCCGCGGTCGCGACCGTCGGAACGCCGAGGAGGACCGCGCACACGAGCGCGACCCCCGACCCCGCGCGCGCCGTCCACCGCGCGCGACGCACCCGCCCTGCGACCACCCCTGCACCGCCGTCCTCGCCGTAGCGACAGCCCGTCTCCCCGTGCGACGGGGCCGGTCGACGACGACCGGGAACGGGACTCCGGCGGGAACTGTACCCGCTCGCCGACGCCCGTCCCGACCACTCCCCGGGACGAGCGTCGACACCTGCCGGACACCTTGCCCTGGCACGCTGTCCGGGTGACCACCACCCCGGGCCAGCCCTCGCTCGTGCGACGCCTCGGCACGGCGGACGCTGTCGTCGTCGGGCTCGCGTCGATGATCGGCGCGGGCGTGTTCTCCGCGTTCGCCCCCGCGGCCGCCGCCGCGGGCGCGGGGCTGCTCGTCGGGCTGGGTCTGGCGGCGGTCGTCGCGTACGCGAACGCGACGTCGTCGGCCCAGCTCGCGGCGCAGCACCCCACGTCGGGCGGCACGTACGTGTACGGGCGCGAGCACCTCGGCCCGTGGTGGGGCTACCTCGCCGGGTGGGGGTTCGTCGTCGGGAAGACGGCGAGCTGCGCGGCCATGGCGCTCGTGCTCGCCGCCTACGCGGCCCCTCCCGGGTGGGAGCGGCCCGTGGCCGCCGCGGCCGTCGTGCTGCTCACGGCCGTGGGCTACCGGGGCGTGACGCGGACGGCGCGCCTCGCCCGGGCGATCGTCGCGGTGGCGCTCCTCGCTATCACGACGGCCGTCGTCGCGAGCCTCGCGGGCACCGCGCCGCGCTGGTCGGCCGTGCTCGACCCCGACGGCGCGCACGGCGGGGGGTACGGCGTCCTCCAGTCCGCGGGCCTGCTGTTCTTCGCGTTCGCGGGGTACGCGCGCGTCGCGACCCTCGGCGAGGAGGTGCGCGACCCGCGCCGCACGATCCCGCGCGCGGTCCTCGTGTCGCTCGGGGCCGTCGTCGTGCTCTACGCCGTGGTCGCGGTGGTCCTGCTCGCGGTGCTCGGCCCGGACGGGCTCGCGGCCTCCGCGGCGCCGCTCGCCGACGCGGTCGCCGCCGGGTCGTGGACGTGGGCCGGCCCGGTCGTGAGCGTCGGCGCCGTCGCCGCGAGCGCCGGTGCCCTCCTCGCCCTGCTCGCCGGCGTGAGCCGGACGGGCCTCGCGATGGCGCGCACGGGCGACCTGCCCGGGTGGTTCGCGGCCGTGCACCCCCTGCACCGGGTGCCGCACCGGGCCGAGCTCGCGGTCGGAGCGGTCGTCGTGGTGCTCGTGCTGACGACGGACCTGCGGGGCGCGATCGGGTTCTCGTCGTTCGGGGTGCTCGTCTACTACCTCGTGGCGAACCTCTCGGCGCTGCGCCAGACCGCCCCGCACCGGCTGTACCCGCGCGCGCTCCAGGTGCTCGGCGCGCTCGGCTGCGTCGCGCTGGTCGCCACGCTCCCCCTCCCGAGCGTCGCCGCGGGAGCGCTGGTGCTGGCGACAGGCATCACCCTCCGCGCGGTACGCGTCCGCTCATGACAGCGAGATCGGCCCCGCCCGTCGCCAGATCGACCTCCCGAGGGTCGATCTCGGACGCACGGGTCGATCTGCCGACACCGACGGCGTAGACGTCACGCCGCGCGATCGAACCAGTCGCGCGAGAGGGCGGCCACGGCGGCGGGCGCGTCGTCGGTGATGAAGTGCGCGGCGTCGTCGACGAAGGCGAGCTCGGCCCGGTCCGCGTGCCGCTCCGGCGCACGGCAGACCTGTCCCATGAGCTCCTCGGTCCACGGCCGGTCGCGGCGGCCGAAGACGAAGAGGGTCGGCACCGTGAGCCGACGGCGACGGTAGACGCCCCGCATCATGCGCGTGGCCTCCGGCAGCACCATGTGCCGCACGAGCGGACGCACGGCGGCGTCGACCTCCGTCCGACCCATCGGGGCGAGGTGGGCGTCGACGTCGTCCTCCGACAGCGGGTGGGCGACGTACGCGCTGGAGAAGATGCCCCGCAGCGACGCGCCCCGACGGTGCCAGACCAGGGCGGGCAGGTGCCGGAACCCGGGGAGCAGTCGAGGGCTGGGACGCATGAAGCCCGGTGGCACCGAGAGCTCGACGGCCGCGCGGACCCGGTCGGGGTGCTCGTAGCAGAGCTGCATCGCCGTGATCGCGCCCATGTCGTGCGAGACGAGGTGGGCTCGGTCGACGTCGAGCGCGTCGAGGAGGGCGAGCAGGTCGCGGAGCCGGGTCTCGCGCTCGACGTGCGCGTCGTCGGCCGTGGTCCAGCCCGCGCCGCGCAGGTCGGGACACAGGACGCGGTAGCCCGCGGCGGCGAGGACGGGCGCGACGTCGCGCCACTGCCACCAGTGCTCGGGGAAGCCGTGCAGCAGCACGACCGGGTCGCCGGTACCGACGGTCGCGACGTGGGTGCGCAGGCCGGGCGTCTCCACGACGAGGTGGTCGAAGCCCGGCGCCTCCGGGAGCGGCGGGGACCATGCCCGGGCGTCGGCGGGGCGGGTGGTGCGGGGCTGAGGCGTAGTCATGGCGAGCTCCTTCGGGCGAGCGACTACTATGTTCATAGTAGATCGGTCGAGAGAGGGAGTCCATGGCCGCAGCCACCCGGGAACGAGCGCTCGACGCGGCCGTGGAGGTGCTCGGTGCGGACGGCGTGCGCGCGCTGAGCCACGCGCGGGTCGACCAGCGGGCCGGTCTCCCGCCCGGGTCGACGTCGAACTGGTTCCGCACCCGGCGCGCGCTCCTCGCCGGCGTGGTCGACCGGATCGCCGAGCAGGAGCGCGCCGACCTCGACGTGACCGCGATGCCGCAGATCACGAGCGTCGACGACCTGGTCGACGGTCTGTGCGCCATGACCGAGGCACAGTCCGGTCCGTTCGCGTCGCGCACCCGGGCGCGCTACGCCCTCTTCCTCGAGCTCGCCGACGACCCCGAGCTCGGTGAGCCCCTCCGACGCCAGCGCCGCACGTTCGAGCGGTGGACCGAGCGGATCGTGGCCGCCGTCGGCATCGCCGACCCCGTCCCGGCGACCCGGGCGCTCATGGCCCTCGGCGACGGGCTGCTCCTGCACCGCCTCACCGTCGACCCCGGCCTCGACCTGCGCCCCGCGATCGAGCGCACGGTGCGCGCGCTCGCGGCGTCGTGACGGCGTCGGTCCGGGGATGCCGCACCGGCTGCAAGAAACCCGGCGCCGGAGACAGGATCGGGGCATGGACGGACACGAGCCCGGGCGCCCACGGGTGCCGCGCGCCGTCGTCCTGACGTTCCTGGTGTCCGTCCTCGCCGCGGCCTGCACCGTCCCCGACGACGGGACCGTCGGCAGCCCGGGTGACGGCGAGGTCGGTTCGGACCCGGTCGCGCTCGTCGGGATGTGGCGGGTCTCGGGGGCGGACGGCGAGGGCCCCGACACGTGGCTGCGGCTCGATGCCGGGCGGTACACGCTGTGGGGCGACTGCGGTGCGTACGTGGAGGGCGGCTGGGACGCGGCCGGCCGGACCTTCGTCGCCTCCGACCCGTACGCCGCCGCCGGGGCGTGCGGCACGGCCGGGATCCCCGAGGCGCCGTGGCTCCGCTCGGTGGTCGCGTACGAGCCCGACGGCGAGGGCTGGCGGCTCCTCGACGCGGACGGCGACGTCGTCGCCGGCCTGCGGGTCGACGGCGCCCCGGCGCCGATCCCCGACGCCGCGGAGCAGCTCGCGCAGGCGCCGGACGTGACCGACGACGTGCGCGCGGCGTTCGAGCCGCCCGCACCGCTGCCCGACGGCCTCGCACCCGCCTCCGTCCGGGACGTCGTCGGGCGCTGGGAGCCGGTCGCACGCGCCGCCACCGACCCCCACGTCGTCTTCCACGAGGACGGGACGTGGTCGGGCTCCGACGGGTGCAACGGCAGCGGGGGCGCGTGGGCCCTGGACGACGGCGGTCGGCTGCTCGCCACCTCCGGTCTCCAGACCCTGATGTGGTGCGAGGGCGAGAGCGTCCCGGGCTACGTCGCCGCGTCCGCCCGTGCCGGCCTGGACGGCGGCCGGCTGGTGCTCGTCGGCCCGGACGGCGCGGAGATCGCCCGTCTCGTCCGGGGATGAGGCCGCTCCGCCCCGAGATCGACCCGAGCGTCCGAGATCGACCCTCAGGAGGTCGACCTGGCGCCGGACGGGTCGACCTCGGCGTCAGTCTTCGGGTTCCGGGTCGGACGGGGCGCCCAGTGCGTCGTCCGATTCCACGATGCGCGACGACTCGCCCTCCTCGCCCACGGCCGGCAGGCCGCGCTCGTCGGGGGCGTAGTAGCGGCCGGTGTAGCGCGGGCGGAGGAAGTTCTCGGTCGTGAGCACCGCGTCCACCTCCTCCGGCGTGAGCAGGCCGCGCGCCACGACGACGTCGCGCACCGAGGCGCCGGTCCGGGCGGCCTCGGCACCCACGAGGTCGCCGTTGCGGTGCCCGATGATCTCGTTGAGGTAGGTGACGATCCCGATCGAGTCCAGCACGTGGCGGCGGCACACCTCGACGTTCGCCGTGATGCCCGTGACGCACTTGGTGCGCAGCGCGACGCACGCGTTGGTCAGCAGGTGCAGCGACTCGAACATCGACTGCGCGAGCCCGGGCTCCATGACGTTGAGCTGGAGCTGCCCGGCCTCGGCCGCGTGCGTGATCGTCACGTCGTTGCCCATGACCTTGAAGCACACCTGGTTGACGACCTCGGGGATCACCGGGTTCACCTTGGCGGGCATGATCGACGACCCGGCCTGGAGCTCGGGCAGGTTGATCTCCCCGAGGCCGGCGCGCGGCCCGGACGACAGCAGGCGCAGGTCGTTGCAGATCTTCGAGAGCTTGGCCGCGAGCCGCTTGAGCGCGGAGTGCACGGCGAGGTAGGCGCCGTTGTCGTACGTCGCCTCCACGAGGTTCTCGGCCGGCACCGTGGGCAGCCCGCTCACCTCGGCGAGGCGGCGCGTCGCGACCTTGGGGTATCCGGGCGGGGTGTTGAGTCCGGTCCCGATCGCGGTCGCGCCGAGGTTGACCTCGAGCAGCAGCTCGCCGGCGACCTCGAGACGCCGGACCTCCTCGCCCACGTTCACGGCGAACCCCGCGAACTCCTGGCCGAGGCTCATGGGCACCGCGTCCTGGAGCTGCGTGCGGCCCATCTTGAGGACGTCGGCGAACTCGGACGCCTTCTCGTCGAACGCGCGCTCGAGCAGCAGCACCTCGTCCTGCAGCCGCCGGACGAGCTGGTGCACGGCGAGGCGGAACCCCGTGGGGTACGCGTCGTTGGTCGACTGCGAGCGGTTCACGTGGTCGTTCGGGTTGATGACGTCGTAGCGGCCCTTCTCGAACCCGGAGAGCTCGAGCGCGAGGTTGGCCACGACCTCGTTGGTGTTCATGTTGACGCTCGTGCCCGCGCCGCCCTGGAACACGTCCACCGGAAACTGGTCGAGGCACCGCCCGTCGTCGAGGATCGCGTCGCACGCGGCGACGATCGCGTCCGCGACGTCGCGCTGGATCGTGCGCAGCTCGCGGTTCGCGAGCGCCGACGCCTTCTTGACCATCACCATGCCGCGGACCATCTCGGGGACGTCGCTGACGGTCGTCCCCGAGATGCGGAAGTTCTCCACGGCCCGGACGGTGTGGACCCCGTAGTACGCGTCCGCCGGGACCTCGAGGGGTCCCAGCAGGTCCTCCTCGACCCGTGTCCGTGCGCTCGACATGCCCCGACGGTATCGCCCGCCGGGACGCCGCGCGCGGAGCGGACCCCTCAGCCGACTGGTGCGTAGACGAACCGCTCGACCCGGACGACGGACGTCGAGGGCCGTCCCTCGCTCGTCGCGTGCACGCCCAGCCACAGCCCGAGGAACCCTCCGGTCGCGGCGCTGTCGAGGGTGCGGCCGTCCACGGTCGCGAGCGGCTCGGGTGCACCCGCCGGGCCGACGACGAGCCCGTAGTCCTGCCCGCGCACGCGCAGCCCGACGACGACCGGCTCCCCGGGGGCGGCGGCCACCGTCGTCTCCCCGACCACCGCGTCCGCGCCGCCGCGCCGGTGCACCGCGACGACGCGCCGCTCGTCCCCCGGGCCGCCGTCGACGAGGAGCCGCACGTGGTCGTCCTCGGACTGGCGCACGACGACGCCCGCGCGCTCCCCCGCCACGGCCGGGACCTGCACGGTGACCGTCACGTCGACGTCGCGGTGCTGCTGGCGCACGCCGAGGAACGCGGGCGCGCCCGGCTCGGCGAGCGTCGTCGGGCGCACCGGGAGGTCCCAGCCCTCGCCCGCCGGGGTCGCGACGTCGCGCGGCAGGGCGCGCACCGCCGTCCAGCGCGGGTCGTCGGGGCGGACGACGCCGCTCGCCCCGCCCTGGACCGCCGTCCGGGGCGCCGGGCTCGCGAACGGGACCTCGACGGCGTCGGGCACGCGGCCCTCGCCGGGCGCGAGGACGGGCCAGCCGTCCTCCCACACGACGGGGACGAGGAACGTCTCGCGGCCGAGCGGGTAGTGGTAGCCGCCGTCGACGCGCATCGCGAGCAGCACGGCCCACCACGAGCCGTCGGGCGCCTCGACGAGGTCGGCGTGGCCCACGCCGACGACGTCCACGCCGCGCCCGAGGTGGCGGTGCGTGAGCACCGGGTTGGCCTTGTTGCCCTCGTACGGCCCCGTGACCGACGACGCCCGTGCGACGGACACCGCGTGGTGGAAGTCCGTCCCGCCCTCTGCCGCGAGCAGGTAGTAGGTGCCGTCGACCTTGTACAGGTGCGGGCCCTCGGCCCACACGGCGCCGCGCACGGCCCCCGTCCACACGACGTGCTCGGGACCCACGAGCGTGCACGTCGCGGGGTCGAGCTCGCGCACCCAGACCTCGGTCTGGTGGAACCACTCCGGCTCGGTCGCGAGCCGCGTGCCGTGCAGCCAGACGCGGCCGTCGTCGTCGAAGAAGATCGACGGGTCGATCCCCGCGACCCGCTCGCCGTCCTCGTCGCGCAGCCACACCGGGTCGGACCACGGCCCGGCCGGGTCGGTCGCCGTCATGACGAAGTTGCCGCCGCGGGAGTCGTCGTCCGGGTCCACGAGCGTGCACACGAGCCAGAACGTGCCGTCGTGGTGGCGCAGCGTCGGGGCGAACAGGCCGCCCGACGACCGGATGCCGTCGTAGTCGAGCTGCCCGGACCGGTCGACGACGTCCCCGACGTGCTCCCACGTCGCGAGGTCGCGGCTGCGCAGCACCGGCAGGCCGGGCAGGTACTCGAACGTGGACGTGACGAGGTAGAAGTCGTCGCCGACGCGGCAGACCGACGGGTCGGGGTTGCACCCGGGCAGGATCGGGTTCGGGACGAGCGTCATGCGGGGCGCTCCCCCGCCTCGACCGGTCCGGAGACCTCGACGGCGACGAGCCGCTCGTCCGCGGCCGTGACCTCGTGCACGGTCCCGGTCACGGCGAGCGTCGCGCGCGGCGTCGCCGCGCCGGGCACGACCCGCCGCTCGGCCGGCGCGGACTCGTTGACGATCGCGCCCCCGGTCGTCGAGCCGAGGTCCCCGGTGCCGGGGGCGGCGTCGACCGCGCCGGCGTGCGCGCCGACCCACACCTCGACGTCGCCCGGCTCGACCACGCGCACGAGGCGGCGGTCGGAGAACGCGAGCCGCGTCGTCGGGACGCGGAACGTCACGCGGCGCGACTCGCCCGCGGCGAGGTCGACGCGCGCGTACCCGAGGAGCTGCGCGACGGGCCGCGGGACCGACCCGACGACGTCGCGCGCGTAGAGCTGCACGACGTCCGTCCCCGCGACGGCGCCGGCGTTCGTCACGGTCACCGAGGCCGCGAACGTCCCGCCCGCGGCGACGCTCGTGTCGACCGCCAGGTCCGCGTACGCGAACTGCGTGTACGACAGCCCGAACCCGAACGGCCGCACGGGCGTCGGGTCCGCGGACGTCACGTCCGACGGCCCGCCGAGCACGGGGTGCAGGTAGGAGAACGGCTCCGCGCCGCCCGCGCGCGGCAGCGACACGGGCAGGCGGCCCGAGGGGTTCACGGCGCCCACGAGCACGTCGGCCACCGCGCGGCCGCCCTCCTCGCCCGGGAAGAAGCCCTGCACGACGGCGGCCGGGTGGCCGGACGCCGCACCGTCCGTCCCCGCGTGGTCCCCGAACGCCCAGCCGATCGCGTACGGGCGGCCCGTGAGCAGCACGAGCACGACGGGGGTGCCCGTCGCGACGACCTCCTCGACGAGCCGCCGCTGCACGCCCGGGAGCTCGAGCGACTCGACGTCGTTGCCCTCGCCGACCGTGCCGCGCCCGAACAGTCCGGCCTCGTCGCCCACGACGACGACCGCGACGTCCGCGTCCCGCGCGACGGCGACCGCCTCCGCGATCCCCGAGGTGTCGAGACCGTCCACCGTGCAGCCGACGGCGTGCGTCACGTCGGTGCCGGGGAGGGCGTCGCGCAGCGACTCCAGGACCGTCGGCAGCGCGATGCCCGCCGGGGTGCCGGGGTGGTGCGCGAGCACGTGGTTGACGAACGAGTAGCAGCCCATGAGCGCCTCGGACGAGTCCGCGTTCGGCCCGACGACGGCGACGCGCCCCGGGGCGGTCGTCGCACCGTCAGCGCTGTCGCGGCGCGCGAGCGGCAGCACGCCGTCGTTCGCGAGCAGCACGAGCGACTCCTGCGCGAGGCGGCGTGCGGTCGCGCGCTGCCGCGGGGTGTCGAGGTCGACGGTCGTCGGCGGCTCGTCGGCGTAGGCGGCCGGGTCCAGGAGACCCAGCTCCTCCTTCTGGTCGAGCACACGCAGCACCGCGCGGTCGACCCACGCCTCGTCGAGCGCGCCGGACCGCACGCGCTCGGCGAGCGGGGCGAGGTAGGCGTCGCCCGTGGGGAGCTCGACGTCGAGGCCCGCCTCGAGCGCCTGCGCGGCGGCCTCGCCGCGGTCCGCCGCGACGCGGTGCATGACCTCCAGGAACGCGACGCCGAAGTAGTCGGCGACGACGACGCCGTCGAACCCCCAGCGCTCGCGCAGGATCTCGGTGAGGTACTCCGAGCTGCCGTGCAGGGGCACGCCGTCGACGTCGACGTAGGACGCCATGACCGACCGGGCGCCGCCGTCGCGCACGGCCATCTCGAACGGCGGGAGGTAGACGTCGGCGAGCTCGCGCGGTCCCGCGCTCACCGGCGCGTGGTTGCGCCCGGCGCGCGAGCCCGAGTACCCGACGAAGTGCTTGAGCGTCGCGTGCACGCCCGCGTCCTGGAGGCCGCGCACGTACGCCGTGCCGACGGTGCCCACGAGGTACGGGTCCTCGCCCACACACTCGTCGACGCGGCCCCAGCGCGGGTCGCGCACGACGTCGAGCACGGGCGCGAGGCCCTGGTGCACGCCGAGCGCGCGCATCGACTCCCCGACCTCGCGCGCCATCTCCTCGACCAGCGCCGGGTCGAACGACGCTCCCCACGCGAGGGGCGTCGGGTACGTCGCGGCCCGCCACGCGGCGAGGCCCGTGAGGCACTCCTCGTGCACGATCGCGGGGATGCCCAGCCGGGTCTCCTCCTTGAGGCGGCGCTGCTCCGCCCACAGCCACGCCGCGCGCTCCGCGGGCTCGACGGGCCGCGTGCCGTAGACGCGCGTGTAGTGCCCCATGCCGTGCCGCGTGATCTCCGCGAGCCGGCCGCCGTCCGCCTGGCCCGCCGTCATCTCCGACTGCATCGGGGCGACGGTGCCGTTCTGGTCGAGCCAGTAGCCCACGAGCTGGGCGAGCTTCTCGTCGAGGGTCATGCGCGCGTGGAGCGCACGCACGCGCTCGGAGACGGTGGGCATCTGCGGGGGTGCCGGGCGTGGGGTCGGCGCGGCGGCGGCGCCCGGGTCCGGGCTGCCGAGGGGTGCCGTCGGGACGGCAGGGACGACGTCGGTCACGGGACCGTTCTCCTTCGGTGGTGGCCCCGTCCCGCGCGCGGCGCGGGACGGGGCGGGGTGCGGACGGGCGGTGGTCAGCCCTTCACGGCGCCGGTGAGGCCCCCGACGATGCGCCGCTCGAACAGCGAGAAGAAGACGAGCGCGGGGATCATCGACAGGGAGGTGAAGGCGAGCACACGGGCGGTGTCCACGGAGTACTGCGACGCGAACGCCTGCACGCCCAGCGGGAGCGTGTACGACGTCTCGTCGTTGAGGATGAAGAGCGGGAGCATGTAGCTGTTCCAGCTCGCGACGAACGCGAGGATCCCCACGGTGATGACGCCCGGCAGCGACAGCGGCACGACCATGCGGAAGAAGAAGCCCAGCCGGCTCGCCCCGTCGATCGACGCCGCCTCCTCGATCTCGCGCGGGATCGCGCGCAGGAACGGGACGAGGATGATGACGGTCGTCGGGAGCGCGAACGCGATCTGCGGGAGCACGAGCCCGCCCACGGAGTTCATCAGCCCGAGCGAGCGGATCATGATGTACAGCGGGGTGATCGCGACGGTCATGGGGAACATGAGCCCCGCCGCGAACAGCGCGTACAGCGCCCCGCGCCCCACGAACGAGTAGCGCGCGATGACGTAGCTCGCCATGAGACCGAGGACGACGACCCCGAGGGTCGTGAGGAGCCCGGCCACGAGCGAGTTCCCGAGCTGCTGCCAGAACAGCGAGCTCGTCAGGACCCCGACGTAGTTCTCGATCTGCCACGGGTCGGGCAGGCCCGACGGGTCGGCCGTGATCTGCGCGTTCGTGCGGAACCCGCCCACCACGATGTACGCGATCGGGGCGAGGCAGACGCCCACGAGCAGCCACGCCACCACGTAGGTCAGGGGGCCGCCCCGGCCGATGCCGGAGCCGCGCGGCTCCTTCGGGGTCTGGACGCCGGCGGCACGCTCGGGCGCGGGTGCGGCGGTGACGGTGGCCATCACTTCTTCCCTTCCGTGATCGCGCCCGCGGTGTCACGGCGCAGGACGTACCGCTGGTAGACGAGCGCCACCGCGAGGGAGATGAGGAACAGCACCACGGCGACCGCGCTGCCGAACCCGTAGTTCCCCGCGTTGCGGCCGTTCGCCACCATGTAGGTCGCCATGGTCGACGTCCCCGCCGTCGAGGCCACGTACTGGCCCCAGATGATGTAGACGAGGTCGAAGAGCTGGAGCGAGCCGATGATCGACAGGAACGCCCAGATGCGGACGGTCGGGCCGAGCAGCGGGAGGGTGACGTAGCGCTGCGTCTTCCAGTACGACGCGCCGTCGATCGCCGCGGCCTCGCCCAGCTCGTCGGGGATGCCCTGCAGGCCCGCGAGGAAGAGGATCACGGCGAAGCCGATGTACTTCCACGTGATGATGAGCAGGAGGGTCCAGATCGCGACGTCGGGGTCGGCGAGCCAGTCGACCGAGAGGAACCCGAGACCGATCTTGTCGAGCAGGTCGTTCACGGCGCCCGTGGTCGCGAGCATGAGGCTGAAGCCCGTCCCGACGATCACCTCGGACACCACGTACGGCACGAACACGAGCACCCGGATCACCGAGCGGCCGCGGATGCGCCGGTTGAGCATGAGCGCCACGACCACGGCGACCGGGCCCTGCAGCACGAGCGACATCACGACGATGAACGCGTTGTGCCGCAGCGCCGCGAGGAACTCGGGGTCGCGGAAGATGATGAGGTAGTTCTCCAGCCCGACGAAGTCCGTCGGCGGGCCGAAGCCCTTCCACTTGAAGAACCCGTAGTACGCCGCCATCACCACGGGGACGATGACGAAGGTCAGGAAGACGACGAGCGCGGGCCCGGCGAGCACCGCGATCTCGGCTCGCTGGGCCCAACGGCCGCCGCGCGGGGGGCGCCGCGCGGCGACCGGGGCGGCCGGGGGCGGCGTGACGCCGCCTCCGGCCCGGTCCTCGGGCGTCGTCGTGCTCGGCGAGATCTCGCCCTGGGACACGTTCATGGAAGGTGCTACTCCTTGGCGGCCGCGTCGTTGACGGCGGTGACGATGTCCTCGGGAGTGCCCTGGCCGGCGAGCAGGTTGACGACGGCCGTGTTCAGCGCGTTCCCGATGTTCTGGCCGTAGAGCGTGTCGAGCCAGACGGAGACGTACGGCGCCTCGTTGTACGCCTCGAGGATCGAGACGAGGGCCGGGTCGACGACGGCGGCCTGCGCCTCCTTGCTCGCGGGCAGCGTCTGGAACGCGGTGGCGTAGGCCTCCTGCGACTCCTTCGACATGGCGTAGTTGAGGAAGTCGGCGCACGCGTCCGGGGCGTCCACGTAGCACGAGTAGCCGTCGACGCCGCCCATCATCGCGCCGGGCTCGCCGTCACCGCCCTCGACCTCGGGGAACGGGAACCACTGGAGGTCGGGCAGGGGCTTCTCGTCCGGCGTGAGGGACGCGATGACGCCCGGGTCCCACGCACCCATGAGCTCCATCGACGCCTGGTGGTTCGCGAGCAGGCCGGCCGACGAGCCGGCGCCCTGCTGCGCGGACGTGGTGAGGAAGCCCTCGTTGAACGGCTCGGTCGCCGCGAAGTCCGCGAGCGCGTTGCCGGCGTCGAGCCAGCACGGGTCGTCGAAGGTCCGCGTCTCGGCGGCCTCGTTCATCGCGTCCTGGGAGCAGTACCGGAGCGCGAAGAAGTAGTACCAGTGCGCAGCGGGCCACGCGTCCTTGGCGCCGAGCGCGATGGGCGCGATGCCGGCGGCCTTGAGCTGCTCGGTCGCCGCCTCGAGGTCGGTGATCGTCCCGGGGGTCTCGGTGATGCCGGCCTGCTCGAAGAGCTCGGTGCTGTAGAACATGCCGCCGGGCAGGATCGACACCGGCATGCCGTAGACCTTGCCGTCGACCGAGAGCGCGCTCAGCGACCCGCCGACCGCCTCCTTGACCGCCGGGTCGATGAGGTCGGTCAGGTCCTTGACCTGACCCGCCTCGACGACGTCCGCGAGCTTGCCGCCGCCGCGCGCCATGAAGATGTCGGGAGCGTCACCCGAGTTCAGCGCGGTCTGGAGCTTGCCGTCCATGTCCTCGTTCTGGATGGCCTGGATCTTGATCGTCACGCCGGGGTTCTCGTCCTCGAACGCCGCGGCCGTGGTCTTCCAGTACTCCATGCCGGGGCCGGTCGTGGAGTTGTGCCAGAACGTCAGGGTGACGTCGCCGTCCTCCGTGCCGGACCCCCCTCCGCCGCCACAGGCCGAGAGCGCCATCGCACTCGCCACCAGCGCGGCCGATGCCGCCAGGAACTTCCGAGACCTCATGATTCGTCCTCTTCGTCGAGCCGCACGGGCGCGCGCTCCGTCGAGCGCGCCGGGCCGCCCCCGCGTCGGGGCCGCCAGAGCGACTCTCGCAAACGCAGGGCCAGCCTGTCAATCGTTATCGATAACGTTTTACACACGATGTGGCGGGCACGATCGACCCGCGCGGCCGCAGGGGTGCGGGCGCGGCCCGCGACGCGTCGGCGGTCCGGGCCGCGCGCCCGGCGGGGCGCCGCCGAGGCGTCGCATCACGGGCTACTGTCTCCCCATGCGCTCCACGGGAAGAGTCACGATCGGCGATGTCGCGCGCACCGCCGGCGTCTCCGTCGCGACCGTCTCCAAGGTGATCAACGGTCGCTACGGCGTCGCCCTGGAGACATCCCGGCACGTCCAGGAGATCATCGACCAGCTCGGGTACGAGTCGTCCATCGTCGCGCGCAGCCTGCGCAGCCGTCGCACCAACGTCATCGGCATCCTGGTCGCCGAGTTCGAGCCGTTCTCGACCGAGCTGCTCAAGGGCATCTCGGACGCGGTCGACGGCACCGGCTACGAGCTCCTCGCCTACTCCGGCGGGCTGCGCCGCGACGACCGCGTGGGCTGGGAGCAGCGCTATCTCTCACGGCTCGGCGGCACGCTGATCGACGGCGCCATCCTCGTCACGCCGACCGTCGTCGCGCCCGGCAACTCCATCCCGGTCGTCGCCGTCGACCCGCACCGCGGCCCGTCGGGCCCGCCGACCGTCGACTCCGACAACCTCGCCGGCGCGCGCGCCGCGACCGAGCACCTGCTCTCCCTCGGCCACCGCCGCATCGGCTTCCTCGCCGGCCGCCCCGACCTCGAGTCCGCGCGCCTGCGCGAGCAGGGGTACCGCGACGCGCTCGCCGACGCCGGCATCCCCTTCGACCCCGACCTCGTCCGCGTCGGTGGCTACCGCCCCGACCTCGCGGACTCCCCCGCGCACGAGCTCCTCTCCCTCCCCGACCGGCCCACGGCGATCTTCGCCGCGAACGACCTGTCCGCCATCCGCACCATGGAGGTCGCCGCCGAGCTCGGCCTGCGCGTGCCCGACGACGTGTCCGTCGTCGGGTTCGACAACGTCCCCGAGTCGGCCCTCACCACCCCGCCCCTGACGACCGTCGACCAGCCGATCCACCGCATGGGCGCCGAGGCCCTGCGCCTCATCGTCGACCTCGTCGAGGGCAACCCCCGCGAGCCCCACCTCCGCCTCCCCACGACCCTCGTCGTCCGCGGCACCACCCGGGCCCTCTGACCCCACCGCCCGCGAGCGAACCCCGGTCGCACGCGAGAGAAAGGCGGTCCGCCGAGGCAGAGCCCTGGTCACCCGAGGTAGAGCCGAGGCCACGCGAGGTAGAGCCGTGGTTGGGCGAGGTAGAGCCCTGGTGGGCCGAAAGAGATCCCTAGCCACGAGGCGTGCGGTCGCCCGGGCGAGCGAGGACCTGGGTGAGACGGCGTAGGGCGGGGTGGGTGGTGGTGCCGCGTCGTGGTCGGGCCTGGCGGGAGCCGCGAGGAACGAGCGGCGGATGGTAGACGCGGCACCACCACCCACCCCGCCCACCCAGGGCAACCACACGCCGTCGAACACAAGAACCACGGCTCTACCTCGGCAGACCGGGGCTCTACCTCGCGCGACCAGGGCTCTACCTCGCCGCGGGGGGCTGGAATCCTGGGCACCGCTCCGACGTTATGTCAGCAGAACACCGCCGACAGACCCTGAGGAGGTCACATGGCCCGCCTCGCACGCCGTGTCCAGGTAGAGAACGACTACGGCGAGATCATGCACTACGAGCGCCACACCGGCGGCGGCCTCGTGTCGCCGCACGCCCGCGTCCCCGAGTCCGTCCCCGTCGGGTCGGGCACGTACGTCGAGAAGGGAGCCGTCGTCGGGTACGGCTCGCAGCTCGGCGAGGGAAGCTGGATCGACCGCGACGTCACCCTCGGCCGGGACGTCCGCATCGGCGACAACGTGCGCCTCTGCCCCGAGACCCGGGTCGGCGACCGCGCCCGCGTCGGCAGCGGCGCGCGCGTCGGGCGCCGCGTGCTCGTGGAGCCGGGCGCCGTCGTCCCGCCGGACGAGATCGTCCCCGACGACGCGACCGTGCGCCGCCGGGGCGGCGTCCGCTCGGGGTACGACGTCGCCGCCTGAGCACCGCCAAACCCGGGGTCGCCGGCGTCGAACCCGGGGACGTCCCGGGTTCGACGCCGCGGGGCACCCACGGCCCCGGGTTCGGCGCCGCGGCCCGTGGACGTCCTTCCGTCGCGGCGGTCGGGTGCGTAGCCTTGCCGACCGTGACCTTCCCGCCGCACGGCCCCGCCGTCCCCCCGCCGCACCCGCAGCCGACGCCGGTGCACCCGCACCCGCAGGGGCCCGCGGGCGCCGTGGGGCCGCTCGACCCGCGCGCCGTGCTCGAGGGCCGGCCGCCGGGCCGGGCTCGCGTGGGCGTGATCGTGACGATCGCGGTCGCGAGCCTGTGCCTGCTGGTCGGCCTGGTGCTCGCGGCGCTGTCCGGGGTCGGGACGTTCACCGTCGGCCTGCTGCTGGCGCTCGTGCCGCTCGGCATCTGGGTGCCGGTCGTGCTCGCGCTCGACCGCCTCGAGCCGGAGCCGCCGAGCGCGCTCGTCGTGGCGTTCCTGTGGGGCGCCGGGATCGCGACGCTCGTCGCGGGGATCCTCAACACGCTCGGCCTGGAGCTCCTCACCGCGCCGCTGTTCGGCGAGGAGGTCGGCTGGTACGTCGTCGCGTCGTTCGGGGCGCCGTTCGTCGAGGAGATCCTCAAGGGCGCGGTGCTGTTCGGGATGCTGTGGTTCCGCCGGCACGAGATCGACGGCTGGACCGACGGCGTCATCTACGCCGCGATGGTCGCGCTCGGGTTCGCGGCGGTCGAGAACGTCACGTACTTCATCATGGCGGCGCAGGACGGCACGCTCGGCCCGACGTTCGTGCTCCGCGCGCTCGTCACTCCCCTGCTGCACCCGCTGTGCACGGCGCTCACGGGCCTCGGCGTCGCGAGCGCGGCCACGAGCCCGCCCGGCCCGCGCCGGGTCCTCGCGCCGATCGGCGGTCTGGCGGCGGCCGTCGCGCTCCACATGCTGTGGAACGCCTCGACGGGGTTCGGCACGCTCGCGCTCGGGGTCGCCTACCTCGCCGGGCTCGGGGTGCTGGTCACGCTGATCGTCCTGCTCGTGCGGGACCGGCGCCGCACGGTCGCGACGATCCAGCGCCAGCTCGTGCCGTACGTCCCGACCGGGCTGGTCACACCGGCCGACCTCACGATGCTCTCGACGCTCGCCGCACGTCGGCAGGCGCGCGACTGGGCGCGTCGCACGGGTGGTGCCGGCGCCGCGCACGCCATGCGGGACTACCAGCAGGCGGCGACCGAGCTCGCGCTGCTCCACGACCGCGTCGCGCGCGGTGCGGTCGAGGCGTGGCGCGTCGAGGGGCAGCGCCGCGCGCTGCTGCAGCTCATGCTCACGGCGCGCCAGGCGTTCCTCGTGCGGACGCCTCAGCCGCCGCCCGCACCGTGGTCCCCGGGCGCGCCGTCCGGCTTCACGACCGACGCGTGGGTGCCCGGCCAGGGCGCGTACTAGCCCGGCGGACTCCGCCGACGACTACCCGGCGCCGCCGCGGGGCGGCGTCCGGATGACGAGCACCGCGTCGACCGGGGCGCCGTCGAGCGCCCGGTAGGAGTGGTCGGCGTCCGACACCCAGCGCAGCTCGTCGCCCTCCTCGACGACCGCCTCCGCCCCGTGGCGCCCGGCACGCAGGCGACCGCGCGTGATGAGCAGGTGCTCGACGACGCCCGGCCCGTGGGGCGGCGAGGTCCGGTCCGCGTGGGCCTCGAGGTGCAGGTGGTAGATCTCGACGGCCGTGCCGCCGGGCAGGTGGTGCGCATCGAGCAGGCGCGCGGTGACGCCCTCGGACGACACCTCCGTGCCCGCCCGCTCGGCGAGGAGCGTCGCGAGCGGGACGCCGAGCGCCCCGGCCAGCGCGTAGAGGGTCGCGAGCGTCGGGTTGCGCGCGCCGTGCTCGATCTCGGAGAGCGAGCCCTTGCCGATGCCCGCCGCGGCGGCGAGCGCCGAGAGGGAGAGGCCTCGCTCCGCACGCAGCGCACGGAGCTGCGCGGCGACCGCCGCGAGCGTCCCGTCCCCGGCCCGTTCCGGCGGGCGCCCAGGCGCTCCCCCGGTGTCCTCGTCCGGCTGACCTTCCGCGCGCCCCGCCCCGTCGCTCACGGGCCGCAGCCTACCGGCGCGAGTGTCGCGAGGCCTCTGCTACCGTTCCATGAACAGAACGCTTCCTCCGCCGTCCGCCAGGAGCAGCATGGACCCCGCCCCGGACCGCCTGCGCCCCGTCCTCGCCGGCCTCGTGACCGCGCTCGTCGGCTTCACGAGCTCGTTCGCCGTCGTGCTCGCCGGGCTGCGCGCCGTCGGCGCGACCCCCGACCAGGCGGCCTCGGGGCTCCTCGCCCTGTGCGTCACGCAGGCCGTCGGGATCCTCTGGCTGACCACCCGGCACCGCACCCCCCTCACGCTCGCGTGGTCCACGCCCGGCGCCGCGCTGCTCGTGAGCACGGGCGCCGTCGCGGGCGGGTGGCCCGCCGCGGTCGGGGCCTTCTGCGTCGTCGGCGGGCTCGTGCTGCTCACCGCGCTCTGGCCGCGACTGGGCGACCTCGTCGCCGCCATCCCGACCCCGATCGCCCAGGCGATGCTCGCCGGCGTGCTCCTCACGCTGTGCCTCGCTCCCGTGCGCGCGGTCGTCGCGACACCGCTGCTCGTCGCGCCGGTGATCGTCACGTGGCTTGTCCTGCTGCGGGTCGCGCCGCGCTGGGCGGCGCCCGCAGCGCTCGCGGTGACGCTCGCGATCGTCGGGTACGAGGCCGTGCACGGCGGCACGCTCACGTGGTCCGACGCCGTCCCGCGCCTCGACCTCACGGCGCCCACGCTCTCGTGGCAGGCGGTGGTCGGGCTCGCGGTCCCGCTCTACGTCGTGACGATGGCGTCGCAGAACGTGCCGGGTGTCGCCGTCATGGCGTCGTTCGGCTATCGCGTGCCGTGGCGCGAGACGATGACCGTCACCGGGCTCGCGACTCTCGCCGGGGCGACGGCGGGCGGCCACACGATCAACCTCGCGGCGATCTCCGCCGCGCTCGCCGCGGGGCCCGAGGCGCACCCCGACCCCCGGCGCCGCTGGCTCGCCGCCCACACCGCCGGGTGGGCGTACCTCGTGCTCGCCGTCGGTTCCGCCGGCCTCGCCGCGCTCGTCGCCGCCGCGCCCGCGGGCCTCGTCGAGGCTGCGGCGGGGCTCGCGCTCGTCGCGACGCTCGGCGCGGCCGTCGCGGGCGCCGTCGCCGAGCCGCGCGGTCGCGAGGCGGCCGTCGTGACGTTCCTCGTCGCGGCGAGCGGCGTCGTCGTCGCCGGCATCGCCGCCGCGTTCTGGGCGATCCTCGCCGGGCTCACCGTCCACGCGGTGCTCACGGCTCGCCGTCGGCCGCCGAACAAGAACCCGGACCCCCGCGAGGTAGAACACCCCGTCGCGAGGTAGAACCCTGCGTCCTCTACCTCGCGACGGGGTGTTCTACCTCGCGGGTGCCGGTGCTGGCTCGAGCGGGTCCGGTCCGAGGACGGGGAGGTTGTCGCGGAAGACGTTCGTCGGGTCGACGCGGCGCTTGACCTCGCGCAGTCGCTCCAAGGTCGCGGGCGGGAACGCGTCCGTCACCCGCTCGGGGCGGCTGTCGGTGTCGAAGCTCAGGTACATGCCCTCGAACACGTCCGCCAGCGCGTCCCAGCGCGCGTCGAGCCGGGAGCGGCTCGCTCCCATCGCCACGACCGAGAAGTTCGCGGACCGGTGCGCGTACGCCGTCGCGTCCACCGGGACGTCCGACGCCGCGCCGCCGGTCGAGCGGATCTGGAAGAAGTACGTGTCGCCGCTCGCGACGAGGCCCGCGAGCCGGGCCGCCGCCTCGGGCGTGAGGTGCTCCAGCAGGCCGGAGCGCGACACCGGCTCGCCCTGACCGCCGTGCGGGCCGGGCGCGGGCGCGGAGACGACGGCGTCGTACGGCACGATCTGCGCCGTCGCCTGCGCGAGCAGCGGGGAGATCGCCGCGAACGGCTGCAGCCGGGCGAGGACGGTGTCGGGGTCGTCGGAGTCGACCATGGTCATGGACTGTGCGACGACCGGCTGCCCCGGCCGCGGGCGCCCGACGATCAGGAAGCTCGTCGTGTCGCGCGGCGACGCCTCGACCGTCGCACCCCAGCGCTCGAGGAACCCGGCGAGGTCGGAGGCGTCGTGCACCATCTGCGCGAACCCCACCGCGGACACCTCGTCCGCGACGAGCTCGAACGACGTCACGATCCCGACCTGCGACCCCGCGCCGCGCACGGCCCAGAACAGGTCCGGGTTCTCCTCCGCGCTCGCCCGCACCACCGACCCGTCGGCGAGCACGACCTCGACGGCGCGCACGTGGTCGATCGTCAGACCGTGGGCGCGGCCGAGGAAGCCGATGCCGCCCGCGGTCGCGAGCCCGCCCACACCGACGCCGCCGTAGTCGCCGGACGTGATCGCCCAGCCCCGCGGCGCGAGCGCCGCCGCGACCTCGCCCCAGCGTGCGCCGGGCCCGACGCGCACGAGGCGCGCGGCGTCGTCGAGCACCTCGACGGCGTCGAGCGCGCCCAGGTCGAGGACGATCCCGCCGTCGTTCGTCGAGCGCCCGCTGATGCCGTGGCCGCCGGAGCGGACGGACAGCGGCACGGTGCGCGTCACCGGCTGGGCGCGTGCGAAGGCGAGCGCCTCGACCACCTCGGCGGTGTCGCGCGGGCGGAGCACGAGCCCGGGTGAGCCGCCGCGCAGGTAGTTCGAGCGCACGCCCGCGTACGCCGCGTCCCCGGGCTCGACCGCGCGCTCCGCGAGCGGGGCGGGGACGTCGTCGTACGCGATGCCCGGACGGCGCGCCGTGCGGACGGCGAGCGGCACGACGCGCGACGTGTCGGTCCCGCGCGCGGCACGCCCGGCGGCGACCGCGTCGCGCAGCGCGGGCGCGACCTCCTCGGCGAACCGGCGGGTCGTGCTTTCGTCGTCGGTCGCGAGGATCAGCGTCGAGACGCCCTCCTCCAGGACGAGCGGCACGAGCCGCTCCACCCAGGCCTCGGGCGGTCCGGCGAGGTCGGGCGCGCCGCCCAGGCCGCCACCGCCGTCGTCCGCCCCGAAGGTCCCGGACACGTTGAGCAGGCGCGTGACCTCGCGCGGGTCGCGCCCGACGGCGGTCGCGGCCTCGTCGATGCGCGCGTTGCCCGCGCGCAGCCCGTCCAGGCCGATGCGACCCAGCGACGGGAGCCAGCCGTCGGCCTTCTCGCCGACGAGGCGCAGCATGCGGGGGCCGAGCGCGCCCAGCCACACGGGGATGCGGCGCGTGGTGCCCGGGCCGGGGGTCGCGCCGTCGAGCCGGTGGTGGCGCCCGGGGACGAACAGATCGCCGGCACCGTCCTCGCCCCAGATCGCGCGGATCACCTCGATCGCCTCGGCGAGCGCGTCGACCGACTCGCCCGGGGTGAGCCGCTCGACGCCCATCGAGACCATGGCGTCCCAGAACGCGCCGGCACCCAGGGCGAGGTCGACGCGCCCGTCGGACAGCAGGTCGAGGCTCGCCGCCGCGCGCGCGAGCACCCCGGGCTGGCGCATCGGGACGTTGACGACGTCGGGCGCGACGTGGATGCGCTCCGTCGTGGACGCGACGTACGACAGCAGCGTCCACGTGTCGAGGAAGCGCGGCTGGTAGGGGTGGTCCTGGAACGTCACGAGGTCGTAGCCGAGGTCCTCGGCGAGACGCGCGAGCCCGACCGTCGCGTCCGGGTCCTGCGCCGAGGGCGTGACGAACGTGCCGAGCCGGAGCGGGTGGCCGTAGTCGGTCATGCGCGGACCTCGCCGTCGGTCGTGGCGCCCGAGGCCGGGCCGCCGGCGCCCCGCGCGGCCGCGACCAGCTCGCGCGCCGCGGGGGCGACCTCCTGACCGACGACGGCGAGCGTCGTCGGGTCGTCGCCCGCGACGATCCACGTGGACACGCCGTGCTCGAGCGTCACCTCCGCGACCTGCTCGGCCCACTGGCGCGGCGAGCCCTGGAGGAAGCCCGCACCGCCGTCGGCGGTGAACCGGCCGCCGACGTTGAGCAGCCGACGCACGGCGCGCGGATCACGACCCGCGGCCTCGGCGGCGGCGTCGATCGTCGCGTTGCCCTGCGCCAGCGCCTCGAAGCTCTGCAGGTACGCGAGCGACGGGAGCCAGCCGTCGGCCTTCGCCCCGACGAGGCGCAGCATGCGGGGCTTGAGCGCGCCGACCCAGATCTCCACGTCGTGCGCGGGTGCGGGCCCACGCTTGGGCCCGTCGACGCGGTGGTGCGTCCCGCCTGCGACGAGGCGGTCTCGGGTCGACGTGTCCCACAGCCCGCGGACGACGTCGATGCCCTCGGAGAGCGCGTCGACCGACTCCCCCGGTGTCAGGCGCTCGCCGCCCATGGCGACGATCGGGTCCCAGAACCCGCCCGCGCCGAGCCCCAGCTCGACGCGCCCGCCCGAGAGCCGGTCGAGGCTCGCCACGGCCCGCGCGAGCACGGCCGGCGGGCGCAGCGGCAGGTTGAGCACGTTGCCCGCGATCCGGACGCGCTCGGTGCGCGCGGCGACCCAGGACATCAGCGTCCACGTGTCGAGGAACGCCGCCTGGTACGGGTGGTCCTGGAACGTGACGAGGTCCAGCCCCACCTCCTCGGAGAGCTGAGCCAGCGCGACGGCCTGGTGCGGCGCCGCGGCGGTGGGCGTGACGAAGGACCCGAAGCGCAGGTCGTGGCCGTAGTCGGGCATAGCTCCTCGCGATCTCGGAATGCGTTGTTGAGCAGAACATATCTGTAACAGATAGGTGGTGCAACCGCATTCCCGGCGGTAGGCTGGGCGGATGAGCACGACCACGACGACCGCCGCACCCACCGGCCCGGCCGAGCTCCCCGGGCGCCTCGAGGACCTCGGCTGGCACCTCGGCGTGCTCCTGCGTGCCTACCGCGCGACGGTCGAGCAGGCCCTCGACGACGTCCCCCACGGCACGCGTGGCTACCAGGTCCTCGTCACCGTCGCACAGGGCGACCACCCCACCCAGCTCGCGCTCGCCGAGCACCACGGCATCGACCGGACCGTCATGACCTACCTCGTCGACGACCTCGTCGCCGCAGGCCTCGTCGAGCGGCAGCAGAACCCCGCCGACCGCCGCGCGCGCCGCGTCGTCGCGACGCCCGAAGGCCGCCGTCGGCTCGCCGGGTGGGCCTCCGCCGTGCACGACGCCGAGGAGCACCTCCTCGACATGCTCTCCCCCGACGAGCGCAGCGCCTTCCGCACACTCATGCGCCGCGTCGCGTGCGACCTGCGCGACGTCGACGCCACCACCGACCCCTGCACCGTCGCCGAGCACACCCTCGGCAACACCACTCCGCCGAAGCAGACCCCCGCTCGACCGAGGTAGAACCCTGGTCGCGCGACCCGGGTTGCACCGCGTGCAACCACGGCTCTACCTCGCGCGGGCGGGGTTCTACCTCGGGAGCGGGTCGGCCGCGGTGGGCGAGGCGTCGGCCTCGGTGAGGGCGGCGTCGGTGTCGTCGGAGTCGTGGCCGCGGAGGGGGTAGAACCAGAAGCACACGAACGCGAGCGCGGCGAGGACCACGGGCACGCCGCCGAGGAGGAGGCGCACGCCCGTCGCGACGCTGTCCGGCTGCACGACGTCGCCCGCGCCCTCGACGTACCCGCTGGCCGAGAGCACTCCGGCGACGAGCACGGCCTGGACGATGACGGACCCGCGCACGACGAACCCGTTGGCGCCGAAGTACATGCCCTCGCGGCGCAGGCCGGTGCGGCGCTCGTCGTCGTCGATGACCTGCGCCAGCGCCACCTCGAGCACCTGCATGAGGCCCGCGACGCCGACGCCCACGGCGAGGCCGGCGAGCGCGGCGCCGAGGACGGTGGACGGGATCAGGTAGAGGCACGTCGCGAGGCCGTACACGGCGACGACCCACAGCATGGCCGAGCGCGGGCCGATGCGCCGCACGACCCACGACCACCCGACGATCGACGGGATCGCGGCGACGAAGATCGGGGCGAGCAGCAGCGTCGCGTCGGCCTCGGCGCCGCCCAGCGTGTACCGCACGTAGAACGGGATCGCGGCGAGCACGATCGCGGTCGTGCTCTGGAGCAGGAGCGACCCGAGCACGTAGGTGACGAACGCCCGGTTGGCGAACGTGTACCGGAGCTGGTCCCCCAGCCCGACGGCGGCCTCGCGCTCGCGCACGGTCGCGACGTCGACCGGGCGCTCGACCATGCCGGCGAGGGACCACACGAAGAACGCGAGGCTCACGACCGCGAGCAGCAGCGCCATCCAGGTCCACCCGAGCGTGCCGTACAGCAGGGGCGCGCCGGCGGTGCCCAGGATCATCCCGACGAGGCCGAAGATCTGGCGCGGGGTGTTCCCGCGGGCGCGCTCCGCCGTCGTGCGGAAGATCTCGGGGAACAGCGCCGAGATGTTGAGCGCGACGACGACGTACGCGACGTCGAACAGGGCCACGACGACGAGGAACCACACGACGAGGCCGACGGGGCCGACGGCGGGCGGCATCCACACGAGCGCGAACGCGACGACGAGCGGCACGATCCCGAGCACGATCCAGGGGACGCGGCGGCCCCACCGCGTGCGACGCCGGTCGGAGGCGGCGCCGACGAGCGGGTTGAGCAGGGCGTTGAGGATGCCGTGCGCGACCATCGCGCCCGCGACCCAGCCCGCGCGCACGCCGAGGTGGTCGACGTAGAAGTAGACGACGAACGCGGAGAACGTCTGCATGAGCAGGTTCGAGGGGAACGCGGACGCTCCGTAGGCGATCGTCCGTGCGCGCGAGGGCGCGCCGACGAGCCGGCGGTCCCGCGTCCGGGCGAGCAGCCCTCCGCCCGCCGTCGGCACGCTGCCCGACGGCGCCGGCTGCGGGGCGCTCACCGCTCGCCCCGCTGCACCGCGCGCAGGTCCCGCCAGCCGACGCGGACGATGCCCTCCTCGGCGATCACGGCCGCGACGGCCGGGTCCGCGAGGAGCCGGTGCTCGAAGCCGCGCTTCGCGACGCCGTAGTCGGCGACGTCGCCGAGCTCGTCGTCGTCGAGCATGGGGTGGAGGAAGATCTCGGTCACGCCGGACGGGACGCGGCGCAGCAGGTCGAGGAAGTCGGCCCGGACGTCCTCGTAGTCCTCCTCCTCGACCGTCCCGGCGCCGTCGAGCTCGAACGGGTGGGTCCAGAGCCGGTCGACCAGGACGACGCCGAGCGCGTCCGCGGCGGCCGTCGCCTCGTCGAGCAGCGGCTGGAAGTCGCCCGGGGGCAGCACCATCCCGTCGGTCGTGCGGGGCAGACGGAACGGCAGCCGGTGCCGGGCGGCGAGCTCGAAGACCTGCGGCAGGAACGAGCGCCCCGTCTCGAGCCCGTAGACGGAGCCCATGTGGTTGTCGAGGTGCGAGACGTCGACCCCGGCCGCGAGCGCCGCGTCGAGCTGGGCCGTGAGCTCGGCGACGACGTCCTCGACGCGCGCCTGGCGCTCGACGGTCAGCACGTCGCGCGGGAAGTAGCCCGCGTCGTCGACCAGGGACGTGCCCGTGCCGGTGAGCGGGCGCCACCGGTACCGCGTCCACTCGCTGGTCAGCACGAGGTGCACGCCCACGTCGACGGGGTGCGCGGCCGCGAACGCGAGCGCGTCCGGCGCCCACCCGCACGGGACCATGACCGTCGCGGAGTCGACGTGCCCCGCGAGGAGGAGCTCGGAGACCGCGCGGTTGGCGGCGCGGCACATGCCGTAGTCGTCGGCGTTGAGGATGATCGCGCGCGCGTCGGCGGCGAGGCCCAGCCGGGAGACCAGGTCCGACGGCGGCGCTCCGCCGCCCGGTGCTGCCGCGGTCACGACGCCGCCTCCTCGCGCTCGTCGGCGATGTCGCCCTCGCCCGGCGCGGGGTGGGCGGCGGCGGAGCGGAACACCTCGTCGCGCAGCGCGTCGCTGGCCGAGCGGGCGGCCCCCACCACGACGGCGTCGCACGTGAGGTCCGACGAGACGACCCGGACGGGGAGGACGGCGATCTTCTCCGCGAGGAAGCGCGTCACGCGGTCCGCGATCGGCGCGCGCGCCGCCTGGTTGGTGAGGACGAAGAGCTCCGGCTCCACCACGAGCGCCACCGACGCGGCGACGACCCCGATCCGCTCGGCGACCTCGTCGAGCACGTCGTTCGAGGCGCCGTCGCCGTGCTCGGCCCGGTCCACGACGTCCTTGACGGTCACGTCGTCGGGCAGGCCGTGCTCCTTCGCGAGCGACGCGAGGGACGACGCCCCCAGCGCCTCGGAGCCCAGCGCTCGGGCGGGGTGCGGCAGGAACGAGACCTCGCCGGCACCGCCCGCGAACCCGCGGTGGAGCTTCCCGTCGAGCACCAGCCCGGCCCCGAAGCCGTCGCCCAGCCCGAGCACGACGAACGAGCGCGCCCCGGCCGCGGCGCCGTCGCGCTGCTCGGCGAGCGCCGCGAGGTTGAGGTCGTTCTCGAGGGTCACCGGGCACCCGAGGGCGTCCTCGAGCGCGTCGACGAGCTCGGTCCCGCCCTTCTCGTAGCCGGGGACGCGGCGGATCGTCCGCAGGTCCGACCCGACGATCAGCGGGACGGCCGCGACCGCGCGCGTCACCTCGATCGTCGGCCCCTCCGCGAGCCGCGCCTGGGCGTCGCTCACGCACGCGCGGGCGAGCTCCGCGGCCGCACGGGCGCGCGCCGTCGTCGTCGGCTTGACGTCCCGGCGCTCCGCACGGGCCCGGATCGCACCCGTGACGTCGACGAGCGCGACCCGCACCCGGTCGCGCGCGACGTCGATGCCCAGCCCGAACGCGTAGTCCGGGTCGACGCGGTACAGCGTCGCGGCGGGCCCCCGCCGGTCCCGGTCGAGCCCGGCCTCCGTGACCACGCCCGTGGCCTCGAGCGCCCGCAGCGTCTGCGCCACGGTCGTCTTGGACAGACCGGTCGCCGAGACGACGTCGGGCCGCGCGACCCGCGCGCCCGTGCCGAGCACGTCGAGCACGGCGCGTGCGTTGAGGGTGCGCAGGAGGGCGGGCGTACCGGCGGGAGTGGTGTCCATCTGGTCTCCGTCGAGCAGTGGGTGGGTCGATCAGACATGTCCGGGGCCGTGCGGGTAGAGCGGGAAGTTCCCTACCCGCCCGGAGACTAACCAAGGTCCCGGAGGTTGTCGACGGCAACCGGTCTCCCTGTGGACGGCCTGTACCGTGGCGTGGTGATCCGCCGAGCCCTCGCCCGCGCCTACTGGGCGACCAGCCGGTGGTCCCTGCGCTCCGAGCCGTACGACACCCGCCGCCCGACGCTCCTCGTCGGCGCCCCGCACACGTCGAACTGGGACTTCGTCCTCATGCTCGCCATCGCCTGGAGCACGGGCATCCACGTGCGCTGGCTCGGCAAGCACACGCTGTTCGCGGGCCCGGCCGGCCCGCTCATGCGCGCGCTCGGCGGCATCCCCGTCGACCGGCGCGATCCGAGCCGGGTCGTGGCCGACGTCGTCGCGCGCCTCCGCGCCGGCGAGGTGTTCTCGCTCGTCGTGACGCCCGAGGGCACGCGCGGCGCGGGGTCGTACTGGAAGTCGGGCTTCTACCGGATCGCGCGCGAGGCGCACCTGCCGGTGACCCTCGGGTACGTCGACCGCACCACCATGACGACCGGCCTCGGCCCGACCATCGAGCTCACGGGCGACGTGCGCGCCGACATGGACGTCGTGCGCGCGTTCTACGCCGACAAGTCCGGCCTCCGCCCGGCGCTGCGCACCGAGCCGCGGCTCCGCGAGGAGGACGCGGCCGCCTGACGCCCGCGCATCGGCCGGCCCGCCGCGCTCAGGGAACCCGGAGGATCCGCACCGGGTCCCGTCGAGCGGCGACGACCGCGGGAGGGACCGCGCCGACGACGCAGACGGCCAGGGCGAGCACCGCGACGCCGACCAGGAACGACGCTGACGGGAGCTCGCCCGCGAGCACGACCACCGTCGCCGCGCCTGCCGCCGCGCCGAAGGCCACTCCCAGGGACGCCGCGACCGCCGTCTGGACGAGCACGAGGACCACGATCGCGCTGCGCGTCGCGCCGAGCGCACGTCGTCGTCCGAAGTCCCGTCGCCGGGCCGAGACCGCACCGAACACCGTCGCGCACACGATCACGAGGCCGACGGCGAGGACCGTCGTCATGAGCCGTCGCGACGCCGCGCCGAGCTGACCGGCGACGACGTCCCGCAGCGCGATCGCACCCGTGGGTTCCTCGACCACGACGCCACCGGGCGACCGTGCGGGCAGCACGTCGGGGAGCAGCCGCGCCAGCGCGGGGACGGTCGCGACGTCGCGCGCCATCGCGTAGACGTAGCGCACCTCGTGACCCGCCGGGTCGGTGGCGACGAGCGCCGTCTCGCGCAGCGACGCGAGCGGACCCGCCGCGTCGACCACCCCGACGACCTCCCACGACCGCACGCCGTCGGTGAGGACGCCGACCCCGTCCACGAGCCCCAGCGCTCTCGCCGCGTCCACGCCGACGACGGCCTCGCCCTCCGCCGGCGCGCGCCCGGAGACCGTACCGACGTCGGCGGGAAGAGACCCGTACAGAGCCCGCAGCGGGACGACGTCACGCGCCGTGGCGTTCGCGTTGCGCACGTCCGTCGCCGAACCGGTCCCGAAGGCCCATGTGACGCCGTCGATCCGTGCCAGGGCCGCGACGCCGTCCGCGGCGACGCCGGCGTCGCCCTTGGCGTCCGCCGCCGTGACCAGTCGCGTACCGGTCGAGTCGATCGTCGCCATGACGGCGCGCTCCCCCGCCGCAGACTGCCCGGTCGTCGCGAGCACGACGAGGCAGACGACGGCGACGACGACCGCCGTCGTGAGGGTCGCGACCGGTTGCGCCAACGCGGACCGGACGCCGTCGCGGACGAGCGCCGTCGGACGTGGGCTGCCGGGCGCGCGGGACGTGCTCACGAGAGCACCAGCCGGTGGTCCGCCTCGGCCGCGAGCTCCTCGTCGTGCGTCGCGACCACCACGGTCGCGCCGTCGCGCGCGTGCTCGACGAGCGCCTCCCACACGACACGCGCCGACGCGTGATCGAGGTTCCCGGTCGGCTCGTCGCCGAAGAGGACGCGCGGCGACGTGAGCAGCGCGCGGCACAGAGCGACGCGCTGCGCCTGGCCTCCGGAGATCTCGCCGGGTCGGTGGGTCGCCCGGTGTCCGACGCCGAACCTCGCCAGGAGCTCCTCGGCCCGCGACCGTGCGGCACGAGTCCCCATCCCGGCGAAGAGCGCCGACTCGCACACGTTGTCCAGGATCGAACGCGCCGGGTCGAGCATCGCGTCCTGGAACACGAAACCGACGTGGGCAGCGCGCAGTCGTGCCGCCTCCGCGTCTGCCAGGCCCGACGCCGGCTCGCCGTCCCACAGCACCTCGCCGCTCTCGGCACGCAGCATCAGGGCGAGCACGTACAGCAGCGTCGACTTGCCCGACCCGGACGGCCCCGTCACGGCAGTCACGGCACCGGGCGCGAAGGCGGTCGTCAGGTCGTCGATGACGGGCGGCGTGCCGTGGCGGTACGCGAACGTCAGACCGTCCGTCGCCAGGACGGTCACCCCGTGTCCGCCTCGAAGAGTCGGACGACGTCGCCGACCTCGACGCCCTCCACCACCGAACGGCCCGAACCGCTCGACACGATCGTCACCGCGGCCTCGCGCCCGTCGGCGGTGCCGTCCTCCACGACGACCTGCACGGAGCCGTCCGCCCGCGTGCGCAGCGCCGCGGCGGGCACCGTAGGCCCGGTCGCCTCCTCGACGACGACGATCTCTCCGTCGAGGACGACGGACGCGACCACGTCAGCGGATGGCGCAGGTCCGCCGCCGGCGGTCCCGCCCTCGACGGCCCGCACGACGTCGAGCGCGGCGCAGTCCGACCCGCACACCGGGCCTCCGTCGGGCGCCGTGAGCAGCAGCCGCAGCGACCCGTCGCTCGTGCTCGTCGCGGACGAGATCGTGGCGTCCCAGGTCGACTCGCCGCTCCGCACGCGCGCAGGACCGCTCGTGGGGACGAGCGACGCCTGCTCGACGCTCAGCACCATCTCGAAGACCGGGTCCCCGGTGATCGTCGACACCAGGCGCTCGCCCGGCGCGAGCACCGCGCCGACGACCACACCCGGATCGAGCACGATCCTGGCCGGGAGGTCGGTGACGAAGTAGACGTCGCCCGTGCGCACGACACCGTCGACCGGGAACCCGGCATCCTTCTGCCACGCGCGCACCGCGCGCTCGGTCGCGGGCCCGAAGACGCCGTCGCCGCGACGCGCCGTCAGGTACCCGGCCTCGCGGAGGTACGCCTGGAGCTGGGCGACGTCCTGCCCCTCGGTACCCGCGCCGAGGTCGCGGAAGGCGGGCACACTGCCCGCGAGGACGACGACGGGGCGCAGCCCGACCGTGAGGAGCCGGTCCCCGGCCGCGACCGTCGCGCCCGGCTCCACGTCGACCGTCGTGACCGTGCCGGTACTCGCCCCGGCAACGAGGTCCGCCGTCGGCCAGGTCACCGTGACGGGCACGCTCACTGAGTGCCCGACGGTCTCCTCCGCCACGGTGTAGGTGAGCGCCTCCACCGAGGCGGTCTCGACCGTGGGCGGGGCGAGCGTCGCTCGCCCCGCCCACGCTCCGGCGCCGAGCGCCACCAGCACCGCGAGGACCCAGCCCGTCGTGGTGCGCCACGACCGACGTGCCGCTCTCACGGAGCCGTCCTGCCGCGTCGGGCTCGACTCCTAGCGTCTCGCTCCGGTGCCGAGATCACGACCCGAGCCCCGCCGGTGGGTCGCTGAGATCAGGAGAGAAGACGATTCCGGACTCGACACAGATCCCCTTGAGCCGGAACCACTCCGACTCCTCGATCTCGGGATCCTGCTCGTAGAGGTCCATGTAGGGCGCCCAGACCTCCTCGCCGGCGTCGAACCCCTCGACCCACGACGCCTTCGACGGCGGATCCGGCAGGTCGTACCCCTGCGCCGCGAGGCACTCCCACGTCTCGACGGACTGGTCGTAGACCGTCCCCGTCGGATAGTCGACGAAGCCGGCGAGCGGCTCGGACTCCTCCCAGCACTCGTAGGCCGCGGCCTGGAGCCGCTCGACCTGCGCGGGCGGCACGCCGTCCGCCGAGTAGCTCGCGCTCCCGTCGACCTCGGCCTGCGCGTACGGCAGCCCACGTTCTCCCATGCACGCGGCGACGGCACGATCGAGCCGCTCGTGGGCCTGCAGGGTCTCGAGCATCCACCCCGGCTGCGCGTAGGACGCCGTGGGTGCCGGAGCAGGGAGCTCCGCGGTGCACGCCGTGGCACCCCCGAGGAGCGCGACGAGCACGACGGCACGTCGCACGCTGCGCGCTCGGCACCCGCGACCTGCGCCCTCCCGCGCGACTGCCCGACGGTCAGCGGACACTGCAGTCACCCGACCCCCGGGGCCACTCGTCGTCGTCGACGCCGCTCGACACGGACCAGCCCGTGAAGCGAACTCCCGCACGCACGATCCCGTAGACCCGAGTCTTCGACGATCCCGACGTGATGTCGATCCTGTCGTTGGCGTTCACCCAGACCCAGCCGAGTGCGTTCCCTCGCGTGACGACCTGACGGTCGGCAGGGCAGTCCGTGTAGTCCGCGATCAGCGCGGCGGAAGCCGTCCCTGCACCGCCGAGAACCAGTCCGGCACCCAGTGCGCCCGTGACAAGTCCTGTGAGAACTCTCTTCATCTCAGCCCCCTCACTGAAGACACGGCGGAGGCCAGACACCTGCGTCAACCCCCTGCCGACCAGCGCACACGCGCCGACCACCTGACGCTAGGGGGCACTGCTCGGATAATGCAAGCACCCCTTCCCAATGCGTGGCCGCTCGATGCCACCCGCTACGGGGTCCCCGCACACCTCGGGCCCCGCAGCCCCTCTCCCGTGTGCGTTCCTCGACCCGCCAGGTGCGTCCTGACCTGCGCCGTCGTACAACCCGGCGGCGTGCTTAGGGGCAATCACCTACCTCCCGTAATCCTCGCGGAACCGTTGCCCGGGGAAGCGGGCGTGCCTAGCGTCCGTCGGGTCAAGGCCGACGAACCGGGCTTCGCGCCGCCGTCGGCACCCCGACCAAGGAAGCGAGACCCTCATGAGACGACTCCGCGCGACCCTCGTCGCCGCCGTCGTGGGCGCGGCCGCGATCGTCGCCCCGGTCGTGGTCGCCCCGAGCGCCTCGGCGCACGGCTGGATCACCTCGCCCGCGAGCCGCCAGGAGCAGTGCGCCAGCAGCGGCACGCTCTCGTTCGACTGCGGCGAGATCAAGTACGAGCCGCAGAGCGTCGAGGCCGTCAAGGGCTCGATGCAGTGCTCCGGCGGCAGCCGGTTCGCCATCCTCGACGACAGCAGCAAGCCCTGGAAGCGGACGACCGTGGGCAGCACCGTGACGTTCCAGTGGGAGCTCGAGGTCGCGCACGCCACGAGCACGTGGGAGTACTTCGTCGACGGCGTGCTCTTCAAGACGTTCAACGACGGCGGCAAGCGCCCGGCGTACGACGTCTCGCACACGCTCACCGGCCTGCCGTCGGGCAACCACACGATCCTCGCGCGGTGGAACATCGCCGACACGAACAACGCGTTCTACAACTGCGTCGACGTGAACGTCAACGGCACCGGCGGCAACGATCCGGACCCCGAGCCGACCGACCCGGAGCCCACCGACCCCGGGCCCGGGGAGTGCACCGCCCCGGCGTGGGCCGCCGGCTCCGTCTACCTCGGCGGCGCCACGGTGTCGCACGACGGCCGCACCTACCAGGCCAAGTGGTGGACGACGGGCGAGAACCCCGCCCAGAGCGGCCAGTGGGGCGTCTGGAAGGACCTCGGCGCCTGCTGACCTGACACCTCTCACCGAGCGCTGCACACTCGCGGCCGGGAGACGCACCTCTGTGCGCATCTCCCGGCCGCGGGCGCATCCCTGACCGGCGGACGCACGACGTTTCTCCGAGGTCCGCCGCCCGGACGCCGAGGACCGGTCCCTGCGGAGACGGCCGGGCTACGTGGTCCCCACATGTTTTTCACCCGCCGAGGGGCTCGGGACGGGCTCTCCGCCCCCGCGGGCACGACCGCGCAGGCGCACGATCCCGGCGAACCGGGCCCGCCGGGTACGGGACTTCCCGTACCCGATCCCGGTCGTGCGTAGTCGTTGAGCGGACGCGTCCGGGCTGCCTACGGTCCACCCCGTCACGGCCGACGGTGCGGGCTCCGCACGGCGTCGGCCCTCCCCGACACAGGAAGCGAGTCCCCCATGAAGCGACTTCGCGCGGCGCTCCTCGCCGCCGTCGTGGGCGCGACCGCGATCATCGCCCCGATCGCGATCGCCCCCAGCGCCTCGGCGCACGGCTGGATCACGTCCCCCCCGAGCCGGCAGGACCAGTGCGCCACCGGCGCCACGTCCTTCGACTGCGGCGGGCTCAAGTACGAGCCGCAGTCCGTCGAGGCCGTCAAGGGCTCGATGCAGTGCTCCGGCGGCAGCGGCTACACGATCCTCGACGACGCGTCGAAGCCCTGGCCCCGCACGACCACCGGCCAGGAGGTGACCTTCCAGTGGAAGCTCACCGCGAACCACGCGACGAGCGTGTGGGAGTACTTCGTCGACGGCCAGCTCTTCGCGTCGTTCGACGGCGGCGGCGTGCAGCCCCCCAAGGACATCTCGCACACCCTCAAGGGCCTGCCCCTCGGCAACCACACGATCCTCGCGCGCTGGAGCGTCGCGGACACGGTGAACGCGTTCTACAACTGCGTCGACCTCACGGTCACGGCGGACGGCACGAACCCCGGCGGGGAGAACCCCGGCGGCGGCGAGGGCGAGAACCCGGGCGGCGGCGAGCCGGGCCAGTGCACCGACCCGGCGTGGTCCTCGACCGCGACGTACACCGGCGGGGCGAAGGTCTCGCACGACGGGAACATCTACGAGGCGAAGTGGTGGACGCTGAACAACGTCCCGGGCGCCGAGCAGTGGGGCCCGTGGAAGCTGGTCGGCGCCTGCTGACCCGCTGACCCCGCGACGGCGGGTGTCCTCGTCCCTCGGGGCGAGGGCACCCGCCGTCGTGCGTGCCGGGCGTGGACGGCGCGCCGGGGTACGCGGAAGCACGTACGAGCTTTGCCCAATTGTCCGCACTCCGCACATTTCGTAGCGTCGACAGTGCCCGATCCGAGAGCGGCCCGCGACGAAGCGCGCCGCAGGACCCATGCACCACCGGATGGAGAGCGAGACAACTCATGCGAAGACTGAGAGCGGTACTCCTGGCGGCCGTCGTCGGCGCGGTCGCGATCATCGCCCCCGTGGCCATCGCCCCCAGCGCGAGCGCGCACGGCTGGATCACGTCCCCGCCCAGCCGGCAGGACCACTGCGCGAAGGGCACGACGTCCTTCGACTGCGGCGGCATCAAGTACGAGCCGCAGTCCGTCGAGGCGCCCAAGGGCTCGATGAAGTGTTCCGGCGGCAGCGGGTTCAGCATCCTCGACGACACGAGCAAGCCGTGGCCGCGCACGCAGACCGGCACGTCGGTGACCTTCCAGTGGAACCTCACCGCGGCGCACAACACGAGCACGTGGGAGTACTTCGTCGACGGCGTGCTCTTCAAGACGTTCAACCAGGGCGGCGCACAGCCCCCGAGCAACATCTCCCACACGCTGACCGGTCTGCCCGAGGGCAACCACACGATCCTCGCGCGCTGGAACGTGTCGAACACGGTGAACGCGTTCTACAACTGCGTCGACCTCAAGATCGGCGCCGGCGGCACGGACCCGGGCGACCCGGACCCCGAGCCCACTGACCCCGAGCCCGGCGAGTGCACCGCGCCCGCCTGGGCCGCCGGGTCGGTGTACGTCGGCGGCGCGAACGTCTCGCACGAGGGCCGCAACTACCAGGCCAAGTGGTGGACGACGGGCGAGAACCCCGCCCAGAGCGGCCAGTGGGGCGTCTGGAAGGACCTCGGCGCCTGCTGACCTGACACCTCTTCACCGAGCGCTGCACACTCGCGGCCGGGAGACGCACCTGCGCGTGCGTCTCCCGGCCGCACGCGTCTGCCGCTCGGTCCTGGGCCGCTCGCCGAAGCGGCGTCAGCCGCGGCCGCGGAGGCGGTCGAGGTCGCGGCGCTCGCGCTTCGTCGGGCGGCCCGCGCCACGCTCGCGGACCGCGACGCGGACGGTCAGCTCCCGGGGCGGAGGGGGCGGGCTCTGGTCGACCACGGCCTGTGCGGCCAGAGGCGCGGAGACGCGCTTCACCAGCACCTTCTCCACGACGAGGATCCGCTCGGCCGGGCCGCCGCGCACGACGACGCGGTCGCCGACCTTGACGCTCGTCGCCGGCTTCGCGCGCTCTCCGTTCACCCGCACGTGCCCGGCCTTGACCGCCGCGGTCGCCTGCGAGCGGCTCTTGAACACCCGGACCGCCCAGAGCCAGCTGTCGACGCGCGCGCTCGTCGCCTCCGTCGTCGCCATCCCCCGAGCCTAGCGACCACGCGCGCGGCTCCCGGCGTGCGAACCGCCCCGCCCCGTGCCACCGTGAAGTCAGGCATACGGGGCAGTTACGCCGTATGACCGTTTCGTCCCCCAGAGAACGGAGACAGGGATGAGCTTCATCGGGTGGATCCTCATCGGCCTCATCATGGGCGCGATCGCACGCGCCATCCTGCCGGGCAAGGCAGCAGGGGGCTGGATCGTCACGCTGATCGTGGGTGTGCTGGGTGCCCTCCTCGGCGGGTGGATCGGCGGCGCGCTGTTCGGCGCGGACGCCAACGACGAGTTCTTCTCGCTCACCACGTGGTTCTGGGCCTTCGTCGGCTCGCTGCTCGTGCTGCTCATCTGGGGCGCGATCGCAGGACGTTCGGCGCGCAAGTAGGCGGCGCGCGACCGCCGCGACCGACGGCGTCCCCGGCCCGGGCTCCCTGGCGGAGCCCGGGCCGTCGTCGTCCCGGCCGTCGTCGCCCGGTCCCGCGGGCCGCCGCCAAAAGCGTGGACACCCCGGACGCGCCGCGGTCACGCTGGACCGCATGAGCAGCGTCGCCCGCACCGCCCCCGAGGTGCCCCTCCCGCCGGGGTACACGCTCGTCGAGGCCCCGCACCCCGCGTCGCTCGACGACGCCGACGCGTGGGCCTACCACGCCGTCGCGGACGTCGGCCGGGAGCACGAGCTGGAGGTCCACGGGTACGACGACCTCGCGCTGCGACCGCGCGACGTGCTCTCCGGGATGGACCACCAGGAGTACGCGGCCAAGCGCCGCTTCGTCGTCGTGCGCTCCGCCGCCGCGCGCGCCCTGATCGCCGACGGCGTCCCGCCCGCGGTGCACGACGTCGTCGCGTACCTGTTCGTGCTCCAGCCCACGACGAGCAACGCGCACCTGAGCGACGCGTTCGCCGTGGTCCGCCCGCAGGAGCGGGGTCGCGGCATCGGGACGCCGCTGCTCGCGCTCGCCGAGCGCCTCGCCGCGGACGCCGGGCGCACGGTGCTCCTCTCGAACACCTCGCACGGGACGGAGCCGCCGCCCGGCCCGGACGCGCTGGCCGCCACCACCGGCGCGGGCCGCGTCCCCGCCGACGCCCCCGGTCCTCGCTTCCTGCGCGCCCACGGGTACGTCCTGGAGCAGGTCGAGCGCCACTCGGTGCTCGACCTCCCGGCCAACCCCGCGGGCCTCGACGCGCACCGCGCCGCCGCGCGGGAGCACGCCGGCCCGGACTACCGCGTGCACACGTGGACCGACGAGGTCCCCGAGGAGTGGCTCGACCAGGTGGCCGTGCTGTTCACCCGCATGAGCACCGACGCGCCGACGGGAGGCGTCGAGTTCGGCGAGGACCCGTGGGACGCGCGGCGCGTGCGCACGTGGGTGGGCGAGCAGGCCGAGAAGCGCAACGGGTTCCTCGTGAGCGCCGCGGAGCACGTGCCGACCGGCACGCTCGCCGCGTTCACCGTCTTCCTGTACCCGCACGACCGGGACGACTTCGCGTTCCAGGAGGACACCCTCGTGCTCCGCGAGCACCGGGGGCGCCGCCTCGGGATGCTCGTCAAGGTGGCCAACCTCGACGCGCTCGCGCGCGAGCGCCCCGCGACCCGGCGCGTCCACACGTGGAACGCGCAGGAGAACGACCACATGCTCGCGATCAACGTCGCCCTCGGGTTCCGACCGGCGGGCGTGTGGGCCGCGTGGCAGCGCAGGACGACGTCGGAGGACGGCGACTGATCGCGCCCCGGGAAGGACGGGCGCGACCCGCGTGACCCCGGAGGCCGCCGCGTCGTCGGCCGCTCAGCGGATGCCGTCGAGGAAGCGGATCACCCGCTCGGTGACGAGCGCGGCGGCCCCCGGCTCGTACGACGGCAGGCTCGGGTCGGTGAACAGGTGCCGGTCGCCGGGGTAGACGAACAGCTCGGCGTCGGGCGTGGAGTCCACGAGCTCGCGCGCGGCGTCGAGGTCCCCCTCGCCCGCGAACGACGGGTCGCCGTCCATGCCGTGCACCTGCACGGGCACGGCCTCGGGCCACGCCTCGCCGAACTCCGAGACCGGCACGCACGCCTCCAGGAGCACCGCGCCCTTCGCGCCCGCGCGCGTCTGCGCGAGCATCTGCGCCGGGAGCACGCCGAGCGAGATCCCGGCGTACACGACCGCGGGGTCGTATCCGTCCGCCACCGCCCGACCGCGCTCCAGGACCGTGCCGAACCCGAGCTCCTGCACGTGCGCCATGCCCTCGTCGAGGGTCGCGAACGTGCGTCCCTCGAACAGGTCCGGCGTGTGCACGACGTTCCCCGCGCCGCGCAGCGTCTCCGCGATCGTCCGTACGCCCTCGGTCAGTCCCTGCACGTGGTGGAACAGCACGACCTCGGCCATGGTCTCCTCCTCCGGTGTCCGTCGGTGGCCCGGCGGCACCGTCGCCGCGCGGTGCGCGCCGCCACGGCGCACGCCCACCATCGTCGCGCGGACCACCCACGTCCGCCCGGGCCCGGGGTCCAGGGACCGACGGCGGCCGTTCGTGAGGCCACCGGACCATGGACCGCGGGACGGTCGGGGTGGGCGAGGGCCGACGTCGGTCAGTAGTTTGGTGGTCATGACCTCGCAGCCCGTGCCGCCGCCGATCGACCCCACCACCACGCCGTCCTGGACCGCGCTCACCGTGCACCGTGACACCGTGGAGCCGGACCTGCGCACCTGGTTCGCGGTGGACCCGGACCGCGCGCGCCGTCTCACGCACCAGGCCGCCGACCTCACGGTCGACCTGTCGAAGAACCTCGTCACCGACGAGACGCTCGAGCTGCTCGTGCGCCTCGCTGAGGAGGTCCACCTCGACGACCGCCTCGAGGCGATGTTCACGGGCGAGCACATCAACGTCACGGAGGACCGCGCCGTCCTGCACACGGCCCTGCGCCGGCCGACCCCGCTGGGCGACGACGAGCACCTCGTCGTCGACGGGCAGGACGTCGACGCGGACGTGCACGGCGAGCTCGCCAAGGTCTACGCGTTCGCGGACAAGGTGCGCTCGGGCGAGTGGACGGGCGTCACGGGCGAGCGCGTGCGCACGGTCGTGAACATCGGGATCGGCGGCTCCGACCTCGGGCCGGTCATGGCGTACGAGGCGCTGCTGCCGTACAAGCACGAGGACATCGAGGTCCGGTTCGTCTCGAACATCGACCCGACGGACGTCGCGGAGAAGACCGCGGGCCTCGACCCGCGCACGACGCTGTTCATCGTCGCCTCCAAGACCTTCGGCACGCTCGAGACCCTGACCAACGCGCGCCTCGCGCGGGACTGGCTGTGGACGGAGCTCGCGGCGGTCGGCGCGATCGAGGACACGGACGAGTCCCGGCAGGCCGCCGTCGCGCAGCACTTCGTCGCGGTCTCGACCGCGCTCGACAAGGTCGCGGCGTTCGGGATCGACCCGGCGAACGCGTTCGGGTTCTGGGACTGGGTCGGCGGGCGCTACTCGGTCGACTCCGCGATCGGCACGTCGCTCGCGATCGCGATCGGGCCGGACCGGTTCGCCGAGCTGCTCGCGGGCTTCCACGCGATCGACGAGCACGTGCGCCGCACGCCGTTCGAGCGCAACGTCCCCGTCCTCATGGGGCTGCTCAACGTCTGGTACGTCAACTTCCTCGACGCGCACACGCACGCCGTGCTCCCGTACGCGCAGTACCTGCACCGCTTCCCGGCCTACCTCCAGCAGCTCACCATGGAGTCGAACGGCAAGCGCGTGCGGTGGGACGGCTCCCCGGTCACGACGGAGACGGGCGAGATCTTCTGGGGCGAGCCGGGCACCAACGGCCAGCACGCGTTCTACCAGCTCATCCACCAGGGCACCCGCCTCATCCCGGCCGACTTCATCGCCGTCGCGAACCCGGCGCACCCGCTCACGGACGAGGTCGGTGACGGCGGCGCGGTCCAGCCCGGCGCGGACGTGCACGGCCTGTTCCTCGCGAACTTCTTCGCCCAGACCAAGGCGCTCGCGTTCGGCAAGACCGCCGACGAGGTCCGCGCCGAGGGGACGGCGGAGGCGCTCGTGTCCGCGCGGACCTTCCCGGGCAACCGCCCGACGACGTCGATCCTCGCGCCGGCCCTCACGCCGTCGGTCCTCGGCCAGCTCATCGCGCTCTACGAGCACATCACGTTCGTGCAGGGCGTCGTGTGGGGCATCGACAGCTTCGACCAGTGGGGCGTCGAGCTCGGCAAGAAGCTCGCGCTCGAGATCGCGCCGGCCGTCGCGGGCGACGAGGACGCCCTCGCCGCCCAGGACCCGTCGACGGCGGCCCTCATCGACCGCTACCTCGACCTGCGCAACTGACCCACCCTCCCGCGCCGAGCACGACCTTGGTGTCGTCATCCGTCGGATGACGACACCGAGGTCGTGCTCGCGGGCGCGCAGGGTCGTGGTCGGGCGGGCTCAGGCCTCCTGGCAGGTCCCCGGCGCCGCGGCCGACGTCGCGTCCGGGCAGAGCAGGTGCGCCCACTCCCGCGGCCCGTACGCGTCCCGGGTCGCGTCGACGAAGATCTCGACGCCGTCGATCCGCGGCCCCACCCGGTAGTAGCTCACGATCGGGTCGCCCTCCGTCGTCGGCATGGTGACCACGAGCTCCGCACCCGTCGCGGCGGCGGCGTCGAGGCAGCGGAACAGGTCGTCCGGGACGCTCTCCCCCTGGTCGAGCCGGACGTCGCCGCACAGGTCGAGCGGCTCCCGGTCGACGAACGCCGCCGGGGCGACCGCGTCGCCGTCCCCCCGGGCTCCCGACGGCGTGGGTACGTCGGCCGGCGGCTGCGAGCCCGTCGTCGCGCACGCGCCCACGACGAGGATGCCTGCCAGCACCTGGACCAGGATCGCGACGCGCGTCGTCCGGCTCATACCCGGGACGTGTGGTGACACCCCGCGACCTTGCACCTCGTCCCCGTTCCCGGTGATCGACGGCGGTCGTCACGACGGAGGCGACGCGCGTCGAGCCCGGGGCCGGGGATCAGCCCGCGTCCCCGGACGGCACCTTGTCCGCGACGTCGTCGTACGTGACCTCGGCCGGAGGCTCGGCGGGCGCGTAGACGAGTCGCACGACGCCCGTCGGGAAGGTCTCGGAGCGCAGGAGCGTGAGCGGGTAGTAGGGCTCGCCCTCGTCGAAGAGCCGTTCGCCCGAGCGGGCCGCGACGGGGTGGACGAGGAGCCGCAGCTCGTCGAGCAGCCCGGCGGCGAGGAGCTGGCGCACCACCGAGATCGACCCCGCGACGAGCACCTTGCCCAGTCCGGGCTCCTCCTTGAGCGCACGGACGGCGTCGACGAGGTCGCCGTCGATCCGCTCGACGTGCCGCCACCCGAGGTCCTGGTCGCCGCGCGTCGCGACGATCTTGCGCATGTCCCCGAGCCGCGCGGCGAACGACGCGTCTTCGCCCCCGGCGGTCTCCCGCTCGGGCCACGCGCCGGCGAAGCTGTCGTAGGTGACCCGCCCGAGGAGCAGCGCGTCGACGTCCTGGTAGTCCTCGTCGACGGCGGCGGCCATGTTGTCGTCGAAGTACGGGAAGTGCCACGCCGGGTCGATCTCGGCGACGCCGTCGAGCGAGAGGAACAGGGTGGAGACGAGCGTCGCGCTCATGGGAGTGGCCTTCCGGTCGGGTGGTCGAGACGACGGGGCAGACCCTCGCGCCCGCGCGAACTCATCGTCCCGCCGAGCACGACCTCACGCGCGGTCGAGCACGATGTTCCTGTCGTCATCCGACGGAAATCGACAGCAACATCGTGCTCGGCTGAACCGCGGGGGGCTGGGGCCGGTGGCGGAGGGGAGGTCAGCGGCGCAGGGCCAGCGTGAGGGTCAGGCCGACCGCGAGGTGCTCGACGGCGAGGAGCGCCACCGCGGCAGGCGTCACCGCGCCGAGCGGGCCGAGCAGCGAGACGAGCAGCACGACGGCGCACGTCACGAGCCACGCGCGCTCGCCCCGCCGCGGGCGACGGGACGCCAGCCGGCCGAGCAGGGCGCGCACGCCCCACGCGGCGTACCCGACGACGAGCGCCGTGACGACCGCGGCGACGACGCCGACGGTCTGGGTGCCGGTCGCGGTACGCACCTCCGGGTCGACGCCGAGCGCCGTCCCGACGAGCAGGACGACGGCGGCGACCGCCGCGGCGACGAGCGGGACGGACCAGCGGGGGACGCGGCGTCGGACCTCCCCGGGGACCTGCCGCCCGACGGTCGCGGTGGACGAGCCGGGATGGCGGGGGACGTCCGAGGTGCGGTACGTGGTGGTCGGCGTCGTGGACATGGCACTCCTCCTTCGTCACGCGACGGTGCCGCGTGCTCTCACGGCCGAGGCCGCCGCCGGCGGGGTGCCGACGTCGTCCACCCTCGCGGCGGCGGGGCTCCCGCCGCACCGACCGGACGTCGGTGCGCGACCCGACCGGCGTCCACCCCTGCCCCTCCTGCCGGACCCCGACCCCCGACCTTGGTCGGTGGTCGACCGTGACGGCGCCCCCTAGCGTCCGGAGCATGACCACTCGCACCGACTGCCCTCCGTACCCCGGGCGCCCCGTCCTCGCGACGGCCGCCGCACGCCGCGACGGGAACCGCCCGCTCGTCCCGTGGTGGACGTTCGCCCTCGCGTGGCTCGCCGTCGCGGCGCTCACGGTGCTCGCGACGGCCGGGATCGTCGGCCAGGACGACCCGGGCGCGCAGCCCGCGATCGACGTCGCCGTCGCGGCGCTGGCCCTCGCCGTCCTCCCGCTCCTGTGGTCGCGGTCCCCGCGCAACGCGCCGGTGCTCGGCGCCCTGATGCTCGCGTCGCTCGCGGCGTACTCCGGTGCGGCGACCCCCGCCTCGACGGTCGCGACCCTGCAGGTCGCGCGCTGGTACCCGGCGCGCACGGCGGTCCCGGTCGCGGTCGCGGGCTTCCTCGGCCACGCCGTGCAGGCGCTGTGGCGCCCGGAGGCGCTGCCGCTCGGCTGGTGGCTCCTGTGCGACCTCGCGGTGCACGCCGCCCTGCTCGGCTGGGGGCTGTACTGGCAGGCGCGGGCCCAGCTCATGTGGTCCCTGCGCGACCGCGCGCGGCGCGCCGAGGCCGAGCAGGAGCACCGCGTCGCGGAGGCGCGGGTCGCGGAGCGCACGCGGATCGCCCGCGAGATGCACGACACCCTCGCCCACCGCCTCTCGCTCCTCGCCGCGACGGCGGGGGCGCTCGAGTACCGCCCCGACGCCGACCCGGCGCAGCTCGCCCGCGCCGCGGGCCTGGTCCGGGCCGGGGTGAGCTCCGCGCTCGGCGACCTGCGCGACGTCGTACGGGTGCTCCGCGCCGACCCCGACGAGGTCGACGGAGGCGCCCCCGCGCCGCAGCCCACGCTCGACGACGTCGACCGCCTCGTCGCCGAGGCGCGCGCGGCGGGCGGCGACGTCGCCTACGAACGGTCGGGCTCGGCGGACGTGCCGCGGACCGTCGAGGTCGCGGCCTACCGCGTCGCGCAGGAGGGGCTGACGAACGCCCGCCGGCACGCGCCGGGCAGCCCGGTCGTGCTGCGGGTCACGGCCCGGGCGGGCGAGGTACGCGTCACGGTGTCCGACGGCGGTCCGCGCCTCGTCGCGGTCGGTGGCGTCGGTGGAGCGCGGGACGCGGCGGGAGAGGGCACCGGCACCGGGCTCGTCGGGCTGCGCGAGCGGGTCGACCTGCTCGGCGGGACGCTCGACGCCGGAGCGCGGGACGACGGGTTCGTCCTCGATGTCCGGCTACCGTGGGACGCGTGAGCGATCAGGGTGGACGCGGAGGCGGCGCGCGCGCGGACGGGCGGGCACCGGGCGACGCGCCACGCACCCGGCTGGTGATCGTCGACGACGACGCGCTCGTCCGCGCCGGGCTGCGGCTCATGCTCGACGGCGCGCACGGGATCGAGGTCGTCGGCGAGGCCGCCGACGGGGCCGAGGTCACGTCGGTGCTCGACGCCCACCCGACCGACGTCGTGCTCATGGACCTGCGGATGCCGCGGGTCGACGGGATCGAGGCCACGCGGCGGGTGCGTTCGAGGGCCGGCGCGCCCGCCGTCGTCGTGCTCACGACGTTCGACAGCGACGAGGAGGTGGTCGGCGCCCTGCACGCCGGGGCGTCCGGCTACCTGCTCAAGGACATGCCGCCGGAGCGGATCGTGGCGGCGGTGCGCGCGGCGGCCGCGGGCGAGCCGGTCCTGTCGCCGGAGATCGCGCGGCGGCTCATGACGTCGGTCGCCGACGCGGGCGGCGAGCGCGATCGTGCCCGCGCGGCGCTCGACGCGCTCACCGGACGCGAGCGCGACGTCGCGGTCGAGCTGGGCCGCGGCGCGGCGAACGCCGAGATCGCGGCGACCCTGTTCCTCAGCGTCCCGACGGTGAAGGCGCACGTGTCGAACGTGCTGCTCAAGCTCGGCCTGGAGAACCGGACGCAGGTCGCGCTGCTCGTCCACGCCGCCGACCTGACCTGACGACAGACCTCCCCGCCTCCGTGTCCGACCACGTCCTGGCCCGCCGTCGAGCACGACATGGAGGTCGTTCTGGCTCCGACAACGACCCTCATGTCGTGTTCGGCCAGAGGGGTGAGGTCAGTCGCCGGGCCACTCCCCCGTCCAGCGCTCGAACGCCCGGGCGCCACCGCGGTCGATGAGTGCCTTGACCGCCGCGAAGATGGCGCCCTGGATCAGCGCCGCGACGAGGATCTCGCGCAGCCGGTACTCGGACTCGAGCGGCTTGGGCGCGTCCGTCCGGTGGCCCGGGGTCACGCGCTTGTAGACCTGCTTGAACACCTGCCCCGCGACGAGCCCGCCCACGATCGAGCTGGCGAGCCCCACGGGGCGGTAGAGGATCTTCGCGGCCTTGCCGCCGGTCTTCTCCGGGGGATGCGTCCCCGCCGTCACGTCGTCGCTCATCCCTCGACGCTAGGTCGGCTGCGGCTCTCTCGCCCGTCGCACGACCGCGAGCGCCGTCCGCGTGGGGGTCAGCCCGGGACGACGGCGCAGCCCGCCGGGTCGGGCGCGACGCGCACGCGGGCACCGGGTTCGTGCCCTGCGTCGGCACCGCCACCCGCGAGCGCCACGAGGCGGGCCGGTGCGCCGTGGTCGGCGCCGGGGAGGACGACGTCGACCGTGACCTCGACCGCTCCTCGCCGGAACACGCTGCCGACGACCGTCGCGGCCCACGTGTCGTCGGACGGCGCCGGGACCTCCGCGGGCACGAGCCGCAGCCCGCGCGGCCCGATCGCGAGCACGCTCCCGTCGCCGCGGGGGACGAACGCCTGGTAGCCGAGGAACTCCGCGACGCGGCGCGAGGCGGGGGCTCGCCACAGGTCCTCGGGCGGCGCGACCTGGAGGAGCCGGCCCGCGTCCATGACGGCGACGCGGTCGGCGACGGTGAACGCCTCGTCGTGGTCGTGGGTGACGAAGACGGCGGTCGTGCCGGTCGCCCGCAGCGCCTCGCGCAGGTCGAGCGCGAGGCGCTCGCGCAGCCCCCGGTCGAGCGCGGAGAGCGGCTCGTCGAGCAGGAGCAGGCGGGGGCGCGGCGCGAGCGACCGCGCGAGCGCGACCCGCTGGCGCTCGCCCCCGCTGAGGGTCGCGACGGCGCGCCGCTCGTACCCGGCCAGCCCGACGACGTCGAGCAGCTCGGTCACGCGCGCGTCGCGCGCGGCGCGCGGCAGACCCGCGATCCCGTAGGCGACGTTGCCCGCGACGTCGCGGTGCGGGAAGAGCTGGCCCTCCTGGAACATGAGCCCGAACCCGCGCCGGTGCACGGGGACTCCCGTGAGGTCGCGGCCGTCCCACGCCACGGAGCCCGCGGCGACCGGCTCGAGCCCCGCGACGGCGCGCAGCAGGCTCGACTTGCCGCACCCGCTCGGCCCGAGCAGGGCGAGCACCTCGCCGGGCGCGACGTCGAGCGTGACGCCCGCGACCGCCGTCGTGCCGGGGTCCGTGCCCGCTCCCCCGGCGCCGCGCCCGCCGTACCGCACGACGACGTCGCGCACCGCGAGCCCGGCGGCCTCCCCGGTGCCGGGGCCGGCGCGCGACGGCTCCGGCGTGCCCGCGCGCGCGGGGGCGGGGTCGGTCTGCACCATCAGAACTCTCCTCCGGGTCGGTCGCCGCGCAACCGCTCGGCGAGCAGCATGACGGTCGCGGTGAGCAGCGCGAGCACGACGCTCGCCGCGAGCGCCATGCCGTAGTTCTCGGCCCCCGGGCGCCCGATGAGCCGGAAGATCACGACGGGCAGCGTGGCGCTGTCCGGGCGGGCGAGGAACGACGTCGCGCCGAACTCCCCGAGCGAGACGGCGAACGCGAACCCGACGGCGAGGCCGAGCGACCGCGCGGCGATCGGCCCGTCGACCGTGCGGAACACGCGGCCGGGGGCGGCGCCGAGCGTCGCGGCGGCCTCGCGCAGGCGCGGGTCGATCGCGCGCAGCGTCGGCAGGACCGTGCGCACGACGAGCGGGGTCGCGACGACCGCCTGCGCGATCGGCACGAGGAGTCCCGACGTGCGCAGGTCGACGTCGAGACCGAGCGGCCGGTCGAGCGTGAGGAGGAAGCCGAAGCCGACGGTCACGGCGGACACCCCGAGCGGGAGCATGAACACCGAGTCGAGCACCGAGATCGCGCGACGGCCCCCGCGCGAGCGCGGGCGCCGGGACACGACGAGCGCCACGAGGCCGCCGATCACGACGGCGAGCACGGTCGCGAGCGCCGCCGTCCGCAGCGAGTTGCCCGCCGCCTCCCACACCGTGACGGACAGCGCGTTGCGCCCGCCCGTCGTGCCGAGGTTCGCGTAGTTGTCGAGGCCCCAGCCGCCGCCCGGGACGCGGAACGAGCGCACGACGAGCGTGCCGAGCGGCAGGCCGACGAGCACGACGACCACGGCCGCGGTGAGCGCCGCGGGGGCGAGGTCGCCGGTCGGGCGGCCGTCGCGCCACAGCCGCAGCGGGTGCGCGGACGACGCGGAGGACGAGAGGTTCAGGGCCCGCTCGCGCCGCGCGCGCGTGCGGTTCGCGACGGTGAGCGCGGCCGCGACGACGACGAGCTGCACGACCGACAGCACCGCCGCGGTGCGCAGGTCGAGGAACTGGGTGGTCTGGATCCAGATCTCCGTCTCGATCGTCCCGTAGCGGATGCCGCCGAGCACGAGCACGACGCCGAACGCCGTCGCGCAGAAGAGGAAGACGATCGACGCGGCGCTCGCGATCGCGGGAGTCAGCGCCGGGAGGGTCACGGTGCGGAACGCGCGCCACGGCGTCGCGCCGAGCGCCCGGGCGGCCTGCTCGGCGCGCGGGTCGAGGTGCTCCCACAGCCCGCCGACCGTGCGCACGACGACCGAGTAGTTGAAGAACACGAGCGCGACGACGATCGCCGCGAACGTCTCGTCGAGCCGCAGGAACCCGAGCGGGCCGCCCTGCACGAGCAGCGACCGGAACGCGACGCCGACGACGACGGTCGGGAGCACGAACGGCACCGTGACGAGCGCGCGCACGACCCGCCGCCCGGGGAACCGGCACCGGTACAGCACGTACGCGCCGGGCACGCCGAGCAGCACCGAGAACGTCGTGCCGAGCACCGCCTGCCAGAGCGTGAGGCCGAGGATCCGCCACGTCCGCGGCTGCGAGAACACCTCCGCGAACCCCGAGAGGTCGAGGCCGCCGTCGTCCCCGACGAACCCGCGCGCCACGAGCGTGACGACCGGCCACGCGAAGAACACCCCGAGGAACGCGAGCGGCACCGCCGCCGCCAGACCCCACAGCACCGCGCGTCCGACGCCGCCCCGCCAGACCGCCCGACCCCTCACCACGGCTCTACCTCGCGCGACCACGGCTCTACCTCGGCAGACCGGGGCTCTACCTCGCGAGGTAGAGGCGTGGTCACGCAGCGCGCACCGGGCGTCAGTCGACGACCGTGGCCGTCCATGCCTTGATCCACTCGTCGCGGTGCGCCGAGACGTCGGCGGGCGCGACCTCGAAGGGCTCGTCGGCGAGCGGGGCGAACTCGGCCCAGCCGTCGGGGAGCGCGACGGAGTCGTCGGCGGGGTACATGTACATCTGCTCCGGGACGTCGGCCTGGAACGCCTCGCTCACGAGGAAGTCGACGAGCTGCTGCGCGCCCTCGGGGTTCTTCGCGTTCGCGAGCACGCCCGTGTACTCGACCTGGCGGAAGCACGTGTCGAGCAGCGCGCCGGTCGTGGACGCGGAGCCGTCCTCGGTGAGCGTGAACGCGGGCGACGTCGAGTACGACAGCACGAGCGGGCGCGGCCCGGCGCCCTCGGAGCCGGAGAAGTCGACGTAATACGCGTCGGACCACCCGTCGACGACCTTGACGCCGTTGTCCCGGAGGTCGGCCCAGTAGTCCTCGTAGCCGTCCTCGCCGAACGCGCCGATCGTCGCGAGGAGGAACGCGAGACCGGGCGACGACGTCGCCGGGTTGGTCACGACGAGGAGGTCCTCGTACTCCGGCTTCGCGAGGTCCTCGAGCGAGACGGGCTCCGGGATCCCGGCGTCGGCGAACCACGCGTGGTCGACGTTGACGCACACGTCGCCGAGGTCGACCGCCGTGAGCTCGTCGCCGTCGCCGACGGCGTACGAGGCCGCCGAGTCGGACAGGCCCTCCGGCGTGTAGGGCGCGAGGACGCCCTCGTCGATCGCCCGCGAGGCGAACGTGTTGTCGATCCCGAACACGACGTCGCCCAGCGGCGAGTCCTTGGTGAGGATCAGCTGGTTGACGAGCGCGCCGCCGTCGCCGGGGGCGACCTGCTCGACGGTGAGCCCGCTCTCCTCCTCGAACGCGGCGAGCACCTCGTCGCTCACGGCGAAGGAGTCGTGGGTGACCAGGGTGACCGTGCCCCCGGTGCCCGACGACGTGTCGTCGCCCCCGGAGCCTGAGGTCGCGTCCTCGCCGCCACTGCACGCGGCGAGGGCGAGGAGGGCGAGGGTCGTGCCCGCGCCCGTGACGAGGGCGCTCCGGCGGGTACGGGCGGTCGTGCGCTGCATGTGTCCTCCCAGGACGTTCAGGAGGGGTTCACCGGCTCGCGCGACCGTGCCCCGCGAGCGCGGGCGACCGCACGAGCAGGTGATCGAGATTCCCGACTTCCTCCACCGGTGCTAACCGGATCAGGTTCGAGGGTCTGCGGTGGTCCGCACTCTCAGCTCCTCCAGGAGCTCCCCTGTCGTTCCCGTCGAGCCTACACCGGGCCGCGCCTGGGGAATCCCCCTGAGAGAACCCTGAGCGCGGCCCCGCGGCGACCAGGGAGGGGTTCCGGGCCGGTCCCCGATGCCCCGGGGCGCACCGCCGCGGGAGGGTCGAGACGACCGGACCGGGACACCCGGCCGACGACGCAGGAGGGGAAGGACCGATGAGCAGCAGACCTGGGACGACGGGTGCGACGACGACCGTCGCGACGTCCACCGAGAACGCCGAGAACGCCGAGAGCGCTGCGGGAGACGCCGGGACGACGCCGGAGCGGCCCGTGATCGCCACCGCGCGGGGGCTCGTGAAGACCTACGGGCGCGGCGAGGCGACGGTCCGCGCCCTGGACGGCGTCGACGTCGACCTCGAACGGGGACGCCTGACCGCGATCATGGGCCCGTCCGGGTCGGGCAAGTCGACCCTCATGCACTGCCTCGCCGGGCTGGACTCCCCCACGGCGGGGACCGTCGTCGTGGACGGCGAGACGGTCTCGGCGATGAGCGAGCGGCGCCTGACGCGGCTGCGGCGCACACGCATCGGGTTCGTCTTCCAGTCGTTCAACCTCGTGCCGACGCTCACGGCGGAGGAGAACATCGTGCTCCCGCTCGCCGTCGCGCGCCGGCCCGTGGACCGGGAGTGGTTCGACCGCGTGGTCGACGCCGTCGGCCTGCGCCCGCGGCTCGGGCACCGCCCGGCGGAGCTCTCGGGCGGGCAGCAGCAGCGCGTCGCGTGCGCGCGGGCGCTCGTGTCCCGGCCGGCGGTCGTGTTCGCGGACGAGCCGACCGGCAACCTCGACTCGCGCGCCGCCGCGGAGGTGCTCGGCTTCCTGCGCGCCTCGGTGGACGACCTCGGCCAGTCCGTCGCCATGGTCACGCACGACCCGACGGCGGCGTCGTACGCGCACCGCGTGCTGTTCCTCGCGGACGGGCGCCTCGTGACCGAGCTGCGCGACCCGACGCCGCAGGCCGTCCTCGACACGCTCGGTTCCCTCACGCCGGGGGCGTCGGCGGGCGCACACGCCGCACCGGTCACCCACGAACCGGCGGCCGTCCGATGATGGGCCGGATCGCGCTGCGCGGCGTGCGGGCGCACGGCGCGCAGCTCGTGCTGTCCGTGCTCGCGGTGACGATCGGCGTCGCGTTCGTCACGGGCACGTTCGCGCTGCGCGCGATGCTCGCGTCGACGTTCGACGGCATCGTCGCGTCGTCGATCCAGGCCGACGCGTACGTGCGCGGCGCCGCCACCGCCGGGTCCGCGCTCGAGTCGTCGTCCGCGCAGCTCGGTGGCGCACGGAGCCTCGTCCCGGCCGACCTGGCCGGCACGCTCGACGAGCGCGACGACGTCGACCTCGCGCTCGCGGAGGTGAGCGGCCCCGCCGTCCTGGTGGGCGCCGACGGCACCGCGGTGCTGAGCACCCAGGCGCCGAGCATGGCGGTCGGGTACGACCCGCGCGACCGCGGGCCGCGCGTGGTCGACGGCCGGGCGCCGGAGAACGGCGGCGAGGTCGCGCTCGAGTCCGCGACGCTCGAGGCGTCGGGGCTCGCCGTGGGCGACACGACCGACGTCGTGCTCGGGGACGCGGTGCGCCCGGTGCGCGTGGTCGGCGAGCTCTCGCTGTCCGCGCCCATGGCGGGCGCGACGATCGTCCTGCTCGACGCGGCGACCGCGGCCGCGACGTACGCGCCGGACGGCATGGTGCCGTCGATCGCCCTGCACGCCGCCGACGGCGTCTCGCCCGAGGCGCTGCGCGACGCCGTCGCGACGTCGCTGCCCGACGGCGCCGAGGCCGTGACGGGCGCGGAGCTGCGCGACGAGACGAGCAGCGCCGTCGCCGACCAGCTCGGCTTCGTCTCGACGTTCCTGCTCGTGTTCGCCGGGCTCGCGCTGTTCGTCGGCACGTTCATCATCACCAACACGTTCGCGATGCACGTGCGCCGCCGCACGCGCGAGCTCGCGCTCCTGCGCGCCGTCGGGGTGTCGCCCGGGCAGGTGTTCGCCTCGGTGCTGGGGCAGGCCGCGGTCGTCGGGGTCGTCGGCGCGGTGCTGGGCGTCGCGGCCGGGTTCGGGCTCGCCGAGCTCGCGCGGGCCGGGCTCGGCGCGGTGGGCATGGAGCTCGCCGGCTCGCTGCCCGTGACGACGGCCGGGATCGTGGTCCCGCTCGTCGTCGGTGTCGTGGTCTCGGTCGTGGCGGCAGCCCTGCCCGCGCGCCACGCGGCGCTCGTCCGGCCCGTCGAGGCGATGCGGGCCGACGTCGTGCGGCCAGCCGGCCCGGGCGTCGCCCGGGTGGTTGCGGGGACGCTGACCCTGCTCGCCGGCACCGGTCTCGTGGTGGGCGCAGCGGTGGTCGGGAGCGGCGGCGCGCCGCTCCTCGGGCTCGGCGCCGTCGGGGTGATCGCGGGCGTGCTGCTGCTCTCCCCGCTCGCGGTCGGTCCCGTGCTCGGAGTCCTCGCCGCGCCGTTCGTCGCGCTGGTCCGGCCGCTCGGCGGGCTCGCGCGCGGCAACGTGACGCGCCAGCCGCGGCGCACGGCCGCGACCGCAGGGGCGCTCGTCGTGGGGATGGCGCTCGTGTCGACGACGTCCGTCCTCGCGCTCTCGGCACGCGAGTCCGTGACCGGCATCGTCGACGAGGAGACGGCCGCCGACCTCGTCGTCCGGTCCGCGACCCCGTACCTGCCCGAGGGCGTCGCGACCGACGTGCGCGCCGTGCCCGGCGTCGCGTCCGTCGACCTCACGACGTACGGGCAGGTCGTCGTCGACGGCGAGCCGCAGCTCGTCGTCGGGTTCCCCGCCGAGGGCTTCGGCCGCTCGGTCCGCACGACGGCCGTCGAGGGCGACCTCGACGCGTACGCGCACGGCGAGGCGGCCGTCATGGCGGACGCGCTCGACGAGCACGGCTGGGCGCTCGGCGACGTCGTGACGATCGCCGACCCCACCCGGCCCGACCTCCCGGCGCACGACGTCCGCATCGGCGCCGTGATCGACTCCCACGCGTTCTCGGTCGACATGCTCCTGCCGCCGGACGTCGCCTCGGCCGTCGGCGCGACGACCCCCGAGATGCTGTTCCTCGACGTCGAGCCGGGCGCCGACCTCGCGGCCGTGCGGGGCGCGGTGACCGAGGCCGTCGCGCCCTACGTCGTCGCGAGCGTGCTCGACGCCGACGAGTTCGCCGGGGAGGTCGCGTCCCAGGTCGAGTCGATCCTCGCGATCGTCTACGCGCTGCTCGGCCTGTCCGTGCTCGTCGCGGTGCTCGGGATCGTCAACACGCTCGCCCTGTCCGTCGTCGAGCGGACGCGCGAGATCGGGCTCCTGCGCGCCGTCGGGCTGGGGCGCGCCCAGCTCGCCACGACGATCGTCGTCGAGTCCGTGCTGGTCGCGGTCTTCGGGACGGCGGTCGGGCTGGTCGTGGGGACCGGCCTGGCCGCCGCGCTCCCGTCCGTCCTCGCGGACGAGGGCTTCACGACCCTCGCCGTGCCGTGGGCCCAGCTCGGGGCGATGCTCGCGCTCGCCGCCGTCGTCGGGGTCGTCGCGGCGGTCTGGCCCGCGACGCGCGCGGCCCGGCTGCCCGTGCTCGACGCGGTGAGCCAGGAGTGACGCGAGGGCGGTGACGAGAGGCGAGAAGTGGCCCTCCACGGTGGCGTCCAGAGGGCCACTTCTCGCGTCTCGCGACGTCGGGCCGTGGCCACGTGCGCGCGCCGCGCGACGCGGGCGCCGACCGTTCGCACTACGGTGGGAGCACGCCCGCGCCGACCGGCGCCCCGACTCACGGAGGACCCTCGTGGCCGACACGACCGAGACCGAGCAGACCCTGGCCGTGAAGGTCGGCACCGTCGCCCTCACGTTCGCCGCGGGCTGGGTGGCGCAGAAGCTCGTCACGTTCGTCTGGGCGAAGGTCACGGGTCACGACGCCCCCAAGGACCTCGACGACGAGGAGGTCGGCATCGTCTCCGCCGTCACCTTCGCGGCCGTCGCCGCCGGCGTCGGCGTCCTCGCGCGCCGGTTCGCCGGCAAGGAGGCCAAGCGCGTCGTCGCCCGCCTCGCGTCGCGCGCGTCGTAGCCGCCGCTCGAGCCCGGGGTCGTTCCTCACGATCGTCGCGACGTGGGGAGGGACCCCGGGTTCGGCGTACCCGACGGCGAGAGTCGGCGCTGGGTCAGCACACCGGGGGTGCCGGATCGGGCGGGGTCCAGCCCATCGCGGCGCGCGCCCCGCGCGTGACCGCGGAGGCCGGGGTCAGGCGCATGAGCCCGTTCCGGACGGTCTGCCGCCAGCCACCGCCGAGGTGCGAGCCGAAGCGACCCGTCGCGACCGATGCCCGGGCGAGCGCCCGGCACCGGGGCCGGCGCGCGGCGTCGTACCCCGCGAGCGCCAAGGCGAGCCGACCGCCCGCCGCGACGGGCGACCCGACCAGGAGGCCGACGCACAGCCCGTCCTCCAGCGCCGTCGCCGCACCCTGCCCCATCGTCGGGAGCGTGCCGTGCGCGGCGTCGCCGACCAGGACGACGCGGCCCGTCGCGTAGCGCGGGAGGCCGCCGGGCAGGTGGTGCACGTCGTGGCGCAGGACGGCGTCCGGCGACGTCGCGGCGAGGACCTCCTGCACCGGCGGCGCCCACCCGGCGAACCGCTCACGGGCCGCGCCCAGCTCGTCGTCCAGCCGCGTCCGCTCGGGCATCGCGACGTAGCCGTACCAGTAGGTCTCGTCGGCGGCGGTGCGCAGCAGGCCGAACTCCGCGTGCGCGCCCCAGTACTGGGTCAGGGCCTCCGCGCCCCAGGCACCGGGGTGATCGCGCGCCAGCTCGAGTAGCCGCTGTACACCGGCACGCTCGCCGGGAACAGGGTCGCGCGGACGGCGCTGCGCATCCCGTCCGCGCCGACGACGAGGTCCGCCTCCCGACCCGCGACGACGGCGGGCGACCCGGCGGGGTCGCCGGGATCCAGCGCGGTCACCGGCGTCGCCGTGACGATCTCGACGCCCAGGTCGGTCGCCCGGCGGTGCAGCGCCTCGTGGAGCCGACGCCGGTGGACGCCGACCAGCCCGACGGACGCGCGCACCTCGGGGGTGCCGGGCAGCGTGAGGATCGGGCGCCCGTGGAGGTCCCACGTCCCGCCCGCCCAGGTCGCGTACCCGAGCCGGGCGACGGCGTCGTCGTCGAACCCGAGGCCGCGGAACGCCGCGACCGCGTTGCGCGACATGGCGAAACCCGCGCCGACCTCGCCCAGCGCGGGCGAGCGCTCGAGGACGGTGACGCCCCACCCCGTGCCCGCGAGAGAGATCGCGGACGCGAGACCGGCGATCCCGGCTCCGACGACGATCGCGGTAGGGGTCATGGGTGCCTCCAGGTCGACGAGCCCGAGCGCGCATACCACTACGGGCGTTGTAGTACCGATGTTGCCATACTGGCAGTCATGCCGAGGACCAACCCCGGGCGGCGGGCCGCTCTCGCGGACGCCGCCGTCGCCCTCCTCGCCACGGACGGCGTGCACGGCCTCACCCACCGCACGGTCGAGCGCGCCGCAGGGCTCCCGGCAGGGACCGCGGCCAACTACGTCCGCAGCAGGGAGGAGCTCCTCGTCGCCGCGGCCGAGCGCGTCGTCGACCTGCACCTCGCCGCCATGCGGCGGATCGACCGGACGCTCGACGTCTCCGGCTCCCCGGAGCCGCTGACCGAGCTCCTCGCCGCATCCCTCGAGGACGCCGTCACGACGTCGCGCGAGCGGTACCTCGCGATCTTCGAGCTCCAGCTCGAGGCGCGCCGCCGCCCGGCGCTCGCCACGGCGCTGGCGCGGCTCGGCTCCGTCGCGACCGCGTTCACCGCCGACGAGCACGCCACGCTGGGGCTCGACGTCCCGCCCGACGCGATCCCCCTGCTCGTCACCCTCTACGGCGGCGCGCTGTTCTCCCTGGTCAACGCCCCGGGAGACGTCGACCGCGAGACGACCCGCCGCCTCGCCCGCGCGATCGTGCGGGGAGCCCTCGGAGCCGACCCGTCCGCCCCGCCGACGTGATCGCCACCGCCCGCGGGCGAGGCGCTCGCGGGCCGGCAGCGCCCGGCACTCCCGCCCCGGTACCCTGGCGCGCGTGACGGCCCCACCGGCAACCCCTGCGAGCGCCACGCCGGTCCCCCAGGACCCGGTCCTGCGATCCGGCGTGCGCGTCCTCGCCGACGCCGGCCGCCTGCTGTCCCGGCACTGGCCCGCGCTCGTCGCGGTCGCGCTCCTCGCCGAGGTCGTGCACGAGCTCGCGCTGCGGGCGGCGCTCGCGGTCGCCCCGTCGTCCGGCGTGCTCGGCCTGCTCGTGCTGTGCTTCTCGCCGCTCGCGACGGTCGTCGGGATCGTCGTCATGCTGCACGTCCTGCGCCGCGAGCCGCGGACGGAGCGCGACCGCCTCGAGGTCCGGGCGCTCCTCGGCTCGATCGCGTCGGTCCTCGTCCCGTACCTCGTCATCTACGAGTTCTACGGCGGCCTCTCGTCCGACTGGCAGTCGTACATCGACTCCGCGGCGCTCGACCACGCGTTCGCGGCCGGGTCGGGGATCGAGACGGCGAGCCCGATCCCCGAGGGCTTCGGGCTCACGGTCGTGCTCGTCGTCGGGGGCGCGCTGCTCGCCCGGACGCTGCTCGAACGTCTCGCCAAGCGCGTCGACCGCGGCATCTCCGCCGCGGGCGGCGACACGCGGCGCAGCGCACGCTCTGCCGCGGTCCGCATCGCGGCGGGCTACTGCGAGGTCGTGTGGATCGTCGTCGGCGCGTTCACCGTGACCGCCGTCGTCGGCCGCGTGCGCGAGTGGTGGACGTCGCGCGTCGTCGTCGTCGAGACCACGACGTGGTGGGACGGCGTGGTGGCGCGCGTCGACGTGCTCAAGCCGCTCGTCGACGCCCTGGGCCCGACGACGTCGCTCCTCCTCGCGGGCGTCGTCACCGGCCTCGTCGTGCCGCTCGCCTGGCTCACCCTCGGCACGATCGTCTACGGCGTCGAGGCGATCGACGTCGTCGACCCCGCGCACGCGACGCAGGGCGGCGGCGAGCCGGCGGGCCGCGCGACGCGCGTCGTCGACCGGTTCAACCGGACGCTCGGCGAGAGCGGCGCGCGCAGAGCGTGGGAGCTCATGCTCGACCCCGGCCGGCGGTTCGGCGGCCTCGTGGGCGCGGTCGGCATGCTGTGGCGCAGCCGGTGGAGCGCCGTGCTGCTCTTCTGCGTCGCGTTCGCCCTGCTCACGCTCGGCGAGCAGGTCGTCTACACGGCCGCGCAGGCCGTCGTCGGCCAGCCGGGCATCGTCGCCTGGCGCGCGCTCGTCGGCCCGCTCGAGATCGTCGCGACGGTCGTCGTGCAGGTGCTCACGACCGTGCTGCTCGCGGCCGCCGCGGACGCGCTGCTCGCGAGCCTCGGCCTGCCGTCGGCGCTGCGCACGCGGCGCGTGGCCCGGTCCCGGACAGCGGTCGGCACAGGGGCGGGCACAGAGGTCGGGGCCGAGGCCGGCGCCGAGGTCAGCACCGTGGCCGGCACGACGGCGGACGGCACGTCAGCCGGCTGAGACCGTCGCGGACAGGTCGTCACCGGACCGGTCGTCGTCGGGCCGCCCCTCGACGAGCAGCGCCGCCGCGACGACGTCACGGATCTCGGTGTCCGTCAGCGCGTGGTCGCGTGCCAGGCGGACGAAGCGCGCCGCCGCGTCCGTCACCGCCGCACGCGACAGCGTCGCGGCCGGAGCCGTCACGAGGGTCCCGACCCGTCGCCGCGTCGTGACGAGCCCGGCGGCCTCCAGGTCGCGGTAGGTCCGCGCGACCGTGCCCGGCGCGATCCCCAGGTCGTTCGCGAGCGCCCGCACCGTGGGCAGGCGCTGCCCGTCGGCGAGGTCGCCCGCCGTGACGAGGGCCGCGAGCTGGGCGCGGAGCTGCTCGTAGTGCGGCGTCGGGGAGTCCAGGTCGATGCGGACGGCGAGGCTCACGCGACCGCCCCCGCCGGCTCGCGCGCGGGCGCCGCCGTCGGCGCAGGGTCGCGGGCCGGCCAGAGCAGGACCACGACCGCCACCACCATGACCGCCAGCGCCACGAGGAGCAGGGCGTTCCCGGCCTGGAGGTGTCCCGGGCTGAGCCCGGGCCCCCTCCGCACGCCGTCGCCGTTCCCCAGCCCCAGCCAGCGCAACGAGAGCCCGGCCAGCGCGACGAGCCCGCCGAGCGTCAGGCCCAGGACGAGCTGGGTCGCACGCTCGACGCGGCGGGCGACCCGGCGGCGCAGCCACATGTCCCACCGCTCGTCCACGTCCTCGACCGCCGGTCGCGACGCGACGAGGCGCAGCACTACCTCCGAGGCCACGACGGCGACGACCGTCCCGACCAGGAGCGGTACCGTCCACAGCCACCCGGGGAAGGGTGCGACGGTGTACGCCTCGTACCGGCCGACGACGCGGGAGATCGAGCGCGGGCCGTCGGACAGGAGGCCGAACGCCACGCTCGCGACGACGAGGCCCCCGGCCCAGGTCCACGTCAGGCGACGGGTGAGCGTCGGGACGACGTCGGCCGTCGAGCGCGCGACGAGCCGCGCCTCGCGCTGGCGGTGCGTCGGGCGCGGCCACGTGAGCTCGCCCACCGCGTGGACGGCCAGGGCGCCGACGAGCGCGACGAGCGGCAGCACCGCCGTCGTCCGCGCGCCGAGCGGGACGAGCCCGAGGTACCAGTACAGCGACGGCAGCAGGACCCCCGCGGCGACGAGCAGACCCGAGCCGGCGCTCGTCACCGCGGAGTGCCGCACCGCGCGCCGCCCTGCCGAGCTCGGCACGACGGCACGTCGGCCGTCCCACCACAGGAGCCCGGCGACGACGGCCGCGGCGAGCAGCGCGCCGTCGACCGCGAGGGCGACCGGGAACGGCAACGGGTTCCCCAGCATCCACGACACCCAGCTCATGTCCACCTCCGTCAGAGATTATTGATCATGAACTATGATCATTTAGCAGAGGCTTGTCAACCGTCTCGTCGGGGTGCGGACCGTCAGGCCGCGTCAGGGACGGGCAGCGACCAGTAGGCGGGGAGCAGCTCCGGCTCGACGAGACGCACCTCGGTTGGCACGGCGTCGTCGGGCGTGAGGAAGTACTGCGTGCTGCGGCTCGAGACGGCGCCCGTGCAGACGGGGGCCTCGGGGAACGGCATGCCCGGGAGCGCCGACGCGCCCGCCGTGAACTCGCGCCCGGCGGCGTCGAGCAGCACGACCTCGCACGACGAGTACGTCTCCTCCTCGCTCGCCGGGGCGTCGGGCGCGTCCGACCGCAGCGACACGTCGGCGGCCCAGAGCGTGTAGCCGTCGGGCGCCTCGATGCGGTCCCCGTACCCGTCGTCGAGCCAGTCGACCTCCTCGAGCCCGGCGAGTCGCGCCCGGACGTCGCCGACCTGCGCCCAGCCCTCGGCGTCGGCCGTGTGGGCGCGGTGCGGCGCCGACGCCCACCACCCCTGCACCGCGTCGGAGCGCCACGTGAGGGTGCCGAGCGCCGCGAGCGCCCCCGCCAGCACGACGAGCCACCACCGGTTCGCGCGCCACCACCCCACGCTCCCGCTCATCCGTCCCACCCCCCGGGGACGAGCGCGGGCCGCACCACGTCGACGACGGCGTCGGCCGCGGGCCGCTCCAGGCGACCGAGGTCGATCTCGGCGACCGCCTGCGGGCGGTCGATGTCCGCGTCGTCGTGCTCCGTGAGGACCCGCAGCACGACGTCCCCGTCGAGCGCACGCCCGGGCACCTCGACGACCACGGTCCCGGCCTCGGGGACGTCCGGGTCCACGAACGTGCTCATCATCGTGTTGCTCGCGCGGTGCGACGCCGCGTGGTCGCGCCCCGCGGCGTCGCGCAGCTCGAGCGCCTCGATGCCGGCCTCCTTCGTGGTGCCGGACACCGCGAGATCGACGGCGACCCACGCGCCGTCGGTCGTCAGCGTGTCGAACCCGTCCTCGAGCACCGTGCCCGTGCGCACGTCGTCGACGCGCACGCGCAGCGGGCCCGCGGTGACGACCTCGCCGACGCCGCCGCGCGTCGTCGTCGCCGTGAGCGTGGGCCACCACGTGTCGACGCGCGCCACCGCGGCCCCGACGCCCACGGCGAGGAGGAGCAGGACGACGGTCACGACGACGTCCGCACGCCGCGGGCGCACGGGCGCGGCGGGCTCACCGGCGGTCGCGGGATCGCCCGCGGTCGCCGGGGTGGTCGCCGTGTCCACGGTGGGCTCGGTCACCACGCCTCCTCGTCCTCGGGCGGGTCCACGATCTCCGGCGGGACGTCGCCGGGCGGGACGTCCACGAGCACCACGGCGCCCGTCTCGGCCCACCGGCGCCCGCCGCCGACCGTCATGTCGCGGTAGCGGAAGCTCGGGACGGTGACGGTGAGCGGCTCGTCGGGGGCGGCGGACGTCGCGCCGCCCTCGGGGACCGTCACAGGCCACAGCAGGGCGACGTCCTCGGCCAGGCCCGGCTGCAGCTCGGGGTAGACCGAGGCGTCGCGCACGAGCAGCGTCGGGTCCGGGCGGTCCGGTTCCGCGTCGCCCGCGAGCGCCAGCCCGCCCGGCAGCGCGTCGGGGAGCGTCACCGCGGTGCGGTCCAGACGTCGGGGCTCGCGGTCGGTGTCCAGCGCACCCACCACCACGACCAGCCACGCGTCGGCGCCGGAGTCCTCGAGCGCGGAGACCTGCACGGCGTCCGTCACGGACCACGACCGCACCGTCAGGTCGAACGGTCCCGTCGGGACGGGCTCCCCCGCGGCGGCGTGGGCGGGCCCCGCCTCGGCGGCGACGTGCCGCGCGAACCCGCCGGCCGCCGCCGTCCCCGCCACGAGGCCGAGCACGACCGCCAACGCGACACGGCGGGGCCACGTCCCGACGACCGCGCGGAGCAGCGGGATGCTGCGGGCGGCCCTCGGCGCGGTCGACGTCACGGCGCGCATCCTACGGGGCGGGCGGCGTGCCCGTCAGGCCCCGCGGACGAGGAGCGTCGTGACGGGTCCCATGACGATCGCGTACATGAACGCGAAGAACAGCGTGTGCAGCAGGACGAACAGGAGCGCGGCGCGCACGGCGCCCCGGGCCCGGAAGTGCGTGCCGAGCTTGCGCACGAACTCGACGGGGTGGGCCAGGTCCCAGCTGTTGAAGCGCACGTACCGGCCCAGGTAGATGCCCACGGACACGAGCGCGAGCACGACGAGCACGGCGATCCACGAGGACGCGTGCCGGAACGGGTCGTCGTCGTTCGGGTACAGCACGAGGGCGAGCAGCGCCTGCGCGAGGAAGACGTTGACGACCGTGTTCATGACGCCCGACATCGCGAGCGTGAGCACGGCGACGATGTCGTACCAGAGCGGGACGTCCTCGCCCTCCTGCCGGTGGCTGTAGTTGAGCTCCGTGACGAGGTACCCCGCGTTGGGCAGCAGCAGGAGCCACACGAGGAACCCCGCTCCCGCGACCGTGAGGACCACCCACGGCGGGGCGCCGCCCGCGATGAGCACGGCGTCGAGGACGACGACGAGCCCGAGGACGATGACGGGCGCGATCGACAGCCCGATGTTGAGCAGCATCGGCCGGTACAGGCGCGTGCGGTAGAGCGGGGCGCGCAGCACCACGAGGGCGAGCGCGTACACGTTGAGCAGGGCCACGCCCCCGAAGAGCCAGTCGAGCACGCCCCCACGGTACGGGTGGTTCGCCGCGCGGGGCGCGACGAGCGTCGTTAGCGTGGAGTCGCTCGACGCAACGACCTCCCCGTGCCCGACGACGGGCACCTCCCACCAGGAGTCGCCATGGCGCAGCAGCACGCGAGCGGGACCGCGGGCCCCGCCCCGACGACGACCTCCTCGACCGCCTCCCCGACCCTGATGCTCGTCCTCGCGACGATCGGGTTCGCCGTGAACTTCTGGGCATGGGCCCTCATCAGCCCGCTGGGCGCGGCGTACGGGCAGCTCTACCACCTCACCGACGTCCAGGTGTCCGTCCTCGTCGCCGTCCCGGTCGTCGTCGGCTCCCTCGGGCGCATCCCCGTGGGCGCGCTCACCGACCGCTACGGCGCGCGCATCATGTTCCCGCTGGTCAGCGCCCTGACGATCCTGCCCGTGCTGTTCGTCGGGCTCGTCGCGGACAGCTTCGTCGCGCTGCTCGTCGGCGGCTTCTTCCTCGGCCTCGGCGGGACGGCCTTCGCCGTCGGCGTCCCGTTCGTCAACGCCTGGTACCCGCCCGCGCGCCGCGGCACCGCCGTCGGGATCTTCGGCATGGGCATGGGCGGCACCGCGATCTCCGCCTTCACCACCGTGCGCATCCGCGACGCGTGGGGCGACGCCGCGCCGTTCCTCCTCGTCGCCGCCGTCCTCGCCGTGTTCGCCGTCGTGTCGTGGCTCCTGCTGCGCGTCCCGCCCGGCCGCGCGACCGCCCCCGCGGGCGGGTTCTGGGCCCGCACCTGGGCGACGTTCCGCCTGCCCGCCACCCTCCAGCTCTCCTGGCTGTACGCCGTCGGGTTCGGCGGGTTCGTCGCGTTCTCCGTCTACCTGCCGACGTTCCTCGTCAACGCCTACGACCTCACCGCGTCCGACGCCGCCGCCCGCACCGCGGGGTTCGTCGTGCTCGCCGTCCTCATGCGGCCCGTCGGGGGCGCGCTGTCCGACCGGTTCGGCGGCGTGCCCGTCTCCGTCGGGTGCTTCGCCGTCGTCACGGCGCTCGCCGCCGTCGTCGCGTTCCAGCCGTCGCTCGTGCCGGTCGGGACGATCGCGTTCCTCGGCCTCGCCGCCGCGCTCGGCGCGTCGTCGGGCGCGACGTTCGCCCTCGTCTCGAAGGTCGCGCCGGTCGAGAAGGTCGGGGCGGTCACCGGCCTCGTCGGCGCGGCCGGCGGCCTCGGCGGCTTCATCCCGCCGCTGCTCATGGGCGTCGTCTACCAGCTCGAGGGCACCTACGGCCTCGGCTTCGCGCTCCTCGCGCTCACCGCTCTCCTCACCCTGTTGTTCACCCTCGGCCCCGTCCGCCGCGCCGCCGCGACGTAGCGACCCGCGGCCTCGATGGTGGCCGGGGTCGCTATCTCGACCCGGGAGTCGCCATCTCGACGGGGGGTCACACCCGGAGCGCCTCGCTCGGTTGGATGCGGCGCGCGCGCAGGGAGGCCGCTACCCCGCCGAGCACCCCGACGACGACGCCACCCGCGACCGCGACCGGGACGTGTCCCAGGTCGAGGACCGGGGTCCAGCGTCGGGCGATGGTGATCGCCAGGAGGGCGGCGACTCCCGTGGCCGCGCCTGCGACGCCGCCGACGACACCCACGAGCGCGGCCTCCGTCATGACGAGCCGGCTCACGTGGCGCGCCTGGGCGCCGATCGCGCGCCGCATCCCGATCTCCCGGGAGCGTTCGAGCACGGACATCGTCATCGCGCTCGTCAGGGAGACGACCGAGGCGAGGATCGCTACCCCCGTGAGGACGAGGAGGATCGTCCGGACGTCGTTCTCGATCTCCCCGCGCAGGCCGCGAGGGTCGGGCGGCGCGACGATCGTGAACGCCTCGGGTGTGCTGGGCCGCAGCACGAGGGGGGCCTGCGCCGCGACCTGCTGGGCTGCGCCGGTCGCGGTGAAGACGTAGACCTCGTGCTCCGCGGCGGGTCGCAGCGCGGCCGCGACGTCGACGGGCACGAGGACCGCCTGGATGACGTTCGTGACGCGATAGCCCTGGTCGACGATGCCGCGCACCACGAACGACCGTCCGTCGAGCACGACCTGCGGGCGCGCGCTGAGCGGCCCGAGACCGAGCCGGTCGGCGATCGCCCGCCCGAGCAGCACCTCGCCGTCCCCGAGCGGGCCCGGCGTCCCGCCTGCCCAGTCGACGCCGAGCTCCGCGGCATGGTCGATGCCGTCGCCGACGCCGAGCAGGAAGGCGTCCGGCACGCTGGCGGCCTCGCCCGGCAGGGCGACCGTCATCATCCCGTTCCGGGACACGAGCGCCGCGGCGTCCACACCGGGCAGGTCCGCGAGCCGGGCGACGGCCTCCCCGGGCACGCCCGGCGCGGTCCCGTCGACGACGACGGGCAGCCCCGCCTCGGCAGCGGCGAGGGGCATCGTCAGGGTCACGGCCCGGTTGAGCCGGGCGTCGAACCGCTCGGAGACCTGGGCCTGCGCCGACGCCGAGAGACCGACCGTCGTCAGGGCCAGGGCCACCCCGACCGCGACGGAGGCCGCGAGCGTGGCGGTGCGGCCGCGTCGGGAGGCGACCGACGCGGCCGCGTCACGGACCACCGTGCGGAACCCGACCCGGTGTCGTGCCCGACGTCGGTCCTCGCCCCCGGCCGGTCCCGTCGCCTCCGGCGACGGCCCGGCGAGCAGCAGGTCGAGGCCCGCGACCGCCGTGGTGGCGGTGCCGACGCCCTCGGCCGCACCTGCACCGACGCCTCCGGTGTCGGTGACGACGAGGCCGTCGCGCACCACGAGCCGCCGCTGCGCGCGAGCCGCGATCTCCGGCGAGTGGGTGACGAGCACGACCGTCGTGCCGGTGCGGTGCAGGTCGGTGAGAAGCTCCAGCACGGACTCCGACGTCGCGGTGTCGAGGTTGCCGGTCGGCTCGTCGGCCACGATCGTCCCAGACCCGACCGAGAGCGCACGCGCGATCGCGACGCGCTGCCGCTGCCCGCCCGACAGGTCGCTGGCGCGACGGTGCGCGGTCTCCGAGAGCCCGACACGGTCCAGCGCCTCCAGCGCCCTGAGGCGACGCTCGTCGGCGGGCACGCCGGCGTAGAGCATGCCGAGCTCGACGTTGTCCACGACCGTCCGGTGGTCCATGAGGTGGAACCCCTGGAACACGAAGCCGAACGTCTCCCCGCGCAGGCGCGCCCGCTCACGCTCCCCGAGGGAGGCGACGTCCCGGCCGTCGAGCCGGTACGTGCCCGAGGTCGGCGCGTCCAGGAGGGCGAGGATGTTGAGGAGCGTCGACTTGCCGCTGCCGGACGGGCCCTCGACGGCGAGGAACTCCCCCGGGCCGATCCTCAGGTCGACCCCTCGCAGCGCCTCGACCGGCTGCGCGCCCGGGTACGTCTTGGTGACCCCCGCGAGGTCGAACGTCGTCACTCGACCTTCACCTCGTCGCCCGCCGACAGGGCGTCGGCGGTGACGGGTTCGACGGCGCTGGTCCCGCCCAGGCGCCCGAGCTCGCGGACCTCGACCTCGCGGAACGAGCCGTCGGGCTCGCGCCGCTGGACGACGGCGGTGCCGTCGGAGTGCACGGCGACGGCACGGGCCGGGACACGCAGAGCCTCGTCGGCCACCGCGGACACCGTGATCGTCGTGAGCACGTTCGCCCCCAGCCACGTGCTGTCGATCGGCTGCGCCGCCACCAACGGCACCCCGACCTCGACCGGGGCCGCCTCGTCCCCCGTCGCCGTCGGCGGGGCGGGGATCGCGCCGAGCGTGGCGTCGAGCACCGTGCCGTCGGGGCCGGAGAGCGTCGCGGTCATCCCCTCGCCGAGGACGGGAAGGACCGAGACCGCCACCTTCGCCTGCGCGACGACGGCGCCCTGGCCCAGGGTGATCGTCGCGTTCTCGGCCGTGAGCACGTCCCCCACGTCCGGCGTCGTGCCGACGACGGCGGGCAGCGAGCCCGTGACGACGAGCTCGCCGCGCGGCACGACCACGAGCTGCGCGGGGGCCGCCGGCGCGACGGAGCCGGTCGTGCCGTCGACCGGAGCGGCCGGGTCGGTGCCTGTGCCGTCGGTCGGAGCAACCTCAGATACCGCATCGCCGGTGGACGGCGCCGGCGCGTTCTGACCCGGCGTCTGCAACTCGTCGGCGGGCGCCTCGCGGGTGGTCGGCTCGTACCCGATGTCCTTGTAGAGGGCGCGCACGGCCTGGGCAGTCTGCGGGCCGAACTCCCCCAGGCCGCCCACGCGGTAGCCGAGGTCACGCAGGAACCGCTGCAGCTGCTCGACGTCCGGGCCGGTCGCTCCCTCGACGAGGTCGCGGTAGTACGGGAACGCCCCGGTGGTGGCGATGACGGGACGGCCGCTGACCTCCAGCACGACAGCGCCCGCCCGCAGCTCGGAACCCGCCGGGACCCCGACAGCCGTCACCACGGACTGGTCACCGCTCCCGGCGGCGACCTGGACGCTTGCCGCCGACTCGCGCACGACGTCCGACCGCGCAGTGATCTGCTCCGACAGCGCACCGAAGGTCACCGTCGCCACGATGTCACCGGGCGGCGGAGGTGCCGCGTTCGCGGCGACCTGTGCCGGGGACTGGAAGCTCGCCGCCGCGAACCACCCGCCCACGAGCCCCCCGACGAGGAGGACGGTCACGACCGCCCCGACGACGACGCGGCGGCGAGGAATCACCCGACCCCCGCCCCGTCCAAGATCTCCCGGGACTGCTTCTCGAAGGCATTCTTCTCCTCGAGGAGCGTGGCCAGCGCGTCCTCGTTCTCCGCGACGACCGTCGTCTGACGCTCCCACTCCGCGTCGTACAGCGCCTGCGCGTAGCCGGAGCTCTCCTGGCACTCGGCGTCGAACGTCGCGAGCCGGATCTCCTCCGCCTTCTGCTCCGGCGTCCGCTCGTTCTCCATACCGTCGGCGATCTCGCCGAACGACGCGCTCATCGTCTCGGTCGGCGTCCCACCGTCCTCGCCGTTCGGGCTCGACGGGAGATCGGTGACGCCGAGCGGCTGCATGCACGTCACCCACTTCTCGGCTGCCGCCACGACCGCGGGATCCAGGGCCGCGCCGTTCCAGGCCGACGCGCCGAGGCCGGCGAGGGCGTTGTTGATCCGCATGCCTTCCGTGGGCAGCTCCTCTCGCGCCTCGTCGACGCACGCCCAGAACTGCTCGTCCTGTTCCGGCGACCAGGACATCGACTCCTCGCTCGCCGCCCTGATGATGGCGGCGTTCGGGTCGGGCGCCCCGCTGTACCCCCACCGCGCGGCCGTCTCGACGTTGAACAGCCGTCGCCCACCGAGCGACATGGACTCCGAACGCACCGAGACGTCGACCTGCGGACGCTGATAATCGAAGCCCTCGTCCCGCATGCACGCCTCGACCAGCACGCCCTCCGCGGCGTCGCCGAGGGCGTTGTCGACCCTGTACGCGTCCAGGGGCATCACCCACTTCAGCCGGTTCTTTTCACCGTCGCCCGGCGCTGCCGCCTCGACCGATCCTGCCGCTGTTTCGTGATCGCGTTCCAAACCCCCGTCGGCCTCCATCGTTCCGCATCCCGCGACGACAAAGCAGAAGACCGCCCCACCGACAACCCCGGACAACGCTCGAACTCGCATCGCAGCTCTCAACCCCTTCAGACTTCGGCACCCGTGACCCGGGGACGTGGTGGGGCGGGGCTGTCGATGTCGTCATGTTCGACAGCCCCACGACCACCCACTACGACTACTTGCACCCGTACTCGACCGAGCCGAACGCCCCCGAGAGCAGTTCGTCGTTGAACCCAGCGGGAGCATTCCCTCCGCTGTCGCCCAAGTTGCCGTCGCCCGACCCGGGCTTGAGGCCGAAGGAAGGGCCCTGATAACCCGGGTTGATGTAGTAGAAGGCGTACTCGTACCTGCCCTTGTTGGAGACCGAGCTCACTGAGTAGCCACCGTTACCGCCGACGCCCGCGTACGTACGCCAAGAGAAGTCGTACTGGCACTCGAAGAAGGAGAAGTGACCGGCCTCGACCGAGCCCGTCCGGTAGCCGGTGTCTCGCCACTGGCACGAATACCCCAACGGGCAATCGGCCGTGGCTGCCGTCGCCGGTACCGCCAGGCCGACGCTGCCACCGAGTGCCAGCAGACCTGTGGTGACCAGGCCAATGATCGTTCGCTTCATCGCGTCTCCCTGCTTTCGGCCCCCCTGCTGAGGGCGAACGGGGCCAACCGTCGCAGATCGACCATCGGGCGCATAAGGGTTCTCACCATCTGGACCGTTTGCGGCCACCCCCTGCGTTCCGGGTGGAGTCGGGCACTAATTCAGACCGCGTCGTCAGGGGTGCGCTCCATGGACCTGTGCAGGACCAGTCGCGGAGCCGTGGGCGACGAGGCGCGGGAGGACGAACCAGAGGCCGACGAGCAGGACGAGCGCGCAGCCGCTCGACCACAGCGCCGCGGTGCGGTTCACGACGACGTCGACCACGAGCAGGACCGTCCCCGTGACGACGAACGCGAGGACGAGCACGCCGACCCGGGCGATGCGGTCGCTCAGGGTGACGAGCGCCGTCTTGCGGTGCTTGCGGAACAGCGCGCGGTGCAGGCTCACGGGCGTGACGAACAGGCCGGTGGACAGCACGGCGAGCGCCACGAGGGTGAGGTAGACACCGGTCTGGAACGAGTCGAGGTCGCCGAAGCGCTGCTGGAACGGCAGCGTGAGCAGGAACCCCGTGAGGATCTGCACGCCCATCTGCATGACGCGCAGCTCCTGGAGCAGCTCGGCCCAGTTGCGGTCGGACCGTTCGTCGGCCGACTCGTCACGCCCGTCGCTGACCTGCGTGGTCATGAGTCCTCCCTCGCGCCGCCCCTGGGCTAATCTTCCTTCTGCTGGGGTCAGGAATCGGCTCCGTCCTGATCGATCTCCGGGGACCCCCATCGATGGACGCTGTCCTGCCCTCCGACGTCGCGGAACCCGACGACGTCGTCCCTCCGGCTCTCGCCGACCTCCTCGCCGCCCTCGGCCCGGGTGACCCCCAGCCGGTCGGGCGCTTCCGCGTCGACGTCGCCACGGACACGTGGTGGTGGTCGGACGAGGTGTACGAGATGCACGGCTTCGCGCCCGGCGAGGTCGTCCCGACGACGGCGCTCGTCCTGTCCCACAAGCACCCCGAGGACCGGGAGCGCGTCGCGAGCGAGCTCGCGCACGCGGCGCGCACCGGGGAGCCGTTCGGGTCCATGCACCGCATCGTGGACGCGACGGGCCGGACTCGCACGCTCGCCGTGGCCGCGCAGGGCCGCCGCCTCGACGGCGGGGCCCCGTGGGCGGCCGTCGTGGGGTACTTCGTCGACCTGACGACCGCGCACGAGGAGGCGGCCCGGCGCGAGGCGACGGCGTCGATCCGCGCGGCGGACGCGTCACGCTCGGTGATCGAGCAGGCCAAGGGCGTCCTCATGACGGCGTTCGCGATCGGACCGGACGACGCGTTCGAGCTGCTGCGACGACGCTCGAACGACGCGAACGTGCCCGTGCGCGAGCTCGCGCGCCGGCTGGTCGCGGCCGTCGTCGACGGGAGCGTGGCGGGCGCGGGCGGAGGCGCGCTCGACGAGACTGCCCGACGTCGCATCGACCGGCTCCTCGGAGGTGCGGACGACGGCACGCCCACGGGCGCGCTCGACTGACCGACGGACCGTCCGGACCGGCCCGCGGCACGGGGCCCGCCGGGGACGGCCTCGCCTCAGTCGGCCCCGACCCCCGGGATGCGCCGCGTGTCGACGATGTGGCGCGCGATGTCGACGAGCTTGATGTTCGCGTCCTGGGACACGCGGCTCATCACCGCGAACGCGCGCCCGGCCGTGAGCGAGTAGCGCTCCATGATGATGCCCTGCGCCTGCCCGATGAGGGTGCGCGTCTGGACGGCGGACTGGAGCTGCTCCTCGGTGCGCGCGGCGGAGATCGCGGCAGCAGCGACGGCAGCGAACGTCGACGCGAGGTGGTAGTCGTCGGGCCCGAAGGCGTCGGGCGACGTCGAGTACATGTTGAGCGCGCCGTGCGCGTTCTCCGACGTGTAGAGCTGCACGCACAGCATCGACCGGACCCCGAGCTCGCGCGCGACGGCGGGCGCCCAGAGCGGCCAGCGCGCGTCGGACTCGATGTCGCCCGACTCGACCAGCGCGTGGTCGTGGACGGCGTCCAGGCACGGCCCCTCGTGGAGCTCGTACTGGAGCGCGTCGCCGCGCGCGACGAGCGGGTCGGACACCGCGGGGCTCTCGATCCGCCCGCGCGTGACGAGCGAGATGCCCGCGGACTCGCACCCCTCGACCATGGAGACCGCGAGCTCGACGACGCGGTCGAGCGTCTGCTGGAGGGTCGGCTCGTCGGCCAGCGCCCGCGCGGCGTCCGCGACGAGCCCGGCGACGCTCTGGTCCTCGACGCCGCCCACGATCTCGGGCAACCCGGCGACGCCCCCCGTCTGCGGGGCGGGGACGGTGGCTCCCGGACCCGCCGGCATGCCGACCGTGCCCTGCTCGACGCTCTGCTCGATGCTCGTCATCTCGGCCTCCTCACGGGTTCCCCGGGCCCAGCGTAGGCCGCCCTCACAGCGACCGGTACCCAGGGAGGCGGGCCGCGACGTCGTGCGCGGCCCGCCTCACCGGTCGTGCCGGAGGCCCCGCCCGGGCTGGGCGCCCGGACGGGTCGGGGGCGGTGGCCGTCTCGCCCGCACAGGGCGTGGCGGCTGGTGTCCCTGGGGCACCGCCGCTCTCGCGGCGGACCCGCCCCCGGGCAGGCGCGGACGCCTGCCCTCCGACCCTCCCGGGCGGGTCGCGGCCCTCGGCCGATCCGTCCGCGGCCCGCACGGGGAGGTCTCTTCCAGGCCCTAGAACACGGGCTTGCCTCCCGTCACCCCGAGGACGGTGCCGGAGACGTAGCTCGCGTCCGTCGGGGAGGCGAGGAAGACGAACGCCGGCGCGACCTCCGCGGGCTGCCCGGCCCGCCCGAGCGGCGTGTCCTGGCCGAACGTCTCGATCTTCTCCTCCGGCTGGGTGGCCGGTTGGAGCGGGGTCCAGATGGGTCCGGGAGCGACGGCGTTGACCCGGATGCCCCGCGGCCCGAGCTCCGCCGCGAGGTTCACCGTGAGGTTGTTGATCGCGGCCTTGGTCGACGCGTAGTCGAGCAGCGACGTCGAGGGTTGGAACGCCTGGATCGACGAGTTGTTGACGATCGCCGACCCCTCCTCCAGGTGCTCGAGCGCCGACTGGGTGACCCAGAGCAGCGCGTAGAGGTTCGTCTTGAGGACGCGGTCGATCTCCGCGGTCGTGACGTCCTCGATGGACTCGCGCCGCGCCATCTGGAACCCGGCGTTGTTGACGAGGACGTCGAGCCCGCCGAGCTCCGCGACGGCGCGCCCGGGCAGGTCGCGGGCGGTCGCCTCGTCGGTCAGGTCGCCGGGCAGGAGGGCGCACGTGCGGCCCGCCTCGCGGACCCAGCGCGCCGTCTCCTCGGCGTCCTCCTGCTCCTCGGGCAGGTAGCCGATCGCGACGTCCGCGCCCTCGCGCGCGTAGGCGATCGCGACGGCGCGGCCGATGCCCGAGTCGCCGCCCGTCACGAGCGCGCGCAGACCCTCGAGCCGCCCGCTCCCCCGGTACGACTCCTCGCCGTGGTCGGGCGCCGGGTCCATGGGCCTCGTGAGGCCGGGCGGCTCCTGCTGCTGGGCCGGGAAGGCCGTCTCGTCCGTCATGTCGTCCCTCCGTTCCGTCGGGGTCCTCTGCTCCGGCTCACGAGCGCGCGGGCTCGCGGCGGCGGGCGAGCTGGGCGTCGTGCGCGCGGGGCCGGGCGACCGGGCGCACGGCGGCGAGCGCCCCCGCGACCGTCGCCTCGGCCGTCGGGCCCACCCCGCCGGCCTTGCTCAGCGCGCGCATGACCTGCGTCGCCGTCTCCTGGACCGGGACGCCCGCCTCGCCCGCCGCCTCGGCGAGGAGCTGGCCGGCCGCGACGTCGTCGACGCCGTGCACGGCCATGAGCACGCCCTTGACCTGCTCGACGGCGGCCTGGCTGACGAACGCGCGCGTCACGGCGCGCTGCGACTCGCGCTCCAGCGCCTCCTTGTGGGTCGGGCTGACGTCGACGACGTAGCCCGCGATCTCGACGACGCGGCCGCGAGCGTCCCGGCGGCCCTGGCCCGTCACGACGACCGAGCGGGCCTTGCCGTGCCCGTCGACGATGCGGTGCGCGCACGAGAAGGGGCGGCCGGAGCGGATCGCGTCCGTCGCGGCGCGGACGACGCGGGCCCGGTCGTCGGGGTGCTTGCGCGAGCGCAGCGCGTCCAGGCTCGGCTCGACGTCCCCCGGCGTCCAGCCGTGCATCGTGTACACCTCGTCCGACCACCACCAGGTCCCGGTGCCGAGCTCGACGCGGTACTGCCCCACGAGCAGGTGCGTGCCCACGGCGAGCACCTCGGCGAGGGTTGCGGGGCGCACGGGAGCGGTCTGCTCGGGGCTGGGGGTGGTGGTCGCGGAGATCGAGGCCATGGTGTCCTCCCAAAGTTCGGGGGGCTGCGGGCCGCTTCATGACTCCGCCTCCAACCTAGCCCACTCGTCCGGAGTCGGCACCCGGGCTCCGCTACGGTGCGGGCATGACCCGCGAGCCGCGCCGGACGATCGCCCAGCACGCCGACGACGCGCTCGCGCTCGTCCGCCCGACGCCGTCGACGGACGTCCCGCTCGAGGACGCGGTCGGGGCGGTCCTCGCGGCGGACGTCGTCTCGACGCTCGACGCGCCCGCGTTCGACGCGTCCGCGATGGACGGGTACGCGGTGCGGTCGGAGGACGTGGCCGGGGCCACGACGGCGTCGCCGGTCGCGCTGCGCGTGGTCGGCGACGTCGCGGCGGGGGCACCGGGGCTCGACGCCCTCCTCGGGGTCGGCGAGGCGGTCCGGGTCATGACCGGGGCGCCGGTGCCGCGCGGCGCCGACCTCGTGGTCCCGGTCGAGCGCACGTCGACCGGGCGGTTCACGCCGGGGGCGGCCGGGAGCGGCCCCGCGACCGTCGAGGTCCACGACGCGTCGCGCAGCAACGTGCGGGCGCGGGGCGAGGACGTGCGCCGCGGTGACGTGGTCGTGGAGGCGGGAGCCGTGCTGACGGCTCGGCACGTCTCGGTCGCGGCGTCGGCGGGGCACGCGACCGTGCCGGTGCACCGCGCGCCCCGCGTCGCGGTGCTCTCCACGGGCAGCGAGCTCGTCGCGCCGGGGACCGCGCCGGGGCCGGGTCGGATCCCCGACTCCAACTCCGTCCTGCTCGCCGCGTCGGCGCGCACGGCCGGGGCGCACGTCGTGCGGCGGGGCGCGGTCGGCGACACGGCCGCCGCGCTCGTCGCGGCCCTCGACGACCTGCTGGGTGCGTTCGACGGCGCCCCGCCCGACCTCCTCGTCAGCACGGGCGGGGTGAGCGCGGGCGCGTTCGACGTCGTGCGCGAGATCCTCGACCCCGCGACGCGTGCCGGGACGGCGTGGGAGGGCGCCGTCGCCGACGCGCGGCTCGTCGCCGTCGGGATGCAGCCCGGCAAGCCGCAGGGCCTCGCGCGGTGGCGCGGCGTCCCGTGGCTCGCGCTGCCCGGCAACCCCGTGAGCGCGTTCGTGTCGTTCGAGCTGTTCGTGCGCCCCGTCCTGGACCGCCTGCGGGGCGTCCCCGGGCAGGGGCGTGCGCTCGTCGGCCGCGTCGCCGCCGAGGGCTGGTCCTCGCCGGCAGGCCGCGAGCAGCTCGTGCTCGTGCGGCACACCGCGCCCGACGGCGCCCGCGTCGTCCCGGCCGGCCGGCACCGCGACCGCGGCGCGGACCCCGCGGAGGCGCGGGGGTCCGGCTCGCACCGCGTGAGCGCGCTCGCGCACGCCGACGCGCTCGCCGTCGTCGACGCGGACGTCACGTCGGTCGAGCCCGGCGACGCCGTCCGGGTCCTGCTCCTGGACTGACCGTCGGGAACCCTCTCCGCACGCGCGTGCGAGAGTGGCGCCATGAGCCCCACGCACGACTTCACGCACCTGGACGAGCGCGGCCACGCCCGCATGGTCGACGTCACCGCCAAGCAGCCCACCGTCCGTTCCGCGACGGCGACCGGCGTCGTGCGGTGCTCGCCGGAGATCGTCGCGGCGCTGCGCGACGGCACCGTCCCCAAGGGCGACGTGCTCGCCGTCGCGCGCATCGCGGGCATCGCGGGCGCCAAGCGCACGGCGGAGCTGCTGCCGCTCGCGCACGTCATCGGGGTGCACGGCGCCGTCGTCGACCTCGTCGTGGGCGACCACGGCGTCGACGTCACCGCGACCGTGCGCACCGCCGACCGCACGGGCGTCGAGATGGAGGCGCTCACCGCCGTGGCCGTCGCGGGCCTCGCGGTCGTCGACATGGTCAAGGGGCTCGACAAGTCCGTCGAGCTCACGGACGTGCGCCTCGTCGCCAAGACCGGGGGCAAGTCCGGCGACTGGCACCGCGAGCCGTGACGGAACCCCGCCCGGCGTTCGTCTTCGACGCCGTCGTGCTGGCCGGGGGTCGTGCGGCGCGGCTCGGGACGCCCAAGCCGGGCGTCGTCGTCGGGGGCCGTCCCCTGCTGGAGCACGCGCTCGCGGCGACCGCCGGCGCGGTGCGGACCGTCGTCGTCGGGCCGGACGAGCTCGCCGACCCCGCCCGCTACGCCCTGACGCGCGAGGACCCGCCCTTCGGGGGGCCCGTCGCGGGCATCGCGGCCGGGCTGGCGGCCCTGCCCGGGCCTGACGACGGCGGCGCGGCCTGGGTGCTCGTGCTCGCGTGCGACGTCCCCCGGGCCGCGGAGGCGGTGCCCGCGCTGCTCGCTGCGGCGCGCCGGCGGACGGGCGAGGTCGCCGTGCACGCGGTGCGCGGCGGGCGCGACCAGTGGCTCGTGGGGCTCTACGAGCGGGCCGCGCTCCAGGGCGCGCTCGACGCCCTGCCCGCGCTGCACGGAGCCTCGGTGCGCCGCCTGCTCGCGGGACTGCCCGCGCTCGCCGTCCCCGACGAGGACGGCGCCACCGACGACGTCGACACGTGGGAGGATGCCCGCGAGCAGGACCGCCGCCTGGGCGCGGGTGCGGAACCGGCGCCCGACGACACCCCGGACGACAGCAGGAGGCCACGATGACGAACTTGGAGCGCTGGGTCGACGCGCTGGCGGGCGACCTCGACCTCGACCCCCAGGTGGTGGACATCGGCGCGATCCTCGACCTCGCGCGCGACGCCGCGCACGGCATCGAGCGTCCGGCCGCGCCCCTCACGACGTTCGTCGCGGGCTACGTCGCCGGGCTGGCCGCGCACGACGGCTCGGGCCGTACCGTGCAGGACGTCCTGGACCGCGCCGCCGAGCTCGCGCTCGCGTGGACGCCGGAGCCCGAGCTGCCCAGCACGGCGGCGGCCGAGACGCAGGACTGACCGATGGTGACCGTCCGCTACTTCGCCGGGGCGCGCGACGCCGCCGGCACCGAGACGGAGAGCGTCGACGCGACGACGGCCGGCGAGCTGCACGCCGCGCTCGTCGCCCGCCACCCCGCCCTGGCGGACGTGCTCCCCCGCTGCTCGCTCCTCGTCGGCGGCATCCGCGCGTCCACCGACGCCACCCCGATCGGTACGGACGAGACGGTCGACGTCCTGCCCCCGTTCGCAGGCGGCTGACCCGGCCCCGCGCCGAGCAGGCACGGATCGCCTGGTGTCAGTGGTCGCCGCCGTCGAGCTGGGTGAGGACGTGCGGGAGGAGCGGCTCCAGGACCGCCCAGCCGTCGCGCACGCCGCCCGTCGAGCCGGGCAGGTTCACGACGAGCACCCGGCCTTCCGGGCCCGACGCGATCCCCGCGAGCCCGCGCGACAGCACGGCGGCCGGCACGTGCGCGGCGCCGCGCCGGCGCAGCTCCTCCGCGACGCCGGGGAGCTCCTGCGCCAGGACCTCGCGCGTCCCCTCGGGCGTGAGGTCGCGCGGCCCGACGCCGGTCCCGCCGGTCGTGAGCACGACGCGCGCTCCCCCGGCCACGGCCCGGTCGACGGCATCGCGGACGGAGGCGACGCCGTCGGGCACGAGGTCCGTGACGACCGGCCAGCCCGCCGCCTCCAGGAGCCCCGCGAGGAGCGGGCCCGAGCGGTCCTCCGCCTCGCCGCGCGAGCAGCGGTCGGACACGGTGACGACGGCGACGGTCGCGTCCGCGGCCGGTCCGGTGGCTTGGCTCATGGCGCCACGGTAGCGACCCGCGTGGCCGGGTAGGGCGGGGTGTCGGGCGCGTCGCGCTCGGCGCGCGCGATCCGCCCGTTCTGGGCATAGTGGCTGTGGACCGACCCGCCGTCCCTGCTCGCCCAGGAGGCCCGCATGTCGTACGTGTCCGTGCCGTCAGCGCTGCCGGTGCGTGGGCCCTCGCGACCGCTCCGTGCCCGGCCCTCGACGTCCGGCGGCGGGCGAGCGGCATGACGACGACGTCGGACGGTCCCGTCGAGGACGCGCTGCTGCGGCTCGGCAAGCACCTGCGGCGCGGGCAGGTGTCCGACGACCTGCGGCAGGTGTTCCTGACCGGCGGGCGCCAGGGCGACGTGTTCTACCGCGACCGCTGGTCCCACGACAAGGTCGTGCGCTCCACCCACGGCGTGAACTGCACCGGGTCCTGCTCCTGGAAGGTCTACGTCAAGGACGGCATCATCACCTGGGAGACCCAGCAGACCGACTACCCCTCCGTCGGCCCCGACTCCCCCGAGTACGAACCCCGCGGCTGCCCCCGCGGCGCCGCGTTCTCCTGGTACACCTACTCCCCCACCCGCGTGCGCTACCCCTACGTCCGCGGCACCCTCCTGGACGCCTACCGCGCCGCCCGCGCCGCCACCGGCGACCCCGTCCTGGCCTGGGAACGCCTCACCACCGACCCCCAGACCGCACGGCGCTACAAGTCCGCGCGCGGCAAGGGCGGGCTCGTGCGCGCCACCTGGGACGAGGCCGCCGAGATCGTCGCCGCCGCCCACGTCCACACCATCAAGACCTACGGACCCGACCGCATCGCCGGGTTCTCCCCCATCCCCGCCATGTCCATGGTGTCCCACGGCGTCGGGGCCCGGTTCGTCCAGATGCTCGGCGGCACCATGCTCTCGTTCTACGACTGGTACGCCGACCTCCCGGTCGCCTCCCCCCAGGTCTTCGGCGACCAGACCGACGTCCCCGAGTCCGCCGACTGGTGGAACTCCACCTACTGCATCATGTGGGGCTCCAACGTCCCGGTCACGCGCACCCCCGACGCGCACTTCATGACCGAGGCCCGCTACCGCGGGCAGAAGGTCGTCGTCGTCTCCCCCGACTACGCCGACAACACCAAGTTCGCCGACGAGTGGCTCGCACCCCATCCCGGCACCGACGGCGCCCTCGCCCAGGCCATGGGCCACGTCATCCTCACCGAGCACTACGCGCAGCGCCGCACCCCGCAGTTCGCCGAGTACGCGGCGCGCTTCACCGACCTCCCGCACCTCGTCGTCCTCGACGAGCACGGCGACGCGCCGGGGCCCGGCCGCGCCACCTACGTCCCGGGGAAGTTCCTCACCGCGGCGGACCTGCCCGACGGCGTCGGGCGCCCCGGCGACGACGACGCCGCCTCCTCGAACGCGCGCTTCAAGACCGTCGTGCTCGACGCCGACGGCACGCCGCGCGTCCCGAACGGGAGCCTCGGCCACCGCTACGGCGAGGCCGACGCGGGCCGCTGGAACCTCGACCTCGGCGACATCGACCCGCTGCTCTCGGTCGCCGACCCGCACGGCGTCTTCTGGGGTGCCCCGCAGGCCGCCCCCACTCGCGACACCGTCCCCGGGCGACCGCCGTCGGCCGACCAGGGCTCTACCTCGCCCGACCAGGGCTCTACCTCGGCCGACCAGGGCTCTACCTCGGGGTACCAGGGCTCTCCCTCGGCGGAGCTCACCTACGAGACGGTCGCCGTCGCGCTGCCGCGGTTCGACCTCGACCCGACGCCGGGCGACGAGGCCGCCGCGCACCTGGGCGGCGCGGGCGTCGTCGTGCGCGGGGTCCCGGCCCGCCGCGTCGGCGGGCGGCTCGTCACGACGGTGCTGGACCTGCTGCTCGCGCAGTACGGCGTGAACCGCCCGGAGCTGGGGCTGCCCGGCGAGTGGCCCGCGGGCTACGACGACGACGCGACGCCCGCGACGCCCGCGTGGCAGGAGCGGTTCACCGGGGTCCCGGCCGCGGCGGCCGAGCGCATCGGGCGGGAGTTCGCGCAGAACGCGCTGGACTCGGGCGGTCGCTCGATGATCATCATGGGTGCGGGCACCAACCACTGGTTCCACTCCGACACGATCTACCGCGCGATGCTCGCGCTCACGACGCTCACCGGCTGCCAGGGCGTGAACGGCGGCGGGTGGGCGCACTACGTGGGGCAGGAGAAGTGCCGGCCGGTCACGGGCTGGGCGCAGTACGCGGGCGGCCTGGACTGGTCGCGCCCGCCGCGGCAGATGATCGGCACCGCGTTCTGGTACCTCGCGACGGACCAGTGGCGCTACGACGGCCTGCCCGCGGACGCGCTCGCGTCGCCGCTCGCGCAGGGACAGTTCTCCGGGCGCACGACGGCGGACACGCTCGTCGAGTCGGCGCAGCGCGGCTGGATGCCGAGCTACCCGACGTTCGACCGCAACCCGCTCGACCTGGTGGACGAGGCCCGCGCGGCGGGCAAGGAACCCGCGCAGCACGTGGTCGACGAGCTCAAGGCAGGGAACCTGCGGTTCGCGTGCGAGGACCCGGACGACCCCGCGAACTTCCCCCGCGTCGTGACGGTGTGGCGCGCGAACATCCTCGGGTCGTCGGGCAAGGGCAACGAGTACTTCCTCAAGCACCTGCTCGGCACGGACGCCGCGGTCAACGCGGCCGAGTCGAGCCCCGAGCGCCGCCCGCGGTCGATGACCTGGCGGGACGAGGCGCCGCAGGGCAAGCTCGACCTGCTCGTCACGCTCGACTTCCGCATGACGTCGACGACGCTGTTCTCCGACGTCGTGCTGCCGGCGGCCACCTGGTACGAGAAGCACGACCTGTCCTCGACGGACATGCACCCGTTCGTGCACTCGTTCAACCCGGCGATCAGCCCGCCGTGGCAGACGCGGACCGACTTCGACATCTTCCACACGCTGGCGGGGAAGGTGTCCGAGCTCGCGGTGACGCACCTCGGGGTCCGGGAGGACCTCGTCGCGGCGCCGCTCGCGCACGACACCCCTGACGAGATGGCGGTCCCGCACGGCGCGCTCACCGACTCGGGCCTGCCCGTGACGGAGCGCGAGCTCGTGCCGGGCGTGACGATGCCGAAGCTCGTGGTCGTCGAGCGGGACTACCCGGCGTTCGCCGCGCGCATGGCGTCGCTCGGCCCGCTCACGGAGAAGGCGGGCATGGTGACCAAGGGCGTGCACTTCTCGCCCGCGCCCGAGGTCGCCGACCTCGGACGTCGCAACGGCCTCGTCCAGGACGGTCCTGCGGCCGGGCGCCCGCGCCTGGACCGCGACACGCACGCGTGCGAGATGATCCTCGCGCTGTCGGGGACGACGAACGGCCGGCTCGCGGTGCAGGGGTTCGAGCACGTGGAGCAGCGCACGGGTACCCGGCTCGCGGACCTCGCCCTGGACGAGCAGGGCAAGCGCGTGACGTTCCCGGACGTGCAGTCGCGCCCGACGCCGGTCATCACCTCTCCCGAGTGGTCCGGGTCGGAGCACGGGGGCCGCCGGTACTCGGCGTTCGTCGTCAACGTGGAGCGGCTCAAGCCGTGGCACACGCTCACGGGTCGCCAGCACCTCTACCTCGACCACGACTGGATGATCGAGCTCGGCGAGCACATGCCGATCTTCCGGCCGCCGCTCGACATGCACCGCCTGTTCGGCGACTCGCCGGTCGTGGGCGACACGTCGCCGTCGGGCTACCCTGCCTCCGGCGGTCACGCCGAGGTCGCGGTGCGGTACCTGACGCCGCACAACAAGTGGTCGATCCACTCGGAGTACCAGGACAACCTCTTCATGCTGTCCCTGTCCCGCGGTGGCCCGAATGTCTGGATGTCGCCCGCCGACGCCGCCAAGATCGGGGTCGCGGACAACGAGTGGATCGAGGCGTACAACCGCAACGGCGTGGTCGTGGCGAGGGCGGTGGTCAGCCACCGGATGCCTGAGGGCACGGTGTACATGCACCACGCGACCGACCGCACGATCGACGTCCCGCTCGCCGAGACGTCCGGGCTGCGCGGCGGCATCCACAACTCGCTCACGCGCATCCTCCTCAAGCCGACGCACCTCGCGGGCGGGTACGCCCAGCTCTCCTACGCGTTCAACTACCTCGGGCCCACGGGGAACCAGCGCGACGAGATGACCGTCATCCGCCGACGCAGCCAGGAGGTGCGGTACTCGTGACACGCGTGACACTCGTGACCCGGAGCGGAACGGCGCGGGGCCCGGCCGCGGGCAGGGTGTCGTCGGCGCGGGAGGGGGTGGCGTCGTGCGGGTGATGGCGCAGATGTCGATGGTGATGAACCTGGACAAGTGCATCGGGTGTCACACGTGCTCGGTCACGTGCAAGCAGGCCTGGACCAACCGCACCGGGGTCGAGTACGTGTGGTTCAACAACGTCGAGACCCGTCCCGGCCTGGGGTACCCGCGCACCTACCAGGACCAGGAACGCTGGCAGGGCGGCTGGGTCCGGACCACGAAGGGCAAGCTGAAGCTGCGCGCCGGGGGCCGGTTGAAGAAGCTCGCCACGATCTTCTCCAACCCCGTCCTGCCCTCCATCCACGACTACTACGAACCGTGGACGTATGAGTACGACATGCTCCTGTCGGCCCCCCAGGGCCCCCACACCCCCGTCGCACGCCCCACGTCGCTGCTGACGGGCAAGGACATGACCATCTCCTGGTCGGCGAACTGGGACGACGACCTCGCCGGCTCCACCACCACCATGGACCAGGACCCGGTCCTGCAGCACATGTCTGAGCACGTCGCGACCGAGTTCGACAAGACGTTCATGTTCTACCTGCCCCGCATCTGCGAGCACTGCCTCAACCCCGCCTGCGTCGCGTCCTGCCCGTCGGGGGCCATGTACAAGCGGGCCGAGGACGGCATCGTCCTCGTGGACCAGGACCAGTGCCGCGGGTGGCGCATGTGCGTCACCGGCTGCCCCTACAAGAAGGTCTACTTCAACCACAAGACCGGCAAAGCCGAGAAATGCACCCTGTGCTACCCCCGCATCGAGGTCGGCCTGCCCACCGTGTGCTCCGAGACGTGCGTGGGACGCCTGCGCTACCTCGGCCTCGTCCTGTACGACGCCGACAAGGTCACCCACGCCGCCGCCGTCCAGGACGAGCACGACCTCCTCGCCGCCCAACGCGCCGTCTTCCTCGACCCGAACGACCCCCAGGTCATCGCCGCCGCACGACAAGAGGGCATCCCCGAGGACTGGATCACCGCCGCCCAACGCTCCCCCATCTGGGACCTCATCACGAAGTACGAGGTCGCCCTCCCCCTGCACCCCGAGTACCGCACCCTGCCCATGGTCTGGTACATCCCACCCCTGTCCCCCGTCGTCGACGTCGTCGCAGCGTCGGGCAACGACGGCGAAGACGGACGCACCCTGTTCGCCGCCATCTCGAAGCTGCGCATCCCCCTGGAATACCTCGCCGGACTCTTCACCGCCGGAGACACCGCCCCCGTCGAGAAGGTCCTGCGCCGCCTGGCCGCCATGCGCTCCTACATGCGCGACCTCAACCTCGGCCACGAACCCGACGAACACACCGCGGCCGCCGTCGGCATGACCGGACAACAGGTCCAGGAGATGTACCGCCTCCTCGCGATCGCGAAGTACGAAGACCGGTACGTCATCCCCACCGCCCACACCGAGATCGCCCGCGAGCTCGACGAGCTCTCCTGTTCCCTCGACTACGACGGCGGCCCCGGCATGGGCGGCATGGGCCTCACCGGCGGCGGCCCGTTCGGCGAGACGTCGGGGAGCCCGGTGCCCGTCGCGGTCGAGAACTTCCACGTCCTCCAGGCGCGCCAGACGGCGGACTCGCCGTACGGGCCCTCGACACCGGGCCGCGTGAACCTCCTCAACTGGGACGGCAACGGCCGCCCGCCCGGGCTCTTCCCGCCGGGCGAGGACGCGACGACCGGCGGGACCGGCGCGGGCACCGGGACCGGCGGCGTCACGCCCGGGGGCCCCGGTTCGCTGCCCGGGGGTCGGCAGGACGCGCGCCACGACACGATCCCCGGCCCGTCGGCGCCCGGTCGACCGGCGGCCGGACCGGCACCCGAGAACGGGCCTGGCGTCGAGCCCGACGGGGGCATCCGATGAGGACGCGCTCCCTGCTCCCGACCCCGGCGCTGCGTCCCGGGGCACGACCTCGCGGGCCGCAACCCGACCACCTGTCGCCGGTCGCGGCGTCGGACACCCAGCGCCGCACGGCGCACATGGCCGCGTCCGTGCTGCTCGCCTACCCCGACGCGGACGTGCTCGACGCGGCCGTCGCCGTCCGGGCCTCGACGCCGGGGCTGCCCGCGCCGGTCCGCGAGCGCCTCGACGCGTTCTGCGACGCGCTGCCGGCGCCGGCGGACGCGCAGGGCCTGCGCGACCTCCAGGCCCGCTACGTCGCGACGTTCGACCTCAAGCGCAAGTGCTCGATGTACCTGTCGTACTACGCCGCGGGCGACACCCGGCGGCGCGGGACGGCCCTCGTCGCGTTCGTCGAGGCGTACCGGGCCGCGGGCTGGGAGGTCACGGGCTCGGAGCTGCCCGACTACCTGCCGACCGTGCTCGAGTTCTCGGCCCGCACCGAGGGCGACGACGCCACGATCGCCGCGGGGCTGCTCGCCTCGCACCGCGACGGGATCGAGGTGCTGCGGACCGCGCTCGAGAGCATGGCGAGCCCGTGGACCGGGCTGGTCGAGGCGGTGTGCCTCACCCTGCCGCCGCTCGACGCGCGCACGCGGGAGCGGTACGTCGAGCTCGTGACGGCGGGTCCGCCCGCCGAGCTCGTGGGGATGGAGCCGTTCGCGCTGGAGCCGTACGGCAGCGGGTCCGGCCGAACCGGAGGAGCGGTGCGATGAGCGGGGTGAGCACGGGCGAGATCCTGCTGTGGGTCGTGTTCCCGTACGTGACGTTCGCGGTGTTCGTCGTGGGGTCGGTCTGGCGGTACCGGTACGACAAGTTCGGCTGGACCACGCGGTCGAGCGAGCTCTACGAGAAGCGGCTCCTGCGGCTCGGCTCCCCGCTCTTCCACTTCGGGCTGCTCTTCGTGATCCTCGGGCACCTCATGGGCCTCGTCATCCCCACGTCGTGGACGGAGGCGGTGGGCATCCAGGAGGTCGCCTACCACTTCGTCGCCACGTACATGGGGTCGATCGCGGCGGTCGCGCTCGTCGCCGGGCTGCTCATCCTCGTCTACCGGCGCCGCACCACCGGTCCCGTCTTCCGCGCGACGACGCGCATGGACAAGACGATGTACGTGTTCCTCGCGGCGTCGATCCTGCTCGGGTCGTGGGCGACCGTGCAGACGCAGCTCCTCGCCGGCGGCCACGGGTACGACTACCGAGAGACGATCTCCCCCTGGTTCCGGTCGCTGTGGTACCTCCAGCCGCAGCCCGCGCTCATGGAGGGCGTGCCCGCGGCGTTCCAGCTCCACATCGTCGCCGCCAACCTGCTGTTCATCCTGTGGCCGTTCACGCGGCTCGTGCACGCGTTCTCCGCGCCGGTGCCCTACCTGTTCCGCCCGTACGTGGTGTACCGGTCGCGCGAGGCGTCGGTCGCCGCGCGCGCCCCGCGGCCCGGCTGGGACCCCTCGGAGCGCCCGCGCGGGCGGTGATCCGCGTCAGCAGCGCCGCACCCGCGGAGCACCAGGTCAGCGGCCGGAAATCACCGTGGCGCCCCGAGCGGCCACCGGGGACCACCGGGTGAAATGGGCGCCGCGGCGACCACGGAACGCCCCGACGCCCCCTCCTTCCAGGGGCGGTCACCCCGACCGTGACCGTCACCCGGAAGAGGTTCGAGCATGTCCACCACCGCCCCGACGACCGCCGGTCGCCCCCGCGCCGTCCGCCCGTCCGCGTCGTCCACCACGCCCGCCGCCCGGCGCCGCGCGTCCGTCCTGCCGGCGCGCCTGGCCGGCCGCGTCGACGCTGCCGTCGCCGCCACCGCGCGCTTCCTCACGCGCTGGTCCGTGCCCGCGCTGCGCGTCGCCCTCGGCCTCGTGTTCCTCGGGTTCGGCGTCCTGAAGTTCTTCCCCGGCGCGAGCCCGGCGGAGTCGATCGCGGCGCGGACCGTCGAGACGCTCACGTTCGGCCTCGTCGGCGGGACGGCGGCCGTGATCTTCACCGCGGTCCTCGAGACCTTCATCGGCCTGGCCCTCCTCACGGGCCGCCTCCTGCGGGCCGGGCTGGTCGCTCTCGCCGTCGCGATGGCCGGCATCCTGTCGCCGATCGTCCTGTTCGCCGGCGAGCTGTTCGGCCACGGCATGACCCTCCTGGGCCAGTACGTGCTCAAGGACCTCGTGCTCGTCGCCGGCGCTGCCGTCGTGGCGGCGGTCGCCCTCGGTGCCCGGCTGAAGCTCGACGCATGACACCCAGGCGCTCCCACGCCTTCCACGACCCGACGAGAAGGACCCCGTGACCGGCACAGGACACGGGGTCCTTCGCTCTCCAGACGCCCAGCACGCGGCGTCGGACCCGCTCGTTACGCTTCCTCGCGACCGGCTGTGCGCTCAGCAGCAGCCAACGGCAAGGGGGCGGTGTGGTCACCTACGACGAGCTCGAGATCGAGACCAGACGCGACAGGCGGCGCAACTTCAAGAAGACGCCGCGGGTCCTCTTCGGACGAACCTGCGACGACGAGATGGTTCACCGACTGGTCCACGAAGGAATAGAACGCGAGGACTGGGTGCGAGCATCCGTCGCGGCTGACCAGGCGGTCGATGACGCGACCACCCACGCCGTCGTCCGGCCGGCGCTGAGCATCGCGATGTGGGTCGCGTCGGCGTCGATTGCGCTGGTCGGCATCCAGATCGTTCTCGCACTGTCATGGCCCATGGCGTCGGATCTTCCGGAGCTGAGACTTGCTGGGCTCCAGACCGTCGGTTTCCTCCTTGGCGCCGTGGCATGCTTGGCGCTCGGGGTCTGGTTCGCCACGGAAGGCCGCGAACAGGCCCAGGAGCGCCACGATGCGCTTGCGTGGCGATGCGCGCTGGCCAAAGCCCTCGTCTGTGAATCCGTCGCTGCGCAAGAGATGCCTTCGACGATGCCCGATGACGCACACCTCTGCGGCCCTCTCACCTGGCTCCGACGGCTGGCGAAGAGGTAACCGCTCGCTGTCCGGGCGCCCCGACACGACGCGCCCACCACCTGCTGACGGGCATGTGCAACGTCGACGCCAGTGACCGCCCGGTGCCGTCCTTGCTGCAGTGGGGCTCAGAGGGTGCGAGACATGTACGTGCTGTTCGGGTCGTCCGTGTAGTCGGCGAACGGTGCGCACGGCACGAACCCGTGGCGCGCGTAGAGGCGACGCGCGGGCGCGAAGTAGTCCTCCGCGCCCGTCTCCAGGCTCACGCGGTCGAGCCCACGGTCGCGTGCGACGTCGAGCAGGTGCGCGAGGACCGTCGCGGCGACGCCCCGGCCCCGCGCGGCCGCCGTCGTGCGCATGGACTTGAGCTCGCCCAGCGTCGCGTCGTGCTGCTTGAGCGCACCGCACCCCAGGAGACCGCCGTCCGCGGAGCGCGCGGTGACGAAGGTGACGTCCGGCGCGCGCAGCCGCTCCACGTCCAGCGCGTGCACGCTCTCCGGCGGCGACGTCGCGTGCATCTCGTCCAGGTGCTCCTGCAGCAGCGCCAGCACGTCCTCGGCCGCCGGGTCCTCGACGGCGACGCGCACGCCCGCCCGGGTCGTCGTCTCGCTCACCCGCCGAGCCTGCCACACCACCGGTCCAGCGATGCACGGGCGCGCGATCCTGCACGTCCACGTGCATCCTTCGGGCGCGGGTGCGCCGGCGCCCGGACGTCTCCCCTGGAGTTTTCACGGTCGAAACGAGGTGACACTCCGCAGGTGCGGGTCTATCCTCGCCGTCATGCCGCATTTTCGGATTCGAGAGGCCGCGAGCCTGCTCGGGGTGAGCGACGACACCGTCCGTCGGTGGGTCGACGCCGGCGAGCTCGCGGCGAGCGTCGACGACGCCGGGCGCAAGGTCGTCGAGGGCGCGGAGCTCGCGCGCTTCGCCGTCGCGCAGTCGCACCCGACGCCCGACCCGTCCGGCGTCGCCCGCTCGGCGCGCAACCGGTTCGTGGGGATCGTGACGGGCGTCGTGAGCGACACCGTGATGTCCCAGGTCGAGATGCTCTGCGGGGGCCAGCGCGTGGTCTCGCTCATGAGCACCGAGGCCGTGCGCGAGCTGCGCCTCGAGCCCGGGAGCCTGGCCGTCGCGGTCGTCAAGGCGACGACCGTCATCGTCGAGACCCCGGGAGGAGCCGCGTGAGCGCGTCCGCACGGCCCCGCCCGACCACCCGCCCGACCCTCGCGCACCGCCGGACCCGGCGCACCCTCGCGGCGCTCGGGGCGGCGACGCTCCTCGCCGCGCTCGCCGCGTGCGGCTCGGGCGCGGACGGCGGGGGCGACGCCGCGTCGTCGGACGGTGCCGCGGACGCCGCGAGCACGCCGGCCGAGGAGAGCACGCTCACGGTCCTCGCCGCCGCGTCGCTGCGCGACGTGTTCACGGACCTCGCGGCGGACTTCGAGGCCGAGCACGAGGGCGTGACCGTGGCGCTGTCGTTCGCGGGGTCGTCCGACCTGGGCGACCAGATCCTCGCCGGGGCACCGGCCGACGTCTTCGCCTCCGCGGACGAGCGCACCATGGCCCGGGTCGTCGACGCGGGCGACGCGTCCGACCCGGTCGCGTTCGCGACGAACACGCTGACGGTCGTCACCCCGCCCGGCAACCCGGCCGGCGTCGAGACCTTCGCCGACCTCGCGCGCGAGGACGTCAAGGTCGTGGTGTGCGCGCCCGAGGTCCCGTGCGGCGCCGCGACCGACACGGTCGCCGGGGCCGCGGGCGTCACCGTCCACCGCGTGAGCGAGGAGGCGAGCGTCACGGACGTGCTCGCCAAGGTGACGTCGGGCGAGGCCGACGCAGGCCTCGTGTACGTCACGGACGCGACCCTCGCGGGCGACGACGTCGACGTGGTCGACGTGCCCGAGACCGACGCGGCGCTCAACGTCTACCCGATCGCGCTCGTCGCGGCGGCCGAGCGGTCCGGCCCGGAGCAGGTCGAGCTCGCGCGGGCGTGGATCGACCTCGTGACCGGCGACGCCGGGCAGGCCGCGCTCGCCGCCGCGGGCTTCGGCGCGCCGGACGCCTCCGCGCCGTGACGTCCGCGGCACCCGGCGGGTCCTGATGCGCGGGCTCCCCCGCTGGGTCCTCGTCCCGGCGCTGCTCGGCGCGCTGTTCGTCGTCGTCCCCGTGGTGGCGATGGTCGCGCGCGTCGAGCCGACGCCGGGGCCTGACGGGACCGGCGGCTTCTGGGCCCTCGTGACGTCCCCGGCCGCGGTCGACGCGCTCGGGCTGTCCCTGCGCACCGCGCTCGTCGCGACGCTGTGCTGCGTCGTGCTCGGCACGCCCATGGCGCTCGTCCTCGCGCGCACGACGTTCCCCGGGCAGCGCGTCGCGCGCGCCCTCGTCCTGCTCCCGCTCGTCCTGCCGCCCGTGGTCGGCGGCATCGCGCTGCTCCACACGTTCGGTCGCCGCGGGCTGATCGGCCGGCACCTCGAGGTGCTGGGGATCGAGGTCGCGTTCACCACGACGGCCGTCGTCATCGCGCAGACCTTCGTCGCCCTCCCGTTCCTCGTCCTGAGCCTCGAGGGCGCGCTGCGCACGCAGGACGCGCGCCTCGAGGACGTCGCCGCGACGCTCGGCGCCCGCCCGACGACGGTGCTGCGCCGCGTCACCCTCCCGCGCGTCCTGCCGGGGCTGACGTCGGGCGCGGTGCTCGCGTTCGCGCGGGCGCTCGGCGAGTTCGGCGCGACCATCACGTTCGCGGGCGCGCTCCAGGGCGTCACGCAGACCCTGCCGCTCGAGATCTACCTCCAGCGCAGCGCCGACCCGGACGCCGCCGTCGCGCTGTCGTTCGTGCTCGTCGTGGTGGCCGTGCTCATCACGGCGGCCGTCCACGGCCCGCGCGTGCTCGGGGGCCCGGACGCCCGGACGGCGCGACCGCGGCGCGGGGGCCGGGTGGCCCGCGGGCCGGGCACCCTGCCCGACGGCGATCGGCTCCTCCAGGAGGACGTCTCACCCGGGGCCGACGACGACCGGGTGACGGCAGCCGCCGCGGACCCGACCCCGCGCGCCGGCGGGGCCCCCGCCACGCTCGCCGTGCGCGCCGTCGTCCCCGACCGCGGGCTCGACGTCGACCTCGCGCTCGCCCCGGGCGAGGTCGTCGCGGTGCTCGGCGAGAACGGCGCGGGCAAGTCGACGCTCGTGCAGGTCGTCGCGGGCCTCCTCCCACCCGGTGACGCGCCCGGCGCCCGGGTCGCCGTCGGGGACGACGACGTCACGCGCGCCGCGCCGCGCCGCCGCCGGGTCGCGTGGCTGAGCCAGCGGCCGCTGCTGTTCGCGAACCTGTCGGTCGAGGACAACGTCGCGTTCGGCCTCCGGGCGCGGGGCGTGCCACGCTCGCGCGCCCGGCGCGAGGCCCGGGCCGCGCTCGGGCACGTCGGCGCCGCCCACCTCGCGACCCGGCGCGCGACCGACCTCTCCGGGGGGCAGGCGCAGCGCGTCGCGATCGCCCGGGCGCTCGTCACCGGCCCGCGCGTGCTGCTGCTCGACGAGCCGCTCGCCTCGCTCGACGTCGGCGTCGCGCAGCACGTGCGGTCGGTGCTGCACCACGCGCAGCGCGAGCACCCGCGCACGACGCTCCTCGTGACCCACGACCTGCTCGACGTGCTGCTGCTGGCGGACCGCGTCGTCGTGCTGGACGACGGCCGCGTCGTCGAGGACGGGCCGGTGGACCAGGTCCTCACGCGGCCGCGGTCCCGGTTCGCGGCCCGCCTCGCGGGCGTGAACCTCCTGGCGGGGAGCGTCGTCCACGTCGCCGTGCCGGAGCCCGTCACGGTGGGCAGCCTCGGGACGGAGCAGGGCGGGCCGGGAGCCGGTGGGGCGGGAGCCGGCGGGGCGGACGCGGCTCTGGTCCGCACCGAGGCGGGGCCGGAGGAGGCCGCCGCACGCGAGGCGACCCTCGCCGTCGACGGCACCGAGGTCCGTGTGCGCGGAACGGCGGGCGATCCGCTCGCCGTCGGCGACGGGGCCGTCGCCGTGTTCGAGCCGCGTGCGGTCGCGGTGCACCGGGCGACCCCCGAGGGCAGCCCGCGCAACGCGTACCGGGTCGTCGTGACGAGCGTCGAGCCGCACGGACCGCTCCTGCGCGTGTGGGGCCGCGTGGCCGGCGAGGACCCGGGTGCCCCGGCCGCGGGAGCCCCGGCCGCCGTCGGCCACGACTCCCCGCACCTGGCCGCCGACCTCACGCCGCGCGCCGTCGCCGAGCTGCGCCTGACCCCGGGCGAGCGCGCGTGGTTCGTCATCAAGGCGGCCGAGGTGCGCATCCACCCCCGCTGACACGCCGAACCCGGGGTCCATCCCCACGACGCGCCGGTCGTGAGGAAGGACCCCGGGTTCGGCACCGCGAGTGTCAGACGGCGGCCGGCGCCTCCGGCGCGGGGGCGGGCGCCGCGTCGTGCGGGGGCCGCACGGCTCGCGACCACTCACCGCCGCGGGCCCTGACCGCGACGAGCAGGACGACGAGTCCGACGGCGGTCATCGCGGCGCCCGCCCACAGGGGCGACGTGAATCCGAGCCCGGCGGCGATGGTCAGGCCGCCGATCCACGCGCCCAGCGCGTTGCCCACGTTGAAGGCGGCGATGTTCGCGCCCGACGCGAGGGTGGGCGCGCCCTGGGCGAACGACATGACGCGCATCTGGAGCCCGGGGACGGTCGCGAACCCGAAGGCGCCCATGAGGACGAGGCTCACGACGGTCATCACCTGGCTCGTCGCGGTGAGCGCGAAGACGCCCAGCACCACGGTGAGCGCCGCGAACAGCACGACGAGCGTCGTGCCGAGCCGGCGGTCGGCGGCGCGCCCGCCGACGAGGTTGCCCACGAACAGACCGCCGCCGAACAGCACGAGCAGCCACGGGACCGACGCCGTCGTGAACCCGCCCACCTCGGTGAGCGTGAACGCGATGTAGGTGAAGGCGCCGAACATCCCGCCGAACCCGAGCACGGTGATCGCGATCGAGAACCACACCTGCGCGCTGCGGAACGCGGCGAGCTCGCCGCGCAGCCCGGCGCTGCCCGACGCGCGGTCCGTCCCGGGCGAGGTGCTGCCGTCGGGTGCGGGGACGCCGTCGGGCGACCCGACGCGCGACGGGACGAGGAGCGCGATCCCGGCGAGCGCGACGACGCCGATGGCGGTGATGGCCCAGAACGTCGCACGCCATCCGGCGGCCTGGCCGAGGAACGTGCCGAACGGGACGCCGAGCACGTTCGCGATGGTCAGCCCGGCGAACATGATCGAGATGGCCCCGGCCCGCTTCTCCGGCGCGACGAGGTCGGCCGCCACGACGGCGCCGATCCCGAAGAACGCGCCGTGGCACAGCGCCGCGACGACGCGGCCGAGGAGCATGACCTCGTACGTCGGCGCGACGGCGGACAGCAGGTTGCCCGCGATGAACAGGACCATGAGGCCGAGGAGGGCCTTCTTGCGGTCGACGCGCGTCAGGGCGGCCGTGAGGCCGATCGCGCCGAGGGCGACGGACAGCGCGTAGCCCGAGATGAGGTAGCCGGCGACGGACTCGGTGACGCCGAAGTCGGCGGCCACCTCGGGCAGCAGGCCCATGATGACGAACTCGGTGAGCCCGATGCCGAAGCCCCCGATGGCGAGGGCCCAGAGGGCGACTGGCATGACGATCTCCTGGTTCCGGGAAGGTGCGGTCTCGCGGGCGAGGCGCGGCGCGGGCCGGGGCGCGCGCCGGCGCGTCAGCCCTCGAAGGTGTCGGGGTGCGGTCCGATACGACCGCCCGCGTCGAGGGCGTCGATCGCGGCGACCTCGTCGGCGGTGAGCGCGAAGCCGAGGACGTCGAGGTTCGACGCGATCCGCGCGGGCGTCACGGACTTGGGGATGACGACCGTCCCCTGCTGCAGGTGCCAGCGCAGGACGACCTGGGCGGGCGTGACGTCGTGGGCGGCGGCGACGCGGACGACCGTCGGGTCGTCGAGGACCGTGCCCTGGCCCAGCGGGCTCCACGCCTCGGTGACGATCCCGAGCTCGGCGTGGACGTCGCGCAGCGCGCGCTGCTGGAGCGCGGGGTGCAGCTCGACCTGGTTGACGGCGGGCGTCTCGCCCGTCGCCGCGACGACCGCGCGCAGGTGCGCGGGCTCGAAGTTGGAGACGCCGATCTCGCGGACGAGGCCCGCGTCGCGGGCCGCGACGAGACCCTCCCACGCCTCGACGCACCGGCCGCGGGCGGGCGACGGCCAGTGGATCAGGTAGAGGTCCAGCCGGTCGAGCCCGAGCAGCTCGAGCGACCTCTCGAGCGCGGGGCGGACGGCGTCGCGGGCGAGGGAGTCGATCCACAGCTTGCTCGTGACGAAGACGTCGTCGCGCGCGAGGCCGGACTCCGCGAGAGCGCGGCCCACGCCCGCCTCGTTGCCGTAGACGGCCGCGGTGTCGACGCTGCGGTACCCCGCCTCGAGGGCGAGGCTCACCGCTCGCGTGGTCTCGGCGTCGGGCACCTGGAAGACGCCGAAGCCGACCTGCGGGATCGAGGTGCCGCCGCGCAGGGCCGTGCGGGGCATGGTCGTGGTGGTCGAGGACACGGAAGGGCTCCTGAGGGACGATCGGGAAGGGATCGCGTTGCACACGCGTTCACCTGGCGTCTGCACTTGTTGCAGACGCGCGCTATCGATAGTTGCACACGCCGATTAGTTGCACAAGCGCTATAGTTGTGAGGGCACGCACGCACCGAGGAGGACCCCATGGGCATCGCCGACGACGCCGTCGAGATCCGCGCGCAGGGCTGGCGCACGCTCGCCGCGCTGCACGGGCTCATCGACGCCGCGCTCGAGCGTGCCCTGCAGTCGGAGCACGACCTCTCGGTCGTCGAGTACACCGTGCTCGACGCGCTCTCCCGGCAGGACGGCTGGCACATGCGCATGCAGCAGCTCGCGCGGGCCGCCGCGCTCTCCCCCAGCGCGACGACCCGGCTCGTCAACCGGCTCGAGGACCGCGGGCTCCTCACCCGCATCCTGTGCCAGGACGACCGCCGCGGGATCTACACCGAGCTCACGCCCGCGGGCGAGGCGCTCCTGCGCGCCGCGCGCCCCACCCACGACGCAACCCTCGAGGCGGCCCTGCACGACGCGACGGAGACGCCCGAGCTCGCGTCGCTCGTCGACGCGCTGCACGCGCTCCCGGCCTCCGCCGGCGCGAGATAGCCCCGCCGGCTCCCGGCACGGCGTCGCCCAGCGGGCACGGTCCCGCCCGGCGGGCACGACCCCGCCTGGCAGGTACGGCGTCGTCCGGCAGGCACGACGAGCCGGACAGGCGCACGCGTGAGGGTCCGGTCAGGCCTGTCGGTCGACCCCGCCGAGCGCGGCGCGGACCTCGCCGACGATCGCCGCCATCGCCGCCTCGGCGGCGCGCGGGTCGCCGGCCGCGACGGCGCGCGCGACGGCCTCGTGCTGGTCCAGCGCCTCGGGGACGGGGGACGCGGGCATGAGGCCCAGGTGCGTCCGGCCGCTGAGCACCGCGGCGACGACGCCGGCGAGCGCGCCGAACATCTCGTTGCCGCTCGCGCGGAGCAGGAGCTCGTGGAAGCGCACGTCGAGCGCGAGGAACTCCTCCAGGTCGCCCGCCTCGCCGAGCATCCGCATGCGCGTCGCCGCCGCGACGAGCTCGGCGCGCTCGTCGTCCGTCGCGTGGACCGCCGCTCCGGCGGCCGCGAGCGGCTCGACGGCGTGGCGCAGCTCGGTGAGCGTGCGGAGCTGCGGGTCACGACCCGGCCCTTCGAGGCGCCAGCGGATGACGCGTGGGTCGAGCACGTTCCACTCCTCGATGCCGAGGACGACGAGCCCGACGCGACGCTTCGACCGCACCAGGCCGAGCCCTTCGAGGAGCCGCATGACCTCGCGCGCGACGGTGCGCGAGACGCCGAACTCGGACCCGATCGACTCGAGCGTGAGCGGCGAGCCGGCGGGGACGTCGCCGCTGGTGATACGGCGTCCGAGGGCGTCGAGCACGGTGGTGTGCAGGACCGTCGTCGCCATGGTCAGCAGCCTACTGGCGCCCATTGGTGATATCAATCACTTGCCAAAGGTGCTACCAATGCCGCACAGTGGTCGGCAGTGGGGACCACGACGGTCGCCACCCGGGACGGGACCGCGCCGCGAGACGCACCCGCACCGGACGCCCGCCCGACACGGAAGTCGACACATGGACACGGACGTCAGCACCACGGTCCAGGCCGAGAGCGCCGCACCCGACCACGCACCCCAGCACCTCGTCGTCATGGGGGTCGCAGGCTCGGGCAAGACGACGGTCGCGACGCTGCTCGCGCAGCGCCTCGGGACCGAGTACGCCGAGGCCGACCGGTTCCACCCGCAGGCCAACATCGAGAAGATGAGCGCGGGCACCCCGCTCACCGACGAGGACCGCTGGCCGTGGCTCGAGGCGATCCGCGACTGGCTGAGCGCCGAGGCGGACGCCGGACGCTCCGGCGTCGTGACCTGCTCCGCGCTCAAGCGCTCCTACCGCGACCTGCTGCGCACCGCGCGCGGCCGCGTCTGCTTCGTCCACCTCGACGGCAGCCCCGAGCTCCTCGCCGAGCGCATGGAGCACCGCAGCGGCCACTTCATGCCCACGTCGCTCCTGCCCTCCCAGCTCGCCACGCTCGAGCCCCTGGGCGACGACGAGCCCGGCTTCACGGTCGACGTCACCCGCACGCCCGAGGAGATCGCCGACCTCGTGCTCGACCGGCGGGCCGACTGCGGGCGGACCGACCCCAGCACCTCGACCGGGACCTCGGCCGGGACGGAGGCGCAGCGATGATCGGCACGCTCACGCAGCACCTCACGACGCTCGCTCCGTCCGCCGCCGCGGCCGTCGCGCGCGCCGCGGAGGACGCCCCCGTGACCGACGCAGGGACGGCCCAGCTCGTCCTCGCCGCCGTCGTCGGCATCGCGACGATCGTCGTCCTCATCGTGTGGCTCAAGCTGCACCCGTTCCTCGCGCTGATGATCGGCTCGGCCGTGCTCGCCGTCGTGGCCGGCATCGACTTCGTCGACGCGTTCACCAGCTTCTCCGCGGGGCTCGGCTCGACCGTCGCCGGGGTCGGCGTCCTCATCGCGCTCGGCGCGATCATCGGCAAGCTGCTCATCGACTCCGGGGGCGCCGACCAGATCGTCGACACGATCCTCGGCAGGACGACGCCGCAGCGCCTGCCGTGGGCCATGGCGCTCATCGCGTTCGTCATCGGGATCCCGCTGTTCTTCGAGGTGGGCGTCGTCCTCCTCGTGCCCGTGGTCATGCTCGTGGCCAAGCGCGTCCGCACCAACCCGATCCTCGTCGGGATCCCCGCGCTCGCGGGCCTGTCCGCGCTGCACGGTCTGGTCCCGCCGCATCCGGGGCCGCTGCTCGCCATCGACGCGCTCGGCGCCGACCTCGGCCTGACGCTCGGCCTCGGCCTGCTCGTCGCGATCCCCACCGTGGTCGTGTCCGGCCCGCTGCTCGCCAAGCCCCTCGCGCGCTGGGTGCCGCTCCCGCCGCCCACGTCCGTGCTCGGCGTCTCCGAGCGCGACGAGGACGCACCGCGCCCGAGCTTCGCGGTCTCCGTCGGCGTCGTCCTGCTGCCCGTGATCCTCATGCTCGCCCGCACCCTCGTCGAGGTCAGCGGGTCCATCGACACCGGCTGGGGCCGCGTCTTCGAGTTCATCGGCACCCCGCTCGTCGCGCTGCTCATCACCGCGCTCACCTCGCTCGTCGTGCTGGGCTCCGCGCTCGGCCGCACGCGCGACCAGGTGAGCAAGCTCGTCGACTCGTCGTTCGCGCCGATCGCGGGCATCCTCCTCATCGTCGGCGCCGGCGGCGGCTTCAAGCAGACGCTCGTCGACTCGGGCGTGGGCGACGTCGTCGCGAAGGGCATCTCGGACGCGAACATCACGCCGCTGCTCGCGGGCTGGCTCGTCGCCGTCCTCATCCGCGTCGCCACCGGCTCCGCGACCGTCGCGACCATCACCGCCGCGGGCATCATGGCCCCGATCGCCGCGACCCTGCCGCCCACGCACGCCGCGCTGCTCGTGCTCTCGATCGGCGCGGGGTCGGTGTTCCTGTCGCACGTCAACGACGCCGGGTTCTGGCTCGTCAAGGAGTACTTCGGCATGACCGTCGGGCAGACGTTCAAGACGTGGTCGCTCATGGAGTGCGTCCTGTCCGTCGTCGCGCTCCTCGTGGTCCTCCTCCTGGGCCTCGTCGTCTAGCGGAACGGGCGGGCGGCGCCGCGCGTGCGCGCGGCGCCGCCCCGGCACGGTCACGCCGGGTGCTCCCTGGCCAGGTCCGGCGCGACCGCGCCGCGAGGACCGCCCGGGCGCACGGCCCGGGCGGTCCCGTCTCTGCGGGCGTCAGCCCCGGTCGGTGAAGACCGGTGCGTAGGCGTCCCGGTCCGCGAGCCAGGACTTCCGACGGAAGCGCTGGAGCGACAGGCCGAGCAGCGTGAGCAGACCGGCCATCACGAGCAGCCCCAGGTCACCCCCCGCGCCCGTCGTCGCCAGGGCCGTCGGGCCCGACGCCGCGACGGCCGTCCCGCCCGCCGTCGTCGCCGTGACGCCGGCGCCGGCGCCGATCGGGTGGAGCACCCGGACGACCGTGCCGTCCGTGCCACCCGTCGACCCCGGGTCGGTGGGGTCCGTCGGGTCGGTCGGGTCGGTCGGGTCGGTCGGGTCGGTCGGGTCCGTCGGGTCGGTCGGGTCCGTCGGGTCCGTGGGATCCGTCGGGTCCGTCGGCACGACGGCGGCGGTCGGGCACGCCGCCGAGGCGTCACCCAGCAGGCCGACGCCCACGCCGCAGACGGTCACGGGGACCGTCACCGGCAGGTCGACGTCGAGGTCGGGCAGCGCCCCGAGGACGCCGTCCTCCCCGAGCAGACCCCCGTCGAGGAGCCCGTCGCCCAGCAGGCCGTCGTCACCGAGCACCCCGTCGAGCAGCCCGTCGCCCGAGGCGCCGCCGAGCAGGTCGTCCACCAGACCGTCCTCGCCGAGCACCCCGTCGAGCAGCCCGTCGCCCCCACCGAGCACGTCGTCGCCCAGGAGCCCGTCGCCGAGCAGGTCGTCCACCAGACCGCCGTCACCCAGGACGCCGTCGAGGAGGCCCGTGCCGTCGGCGTCGCCGGATCCGGTCCCGTCACCGGGGACCTCTCCCGCCGCGCCACCGCCGACCGTCGCGTCGCCGCCGACGCCGACCGCGACACCGGACACGTCCACCGGCACCGTCACGGGCACGTCGACGTCGACGCCGGAGCCGGACCCCGCCGTGCCGTCGTCCGCGCCGTCAGCCGGAGCAGCCGGAGCCGCCGGAGCCGGCGTGACGGTCGCGTCACCCAGGATGCCCACCGCGACGCCGGACACGTCCACGGGGACGGTCACGGGCACGTCGACGTCCACGTCCGTCGGTCCTGCCGGAGCTGGGGCCGGGGCCGGGGCGGGCTCGGCAGCCGCAGCCGGAGCCGGGGCCACCGCGGCGTCGCCGAGGATGCCGACGGCGACGCCCGAGACGTCCACCGGGATCGTCACGGGCACGTCGAGGTCGACGTCCGCCGGGCCCGCCGGAGCCGGCGCCGGGTCGGGCGCCGGGGCCGGAGCCGGCGCGGGCGCGGGCGCGGGCGCCGGGGTCACCGTGGCGTCCCCGAGGGCACCCACCGCGACGTCGGACACGGTGACGGGGACGTTCACGGGCACGTCCACCGACACGTCGGGAAGGGCCTCGGTCACCTGGCTCAGCGGAGCCTCGACCGACAGGTCCAGCCCGAGGTCGCCGAGGAGGTCGCCCTCGGCTGCGTGGGCCGCTCCGGCCCCGACGACCACGAGGCCGCCTGTGACGAGCGCTGTGCGCAGCGCGCGTCGAACGAAGGTGTGCATGATCGTTCTCTCTCCTGCTCAGAAGTGGCTGGCGCACGACGGCGCCGGGTCGCGTCTGCCGCGCTCGGGGCGCGACGCGAGCCACGTCAGGCAGGAGAGACGGGGACCTCGAAGAACGTCGAGGGGTGGTTCGACCGCGCGTCGTCGACGACGGCGGTCCAGGACGAGAGCACGGGGGCGTCGGCACCGTGGCCGAGGGCGGCGAGGTCGCCGCCGGACCCGGCGCGCTGGGAGCTGCCGGACGGCGCGGGTGTCGTACCGAGCCCGCCGTCCGACGGTGCGCCACCCAGGGGTGTCGCACCGCCTGCGGGCACGGCGGTGCCGGGCGGAGCGTCGAGCGGGGCGAGGAGACCCCCGCCGCGTGCGCCCGCGGGCGGGGTGCCGAGCGCCGTCGGGCCCGCCCGGTCCGCACCGGGAGGAGGCACGGGCGGCAGCTCGCCGCCCGACGGCAGCGGCACGGTGGGCGCGGTGGGCTCGGCCACGGTCGTGCCGGCGCCGGGCCCCGCCGGGCCGACCGGGCCCGGAGCCTCCGGACCGGGAGCGGGCGCCTCGGGGAGCACGGGTGCGAGCGGGTCGAGCGGGGTGAACGGCCCCGTCACCGGGCCGAGGACCGGGTCGGTCACGGGCGCCAGCGCGTCGAGCACCGGGGTCAGCGCGTCGAGGACGGGCGTCACCGGGTCGAGCGCGGGCGACACCGCCCCGAGGACGGGGTTCACCACGGGGGCGACCGCCTCGACGACGGGCGTCGCGGCCGGCACGACCGCGTCGAGGACCGGCGTGGTCACGGGAGCGACGACGTCGGTCACGGGCTGCACGACGGGCGCCACGGGCGCGACGACCTGCTCGACCACGGGAGCGGCCGGCGCGACGACCTGGTCGACCACCGGCGCGACGGGCCGCACGGCCTCCTCGACCACGGGTGCCGCCGGGGTCACGACCTTCTCGACGACCGGGGCGACCGGCTGGACGACGGGGGCGACGACGTCGCGCACGACGGGCTGGACGACGTCCTGCACGACCGGGTCGACGACGCTCTGGACCGTCGAGGTGACGGGCGACAGGACCTTGCCGAGGCCGAGCGGGTCGTCCGCAGCGGACGCGCCGCCCGCGGTCGCGACGGCGAACGCGAGGCCGGCACCGAGACCACCTCCGGCCACGAGCGCGCGCACGAGCCAGCGGCGGGCGGCTGGTGCGCGCCTGCCCTGCGCGTCGTGCGTCGCGTCCATCGTGCGCCCCGTAGGTCGTCGGTGCGGCGAAGAGGCGGGCCGGCAGGCCCGTCCGGGGTCACGGTAGGCATGCGCCGGTGACGCTCACCACCGGAGCGTCCGATTTCACCCGACGGTCGCCCCGAACACCAGCCCGAGCAGGTAGGTCGCCGCCGCGGCACCGAAGCCGATGCCGATCTGCCGCAGCGCCCGCGTGAGCGGCGAGGTCCCCGAGAGCAGGCCGACCGTCGCGCCGGTCGCCAGGAGCGCGACCCCCACGAGGAGCGCCGCCACGCCGACCGCGACGAACCCGGTCAGGCCGAAGAGGTAGGGCAGCACCGGGATGAGCGCGCCCGACGCGAAGAACAGGAACGACGACACCGCCGCCCCCATCGCCGTGCCGTGCGTCTCGTGCTCGTCCGCGCTGGGCGGCGGGGCGATCACCGTCTGCTGCGTGTACGTCGCGAGCACGTCGGCGGCGTGGTCCTCGGCCTCGGCGGGCGCCATGCCCCGCGCGCGGTAGACGAGCGCGAGCTCGTTCGCGTCGACGTCGAGGTCGGGCAGTGCCGCGGACGCCTGCGGGCTCGGCGTCGAGGCGTCGAGCAGCTCGCGCTGCGACCGCACCGACACGTACTCCCCCGCGCCCATCGACAGCGCGCCCGCGAGCAGGCCCGCGAGCCCCGAGAGGAGCACCGTGCTGTTCGACGCCCCGGACGCCCCGATGCCGAGGATCAGCGCGAGGTTGGACACGAGGCCGTCGTTCGCGCCGAACACGGCGGCACGGAACGTCCCCGACATGCGGTTGCGCCCGCGCGTCGCGAGCCCGCGCACGACCTCCTCGTGGATCCGCTCGTCGGCGGCCATCCGGGGCGTCGCGTCGGCGTCGGTCTCGTACGTCGAGCGCGCCTCGGCGCGCTGTGCGAGCGCGAGCACGAACACGCCGCCGAAGCGGCGCGCGAGCCAGCCGAGCGTCCGGGTGCGCCAGTCGCCCCGCAGGGGCTTGCCGACGTCGTCGCCGAGCAGGCCGAGCCAGTGCTGCTCGTGCCGCCCCTCCGCGTCCGCGAGCGCCAGCAGGATGTCGCGCTCCTCACCGCTGCGGCGGCTCGCGAGGTCGCGGTAGACGGCCGCCTCCGCGCGCTCGTCGGCGAGGAACCGGCGCCACCGCCGGATCTCCTGCGGCGTCGGTCGGTGCCCGACGACGGGGGCCGGGTCCCCGCCCGGCGTCACCCCGTGCGGGTCGCCGGCGGGCAGGCCGGTGTGCGGCTCAGGCGTGGAGGACATGCCTCCATGATGGCGATCTTCGGCCGCGCCGTGTTGCGCGCGGCCGAACGCGGGGCCGGGGGTCCCCCCGACCGGTGTTCCGGGCGTCCCCAACCTCGGGCCCGCCCGTCGTCCGCCGTCGTGGTTGGATCGGACCATGACCACTGGAGAGAACGAGCTGTCCCGCCCCGAGGTCGACGCGCCGGAGGGCCCCGCGCCCACCGAGCTCGTCGTCGAGGACATCACCGTCGGTGACGGCCCCGAGGCGACGCCGGGCGCGACCGTGAACGTGCACTACCTCGGCGTCGAGTACGAGACGGGCGAGGAGTTCGACGCCTCGTGGAACCGCGGGCAGTCGATCAACTTCCCGCTGCGCAGCCTCATCGCCGGCTGGCAGCAGGGCATCCCCGGGATGAAGGTCGGCGGGCGGCGCAAGCTCGTCGTGCCGCCGGAGCTCGCCTACGGCCCCGCGGGCGGCGGCCACCGCCTGTCCGGCAAGACGCTGATCTTCGTCATCGACCTGCTCGGCGTGTCCTGACCGACCGCTGACGTGCAGGAGGGCCCCGGTCGTCGACCGGGGCCCTCCTGCTGTCCGTCGCACCGGGCGGCGCCGTCGTGCGACGGGCCTACCGCGCCGGGCCAGGGCACGTGACCAGCGCGGCGTCCGTCTCCGGGGTGCCGGCACCGGGTGCCGGGCTCGGGGCGGGTCCGGCCGCCAGGTCGGTGTCCCGCTCGCGACGGGCCGCCCGGAGGCGGACCACCGTGTCGACGAGGACACCGAGGAGGATCCCGCCGACGACCCCCACCACGACGGCGAGGAGCGGGCTGTCGCCCACCCACGCGGCGGCGAGCGTGCCGATGAGGACCGAGTAGGTGGCCCACGCGACCGACGCGACGGCGGACAGCGCCATGAAGCGCCGGCGCGAGAAGCCCACGGCACCCGCGGTCACGTTGACCGCCGTCCGCCCGACGGGCACGAACCGCGCGCCCAGGACGACGGACGCGCCGCGCCGGTCGAGGGAGCGGGTCGCCCAGGCGACGGCGCGCTGACCGCGGGAGCCGCGCAGCACCGGCAGCGCGCGCGTGCCGACCGCCCGGCCGAGCGCGTAGGCGAGCTGGTCGCCGCACCAGGCGCCGAGCGCCGCGACGAGCAGGACGAGCCCCCAGGCGACGCCCCCGCCGGACTGCGCCCCCACGGCGAGCATGACGATCACGGTCTCGCCGGGGATCGGCGGGAAGAACCCGTCCCCCGCGGTCGTCGCGAACAGCGTCGGCAGCGCCCACACCGAGTCGACGAGCGCGAGCAGCCACGCCTCGACCTGTCCCCACAGCTCCACGACCCACGCGACCATGCGTCCCAGCCTCGACCGCGCGACCGCCCGGCACCATGGGGTATCCCCCCGGTTCTCCCCTGAGGCGACCCCGACCGGGCGCCCGCGGACAGGTGGTCCGGCGACCCTCCGGTCCGGGGGACAATGTGGCTCGACGCATTCGCCTCCCCGCGCCGCAGCCGGCGGGCGGGGACGTCCGTGATCGAGGAGCGCTGTGATCACTGTCAGCACCGACGGCTCGTGCCTGAGCAACCCGGGCGGCGCCATCGGGTGGGCGTGGATCAACCACGACGGCACGTTCGACTCCGGCGGCGCCGTGAGCGGGACCAACCAGGTCGCCGAGCTGACCGCGCTGCTCCAGGCGGTCCGCGCGCACCCCGGTGCGGAGCCGCTCCTCATCGAGTCCGACTCGCAGTACGCCATCAAGTGCGCGTCCGAGTGGGTCGTCGCCTGGAAGCGCAAGGGGTGGCGCACCGCGGGCGGCCAGCCCGTGAAGAACCTCGAGCTCGTCCAGGCGATCGACCGGGTCATCACCGAGCGCGCCGGGCCCGTCCGGTTCCGCTGGGTGCGCGGCCACGTCGGCGACCCGTTCAACGAGCGCGCCGACCAGCTCGCGGGCCTCGCCGCCCAGGACTGGGCCGCGGGCCGGGGCGACCTCGACGGCACGCTCGTCCCCGAGCTCGGCGATCCCACGCGCCCGGCCGGCCGCGCGACCGGGCCGGCGCACGCCACGGCTTCCGCCGCGCACGCCCCGGCGCCCAAGCAGCCGACGCCGGAGCCCGCGTGGGACATGGACACCCTGTTCGACTGACGCTCGGGGCGGGCTCGCGGTCGCGCATGATGGGTCCGTGACGACACGAACCCCTGCCGACCTCGTCCGTGAGTTCTTCGCCGTCGTGCGCTCGGGCGACGACCCGGCCCGCGCGGGCGAGTACTTCGCGCCCCTCGTCGCGGCGCACCAGGTGACGTCGGAGGCGCCGACGACGGTGCACCGGACTCCCGCGCAGTACGCCGAGCACGTCGAGGAGATGCGCGCCGCGTACGGGCGCTTCACCCTGACGGTCGACGAGCTCCTCGCGGACGGCGACCGCGTGTACGTCCGCTGGACCCAGCGCGGCCGCCACGTCGGCGAGGTGGACGGTCGCGCGCCGACCGGGGCGGAGGTCGTGCAGGTCGCGAGCTGCGTCTACCGTGTCGCGGACGACCGCGTGGTGGAGTACTGGATGCAGATCGACCGGGCAGGGCTCGCGGCACAGCTCGCGGCGGCGACGGATCCTGCTGGGCCGTCGGCGGCGGGTGCGACGATGGTCCGGTGACCGTCCTGCCGAGCCCGAACCCGCGCCCGAGCCCGGTCCCAGCGCCGGCCGAGCTCGCGGTCGGCGACGGTCCCGTCCCGGTCGTGTACGCCGTGGTCGGTGAACCGCTCGTCCGGCGCGTCCGGTCGGACCGGCCCCTGGACCTGCACCTCACGCTCGGTCGGCTCTCCCGCGGGCCGTACGACCCGACGTTCCGCCGCACGCCGTCCGGGGACGTCTGGCGCACGACGCGGATGCCCGCCGGTCCCGCGACGTGCCGCCTCGTGCAGACCGGGCCGCGCGACGTCGTCGGTCACGCCTGGGGGCCGGGCGCCCAGGAGGCGCTCGACGCCCTCCCCCACCTGCTGGGCGAGCACGACGACGACACCGGCTTCGTCCCGCCCGCGCCCCTGCGCGACGCGCACCGCCGCGCCACCGGGCTGCGCATCCCCCGCACCGGTCGCGTGCTGGAGGCGCTCGTCCCGGCGATCCTCGAGCAGCGCGTCCAGACGGTCGCCGCGTGGCGATCGTGGGGCTGGCTCCTGCGCAAGTACGGCGAGCGAGCCCCGGGGCCCGCGGGCGACGCCGGGATGCTCGTCGTGCCCGACGCCGCCACGTGGGCTCGCGTCCCGACGTGGGACTGGCACCGGGCGAACGTCGACCCGGGCCGCGCGCGGACCGTCGTCGCCGCCGCGGGCGTCGCCCGCCGGCTCGAGGAGTGCGGCGCGCTGCTCGACGCGCAGGGCGCCGCCGCCGCGCACGCCCGGCTCCAGGCCGTCCCGGGCGTGGGCGTCTGGACCGCGGCCGAGGTCGCGCAGCGCGCGCTCGGCGACGCCGACGCCGTGTCCGTGGGCGACTATCACCTCGCCAAGGCGGTGGGCTGGGCGCTCGTCGGCGAGCGCGTCGACGACGACCGGATGCTCGAGCTCCTCGCGCCGTACTCGCCGCACCGCTACCGCGTCGTCCGGCTCCTGGAGCTCTCGGGCAGGGCGCACGCCCCGCGGCGCGGCCCACGCCTCTCGATCCAGGACCACCGCCTGCACTGACGGCCCGCGCACCTCGCCGGGGGCATGAAAGAGTCGCCGGAACCTGCCGTTCCGGCGACCGTTTCACGCACGCACGGTGTTACTCGGGGAGCGCGCACACCCCGTCGACGCAGACCGCGGCGTCGTCCGCGCCGACCAGCGTGAGCGACGGCGCGGTCTCGCGGTGCGGGGCGGCCGCGTCCGCGGCGTTCACGCTCATGAGCGTGGTGCGGCGCGGGTTCGCGATGGAGTGGTAGAGGTTCGTCGTGGTGTCGGTCATCTGAGGCCTCCTCGTGGGATCACGGGCGCCGGTGCACGTGTGGAGCCGGCGTCGGTGCGGGCTGCTCCCAGTCTCGGTGATACCGAGTCGCAGGTCCACCGCACCGGGGTGTGAGATACGTCGCTCTCCGTACCTGATCTCGCAGAGCGGACAGCTCAGGCGGCGTCGCGCTCCGCGACGGCCTGCTGCAGCACCTGGACGAAGACCGCCGGGTCCTGGGCCCCCGAGACGCCGTACCGGCCGTCGACGACGAAGAACGGCACCCCGTTGATCCCGTAGGCGCGCGCCTGGTCGATGTCCGCCTGCACGTCGTCCGCGTAGCGGCCGTCCTCCAGAGCCGCGACGACCTCGGCGCGGTCGAGACCGACCTCCGCCGCGAGGTCCGCGAGCTCCTGGACGCGGCCCACGTGGCGGCCCTCCTCGAAGTACGCCTTGAGGAGGCGCTCCTTCATCTCGACCTGCTTGCCGTGCGCCTTCGCGTGGTGCAGCAGCTCGTGGGCGGTGAGCGTCTTGGTGTGCTGGAGCGCGTCGAAGTCGTAGGCCAGGCCCTCGGCCGCGGCGAGCTGCGTCATCTGCCCGAGCATCTGCTCGACCTGCGCGCGGGGCATGCCCTTGTGCCCCGCGAGGAAGTCCACCTCGGTGCCGTCGAAGTCGACGGGAGTGTCCGGCGCCAGCTCGAACGAGTGGTACTCGATGTCGACCTGCGGGCCGTCACCGGCCTCGGCGAGCCGGCCGAGCGCCGTCTCGAGGCGTCGCTTGCCGACGTAGCACCAGGGGCACGCGACGTCGGACCAGATGTCGATCTTCACCGTGGGGGCCGACGCGTCGGCCGCGGCGGGGCTGTTCGTGGTCATGTGACCGTTCAACCATCTGGACGACCGCACGATTCCCTCGCGGACCTCGTCACGGCGTGACGTTCGCCGCACGGTAGAGGTCCTGCAGCACCATGATCTCCGCGCCGTGGTGGATCAGCTCGCGGTTCATGTGCGCGACGAGGTGGACGAACGGCGCCTGCGCGTCGATCTCCGTCGCCTGGCTCAGCCCGACCGTGAACGCCCCCTCGTCCGGCAGCGCGTCCACCCCGGCCCGCCACCGGTCCACCTCGTGCCGCAACCCCGCGACCGCCGGTCCGACCTCGCCCGAGAACGTCACGGAGTCGCGGCGGCGCTCGTGCGGCCCGAACGTCCACTCCCACCGCTCGAAGAACGCCTCAGTGAGGTGCGCGACGAGCCACGCGATCGTCCGCGGCTGCGGCGAGTCCGGCCCGTCGGGCCACTCCATCACCCAGTCGCCGACCCCGAGCGTGCGCGACGTGCGCTCCGTGCCGCGACGCACGACGCGCAGCGCGTCCGGCCCCGGCTCCCACTCGAGCTCCGCCTGCGTCAGCGTCGCGAGCCGTTCCGCGACCTCGAGCCACGAGAACCCGAGCTGGCCGCGCACGACCGCGAGCGTCGTCGGGACCGTGAGGATCGACCAGTCGAACTCGGGGCTCCCGTACGCGATCTCCCCGTCCGCCGTCTCGTGCACCATCTCGCTCCCCTCCCCGCGGCGCCGTCGCCGCGCGCCCGTCGGTGTCCGCTCGACGCTAGCCGGACCCACCGACGCCTGCGCGCGAGAATGGGTTCGGCCCGTCCCCCGTCCCCCGGAGTCCTCGTGCGCGTCCGTCCCCGTACCGTCCTGCTCGTCGCGACCGGGATCGCCGTCGTCCTGCTCGGCGCCCTCGTCGTGTTCCTCGCGATCAACGGGGTCGACGGCGTCCCCGGCTGACCGGGCCGACGCGCGCTCCGGGCGTCCCGGGGTGATGCTGCTGGAGGACACCACCAGGAAGGCCGACCCGTGACCACGACCGACACCACCCCCGATCCGCAGCTCGTCCTCGTGCGCCACGGGGAGACGGAGTGGAGCGCGAGCGGCCGCCACACCGGCCGGTCCGACATCCCGCTCACGGTCGCCGGCGAGCAGCAGGCCGTCGCGGCGGGCGTGTGGCTGCAGGGGTGGGCGGACCGCCGCGGGCGCCGCCCCGCCGTCGTGCGCACGAGCCCGCGCCAGCGCGCACGACGCACCGCCGACCTCGCCGGGTTCCCCGACGCGGTGACCGACGACGACCTCGCCGAGTGGGACTACGGCCCCGTCGAGGGCCGGACCGCCGTCGACGTCGGCGAACAGCTCGGCCACGAGTGGCTGATCTTCCGCGACGGCGTCAACGTGCTCGCCGCCGCGAACGGGCACCGGGGCGAGGAGCTCTCCGCGGTGGCCGACCGGGCCGGACGCGTGCTCGGCCGCGTCGAGCCGACGCTGCAGGGCGGCGACGACGTCGTGCTGTTCGCCCACGGGCACCTGCTGCGCGTCCTCGCGACCGTGTGGCTCGGGATCGACCCGGGGCTGGGCGCGCGGTTCGAGCTCGGCACGGCCGCGATCTGCCTGCTGGGCTACGGCCACGGGCTGCGCACGGTCGAGGGCTGGAACCTCTCCGCCCAGGCCTGAGACCCGGCGAGCCGACCGCCGGGACGGCCCTCCCCGTGCGGACCGCGAGATGGCACGATGCTGCCCATGGGTCTGAGCGAGAAGCACCTCACCGAGGGCGAGCACGTCGTCATGGAGCTCAAGGAGCACGCGAAGGCGCTGTTCTGGCCGTTCGTGCTGCTGGTCGTCCTCGTCGCGGCGGTCGTCGTGACGGTCGTGCTCGTCCCGATCGACGTCGTCCGCTGGGTCGTCGCGGGCCTCGCCCTCGTCGCGGCGGTCGTCTGGGTGTTCGTGCCGTGGCTGCGCTGGCGGACCACGGAGTACACCGTGACGAACAAGCGCATCGCGATGCGCTCGGGCATCATCACGCGCACCGGGCGGGACATCCCCCTGTACCGCATCAACGACGTGAACTACGAGAAGGGCCCGATCGACCGGATCTTCGGCTGCGGGACGCTCGTCATCTCGGACGCGACGGACAAGCCGGGGCTGAACCTGCACGACGTGCCCGACGTCGAGAACGTGCAGGTCCGCCTGCACGACCTGCTCTTCACCGCCGACGACGGCTCCGACGACGGCGAGTGGCCGCCGAACGAGCCGCCGCGCGGCCCGCGCGCCCCTCGCATCCCGCGCGCGGAGCGCTGACCGCACGGCCCGCCGACGCGCTGCGAGAGCGTCGGCGGGCCGTGCGTGGCCGGTGCCGGAGGGTCAGCGGCTGCCGTCCGCGGAGAGCGAGACGATCGCCGAGATCGACGGGACGTACGCCGTCGAGGTGTGACCCGCCGCGACCCACGCCCCGTACGACGTGCGCACGGTGCCGTTGCTGACGTACTTGACGACCACGCGCGCGTACGTGCAGTTGATGTTCGTCACCCGCGCGGTGGTCCCGGACACGCTGGGCCCGGAGACGCTGCACCCGACGACGGCGGCGGAGGCCGCGGGGGCGGTCAGGGCGACCGCACCGGTCGCGAGGAGACCTGCCACGAGGGCGGAGCTGAGGAACTTCTTCATGTCGTGCTCCCTGCTTGATCGACATTGATACGAGTGAGCGCTCAGCAGGGAGCGTAGTGGAGCACCGCCGGTTTGTCAGCGGTCCGGATGAACTCGTCCCACCCGGCTCGCGGCCGTGTCGCCGCAGGTGGGGCGCGTGTCCGCTCAGTCCTCGATGCGCCGCCCGGCCGCGACCTCGGCGCGCGCCAGCATCTCGTCGGTCAGCGCGATGTCGCCCTCGAGGTGCGCGACGAGCAGGCGGCGCGCGACGTCGGCGGCACGCTCCGGGTCCGCACCGCGCGCGTTCCACGCCCCGAACCAGTCGGCGAGCGTCACGCCGTGCTCGGGCCGGTAGCAGACCGTCACCGCGTCCCCCGCCTGCAGCTCGCCGTTCCGCACGACCCGCAGGTACGCGCCGGTCCGGTTCGCGACGGTGAAGCGCTTGACCCACCTGTCCTCCCCGAGCCGCCGCGCGAACGTCGAGCACGGCGTGCGGGGCTGGGTGACCTCGAGCAGCGCCGTGCCCACGGACCAGCGCTCCCCGACGACCGCCTCGCTCACGGGGATGCCCCGCACCCGCAGGTTCTCGCCGAACAGTCCCGGCGGGACCTCGCGCCGGAGCTGCCCGACCCACCAGTCGGCGTCGTCCTGGCCGTACGCGTACACGGCCTGCTCCTCGCCCCCGTGGTTCGCGCGGTCGGCCTGGAGGTCGGCGTAGAGGCCGAGGCGTCGGACCTTCACCGGCCCGTCGACGGGCCGCTTGTCGATCGCCGTGACGCCGACGGGGCCGGCGTCCGGCAGGAGGGCGTGCACGCGGCACACCGCGAGGACCTCGCCGGTCGGGGCGCTGCTCGCGAGGGCGGTCACGGGCCCCGCACCGGGAGACGTGGGGTGGGCGGTCGGCGAGGCGGGCGCTGCGGGAGACATCCCTCGATTCTCTCAGCGCGACGTGGCCGAGGACACCGGGGACCAAGGTCACGGGACCGGTCTCACCCCGCACGGGTAGCGTCGGCGGCATGAGCGCCACCCGTCCCTCGCGCTGGGAGCAGAAGACCGCGGCCGACCCGTCCCACTCCGCCTGGTACGTCGAACGCTTCCGGGCGATGGCCGCACGCGGCGCCGACCTCGCCGGCGAGGCACGCCTGGTCGACGCCATGCTGCCCCGCGGGTCGCGCGTGCTCGACGCCGGGTGCGGGCCGGGGCGCGTGGGCGCAGAGCTGTTCGCGCGCGGCCACACGGTCGTCGGGGTCGACGTCGACCCGGTGCTGGTCGAGGCGGCGCGCGCCGACCACCCGGGGCCCGACTGGCGGGTGGGCGACCTCGCCGAGCTCGACCTGCCCGCCGAGGGCGTCACCGAGCCGTTCGACGCGATCGTGTGCGCGGGCAACGTCGTGACGTTCCTGGCGCCGGGCACCGAGGTCGAGGTCCTGCGCCGCTTCCGGGCGCACCTCGCCCCGGACGGTCGCGCCGTCGTCGGCTTCGGCACCGGGCGCGGCTACGCGCCCGAGCGGTTCCTGGCCGACGCCGCGGAGGCGGGGCTGCGCCTCGACGTCGCCCTCGCGACGTGGGACCTGCGCCCGTGGACCCCGGACGCCGACTTCCTCGTCGCCGTGCTCGCCGTCGACGCCGCGGGCTGAGAGCCCGGGCCGACGGCTCGCCTCAGGCGGGCGTGAAGGTGAACGTCACGGCCCCGCCCGAGCTCCCCGGCTCGCCCTCCACGTCGTCGACGTGGAGCATGCCCGCGCCGTGCAGGTCGATCGCGTCCCCGAGGTCGGCCCGCAGGACGTCCTCGCCGCGCGGCGAGCGGACCGCGAGCTGCGCGAGCGCGCGCCCCGCGCCGACGCCGACGCGCATCACGCCCACCCGCACGTCGGCGAACTCCGCCTGCGCTCCCTGCGGCACGCGCGCCCGGCGCACCTCGTCGTTGCCTGCCATGCGTCAGCCTCCCGAGTAGACGGAGTCGAAGTTCTCCTTGTACTCCTGCTCGGTGAGCCACAGGTCGCCGACCTTCTGCTCGCCGTCCAGGGTGCCGCCACCCGGTCCCCACGGGTTGACGACGTGGATCTTCATCTCGCCGTCGATCTCCTTGACCTCGGTGACGACGTAGGCGTGGTTGGGCACGATCCGGCTGTCGTCGACCTCGTCCTCCCACCACCAGAACGCGTCGTCGTCCTCGGTGCCCACGGCGACGGGCCCGTCCTTCAGCCGGTCCTGGATGTCGGAGAGGCTGAGCTCGCCCGACCGCTCGGCGGGGCGGCCGGTGATCGCCTCGAACGCGTCGTCGGAGTGCCCGCCGTCGATGTCCTCGTAGTCGCCGCCGAAGTACTCGGCCGCCGCCTTCTCGTAGATCGACACCCAGTTCGGCTCGCCGTTCTGGCCGCCGACGCCGTTCTCCGGGACCGTCGCCTCCACGACGATCTCGACCGGCTCGCCGTCCTTGTACATCGTCACGGTGTACGTGCCGTCGTCGTTGAGCCGGATGTGCTCGCGCAGGAACTCCGGGTCGGTCGTCGCGACGGCGCCCAGGCCGGCGAGGAACCAGCAGTCCCCGACCTGGCCCTGGTTGATGTCGTCGAGCGAGAAGTCCTCGTTCTCGAGGTCGATCGGCGGGACGTCCTCGTAGTCGCCGAGGTCGTCGGTGAGGCCCGGGTCCCCGGGCCGGTCGCCGTCCTCGCCCGGGGTGCTGCGGTCGCCGCCGCCCCCGCCGGAGCCGCCACCGGACCCGCCAGCGCCGTCGGTGCTCGCGCTCTCCTGCTGGTCCGCCTGGCGCACGACGGCGGTCGCCGCGTCGCCGAGGACCGCCCCGACCGCCGCGACGGCCGGGCCGTGCGACGTGGACCACTCGCCGCGCAGCGCGTCGCCGTCCGGCCCCTCCCAGGGGCTCGACGTCACCAGCGCGTCGAGCTCGCCGCGCAGCGACGTCAACCTGTCGGCGGCCTCGGACAACCGCTGTCCGAGCTGTCGCAGCTGTGCGACGTCCGCCCCGTACATCCCGCTCATGCTCTCCCCCTCGCCCGCAGGTCGCCGAGACGGTACCGCCGTCCGCCGACACGGGTCCATGGGGCGCGCTCCCCATCCCCGCGCGGGCCGCACCTCTGACCTCGGGTCGGTGCGCGCTGGTAGCGTCCCCCGCGGACGACGCACGCGACGACCGAGGGGGACCATGACGGAGCAGGCCACGACACCGCGCCGGGGCGCGACGACGCGCACCGCCGGGGCGGTGCTCGCGCTGGGCGCCCTCGCCACGCTCGCCGCGTGCGGCGGCGACGCCGAGCCGACGGAGCCGCCGCCCGCACCGGACGCCGTCGCGGGGTACGAGGAGGCCCGGCAGGACGTCCTCGCCGCCGTCCAGGACGTCTACGGCGCGGACGGCTGGGCCGACGACGACGGGGGCGCCTCGGCGACGGCGCAGGACGACGGTCGCTGCGTCGTCTTCCTTCCCGACGCCCGGGCCACGCCGGGGGGCGCGGACGCGTACGGCCTGCTCGCGGACGTCCCCGACGCGATCGCCCCGGTGCTCGACGAGCACGGTTTCGGCGCACCCTCGGGCGTCGTCGAGGCCGAGCACGGCGGGTCCGCCTCGGTCGAGGCCGAGGACCCGGCGGGGTGGTCGGTGCGCGTCACCGCCGACGGCGACCTGGTCCGCCTCGACGTGTCCGGCCCGGTCGACCTCGACCCGTGCGACGAGGCCGGTCTCCCGGAGCTCGGCTGAGCCGTGCCGTCGTACCGCGTGACCCTCGCCGTGGGCCTGCTGCGCCCGGGCGCCGACCCCGAGGCCGTGCTGCCCGCCGCTGCGGCCGCGGCGCGCGACCTGACGACGGTCGAGGCGTACGACGTCGGCGTCGTGCGCGGCGAGGCGCGCGTCACCGTCCGCTTCCTCGCCGACACGGACGCCGCCGCGCACACGGTCGCCGACGCGGTGGAGGCCGGCGTGCGCGCCCACGCCGCGACGTCGGGCGGTCGCCTGACCCGCCGTTGGGGAGCGCGCTGGCACCCGGCCTGACCGCCGTCGGCCCGGGACACCACGCCGGGCCGCCCGCCGCGCGACGAGGGCACGGGACCGGTTCAATGGACGGACCTGTCACCGACGCCGGGGAGGCGCACCCGTGGCCACGAGGACCGGCCTGTTCCGTCGCAAGTCCGTCGAGGACTCGCTCGCGGCGATCGACGACCCGGAGCGCTCGCTCAAGCGCAGCCTGACGTCCTGGGACCTCGCGGTCCTGGGGGTCGCGGTCGCGGTCGGCGCGGGCATCTTCTCCGTCGGCGCGACGGCAGCCGCGAACTACGCCGGGCCCAGCGTCATCGTCTCGTTCGTCATCGCGTCGATCGTGTGCGCCCTGGCCGTCATGTGCTACGCCGAGTTCGCCTCCGCGATCCCCGTCGCCGGGTCGGCGTACACGTTCTCCTACGCGACCATGGGCGAGCTCGTCGCGTGGATCATCGGGTGGGACCTCATCCTGGAGATGCTGCTCGCGTCGGCGGTCATCGCGAAGTTCTGGGGCGTCTACCTCGGTGACGCGTTCGGGCTGTTCGGCATCGACCTGCCGCTGACCGTCCCGATCGGTCCGGTCGACCTCGAGTGGGGCCCGGTGTTCATCGTCGCGGTGTTCACCACGCTGCTCGCGATCGGCACCAAGCTCAGCACGCGCGTCAACAGCGTGTTCACCGTCATCAAGGTCGGCATCACGCTGTTCGTCATCGTCGTCGGGTTCTTCTTCGTCGACGCGTCGAACTACTCGCCGTTCGTGCCGCCCGCCCAGCCCGCGCCGGAGCAGACCGCGCTCGAGCAGCCGCTCGTCGGCTTCCTCACGGGGCTCGAGCCCACGACGTACGGCGTCATGGGCCTGCTCGCGGGCGCCGCGCTCGTGTTCTTCGCGTTCATCGGGTTCGACGTCGTCGCGACCACGGCCGAGGAGGCCAAGGACCCGCAGCGCACGCTCCCGCGCGGCATCCTCGGCGGCCTCGCGATCGTCACGGTCCTGTACATCCTCGTGACGCTCGTCGTGACGGGCATGGTGTCGTACACCGAGCTCGCGGAGTCCGACGCGCCGTCGCTCACGACGGCGTTCATCCTCGTGGGCGCCGACTGGGCCGGACGGGTCATCTCCGTGGGCATCCTCGTCGGCCTGACGACGGTGATCATGGTGCTGCTCCTCGGGCTCACGCGCGTCGTCTTCGCGATGAGCCGCGACGGCCTCCTCCCTCGCGGCATCTCCCGGACCTCGCACCGGTACCACACGCCGATCCGCCTCCAGGTGGGGGTGGGGATCGTCGTCGCGCTCATCGCCGGGCTGTCCCAGGTGGAGCTGCTCGAGGAGATGATCAACATCGGGACGCTCTCGGCGTTCGTCCTCGTGAGCTTCGGCATCCCGGTCCTGCGCCGCTCGCGGCCCGACCTGAAGCGCTCGTTCAAGGTCCCGTGGTCGCCCGTGCTGCCGATCGTGTCCGGCGTCGCGTGCCTGTGGCTCATGGCGAACCTCACGACCCTCACGTGGCTCCGGTTCCTCGGCTGGGTCGTCGTGGGCCTGGTGATCTACGCGTTCTACGGCTACCGCCACTCGGTCGCGGCCCGCGACACCCTGAAGGGTGACGTCGCCGCGTAGGGTCGCCGCGTCAGTACCGTGGGCGCGATGAGCGCCACGGAGACCCCGATCACCGCCGACCTCGTCCGCGAGGCGCTCGCGGCGCAGCACCCCGACCTCGCCGCGCTGCCGCTCCGCGAGGTCGCGGGCGGCTGGGGAAACCAGATGTGGCGGCTCGGCGACGACCTGGCCGTCCGGGTGCAGCGCATGGACCCGACGCCGGAGCCCCAGCTCAAGGAACGGCGGTGGCTGCCCATGCTCGCGCCGCACCTCCCGCTCCCCGTGCCGACGCCGGTGCGGTGCGGCGAGCCGTCCGCGCGCCTCCCACGGCACTGGACCGTGATGACCTGGGTTCCCGGCGAGCCGCTGGACCACGGCACGATCACCCGGGGCGCGCACGCCGCCGACGCGCTGGCGGGCTTCCTCCGGGCGCTGCACGTCGCTGCGCCCGCCGACGCGCCGACGTCCACGGACCGGGGCGCCCACCCCCGCGACGCCACGGACGGCTTCGAGGGGTTCCTGCGCGCCGTCGCCCCCGACGACGCCGCCGACGTCCGGGCGGTCTGGGCCGACGCCGTCGCGGCCACCGCGTGGGAGGGGCCGCCCGTGTGGGTGCACGGGGACCTGCACCCCGCGAACGTCCTCGTCGCGGACGGGACGCTCGCGGGCGTCGTCGACTTCGGCGACCTGTTCGCGGGCGACCCCGCGTGGGACCTCGCCGCCGCCTGGGTGCTGCTGCCCGCGGGCACCGCCGCGCGCTTCCTCGACGCCTACGGGCGCGCCGACGACGCGACGGTCCGGCGCGCCCGCGGGCTGGCGGCGCTCAAGGCCCTCTTCCTCCTGCTCATGGGGCAGAACGGGGACCGCGGGCTGCCCGGCGGCAAGGCCCACTGGGGGCCCGCGGGCCGCGCGGCGCTCGACCGCGTCCTCGCGGGCTGGCGCTCACCGGACGGCCAGGGCCTCCGTCGGTGAGAGCCGCGCCGCGCGCTCGGCCGGGTAGAGGCCCGCGACCACGCCGACGACGACGGTCGCGGCGAGGCCGCCGAGCGACGCCCAGGCCGGGACGTGGGTCGGCCACGCGCGCAGCGCCGCGTACGCGGTGGTCGCGACGACGCCCAGCACGACCCCCGCCGTCCGGATCGAGGCGTCGTGCGACGAGGCTCCGACGTCCGGCGACCCGCTGCTGCTCGAGCAGCTCGTGCGCAACCTCGTCGAGAACGCCGAGCGCTACAACCTCCGCCACGACGGCTGGGTGCGGGTCGCCACGCGGTCCGACGCCGGCGGCGACGCCGTGCTCGAGGTCGTCGACCCCGGTCCGCCCGTCGCGCCCGACGACCTCCCGGGCCTGTTCGAGCCCTTCCGGCGGCTGGGCGGCGAGCGCACCGGCGACGGCACGGGGAGCGGGCTCGGGCTGTCGATCGTCCGCGCCGTGGTGGGCGCCCACGGCGGTTCCGTCACGCTCGCCGCGCGACCCGAGGACGGCCTCGTCGTGACCGTCCGGCTCCCCGGCGAGGTCTACGACGAGGTCCCGGCGTCTCCGCGTCTCGGATAACGGACATACCCGATGAATCGTCTCACCTCGGCGCTTTACTGCGGACGACCGATCAACACTGAGGGGGATTGATGCGAAAGGTCATGACGGCGGTCATCACTGCCACGCTCGCCGCGGGTGTCGCGCTCGGAGCGGCTGGCCCCGCCAGCGCGACGATCAGCTACCCGTCCGTGGGAGGCACGTGGGACCACGGCGCCGACGCCAAGGACGTCTGGTCGCACTACTACCACGGCAGCCGGGTCCACAAGTCCTCGACCTACGGGGAGAACGGGCTCCGCAGCTCCGGTTGGGTCTCCGCGGGGAAGTGGTCGTACCAGTGGGACGAGGTCCGTTGGTTCGGGAACAAGGCGTACTACGACGTCAAGTAGTTCGACTCACGTGCTGCCGAGCGTCCGGACGCCGTCGCTCGGCGGCACGCGGGCCCGCCCGTCCCCGACGACCGCAGTGATCGGAGCATCATGTCTCTTCGCAGGTCGACGCGGCGACGCGTCGCCGCGGCGGCTCTCGCCGCCCTCGTCCCGCTCCTTGCCGCGTGCGGCACCCCGGGTTCCGTCGGGTCGAGCGTCGACGACGGGACGGCCGTCGACGTTCCCGCGTTCGACGGCCCCTACGCCGCCGAGTTCACGGCCTTCTACTCCGACGCCGGGTCCGACTTCGCTCGTCAGGCGCTCGCCGACGAGGAGATCACGGACGCGGAGTACGCGGAGATGGAAGAGAAGTTCCGCACGTGCCTCGAGGCGGAGGGCGTGACGTTCTCCGGCTTCGAGCCCGACGGGTCGTACGAGGCCTCGCCCCTGCCGGACGGGAGCGACCCGTACGAGGTCGTGAAGGCCTGCGAGCGTGAGTCGGGCGCCGACACGGTCGGGGCGCTGCACGACATCATGGCGTCCAACCCGGACAACCTCGACGTCCCGACGATCATGGCGGAGTGCCTGGTCCGTCGCGAGGTCGTACCGGCGGGCTACGCGGCAGACGATTACCTCACCGACATGGAGGGGCGGTTCTCCGACCTCGCCGCCCTGTCGACCGAGCTCCGCGAGGCGCTGACGTCGTGCTCGAGCGACCCGCTCGGCCTGGCCGGTGAGTGAGGGTCGCAGCCCGGCCACGGTGGGCCTGTGGGTGCTCGGCGCAGTGACGCTCGTCGCCGTGGGGGTCGTTCTCGGTGCCGCGTGGACGTCCCCGGCCGTCCCCGCAGCCCTTCGACCTCCCGCTCCCATCACCACCTTCGAGGTCCGGTCCGCGACGTTCGACGACGTCCGCTCCGTCCGGCTCGCCGTCGCCCGTGGCGAGGAGTCGGGGCTGGCATCACCCGGTAGCGGTCTCGTCACACGCTTCGACTGCCGTCCCGGCTCGACCATCGAGTCCGGGACCGCGCCGCTCTGGCTCGACGACGCACCGGTCGTCGCGCTCGCGACGACGCTCCCGCTGTGGCGGGACCTTCCGGTCGGCACCCAGGGCAACGACGTGCGGGCGCTGCAGGAGGAGCTGACGCGTCTGGGGCACCCGGTCGAGGCCACCGGAACGCTCGGCACGAAGACCCTGCGTGCCGTCAACGCACTCTTCGACGACCTCGGCGACCCCTCCGCCCTCACCTCCGTTCCGCGATCTCGTTTCCTCTGGATCCCCGGACCCTCGGTCACCGTCGCGGAGTGCTCGGTCACGACAGGGAGCCGGCTCGAGGCCGGAGCGGAGCTCGTCGTGACGCCCGGCACGCTGGCAGGCGTCGCACTGCGCGACGGAGCGCCGTCCGACCTCGTCGCCGGGGCGCGCACGCTCCGTGTGGACGGGATCGACGTCGCGGTCGAGCCGCAGAACCCGGTCACCGACCCAGCACTGCTCGCACAGCTCGACGCTGCGCCCTCGCTCCAGCAAGCAGGCACGGGCGACGAGGCGCCGGTCGGTCAGCTGCGGTTGGCAGAACCGGTCGACGTGTCGGTCGTCCCACCGTCCGCCGTGATCACGGCACCTGACGGGACGACCTGCGTGACCACGGACGCCGTGCCCCACAGGCTGCGGGTCGTCGGGTCCGAGCTCGGGCAGACGTTCGTCCTGTTCGACGGCACCCCGCCGACCGCCGTCGACACGTCGCCCCGGCCGGACGCCCCGTGCGCGTGACGGCGACCGGCCTCGGGCACCACTTCCCCCGGCGCCCCTGGCTCTTCCGCGGGCTCGACCTCGATCTGCGGCCAGGTCGCACCTACGCGCTCACCGGTCCGTCGGGGTCGGGCAAGAGCACCCTGCTCGGCCTGCTCGCCGGGTGGGAGGAACCCCGCGAGGGCACCGTCGCGCGGGACGGCATCGAGCGGACCGGATGGGTGTTCCAGAACCCGCACGGGACGCCGCGACGCTCGGCGCTCGACCACGTCGCGCTCCCGCTGCTCGTCCGGGGGCTGCACCCCCGAGAGGCGGAGCGACGAGCCGCCGACCTCCTGAGCAGGTTCGGGCTCGACGACATCGCGCAGCAGCAGTTCCGCCGCCTCTCGGGCGGGGAGGCGCAGCGCCTGATGCTGGCACGAGCCATCGCGTCGGAACCGGGCCTCCTGCTCGTGGACGAGCCGACCGCCCAGCTCGACCTGCCGACCGCCCGCACCGTCAACGAGTCCCTCGGTGCGCTGCGCTCGCCCGGGACGATCATCGTCGTCGCGACCCACGACGCCGCGACCCGCGACTCCTGCTCGGACCACGTCGACCTGACGCTGGACCCCGCCGCATGAGGCTGCGCTCGATCCTGCGCGAGGCGTGGCGCAACGCTTCCACAGGTACCGCACGCTGCGTCACGCTGGCGCTGGTGCTGATCGGCCTGGTGGTGACCGCGACGGTCGCCGAGATCTCGACCGTGGCGACGCTCGAACAGCAGGCGGCGGACTTCCGGGCGGCGGGTGGGTCGGTCCTCACGATCTCGGCGCCAGGCCGGGTCGACGGCGCGCGGTGCGAGTCGTTGCGCGATCTGCCCGGGGTGCACGCCGCGGGTGCGCTCACCGTCCGACCGGACGAGCCCGTCGCCGCCGTCGCCCTTCCCGGTGCCCCGATGCCCGCCGCCGACGCGAGTCCAGGGTTCCCGGCCGTCGTCGGCGCCACGACCGACGGCGGGCCGGGCCTGATCCTGACTGACGACGCCGTCGCGACGCTCGGCCTCGAGCTCGGCGACCGGCTCTCCGCGACGACCGGGACGTCTCGACTCGCGGGCACCTACGCCTACCCTCGCGACGGGCGGAGGGACGGGTACGGCTATCTCGCGGTGAGCGTCACCGGGTACCGCGCACCCTTCGACGAGTGCTGGGTCGAGGCGTGGCCGATGACCACGGAGCTGAACCCCCTCCTCTTCACCGTGCTCCGGCCGGGCGGCGATGCCGACGACGTCCCCCAGGTGCAGCAGCTCAACTCCACGCTGGGTTCCGGGCTCGATGGCGCCGGGCTGTTCCACAAGCGCGTCACCCGGTTCGGAGGGCTCCTCGTCGGGCTGATCGCTGCCGCCGTGGCCCTCGTCACCGTACGGGCTCGCCGGGTGGAGCTCGCCACGGCCCTCCACGACGGGATGCGACGGCGTGACCTGTGGACGATCGTGTCGCTGGAGTCGGTGCTGTGGACCGCTCCGGCGGTAGCTGTCGGGATGTCGCTCTCCCTCGCCTGGTTCGGCCGGGACGGCGACCTGCTGGTCGGCGCGATCCTCGGTGCGCGCGTGACCCTGTCCGTGCTGGCGGGTGCCGTGGCAGGCGTCGCCGTCGCCCTGTCCACGACGCGCGAGAAGGACCTGTTCGCCTACGCGAAGGACCGATGACCACACCGACGCCGCACACAACCTACGCAACCGTAGGTTACGGTGGCGTAGTGAACACTCTGGCGACGAGGCCGTGGACCGCCCGCTACGCTCCCGGCGTCCCGACGGACGTCGCGGTGCCCGACGAGCCGGTTACGGCCGCCCTCTACCGCGCGGCCGAGCGCTGGCCGGACCGCGTCGCGGTCGACTTCTTCGGCGCGACCACGACCTACGCCCGGCTCGTCGCGCAGGTCGAGCGCGCCGCGAGCGCCCTGCACGACCTCGGCGTGCGCCACGGCGACCGCGTCGCGCTCGTGCTGCCCAACGGGACGTCGCACGTCGTCGCGTTCTACGCCGTCCAGCGCCTCGGCGCCGTCGTGGTCGAGCACAACCCCACCTACACCGCCGACGAGCTCGCCCACCAGTTCGCCGACTCCGGCGCGAGCGTCGCCGTCGTGTGGACCAAGACCGTCCCCGCCGTGCTCGAGGCCCGCGCGTACGCGCCCGGGCTGCGCACCGTCGTCGGGCTCGACATCGCGCGCGACCTCCCGCGCGGCAGCCGCATCGCGCTGCGCCTGCCCGTCGCGCGGGCGCGCGCCCAGCGCGACGCGCTGCGCGGCCCCGTCCCCGCGGGCGTCCCCGACTGGCACGACCTCGTCCGCCGTGCGCGGGCGCTCCCCCCGGCGCTCCCCCACCCGGGCGCCGACGACGTCGCGCTCCTCCAGTACACGGGCGGCACCACGGGCACGCCCAAGGGCGCGGTGCTCACGCACCGCAACCTCGTCGCCAACGTCGTGCAGGGCCAGGCGTGGGCCACGTTCGAGGAAGGTGCCGAGACCGTCTACGGCGTGCTGCCCTTCTTCCACGCGTTCGGGCTGACGTTCTGCCTCACCCTGCCTGCGCGCATCGGCGCGACGCTCGTCGCGTTCCCGAAGTTCGACCCGCAGGCGTTCGTCGCCGCGCAGGCGCGCCGCCCCGCGACGTTCCTGCCCGGCGTCGCGCCCATGTTCGACCGCATCGTCGCCGCCGCCGCGGACGCGCCCGGGCCGGGCTCCGACCTCACCTCGATCCGCCTCGCGTTCGCGGGCGCGATGCCCATCACGGCGGAGACCGCACGGCGCTGGGAGGACGCGACGGGCGGCCTGCTCATCGAGGGCTACGGCATGACCGAGACGTCCCCGATCTCGCTCGGCAACCCCTGCTCCGACGACCGCCGCCCCGGGACCCTCGGCCTGCCCTTCCCCAGCACGGAGATCCGGGTCGTCGACGCCGACGCGCTCGACGCGGGCGTCCTGCGCGACGCCGACCCCGAGCCCACCGACGACCCCGCCGCACCGCGCACCGTGCGCGGCGAGCTGCTCGTGCGCGGCCCGCAGGTGTTCCGCGGCTACTGGAACCGCCCCGAGGAGACCGCGCACCAGCTCCTCGACGACGGCTGGCTGCGCACGGGCGACGTCGTCCGCGTCGCGCTCGACGGCCCCGACGCCGGGCTCGTCACGCTCGTCGACCGCATCAAGGAGATGATCGTCACCGGCGGGTTCAAGGTGTACCCCTCCCAGGTCGAGGACCACCTGCGCGGGATGCCGGGCGTCCGGGACGTCGCCGTCGTGGGCGTCCCCGGCAGCGGCTCGGACGAGCACGTCGCGGCCGTCGTCGTGCTCGACGACGCCGACGACGCCGGCTCGCCCCCGCGCGTCGACCTCGCCGCCGTGCGCGAGTGGGGCGAGAAGCGCCTGGCCCGCTACGCCCTTCCCCGCACGCTCGCCGTCGTGCCGGAGCTCCCACGCTCCCAGATCGGCAAGGTCCTGCGCCGCGTCGTCCGCGAGGACCTCCTGCACCGCGACGACGTCGAGCACCACCGCGCCTGACAGCCCGCGCCGACCCGCCGACCGCCGAGGCAGACCCCCGGCCCGCCGAGGCAGACCCCCGGCCCGCCCAAGTAGACCCCTGGTCACGCGAGGTAGAGCCCTGGCCCGCCGAGGTAGAGCATGGTTGCCCGAGGTAGAGCCCTGGTCCCCCGAAGCAGAGCCGTGGTCCGCTGAAGTAGAGCCCAGGTCGTCCTCGACGCAGCCGGTCGCCCGCTGCAGTCGGATCGCCCGTCGGCGTAGTCCCTGATGTCCGACGGCGGGCCGCACGGGCGTGTCACCCGGGCGAGCGAGGACCAGGGCGAGACGACGTCGGGCGGGGTGGGTGGTGGTGCCGCGTCGTGGTCGGGCCTGGCGGGAGCCGCGAGGAACGAGCGGCGGATGGTAGACGCGGCACCACCACCCACCCCGACCACCCAAGGTGACCAGACCGCCGTCGGGCAGGACCACGGCTCTATCGCGCGTCGCGGCGCCTGTTCGGCGCGGGGGCGGGGTTCGCCGTAACCTGGCAGACGTCGTCGGCGACGTCCGCGACGCAGGCGGGCGGGCACCGGCGCTCTCCCACCCCGTCGCCCCGAGGAGGCCCCGTGCCCGAGCCCGTCACCGCTGCGCCTGGTGCGGCAGCAGCCCCCGACTCCCTGCCGCACGTCGTGGTGGTCGGTGCGGGGTTCGCCGGCCTCGCCGTCGTCAAGGGGCTCGCGAAGGCCCCCGTGCGCGTGACGCTCGTGGACCGCCGCGTCTACAACACGTTCCAGCCGTTGCTCTACCAGGTCGCGACCGGCGGCCTGAACCCGGGTGACGTCACGTACTTCCTGCGCGGGCTGCGGCTCAAGCAGAAGAACGTGCGGGTCGTGCACGAGCACCTCGTCGGGATCGACCACGAGGCGCGCCGCATCCGGCTCCTCAACGACGAGTGGGTCGACTACGACTTCCTCGTCGTCGCGAACGGCGTCACGGCGAACTTCTTCGGCACCCCGGGCGCCAAGGAGAACTCGTTCCCCATGTACTCGCGGTCGCAGGCGATGAAGATCCGCGACACGCTCTTCATCCGGCTCGAGAAGGCGGCGGCGAACCCCGGGACGGACGAGGGTCTGCGCGTCGTGGTCGTGGGTGGCGGCGCGACGGGCGTCGAGGTCGCGGGCGCGCTCGCCGAGCTGCGAACCGCCGGGCTGCGCCCGGCGTACCCCGAGATCCACGGCGACGCGTTCGAGGTGAAGATCGTCCAGCGCGGCGGCGAGGTGCTCAAGTCGTTCCACCCGAGGCTGCGCCGGTACGCCGCCGAGGAGCTGCGACGTCGCGGCGTCGGCCTGCACCTGGGGGCCGGGGTCGCCGAGGTGCTGCCGGACGCCGTCGTGCTCACGGACGGCACGCGCATCCGGTCCGACCTCACGGTCTGGTCGGCGGGCGTCCACCCGCACGAGGAGGTCGACGACTGGGGTCTGCCGCGCGGCGAGGGCGGGCGCGTCGTCGTCGGGGACGACCTGCAGGTGGAGGGTCTGCCCGGGGTCTTCGCGGCCGGCGACATCGCGATCTCCCCGGCGGGGCTGCCGCAGCTCGCGCAGCCGGCGATCCAGTCGGGCGCTCAGGTCGCGCGCAACATCGAGGCGCTGCTCGCGGGGCGCCCGACGACGTCCCTGCGCTACTTCGACAAGGGCACCATGGCGGTCATCGGGCGACGCGCGGCGATCGCGGAGGTCGTCGGGCGGCTGCGGCTCACGCGAGGCGTGGCGTGGCTCGCGTGGTTGTTCGTCCACATCATGGGGCTCATCGGGCCCCGCAACCGGCTGACGACGCTCGCCGGCCTGGTCACGCGCTACGGCTTCCCGTTCCACCGGCGGCCGATCCCCATCGTCGGCGACGTCCCGACCGTGCGGCCGCCCAGGCGCACGGCCCCGCGCCGCGGCTGACCCGCGCTCGAGGATCACCCGGCCCTGCCCCCCTCCCCCGGCCGCACGCGCGGCGACCGTCACGTACCCTCGAAGACGCAGGGAAGTTCGCAGGGGCAACGGGGGCACGTGTGGTGGCAGGACGAACGACGGCACCGTCGACGACGACGGGCCGGCAGAAGGACATCTCCCAGGAGCACGGGGCGCACCGCGTCGGGCGTGCGCGCACGACGGCGGTACCGCGACGGACGCGCGTCGTCGTGCTCGCGGCCGTGGCGGTGGCGGCGCTGGCGGGCTGCCGCGTCGAGGGGGTGCCGGGCGGTCCCGGGACCCCGACGCCGTCGCCCACCGTAGAGCCGACCACGGTGCCGACCGGGGAGCCGACCGGCGACCCGACGACCGGCCCCACCGACGGCCCGACGACCGGGCCGGGCAGCCCGGTCCCGCCGGGCGGGTCCGACGGCATCGAGCTCTCGGTCGAGATCGAGCCCGCGTTCCCGATGCCGAACCTCGTCGAGACGAGGCTCAAGCAGGCGCGCGCCGACCTGGAGCAGCGGGGCGCGGTGACGGTGGTGGTCGTCGACGCACGCGACCCCCAGGCGGGCGCTCTGCCGGGCGCGTCGAACGGCTGGACGGTCTGCGTGCAGGACCCGACGGGCGGCGACCTCGTCCGGGCGTCGGAGACGGTCGTCCTCGGCGCCGCCCCGAACGCCCGCCAGTGCCCCTGACCAGTCCCTCGGGTGGCGGCGCGGCCGGTGCGGGAGCACCGTGGGACCAGACCGCGAGATCGGCCTGACGGTCTCGAGATCGGCCCTCCGGGGGTCGATCTCGGCCACTCGGGTCGATCTCGACGCCCGCAGACAGGAGCACGCCGCATGAAGATCGCCCTCGTCGGTGCCCACGGCAAGGTGGGCCGGCTGCTCGTCCCGATCCTCGTCGACCACGGCGCCGCCGTGACGGGGATCGTGCGCGCCGAGGAGCAGCTCCCGCTCGTCCGGCGCCTGGGCGGCGACCCGCTCCTGCTCGACGTCGAGAGCGCGTCCGTCGACGAGCTCGCCGCCGCGCTCGGCGGGTTCGACGCCGTCGTGTGGTCCGCGGGGGCGGGCGGCGGGAACCGGGAGCGCACCTACGCCGTCGACCGCGACGCCGCGAGCCGTTCGATGGACGCCGCCTCCGCCGCCGGCGTGAGCCGGTACCTCATGGTGTCGTGGATCGGGTCCGTGCCCGACCACGGCGTCGACCCCGACTCGAGCTTCTTCGCCTACGCGGACGCCAAGCTCGCCGCCGACGACCACCTGCGCGGCACCGACCTCGACTGGACGATCCTCGGGCCCGGCACGCTGACCGACGACGGCCCGACCGGCGCGATCCGCGTCGTCGGTGACGGCCCCGACGGGCTCGACGGCGCCGACGACGTCCCGAGCGGCGCCGCGTCACGGGTGTCGCGCGCAGACGTCGCGATGGTCGTCGCGCAGGCCGTGCGCACCCCGGCGACCGTCGGGCGCTTCGTGCGGTTCACCGCGGGCGGCACGCCGATCCTCGAGGCGCTCGACAGGTAGCCGTCAGCGCCCGAGTCGGCGGCCCACCCGCTCGCGCAGGTCGAGCGCCGTGCGGCGCCACGTCGCCGCGCGCGCCACGACCGACCCGACGCTCGTGTCCTCGGCGCGCACGTGCACGACCTCGACGCCGCGCTCGGCGGCCGTGCGGACGATCGTGTCCGTGGCGCCGCGCAGCGCGAGCTGCAGCAGGACGCTCGTCGTGCTCGCCTGCGCCTCGCCCGTCCCGAACCGCCGCCGGTAGACCACCTGCGTCACCACCCGGTCGAACATCGGGTCCGACGGCGCGTCCGCGACCGTGTCGGCGACGTCCGCGCCCGGGGCCTCCGCATCGTCGTCGGGCAGGTCCGGGACGCTTCCCTCGACGCCGGCCGTCCCGAGGAGGGCCTGGGCGTCGGCGACGGCGTCGTCGCCGTCCGCTTCCGGCGGGAGCACGGCGAGGTAGAGCGAGAGCAGGAGCTCGCTGATCTTCCGCAGGACCCACGCTCGGCCGGGCAGCGGGGGCAGCGCCACGACGTACTGCGCGAGGTTCACCTCCAGCGCCTCGGCCGACAGGCACGTCCACGCGGGCGCCGTGCGCACCTCGACCACGCGCTCCCAGTCCACGTCCTTGCCGTCGAGGCCCACCCGCCGGGGGCCGATCGTCACCGCGCCGAACCGGTCGAGCAGCGCGAGCGGCGCCGTCGCGAACCGCGGCACGTAGGGGACGAGCCGCACGACCCCTTGGACCGACACGTCCCACTCGCGGTCGAGCGGGTACGACGGCCGCGGGTACGCGGCGATCGCGCGCCGCACCCACTCCGCGACGACCTCGTCGAACGCACCGTCGTCGGCGGGACCGGCGCCCGTCCCGCCGTCGGCCTCCGCACCGTCGGCCGCGAGCGCCTCGACGAGCGCGTCCTCCAGCGCGGCGTCGAGGTCCGGTCCGGCGCCATGGTCGGCCCCCGGGTCGACGGCGCCGCGCACGGCCGCCTGTCCGCCCTCGAGCAGGTCGACCGGGTGCTCGCCGGGCCGGGTGCCGGGCTGCTCGGCCGGCTGCCCGGCCGGCTGCCCGACGTCGCCCCGAGCGCGCCGGCCGAGCGGGCCGGGCAGCGAGAACGAGGGGCGCGGGAGCGTGGGGCGCGGCACCGCCGGGACGCGCAGGAGGCGCTTCTCGCCGAGCAGCCGTGCGAGGGTGCTGCGCCCGTCGCCCGATGTCGTGCCGGGCAGGTCGGGGCCCTCGCCCGGCTCGTCGTCCGTCGTCGTGAGGAACGGTTCCTTCGCCACGTGACCCCCTGTCCGTCGCGCCTCCCGACGGCGCACCGCGGGCCAGCGTAGACCTGGTGGGGGCGCAGGCGGGGCCGCCCTCCCGTGGAGGACGGCCCCGCCGTCGTGCGACCCGCGCGGCGTCAGCCGCAGGCGATCGCGTCGTACGCGACGTCGTACGTCTGCGCGTGGTTCTCCCCGCCGCCCGCGAGGCGCGCGACGACGCTCACGGTGCCCGCGTCGACCGAGGCCGACCGGGTGGAGAACGACTGGTACGCGTTCGCGTCCGGAGCGACCTGGCCGAACGCCCGCTGGCCGAACGGCGTCACGAGGCGCAGCGACACGGGCTGGTCCTCGCCGTTGGTCGCGCGGACGGCGACGTACGCGGTGCCGTTCAGGCACCGCGCCTCCGCCTCGATCGCGTCGACGCGGGGGTTGCCGACGCCGTTGATCGCGAACGTGTCCTCGGACAGCGAGGCGACCGCGTGCCCGATCGCGCGGGACATGATGTCGAGCGCGGTCGCGTCGACGTTGTCGATCGTGTCCGCGGGCGAGTGGTAGTTCGGGTCGTAGAAGATGCCCTCGGTGCCGCCGAACAGCGCGACCTCCTCGGCTGTCTTCGAGCCGTCCGCGCCGGTGAACAGGCCGGACGCCGGGATCCCGTTCTCGATGAACGCCTGGTAGTCGGAGCGGCCCGAGAACTCGGTGTCGACCCACGCCTGGTCGATGCCGTCGAAGTAGTCGGTGAACACCGCCTCGGTCTCGGCCGAGCCCGGCGGCACCTCGACGGGCGCGGGGTACGTCGACTCGTTCGCGTCGTACACGCCGATGATGTAGTTCGGCGAGCCGACCATGTCGAAGTTGAGATAGGTCGCGATGTCGTCGAGCGCCGCGGGGTCGTTCTCGACGAGGTCGCTCACGTAGTGCGTCGAGCCGCGCAGCCCGACCTCCTCCGCGCCCCACCACGCGAACCGGACCGCGTTCTCGACGTCCTGGCCGCCGTCGGTCGCGGCGGCGAGCTGGACCGCGACCTCCAGGATCGCGGCCGACCCAGAGCCGTTGTCGTTGATGCCCGGGCCGTCCTCGACGCCGTCGAGGTGCGCGCCGACCATGACGACGTTGTGGTCGCGACCGCCCGGCGTCTGGGCGAGCACGTTGAACGTCTCGAACTCCTCGACGTGCGTCTGCAGGTCGTAGGTCGCGACCGCCTCGGCACCGCCCGCGATCGCCGCGAGGATCGCCTGGCCGTCGGCCTGCGTGATGCCGACGGTCGGGACCCAGACGTCGCTGGCCTCGCCGAGGGTCGGGTTGAGCGCGCCGTCGGTGTTGTTGTAGAGGATCACGGCGGCGGCGCCGGCCTCCGCGGCGAACCGTGCCTTGTCCGCGAACGGGCACGACCCGCGGCTGACCAGCGCGACGGCGCCGTCGACCGCGACCCCGTCCCAGGTGTCGGCGGTGCAGCCCTGGACCAGCGCGTCGGCGGGCTGGACGATCGGGCCCGTGACGCCGTCGTCCGGGGTGTCGGGGGCGAACTCGGCGGGGTACACGTCCGACGTCACCTCGACGCCGGCCGCGGTGAGGGACAGGTCGTCGGTGACCAGGTCCTCGAACGTGAAGTACTGGCGCTCGGGCTCGTAGCCCGCGGCCCGCAGGGCGTCCTCGACGTAGACGGCGCTCGCCTCGTAGCCGGGCGTCTCCATCGCGCGGTTGCCGCCGTTGGCGTCCGCGATGTCCTGGAAGTCCTGGAGCCGCTGCATGACCGCGTCGCCGGTGACGAGGTCCTCGAGCGGGGGAGGCCCGTCGGCGGCGCGGAGGCCGCCCCCGGGGGCAGCGCCGACGGGCGCTGCGGTCAGAGCCGCGAGCACGAGGCTCGCGGCGGCGGCAGACGGGACGATCGTTCGTGGTCTCACGCATCCTCCTCGACAGTGGCCCCCGCCGACCGACCCCGGTCGTGTCGGGGTCCGGCCGAGTCGCACACGAGACGCGACGCTGCGAGGGCTCGTGTGCTCGCGAGCGTAGGCCCACGCGGCCACGCGCGAAACCCCTGGGCGCGCACGGGTCGGCTGTGGTCGGCCCGGGTGGCGACCAGGCGTGGGCGGCGTCGGGCAGACTGTGCCCGTGCCCGGATTCGCCGTCGTCGACCTCGAGACCACGGGGTTCTCCCCGCGTCTCGGCGACCGGGTCGCCGAGGTCGCGGTGGTGCTGGTCGACGCCGCGGGCCGGGTCGAGGACGAGTGGTCCACCCTGGTCAACCCCGAGCGCGACCTGGGGCCCCAGCACGTGCACGGCATCGCGGCGGCCGACGTCGCCCTCGCCCCGACGTTCGACCGCGTGGCCCCCGCGCTCCTGCGCCTGCTCGCCGGGCGCGTCCTCGTGGCCCACAACGCGGCGTTCGACACACGGTTCCTGCGCGCGGAGATCGGGCGCGCGGGCATCGCGGCCGCGATCGACCCCGTCGCGTGCCTGTGCACGCAGCAGCTCGCGGGCCGGTACCTCACGGGCTCGCGCGCGCTCGCCGCGTGCTGCGCGGCCGTGGGCGTCGTGCACGACGGCGTCCACTCGGCCCTGGGCGACGCGCGCGCCACCGCGGGGCTGCTCGGGTACTACCTCGACGTCGCGGCCGACGACGAGTGCTGGGACGTGGCACGCGCCGCGGCCGACGGGGTGCGGTGGTCGCTGCCCGCCTCGCTCCCCGGCGTGGAGCCGGTCCTGCGCGGCGCGAGCCGCGCCCGCGGGCACTGGCTCGCCGGGCTCGACGAGGCACCGAGCACCCGCGCGGGCGACGCGCGCGCCCAGGCCGAGCGCCCGGACGTCGACACCGAGACCTACCTGCGTCTTCTCGACGCCGCGCTCCTCGACCGCTACGTCTCGCACTCGGAGCGTGCGGCGCTCCTCGCCGAGGCGCGGCGGGCCGGGCTGGACCGGGCCGCGGTCGAGGGCCTGCACCGCGACTACCTGACCGCCCTCGCCCGGGCGGAGCTCGACGCCCTCGACGGCGCGACCGCCACGGGCGATCGCGACGACGGCGGCTCCGTCCGCGACGACCCCGCGCTGCACGAGGTCGCCGGCCAGCTCGGCCTCGACGCCGACGACGTCGCGGGAGCCGTCGAGGCGGCGCTCGGGGCGCGCCTCGCGGCCGAGCTCGCCGTCGCGCCACGCCCGGCGTTCGTGCTCGCCGACGGCGACGAGGTCGTGCTCACCGGGTCGATGTCGCGCACGCGCGAGGCCTGGGAGCGCGACGTGCGGGCCGCCGGCCTCTCGCCCTGGCCCTACGTGACGCGCCGGAGCCGGCTCGTCGTCGCCGCCGATCCGGACTCGCTCTCGACGAAGGCCCGCACGGCCCGGCGGTACGGCATCCCCGTCGTCACCGAGGCAGCCCTCGTGGCACTGCTCGCCGCCCGGGGAGGGCCGAGCGGACGCACGTCGGGCGCCGGGGTGCGACGCTGGGCGTCATGAGCCCGCACGCCTCGCCCGGCACCGGCACCCCGGCGGACGCCGGTACCGACGCCGACGCGCTCGTCGACGGGCTCTTCGCGCTGCCGCTCGAGCAGTTCGTCGTCGCCCGCACCGCGGCGGCGAAGGAGATCAAGGCGTCGGGGGACGCCGTCGGGGCGGAGCGCGTGGCGCGGCTCGCGAAGCCGACCGTGGCGGCGTGGGTCGTCAACCAGGTCGCGCGCGAGCGACCCGACGACGTCGCCGCCCTCGTCAGCCTCGGGGACGAGCTCCGCGACGCGACGGCCGACCGCGACCGCACACGCATCCGCACGCTCGACCGGCTGCGGCGCGAGCGCGTGGAGCGCGTCGTGGGCGAGCTGCGCGACGCGGGCGAGGTCGCCGGCCGGGCGGTCTCCGCGACGGCGCTCGACCGGCTCGCGGAGACGCTCACCGCCGCCGTCATGGACCCGGACGCGGGCGCGCTCGTGCGCGCGGGGCGGCTCTCGCAGGCGCTGCAGCACGTCGGGTTCGGGATCGTCGACGAGGGCGGCGAGCCCGCCGACGTCGTCGAGCTGCGGGCGCGGACCGGCGGCACCGCGGGGCCGGGCGGGCCTGGGACCGCGGACCCGGGGACGAGCACGACGCGCGGCGGGCGCGGAGCCCGGTCCGCGCGGGCCGACGCCGGCTCGGCCGACGGGGAGAGCCCCGCGGAGGACGCCGTGGCGGCCGCGGAACGGGAGGTCGAGGAGACGGCCGCCGAGGTCGACCGCATCGAGGCCGAGCGCGACGAGGCGGGCACGCGCGTGCGCGCGGCGAGCGACGCCGTCGGGCAGGTCGAGGACGAGCTCGGGCGCGTCGAAGACGAGCTGGCCCGGCTCGCCGACGAGCGCGAGGACCTGCGCGCGCGGCTCGCCGAGGCGCGCGACGCCGTCGCAGCGGCCCAGGAGTCGCTCGACGACGCCGACGCGCGGCTCGACGCCGCCGAGGAGCGCGCCGCGGCCGCCCGCAAGGCCCGGCGCACCGCGCGCCGCGGCTGAGCGGACCCACCGGGTCCCGGCGTCGGACGCGTGCGTGCCGCGCCGACCGACGCGCTACGGAGCGGTAGGGATTCCCCGTACGCCGGTGCGGGAGAACCACACGATCGGCCACCGACCGTTGACCTACAGCGGGTGCGGCGGCACCGTCGGCCCATGCCCCGCACCGCACGCGGCGACGCCGCCGCCGCTCACTCGCTCCCGGCCCTGCACCCGGCCTCGACCTCGGCTCCGACCCGGCCTGGTCGCGGCCTCACGGCGCTCGTCGGGCTGGTCGTCGGAGCCTGCGCCGTGCTCGCCGGGGCGCCTGCCGGCGCGACGAGCGCGGTGGCGAGCGACGCCGTCGTGCACGTCGCCACCGCGAACGAGCTGCGCGCTGCGCTCGGCGCCGCTGTGCCGGGCCAGACGATCGAGCTGGCGGACGGGACGTACGTCGGCAACTTCAAGGTCACGGGCCGGGCGGGGACGGCGAGCGACCCCGTCGTGCTGCGCGGGAGCGCCGCGGCCGTGCTGCGCACGTCGAGCGGGGGCGGCAACGTCCTGCACCTCACCGACGCCGACCACTGGACGGTGCAGGGCATCACCGTCCAGCACGCGCAGAAGGGCATCATGGTCGACTCGTCCGACCACGTGACGATCGACGCCGTCACGGTGCACGACCTCGACATGGAGGGCATCCACTTCCGGTCGTCGAGCTCGTACGGGATCGTGCGCGGGTCGACCATCCACGACACCGGCCAGAACCTGCGCGGCATGGGCGAGGGGGTCTACGTCGGCTCGGCGAACGACTACTCCGACCGGTCGGACCACGTGCAGATCGTCGACAACACCATCGGCCCGCTCGTGCGCGGGGAGAACGTCGACGTCAAGGAGGGGACGACGGGCGGCCGGATCGCGGGCAACACGTTCGTCGGCGACGGGCTCACGGGGGCGAACTACGACGACTCGTGGGTCGACGTGAAGGGCAACGACTACGTCGTCGAGGACAACGTCGGGACGGTCACGACGAAGTCCGGGTTCCAGACGCACCAGCAGTCCCCGGGGTGGGGCTGCGGCACCGTGTTCCGCGGCAACCACGCCGACCTCACGGGCGCGACGGGCAGCGGCCGGTACGCGATCGAGGTGACGGTGCACGACCCCGTGACCTGCCCGGTCACGGTGACGGACGACAACACGGTCGTCGGCGGGGACGGGCTCGTGAACCCCGGCGTTCCCGTGACGGGCACGGGCGGCGGCACCCCGACGCCCGACCCGACGGAGCAGCCCACGCCCGACCCGACCGACGAGCCGGACCCCGACCCGACGGACACCCCGACGCCGGAGCCCGAGCACCCCGCGGAGTGCGACGACCCGTCGCTCGCCGGATGGTCCGCGACGACGGTCTACGTCGGCGGCGACCGGGTGCTGCACGGCGGGAGCCTGTGGCAGGCGCGGTGGTGGACGCAGGGCGAGACGCCGTCGTCCGCGGCGTGGGGGCCGTGGCAGCACGTCGCGCTCTGCTGACGCCCGCGGGTCGGGCGGAACGGGTCGGGCGCGGCGTCGTTCGTCGTCCGCGAACGCGGGACTGAGCCGGGCACGCTCAAGGTTGGACAGGTCAGGACGCCACGGGCCGACCGTGGCACGACAGACCTGGAGGACCACCATGATCAGCACCTACACCGTGGCGCCGTTCCGCCCGCTGCCCACCGAGCGCGTCGTGCGCCAGCTCTGGGCGCGGCCCGCGGGTGCGCCCGTCGCGCGGACGGGCTACGCGCCCGCCGCAGACGTCTACCGCGAGGGCGACGACCTCGTCGCCCGCTTCGACCTGCCGGGCGTCGACCCGGAGCGGGACGTGACCGTCGAGCTCGAGGGTCGTCGCCTCGTCGTCCGCGGCGAGCGTCGCGACCAGCGCGTCGTCGAGGCCCCCGCGGCGGAGACGACCGAGGCGGCCGACGGGGAGCAGCCCGAGTCGGGCACGGACGAGACCGGCGCCGACGAGGCGGCCGAGGTCGCCCCGGCCGGGCGCCGCGTCCGCGAGGTGCGGTTCGGCGCGTTCCGCCGCACCGTCACCCTGCCGAAGACCGCGGAGGCCGACGCCGTCCGCGCGTCCTACGACGCGGGCGTGCTCACCGTGACGGTCGCCGGCGTGTTCGCCGGCCGCGCTCCCCAGCGCATCGAGGTCACGCGCGCGGCCTGACGCCGCACCGCCGGCGCGGCGGACGACGTCGCGCCGGCGCTCCGACCCCGGTCGCGCCCGCCCCTGCGCGCCCGGACCACGGACGGGGCCGGCACCTTCGGGTGCCGGCCCCGTCCGTCTGCCCGGCTCAGCCGAGGAACGACCGCAGGGCCTCGGTGACCAGCGCGTGGTCGTCGCCCTGGGCGAGCCCGGACACGGTCACGACCCCGACGATCCCGACGCCCTCGACACGCACCGGGAACGCTCCGCCGTGGGCGGCGTACTCCTGCAGCGGGAGCTGGTGCTGGTCGGCGAACGTCGTCCCCTTCGCGCGGGCGCGCAGGCCCACGAGGTACGACGACGCCCCGAACCGCTCGACGACCCGCACCTTGCGCTCGACCCAGGAGTCGTTGTCCGGGGTCGTGCCCTCGCGCGCCGCGTGGAACACCTGCTGCGGTCCCTTGCGGACGTCGATCGTCACGGGCAGGTCGCGCTCGTCGGCGAGCTCGACGAGCAGGCAGCCGAGACGCCAGGCGTCGTCGTGCGTGAAGGTGCGGAGCACGAGGTCGCGCTCGTCCGCCTCGACGGAGGCGATCAGGGCGGCGAGGTCGTCGGGCGTCGTCGTCATGCCGCTCATCGTGGCACGATCACGCCGTGACGACGACGCCGCCCCCGCCCGCCCGCGAACCCCTCGACCCGCTCGGCTTCTCCCTCCTCGACCGCGCGTCGGGCGTGCTGCTCGCCCAGGCGGCGGGCGACGTGCTCGGGGTCCCGTACGAGTTCGCGCAGCCGCCCGGCCCGGGCCAGCCAGAGTCGGTCGCGGTCATGCGCGGCGGCGGTCTCGGCCCGTACGCGCCGGGCGAGTGGAGCGACGACACGCAGATGTCGGTGTGCGTCGCGCGGGTCACGGCCGCCCGCGACGTGCTCTCCCCCGTCCCGGACGCGTTCGGCGCGACGCCGCTCGACGAGGTCGCCGCCGCGTTCGAGGCGTGGCGGACCGGGGGCGCGACCGACGTCGGGACGCAGACCGCCGCCGTGCTGCACGACGCCGCCGCCCGCCGGGGACCCGCCGCGACGCGCCTGCGCGAGGCGTCGGCCGCGCTGCACGCGGCGACCGGACGCACGGCCGGGAACGGCGCGCTCATGCGCACGGGCGTCGTCGGGCTGGTGGCCCTGGACGACCGGGACGCGACCGCCCGCGCGGCGCGGGCCGTCGCGGAGATCACGCACACGGACCCGCTCGCTGCCGAGTCGTGCGTGCTCTGGTCGGAGGCGGTGCGGGTCGCGGTGACCGAGCAGCGGCTGGACGTGCGCGCGGGGCTGGACCTCCTCGACCCGGACGCCGGGGCGCGCTGGTCGGCGTGGATCGCGGACGCCGAGCTCGCGCGACCCACGGCCGACCTGCGGCAGAACGGCTTCACCGTCACCGCGCTCCAGGCGGCGTGGCACGCCATCGCGACGACCTCCGCGCCGCAGGGCTCGACGTTCGCCCACCGCGACCACCTCGTGGCCGCGCTCCAGGCCGCCGTCTCGATCGGCGGCGACACGGACACGGTCGCGGCCATCGCCGGCGCCCTGCTCGGTGCGTGCTACGGAGCCCGGGCCGTGCCGTACGAGTGGGCGACCGCCGTCCACGGCTGGCCCGGGATCGCCGGGCGCCAGCTCACCGCGCTCGCTCGGCACACCGCGCAGGCCGGCCTCGTCCGTACGGGCGCGCTCGAGCCGACCGGCGCCGAGCCGGTGCGCACGCAGTTCTGCCCGCTGTGCGGGACGCTCGTCCGCTGGAACCCCCGCTACCCGCGGCACGTGTGCACGTGGTGCGAGCGTGACGTCACCGACGAGGCCGGGCGCGCGGTCTCGCTGTCCAACGTGGACTTCGGCGGCGGCTACCAGGCGCACTACCTCGACCGCTCCCCCGCCTCCGACGCGGTCCGGGACGGCCGCGTCTGGATCGGCGGCGTCGAGCACCGGGCACGCGAAGCCCGCTTCGGCGGCATCGTCGTCGAGCCGCTCGACGAGCCGTCGACCTGACACGCCGAACCCGGGGTCGCTCCCCAGCGCGAGCGTGCGCTGGGGAACGACCCCGGGTTCGGCGGCGGGCTCAGCCGCAGGCGACCGCCGGGTAGGCGGCGTCCTGGACCGTGGGGGCAGCGTCGTCGGGTCGAGTGCCCGTCACCGTGACGGAGCCCGCGTCGGCCGCGACCGACCGCGTCGAGAACGACTGGTACGCGGCCTTGCCGGGCGCGACCGCCGCGAACGTGCGCGTGCCGAACGGCGTCGTGAGCGTGACGTCGGCGGGCACGTCGCCGGTGTTCGTCGCGCGGACCGCGACGTACGCCGTGCCGGCGAGGCAGCGCGCGCTGGTCTCGACGTCGAGGGCGGGGCCCGCCGCGTCCTCGCGCTGGAGCGTCACCCGGTCCACGACGCGCTGCGACCCGGTCGCGTAGGTGGTGACGGTCAGCGACGTGGGCGTGACGTCGAGGTCGGAGTAGCTGGCCTCGCGCGACTGCTCCCAGCGCGCCGTCCACGGCTTGGCGCCGTCGAAGTCGTAGAACTTGGAGCCCGACGACGAGTTGCCCGTGAGGTAGAGGACCTGGTCCTCGTCCGGGGTGAGCACGTCACCCTCGGCCGGCGCCTCGGCCGGGACGACGGGCGTCGCGCCCTCCATGAGGTACGAGCGCGTGTAGATGTGGTCGTGGCCCGCGAGGACGAGGTCGACGCCCAGGTCGCTGAAGACGGGCGACAGCGCCTCGCGCATGCGGACCACGTCCGTGTCGCGCGAGTGGAACGCCTGGCTGTACAGCGAGTGGTGGAACGTCACGACGACCCAGTCGTACGCGTCGCCGTGCGTGCCGATCACGTCGCGCAGGAACGCCTCGTGGCCGGCGATCTCGGCCGGGTCGGAGTCGTTCGAGTCGATCGCCACGACGAGCACGTTGTTGTACGCGTACCAGTAGTCCCGGCGCTGCTCGGTCGACAGGTTCGGCATCGCGTAGTGCTGGTCGTAGAGCGCGGACGCGGTGTCGTGGTTGCCGTCCTGGACGGCGAAGCGCAGCTCGCGCATCTGGCGCGGCGCGAGGAACCCGGCGTACTGCGCGGTGCTCCCCGCGTTCTCCACCTGGTCGCCCGCGGAGATGAGGAACGCGGTGTCCGGGTGGCGCGCGGTCATCGTGTCGAGGTTGGCGGCCCACCGCGTGGCGTCGTTCGTCGCGTTGCCGCTCGCGCCGATCTGCGCGTCGCCGATGAACAGCGCGCTGAACTCGTCGCCGAACGTGCCCGTGGTGAACGTCGTCGGCGTGGACCAGCCGGTGCTCGCGCTGCCGACGCGGTACGCGTAGGCCGAGTCCTCCTCGAGCCCGGTGATCGTCGCGTGGTGGTACGTCGCGCCGTCCGCGGCCGTGCCGTCCCGGGACGACGACGTCGCGGCCGCCTGCCAGTCGACCTCGCCGCCCGCCTCGTCGGCACGGGTCCACTGCACCTCGCCCGCGCCGGGCAGGGTCGAGAACCACGCGACGTTGGCCTGCGTCTCGTCCGCGCCGACGTTGAGCGCGACGTCGCGCACCTCGCCGTGCGTCGGGACGAGCGAGCGGACGTCGAGGTAGATGTCCGAGCTGGTCGGCGCGTCCTGGTAGAGCGCGACGGAGATCGTGTTCTCGCCGGGCTCGAACGCGTCGGCCGGCACGACGAACGTTCCCGTCACCGGGTCCGTGCGCCCGTTGCCGTGGTACTGCAGGTTCTCCGTGATCTCGCGGCCGTCGTCGCCCAGGCGCACGACCTCCTCGCCGTTCACGTAGACGATCACCGCGTCGTCGTAGACGATCTCGCCCTCGAACGCCGGGACGCCGTCGAGGTCCTCCGCGGTGAGCTCCACGTCGGTGCGGAAGAAGAACGTGGGCACGTCCGTCGTCGTGCCCTCGATGTACTGGGTGAGGAGCGTCGTGATCGGGAACGCGTCCCCGATGCCCGTCGCGGCGCCGCGCTTGGCGCCGAACGCGCCGGTCGCGGACTTCCACGCGGAGTCGTCGAACGCGGTGGTCGTCCACACGCGCTGGTCCGCGGCGGTGCCGGCTGGGTTCGTGTTGTCGTCGAGGTAGCGCCAGGTCGTGCCGGACGTCGAGAGCAGGGACTCGTCGGCGGCGGCCGTCGAGGTCGCGGTCGCGGCGACGAGCACCGTCCCCACCAGGGAGACGGCGAGCGCCGACGCCGCCGCGCGCGTCAGCGCGCCGGGCAGCCGGGAGGCGTGCGGGTTCATGGGTTCCTTCGCAGGTCAGGGGTCCGCGCGGCGACGACCGTCGGACCACCGTGGCGGCGCCGGACCCGTGGTGGGAAGCGCTGTCACGCTAGAGGCCCGGGATGGCGGGCACCCGTCGCCCCGGTGAACGCACGAGGACCGACCGGCGAACACGGCGCGCGCGGTCGACCCGTCAGGAGATGACGAGGCTCGCGATCAGGCCCTCGCGCAGGAGGATCGTGAACGTCGCGGGCCCGTTGTACCCGTCGCCGGAGACCGTGAGGTCCAGCAGCACCTCGTCGGGCGTGGCACCGTCGCGCAGCCCGGTCACGTCGAAGCGCGACCTCTTGCCGATGTTGTCCGTGCGGTCCCAGCTCGCGAGCTCGTCGTGCCCGCGGAACTGGCGTCCCCAGTCGTCGAGGAAGCCGTCGTCCGTGAACGCCGTGAGGAACCGGGCGGCGTCGCCCGCGTTCGTCGCGTCCACGAGCGTGCGCAGGGCGGGCGGGAGGTCGGGCGTCGTGTCGCTCATGCCACCCACTGTGCCCCGATCATCTCCCGACGACGACCCGGACGTGGTACGCCGCGGCCGCGGCGAGGTCCGCGCGGAGCCCGTCGAACAGCGCGACGCTCGCCGCGCCGGGCCAGTCCGCGGGCAGCGCCGAGAGCGGCAGGCCCGGGTCGGCGTACGGGACGGGTCGCCAGTCGTCGACCGCGCGCACCCACCGGGCGAACGCCGCGCGGGGCGAGGCGTCCCCACCGTGCGGCCGGACGCCGTCGGGCCGGACGCCGTCGGGCCGGACGCCGTCGGGCCGGGCGGCCCCGGGCCGCGAGCCGCCGTGCCGGGCGAGGAAGTCGCGGTGCAGCGCGGCGACCCGGTCGAGGTCCCACCACCGCGCGGCGGCGTCGGCGAACGACCCGGCGACGCGCGGCGGCCCGGCCACGAACACCGTCGCGGCCTCGCGCACGCCCAGCCCGACGAGGATCTCCTCGACCTCGTCCACGAGGTGCCCCGGCGCGATCCACAGGCCGTCCGCGACGGTGCCGGCACCGATCCACGCGAGGTGCCGCCGGAGCTGGTGCCGCACGGCACGCCGCTCCTCCGGGAGCGAGAACGACACGAGGCACCACGGGTCGTCGTCGCCCTGCTGCCGGTAGGCGAAGATCCGCCGGTCGCCCCGCGCCAGCATCCGCGCGGCGTCGGGCGCGAGCGAGTAGCCGGCCCGGCCGCCGACGGTCTCCGGGACGAGCAGCCCCTTCGCCTTCGCCCGCGAGACCGCGCCGCGTGCGCCGACGGGCGGGACGTCGAGCGCCCCCAACAGCTCGACCAGGTCGGCGACGGCGACCGCCCCGCCGAGGTCGCGCAGGTACAGCCCGACGACGGTGCGCAGCAGCGACGTCGTGCTCCCCGGGCGGGAGTCGAGGTCGTCGAGGATCACGCGGCCCCGTCCGCGAGGACCTCCACCAGGGCGTCCCGCACCGCCTCGACGCCGACGCGCACCTCGTCGAAGCTCGTGGAGAGCGGGGACAGGCCGAGGCGCAGGCCGTCCGGACGACGGAAGTCGGGGATGACGCCGCGCTCCCACAGCAGCGGGAGCGTCGCCTCGAACGCGTCGTGGTCGACGGTGACGTGGCTCCCCCGGCGCTCGGGGTCGCGCGGCGACGCGTACCGGGCACCGAGCGGGAGCAGCAGGTCGTCCACGAGGGCCGTCGCGTGCGCGGTGAGCGCGACCGACTTCGCGCGCACCGCCGCGATCCCCGCCGCGTCCACCAGGTCCAGCATGTCCTGCATCGCGAGCATCCCGACGATCGCGGGCGTCCCCGAGAGGAAGCGCCGGACGCCGTCGTGCGGGGCGTACGCCGGGCCCATCTCGAACGGCGCGGCGCTGCCCATCCACCCCTGGATCGGCTGGGTCAGGGCGCCCTGGAGGTCGGCGCGGACGTAGCCGAACGCGGGCGCACCGGGCCCGCCGTTGAGGTACTTGTACGTGCAGCCGGCCGCGAGGTCGACGCCCCACGCGTCGAGCTCGACCGGCAGCGCGCCGACCGAGTGGCACAGGTCCCACAGCACGAGCGCGCCGGCGTCGTGCGCGAGCGCGGTGATCGCCGCCGCGTCGCTCACGTACCCCGACCGGTACGCCACGTGGCTGAGCAGCACGAGCGCGGTGCGGTCGGAGAGGGCCCCCGCGACCTGCTCCGGGGTCACGCCGGCGTCGTGGTCGGGCGCGATCCACCGCAGCGTCGCGCCGTGCTCGCGCGCGACGCCCTCCAGCACGTAGCGGTCGGTCGGGAAGTTCCCGGCGTCGAGCACGATCTCGTCGCGGCCCGCGACCTGCGGCGCCGAGAGCGCGGCGCGGACGAGCTTGTAGAGGATCACCGTCGTCGAGTCGCCGACGAACGTCTGGCCCGGCACCGCGCCGAGCGCGACCGCGCCGATCCGGTCGCCGACCGTGAGCGGGAGGTCGTACCACTCCTCGTCCCAGCCGCGGATGAGCCGCGAGCCCCAGCGCTCGGTCGCGAAGCGGGCCAGCCGCTCGGCGGACGCGCGCGTCGGCCGTCCGAGCGAGTTCCCGTCGAGGTAGGCCGTCACCTCGTCGGAGCCGACGAACGCGTCGCGGAACCGCGCGAGCGGGTCGGCGGCGTCGAGCGCGGCGGAGCGCGCGGCGTGGTCCTCGGTCATGGTCGTCCTTCCGACGGGGCGGGGTCGGCGGGGTCGCTCGCGGTGTCGCGGGCGAGGTCAGGGGTGGGGTCGCGCTCGACGACGACGGCGCGCGCGAGCCACGCGGCGACGGCGTCCGCGTCGTCGGTGTCGGGCGGGTCGCCGGGGACCCAGGTCGCGAACGATGCGTCCGCGCTCGAGTGCTGCGACCCGGGACGCAGCGCTCGGCCGGGAACGCCACGCCGGGCGGTGGCGTCGCGCGTGAGGGCCGCGACCAGCGCGTGCGCGTCGAGACCCGCCGCCGCGAGCGCCCGCAGCTCGCGCGCGTCGACGCCGGTCGGCAGCGGCCCGTTGCCGAGGTCGGTGCCGTAGACGACCGTCCCGCCGAGCGCGACGAAGCGCCGCACGTTGTCGATCGCGACGTCCTGCTCCGCCGTCGGACTCCCCCAGCCATGAATGTCGAGGGTGCTCACCCAGCTCACAAGACTCCCCACACCTCCGCCGAACACGACATGAGGGTCGTTATCCGGGCTATTCCGACCTTCAGGTCGTGTTCGGCCGCGGGCAGGGTCGTGCTCGGCGGCCGGGCGTGAGCGAGACCGCGTCTGGGAGCGAGCGCGCGGGCGGGCCATCGCGCGCAGCAGGTCGTCGGGCAGGCGCTCGCTGAACGGGGCGTGCGCGAGCCTGTCCACCCCCGCCTCGAACGCGCGGGCCGCCATGCCGCGCCCCTCCACGTGCGCGACGACGTCCCGGCCCCGCGCGTGGGCGTGCCCGACGAGCGCGGCGAGGGTGGCGTCGTCGGGCACCGGACCGGCGTCGGAGTGCAGGGCGACCTTGACGAACGACGCGCCCGCGGCGACCTGGCGGTCGACGGCGGCGACGGCCGCCTCGGGCGATCCGACCTCCTCGACCGACCCGGCGGGCGCCCACGACCGGTCCGACGGGTAGCCGCCGGGGGCGGTGAGGAACGCGCCCGCGAACACGACCTCCGGGAAGCCGGGCCGCCCGAGCCACGTGCGCGCGACGTCGGGCACCCACCCGAGGTCGTGCACGACGGCGATCCCGCCGCGCCGCACGGCGACGGGGTCGACGAGGCCGAGGTGCACGTGCGCGTCGACGAGCGGCGGGAGCCAGGTGCCGCCGTCGCCGGGCCGGCCGAGGTGCCTCCCGTTCACGACCGCCCGATCTCCGTGCGCACCGCGAACAGCTCGGGGAAGAACGTGAGGTCGAGCGCCTTCTGCAGGAACCCGACGCCGCTCGACCCGCCCGTGCCGCGCTTGGTGCCGATGATGCGCAGCACCGTCCTCATGTGCCGGAACCGCCAGAGCTGGAAGTTGTCCTCGAGGTCGACGAGCTCCTCGCACGTCTCGTACGCGGACCAGTGCGCCTCCGGGTCGTCGTAGATGCGGCGGAAGACCTCGACGAGGTCGTCGTCGAGGGTGTGCGCGACGGTGACGTCGCGGTCCAGGACGCGCTGCGGGACGTCGTGGCCGTGGCGCGCGAGGTGGCGCAGGAACTCGTCGTAGACGCTCGGCTCGGCGAGCAGGCGGGCGAGCTCGGCGCGCGCGTCGGGCTCGGCGTCGAACACGTCAAGCATGCGCGCGTTCTTGTTGCCGAGCAGGAACTCGACGGCGCGGTACTGCCACGACTGGAAGCCCGACGCGTGGCCGAGGAACCCGCGGAACTGCGCGTACTCGCTCGGGGTGAGCGTCGCGAGCACGGACCACTGCTCGGTGAGCGTGCGCTGCACGTGCTTGACGCGTGCGATGCGCTTGAGCGCGGCGCCCAGCTCGTCGGCGGCGAGCAGGTCGCGCGCGGAGAGCAGCTCGTGCAGCACCAGCTTGAGCCAGAGCTCCGTCGTCTGGTGCTGGACGATGAACAGCATCTCGTCGTGGTGCTCCGGGTCGCTCACCGGCGCCTGGGCCGCGAGCAGCGTGTCGAGGTGCAGGTACGACCCGTAGGTCATCTGCTCGCGCAGGTCCGTGACGATGTCGGGCTCGAGCGCGCGCTCGTTCGGTGCGGGCAGCGGTGCGTAGGCCATCCGCCGAGCGTATGTCACTCCCGTGACGCGCGCCAGGTTCTCGCCATACGCTCGCGAACCGTCAGTCGTCGGTCGCCGCGCGACGCTCCTCCTCGGCGACGGACTCGCCCGTCGGGTCCTCGGCCGCGAGGTCGTCCAGCGCCGCGCCGCCCAGCGGGCCGTCGCTCAGGCCCGCGAGCCGCCAGCCCGACGACGGGTCGCCCTCGACCTCGACCAGCCCGGTGTTGGCGAGCGGGGTCCGGGCGAGCAGGTCGAGGTCGACCCCCGCGACGCGCGCGCACGCCCACGCGCGGATCGCCGCGCCGTGCGAGACGACGACGGCGGTGCGCCACCCCGTGCGCGCGACGCTCGCGACGGCGTCGTCGTAGCGGGCGAGGAACTCGGCACCGTCAGGCCCGCCGGGCATGCGACGGCCGGGCTCGCCGCGGCCCCATGCGAACACGGTCTCGAGGTAGGTCGCGTGGTCGTCGTGCGCGGCCGACATCTCCAGGTCGCCCGCGTCCACCTCGCGGAACCCGTCGAGCTCCAGCAGGTCGAACCGGTGCCGCTCGGCCAGCGGTGCGGCGGTCAGGTGCGTGCGCACGAGGGTCGAGACCGCGACGCCGTCGACGACGCGGTCCGCGAGCGCCTCCGGGATCGCGGCTGCCTGGCGCGTGCCGAGCGCGGTGAGACCGGGGCCGGGCAGCGCGGTGTCGAGGAGGCCGGCGACGTTGGACGGGGTCTGTCCGTGACGGACGAGGAGCAGGCGCATGGTTCTCCAGGTTCTCCGGGTTCTCCGGTTCTCGGCAGGGCCTCCTGCCACCCTACGAGCCGCGCCACGACCCGCCGCGTCGTGGCACGCTGGGGCCATGTCCCGCCGCGAGCTCGTCGTCCTCGGGACCGCCAGCATGGTCCCGACCCGCACGCGCAACCACAACGGCTACGTGCTGTTCTGGGACGACGAGGCGATCCTCTTCGACCCGGGCGAGGGCACGCAGCGGCAGATGTCGTTCGCGGGCGTGTCCGCGACCGACCTCACGCGCATCGCGATCACGCACCTGCACGGCGACCACTCCCTCGGGCTCGCGGGCGTCTCCCAGCGCATCAGCGGCGACGGCGTGCGGCACACGATCGGGGTGACCTATCCGGCGTCGGGCCAGCGGTGGGTGGACCACCTGCTCGACGCGAGCGCCCACTTCCGCCGCGGCCACCTGGAGCTGCAGCCGCTGACGACGGACGGCGTCGTCCCACCCGTGACCGGCCGCCCCGAGCCGGGGTTCACGCTGCGCGCGGAACGCCTCGACCACACCCTGGAGGCGATGGGCTACCGCCTCGACGAGCCCGACGGCCGGTCGCTCGACCCCGCGCTCCTCGTGGACCGCGGCCTGGCGGGCCCGGTGGTGGGCGAGCTGCGCCGGACCGGGGCGGTCGTCGCGCCCGACGGGCGGACCGTCACCCTCGACGAGGTGAGCGCCCCGCGTCCGGGGCAGTCGTTCGCGTTCGTCATGGACACGCGTCTGTGCGACGCCGTGCACCGCCTCGCGGACGGCGTCGACCTGCTCGTCATCGAGTCGACGTTCCTCGACCGCGACCGCGACCAGGCCGAGCGGTGGGGCCACCTCACCGCGCGGCAGGCGGCGACCGTCGCGGCCGAGGCGGGCGTGCGCTCGCTCGTGCTCACGCACTTCTCGCAGCGCTACCCCGACCCGACGGAGTTCTGGCGCGAGGCGCGCGAGGTGTTCGACGGCGAGCTCACGGTCGCGCAGGACCTCGACCGCGTGCGGGTCCCCCACCGCAGCCGACCCGGCTGACGGTCGTCGACGCCGCCGGTCGCCGATGAGAAACGGTGCGGGCGGCCGTCTCACCACGGACGGGTGAACACGGGGGCGCCTCGCTGCGCGCCACGGGAGAGGACCGAGATGAGACCGCTGCGCTACTCGATCAACGTCACGCTCGACGGCTGCTGCCACCACGAGGCGGGCCTGCCGCCGGACGAGGAGTCGATGCGCCACTGGACCGCCGAGATGGAGCGCGCCGACGCCCTCCTGTTCGGCCGGGTGACCTACCAGATGATGGAGTCGGCCTGGCGGCGCCCGGCCACGGGCACGTGGCCCGACTGGATGGACGAGTGGGAGGTCCCGTTCGCCGAGGCGATCGACGGGGCGCGCAAGCACGTCGTGTCGAGCACGCTGAGCGCGCCCGACTGGAACGCCGAGCTGCTGCGGGGCGAGCTGGGGCCCGCGGTCGAGCGGCTCAAGCAGGAGCCGGGCGAGGGCCTGTGGGTGGGAGGCGTGACGCTCCCCCTCGCGCTGGCCGACCTGGGGCTGATCGACGAGTACGAGTTCGTCGTGCAGCCGGTCCTCGCCGGCCACGGGCCGACGCTGCTCGCCGGTCTCCGTGAGCGCATCCGGCTCGAGCTCGTGGACCGCCGCGAGTTCCGCTCGGGTGCGGTGGCGTTGCGCTACCGGCCCGCGACCCCGGGGCGGTGAGCCGGAGCCGTCCGGCTCCGCCTCACCCGCACCCGGGGTCCGTCCTCGGGCTTCCTAGACGACGCGCGCCGAGAGCCAGCCCGCGAGGCGGTCGGGACGGTCGGTGATGATCGCGTCCACGCCGAGCTCGACCGCGGCGGCCCAGTGCTCCGGCTCGTTGAGCGTCCAGACCGCGACGTCGAGACCGGCGTCGTGCAGGCGCTGCACGAGCCCCGGGTCTTCCAGGACGAGCAGCCCCAGGGGGTTGCACGCCACGACGTCGAGCTCGGCGCACCGCGCGAGCACGTCGTCGTCGAGCGACGCGACGAGCAGCCCGCGGCGCAGGCCGGGGTCGGCCTCGCGCAGCGCCGCGACCGTCTCGGGCCAGAAGCTCTGCGCCACGACCCGGTCGGCGATGCCCGCGAAGCGGATCGGCCCCGTGACGCGCCGCACCTGCTCGGGGGTCCACGACCCCTTGAGCTCGAGCAGCAGGTCGGTGCCCGGCCGCCGCACGAGGAGGTCGACGACCTCGGCGAACGTCGGCACGCGCTGGCCGCCGAACGCCGGGGAGAACCACGACCCGGCGTCGAGCGCCCGGATCGCCGCACGGTCGAGCCGCGCGACCGTGCCGCTGCCGGACGTCGTCGCGTCCACGGTGTCGTCGTGGATGACGACGGGCTCGCCGTCGGCCGTGAGCTGCACGTCGATCTCGATGCTGTGCGCGCCCGCCCGCCACGCCGCCTCGAACGCGGCGAGCGTGTTCTGCGGCGCGACGGAGCTGTTGCCGCGGTGCGCGATGACGCGCGGGCGCGCGGTCCGTTCCGGCACCGCGCCCGTGGGCGCGAGGGCGGTCGCCGTCACAGGTACGGCTCCACGTTCTCGGAGTACGCCGTCTCGATGCGCGGGGCGACCGACTCGAACGCGGCCGCCGGGTCGGCACCCTCGATGACGATCTGCTCGATCGCCTCGTTGAGGAGCGCGTCGGCGCCCGGGATGAAGACGCGCGCGTCGTCCTGCGGGCGCGCCTTGTCGGCGAGCTGGTCGACGGCGGTGCGGAACTGCGGCGTCGCCTCGTAGACGGCCTTCATCGCGTCGGACTCGACGGCCGACGTGCGCACCGGCATGTACCCCGTGTTCTGCGAGAAGTACGCCGTGTTCTCGGTGTTCGTGAGGAACGCGAGGAACATCGCCGCGGCGAGCTGCTGCTCGGGCGACCGCGACGACGGGATCGCGAGGCCGGTGCCGCCCGTCGGGGTGCCGCCGCCGTCGGGGCCGTCGGGCAGGTACGCCGTGCCGACCTCGAACGACGCCGCGTCGAGCGCGCCCTTGAGCGAACCCGTCGAGCCGATGGTCGAGGCGATGAGGCCCGACGAGAAGTCGACCATCGCGTCGTCCGCGGAGAGCGTCGCGACCCCCTTCTCGTGGAAGAGGTCGTGCAGGAACTGGCCGCCCGCGATCGACTCCTCCGAGTCGAGCGTGAGGTCGAACCCGTCGGAGTACGCGCCGCCCTGGCCCCAGATCATGTTCTCGAACCACCACGCGCCCCACGACGGCCCGGTGGACAGGCCGAACGTCGAGCCGCCGGCCGGGACGAGCGGCTTGAGCGACGCGTCCCACTCCTCCAGCTCGGCCCACGTCTCGGGGCCGCGGTCGGGCAGGCCGGCCGCCGTCCACAGGTCCTTGTTGTAGTAGAAGAGCGGCGTCGAGCGCGCGTACGGGACGGCCCAGTGCTGGTCGTCGTACGCGTAGTCCGCGTAGAGCGCGGGCTGGAAGTCGTCCGCGTCGGCCTCGACGAACTCGAGCACGTCGTCGAGCGGCATGATCTGGTCGTTGAGGTGGTACCGGAACCACCAGACGTCGGACGCGATGACGAGGTCGGGGAGCTCGTCGGTCTGCGACGCGGCCTGGAAGCGCTGGGCCACCTCGTCGTAGTTGGCGCCGGCCGTGACGAGGTTGACCGTGATGCCGGACTCCTCCTCGAACCGGTCGATGAGCTCCTGCTCGATCTCCTGCGACGTGCCGGGGTGGTTGCTCCACCAGGTGATCTCGGACGCCGGCTCGACGGCGGACCAGTCGACGGCCTCGGCCGTCGCCTCGTCGCCCGCGGTGCCGGCGCCGTCGGCCCCGGCCACGCTCGGGCCGGCGCACGCGGTGAGCGCGAGGGCGGTGACCGCCGTGAGGGCGGTGGCGGCGGCGCGGGCCCGACGGCGGCGCGCGGGCCGGCCGGGTGCGGTGCGGTGGGACACAGGTGCTCCTTCAGGTCGTGCACCGGGTCTCGGTGCGCTTCGGGGAACCCGGACCGCTGCGGGCGGACCGGGGAGCTCGGTGGTGGTGGGCGGGCGCGCGGGTGCGCGGCCCGCCGGCTGGGCGCCGTCGTCGGGCACGACGGCGGGGCGGGTCAGCCAGTGACGGCGCCGGCCGTGAGGCCCGCGACGAGGCGGCGCTGGAGGACGAGGAAGACGACGAGGATGGGCAGCGTCACGACGACCGTCGCGGCGAGCAGCACGCCCCAGTTCGTCATGCCGTCGGTGTTCTGCAGCAGCGTCAGGCCGACGGGGAGGGTCATCTTGTCGGGGCGGTCGATGACGAGGAACGGCCACAGGTAGTCGTTCCACTCCGTCACGACGGACACGAGCGCGACCGCCGCGAGCGTCGGCGTGCTCATCGGCACGACGAACCGCCAGAGCTTGCGCCAGTGCCCCGCGCCGTCGAGCTCGGCTGCCTCGAGGATCGAGCGCGGCAGCGTGAGGAAGTGCTGCCGGAACAGGAACGTCCCGAACGCGCTCGCCAGGCCCGGCACGAGGATGCCCTGGTAGGTGTTGAGCCACCCGAGGCTCGCGACCAACGTGTAGTTGGGGATGATCGTGATCTGCGGCGGGATCATGAGCGTCGCGATGACGAGCCCGAACACGACCTTCTTGAACGGGAAGTCGAGGAACACGAGCGCGTACGCGCACGTGAGGCCCAGCGCGACCTTGAGCCCCGCGCCCACGACCGTGATCCCGACGCTGTTGGCGAGCAGCCGTCCGAGCGGGATCGAGTCCGCGGCCTGCGCGTAGTTGTCGAGGTTCACGCTGCCCGGGAGCCACTGCAGCGGGACGGTGTACAGCTCGGCGGGCGTCTTCATGCTCGCGAGCACCATCCACACCAGGGGCGCGCCGAGCACGACCGTCGCGAGGACCAGGGCGAGGTACCCGCCGGGCTGGAGGCCCCGGCGTCGGGCCCGGGGGGTGCGAGGAGCACGCGGCGCGAGCGCGGCCGGCGTGGCGGGCGCCGTCTCGGGACGGGCGGGCGCGACGGCGCTCATGCGTAGTGGACCTTCCGCTGGACGAACCGCATCTGCACCGCGGTCACCGCGAGCAGCACGAGGAACAGGACCGTGGCGACCGCCGACGCGTACCCGGCCCGGCCGTTGACGAAGCTCTCCTCGTAGATCGAGTACATGAGCGTCGTCGTCGAGCCGAGCGGGCCGCCCTGCGTCATCGCCTTGATGATGTCGAAGGACTGGAGCGACGCGAGCAGCATCGTCACGACGAGGAAGAACGTCGTCGGGGTGAGCAGCGGCAGGACGATCGAGCGCAGCGTCCGCGCCGACGACGCGCCGTCGAGCGCGGCCGCGTCCTTCAGGTCCTGCGGCACCGACTGGAGGCCCGCCAGGTAGATGAGCGCGACGTACCCGAGGTTCTTCCACAGGTACACCACGACGATCATCACGAGCGGCCACGGGCGCTGCGTGTACCACTGGGGCGACGCGACGCCGACCCAGCCGAGCAGCTCCTGGACCAACCCGTAGCGCGGGTCGAACATGAACAGCCACAGGATCCCGACCGCGAAGCCCGACAGCACGTACGGCGCGAACGCGACCGTCCGGGCGACCCCCCGGCCTCGGAGGCGGCGGTTCAGCAGCAGCGCCAGGCCCAGGCCGAGGACCATCGCCCCGCCGACCGTGGCGAGGGTGAAGACGAGCGTCGTCGTGACGATGCGGCCCGTCGTCGGGGCGGAGAACCACTCGACGTAGTTGCCCAGCCCGACCGGCCGCGCGACCGGCGACCCGAGGTTCCACTGCAGCGTCGAGAGGTAGAAGCTCTGCAGCAGCGGCCGGTAGACGAACACCAGCAGCAGCACGAGGTTCGGGCCCGCGAGCAGCAGCGCCCACAGCAGGTTCCGCCGACGGCGGCGCGCGCCCAGGCGGCTGCGGTGCAGCGCCTGCGCCTCGCGATCGGCGGGGTCGGACGGCGTGCGTCCGGCGGAGTCGGACGGCATGCGTCCGGCGGGGTCGGACGGCGTGCGGCCGGCGGGCGCGCCGGTGCCGGTCGGCCGGGTGGCGGGGTCGCCGGGCGTGATGGCGCCCGTGGTGGTGTCTGCCGCTGGGGCCGACGACGAGGCGCGGGGCGTGCCGGAGGAACCCGGGGAGTCCGGGGTGAGGACGGTGGTCACAGCAAGGATCCGCTCAGACGAGGGACGTGGTCGCGGCCGGCGTAGCACCCGTCCCGCGGGTGGGCGGCCACGGCGAGCATAGGAAGCGGCCGCGCCGGTTTGGTCCCGAAATGTCCGGTGACGGAACGAGGCTTCGGCCAACGTTCACCGCCTCGTGCCCGGGGTGCCACCTGCACCTGTGGAGCCGCAACGTCGTGGACACCTGCCGGGCCGTCGTCCACAGGGCGGGACGCGCGGTTCCGTCGGCGGTGCGGTTTCGCTAGGTTGCTGGGCAGTCCGCGCGCCCCGTCGGTGTGGCGTGCGGGGTGGTTCGCATCGATCTGCAGGGGGTCTCGTGCGTCGTTCTCGTGTGCTGTCCCGTGCCCGACGGCGGTCGCTCGTCGTGGGCGTCGTCGTCGCGGTGGGGTGCGTGGTCGCCGGGTGCACCGGTGGTGGCGGCCCTGGTCCGTCACCGTCCGTCGACGAGCCGGTCGTGCCGTCGCCGTCGGAGTCGGAGTCGCCCGCGCCGTCACCGACTGAGACCGGACCGGTGAAGCCGGAACGTCCCGCGGCGATGGACCGCGACGACGCCGAGGGTGCCGCCGCAGCGGCGGAGTACTTCCTGTCGTTGTACGGGTACGTCCTCGCGACGGGCGACACCGCCGAGTGGGACGCGATGACGTGGGCTGAGACGTGCGAGTTCTGCACCAACGTACGAGCGGACGCTGAAGCGATCGCCAACGCAGGTGATACGTATGAGGGGGCCGAGATCACGGTCTCGGCTGTCACGCCGGGTGAGCTGGATACGTTCGTTGGCGCTTATCCGGTTGTTGCCAACTTTCAGCAAGCCGCGCTGGTGCGCACGAGCAGGGCCGGCGAAGTGCTGGAAGAGCAAGCTGCGAGTAGCGGCCGTCTTCAGATCGACCTGTTGCACGACGGTTCGAGTTGGCGCGTTCTCTCGCTCACGGTCGGTGAGTAAACCATGCGTCGAGTTGCTCTCGTCAGTTTGGTCGTTGTATTCCTCGGAATTCTCTCGGCTTATTCCGCACAGGCCAATCCGACCGATACGACGACTCTTCAAGGAAATGCACAAGGGGAGAACGTCACTCTCAACGGCGCGACTTCCGGTCAACACGGTCCAAGCGCCGACGGTGCGTCCGATTCGGGTGGTGGTCCGGCGTCGGAGGCGTACCGGCGCGGGCCGGCGTACCGGTGCTACGACGGTGACCATGCCACGACGCTGCCCGGGCTGGTCCCGGTGTGCCCGGACGGGCAGAACGCGGCGGGGTTCGACCCCGGGTGCACCCCGGACGAGGTCGCGTTGGAGCCGTTGTTCCGCCAGACCTGGACCAACACCCCGGACGGCACCCGGACCGCGGTCTCGGGCTGGGAGCTCGTCGCCGACGCGTCCTGCCTCGGCGCCGTCGACCTGGCCGGCGAGGCCGAGGCGGCGTTCCGCACCCTGACCATCGCGCCGTCGCCGATCGTGGTCCAGCCCCCGGACGGGTGGACCCTGGTCAACGTCCCCACCATCACCTACACCCAGCCCGGCGAGCAGACCCTGGACACGACCCTGCTCGGCATCCCCGTGCAGATCCGCGCCACCCCACGCTCGTACGCGTGGGACTACGGCGACGGCACGCCCCCGGTCTCCACGACCGACCCCGGTGCGGCCTACCCCCACCACACGGTCGCGCACACCTACGACCAACCCGCCGAGCAGGTCCAGATCAAGCTCACCACGACCTGGTCCGGACAGTTCCGCATCACCGGCACCACCACCTGGACCGACGTCACCGGCACCGCGACCACCACCAGCACCGCCGACCCGCTACGCGTCTACGAGGCCCGCTCCCGCCTCGTCACCGACGACCTGTCCGGCTGACACCCGCATCGAACCACCGCGAGATCGACCCGAGCGGCCGAGATCGACCCTCAGAAGGCCGATCTCGCGACGCACAGGCCGATCTCGCGTGGTGGTTGCTCAGGCGAGCGACACCTCGACGCCTCCGGAGAGGAACGAGTCGTGGAGCGTGATCGTCGCCGGGACGGCGTCGGCGGGGACGTCGAACACGACGGTGCCCTCGACGCTGTTGCCCGGGTTGATGTCGGTGAGGAACGAGTTCGCGTCGCCGAGGTAGATCGCGGCGCTCGAGTCCGCGGAGTGCTCGCGCCCGGCGGTGTCGACGAGCTTCTGGCTGCTGCCGTCGAACATCTGCGCCCGGTCGCCGATGTTCGTCACCGTCATGTGCACGAGCACGAACTGTCCCTGCGCCTGCGCGTTGAGGTACTCGTCGCCGACCGTCGCGACGCCCGTCTCCACGGACGTCACGGTGAACTCGAACTTGCCGTCGCGCACGGCCGTCCCGACGCCCGGCGCCGCGGGCGCCGGCTCCTCCGCGGCGGGCTCCTCCGGGATGGACTCGGCCTCGGGCGCCTCGTCCGCCGTCTCGGGCTGGACCGCGCCGTCCGCGCCGTCCGTTCCGGCGACGGCGGCGGGCGTGGACGGCTCGTCGCCTCCCCCGCCGCCGAGGCTCGCACCGACGACGGCGAGCAGCACGACGACGCCCACCCCCGTGAGGACTTTGTGCCGCGCGAACCAGTTCTTGCGCGGCGGCGTCGGCCCGACGGGCGGCTGCGCACCGAGGTGCGGCTGCCCGGGCTGTCCCGGGTACGGCGGCTGGCCGGGGTACCCGGCCTGGCCCGGGTACGGGGTCGCGGACGCGTGTCCGGACACCGCCCCCTGCAGGGGTGAGCTGGAGGGCTGGCCTGCGGGCGCCGTCGGGCCCTGCTGGGCCGGGTGCTGCGCGGGCTGCTGGGGGAACGTGCCCCCGTTGGGTGCGGACATCCTGATCTCCTCGTCTCGGCCGCACCGTGGTCGTGCGGCAGGTGCGGTGGTCGTCGCTGCGTTCGAGGACGATCGTGTCTGCGAGGGGGCGGTCGGCGGATCGGCCGAGCGGGTCGTCCCCGCGAGCCGGTCGGGGGACCCCGAGCGTCGTCCCCGAGCCGATCGGGGGACGTCCGACGTCGGCGCCCGTGCGTATGCTCGCCGCATGTACCCCCCTCCGCAGCAGCCTGGTGGCCCCGCGGTGCCGCCCGGCGCCGCGGGGCCACCGCCGTACCCGGGCCGGCCGGCGCCCGGCCCGCCTGTCCCCCCGCCCGGCCCGGTCTCCTACGGCGTGCCGTACGGCCCGGCGCAGCCCGTCCCGTACGACGCCGGGTGGCGCCCGACGCCGGCCCCTCGCCCCGGAGGGGCGCGCCGGTTCTGGTCCGCGGCCGGGACCGCCGTCGCCGTGGCGGCGACGTTCTTCGTGGGCGTGCTGGGCATGTCCTTCGACGCCACACGCCACGGCCCCCAGATCAGCGGCGGCCAGCTCGGGCTCGCGATCCTGTGGATCGTCCTGGCGGCGTGCGTGTCGGCCGCGGTGGTCTGGCGCATCCGCTCTCCGCTCGCCGTCTGCCTCGGCACCGCGGCAGCAGGGATCCTCACGCCCGTCGGCGCGCTCGCGCCGCTGCTCGCGCTGCCGTTCGTCCTCGCGCGCGAGCAGCGCCGTCCGGTGCTCGCCGGCGCCGTCGCGGCGACCGCCGCCGCCGTGGGCGCCTCGTTCTGGCGGGACGCGGCGCGCGGCGGCGACGCCGTGATCTTCTCCTTCAGGCCGACGGACGGCGGAGAGACGTCCTACCTGGCGCCCGCCGGCTACATCGTCATCGGCGCGCTGCTCGTCGCGGTGTCCGTCGGGGCGGGGCTGGTGCGTCGCTATGCGGGGCGTGCGCACGTCGCGCAGCAGACCGCCGCCGTCGAGACGCGCCGCGCGGAGACGCTGCGCACCCATGCCGAGGACCTGCGCTCCCAGACCGACCAGCTCCGCACCGAGATCTCCCGCCAGGACGAGCGCGAGCTCATCGCGCGCGAGATGCACGACACCGTCGCCCACAACCTGTCGGTCATGTCGCTGCAGGCCTCGGCGCTCGAGGTGACGACCGACGACCCCGAGGTCGTCGACGCCGCCCGGACCATGCGCTCGTCCGCCCACCGCGCGCTCGAGGAGATGCGCGCGCTCATCACGTCGCTGCGCGACGGCGCCGAGCAGTACACCGGCTCTGCGCCGGCGCTCGGCGACCTGGCGACGCTCCTCGACGACGCCCGCTCGTCCGGCGTCGACCTCGCCGCGACCGTGTTCGTCACGGACGCCGACTCGGCACCACCCGCGCTCACGCGCGCGGTGTACCGGGTGGTGCAGGAGGCGCTGACGAACGTGATGAAGCACGCGCCGGGTGCGCGTGCGGACGTCGACGTGCGCGCGCGTCCCGGGGACGGCGTGGACCTCGCCGTGCGCAACGCCCTGACGGCGGACGCGTCCGGCGTCCCGGGCAGCGGCAACGGGATCGTCGGGATGCGCGAGCGCTGCGAGGCGCTCGACGGGACGTTCTCCGCGGGCGTCGAGGACGGACGGTTCGTCGTCCGCGCCCACCTCCCGTGGGAGCGGCCCGCGCCATAGCTGTCACGCACCCCGCAGGACGAGGTCGGCACCGGCGGCGACGAGCATGCTCCGGACCGTACGGGCCGCGGGCTGCCTCCCGCGGTCCGCGGGCGCGGTCACGGAACAGCACCCGCGGTGCCGCTCATCGGCCGAGCGGCACCGCGGGTGGTCCTCCCAGGATGCGCCTACGCGCAGGTGAGCGCGTCGTACGCGGCCGTCACCTCCGTCGTCGCGCCCGTGACGTCGGTGACGACGACTAGCGCCTCGCCGGCGTCGAGCGCACCGCGGGCCTTGAACGACTGGTAGGCGTTCTTGCCCGGGTCGACCTGGGCGAAGGACCGCTCGCCGTGGTCCGTCCGCAGGGCGATCGCGACGGTCTCGTCGCCGTCGTTGGTCGCGCGGACGGCGAGGTACGGGGTCCCGGCGAGGCAGCGGGGCTGCGCGGTGACGGTGACCTGCGGGTCGACGGGCGGGGCCTCGGCCGGGAAGACGTCGAGCGCGTCGAGCTCGGTGTACCAGGTGAGCTTGGTCAAGGCGACGGTGTTCCACCCCTGCTGCAGCTCGACCTCGTGCGTCACGGACTGCCAGTTGCCCCACGTGGTGTGCGGGAACGTGACGACGCCGGCGTCCGCGCCGTTCACCGTGACGGTGCTCGACGAGGCGAGCGTGTAGCCGCCCCGCTCGGAGCCGTTCGCGTACCGGACGCCGAGCGTGTACGCCCCGGCCTCGTCGGCGTGGACCTGGAGGGCGACGGAGCTGTCGAGGAAGTCGAGGCCGCCGACCTTCTGCCCGCCCGAGGCGCCCGCGGCGCTCCCGACCGAGCCGCGCGTGATGACGCCGTCCTCGAACTCGTACCGCGTCGCGTCGGACGGGATGACGGGCGGGGCGGACGGGCGCGGGTCGCGCGTCGCCGGGTAGACGTCGAACGCGTCGAGCTCGGTGTAGAACGTCGCGCGGGTCAGGGTGATCGTGTTGGTGCCCGCGACGAGGTCCACGAGGTGCTCGGACGTCTGCCAGTTGCCCCACGCGGTGTGCGGGAAGACGACGGTCTCCGCGACCGCGCCGTTGACCGCGAGCGTGCTCGTGGACGGCACGCGCGTCGAGCCGTCGAAGGAGCCGTTCGCGAACCGGATGCCCAGGAGCGCCGGCCCGGCCGCGTCGGCGTGCACCTCGACCGTCACGGACGAGTCCGCGAAGTCCAGGCCGCCGACCTTCGCCCCGCCCGACGCCCCACCGTCGGCCACGACGCGCGCGTTCGTGACGACGCCGTCCTCCGCCTGGTACCGGTCGGACGCCTGCGGGACGAACGGGACGCCGTCGGCCGTCCACTCGAGGTCCGCGACGTACATCGCGCGGTACGTGAACGCCGCGTTCCAGCCGTGGAAGACGAGAGCGTCCGAGCCGTCCGGCGCTGTGACGACGTCCTGCCCGCCCGGGCCGCGCACGTCGCCCTGGAACCGGTCGCTCGTGAGGAGCTCGGTCGTCGCCTTGGTCCACGGGCCCGCGAGGCTCGACGCCGTCGCGTACGACGTGCGGTACGCCCCGCCGTAGAAGTCGTTCGCGGAGTAGAAGAGGTAGTAGGTGCCGTCGCGCTCCAGGAGCGTCGGGCCCTCGACGACGCGGCCCTCGTAGGGCGTGTCCACACGGATGAGCTCGACGGGCGGACCCGTCAGCGTCGCGCCGTCGGCCGAGAGCGGCTGGGCGAAGATGATCGCCGTCTTGCCCGTGCAGCAGTTCCCGTCGGCCTTCCACAGCAGGTAGAGCTGGTCGCCGTCGACGAACGTCGCGGCGTCGATCGCGCCGCCGAGGTCCTCCGTGCCGGCCTCGCCGTTGGGGCAGACGATCGGGTCGTCGCCGACGGGCTCGAACGGACCCTCGGGGGTGTCGGACAGCGAGAGCCCGATGCACTGGCGCGGGCTCGTCGCGTCGCGCGCCGTGTAGTAGAGCGCGTAGCCGCCCTCGACCGCGGACACCTCCGGGGCCCAGACGCAGCGGTCGGTCGCACCGCCCGGCGAGAAGGTGCAGGACTCGCTGACCCAGGCGCCGAGGTCGGGCGCCGCGTCGGTCGGGGCGCTCCAGGTGACCAGGTCCGTCGACGTGCGGTGCTGCACGTTCTGGCCCTGGTCGTTGGTCGCATAGGCGTGGTAGACGCCGTCGACGAGCAGGATGTCGGGGTCGGGGAAGTTGGCGTCGACGACCGGGGAGATCGTCGGCTCCGCGGCGGCCGCCGGTGCCACGGTGGACGCGGTCGGCAGGGTCGGCGCCGCTGCGGCGGCGGCCGCGCCCGAGACCGCCAGCCCGAGCGCGACCAGCGCACTCGTGACAGCGGTAGCACGCGAGCGCGCGCGGGACAGGGAGAGCTTCATCGGGTGTCCTCTCGACGATGAGGGGGCAAGATCCCGGGACGGCGTCGACCTCGGGGATTCGAGTGTCCCGGGCCAGCCCACACAAGTCAACAACTTCTCGCAAGAATCAACATTCGCTCCGGTGCGCGAGTGCGACGTGGTGCGAGTTCGTGCGACACGTGGCGACATGGTGCGACACGTGGCGGCGTCGGTGGAGAACGGTCGGCGAGCCGGTTCCCCCGCGCGGGAGGCGCGGAGCCCGCTCCGCCGCCGGTAGCGTCGCGGTCGTGAGCTTCTGCAGCAGGGACTCCTGGTGAGCGCGCGGGCCGTCGTCGTGGGCGGCGGGATCGGAGGGCTCGCGTCCGGCGTGGCGCTCGCGCGCGCCGGATGGGACGTCACGGTGCTGGAGCGCGCGCCGTCGCTCGAACCGGTCGGGGCGGGGATCGCCGTCGCACCCAACGCCGTGCGGGCGCTCGCGGCGCTCGGGCTCGGCGACCGGCTGCGCGACCTTGCCGCCCTCCAGGGCGAGGTCGGGCTGCGCCGACCCGACGGGCGCTGGCTCGTCCGCGCGAACGCCTCCGCCGCGAGCGCCCGGTTCGGCGACCAGACGCTCGTGCTCCACCGCGCCCAGCTCGTCGGGCTGCTCGCCGACGCCCTGCCCGACGGCGCGCTGCGGCTCGGCGTCGACGCCGCCGTCGTGGACCCGGGCGACGCGGGACGGCCCGCGCGAGTGCGGGTGCGCGACGCCGTCGGGCGGGAGGGCGACGGACCACGACAGGGTGACGCGCCCGCGGACGAGGAACGGTCGTCGGACCGGTCGAGCGTCGACGGCGGGTCGCCCGGCAGCACCGAGGAGATCGAGGCTGCGCTCGTCGTCGCGGCGGACGGCATCGACTCGCCGACCCGGCGCCGGTGGTGGCCGGAAGCGCCCGGGCCGGTCCCGGGCGGGTCGACGGCGTGGCGGCTGGTCGCGGACGCGCCGCCGACCGAGCCGGGTGGCGAGGTCGGGAGCGAGACGTGGGGTCGCGGGATCGTCGTGGGAGTCGTGCCGCTCGCCGACGGACGCGTGTACGCCTACGTGTCCGTCGCGGACGCGGCCGGAGTGCCCGCCTCGTTCGCCGAGCTGCGCGAACGGCTCGCCGACTGGCACGCGCCCATCCCAGGACTGCTCGCCGCGGTGGATCCGGGCCAGGTGCTGTGCCACGAGCTGCGGCAGCTCCCCGCTCCCCCGGCCTCCCTGGTCACCGGCCGTGTCGCGCTCGTCGGGGACGCGGCGCACGCCATGCTGCCGAACGTCGGGCAGGGCGGGTGCCAGGCGCTCGAGGACGCGGTGGTGCTGGGCGTACGGGCGGGCGGCCTCGCGGGGACGAGCCCCGACCGTGGAGGCGGTGGCCGCGCGGACCTCGCGGCGGTGCCGGAGGCGCTGCGGCGGTGGTCCGACGAGCGGCGGCCCCGCGTCCTGAAGGTCATGAGGATGTCGGCGCAGATGGCCGGGATGTCGCGCACCGTCTCGCCCGTCGCGACGGCCGTGCGCGACCTCGGCGCGCGCCTCGCCGGGCCGTGGAGCGCAACGCTCGGCGCGTGGGCGCTGCGCGGCGTGCTCGGCTGGCGCCCACCGGGCTGAGCAGACGAGCTCCGCGACGTCGGGACGAGTTCCCTACCGGCTCGACCAGTACTCGAAGCAGCGCTGCGCCTCGGTGAACCACGCGTCCTTGCCCGCCGTGAACCCACGCCCCGGTTCCCCGCCGGACTTTCCCACGACCAGGACGGCGAGCGACGGTTCACCGGCGTCGATGCACACGGTCGACACCTTGTCGAGGATCCGCGAGACGTGGCCCGGCAGCGGGATCTTCCGGTCGATCCCCACGGCACGGCCCAGCTCGCCGTACGTCAAGAGCGAGCGGCGCATCGCCGCGACGATCAGCGACGCGCGCGCCTGCGAAGCCATGAGCTCGTAGTCCACCGTTCTCCTCCGTCGCAACCCGTGGACCGCCGTACGCGGCCCGTGGCGGCACCCAGCATGAGGGACACGAGGTGAACTGTCAGCCACCGGCGCGACACTTCACCCGCAGCACGCCGTGGGCGACCGTCGATAGGGTCGCCTCGTGATCAGGGTGCTGGTCGTCGACGACGACCCGATGGTGCGACGGCTGCTCCGGACGATCCTGCGACCGGACGACATCGAGGTCGTCGCCGAGGCTGCGGACGGCGACGAGGTGGTGACCGCCGTGCAGGCCCACCACCCCGACGTCGTGCTCATGGACCTGCGGATGCCGCGGGTCGACGGCGTGGCCGCCACGCGTTCCGTGCGGGGGCTCCCGGACCCGCCCGGGGTCATCGCCATGACGTCGTTCGACACCGAGGCCGTCATCCTCGGCGCCGTGCACGCCGGCGCGTCGGGCTTCCTCGCCAAGGACGCCTCCCCGGAGGAGATCGTGGCCGCCGTGCGGGCCGTCGCTGCCGGCGACGGCGCGCTCTCGCCGCGCGCCGCACGGACCGTGATGGCTCAGGTCAGCGCCGCGTCGGGTGCAGCCGGGCGCCGCGAAGCGTCGGAGAAGCTCGCCACGCTGACCGAGCGCGAGCTCGACGTCGCGCGGCTCGTCTCAGAAGGCCTCTCCAACGCCCAGATCGCGCAGCGGCTGTTCCTCGGCGAGGCGACCGTCAAGACCCACCTCGCCGCCGCGTCGGCCAAGCTCGGCGTCACCAACCGCGTGCAGCTCGCGGTGATCGTGACGCAGTCCGACACCGGCCCCGCGTAGCGATCAGCTCCCGCACGGTCCACGGGTCGTCGACGTCCGCGACCGCGGTCCCGAGCGGCGGGCGGGCGGGGAGCCCGACGTCGGGCGGCCGGCATCGTCCTCGCGGTCGCCCGCGACGCGTCCGGGGACGTCCTGCGCCGCGTCCGGCTCGACGGACCCGACGCCGACGACCTCACCGCACACTTCCTCGCGGGGGGGGCGCCGCCCGTGCCGCCGCAGGAGAGGCCCAGGCGACGGGAGCGCTCGGCCCGGTGCAGGCGTTCGGCCTCCACGCGCTGCTCGCGGCGGCTCGCGAGGCGGGCATCACCGTGACGACCGGTCGCTGACGCCCGCGCTCCCCACCGCCGGGCGACGCGCGAGTCCTCGGGGACACCGCGGTCGGTCAGCGGGCCGCGAGCGCCGCGCGCAGGATCCGCACGGCCCGGGGACCGACCCCGTGCAGGGCGAGCAGCTCCCGATCACTGAGCCGCGCGACGTCGGACAGCGTGACGATGCCCGCGCCCGCGAGCGCGCGCGTCGCGGGGCGGCCGATGGCGACCGGGAGGTCGCCGACCGACCCGGGCTCCGCGGCGTCCGCGGCGACCAGAGCGGCCCCGAGCCGTTGCGGCGCACGGGCGAACCACGCGCGCCGCACCCAGTGGTTGGCCTGCTGGCCGTCGAGGGCGGCGAGCGGCACGCTCGCGCCGAGCAGGTGGTCGCCGCGCGTCCACCGGCGCGCGGCGGGGTGCTCGGCGAGCACGCGCGCGACGTCGTCGTCCGCGAGGCGGAGCTGCACGACGTCGTCCCGCGTCACCACCGCGAATCGTCGCCCGCGCACCACGAAGGACACGGTCCCGGCGGCCACGCCCTCTGCCACCTCGGGCAGGGCGAGAGCGGCCGCGCGGACCTGCGAGAGCGTCGTCATACCGCCACCCTGCCACGCATCGCGACGGTGCTCGAGGCCAGCACGCGGTCATCGACCGCCAGCCAGGGTGTCGTCGACCGTGTTCGGCGCAAGACGATCGTCGACCCCATGGTCGGCGGGAGCGTGACAGCGGTCGCTCGTAGGATCAGGATGATGTCTGACCACACCACGAGGGCGTCCTTCCCGGACCCTCGGCACGACGAACCGCCCCTCCCGCCGTCCGCCGCTCTCGCGCGCAAGGTCGCCGACCCGGGGGCCATCCTGCGGCTGGTGGGCAACGGCGAGTCCGTCGACGACCTGCCGCGCACGCCCGACGGCCTCCTGGACCCGCCGTCGAGCGTCGGGACGAAGATCCGCAACGGCGTGCTGCTCGTGCTGCTGTCCGGGGGCTTCGTCTGGCTCGTCACGGTCAACGCGTGGGACCACGACGGCTTCTTCCCGTGGTTCTGGAACGTCGTGTGGACGATCTTCCCGTGGGTGTTCCTCGGCCCGCTCTGGGCCGGGTACGCGCGGTCGCTGCGGCGGTCGCGCGACGACGCCCCGCTCTACGCCCAGTACCACCGCGACCGGAAGGCCGCGGTCCGCGAGGAGGGCGTCGTGACCGCGTCGGTCACCGACCGCACGGACTCGGGCGGGGTCGCACAGTGCGTGGTCCGCGTGCGGCACGGCGCGCTCACGACGACGGTCACGCGTCTCGCGCCGGTGACGAACCTGCTCCCGTCGGAGGTCCCGCAGCCCGGCGACCCGGTGGTCGTGTGGCGCCTGCCCGGGGAGCGGGTCGTGGTGCAGGCGCGCCGCGACCGCACGCGCGCCTTGCACGACGCCGCACGGGCCGCCGGGTCCGCCGCGGTCACCGATGCGCGGGTCACCGACTCCCCGGTCGCCGAGCCCGTGAGCGCGGTGGCCCCGAGCGCGTCCGAGGACGCGCCGGCCTGGGGCTCACCCGCGCCGGCCTCGTCGACGACCACGACCACCACGACCCGGACGACCCGCGGCGGGAACGCTCCCGAGGTCACCGTGCAGCACGGGATCGCGGCGGCGCTCTCGGAGCTCGCGCACCTGCACGCCTCGGGCGCCCTGACCGACGACGAGCTCGCCGCGGCGAAGCGGATGCTGCTCGGCGGGTCCTGACCGACCGGACGCCCCGGCGAGGACGGCGCACCCAACCGACCGGGCGCGCGTCGTCGGACCCACCCCTGCTGCGCCGTCGAGCACGAGGTTGCGCGCCGTCGAGCACGACATCCGTGTCGTTCTGAGCCTGAGAACGACGTCGATGTCGTGTTCGGCGCCGGTCCGGAGACCCGGCAGACTGTCCCCGTGAGCAGCCGCCCGCCCCGTCCCCCGCACCGGACCGGCATGGTGTGGACCGCCGTGCCCGGCGGGGTGCGGGGGCGCGAGCGCCTGACCCCGGTCGTCGACTACCTCGCGGTCCTGCTCGTCCTGCTCGTGCTGTTCGGCGGGTCGGTGTGGTTCGTCGTGTGGCTGCTGCTCCAGGAGGAGGGGGTCGCCGCGGCGGTCTCGTGCTTCCTGGTCGTCGGCTTCGGCGTCGCGCTGGTGGCCTACGTGCGCGGGCCGTCGAACCAGGCCGTCGTCCTGCGACCGCACGAGATCGAGCTGCCCGTGGGGCCGGAGCCGGCACGCGTCGTCGTGCGGTGGGACGACGTCGCGGGGGTGCGGGTGCTGGAGGGCGAGCGGCGTCCGGCGCTGCGGGTCGAGCTGCGCGACGGCGCGCGGGCCCGGCACGCCGAGGGCGAGGACCTGCTCCAGGTCCGCCCGGCGAACGGGCCGGACCCGGACTCGGTCGACGTCGCGGACGCCGAGGCGGTCGCCCGCGTCCTGCGGCACCTGCTGGACCACCCGGAGGACCGCGCGCGCCTCGCGCAGCGCGGCGGCGTGGGCATCGTCCTCGCGTTCGCGCGCCCGGTCTACGGCGACCCACCTGCCTGACCCGGCCGCCGCCTGCCTGATGTCAGCCCCCCGAACACGACCTCACCCGCCGTCGAGCACGACATGAGAGTCGCCAGACGACCGATAACGACCTTCATGTCGTGTTCGGCGCGGGAACGGGAGGGCGGCAGCCCGGTGGACCGGGTGGAGCGGGTACGACGACGGCCCGAGCCCGCACCTGGGGGGTGCGGGGTCGGGCCGTCGTCGATCGGACTGGTCAGGTCGGACCGTCAGGCGTCGGTCAGCGGCGACCGATGTCGGACAGCTCGGCCGCGGCGATGATGAGCTCGCGCTCGGCGTCGTCGAGCACGCCGTCCCACACGAGGTCCTCGGTCACGAGGCTCACGTGGTCGACGAACTCGCGGTGCGTCGGGTACTCGTCGGTCTCGGCGACGTAGTCGTTCACGGTGCAGCCCGTGCCGTCGTCGTAGTTCTGGACGGTGCTGTCGTGGCCGTCGATGATGACGGTCGGACGCACGTCCGAGCCCACGCAGCGGTCGCGGACGAGCTGCAGGACCGTGAAGGTCACCTCGCCCGTCGTGACGTTGCCGACGCCGTCGACGGCGCGGTAGCGGACCACGTGCTGGCCGTCGGCCGCGAACGCGACGGGGGCCGCGTAGCGCTGCCAGGAGCCGCCGTCGGCCTGGAACTCGATGCGGTCGACGCCCGACTCCTCGTCGACCGCGGTCAGCGTGACCCGGGCGCTGGCGACGAAGTCGCCGTCGCGGGTCCGGCTGCCGCTGACGGCGGCCGTGACGACGGGGCCGTCGGTGTCGCCCGGCTCCTCGCCGCCCGCGATGACGAACGTCGCCGTCTTCAGGGCGGAGACGTTGCCCGCGACGTCCGTCGCGCGGTACGTGACGGTGTGCGCACCGGGGGTCCGCACGGAGATCTGCTTCGCGTACGGGAGCCACTCCCCGCCGTCGACCTGGTACTCGACCGAGGCGACGCCGGAGTCGGCGTCCGTCGCGAGGAGGCGCAGGAAGACGGTCGAGAGGTACTCGCCGGCCTCGTTCTTCGTCCCGCCCATCACGCGGTGGTCGACCGTGGGGGCGACGGTGTCGCCGCCCTGGCCGGCCACGACGTCGAACGTGAGGCTCGCGGGCTCCGTGACGTTGCCCGCCACGTCGGTCGCGCGGTAGGCGAGCGTGTGCCGACCCGGCTCGTCGACGACGACGGCCTCGGTGTACTCGGTCCAGCCCGCACCGTCGAGGTCGTACTCGACGGACGCGACGCCGGAGCCGTCGTCGGTCGCGGTGAGCTGCACGGACGCGGAGCCGACGTAGGCGCCGTCCTCGTCCTGCGTGCCGCTGAGCTGCGTCTCGACGACCGGGGCCGTCGTGTCCTCGCCGGCGTCGGCGACGACGACGAACTCCGTGACGGACTCCTCGGACACGTTGCCCGCGACGTCGGTCGCCCGGTAGACGAGCGTGTGCTCGCCGGGCTCGTCGACGACGAGCGGCGCGGTGTACGGGGCCCAGCCGGCGCCGTCGAGGTCGTACTCGACGGTCTCCACGCCGGACGCGTCGTCCGTCGCGGTGAGCGTCGCCGTGGCGGACCCGACGAACGCGCCGTTGTCGTCCTGCTCGCCCGTGATCTCGGCGGTCACGGTCGGGGCGGTCGTGTCCTGCTCGCCGTCCTCGACGACCGTGAAGGTCACCGAGCCGACCTCGGACACGTTGCCCGCGACGTCGGTCGCGCGGTAGGAGACGGTGTGCTCGCCGAGCTCGGTGAACGGCACCGTCGTCGTGTAGGGCAGCCACGCGCCGCCGTCGACCTGGTACTCGACCGACGCGACGCCCGACCCCTCGTCCGAGGCGTGGAGCATGAACGCGGCCGTGCCGATGTACGCGCCGTTCTCGTCCTGCTGACCCATGACCATGGGCTCGACGGTCGGCGCGGTCGTGTCCTCCTCGACGTCGCCCTCGACGACGGTGAACTCCGCGGTCTGGGCCTCGGACGTGTTGCCCGCCGTGTCGGTCGCGCGGAACTGCAGGGTGTGCGCGCCGACGGCGTCGACGAGGAACGGCTCGGTGTACGCCTGCCAGCCCGCGCCGTCGAGGTCGTACTCGACCCCGGCCACGCCGGACTGGTCGTCGGTCGCGTCGAGCGTGACCGTGGCGCCGCCGACGTACGCGCCGTCGCCGTCCTGCTCGCCCGTGAGGAGCGCGGAGACCGCGGGTGCGGTCGTGTCGTCGCCCCCGCCGCCGTCGGTGACGACGAGCTCGCCCCACATCTCGCCGTGGCCGGGGATCGCGCAGAAGTAGCGGTAGGTGCCGGACGTGAGGGTCACGTCCTTCTCGTGCAGCCCGCCGTTCGCGTCGAACGGGCTCGCGAGGATGTTCACGTCGAGGTCGTGGTTGTAGCCGGCCGTCGACGTGTCGAACGTGAGCGTGTGGCTCATGCCGAACGTGCTGCCGGTCGCGATGCTGTTCTCGAACACGATCGTGGCCGGGCCGGCCTCGGCCGTGGCCGGGAAGGACTTGTAGTCGGTCACGCTGTTGTCCGCGGTCCAGGTGAGGACCTGCGCGGCGGCGACGGTGCTGCTCGCGACGGACGAGACGGCGGACGGTGCCGTCGCTGTGGGGGCCGCCGAGGCCGGGGCGACGGTGAGGACCGTCGTCGCGGTGAGTCCGGCGACCGTGGCGGCGAGGAACCGCCGCGCGCCGCGGCGGCGAGGGCCGCCGGGACTGGTACGTCGTTCCATGAGGGTGCACTCCTCCGGGGGTGTCTGGGGTTCTGTCGGGCTGGTCGGGCTGTCCGGGCGTGGTCGGGGCGGGCCGTGCAGCCTGCCCCGAGGGCCGCCGTCGTGCGGCACGACGGCGGCCCCGGGGTCGGCGGGGACGGCCGGCCGGCCGCCCCCGCCGGGCGGTGCTACAGGTCCGCCACCCGGACGTCACGGAACTCGATGAGGTCCGAGTTCCCGTGGTTCTGCAGCCCGATGAACCCGCTGTCGAACTGGCGCAGGTCCGTGGGCGGGTCGCCCGCGCGGGACGACTGGATCCCCGGCGCGTTCTCGAACTCGTTGATGACGACGCCGTTGCGGATGATCGTGTAGTGCTGGCCCACGACCCGGATCTCGTACTCGTTCCACTCGCCCTTGGGCTTCTCCCCGCCGGTGTTCAGGCCGACCGGGTCGAAGTTGTAGACCGAGCCCGTCTTCTGCGGCTCGCCCGTGGGTCCGTCGTAGATCTGGATCTCGTGGCCGCAGTAGATCGCGACCCAGGCGGGTGACTGGTTGTTCGCGCACTGCGCGTCACCCGGGTCGTTCGGGTTCGGGAACCGGGTGAACACGCCGGTGTTGGCGTGGTGGTCGCCCGCCGAGACGTCGCGGTACAGGAGCTTCACGGAGAAGTCCCCGAGCTCCTCGCCCGCGTACCAGAGCATCCCCAGGCCGCCGCTCGACTTGAGCGAGCCGCCCGGCTCGAGCGTGAACTTGCCGCCCGGAGCCTGGTACCAGTCGTACAGCGACTCCTGCGTGCCGTCGAAGATCGTGCGGTACCCGCCGGGGTACGCGCCGATCTGGGACCGGGCCGCCGCGTCGACGAGGCGAGCACGCTCGCGGTCGCTGATGCGGCTGTCGTCGTACAGGCCCTTGGCCACCGACTCGACGTGCGCCAGGAACCGGGCGTGGGTGCGCCACTCCTTCTCGTCCTGGAACAGGTCGGCGATGTTGCACGCGCCCAGGTCACGGTTCTCGACCGTGGAGTCCACGTCGCCGAAGAACACGGTCTCGCGGTCGTCGGGCAGCGTGCACGACGGCGAGCCGTCGGTCGTGACCGTGGCCGTCGAGCCGTCGGCGTACGTGACGGTGAGCTTGGCCTCGTAGTTCTTGACGCGCGGGTACTTGTGCTTCGGGTTGGCCTGACGCGAGGTCGAGCCGTCGCCGAACTCCCAGAGGTAGGAGACGCCACCGGAACGCGCTCCGGTGAACTGCACGGTCAGCGGGTCGCCCTGGATGCTCGTCGCGGACGCCGCCGGGGCCGGGGTCGGAGCCCCGCCCTGGTAGGTGATCCGCATGAGCTTCTGGTTCGGGTCGAGGCTGAAGAAGCCGCCCGCGTAGTCGACCAGGTACAGCGCGCCGTCCGGACCGAACTTCGCGTCCATCCAGCTCTGCAGCAGCCCGTCACCGCGGCCGCCCGGGATGATCTGGCGCAGGTCCTCCATGAACACGGGCGCGTCCAGGTTCTCCGGGTCGACCGTCACCGCGACGCGGTTGTTCGAGTTCGACTGGTCGCCGATGAACCACTTGCCCTCCCAGTACGACGGCCACGCGACGTCGGACTCGGGGTCGACCTGCGACTGGCGGTAGGTCGGGCCGGACATGACGGCCTGGCCGCCACCCCGCAGCCACGGGATGGTGTAGGTCGCCTCGCTGTCGACGTACGACGGGATGCCGTTGCCGCGGTCCGGGAACACCGGGCCGCCGCCCGAGGGCGAGTACCAGATCATGTTGTCGCGCACCGGCGGGAGGTCGACGAGACCCGTGTTGCGCGGCGACGTGTTCTTCAGGTTGTCGCAGTCGTACCAGCCGGTGAGGACGCTCGCGTCCTCGTTGCTCCGGTCGCGGTACGGCTGCCCGTTACCCATGCAGTACGGCCAGCCCTGGTTGCCCGCGGACGTGATGATCGTCGCGGTCTCGTACTTCGCCGGGCCGAGGTCCGGGTTCGGGAGCGTCGCGTCCGGCCCGACCCAGGCCGCGGTCAGCCAGTCCGTGTCGGGGTCGATCTGCAGGCGCGAGATGTTGCGCACGCCCATGACGTAGATCTCGGGACGCGTCTTGTCCGCGGGGTACTCGCCCACCGGGAACAGGTTGTCGTCCGGGATCGTGTAGGTGCCGTCGTCCTCCGGGTGGATCCGCAGGATCTTGCCGTTGAGGTCGTTCGTGTTGCCGGCGGTGCGGCGCGCGTCCTGGAAGCTCAGGCCCGCGTACTCCTGCGTCCAGTTGTTGCCGGAGTAGCCGCTCGAACCACCGGACGAGTTGTTGTCGCCGGAGCCGATGTAGAGGTTGCCCTTGCTGTCGAACGCCATGCCGCCGCCCGCGTGGCAGCAGCTGTGGATCTGCGTCTCCCACTCGAGCAGGTCGACCCGCGTGCTCTGGTCGATCGTCGGCGTCGCGGGGTCGTAGGTGAACCGCGAGACCGTCCGGTAGCCCACGCGACGCTCACGGTCGATGTTCTCGTGCGGCATCCAGTACACGTACAGCCAGTGGTTGGTCGCGAAGTCGGGGTCGGGCACGATGCCGAGCAGGCCCTCCTCGTTCTTCACGAGCTCGTCGCCGCTGCCGCGGTTGCCCATGACGTCGAGCGTCGTGAGGAGCTTCGCCTCACCCGTCTCCGGGTCCCACTGGTGGATCGTGCCGCAGCCGAGGCCCACGTTCGGGTCGCTCCACGGGACGATCGGGCCGGTCGGGCAGGCGCCGCGACCGATGTAGAAGACCGTGCCGTCGGGCGCGATCGTCAGGCCGTGCTGCTCGCCGTTCTGGTCGAGCGTGCCGGCCGTGTTCACCTTCGACAGGCGCTCGGCCTTGTAGTTCGACGCGATCGTGGCCTGGCAGTCGCCGCGCACGACGCCCGTCGTCCACTGCAGCGCGCCGAGGAGGTGCTCGCGGAACGTCGCGTCCTGCCAGCTCTCGGGCGTGCCGCCCATGCCGGTGAAGAACGAGCGTCCGCCGTCGTAGTCGCGGCACCACGAGACGGGCTGGAACGGGTTGGTCGTCGGGCCGGCGTCGGGGCCGGGCTCGAGCGTCGCGACCGTGTGCACGTCACCGGTCGGGTCGTCGGCCCAGTCCAGCCACCTGTCCTCGCGGTCCCACGTGAGCGGGAGGTCCGCCGTCGCGGGGTGCTGGCGGTCGACCAGGTCGACCGTGCGCTCCTCGAGCGGGATCTCCGGGTCGGGCTGCTCGACGGAGTCGGGGCCGAAGATCGAGAACTCGGCGAGCTGGACCTCGGCGTCGCCCGAGTTCGCGGTGACGTCCAGGCGGTACCAGCCGTACTCCGTCTCGTTCCCGACGTCGAACGTGCGCGGCTGGAAGCGCTGCGGGAAGTCCTCGTCGGTCCGCGTGTCGAGGTCGACCCACGTCTGCCCGTCGGTCGAGCCCTGGACCTTCCAGTTCTTCGGGTCGCGGCCCGCGGAGTCGTTCGCCGAGGTGATGCCGTACTTCACGAGCGCGACGGGCTTCTCCATGCGCAGCGTGAGCTGGCCCGTGCGGGCGAACGTCAGCCACTTGGTGTTGGGGTCGCCGTCGACGGCCTTGGCCGGGGTCTCTGCGGCCGGGCTGCGGCCGGTGCCGGTCGCCTCGGCGACCTTCTCCGCCGTCATCGTCGCGCCCTTGATCCGGGCGCCGACGAGGCCCTCGAACCACTTCGACGCCTCCTGGGCGCGCGCGGCGTCGCGCACGCCGAGGAAGCCGCCGCCGGCGTTGACGTACGCCTGGAGCGCGGCCTCCTGCTCGCCGCTCAGCTCGATGCCCTCCGAGGAGAGCATGACGACGCCGCGGTACTCGCCGAGCGTCGCCTCGCTGATCATGGCCGGGTCGGACGTCGCCTCGACGTCGAACCCGTTGGCGGCACCCAGCTCGGTCAGCGCCGCGGTCGCGGCGACGACCGGGTCGGCCTGCTCGTCGGGCGCGCCGTGGAACACGAGCACGCGCACGGCCGTCGTGGTCGCCGCGGTCGCCACGGGCCCGGCGGCCAGGGCCCCGCTCGAGGCGACCGCGCTGCTCGGCGCCGTGGCGACGGGCTGCGCCGCCGCCGGGATCACGGCGGCGCTCGCGACGAGCGCGGCGCTCGTGAGGCCCACGGTCATGGCCAGTAGTGCTCCTGGTCGGGAGCGTCCCCTCGTGGGGGATGTCGATCGTCTGGACAGCACTCTCCAACTCCTTCGTCATCGGTGCGGCGCTCCCGGGCGGGCCGGGAGCGGGTCGTGCTGGTGCGGGTGGTGCTGGTGCGGGGCGAGCCCGCGGCCCGTCGGTCCTGGATCAGCCGACGGCTCAGTGGCCGGCGTGCCCCGCGAGGTCGACGACGGCCGGCCCGGTCCCTCCGGCCGCGGCACCACCCGTGGTGGCCGCTGCGCCGTCGGTCGTCGCGGCCCCGCCCGACGGTGCCGACATCGTGTGGCTGGCGTGGCCCTGGAACCGGTCGATGGTCTCCTGCGCACCGGGCGGCATGGAGCCGTCGGCGTTGCGCACGAGGAAGACGCCCGCCATCCCGCCGTCGGAGTGGAACTGGACGTGGCAGTGGTACATCCACGCCCCCGGCCCGACCCCGAGGCCCGCGACGACCTGGAACCCGAACGCGTCGCCCGGGTTGAGGTCGCGGTTGTCCACGACCTGGCTCGTGTCGTACTGGTCCGCGAGGAGGCCCGTCCGGTTGTTCGCCCAGCGGTGGGCGTGCAGGTGGAAGGTGTGGAGCTGGTTCCCGTGGCCGATGCAGATGAACTCGACGCGCTCGCCGAGCTTCGCCTCGTACATCGGCGTGTTCGGCGCGACCTTGTTGTTGATCGTCATGTCGTTGAAGACCATCGTGAACTGCTTCTGCGGCAGCACGTCCCCGACGCGGCGCACGACGAGCGCGCCGTAGAGCCCGGCGGCGATCCCCTGCGTGCCGTGGTCGCCCCACGCGTGGTCGTGGTAGTGCCAGTAGCCGGCGCTGCCCGGCATCCAGATGCCGCGGTCACGCGCCATCTTGACGGTCGACCAGGTGTACGTCCGCGTCTCGCCCGGCTCGTTGAACGAGTTGTTGAAGGCGCTGCCGTCGCTGTTGACGTCGTAGTTCACGCCGTGCGGGTGGATCGACAGGCGCTTGTCCGTCGTGTTGACGAGCGTGATCTCGAGGGTCTCGCCCTCCCACATCTCGAGGATGGGGCCGGGGACCGTGGCCTTGCCGCGCTCCAAGCCGTAACCGACGAGCGTGTCGGAGATCCGCTCGGCGTACATCGTGATCTTGCGGACGTCGCCCACGGCGGTGGCTACCGCACCGGTGGCCGCCGCGCCGGTCGTGGTCGCGGCGGCGGCCGGGGGTGCCGCCGCGACGCTGCCGCCGGCGCCCAGCAGCAGGGCGGCCGCGGGGCTCGCGGCGACGACGCCGGCCCCCGCGAGGAGCGCCCGTCGCGAGAGCGGCCTGGCGGGCGTCTCGGTCTCGGTCGTCGGGTCGGGCATGGGGACTCCTTCCGGGCGTACGGGGTCGTCCGGGCGGCTCGCGGGCGCGCCGGACCGGCGTGCCGGCGCTCGCCGTCACGCTGACCGGCGCCACGGGTGCGCGCGGAGGTTCCCCGGGTGGTGCTGTGGGGGGCAGTGTGGGCAGGACTGGGTCGTGCGGGGGTGTCCCGCGTCGCAGAGGGTCGAGACGGTTCTCGGTCGTGCGGGGCTCGACCCGCGACCGGTGGGAGACCGACCGTGGGGCGAGGTCCGGGGCCGCCGTGGCCCCGCCGGGGCACGCGTCGGTGCGCGCCGTCGGCTGTCGGTCCGGACGTCGAGCTCCCCTGCTCCGGCGTCCGGTCCCCTGGTCGGTTCCAGGGGCAACGAGGTTTATGACACCGCAGTCAGAGGCCGATGTCAACAGATAGGCGAAAGTTGTGTCGACAACAAGCAAAAGTCCCCGGTCGGTCGACACTTCTCCGTGTCGTGGCCCGGGGACGCGCCCGGCACGGGGTGGCGACGGGGCCTCGGGAAGGCGGTCGACCACCCCGTGCTCGGGGGTCGCTCAGCACGCGCGCCGCGCGCCAGGTCAGGCGTCGAGCACCTCGCGCAGCGCGGCGGCGAACGCCGCCGGGTCGTTGTGCGGCGACCACTCGCTCACCATGAAGCCGCCGTGGTCGCCGGGGAACGTCACCGCCTCGACGCCCAGCAGCTCCGCGAGCGCCACGCCGCCCCTCCAGGCGAGCGTCCCCTCGCCCTGTGCGCTGACCGCCGGCACGACCCGCGTCCCCGACGCCCGCAGCACCGCGCCGTCGGGAGCCCAGGACGGCATCGTCGCGAGGTTCCGGCCGAGCAGCAGGTCGTCGCGCGACCCGTCGTCCTCCGCGGGGAAGCCGAACGTCGCCGGGTCGGGGGCCGGCCGCCCGAGGTAGTCGGCCGGGAGGGGGCCCACGTGGCTCACGAGCGCGACGAACTTCGCCATCGCCGGGCCGAACCCCTCCCGGCCGTAGGTCTCGACGATGTCCGCCTGCACCGTCGTCGCGAGCTCGGCGTCCTCGAGCAGCGGCGTGATCGGCGGCTCGTGCGACACGAACGTCCGCACGTCCCCCGGGTACCGCTCGACCCACGACAGCCCGACCACGCCGCCACCGCTCGACCCGAACACGTCCACCGGCCCCAGGCCGACCGCCGACGCCACCGCGTGCAGGTCGTCGGCGTGCGCCTCGACCGAGACCTCCCCGTCGGGCGCGAGCGTGCTGCGCTCGGTGCCGCGCGGGTCGTACGTGACGACCACCCTGTCGTCGAGCAGCCCGGCGAGCTGCTCGAACCCGGACGCCGCCATGGGCGACCCCATGACGACGACCGGCCGTCGGTCGCCCGCGACGTCCGGCGTCCAGACGTCGTAGGCGACGACCGCTCCCGGTACGTCCACCGTGTAGGTCTTGCGCGCGCTCATGCCGTCCTCCGTGTCGTCGTGCCCGCGGCCGTGCACCCGGGCTCCCGAGCGTTCTGACGACCGCCGCGCCGAGAACTCATCGGCGGCGGCGACCGACCGCTCGGGCCGTCGCCGCCGACTCGTCAGTCGTCGCCGGTCAGCTCGTCAGGCGCGCGAACTCGTCCTGGGAGACCTCGCGCAGACCCGCGACCGACGGCTCGAGGAGGGCGAGGGACGCGTCGTCGCGCGGGTGCCAGGTGTACTCCGACGTCGTGACCGACAGGCTCGGCTGCGTGGCGCCGTCGAGGAGGTAGTGCTCGGTCCGCTCGTCGGACAGCGGCAGGTGCGTCTGGTCGTCGAAGCACGCGGCCCGCGTCCAGTCGACGGTGCCCGGCGCACCGTCGACCCACATCGGCGCCTCGCTCGCGGGAGCCGCCGACCCGGGACCGGAGAGCTCGAAGCACGTCGCCGCGCGCCCGCCGACCGTCCGCTCCTCGGGGCCGCTCGTGACGACGTCCGGCTGGTCGGCGAGCGCCCGGATCGCCTCCATCTGCGCAGACAGGTCCGCCATCTGCGCGGTGAGCTGCTCCCGGATGGTGCCCTCCCGGACGTCGTCCCAGTTCTCGGCCGGCAGCGTGAACCGCGAGTAGACGCCGGCCGCGGGGCTCACCCACCAGTACGTCGTCTGCCCTTCCGGCCCGGCCGGGTCGGCGTGCTTGACCTCCTCGACGCCCACCATGGGGGCAGCGACCGACGCCGCGGAGTCCCTCTCGGAGACCCAGCGGGTCGCGCTCCCGTCTCCGGCCGTGAAGGTCCGGTCCGCGGACGTGTCGACGCGCCGCACGAGCGCGGCCCGGCGCGAGCCCGCGCGCAGGTGGTTCGCCATGACGTTGCGCGTGACCCGCAGGAGCCACCCGAGCTGTACGGCGGCACCTCCGTGATCCGGCGCCAGGCCACCACGAAGACCTCGCACACGACGTCCTCCGCGTCCTGCGGGGACAGCCGCGTCGCCACGCACCGGTACACGGACCGCGCATGGTCGCGGTAGAGGCGGTCGAGGCGCTCGCGCGCCTCCGCCTCGGGGGGTGGGGACATCCGCCCTCGCTCCTGTCGTCGTCCTCGACGCCGCCCCTCGCGGCGCTCCGCACGGGGATGTCCGGCAGGCGGCCCAGGATGACAGCCGGGACGAACCGGGCGGTGCAGCCGGCGGCACGGTGCCACTACCCTCGCAGGATGCCGTCATCGAGGACCGTCCCCGCCGTCGTCGCCGCCGGAACGCTCACCGCCGTCCTCTGGGTGGTCACGGGCCGCCTCGGGGACTGGCTCTCCGGGGCGCCGCTCCCCGTCCCCGGCACCCTCGTCCGCGCGCTGCTCCCCCACCCGACCGCGTCCGTCGCGGGCGGTGCACCCGTCTCCGGGAGCACGCTGCTCACGGCGGCGCTCGCGGGGGCGATCGTCGCCGCCGGCACGCAGCTCGTGCTGCGGCGACTGCCGTCGGGCACGGGCCGGTGGGCGACGTTCCTCGGCGTCTGGTTCGCCGTCGTCGCCGCGTCGGCCCTCGCCGCGACGGCCGCGTGGTTCGCCGGGGTCACGCTGCCGTGGCGGGCCGACACGATCACGGAGCTCGTCGCCACCGCGCTCGGCGGGTGGTGGGGGCTCGTGAACGGCCTGCTCGTCGGGCTCGCGGTGGTCGTGACGCGCGCGCTGACCGACCGTCGCGACGACCCGGCGGGCACGCGGCACACCCGCGCCCCGGCGACGGTGCGCGCCTGGCCGGCCGCCCTCGCGGCAGGCACGGCGACGGGCGTGCTCTGGGCGGCCGCCGGCGTCGGGCGGACCCTGCTCCCCGGGGCGTCCGACCCGCAGTCCCCGTGGGGCGTCGCCCGGGACGTCGTGCTGCTGCCCTCCGCACGGCTCGCCGTCGACCGGGACGCGCTCCTCGCCGACCCGGTGCACCTCGTGCTGCCGCTCGGGGTCGGGCTGGCCGTGGGGCTGCTCACCGCGCTCGCCGCGCGCCGCCTGCCCCCGGCGGAGGGCCGATGGGCGCTCCTGCTCTCCGTCTGGTTCGCGTGCGTCGCGGGCGCGGCGCTCGCCGCGGCGGTGCCCGTCGTCGTCTCGACCGTCACCTCCGGCGGCGTCCTGCCCGACGCCGGCCGCGTCCTCCCCGTCCTGCAGGCGGGCCTGGGGTGGGGGCTGGTGGCCGGGGTGCTCGTCGCGCCGCTCGCGGTCGTCGTCCACCGGGCGGCCGGCGCGGTGCCGGACGCCGCCGGGGACGCCGAGGAGCCGTGGCCTGCGCCCGCCGCGACGCCCGCGGCCGACACCGAGGAGCGGGGCGCCGCACCGGGCACGGACGGCTCGTCGACGCAGCCCGCGGACGCGGCCGACCGCTCCGACGGCTCCGAGGGCTCCGAGGGCTCGGATCGCGAGCGGGCGGCGCGCGCCGAGCGCGACGAGGTCCCCGCGTCCGTGTGACGGTCGCCGGGTCGCCGAGCCCTGGTCCTCGGAGCCGGTGTGCGGCCGCGCGGCCGTACCGCGGCGCGTCCGGCCCGCGGCGTTCCGGCGTCGGCCACGCGTTCGTCACCGGGACGTCGTCGTCACGACACCGGGACGCCCTAGCGTCGGCCGTGACCAGCAGACCGGGACGACCGGAGAGGGCACAGCGACGATGACCCTGACGATCACGCTCGTACGCCACGGGCAGACCTACCTCAACGCGCGACGGCACCTGCAGGGGTCGTGCGACTCCCCCCTGACCCGCACGGGGCGCGCGGGCGTGCGCGTCACCGCGCAGCACCTCGCGCGGCACGACTTCGCGGCCGCGTACTCCTCGCCGCAGGGCCGCGCGGTCCTCACTGCCATGGAGATCCTGCGCCACCACCCCGACCTCCCGCTGACCGTCGACCACGACCTGCGCGAGCTGTCGTTCGGCTCGTACGAGCGGCGCCCGGAGTCGCACCTCGACGCGGTCGAGCCGTGGGCCGAGCTCGTGCCGCGCATGCTCGCGGGCACGCACCCCGGTGTGGGCGGCGGCGAGCCCGGCAAGGACTTCATGGCGCGGGTGCGCGACGTCTTCGCGCGGGTCGTCGCCGCGCACGACGACGCGTCCCGCCCCGGCGCGGCGCTCGACCGGCACGTGCTCGTGGTCGGGCACGGGCTCACGCTCGGCGCGTGGCTCGCGACGCTCGACCCGTCCGGCCTCGCGGCCCTGCCCAACGCGTCGGTGTCGACCGTCGAGGTGACCGACGGCGTCCCGCACGTCCTCGCGGTCGGCGTCGACGTCGCCGGGCACGGCCACGTCGCCGCGCGCCCCGCGCCGGCGGGCGCCGCCGTCCCGGTCTGAGCCACTCCCGTCGAACACGGGGTTGCTGTCGTTCTCGACCGGAGAACGACAGCAACCCCGTGCTCGGCGCGGTACGACCTCGTGGTCGGCGGGAGCCAGTGGGCCCCCGCTACCTCGCGGTGCGGCGGGCGGCGCGGGCGCGGGCGTCGTCGTGGGCGGCGCGCAGCAGGTCGAGGACGAGCGCGGTCGTGCGCTCGCCCGGGGTGACGACGCACACCCAGCCGAGCGCACCGTAGACGGGGTGCGGCACGACGACGTCGGTCGACTCCGCCTCCGCCGCGTCGCCGTCGCGCGCGTCGTCGCCGACGAGGTCGCGGAACCGGTCGCGGCCCACGTGCACGTTGACCCTCCACCGGCCCTCCTCGCCGAGCCGCGACGCGGAGTCGTCGGGGTAGTCCTTGGTGACGACCGTGCCGTACGGCTGCCCGTGCGGGATCTCGCCGTCGGGGGCGTAGTAGAAGAAGTGGTCGCCCCACGCCAGCTCGGGGAACTCGCTGCCCGGGCCGGGCGAGAGCACGAGGACGCCGTCGAGGGACCGGACCGTTCCGAGGATCTGCTCCATACTCATGGTTCGAGTGTGTGCTTGAAGCGCTTGTGGAGGGTTGGAGTGACGATCTCGGGGCGCGGTGCGGCACGGCGCGAGGAGGCGGACGGCGAGGCGTCGCGGCCGCTGCGGACGTCCGACGTCGCGCGCGCGGCCGGGTGCTCGGTCCAGCAGGTGCGCGACCTGGAGGCCCTCGGCGTCGTGCCGCCCGCGGGCCGGTCCGCGAACGGGTACCGCACGTTCGGCGACGAGCACGTCCTGGCCCTGCGCGCGTACCGCGGCCTCGCAGCCGCCGTCGGGCCGGTCGTCGCGCGACGGGTGCTGCGCGACGCGCGGTCGCTCGGTCTCGACGAGGCGGTGGCCCTCGTCTCCGGGCTGCACGTGACGCTCGCGCGCGAGCGCGACGAGGCTCTCGCCGCACGGCGCGCTCTCCTCGTGATCCGGTCGGAGGACGACCCGGCCGGCTCGCCCGGCAGCACGACCGCAGGGGTGACCGAGCCCGATGGGTCGGAACTCACGATCACGGAGCTCGCCGCGGCGCTGGGCGTCCGGGCGTCGACGCTGCGGTTCTGGGAGCACGAGGGACTCCTCGCGCCGGAGCGCGTCGCGTCCCGCACGGGCGCGGTGTCGGCCCGTCGCTACCCACCCGCGACCGTGCGCGAGGCCCGGGTCGTCGCGGCGCTGCGGGCGGCCGGGTACCGGGTCCCGGAGGTCCGCCACGCGATCGACGCGCTGCGCGGGGCCACCGGTCCGGCCGACGTCACCGACCCGCTCGCCGCGCTCGATGCGCGGCTCGACGCGATCGCGCGCCGCACCCTCGCGCTGCTGGAGGCCGGGCACGACGTCGTGCGCCTGCTGGCGCGCGTGCCGGAGCCGCCCGGGTGACGCTCGGGGCGGCGTTTCGAGGGGGTGCTCGAAGGGGCCCGCGGTGGACGTCGGGGACCTGCGTCCCGTCACCTGCCCGACCCTCCGGCGTCGCCCGGAGTCCACCGGGCCGTCACGCGGCATTCCTAGCGTCGCCGGGGCAACCGTCCCGACGCTCGGAGGACCCGATGACGACCACCCGACGCCGCGCCGTGCGCGGTACCGCGGCCGCGCTGGCAGGAACCCTGCTCGCGAGCACGCTCGCCGTGGCAGCGACCACGACGACGACCGTCCCGTTCGCCACCCCGGCCGCGGCCGAGCCCGGCGACGTGCTGCTCGCCGAGTCGTTCGACGGCGACACCCTCCCGGAGGGCTGGACGCCCGTGCTGGGCGACTGGCAGGTGCGGGACGGCAGGCTCGTCGGTGACGCGCCCGACGGGTCGTCGCCCGCGCGCATCGTCTTCGGGCGGTCGGCGGAGAACTACCGCCTCGACGCGACGCTGCGCTTCGAGAGCGTGGACAACGCGTCGCGCTGGGCGGGCGCGATCCTCGACGTCGCGCCCGACGGGACGGTCCCGTGGTGGCAGGCGGTCCTGCGCAGCACCACGACCGCGCACAACGGCGTCGAGATCGCGCAGCGGACGGCCGCGGACGCCTGGAACGTGCCGTACACGGCGTCCGCCCCGGCGGACGCGGCGACGGGTCGCGACGTGCACCTCTCCGTCGAGGTGCAGGGCGCGGCGGTCACCTACGCGCTCGACGGGAAGACCCTCCTGGAGGGCCGGATCGACCGGTCCCGCGACGGCGCGCTGGGCTTCGTGACCGCCGGGGCGACCGTGAGCGTCGACGATGTCACCGTCACGGAGATCGAGCCGGCGTCCTACGTCGGCGGCGACGGGGAGCTCCCCGTCACGGTCGCGCACCGCGGGTACTCGTCGGTCGCGCCGGAGAACACGCTCGCCGCCGTGGCGGCGGGCATGCGCAGCGGCGCCGAGTACGTCGAGATCGACGTGCACACCACGGCGGACGGGCTGCCCGTGGTGCTCCACGACCAGACCGTGGACCGCACGACCGAGGGCACGGGCGACGTCGCCGTGCTGCCCGGCGAGCAGGTCACCGCGCTCGACGCCGGGTCGTGGTTCTCCCCGGCGTTCGCCGGTCAGCACCTGCCGACGTTCGCGCAGGTGCTCGACCTCCTGGAGACCGGCTCGTCGACCCTCCTGCTGGAGATCAAGGGTCCGGAGACGTCCGCCGAGGTCGAGCGGGTCGTGGACATGGTCGTCGAGGCCGGGCTCGAGGACCGCGTGGTCCTGCAGTCGTTCGACGTCGCCGCGCTGCGGTCCGCGCGCGAGCACGCGCCGCAGATCCCGCGCGGCCTGCTGCGCGGCGCGCTCGACGCCGACCCCGTCGCCGTGGCGCAGGACCTCGGGGCGATCATGTACAACCCGTCGGCGAGCGCGCTGCTCGCGCGCCCGAGCGTCGTCGCGGACCTCAACGAGGCCGGCATCGCCGTGATGCCGTACACCGTGAACTCCGCGGCCGACTGGGCCCGGCTCACCGAGATCGGGGTCGACGGCGTCATCACCGACCGTGCGGGCGCGTTCATCGGCTGGAAGCAGGCGCGCGAGCAGGAGGCACCGGCCCCCGCCGCGCCGACGGTGGAGGTCGTGAGCCCGGCCGACGGCGCCGAGGTCGAGCGCGGCGGCACGCTCGTCGTCGCCGCGAGCGCCACGGACGCGGACGAGGTCGTCGTCGCGCTCGACGGCGAGCCGGTCGAGAACGGCGCGGCCGTCGCCGCCGCGGACCTCGCGCTCGGCGAGCACACCGTCTCCGCGACGGCCCGGGGAGCGGGCGGCGAGGCGACGGCGGAGCGGACCGTCGTCGTCACGGTCACGCCCGAGGGCCTGCGCACGCGCCTCGCGCTGCTCGACCTCCCGCCCGGCCAGCTCGTGGGCGCGCTCGGCGCGGTCGAGGCGGGGCGCTGGGAGTCGGTGCGGCGGACCGTCGAGAAGTTCGTCGACGACGCGGCCGTGCGCGGGCGCCTGCTCGAGGAGATCGCGCACCTCGACGGCCGCTGACGCGCAGCACCCCGCCGGCAGCGGGTCCGTCCCCGGTCGACACGACGGCCGGGGACGGGCCCGCTCACGCGTCGGACAGGAAGCGGCGCCGGTCCGAGCGGGCCGAGCCCAGCCCGGCCCACCCGACGAGCGCGAGCACGGCGCCCGCGATCCAGACGGCGACGTCCCACCCGGGCGAGCCGTCCGACCCGACGACGGCCCCGTCGGTGGCGAGGATCGCCGCACCGAGCCCGAGCAGCCCGAGGCCGAGCACGACGAGGACCACGTCACGGGCGGTCTTCCCCGCGCTGCGACGGGGCGCGCGGGCCGCGAGCGCCCCCTTCTCCTGCGGGGTGAGGGGCGCCGTCGGGCCGAGGGGCTGCACGCGCTCGGACCCGTGGCGGAACCGGGCAGGGTCCTCGACGGCCTCGACGAGCGCCGACGGCAGTCCCAGGAGGTACGCGAGGTCGGCGACGGGGTCGCCGGGCCACGTCGACGCGGCGAGCAGCGCGCGCAGCCGTCCCGGGTCGCGCGGCTCGCCGAACACCTCGACGAGCGCGTCGAACGCGCCCTCGGTCCCGGAGGTCGACAGGTCCGTCCACGTGTCGTTCCAGCTCCCGAAGACCCACGGGCGACCGCGCGTGGTGAGCGTCCACGAGACCCCGGTCCCCGCGCGCTCCAGGCTCAGCATCGCCTCCCCGGCGCGCAGGCCGCGCTCGATCGTCGAGCGCGCGCGGAACTCCCCGCCGAGCGCCGCCGTGAAGGCCTCCCGCACGTCGTCGTCCGGCTCGCCCGGGACGGGCGCGGGCGGACGTTCGAGCGTCCAGACGGCGGTGCGCTCGTCGGTCGCGCGCACCCACGCCGACCCGGCGCGGCGCACCGCGGCACGCACGAACGCGGCGTCGGCGCGCACGAGCTGGACGACGGCGTCGGGCGCCGCCGAGTCGGTCGCGGGGAGGTCCGCGAGCGCGGTGAACACGTCGAGGAGGTCGTCGGGGTGCTCGAGCTCCCGCAGGCGGTCCTGCGCGGTCGCCGCGTCCCGCAGCCCGACGAGCGCGTCGACGGCCGCGAGCACGTCGCCCGGGTCGCCGTAGAGGCGCATCGCGTGGTCGGTGCTCGTCGCGGACGCGTCGACGGGCGCCCAGGTGACGACGACGGGCGGGGCGACGGGGTCCGTCCGGGCGGCGAGGACCGCGCTGACCCCGGGCGGGAGCGGGTCCGACCCGCCGTCGAGCTGCACGACCCACGGTGCGGCGACCAGCTCGTCGACCCGGGCCAGGGCCTCGGCGACCGACCCGGGCACGTCCGGGTCGCGGTCCACCGCCGAGCCGTCGTCGGTCTCGACCTCCGTATCGACCTCGGCGAAGGTCCAGCCGCGCTCGTCCGTGGGGCCCACGCGTCCGTACTCGAGGCGCGCGGCGCGCAGACGGTCGACGACCTGGGCGTGCGGGGTGCGGGTGACGACGTTCACCGCGTCATGATGCCGCACGCGCGCGGCCGGGACGGCGGGGCGACCACGCCGCGCCTGGTCCGTGCGTCAGAAGCCCTCGGGCGGGGTGAACTGCGACAGCGTGAGGACCGCGCCCTGCGGGTCGCGCACCTCGGCCTCGCGCGTCCACTCCGTGTCGGCCGACGAGAGCACGACCGCGCCCGCGCGCTCGGCGGCCGCGGCGGCGGCGTCCCGGTCGGCGACGGCGAAGGTCACCGAGTGCCGCGCGGGCCCGCCGTCCTCGACCACGCCCGCCACGACGTCCCGGAACCCCGGCGGCGCGCCCTCCTGGTTCGCGTCGATCTCCGGGTAGACGGTCCGGGCGAGGTGGTCGCCGTACCCCGGGACGCGGGCCATGCCCGCCCCGAGCCCCGGGTCCACCTCCCAGCCGAGGAGGGGCCCGTAGAAGTGGAGCGCCCGCGCGACGTCGGGCGTGTGCAGCACGCTGAAGTTCCACGTGCCCGGCTCGTTGACCCGCTGCGCGCCGACGCGCGTCCCGGGCTCCCACAGCCGGAACGTCGCGCCCTGGGGGTCGCGGACGGACGCCATGCGGCCGGGCGGCCCGATCGTCGTCGGGCCGTCGAGGACCTCCCCGCCGAGGTCGGGGACGCCGCGGGAGGACGCGTCCACGTCGTCGACCGCGACGTACGTGATCCACGCGGCCTCGCCGGTCCCGGACGCGACCGCGGCGACGTCCTGCCCGCCGAGCGACGCCACGACGTACCGCTCCCCCGTGCCGGGCGGGAGCCTCTCCTCGAACTCCCACCCGAAGAGCGCGCCGTAGAACGCGAGCGCGGCGTCGACGTCGGGCTGCTCGGTGTCCACCCAGCACGGCACGCCGTGCGGGTACGTGCGGGTCGGCCGGGACTGCGTGGTGTCCATGCCTCAGGATCCCACCGGGCGCCCACACCGGCAGGGCCACCGGGGCGTTCACCCGCCGGTCACCTCGTCGCCCTTCCCCGCGGGGGCGGGCGTGCGTACGGTGACGAGGAACCTCTCGACGACCACCGTCCCCGACGACGAGGAGCCACCGTGTCCACGAGACCCGCTCACCCCGCCCCCACCGGCCGTGCCGCCCCCGCCCGCGCCGTCCCCGGCGCCGTGGCCCTCGCCCTGTCCGTCGCCCTCACCGGGGGCGCCGTCGGCGCCGCGGCGAGCCCCGCCGTCGCGCACGGCGGCCACGCGAACGGGCACGGAGACGGCCACGGTCACGACCGCGGGACCCTCCGCGTCGCGACGTACAACGCGAGCCTCAACCGCGCCGCGGCCGGAGAGCTCGAGGCCGACCTCTCGACCCCCGACGACCCGCAGGCCGCGACGATCGCCGAGGTGCTCCAGCGCACCCGGCCCGACGTCGTGCTGCTCAACGAGTTCGACTACGTCCCGGACGGACGCGCCGTCGACCTGTTCCGCGACCACTACCTCGAGGTCCCCCAGGGCGGCGCGGAGCCGATCGAGTACCGCTACGCGTACGTCGCGCCGTCGAACACCGGCGTGCCCAGCGGGTTCGACCTCAACGACGACGGCACGGTCGGCGGGGGCGACGACGCGTTCGGCTTCGGGGCGTTCGAGGGTCAGTACGGCATGGTCGTGCTGTCGCGCTACCCGATCGACACGCGCGGCGTCCGCACGTTCCAGCACTTCCTGTGGAAGGACATGCCCGGCGCGCTCCTCCCCGACGACCCGGCGACGGCCGCGCCCGCGGACTGGTTCACGCCGGAGGAGCTCGAGGTCGTGCGGCTGTCGAGCAAGTCGCACTGGGACGTGCCCGTGCGGGTCGGCCGGGAGACGGTCCACGTGCTCGCGTCCCACCCCACGCCGCCCACGTTCGACGGCCCCGAGGACCGCAACGGGCGGCGCAACCACGACGAGATCCGGTTCTGGGCCGACTACGTGACGCCCGGCAAGGCGTCGCGGTACGTCTACGACGACGCCGGCCGCCGCGGCGGGCTGCACCCGGGCGAGAGCTTCGTCGTCCTGGGCGACCAGAACGCCGACCCGCTCGACGGCGACTCGGTCGACGCCGCGATCGACCAGCTCCTCCACCACCGCCGCGTCCAGGACCCGGCACCCCGCTCCGACGGCGCCGTCGAGGCCGCCACGCTCCAGGGCGGCGCGAACGCGACCCACCGCGGCGACCCCGCGCTGGACACGGCCGACTTCGCGGACAGCGCGCCCGGCAACCTGCGCGCGGACTACGTACTGCCGTCGCGCGACCTGCGCGTGCGCGACGCCGGGGTGTTCTGGCCCGTCCAGGCGGACCCGCTGTCACGGCTCACCGGGGTCTTCCCGTTCCCGAGCAGCGACCACCGGCTCGTGTGGGTGGACCTGGCGGTCCGCGGCTGACGCGGCGCCGGGCGGTCCCCGCCCGCCCCGGGCGCTCGTCGCCCGGGGCGACGGTCCTGGACCAGGACGGTCGCCGGGTGCACACTCGGAGGTCTGTGCTCACCGCCGACGCACAGCAGACTCCCGGCCGGCGCCACGCCGGTCGCACGGCACGCCCGCGGCGCGCCACGTCGTCCGGCCCGACGACCACCCACCCACGTCCCCGGCGCGACGCGCGCGTGCCGCCTCCGCGGCACGGCGACGACACCCCCGCCGCGCCCCGGACCGCCGGACCAGGAGCACCCATGAGACGACTCCGCACCACCCTGCCCGCAGGCGTCGCCGCCGCGACCGCCGCCCTCGTCCTCGTCGCGAGCCCCGCCGTCGCGCACGGCGGCGGAAAGCCCGACCCGCGCCCGCCCACCGTGACCGACGTCGCGACCGGGCTCGTCACCCCGCTCAGCCTCGCGGCCGGACCACGCGGCACGACCTACGTCACCCAGAACTTCCCCGGCCTGCTCACGGCCGTCGGGCGCGACGGCACGCCGAGCGTGCTCTACGCCTCGCCGGACGGCGGCGAGGTGGGCGGCGTCTCCTACGCCGACCGCCGCATCACGTTCACCGAGACGCAGCTCGGCGAGGAGGGGCCGGTCGCGTCGGAGGTCTCGACGCTGCGCACCGACCGCTGGGGGAACCCGACGGGCACGCCCCGCGTCCTCGCGGACACGTTCGCGTACGAGCAGGCGAACAACCCCGACGCCGGCGTGACGTACGGCCTGCGCGAGACCGACCCGGCCTGCGTCGCGCAGGTGCCTCCGGTGCCCATCCCGGGCCTGTACACCGGGATCGCGGACTCCCACCCGTACGCGACGGCCTCGTCCCGCGGCACCACCTACGTCGCCGACGCGGGCGCGAACGCGATCCTGTCGATCAGCGACCGCGGGAAGGTCCGGACCGTGGCCGTCCTCCCCGCCCAGCCCGCGGTGGTGACGGCGGAGGCCGCGGCGGCCGTCGGGTGGCCCGACTGCGCCGTCGGCGAGACCTACTGGTTCGAGCCCGTCCCCACGGACGTCGAGGTGGGTCCCCGTGGCGTGCTCTACGTGACGACGCTCCCCGGCGGGCCCGAGGACGCGAGCCTCGGCGCGCGCGGCGCCGTCTACACGGTCGACCCGTGGAAGGGGAAGGTGCGCCCGCTCGGGTCCGGGTTCGTGGGCGCGACGAACCTCGCCGTGACGGACCAGGGGACGGTCTACGTGGCCGAGCTGTTCGGCGGCAAGATCTCGCAGGTCGGCAAGCGCGGCCCGAGCACGGTCGTCGAGGTCCCGCTGCCCGCCGGGCTGGAGTGGGACGGCACGGGCCTGCTCGCGACGACGAACGCGCTGCCCCCGGACGAGACGACGCCGCCCGACGGGCATCTCGTGCGCGTCGACCTCGGCAAGCACCGCGGTCGCTGACCGCCCTGCTGCAGGGCCCGGGCGCCTCCCGCTGCGGCGGGGACGCCCGGGCCGCGTCCTGCCGGGGCTCTGCGCGTCGGGCCGTCAGCCCCTCCCGAGGGTGAGCGCCAGGACCGCCGCGGCCAGGGCGACCGCCAGCCCGACGCCCGCCGCCACCAGGCTGACGATCGTCGCGGCGCGGTTCCGCGCCGACGCGCCGACGCTCAGACCGAGGCTCTGGGCCGCCTCGGTGACGATCCGGCGCCCGGCCGCCGTGTCGAAGAGGACGCGCGTCCGCGCCCCCGACTCGTCGTCGGCGATCGACGCGGTGAACGTCGAGCTGATGCTGCCGCGCGAGACGGAGCGCACCCAGCCCCGCTCGGGCTCGACGAACCGCCCGTCCGCGTCGAGGGCCCAGTGGGTGTCCCGCACGACGTCGGTGAGCTCGACCCGCAGCCCGTCCGGCAGGACGCGGACCTCGTGGGTGACGAGGGTCGCGTAGTAGCTGTGCGAGAAGATCCGCCACCACGCCACGTCCGGGCGGTCGAGACGCACCGTGAACCCGTCCGGACGCTCGTCGACGATCCGGTACGGCGTCCCGTCGGTGCGCGCACGGACGGCGGCGGCGAGGTCCTCGGCGGTCGGCACGGCAGCGAGTGTAGGCGCCGCTCCCGGGGCCGGGGGCGGGCGGGGCCGAGCCGGTCCGGACCGCGCCGGACCTCGACGTCGGTGCCCGGCCTCACCCCGACGACGCGGCGCGGCGCAGGGCGTCGAGGCTCACCCGGACGTCGTCGTCCGTCGTCGCCCACGAGCTCACCGACACGCGGAGCACCCCGCGGTCGTGCCACCGCGACCCGGACATCCAGGCCGTCCCGTCGTCGAGCACGCGACGCACGACCTCCTGCGTGCGCGCGTCGTCCCCGAACGCCGCGCACACCTGGGTGAAGACGACGTCGTTGAGCACGACCGCGCCGTCGATCGCCCGCATGCCCGCGGCGAACGCGGCCGCGTGGCGGCAGAAGCCGTCCACCAGCTCCGCGACCCCGGAACGCCCCAGGGCGCGCAGCGTCGCCCACACCGGGAACGCGCGCCCGCGGCGCGAGAGCTCGGGCACCTTGTCGAGCGGGTCGCCCGTGTCGCTCTGGATGAGGTAGTCGCCGTGCATCCCCATCGCCGCGCGCAGCGGCGCGGGGTCCGCGACGATCGCGAGCCCACAGTCGTACGGCACGTTGAGCGTCTTGTGCGCGTCGGTCGCCCACGAGTCCGCCGCCTCGTACCCCGCGACCAGGTGGCAGAACGACGGCGACGCCGCGGCGAAGAGCCCGAACGCGCCGTCGACGTGCACCCACGCGCCGTGCCGGTGCGCGACCTCGACGGCCGCGTCGAACGGGTCGAACGCCCCCGAGTGCACGTTCCCCGCCTGGAGCACGACGATCGTCGGGCCGTCCGCCGTCCCCGGCGAGGGAGAGCCCTGGTCCCGCGAGGTAGAGCCCCGGTCAGCCCAGGTAGAGCCCTGGTCCCGCGAGGTAGAGCCCAGGTCCGTCAGCGCCTCGTCGAGCGCGGCGACCGAGATGCGGCCCTGGTCGTCCGCGGCCACGACCTCGGGCGCGCCGAGCCCGAGGTAGGACAGCGCGAGGTCGACCGACTCGTGCCGCTCGGCGCCCACGAGCACGCGGACGCGCGGGGCGCCCGTCAGCCCGTCGCGACGCACGTCCCACCCGGCACGCCGCAGGACCTCGCCGCGCGCCGCCGCGAGCGCCGTGAAGTTCGCGGTCGTCGCGCCGGTGACGAACCCGACCGCACCCGTGGCGGGCAGGCCGAGCAGGTCGAGCAGCCACGCGCTCGCCACGTCCTCGACGGCGGTGTGCGCGGGCGTCACGGTGCGCAGCGCGGAGTTCTGGTCCCACGCGCTCGTGAGCCAGTCGGCGGCGAGCGCCGCGGGGTGGCTGCCGCCGATGACCATTCCGTAGAAGCGGCCGGACGGCATGGCCGTGAGGCCGGGGCCGCACGCGGTCGCGAGGAGGTCGACGACGTCCGCGGCGCTCGTCGGACCGTCGGGCAGGTCCGTGCCGAGCGCGGCGACGACGTCCCCGACGGTCGCCTGCGGCGGGACCGGCCGCGTCGCGAGGGAGTCGAGCCACGCGGCGGCGTGCTCGTGCGCCCGCAGGAGGGCGGCGTCGCGGTCGTCCATGACCGGCTCCTGACCGGGCCGGACCGACGCCGGCCCCTCTCGCCAGGCTGGACCCGCCCCGCGTCCGGGGCAACCGCGGCCCGAGGGTCGGCGCCCGTCGGCGGGACGGCAACCCGCCGATCCGGTACGCGAGTACTTCTTACGTCCAGGCAACCATCAGGCAACACACGGTCCCTAGCGTCGGGCGGGCCAGATGTTCCCCCCGACGGAAGGCCCCCTGTTGAGAACGTTCACCCTGACCCTGTCCGGCCGCGCCGTCGCGGCCGTCGTCGCGCTCGTCCTCGCGTGCGCGGCCCTCGCCGCGACGGTCGCGTACACCGTCGCCGACTCCCGGGCGTCGGCCGCCGCCGCGCGCGCCGAGGGCGCCGCGGCGCCGGTGCTCGCCGCCGGGACGGCCCCGGCCAACCCGCTCGGCATCGCGTCCGCGCAGTACGCGACCGCGACGGCGACCGCCGCCGCGGAGAAGCCGAAGGTCGTCGTCGTCGCGACCGGAGGCACGATGGCCGGCAAGGCGACCGGCCGCGACACGTTCACGAGCTACCGCGCCGGCACGTACCTCATGGAGGACATGCTGAACACGTTGCGCCCCGAGCTCGACGCGGTCGCCGACGTCACGGCCGTCCAGTTCGGCAACGCCGGCTCGTCGGGCTACTCGATGGAGCAGTTCCACGCGCTCACGCTCGAGGTGGAGAAGCAGCTCGAGACGGCGGACGCCGTCGTCGTCACGACGGGCACCGACACGCAGGAGGAGTTCGCGTACTGGCTCGATCTCACGGTGCGGTCGCGCAAGCCCGTCGTCACGTCCGGCTCGATGCGCCCGTGGGGGTCGGGCGCCGGGCCGGACTCGAGCCTCGTGTTCGGCACGGACGCGCCCGCGAACCTGTACAACGCGATCAAGGTCGCGGCGTCGCAGCAGACGTTCTGCTTCGGCACCGTGCTCATGCTCAACGACGAGATCCAGGCGGCCCGCGAGGTCACCAAGACGAACTCCTACCGCACCGACACGTTCCAGACGCGCGAGTACGGCGTGCTCGGCTGGATCGACGGCGACAACATCACGCTGGGCCGCGCGCCGGCACGCGTGCTGGCGTGCGACACCGAGGAGTGGTTCACGCCGTTCGACCTCGCGAAGGTCGACCCGAAGGCCCTGCCGCGCGTCGAGATCGTCACGTCCTACCAGCAGGCGGGAGGCGAGGGCGTCGCGGCGTTCGCGAACGCGGGCGTCCGGGGCATCGTCACGGCGGGCACGGGTGCGGGGGGCATCTCGTCCGCGATGAGCCAGGCCCGCACCGCGGCGATCCGCGACAAGGGCGTCTGGTTCGTCTCGACGACGCGCACCGGGTCCGGGTCGTCGTACGGCGGCGGGAACGGCATCATCGCGGGCGGTGACCTCACGGCCGTCAAGGCGCGGCTCCTGCTGCTCCTGTCGCGCGCCTTCACCGAGGACTTCGCGACGGCGCAGGGCTGGTTCGCGACGTACGGCGACGCGTCGTTCGACCAGTCCGCGACGGCGGCCACGATCGGCGCCGAGCCGGGGTCCACGAGCGTCCTCTTCACGGGCACGGCGACGCCGTCGTGCAAGGCGGCGGGCAAGCAGCTCTGGCTGACCACCTCGGTGACGAACACCGACACGGTACCGATCGACGTCCGAGTCACGACGGTCTCGGGCGAGCACAAGTTCACGAAGATCCCCGCCGGGGAGACGGTCGAGAAGACGTTCTCGGTCAAGGGAAAGACGCTCGACGCCGGCGAGGTCTCGCTCGTCGCGTACAAGAACGTCGACGGCCACGCCGTCCAGACGAAGTCGACGGCGCCCTACCCGGAGACGACGTGCGCCTGACTCTCTGACACCCAGCCGCCGAGCACGACATGAGGGTCGTTATCCAGCCGATAGCGACCCTCATGTCGTGCTCGAGGGCGGGTGGCGTTGTGCTCGGTGCGAGCCGCGGGGAGCGGCGGGCGAACTCGCCGCGGGTTACGCAGGTCTCCTCACGAATCGCCTAGGGTGGGTCGGGGCGTGATGCCGCGCCCACGCCGACCCGACGAGGGGGACCCATGACCGACCCGACGCCGACCGCAGCCACCCCGCCGACGTTCGTCGTGACCGAGCAGCAGTTCGAGGCGATGTTCCCCGAGCGGAGCGCGTTCTACACGTACGCGGGGCTCGTCGCCGCGACGGCCGCGTACCCGGAGTTCGCGACGACGGGCGGCGACCGCGTCGCCCGCCGCGAGGCGGCGGCGTTCCTCGCGAACGTGAGCCACGAGACGCACGGGCTGGTGCACGTCGTCGAGGTGAACACCGCGAACTACCCGCACTACTGCGACCCCGCGCAGCCCTACGGGTGCCCCGCCGGGCAGGACGCCTACTACGGCCGCGGCCCGCTCCAGCTGAGCTGGAACTTCAACTACCGCGCGGCCGGCGAGGCGCTGGGGATCGATCTCCTGGCCGACCCGTGGCTCGTCGAGCAGGACCCGACCGTCGCGTGGCAGACCGCGCTCTGGTACTGGAACACGCAGCCCGGCACGGCCTCGATGACGTGCCACGAGGCGATCGTCGGCGAGCACGGCTTCGCCGAGACCATCCGGTCCATCAACGGCCCGCTCGAGTGCGAGGGCGGCAACCCGCGCCAGATGAACAACCGCGTCCGCCTCTTCCGCCACTACGTCGAGATCGTCGGCACCACGACGGGCGACCACCTCACCTGCTGACCACTCCGGTCCCTGCCGCCCCCACCCCGCGCCGAACACGACGTTGCTGTCGTTATCCGGCGGATAACGACAGCAACGTCGTGTTCGACCGCGCGCGGGGTCGTGGTCGGCGGCAGCAGCGGTCAGGCGCAGGCGAGCGCGGCGTACGGGACGACGGCGGTGCGGCCGTCCGCGGTCGCGGTCGCCTCGCCCGCGGGGACGGTCGCGGCGCGGGCGGGGAACGCCTGGTAGGCGCTCGCGCCCGGAGCGACGTCCGTGACGGCGCGCGAGCCGAACGGCGTGGCGAGCTCGACGTCGACCGGTGCGTCCGCCGTGCTCGTGGCGCGCACCGCGACGTAGGCCTTCCCGGCCAGGCACCGCGACTCGGCGGTGACGGTCAGCGGCGGCTCGCCCGTGCCGGAGCCCGGTACGACGGCGTCCCACGGCACACGCGCGACGAACACGTCCGCAGCACCCGCGTTGGTCGTGCCCGCGGTGGCGCCGTACGTGAGCCCGGTGAGCAACGCCGCTCCCTCGCCGGTCGTGCCGGCTGAGTCGTCCGAGTCTGGCCCGGAGGCCGGGGCCGGAGCCGCGAACAGGTTCGCGTCGTCCCACTCGTCGGCGCCGTCGCGCTCGCGCGACCCGGTCTGGGTCGCCTCGCCCGGGGCGCCGTCGGCCGCGACGGGGATCGTCACGACGTCGACCCCGCCGACGGCCGTGCCCAGCGCGCCGTACGTCGTGCCGACGACGAGCACCGCGTCGTCGGCGCCGAGCACGCCCGTCACGCCGCGGTCGTCGGTCGACGTGCCGACCTGCGTCGTCCACAGGACCTCGCCCGCGGTGTCGAGGGCACGCACGACGACGTCGTTGTCCCCCTTGTTGCCGTCGTCGCCGAGCGCCCCACGCGTGTGCCCGACGGCGACGACCGACCCGTCCGAGCGCGCCACGAGGCCGTTGACCTGGTCGTTCTCGCTCGTCGCGACGGCGCGCAGCCACTCCCGCTCGCCGTCGGCGTCGTAGCGCGCGACCCAGCCGTCGTTCGCGCCCGCACGCTCGGCCCCGGGCATCCCGCCGCCCGACACCCCGCCCACGTACACCGCGCCGTCGGGCGAGGCCGCGACCGCGAGCGCCTTGTCCTCGCCGGGCCCGCCCACCTGGCGCAGCCACAGCAGCTCGCCCGCCGCGGAGACCCGCCCGACCAGCGCGTCCTTGTCCCCGGCGCTCGGCGCGTCGCCCACGGCACCGGTCGTGTACCCGGCGACGTAGGCGCCGCCCGCGCCGTCGGGCGCGACGGCGTAGAAGCGGTCGGCCGCGCCGGGGTCGCCGGTCTGCAGCGTCCAGGCGCGCTCGCCGTCGGCGGTGACGGCCGCGACGAACCCGTCGTCGCGCGTCGTGCCCGCGTGGGCGCCGTCGAGGTCGCCCTTGGTGTACCCGGCGACGAGCACGCCGCCGTCGGCGCCCGGCACGACGCCGTACGCGCGGTCGTCCGCGGCCGTCGCGACCGCGTGCCGCCAGACCTCGGCGCCGTCGGCGTCGCGCCGCACGACGACCGTGTCGAGCCCGCCCGCGGGCTCGTACCCGTCCCACGCACCGGCGAGGTTCAGCGCGACGGCGGTCCCGCCGTCGGGCAGGGCCGCGACCCCGCCCGCGCGGTCGTCGCCCGCGGAGCCGAGGAGCTCGGCGTCCCACGGCGCGGTGGGCGTGGTGCGCAGGCGCGCCGAGACGTCGACGACCCCCTCGCGGAACGCGGGCCGCCAGACGTCCCAGTCGTGGCCGCCGTCGAGCACGCGCAGCTCGGCCGTCACGCCCGGGACGCGGCGCGCCTGGTTGTAGAGGCGTGCGGACTCGAAGTCGATGTCGTGCGTGGCCTCGGCGGGGTCGGGGTTGGCCCACTCGTCGTCGCCGACGGCGACGAACAGGTGCACCGGGAGCGCCGGGTCGAGCGCCGCGAGCGCCGTCGGGTAGGACAGCTCCGTGTACCGGTCGGCGTCGAACGGCGCGGTCCCGACGCCGTAGCCGCCGTGGTCGCGGGCCGAGGAGTCGGCGGGCGGCTGCGGCACGTAGACGGCGGGGCTCAGCACGATGCCCGCGGAGAACGTGTCCTGGTGGGCGAGCGTGAACCGCAGCGCGCCCGCGCCGCCCATGGAGTAGCCGCCGACGGCGCGTGCCTCGCGGTCCTCGACCGTGCGGTAGGTCGCGTCGACGTGCTCGACGAGGTCGCGCGTGAACGCCGTCTCGACGGCGGTGCCGGCCCCGGCCCCCGTCGCGTCCCCGGTGTACAGCGAGTCGGTGTACCAGGAGCCGCGGTCGTTCCACGGCGCGTCGGGCATGACGACGACCATCGGCTGGATCTCGCCCGCCCCGATGAGCTCGTCGAGGTCGCCCGTGACCTGCTGCCACGCGGCCTGCGTGTCGCCGCGGCCGTGCAGCAGGTAGAGCGTCGGGTACTCCTGCTCCGCGTCGTCGTAGCCGGGCGGCAGGTAGACCGTGTAGTCGATCGGCCCGGCCGCCGACTCCGCGACCCGCCCCGGCTCGACCGTGCCCTGCTCCGCGGCCGTCGCGGGCAGCGCGAGCCCCAGCCCGCCCAGGCCGACCGCGAGGGCCAGCGCCGTCCCGACCGCCGTCGTCCCGGGCCGCCGGTGCGGCCGTGGTGCTCCGTCCATCGTGTTCTCCTCGTCGAGATCCGTTGATGTGCTGCCCCCTCCCCCCTCCCCCACGCGCCGAACACGACATGAGGGTCGCTATCCGGTCGATATCGACCTTCATGTCGTGGTCGACGGCGCGCAGGGTCGTGCTCGGCGCCGGGGCGCTAGCCGGCCGGGCGGCGGTCCGCCAGGGCCAGCACGGTGCGCGCGCGCTCGACCATCGCGACGTCGAGGAACGTGCCGTCCGCGAGCGCGACGACGCCCGTGCCCGACGCCGCGGCGTCGCCGACGCGGTCCACCACCTCGTGCGCGCGGGCCACCTCGTCCGGGGTCGGGAGGAACGCGTCGCGGATGGTGTCGAGCTGCGCGGGGTGGATCGCGGTGCGGCCGCAGAACCCGAGCGACCGCCCGGCGCGGCACGACGCCGCGAGCCCGTCGAGGTCGCGCACGTGCGTGTACGCGGACATCGCGGGCGACGGCAGCCCCGCCGCCCGGGCCGCGACGACGACCCGGCTGCGCGCCCACGCGAGCCCGGCCTCGTCGTCGACCCGCAGGTCGGAGCGCAGGTCCGCCTCGCCGAGCCCGAGCGACGCGACCTGCGGCGACGCCGTCGCGAGCTCGAACGCGCGCTCGACGCCGAGGGCCGACTCGACCAGCAGGTGCAGCGCCCGCCCGGGGAGCGCCGCCGCGAGCGCGCGCACCTCGTCGACGGACTCGACCTTCGGCGCGCGCGCCCCGACGGCGAGCGGGAGCCCGGCGAGGGCCGCGACGTCGGCGGCGTGCCACGGCGTCGCGGGGTGGTTGATCCGCACCTGGACCCCGCGCGCGGCGGCGGCCTCGTCCAGCAGCCCGACGGCGTTCCCCCGCGCCTCGTCCTTGCGCGCCGGCGCGACGGCGTCCTCGAGGTCCACGAGCACGACGTCGGCCGCGGACCCGAGCGCCTTGGCCACCCGGTCGGGCCGGTCCGCGGGCACGTACAGCAAGGTCAGCGGCGGCGCACCGGCCCGGGACGCGCGCCGGTCTCCCGGACCCGGCCGAGCGCCCGCACTCATACCGCGCCCTCCGCCCGGAGCTCCGCGACGCGCTCGGGCGAGAAGCCGAGCTCGCCGAGCACAGCGTCGGTGTCGGCGCCGTGCGCGCGGCCGGTGAAGCGGATGACGCCGTCGTTCTCGGACATCCGGAACAGCGGGCCCTGCATGAGCATCGGCCCGAGCTCGGGGTCCTCGATCTCGTGGATCGTGCCGAGCGCGCGGAACTGCGGGTCGTCGACGATGTCCTGGGCGTCGTAGATCGGCGCGACGGCGGCCTGCGCCTCCTCGAACGCGGCGACGACCTCGTCGCGCGTGCGCTGCGCGATCCAGCCGCCGACGGCCTCGTCGAGCAGGTCGGCGTGCTGCGCGCGCTCGACGCCGCTCGCGAACCACGGCTCGTCGACGATCTCGGGGCGCCCGACGAGGCGCATGACGCGCTCGGCGATGGACTGCGCCGACGTCGACACCGCGACCCACTGCCCGTCGCGCGTGCGGTAGGTGTTGCGCGGCGCGTTGTTCGCGGACCGGTTGCCGGTGCGCGGCTGCACGGTGCGGAGCTGGTCCCAGCGCGTGATCTGCGGCCCGAGCATCGCGAGGATGGGCTCGATGATCGCCGTGTCGACGACCTGCCCGTGCCCGGTGCGCTCGCGCGTGGACAGCGCGACCATGACGGCGAACGCGGTCGCGAGCGACGCGACGCCGTCGGCGAGCCCGAATGGCGGGAGGGTCGGCGGGCCGTCGGGCTCGCCGGTCATCGCGGCGAACCCGCTCATCGCCTCGGCGAGCGTGCCGAACCCGGGGCGGGTGCGGTACGGCCCGACCTGCCCGAACCCGCTCACGCGCGCGAGCACGAGCCGCGGGTTGCGCGCGGACAGCTCGTCGTAGCCGAGGCCCCAGCGCTCGAGCGTGCCGGGCCGGAAGTTCTCGATGACGACGTCCGCCTCGGCGACGAGCGCGAGGAACACCTCGCGGCCGCCGTCGCTCCCGAGGTTCGCGGTGACGGTGCGCTTGTTGCGCCCGAGCGTCTTCCACCACAGGTTCACGCCGTCCTTCGCGGCACCGTGCGTCCGCGACGGGTCGGGCTTCGTGGGGTGCTCGACCTTGACGACGTCGGCGCCCAGGTCGCCGAGGTGCATCGCCGCCATGGGCCCGGCGAACAGCGTCGACGCGTCGACGACGCGCAGGCCCGCGAGCGCGCCCGCGGCCGGGTCGCGCGAGACGCGCGGTGCGTCCGTCATGCCGTCACCTCCTCGGCGGGCTGGTCGGCGGCGAGGTCCCACGCGCAGCGGAACCCGACGGTCGCGCCGCGCGCGAGCCCCAGGCCGGGGACGAGGAGCTTGACGGCGTAGTCGGCCGCGTGGCGCCCGCCCTCGACGTACCAGTCGGAGCCCTCGGCGCGGTAGTCGCTGCCGCCCTTGAGCATGACGAACCGGGTGCGGCCGTCGGAGTGCTCGGAGCCCGTCCAGCTCCACACGGCGGGCTCACCGCGCGCCCAGCCGGGCTGCTCGGCCGCCAGCTGCCACTCGTCCTCGGTGGGCAGGCGCCCGCCGCGCCACGCGCAGTACGCCCGCGCGTCGTCGAGGTCGACGAACGTCACGGGCTCGTCCTCCGTGCCGGGCGCGGGACGGCCGTCCTTCCAGTGCGCGAGGAAGCGGTGCGCGACAGCGGGCACGTACCCGGTGGCCGCGAGGAACTCCGCGAACTCCGCGTTCGTCACGTCGCTCCCGACCGCGACCGGAGCGGCGAGCTCGCCGTCGCGCTGGAGGGTCCGCGCGTCGTGCAGACGTGGCGGGAGCGGCTTCCACTCGTCCACGTACGGCGCACCCTGGTACATCCCGGTCTCGCGCGCGCGGTACCGGACGGTCAGCACGTACGGCCCCGCGGGCACGACGACGGCCCCCGCCCCGGGCGCACCGCTCGCCCCGGGAGCCGCGACGGTCTCGGCAGCGGGTGCGAGACGCCGCGCGAGGCGGTGCGGGAACCGCGCGTCGGGGTCGTGCGGCGCGGTCTCGTCGAGCGCGGCGACCGTGTCGCGCAGGTGCGGCAGCCAGTCGGGCTCGCCGACGCCGTCCGCCACGCACAGCACCGCGGCGACCCCCCGCCCCGGCACCCGCACGCCCCGCCGAACCCGGGATTCCTCCCCACCGACGGCCCCGGCCGAGGAACGATCCAGGGTTCGGCGGGAGGGGTGGTCGGGCGGGAGGAGGGGGCCGTCGTAGTCGGACTCCCCGCGGTTGACCAGCGTCCACAGGGTCACGCCGTCGAGGTCCCAGCGCGAGGCGTAGACCCCCGCCTCCTCCGCCTCGGGGGCGAGCTCGGTGAGGGGCGTCCACTCGCCGTCGAGCAGCAGCGGTCGCGCCGCGCGCTGGACCGTGACGAGGCGCTTGACCGTCGCGGCGTCGCGCCGCGACCACCCGACCCACACGCCGAACACGACCTCCCACACCATGACGCCCACGCCGTTGAGCCACGCGGACTGGAGCTCCTCGGAGTGGTCGCGGTGCCAGCGGCGCACGTGGTGCTGCATGTGCCGGCGCTCGTACCAGTGCGCGCGCAGCACGCCGGGCACGGGCGAGTCGGCGAAGAACTGCCCCCACGACGACGAGTGGTCCTCGATGCGCTCGACCGGGAGCTTGGACTCGCCCTCCAGGACGATGCCCGGGCGCGCGGCCTCGAGCCGCGCGACGAGCTCCGGCTCGGCCTTCTTCAGCGTGTCGAGGAAGACGCCGTCGGCGCCGAGGTCTCGCACGACGGCGGCGAGCTCGGTGAGGTCGTCGTCGCCGCGGCGCGTGCCGACGTCCCACGGGTTGTAGTCGACGAACACGTGCAGGCCCGCGTCGTGGAACGTCCGCACGAGGTCGACGATGCCCGGGACGTCGCGGTAGAAGTCCCACTGGTTGCGGTCGTCGATCCCGATGACGGGGTACGCGTGCCACAGCACGACGGCGTCGAGGCCGCCGAACCGCTCGCGCGCGTCGGCGAGGAACCGCTCGGGCGTGAACCGGTGCTCCTCGAACGAGTACAGCAGCTCGTCCCACAGCCACACCTGCGCGACCGTCGAGCACCCCGCGGCCCACGCCGCGTCCGGGCGGTCGTACGCGGCGCCCGTGTACCCGTGGCGGCGGCGCGCGTCGTCGCGCCACGCGGCGAGGCGCTCGCGCCAGGCCGGGCGGTCGGCGGGGTCGGCCGGGCCGACGAAGATCTTCGCCTCGTCGAGCGCGAGGGACTGCTCGGGCGTGAGCGGCCCGTCGAGCGCGACCTCGGTCGGCAGGTCGATCGGGCGCGGGACCAGCGGGTCGAACGTGTAGGTCATGGTGCCTTTCCCTCGGCGGGCCGGGCCCGCGCTCGGTCGTGCGGTGAACAGGCTCAGGTCGGTCGGGTGAGGCCCTCGGCCCGCCGCGCGAGCGCGACGACGTCCGCCGCGTCGGGCACGGCGTCCTGCGCCCCGGGCCGGGTCACCGCGAGCGCGCCCGCGGCGGCGGCGAGCCGCGCGGCGTCGGGCAGGTCGGCGCCGCGAGCGAGCGCCGCGGCGAGGACACCGCAGAAGGTGTCACCCGCACCCGTCGTGTCGACGGCGTCGACGGCGATCGCGGGGACGAGGGTGAGCAGCTTGCCGCCGGGCAGCCGCTCGAGCACGAGACTGCCCCGGCCGCCGAGCGTCACGACGACGGCCGGCACCCGCTCGATCAGGAGCCCGGCGAGGCCCTCGGGGTCGACGTCGCCCGCCGTCTCCCCCTCGGGACCCGGAGCGCCCTCGACGCCCTGCACGTCTCCGGGAGGTGGCGCCGCACGGAGGTCAGCCCCGGCGAGGTCCGCAGCCTCGTGCTCGTTGACGACGAGCACGTCGATCTCGGCCCAGAGGTCGTCCGGGAGATCGCGCGACGGCGCCGCGTTGAGGACCAGCAGCGCGCCCGGTCGGCGCGCCGCGGCGGCGGCGCGCACGACGTCGAGCGGGATCTCGAGCTGCGCGAGCACGACGTCCGCGGCGGCGATCCGCTCGGCCTGCGCCGCGCCGATGCTCACGTACGAGTTCGCGCCGGGCGCGACGACGATCGCGTTCTCGCCGTCGGGCGAGACGGTGATGAGCGCGGTGCCTGTCGCGGCGTCCACGCGCTCGACGAGGTCGGTCCGCACGCCGCCGCGGTCGAGCGACGCGAGCAGCAGGTCGGCCGCGTCGTCGTGCCCGAGCGCGCCGACGAACGTCGTCTCGGCACCGCCCGCGCGCGCCGCGCCGACCGCCTGGTTCGCGCCCTTGCCGCCGGGGTTGCGCCGCAGCTCGCCGCCGAGGATGGTCTCCCCGCCACCGGGGTGCCGCGGCACGTCCACGACGAGGTCGACGTTCGCCGACCCGACGACCACGACCCGTCCCGAGCCGCCCGGGACCGTGGCGGCCTGCTCCCCGTCCGCCGTCGTGCTCATGCCCGTACCTCCTCTGGGGGACCCTGCACGGCTCCCCCGGCCACCACGACCGGGACCGTCGCGAGCGCGACCGTCCGCGCCGCGAGGTCCACGATCCTCTGCTCGCCGCCGGGCAGCGAGGTCGCGATGCGGCCGTCGAGCGGGCGCGTCCACTGCGGGCCGATCCCGTCGACGCCCTGCAGCGCACCCACCACGCCGCCGACCGTCGCGCCGGCGGAGTCGGTGTCCCACCCCGCGGTGACGGCGATCGCGACGCTCGCGCCGAAGTCGCCGCGGCCGTCCGCGCCGCGCCCCGCGGTGAGCGCGTAGGCGATCACCGCGGCGTTGTTGAGCACGTGCACCCAGTGCAGGTCGCCGTACGCGGCGTGGATCGCGTCGAGCCCGGCGCGCACGCCCGCCTCGGACGCCTCGCCGTCGCGGCCCGCGTCCCTGCCGAGCCGGATCGCGGCGGCCAGGCGGCTGCCCGGCGGCACGACGGCGTCCGCCGCGTCGAGCACCTCGTCCACCGTCTCGCAGACCATCGCCGCCGACGCGAGCGCGGCCGCCCATATCGCGCCGTACGCGCCGTTGCGCGTGTGGCTCAGGCGCGCGTCCGTCCACGCGAGGCGCGCGGCCTCGCGCACGTCGCCGGGCGAGACCCAGCCGAGCACGTCCGTGCGGATGAGCGCGCCGATCCACTCGCGGAACGGGTTGTGGTGCGTCGCCGTCTCCGGCACCGGCCGCGCGTCGAGGATGTTGCGGTACGCGGCGCGCTCGGCGGTGAACACGCGGCCCGCGGGCAGCGCGTCGAGCCAGAGCTGCGCGACGTCGTCGGTCGTGAAGCCGCGCCCGTGCCGCTCCAGCAGGGCGAGCGCGAGGATCGGGTAGTTGAGGTCGTCGTCCTCCGGCATCCCGTCGATGTTCTCCTCGAGCGACGTCGGGGCGCTGCGCCGGTTCCACGGCCAGCGCGCGGCGACGTCGTCGGGCAGCCCGACGGCGGTGAACCAGCGGTCGAGCGGCCACCGGCCCGTCGCGCGCAGGATCTCCTCGATCCCGGCGCGCGGGATCTTCTCGACCGGCTTGCCAAGCAGGCAGCCCGCCGCGCGGCCGGTCCAGGCGCCGAGCACGCGGTCGGCGTACGCGGCGTCGGCGGCGGTGGCGGTTCCGGTCGCCGCGCCGGCGGCCGTGCCGCCGGGAGGCCCGACGGCGCCCGGGCGGGTCGGCAGGCCGGGCGCCGCCGGGAGCGTGGCGAGGATCGCGTCCCAGTCGTCGGGCTCGTGCGGCGCGGGCGCCGCGGGCAGCGCGTCCAGCTCGACGAGCAGGTCGCGCGCGAGCGCGCGCAGCGCCGGGGTCGCGGGCACCGGTCCGGCACCGCTCACCGCGGGGACGGGGTCCCCGCCCGCAGCGGTCCAGCGCTCGCGCACGTCGGCGAGCGCCGCAGGGTCCTTGCCCTCCGCCGTCGCCTGGACGAGCTCGTGCGCGAGGAGGTCCTCGGGCTGGGCCCAGGTGAGCCTCACGCCGGGTCACCCGCCCGCGCGGGCTGCGCCGCGCCGTCGGGCACGCCGGGTCCGCTCCCGTCCACGGACGCGCCGCCGAGCTCGGCGAGCGCGCGCAGGCGCGACGTGGCGCGCTCGCGGTCGGAGCGGAGGATGTCCGCCGCCGCGGACGCCATGAGGCGACCCGTCTCGCGGATGTCCATGCGGCTCGCGTCCTCGATCGCGTCGAGCCACTCGTCCGGCACGACGGCGGTCCCGCCCAGCCCGGCGCACACGGCACCGGCCATGACGGCGATCGAGTCGGCGTCGCGCCCGTAGTTCACGGCGCCGAGCACGGCGCCGCGGAAGTCGCCGTGGTGCCCGAGCACGAACCCGAGCGCGGCGGGCAGCTCCTCGATGGACTTGGTGCGCGACGGGCGCCGCGCGTCCATCGACATCTGCCGGTACGCGGGCCCGACGGAGTCGAACGGCGCGACCGTGTCGCGGATCAGCCGCGCGAGGGCGCGCTCCTCCTCGTCGGTGGTGGGCGCCGTCGTCCAGCCGTCGAAGGCGTCGACGACGGCGCGCAGCGCGGCGGCCGTGCCGTCGTGCGCGACGTCGAGCGCGGCGTGCACGACGTCGTCGACCGTCGCCCCGGGCGCGACGGACGCGGCGACCATGGCCGCGAACACGCCCGCGGCCTCGCGGCCGTAGCTCGACTGGTGCGCGCCCGTGAGGTCGATCGCCTCGGCGTACGCGCCGCGGGGGTCGCCCGCGTTCGCGAGGCCGACCGGCGCGACGTACATCGCCGCGCCGCAGTTGACGACGTTCCCGACGCCCGCCTCGCGCGGGTCGACGTGCCCGTAGTGCAGGCGCGCGACGATCCACTTCTCGGCGAGGAACACGCGCTGGAGCAGCAGCGCGGTCGACTCGAGCTCGGGGATCCACCGCGGCTCGCCGATCATGAGCGGCACGAGGTCCTCGGCCATCGCGTACGCGTCGAGGTGCTCGCGCCGCTTCGCGTACACCTCCACGAGCGCGCGCGTCATGAGGGTGTCGTCCGTGACGTGCCCGTCGCCCTTGTGGTAGGGCGCGATCGGACGCGCGTCCTGCCAGTTCGGGTACCAGGGCTCGACGATCCCCGTCACGCGCCCCCCGTGGCGCTCCTCGATCTGCTCGGGGGTCCAGCCCTCGGTGGCGCCCCCCAGCGCGTCCCCCACCGCCGCTCCGGTGATCACTGCCACCGCTCGGTCGTCCAGCCAGGTCACGGTCCACTCCCTGTCGATCTCTCCTCGGCGCGGGTCGCGCCCGGTGCGACCCGTGGGGGCCGCGGTTCCCGGCGGGGGCGGTCGACCACCGACCGACCCCGCCGCTTGTCCTGCTACTTGGTGATCTCGTCCCAGCCCGACTCGAGCTCGGTCGCGAGCTGGTCGGCGTCGATCTCCTGGGCGAGGAACTTCTGGTACGCGGGCGTCGCGACCGTGTCCTTCCACTGCGCGTACGCGTCGACGAACAGGTACGGCGCGGACGTGAGGAACTGACCGGACGAGAGGATCGTCGACCAGCCGTTCTCGTCGCCGAGCGACGTCGCCATGGCCTCCTGCGCCGACGTCGTCGCCGGGATGAGCGCGTCCGCCTCGTTGAGCGCAGCGAGGTTCTCGGTGTCGGTGAAGAACTCGATGAACTCCGCGGACTCCTCGACGTGCTCGGAGTCGATGTTCACCGACAGGGTCTGCGGGTTGGCGGCCTGCTCGGCGCCGTCGGGACCCTCGAGCGGAGGCAGCACGACCCAGTCGAAGCCCTCGGGCGCGTCGTTGGCGATGTTCGCGGCCTGGAACGAGCCCTGGATCGTCATCGCGACCTGGCCGCCGTAGAACGACGCGAGCGTCTCCGACCCGGACTGCGTGAGGGTCACCGGCAGCACCGTGTTGTCGGTGTGCGCCATCTCGTCGACGAGCTCCGGCAGCGCCATCTCGCCCTCGCCGATGGTGATGCTCGCGTCGGCGCCGGTGCCCTCGAAGTACTGGCCGCCGAACCCGGGAGCCATCGCCATGAACGCGGCCGTCGGGCTCGCGAGCCCCCACCCGAGCCCGTACGCGCCGTCCTTCGTGGTGGCCTTGGCGATCTCGCGCAGCTCGTCCCACGTCATGGTCTCGCCCGTGGGGATCTCGACGCCCGCGGCCTCGAGCATCGTCCTGTTCGCGAACACCATGTAGGACTGCAGCTCGGTCGGGTACGCGATGACCTGGTCGTCGACGGTCACGGAGTCGAGGATGCCCTCGGGGATGTCGGCGCGCTTCTCGTCGGACATGTACTCCGACAGGTCGGCCAGGTAGCCGTCCACGGCGAAGGGCACGATGCTCGCCGCCTCGTAGTGGATGATGTCCGGCGCGGCGCCGCCGTTGAACTGCGTGATGAGCTTGTCGTAGATGCCGTCCCAGCCCGCGGGCACGATCTCGACCTGGACGTCGGGGTTCGCCTCGTTCCAGTCGGCGACGATCTTCTCGGTCGCCTCGATCGCGGCGGGCTGGTCGGACAGCGACTGGAACTTCAGCGTCACGGGGCCGCCGTCGGTGCCGTCGTCCCCGCTGCCGCCCCCGCTGGAGCAGGACGCGACGAGCAGGGTCGTGATCGTGAGGCATGCGGCGATGGACGCACCACGAGTCTTCATGGTTCTACCTTTCGGGTGGGGGTGGTTCGGGGGTTCATGGGGTCACCCCTTGACGGCGCCGGACAGCAGGCCGCCGGTGAGCTTCTTCTGCATGATCGAGAAGAAGACGATGCTGGGGATGGCCGCGAGCACGGAGCCCGCGGCGAGGGGACCGAGCGCCACCTTGCCCTCGCCGCCGATGAACATCTTCAGCGTGATGGGCAGCGTGTAGTTCTCGGGCGACTGGAGCAGGACGAGCGCGAAGAAGAACTCGTTCCACGAGGACACGAAGCTGAACATCGCCGTCGCGACGATGCCCGGCATGAGCAGCGGGAAGACGATCGTGCGGAGCACGGTGAACCGGCTCGCGCCGTCCATCGAGCCCGCCTCCTCCAGGTCGACCGGGATCGCGGAGACGTAGCCCTGCATCATCCACAACGCGAACGGGAGGGTGTACGTGGTGTGGACGAGCGTCAGCCCGACGAGCGAGTCCGTGAGCCCGATGGTCCGCAGGATGAGGAACAGCGGCAGGATGATGAGGATCACCGGGAACACCTGGCTCACCAGGATCCAGCCGACGCCCGCCGCGCGGATCTTGCCGCGCAGGCGCGCGAGCACGTACGACGCCGGCAGCGCGATGACGATGACGAGCATCGTCGAGACGACCGCGACGATCGCGCTGTTCCACGCCGAGCGCACGAGGCCCTGCCGCGAGAGCGCCTGGGAGTAGTTCTCCCAGTGGAAGTCCTGCGGGACCAGGCTCACGGTGAGCGAGTTGAGCTCGCCCGACGACTTGAGCGAGGCCGAGATGAGCCACAGCAGCGGGAAGCCGAGGAAGAGGATGTAGAACGCCAGGGCCACGTACTGGGCCGGGCGGACGAGTGCGCGCACGGGTCAGCTCTCCTTCTCGGAGCGGAACTGCGACCGCAGGTAGATCGCGAGCAGGAGGACGACGACGACCACGAGGACCACGCCCATCGCGGCGGCGTAGCCGATGTTCCGGTTCTTGAACGCCTCCAGGTACGTGAAGAGCATCGGCAGCATGGTCCGACCGCCCGGCCCGCCCTCGGTGAGCACGTAGACCAGCGAGAACGAGTTGAAGTTCCAGATGAAGTTCAGCGACGTGATGGACGTGATGATCGGCCGCAGGCTGGGGAGCGTCACCGCCGTGAACCGGCGCCACGCGCCCGCGCCGTCCATCGCCGCGGCCTCGTGCAGCTCCTCCGGGATCTGCTGGAGCCCGGCGAGCAGCGTCACGGTGGTCTGCGGCATGCCGACCCACACCCCGACGACGATCACCGCGGGCAGCGCGGTGGAGAAGTCCGCGAGCCAGTTGACGTCGTCCGGGAGCCCGAGGGCGCCGAGGAACGCGTTGAGCGGCCCGGCGTTGGGCGAGTAGATCATCTGCCACATGATCGCCACGACGACCGGCGGCATGGCCCACGGGATGAGCGCGAGGACGCGCGTCAGCCCCTGGAGCCGGAGCCCGGAGTTGAGCAGGAGCGCGAGGCCCATCGCCGCGACGAGCTGGAGCAGCGTCACCGAGACGGCCCAGATCATGCCGATGCGGAACGAGTCCCAGAAGAACGAGTTGTCCGCGAGGCGCACGAAGTTGTCGACGCCCACGAACTGGTAGTCCGGGTGGCGCACGAGCCGGGCGTCGGTGAACGCCAGGGCCACGCCCATGACGAGCGGCGCGACGCTCAGCACGAGGATCGGCAGGAGCGACGGCATGACGAGCGCGATCGCCTCGCGCCGCTTGGCGCGCGCCATCCCGCCGGTCCGGCGCGGGGCGCCCCGGTCGGGCCGACGCGCCGCGGCGGCGTGCGGGTCGCCCGCCAGGGTCGGGGCGCTCATCGGCGGTCACCTCCGGTCGTGGCGGCCGTGGCGTCCTGCCCGACGGCGCCGCTCACCCCGCCCTGCGCCCCCGCCTCGGGCGTCGCGGCGGTCGACTCGCGCACGACGAGGCGCGGTCCGACGGCGGTGTGCCGCCCGGCCTGCGCGTCGCCGTCCACGAGGTCGACGACGAGCTCCGCGGCGATCCGCCCGCGCTCGGTCGAGCCGAGCGAGACGCTCGTGAGGCTGGGCTGGAACACCCGCCCGATCTCGGTGTCGTCCATGCCGGTCACGGCGACGTCCTCGGGGACCGACAGCCCGCGCTCGCGCACGGCCCGGATCGCGCCGATCGCGAGCAGGTCGTTGGCCGCGACGATCGCGTCGGGGCGGGCGCCGTCGTCGGTCCCGTCGAGGAGCGCGAGCGTGGCCGCGAGGCCCGCCGCGACGGTGAAGTCCGCCGCGACGACGGCGTCGGCACGCTCGCCCGTGAAGTCGTCGGCGCGCGTCGCGGCGTCGAAGCCGCGCTGCCGCGCCTCACCGGGCGTGGTGTCGAGAGGGCCGTTGAGGAACGCGAGGCGGCGGCGGCCGAGGCCGAGCAGGTGACGCACGGCCTCGCCGATGCCGCCCGCCGAGTCGGTGGACACGGAGTCAATGCCGCGGTCGGCCAGGGTGCGGCCGATGACGACGACGGGCACGGGTGCCTGCCGGATCTCCTCGACGAGCTCGTCGTCGGTGCGCAGCGGGCTGAGGATCATCGCGTCGACGAACCCGCTCGACAGGCTGCGCACGAGCTCGACGGTCGACCGCGTGGTGTCCCCCGTCGTCATGACGACCACGCGGTACCCGTGCGGCGCGAGCACCTCGTGGATCGCCGTCATCATCTCGACGTAGACGGGGTTGCCGATGTCGGCGACGGCGAACGCGACCTGGAACGTCTTCTTCAGGCGCAGCGAGCGCCCGATCGCGTCCGGGCTGTAGCCGAGCTCGGTGGCCGCGGCGCGCACGCGCTCGACCATCGCCGGGCTCGCGCCCGTCCCGTGCAGGGCGCGGGAGGTCGAGGCCAGGGAGACCCCGGCCCGCTGTGCCACCTGGATCAGCGTGGCGCGTGATGACGTCACTGTCGTCCACCTCGTCGTCGAAGGACCGTCGCGTTTTGGAAACGTTTCCAGATCGGCGACCATGACCGCTCTGGAAACGTTTCCGGATTGCGCACACTCTCGCACCCGCCGAGCCCGGACGTCAACCCCTCGGCACGCCCTCGCCGAGGACCGGGGCCCTGCCTCGCGCCTCCCCGGGGTACGGGGTTCCGCGTACGGGGGTTGTCCACCGTGGCGACGCCCCACCAGGCTCGAACCGACCCGACCATCGACGAAAGGTGCACCGATGCACACCCGAGCTCTGGCGTCGCCCTCCCCCGCGGCGGCCGCCGCGGTCGCCCAGCGCCCCGCTTCCCGTCCCCTCGCCCTGCTCCTCGCCGTCTTCCTCGTGCTCGCGGGAGCGCTCTCCTGGGCGGTCGCCGGGCCGGCGCAGCAGGCGCACGCCGCGACCTGCGCCCCCGCGTGGAGCTCCGGCGCCGTCTACCTGGGCGGCGCCGTCGTCTCCCACGGCGGCCAGAACTGGAAGGCCGGCTGGTGGACCCAGGGCGAGACGCCCGGCACCACCGGCGAGTGGGGCGTCTGGCGCTCCCAGGGCGCGTGCGGCGGCGGGACCGACCCGGGCAACCCCGGCAACCCCGGCAACCCGAGCGGCTTCGTCGTCTCCGAGGCCCAGTTCAACCAGATGTTCCCGAACCGGAACGCGTTCTACACGTACCAGGGCCTGGTCGACGCGTTGTCGGCCTACCCGGCCTTCGCGACGACGGGCGGCACCGAGGTCGCCAAGCGCGAGGCTGCGGCGTTCCTCGCCAACGTCGACCACGAGACCGGCGGGCTCGTCTACATCAAGGAGATCAACACCGCGAACTACCCGCACTACTGCGACGCCTCGAAGCCGTACGGCTGCCCCGCGGGCCAGAGCGCGTACTACGGCAAGGGTCCGATCCAGCTCAGCTGGAACTACAACTACAAGGCGGCCGGTGACGCGCTCGGCATCGACCTGCTCAACAACCCCTACCTCGTGGAGCAGAACTCGGCCGTCGCCTGGAAGACGGGCCTGTGGTACTGGAACACGCAGTCCGGGCCGGGCACGATGACCGGCCACCAGGCGATCGTCAACGGCGCCGGCTTCGGCGAGACGATCCGCTCCATCAACGGCTCTCTCGAGTGCAACGGCGGCAACCCGGCGCAGGTGCAGTCGCGCATCGCGGCGTTCCAGCGCTTCGCGCAGATCCTCGGCACGACGACGGGCTCGAACCTGTCCTGCTGACCGTCCGTCCGGCGCAGACGACCGTGGCCCGTCCCGACCCGGGGGCGGGCCACGGTCGCGGACGACGAGCCCCGCCCGGGGCACCGGTAGGTTCGGCGGCATGAGCGCGCACCCGACCGCCGACGGCGTCCGATGCCCCTGCCTGTCCGGCGACGCCTACCCGGCGTGCTGCGGCCGCTACCACGCGGGCCTGCGACCCGGCCCGGACGGCGCGGCACCGGGCCCGCACGCCCCGACCGCGGAGGCGCTCATGCGCTCGCGCTACAGCGCGTTCGCCGTCGGCGACGCCGGCTACCTGCGCGCGACCTGGCACGCGTCCACCCGGCCGGCCGACCTCGACCTCGACGACGACCTCGAGTGGCGCCGCCTCGACGTCCTGCGCACGGAGGCCGGCGGCCCGTTCGACACCACGGGCGTCGTCGAGTTCGCCGCGTACCACCGGTCGCGCACGGACCGCTCCGACCGCGGTCGCCTCCACGAGGTCAGCCGGTTCGTGCGCGAGGGCGACCGCTGGTACTACGTCGACGGGGCCCATCCCGCGTAGCCGACCGACCGCGCGCCCGTGGCCCGCCCCCGGGTCGGGACGGGCCACGGCGGGTCGCGAGAGCGCGGCCGGGCGGACGGCGCGTCCTCAGAGGCGCGGGGCGCGACCCGTGAAGGTCTCCGCCTCGGCGAGGTAGGCGTCGTGCACCTCGCCCGCGGCGAGCGCGGCGTTCACGGCGTCGACGGCGAGGCGGCGCTCGCGCTCCACCGCCACGGGGTCGCGGCGCAGCGACGCCCCCTGGTCCAGCAGGGTCGCCTGGACGTCACGGTGGTCGACCTCGCGCGGACGCGTACCGCTCTTCGCCGCCAGCGCCGCGAGCGTGCCCGCCGCGTGGCCGATGGCCATGACGCCGCCTTGCGTCCGGAAGGAGCCGTGCGCCGCCTGGTCGGCGGAGATCGCGCGGCCCGCCATCACGAGCCCGTCGAGCTCCACGGGGATGAGCGCCCGCTGGGGCACGTCGTACGTGTCCTCGAGGTCCTGCCACGTGCCCCCGCCCGTGTACCCCGACTTGCCCTTGAGGTTGTGGATGTCGATCGGGAAGTAGCCGCGCGAGACGACGTCGTCGAACTTCTGCCCGTTGACGACGTCCTCCCCGGTGAGCACGTACTCACCCGTGATGTGGCGGCTCTCGCGGATCCCGAGCGCCGTCCCGGTCCCCGCGAGCTGGGCGTTCTCGAACCCGGGCACCTTCTCGACGAGGAAGCGCGAGAGCGACATGACCTGGCGTCGGGCGTCGATCTCCGCGCGGGTGAGGGACTCCGCGTCGGTGGCGTCGACCTCCGCGACGCGCGTCGAGTTGAAGTGCAGGACGCCGTGGTGCGTGGTCGTGAGGAAGAGGATCGAGTCGCGGCCCAGGTAGAGCTCCTCGTCGGCCATGGCCTTGCCGACCATCTCGACGAAGCCCTGGCCGACGAAGTGGTCCTTCGGCTGCGGGAGCCGGGGCGAGTAGTCGGACACCGCGACGAACTCGGAGGCCCACTCGAAGTCCTCGGGGTGCTCGTCCATGTACCTCTTCACCGCGAGCGTGTCGACTCCCTCCATGTCGAACATGAGCGTCGCGGGCTGGGACAGCCCGTGACCGTTGCCGACGGTGTGGGCGGCACCGGCCCGCGCGGCGACGTCACCGTCGCCCGTCGCGTCGACGACGACCTTGGCACGGATCTCGCTCCTGCCGCCCTTGTTCTCCACGACGACGCCCCGCACGGCGCCGTCCTCGACGATCGTGTCCGCGATCCAGGTGTGCAGGAGCGGGGTGCCGCCGGCTTCGAGGAACAGCGTCATGGCCGACCACTTGTACTGCTCGCGGTCGTAGAAGCACAGGTAGCTCCCGCTCCCGTGCGGGTTCGTGCAGCGGATGTGCCCCGTGGAGCCCCCCGCCGCCACCATGTGCCGGACGAAGTCGTACGGCACGCCCGCGATGACGCGCTCGTCCTTGAAGTAGAAGGGCGAGATGGGACCCAACCACCCGATGGTCGCCATGCCGCCGAGGAACCCGTACCGCTCCACGAGCAGGGTCTTCGCGCCCGTGCGTGCCGCAGCGATCGCGGCGATGAATCCGGACGGTCCGCCCCCGCAGACGATGACGTCGAAGTCGGTCGAGGTGGTGCTCATGGAGTGTCCTTCCTGGGTGGTGGTGCTCGTTGCCGTGCTGCGTCCCTGCGGCGGGACGGTGGGCCGGGACGGCCCGCGGGCCGTCCCGGTGGACCGGTGGTCAGCCGCCCGAGTAGGCGGACGCCGCCGTCTGGAGCGACGGGAGCGGGTCGGCTCCCTTGAAGACCGTCTGCTGGCCGGCCGACACCAGGGCGGCGCTCAGCTCGTTGAACCTCGTCGACGTGACCTCGGGGCGCCCGTGCTCGGCGATGTAGTCGCGCCAGGTGCGCAGCTCCTCGGCGTTGCCGAGGCTCGCGAAGTCGTCCGAGTCGTAGACCGAGGAGCGTGAGGGCAGGACGCCGGCCTCGGCGAACGCCGTCGCCGACTCGACCGACGTGTAGTACTTGATGAACTCCCACGCGCCCTCCGGGTCCGAGGAGTTCGCCCCGATGCCCATCGTCTGGCCGGCGACCGCCGTGGGCAGCGGGCCCGCGGCGTCGAACGGCACCGGGACGACCTGCAGGTTCTCGCCGATCCCGTCCCCGGCACGCGCCGCGCTCACGCGCTGCGTGCCCTCGATCGCCATGCCGATGGTCCCCGCCGAGACCCCCTGCACGACGTCGTCGGCCGTCATGCTGAGCGCCTCGTCGCCGAACGCGCCGGCATCGTGGAAGTCGCTCATGAGGTCGAGCGCCGCGACGCCTGCGTCGCTCGCGAACGCGGGCTCGCCCGAGTCGTCGAGGATCTCGCCGCCGTTCGCCCACGTGAAGGGGATGAACTTCTCGACGAAGTCGGCGCCGAGGCCCTGGTCCGAGAACCCGATCGCGAGACCCGTCGTCACGTCGGTCTCGGCGCTCAGCCGTCCCGCCACGTCGACGAGCTCGTCCATCGTCGAGGGCACCTCGGCGCCGATCTCGTCGAGGAGGTCGGCGCGGTACCAGAGCATCCACGCCCGGACCTCCCACGGCACGGACATGACGTCGCCGTCGAACGTGACGCCGTCGAACGGGAAGATCGAGTCCGCCTCGAGCTCGTCGAGCTCGGTGCCCGCCACGTCCCCGAGGGGTTGGAGCGTGCGCGCGTCCACGTGCGTCGCGAGCTGGGTGCTGTACACGTTGAGGATGTCCGGGCCCTGGCCGCTGCTCGTCGCCCGGATGACCTCGGCGTCGATCTGCGCGTAGTTGATCGAGCGGACGGTCACGGTCACGTCGTCCTGGCTCGCGTTGAAGCCGTCGACGATCTCCTTGAGCGCCTTCCCGCGCGCGTCGTCGGCCGAGCTCGGGTCGAGGAACGTCCAGAGCTCGAGGTCGGACGAGCCGCCGGACGACGAGTCCCCGCCGCATGCGGCGAGCGAGAGGGCGAGCGCCCCGGTCGCTGCGAGCGCGACGGCCCTGCGGGTGGTGGAGGTGCGCATGGTTCCTTCTTCCTTGAAGTGCGTGCGGAGGTGGGTGCTGCTCGAGGACGTGGGCGCGGCGCGCCGGGTCGGCGGGACCCGGCTCACCCCTTGGTCGCGCCCGCGGACAGGCCCGAGACGATGCGCTTCTCCATGAGGACGAAGAGCACGATCATCGGGACGACGGTGACGACGACGGCGGCGGTGAGCTGGCCCCACTCGATGCCGTACTGGGACAGGTAGTTGTAGAGGCCGACGGCGACCAGGCGCTTCTCGTCGGAGCTGACCATGGTCGAGGCGATGAGGAAGTCGTTCCAGACCGCGACGAACGCGACGACGGACGCCGCCGCGATGCCCGGCTTGGCGAGCGGCAGCACGAGCTGGACCATGATCCGCAGGTCGCCCGCGCCGTCGATGCGCCCCGCCTCCTCGAGCGAGCCGGGGATCGACTGGAGGAAGCCCCGCAGCATCCACAGCACGGTCGGGACCTGCCACGCGGTGTAGACGACGATCATGCCGGCGTAGGTGTCGTACAGCCCGGTGCGAACCGCGAGGAAGTACAGGGGCACGAGGATCGCGATGCCCGGGATCATCGACGTCATGAGGATGAGGAACAGGCTCGCGTCGCGGCCGCGGAACGCGAACCGGGCGGTCGCGTAGGCGCCGAGCAGGGCGAGCACGATGGTCAGCACGACCGATCCCGCGGCGACGACGATGCTGTTGAGGAGGTAGCGCGGCACCTGGGACTCGAAGAGGACCTTGGTGTAGTTCTCGAGCGTCGGGGCGGCCGGGATCCAGCCGCTGTCCGAGAGCACCGCGCCCTTGCTCTTGAACGAGGTCGACAGCGCCCACAGGAGCGGGAGCACGGCGAACACGGACGCCGCGACGAGGCCGACGTACGCGAGCGGGCCGGCCGGCCGGTGCCGCCCGTGGGACACCGCACCTCCGCGGGGCCGCGACCGCCGTCCGGCCCGGGTCGAGGACGGCGTCGGCGCGGTCGCCGGCGCCAGGGTCGTGGTCGTCTCAGGCATCACGGTCACCCCGCAGCATCTTGATGTAGGCCAGGCCGAAGACGACGTTGAAGACGAACAGGATCACGCTGTACGCCGCGCCGAGGCCGAGGTTGAAGAAGCTGAACGACTGCTGGTAGGCCTCGAGGCTCACGAGCAGCGTCGCGTTGAAGGGCCCGCCGCCCGTGAAGGTCAGGACGAGCGTGACCATGTTGAAGTAGAGCAGCGTGAGCATGATCGCCACGACGAAGACCGTCGGCATGATCATGGGCAGGGTCACGGAGCGGAACCTGCGGAACGCGCTCGCGCCGTCCACCTCGGCCGCCTCGTGCAGCTCGGCCGGAACGCCCTGGAGCGCGGCGAGCGTGAGGATCGTCGCGAGCGGGTAGCTCAGCCACACGTTCACCAGGACGAGGGCGACCATCGCGAGCACCGGGTCGGCGAGCACGTCGACGCGGGAGCCACCCAGGCTCCCCAGGCCCAGCGGCCCGTAGTCGGGGTTGAGGAGCCAGCGCCACAGGAGCGCGGCCACGGTCTGCGAGATGACCCAGGGCATGAGGATCAGCACGCGGAACACGCGACGGAACCTCGCGGGGCGGTCGAGCAGGTGGGCGAGGCCGACGGCGAGCGGGAGCGCGAGGACCAGCGACCCGAGCACGTAGACCATCGAGCGGCCGATCATGGCCCAGCCCTCGGTGGTGCCCAGCACCTGGGCGTAGTGCTGGAGACCGACGAAGTCCTCGACCTCGGTGTACCGGGTCTCGTGCACGGAGAGGTTGAGCGCGAAGAGGATGGGGAACACCGACACGATCGCGACGAGCACGACCGCCGGCGCGAGCAGCGCGACGGGCAGGCGGGTCGACCGCAGCGACCGGCGTCGGGGCGGGCGTGCCGGCGCACGGGCCGGCTCGACGTCCGCGGGGGGCGGCGTCGTGGGCGGGGTGGTCAGGCTCATGGTCATCGTCGACCTCCGGGCGGGACGGTCAGGCCTGCACGACGGCAGGTGGTTCGGGGACCGGGTCGGTGGCGGGTCGGGACACGTGCGGGACGCGCACGGCAGAGGAGGCGAGCAGACCCTCGGCGACCAGGCGCGCCTTCGTCGCGGCGAGGTCCGGGCCGTATACCCCGACGAGCGCGTCGACGTCCGGCCGGACGGCGAGCGCCGCCGCGACGTCGCCTCGGCGCAGCGCCTCTGCCTGGCGCAGGAACGGCTCCGGTCCCGCCTGCATGACTCCCGAGACGACGCCGGCCCCCCCGGCCTCGACGACCTCGGGCAGCAGAGCGTCGTTCCCGGAGTAGACGACCGCCCCGGCGGGCAGCGCGTCCACCAGGCGACCCACGTAGTCGACGCCTGGGACGCTCACCTTGACCCCGTCGAGACCGGCCGCCACCACGACGGCGGCCAGGTCCTCGGGCGAGATGTCGAGGCCCGTACGGTCGGGAAAGACGTAGGCGAACAGCTCGCACCCGTCGAGGGCGCGGCGCAGTCCCGTGTAGTAGTCGACGAGCGCCGCGCGCGGCACGGCCGTGTAGTACGGGGTGATCGCCGCGAACCGTCGGGCGCCGAGCTCGTGCGCGCGCATCGCGAGCCGGACGGCCGCGTGCTCGGACGCGGCTCCCACGTGGGCGAACACGTGCTGGGGCCCGATCTCGTCGACGGCGGCCCCGATCACGGAGAGCCGCTCGTCGTCGGACAGCGTCACGAACTCGCCGGTCGTGCCGGCGACGAAGTGCGCCTCGACGTCGAGCGTCGCCGCCCGGGCGAAGAGCCGGCGGCACGACACGAGGTCGAGCGCGCCGTCCTGGCCGAACGCCGTCACCAGGGCGGGCAGCAGGTGAGGGGTGGTAGTCATGCGGGAAGCTCTCCGTCGGTCGGGGTCGAGATGCGGGCGTGGGCCTGCACCATGCGCGTGCGGGCGCCGAGCAGGTGCTCCTGCACCTCCGCCACGGCTTCCTCCACGCGGCCGGCCCGCGTCGTCTCGAGGATCGCGACGTGCGAGGCGAACGACGGGCCGAGGTCGATGTCCTCGGCGTTCGTGATCTGGAGGAGCACGGCGAAGGTGGGCTCGTACTGGCGCCAGATGTCGAACAGCCGCCTGCTGCCGGACAGCGCGTAGAAGGACGAGTGGAACGCGAGGTCGGCACGCGCGTAGTCGTCGTACCGGTCGTCGTCGGCCGCGGCACGCATGGTGTCGAGCGCGGCGAGCGCCGCCGCCCAGTCGGCCGCGTCGGCACGCTGGTGCGCGAGGCGCAGCGCGAGGACCTCGATCGCCTCGCGGATCGCGTACAGCTCGACGATGTCGTCCGCGGTGAGCCCCGCGGCGAACACCTTGCGTCGTCGCGTGACGACGAGGCCCTCCGACTCGAGCTGGCGGAGCGCGTCGCGCACCGGGCCGCGGCTCACGTCGAACGACTCGGCGAGCCGCGGCTCGGCGAGGTGGGACCCCGCCGGGACCTCTCCCGCGATGATCATGTGCCGCAGCCTCTCGGCGATGTGGTCGCTCAGTGCCGTCGTCGGCACCGGTTCCACCGCTGTCCAGGTCATCGCCACGCTCCCCTCTGAACGTCAGCAGTCAACTGTTAACAGGTGACAGTAATCGATTACACCCGTCGCCGCAAGACCCCACCGCACCGACCGCCGTCCGGCGCGCGCCCTACGATGAGCGGCACGGCGAGCACAGCCGCCCCGGCGCACCCCGGACCGGGTGCGCACGACCCCCGCCGAGGAGGCGCTCCCATGACCCGTATCGTCGACGTCGCCCGGCACGCGGGCGTGTCCACGGCCACGGTCTCCCGGGTCCTCAACGGCAAGAGCGTGCGACCCGAGCTCGCGGCCGCCGTCCACGCCGCGGTCGAGGACCTCGGCTACGTGCCCGACCGCACCGCGCGCTCGCTCCGCCGCCGCTCCAGCGACGTCGTCGCGCTCGTCCTGCCCGACGTCGAGAACCCGTTCTTCACGGCCGTCGCGCGCGGCGTCGAGGACGTCGCGCAGGAGGCCGGGTACTCCGTCGTGCTCTGCAACACCGACGACGACCCGGCCAAGGAGGAGCGCTACCTCGCGGTGGCGGAGCACGAGAACATGGCGGGCGTCGTCGTCGCGCCCGCGAGCGGGTCTCCCGAGATCGCCGCTCTGCGCGCCCGGCGCCGGGCGGTCGTCGTGATCGACCGCCGCGTGGGCCAGGACGTGGACCAGGTGCTCTTCGACAACGTCGCGCTCGGGCGGCGCGCCGCGCAGGCGCTGGTCGAGCGCGGGTTCCGGCGGATCGCGTGCGTCACGGGGCCGGTCGCGACGAGCACGGCGGTCGACCGCGCACGCGGCTGGCGGGAGGCGCTCGACGACGCGGGCCTCCCCGCCGACGACCTCCTCGTGCACGCCAACTTCCGCGTCGACGGGGGCTACGACGCGACCGTCGCCCTGCTGGCCCGGGCCGACCCTCCGGACGCGGTCGTCGCGACGAACAACCTGGTGGGCGTCGGGGTGCTCCGCGCGCTCGCCGACGCGCACGGCCGCCCCGCGGCGTCCCCGGCGGACGCGGTGGGCGGCCAGGGACCGGGCAGCGGTCCGGCGCTCGGGGTCGGGATCGTGGGCGACCTGCCCTTCGCGACGTCGCGCACGTCCGACGTCGCGCTCGTGCCCCTGGACCCCCGTGCGCTCGGCACGACGGCGGCCCGGCTCCTGCTGGACCGGCTCGCGGGCGACGAGGAGCCGGCCCGGCAGGTCGTCCAGGAGACGCCCGCCGGGCCGTGAACGCCGGGCTCAGCGCCGTGCCGCGGCCTCCCGGGCCCCGACGTCGGCCGCCCGCCCCGCCTGCCCGAACAGGACCATGCGCTCCTCGAGGAGCCGCTGCGCCCAGCGCCGGCCCTCGGCGAGGTAGCCCGCGGGGTCCACGTCCCCGGGAGACTGCGCGAGCGCGACCCGGACGCCGGCGGTGAACGCCATGTAGTGGTCCATGCCCTGGTTGATCTTGCGCACCCCGAGGCTCGCCGCGCGCGCCTTCTCCGCGTCGGGGACGCCCCACGACTCGGGCAGGTCGCCGCCGTGCGCGTTGATGGTCGCGCGCAGGTCGGCCGGCAGGCCCGAGGACCCGTGCATGACGAGGTGCGTGCCGGGCACCCGGGCCGCGATGCGCTCGACGAGGTCCATGTGCAGGACCGAGCCGTCCGGCGGGCTCGTGAACTTGTAGGCGCCGTGCGACGTCCCGATCGCGACGGCGAGCGCGTCGACGCCGGTACGGCGCACGAACTCCTCCGCCTGCTCCGGGTCGGCGAGGACGATCTCGGCGTGGCTGCGCCCGTCCTTGGAGCCGCCGATGGTCCCGAGCTCCCCCTCGACGGACACGCCGTGCGCGTGCGCGTGCTCGACGACGCGGCGCGTGACCGCGACGTTCTCCTCGAAGCCGGCCGGGCGGCCGTCCGGACCGATCGAGCCGTCGATCATCACGCTCGTGAAGCCGGCGGCGACGGCCCGCGCGCAGGTCGCCTCGTCCGGCCCGTGGTCGAGGTGCAGGGCGACCGGCACGTCCGGGTAGGCGCCGATCACGGAGTGCAGGGCCGACCACCAGGTCCGGTCGTCGCCGTAGGGGTGCGACCCGGCGAGCGTCTCCACGATCACGGGGCTCGCCGTCGCGCGCGCGGCGTCGAGCACCGCGGTGGCCATCGCGAGGTCCGCGACGTTGAAGGCGCCGACGCCGTAGCCACCCCGGGCGGCGGCGTCGAGCAGGGTACGGTTCGTGACGAGGGTCATGGCTGACCTTCCTGTCGTGTCGTCGGGAGCGTGCCGCCCGGGCGGACGGCGACGGGTTCGTGCGGGCGACGGGCGGAGGCGACGTGACGCAGGACGACGACCGGACCGCGGGAGCGGGTGGCCGGTCCGTGCGGCTGGCCGACATCGCCGCACGCGCCGGGGTGTCCATCAAGACGGTGTCGCGCGTCGTCAACGACGAGCCGCACGTCGCCGCCGCCACGCGGCGCCTCGTCGAGGACGCGATCGCCGAGCTGGGCCTGGAGGGCGAGGCCCGCCCGCGGGGGCGCAAGCGCCGGACCGGCGTCGTCGGGCTCGTGTTCCCCGACGTGCGCAACGACTACTTCGCCGCGGTGAGCCGCGCGCTCCAGGAGCGGCTGGCCAACGTCAGCCCGACGCTGCTCTCCGCCGACTCGGACGACGACCTGCACACCGAGGAGTCGATCCTCACGGCCTTCCGACGCCTCGACGTCGACGGCCTCGTGATCTTCCCGACCGGCGCACCGGGCCTGGTGGAGTTCGCGCAGTCCGTCCCGACCGTCGTCGTGGACCGCACGGTCCCCTCCGTCCGGGGTCTCGTCGACCACGTGCTGCCCGACGCCCGGCACGCGGCCGAGCAGCTCACCCTGCACATGATCGAGCAGCACCACGTGCAGCGGGTGTGCCTCGTGGCCGGAGACCTCGCGGTCTCCACCCTGCGCAACCGGCACACGGCGTTCCAGCGCGTCGTCAGCCGGACGGGGACCGAGAACCACGTCCTCGCCGGGCTCACGACGTCCGAGGAGGCCGCGACCGCCGCGTACTCGCTGTTCCGGACGCTCGAGCCGCCGTTCGGCGTGCTCGCGACGAACAGCCTCATGTTCTGGGGCGTGCTCACCGCGGCGCAGCGCCTCGGGCTCAAGGTGCCGTCCGACGTCGTGCTCACGACGTTCGACAACGTGCCCGGCGTGGGGACGACGGGCCTGGTGCCGACGAACGCCGTCGCGCCGGCCGCGACGCTCGCCGCGCGGACCGTCCAGCTCCTCACGGAGCGCATGAACAACCCGACGCTGCCGCCGCGCCTGCTCGACATGGACTACGACATCGCCTACGGCACGACGTGCGGCTGCGTGCCGATCGACCCGGCGCGCAACGTCCTCGGGTAGCGTCCGGCGGCGGGCCGCCGGGCCGGCCCCGCGGGGACGGTGCGCACCGGGCACGGGTCAGAGCGTGTGCGTGATGCCCAGCGAGGCGTAGTCGAGCACGATCGGCTCGTCCGTGACGGCCCGCGCCGCGGAGAGCACCTTCGCCGCGCTCTCCACCGCGACGCTCGTCTTGAACGCGTCGCGCAGGTTCGGGCCGACGGTGAGCAGGCCGTGGTTGGCCCACACGACCGCGTTGCGGTCCTCGAGGTAGCGCGCCATGTCGCGGCCGAACTCGGTCGAGTTGCTCAGCGCGAACGGCATGATCGGCACGTCGCCCTTGGTGTAGATGACCATGTTGACGAGCGCGCCGCGGATCGGCTCACCGAGCACGCCGAACACGTTCGCGTACGTCGGCTCGGTGTGGACGATCGCCTGCACGTCGGGGCGGGCGGCGTACACGGCGAGGTGGACCGTCACCTCGGACGACGGCAGCAGGTGGCCCTCGACGACGTTCGCGTCCTCGTCCACGACGACCAGGTCGTCGGGCGTCATGCGGTCGTACTCGAGGTCCGTCGGGGTGATGAGGAACGTCGACGTGCCGGGGATGCGGAGGCTGATGTTCCCCTGCGTGTTGAAGTTGAGCCCGAGCTTCACGGACTCCAGGCAGTACGCGAGGACGTCCTCGCGCGCGGCCTGCAGGTCGAACGTGTCCAGCGTGGTCATGCGATCTCCTTGAGTGCGGTGCCGTCGAGGGGCTCGACGGCGAGGGACGTGCTGACGGGGGTGAGGAGGCGGTGGAGCGAGTCGAACGTCGCGCGCTGCCGCGCGTACCACGCCGCGTGGCGCGGGTCCGGGCTCGCCTCGTGGAGGACGGGTGGAGCGGGCAGGTCGAGCACGTCCCGGAACGTGCCGACCCCGAGGGCCGCGAGCAGCGCTGCGCCCCGCCCCGCGGCCTCGCGCACGACGGCGCGCAGCGGGACGCCCGCGGCGTCGGAGCGCGCCTGCAGCGCGGCGAGGTTGGCCGAGCCGCCGCCGACGGCGTGCACCTCGACCGGGGGGACGCCGCGCTCCGCGAGCGCGGCGCGGATCTTCGCGAGCTCGAACCCGGACGCCTCGACGAACGCGCGCGCGATCTGGGCGGTCGTCGTCTCGAGCGTCAGCCCGAGGAGCGCTCCGCGCGCCGCCGGGTCGTTGTCGAGCGTGCCGGAGCCCGCGAGGTACGGGGCGACGAGGAGCGGGGGCGGGTCCACCGCGCCGACCTCGTAGAGCGACGCCCAGGGGTCGATCCGGTCGTGGTGGACGATGGTCGAGAACCAGTCGAGCGCGAACCCGCCGGCGGCGGTCCCCGCGAGCGTGACCCACAGGTCGTCGCCGACGGGGTAGGTCGCGAGCCCGGTGCCGTCGAGGCCGCCGGGGCGGGCGCGCGTCCCCACCGTGAGGCAGTCGCTCGACCCGAACGAGAACACGGCCCGGTGCCCGGGCCGCCCCCCGCCGCCCAGGAACGCCGCGGCCTGGTCGTGGACGCCGGCCACGACCGGCGTGCCCGGTCGCAGGCCCGTGCGCTCGGCCGCGTCCGCGGACACGGTGCCGACCACCTCGCCCGCGGCCACCGCCGGGGAGAAGAGGTGCCCGGGGACGTCGAGCGCGTCGAGGACGGCGGCCGACCAGGTGCGCGAGCGCACGTCGAACGCGCCGGTGCGCGCCGCCATCGTGAGGTCGACGGCGGGCGCCGCGCCCAGGCGGGTCGCGACGAAGTCGTCCATCGTGCGGACCGCCGCGGGCAGCGCGGCGTCGGGCAGGAGGTCGTGGACCTTGTGCACGGAGAACATGGGGTGCAGCGGCTGGCCGGTGATCTCCTGGGCGACGTCGTCGCCGAGCGCCTCCCGGAGCCGGGCCGCGGAGGCCGCGCCGCGGCCGTCCATGCTCAGCGGCGCCGGACCGAGCGCCCGGCCCGCGCGGTCGACGGGCACGACGGCCTCGCCCAGCGTGGAGAAGGAGAGCGCCTCGACGGGGTCCGCGCGGACCGCGGGCTCGCCGACGACGTCGCGCACGAGCGCCTCGACGCCGTCCAGGACGGCCTCCGCGTCGACGTGCGCGCGGCCGGGTGCGGGTCGCACGACGGTGGTGCGGCGCGAGCGCGCGACGAGCTCGTTGCCGCTCTCGTCGTAGACGCCGACGCGCGTGCCGGTGGTCCCGAGGTCGATGCCGAGGTAGCTCACTTGACCGACCCCGCGAGCCCGTTCACCAGGTACCGCTGGATGAACAGGTAGACGACGACGATGGGCACCGAGATGAGCACGAGCACCGCGAACAGCGCGCCCGGCTGGCTCAGGTAGATCCCCCGGTACGCGAGGGGGACGAGCGTCAGCGGCTTGAGGTCGTTGTCGCTGATCGCCACGAGCGGGAGGAGGAAGTCGTTCCACGTCATCATGAGCTGCCAGATGACGACGACGGCGGCCGCAGCCTTGCCGAGCGGGAAGTAGATGCGCCAGAAGATGGTCCAGGCGGAGGCTCCGTCGACGAGCGCGGCCTCGTACGTCTCGTCGGGGATCGCGAGGTACGTGGTGCGGATCATGATGACGGCGAACGGGAGCCCGAGCGCGGTGTAGGCGAGCACGAGGCCGAGGAGCGAGTCGTAGAGGCCGATCGCCTGGAGGATCTTGAAGACCGCCACGACGATGCTCGCCATGGGCAGCACGAGCGCGAGCAGCAGCCCCACGAACACGACGCCGCGGAACGGCACCCGCAGGCGGGCGAGGGCGAACGCCGTCATGGAGCCGAGGAGGACCACGAGCAGGATCGACGGGACCGACACCAGCAGGCTGTTCAGCAGGTGCTGGAGGATCGGGTTGGTCTCGAAGATCGTCACGTAGTTGCGCAGCGTGGGCTCCTCGGGGAGCAGCCCGAGCGCCGTCGTCGAGGGGTTGGACGTCGGCAGCAGCGAGATCCCGAGCACCATGACCACGGGGATCATCCACAGCACGGCGAGCGGACCGAGCAGCCAGTGCGACCATCGCGGCGGCGCCTCCACGTCCTTGCTGCGTCCGTGACCGCGGCGGCGGCGCCCCGCCGCGACGGTCTCCCGCGCGGCGGCGTCGTCGGGCGCGTGCCCCGCGCGGGCGGTGCCGGAGCTGAGTGCCGTCATGACTTCTCCCCCGTGATGAACCCCGCGCCGAACGTGCGCAGCATCGCGACGGACGAGCCGATCGCGAGGACGAGCAGGACGACCGAGATCGTCGCGCCGTAGCCGAACGACTGGAGCTGGAAGGCTTCCTTGAACATGTACGTCGGCATGAGCTCCGACGCGTGGTTGGGCCCGCCCTCGGTGAGCACCCAGACGAGCTCGAAGGTCTTCAGCGACCCGATGATCCCGAGCAGGACGAGCGACAGGTGGGTGGGCTTGAGGAGCGGCAGGACGATCCGGCGGACCAGCGACCAGCCGCTGGCGCCGTCGATGCGCGCGGCCTCGAGGACCGAGTGGTCGAGGAGCTGGAGCCCGGCGAGGTAGAACAGCATCGAGAAGCCCGACCACATCCAGACGTTGACGACGATCACCGTGACGATCGCGGTCGACGGGTCGGACAGGTAGGGGCGCGTGAGGACCTCGAGGCCGGTGGCCCGGCCGAGCTGCGCGAGCACGCCGTTGAACGGGTCGAGCAGGCGCTGCCACACGATGCCCACGACGACGGGCGACAGGACGGCCGGCAGGAAGAAGATCGCCCGGTAGACCGTCCTCCCGCGCAGCCGGGTGTTGAGGAGCCACGCGAGCGTGAAGCCGATGACGGCCTGCGGCACGATCGTCAGGAGGATCCACAGCAGCGAGTTGCGCAGCGTGATGTGGAAGACCGGGTCCTGCGCGAGGTCCGCGTAGTTCTGGACGCCCGCGGGCGTCCCGGCGTTGACGCCGTCCCAGTCGAGCGTGCTCGCCTGGACGTTGAACACGATCGGGTACACGACGAACACGGCGAAGAGCAGGAGCGCGGGGGCGATGAAGCCGAGCGCGACGAGCTGCTGGCGGCGACGCGTGCTGCGTCCCGTCGGCGTCGTCGCGCGCGACCCGGCGACCCGCGGCGTCGCCGCCGCGGGTCGCCCGGAGACGAGGGCTGCCATCGTCAGCCCAGCCCGTCCTGGACCGCCTGGACCGACGCCGCGGCCTCCTCCGGCGTCGACTGGCCCGCGGCGACCGCGGACAGCGCGTCGGCGACGGCCGTGTCGATGTCCGGCGACTCGAAGTAGCGCGAGTACTGCACCTCGGGCATCCAGTCCTCGGTGAACGTCGTCCACATCTCCTGCTGCTTGTCGCTCGTGAACTCCTCGGGGTCGAGGCCCTGCACGGCGGGCAGGTCGTTGAAGGTGTTGATGAGCACCTGGGCGCCGTCGCCCGCGATCCAGTCCGTGAGGACCTGGCACGCGAGGTCGGGGTTCTTCGCGTCCTTCGAGATGCCGAGCGCGACGTCGATGCCGCCGACGAGCTGCGGCTCCGGAGCCCCGCCCGGGATCGTCGGGAAGAGGAAGGGCTCGTAGCCCTCCATGCCCTGCGAGAGCGGCGGGATGTCCGAGCGCGAGGGGTCGGACTGCTGGATCCACCACGCGCCGAGGGGGATCATCGCGGCGTTGCCCGCCTCGAACTGGTTGACGCCGTTCGGGTAGGCGTCGAGGGCGAGGGCACCCTGCTGGGCGATCCCGTCGGTGAACAGCTTCTGCCAGTACGTGAACGCCTCGACGACGCCCGGGTCGGTCCACGACGCCTCGCCCGACTCCGCCTGGTAGACGAGCCCGGGCTCGATGTTGTTGGCGATCTGCAGGAACACGACGTTCCGCAGCCACGAGTCCTTCGCGGGCAGCAGGAACGGCGCCGCCGAGCCGCCGCCGAGGGTGTCGACGGCGCTCTCGAGGTCGGCCCACGTGGCCGGCGGCTCGATGCCCGCCTCGTCGAGGAGGTCGGAGTTGGCCCAGAGGTTCACCGTCTGCACGAGGAGGGGCAGCGCGTAGTAGTGCTCGTCGCCCTCGGGGTTGCCCATGCGGGCCTGCTCGAGGCCGATGGGGAAGAACTTCGACTCCCAGTCGTCGCCCCAGGTCTCGGCCGCGCAGTCCTCCAGCGGCATGAGGTTCTCCCGGTACTGCTGGGTCAGCGCGCCGGGCTGCAGACCCACGATGTCGGGCATCGTGCCCGAGCTCGCGCGGGTCTGCAGGTCCACGACGTACTCCGGGTAGTTGAAGATCGTGGCGTCGATCGTGACGTCCGGGTTGGCGGTGGTGAACGCGTCGATCATCTGACGCGTGGTCTGCTCGATCGGGCTCCAGGAGCGGAACGACACCGTCGTCCCGCCCTCGCCCCCCTGGCCCGACTGCTCAGGATCCGCGCCGCCCGCGCACGCCGCGAGCGACGTGACGATCGTGAGCGCGACTCCGGCCTGGATGCCGCGGCGCGCAGTTCGGGGAAGCTTCATCGCGTCCGTCCTCTCTCCGTCGTTGGATGCGAGGGCCTCATCGAACGTCTCCGGGTCGAGGTCGTCAACGGCTCCGCCGACCCCGTCGCCGCCGCGCCGGCCGCGTGTCGTCCGTGCCTGTCCGGTGGCCGCCGCCACGCGGGCGCGGCGTTGTCGCCGGTGCCGAGCCACGGGCCGACAGCGCGGTGTCCGTTGTCCGACAACGGCACCACCGCCGAGCGCGGAACGGTGCGGCGCGCACCGCGGGGGCAGGCGCCGCCGGGGCGGGTGACAACCGGTCTCGCCGTCGCTGTCCCGGGGCGGCGCGGGGCGGGCCCCGACCCCGGGACGGCGCGCCGACACCCAGGTCACAGTTGCGTCAACCCTCGAATTCGTCTCACATGGCGAGATATCGCGGAACAAGAGTGCAGGTCGGGGCGACCGTTGTTTCTGTAATCGATTTCTGTCATGCTGGTCGGCATGCCCAGACCTCCCGTGACCCCGGGCCTCGTCGGCGTCGACGTCGGCACCTCGAGCACCAAGGGCGTGCTCGTCGGACCCGACGGCGCGATCCTCCGCTCGACGACCCGCGCCCACACCGTGGACCGGCCCGCTCCCGGCCACGTCGAGATGGACGCCGCCGTCTGGTGGGACGAGCTCGTCGCGATCGTCACCGAGCTCACGGCCGACCTGGCCCCGGGCGCCGTCCGCGGCTCCGACGTGCCCGCCGACCTCGAGGTCGCGGCCGTCGGGGTGTCGGGCATGGGTCCGTGCGTCCTGCTGACGGACGACGTCGGGACGCCGGTGCGCCCGGCGATCCTGTACGGCGTCGACACGCGCGCGACGCGTCAGATCGCCGCGCTCGACGCCGCGCTGGGGCGCGCGACCGTCCTCGACCGCTGCGGCTCCGCGCTCTCGTCCCAGGCCGCGGGACCCAAGATCGCCTGGGTCCGCGAGCACGAGGCCGAGGCCTGGTCCCGCGCCCGGCGGCTGTTCATGCCCGCGTCCTACCTCGCGTTCCGGCTCACCGGCGCCTACGTGCTCGACCACCACTCCGCGTCCCAGTCGACGCCCCTCTACGACCCGCGCACGCACGAGTGGATCGACGACTGGGCCGACCTCGTCGCCCCCGGCCTCGAGCTCCCCGCCCTGCGCTGGCCGGGCGAGGCCGCAGGCGTGACGCGCGAGCCCCTCGCCGGGGTCCCGGCAGGCACGCCGGTCGTCACCGGGACGATCGACGCCTGGTCCGAGGCCGTGAGCGTCGACGCGACGCACGTCGGCAACCTCATGCTCATGTACGGCACGACCCTGTTCCTCGTCGCCACCGTCGCCGAGCCCCTGCGCAGCGAGACGATGTGGGGCACCGTCGGCGCCTACCCCGGGACCCACAACCTGGCCGGGGGCATGGCGACGTCGGGAGCGATCACGTCGTGGCTCCGCGACCTGACCGGGGCCGGCTACCCCGAGCTGCTCGCCGAGGCCGCTGCCTCCGGGCCGGGCGCGCGCGGCCTCCTCATGCTCCCCTACCTCGCGGGCGAGCGGACCCCGGTCCAGGACCCCGACGCGCGGGGCGTCGTCGCCGGCCTCACCGTGACGCACACGCGCGGCGACCTCTACCGCGCGGCGCTCGAGGCCACGGCGTTCGGCGTGCGGCACAACGTCGAGACCCTGCGCGACGCCGGGGCCGACATCTCCCGGGTCGTCGCCGTGGGCGGCGGCACCCAGGGCGACCTGTGGACGCAGGTCGTCTCCGACGTGACCGGGCTCCCCCAGGTCGTCCCGACGCGGACGATCGGCGCGAGCTACGGCGCCGCGATGCTCGCCGCCGGGCTCGTGCACGAGGAGGGGCGGCTCCTCGACGTCGCCGCGTGGAACCCCCCGGCACGTGTCGTCGAGCCCGACCCGGGGACGCGCTCCGCGTACGACGAGCTCTACGGCCTCTACCGCACGCTCTACCCGGCGACGCGCGACGTCGTGCACGCGCTCGCCCGCCGGACCGGCCGCACCGCGGGTCCCGCCGCCCCGGAGCGCCCCTCCGCCACCCTCTCCACCCACCGCGCCACTCTCGAAGGAGCACCCGCATGACCAGCACCTACGCCGTCCCCGAGCTCGCACCGGAGGCCCGGGCCCCCGAGCGCACGGTCTACCTCGTCGCGTCGGGCGACCTGCGCGAGTCCGCGAACGTCGCAGGCTGGCCGACGCAGGTGGAGCTCGAACGCGTGCTCACCGACGCGTTCGCGGCGAACGGCTGGAAGGTCGTGCGCGCCAACGACGTCGACCCCGAGACCGGGCACGGCTTCATCAGCTCGCAGCGCATGGGGCTCGACGTGTTCGCGACCATCCCGCCCGACGCGCCGCTCGTCGTCGCCGAGGCGGTGTGGCAGTACAGCCACCACGTGCTCGCCGGCCTGCGCACGCACCGTGGCCCGATCCTCACCGCCGCGAACTTCGCGGGCGACTGGCCGGGGCTCGTCGGGCTCCTGGGCCTGAACGCCGGCCTCACCAAGATGGGCACGCCGTACTCGACCGTGTGGACCGTCGACGGGACCGACGCCTGGTTCCAGGACGCGATCCGCTCGTGGGTCGCGACCGGGACGATCGACCACGACGACTCCCACGCCCACGCGCTCCCCGCCCTCGCGGACACCCCGGAGAAGCAGCTCGGCGAGGCCCTCGCGGCCCAGCTCCTGCGGGAGAAGGCGATCATCGGCGTCTTCGACGAGGGCTGCATGGGGATGTACAACGCGATCTTCGACGACGAGCTGCTCAACGGGCTCGGCATCTACAAGGAGCGTCTGTCGCAGTCCGCGCTCTGGGCGGAGATGCAGCGCGTGACCGACGACGAGGCAGACGCGGTCCAGCGCTGGCTCGAGGACGCGGGGATGACCTTCCGGCTCGGGACCGACGAGGCGACCGAGCTCACGCCCGCGCAGCTCCGCTGGCAGCACAAGATGTACGTCGCGGCCCTCCGGATCGCCGACGACTTCGGGCTCGACGCGGTCGGCATCCAGTACCAGCAGGGCCTCAAGGACATCTGTCCCGCGTCCGACCTCGCGGAAGGGCTGCTCAACAACGTGCAGCGCCCGCCGGTCCGCTCGCGCGACGGGCAGCGGATCCTGTGGGACGGCCAGGCGTTCCCCCACTTCAACGAGGCCGACGAGGGCGTCGCCGTCGACGCGCTCGTCACGAACCGGCTGTGGACGGCGATGGGGCTCGACCCGGCCACCACGCTGCACGACGTGCGCTGGGGCGAGGAGTTCGACGGGCAGTTCGTGTGGGTCTTCGAGATCTCCGGCTCGGTACCCGCCTCGCACCTCGAGGGCGGCTACGCGGGCGCGGAGGGCTGGCGCCAGGATCCCGTCTTCTTTCCGGCCGGCGGCTCCACCCTCAACGGGGTCTCCCGGGCCGGCGAGATCGTCTGGTCCCGCGTCTACATCGCCGACGGCGTCCTGCAGGTCGACCTCGGCCGGGCCTCGGCGTTGTCGCTCCCCGAGGAGGAGACGCGTCGGCGCAAGGAGGCGACGAACCCGGAGTGGCCGATCATGCACGCCGTGCTCCACGGCGTGAGCCGCGACCAGTTCATGGCCCGCCACAAGGCGAACCACCTGAACGTCGCGTACGCGCCCGACGCCGGCACCGCGGACCGCGCGCTCGAGGCCAAGGCCGCGTTCTTCGCCGCGCTCGGCATGCCGGTCCACCTGTGCGGGGACAGCGCGCTCACCCGGTGACGGGTCGGCGCGCGCCGACGGCGAGCACGACGCCGGCGGCGAGCGCCGCGCCCAGGAGCGCGCCGGCGGTGTTCATCACGACGTCCTGGACGGTCGGGACGCGGCCCGGCAGGATGTTCTGGGTCAGCTCGATCGCGACCGACAGCGCGCAGCCCGCGAGGGTGACGACGCCGACGGTGCGCCGCACGCCCAGGGGTGCGCCGCGCCGTCGGGCGGTCGCGCCGCGCAGGAGCGGGACCCCGAGCACGCCGAAGGGCCCGAACATGACGACGTTCGCGAGCGCCTCGAGCACCGGGAGGGTGATCGGGATCCCGAGGCCGTGGAGGAACCCGAGGGTCGCCGTGGCCCAGCCGGGCGCGTCGGTGGACTGCGGCGACGGCCACAGGGTCACGACGAGGACCGCGGCGAGGTAGGCGGCGAACGTCCAGGTCAGCAGGCGCATCGCGTCAGCGTACGAGGGCCGTCGCGGGACGGGGCGCCTCCTGCGGAGCGCGCACGATCCCTCCACCGGTCCCCCTCCTCGCCGAGCGTGTCACCCGGACCCTCGGTTCACTGGCGCCATGGCCTCCCTCGGTTTTCACGCGTCCCACGAGCAGATCGCCCCGGGCCCTCTGCTGGGTGCCGCACGGCGTGCCCAGGAGGTGGGGTTCGACGCCGCGATGTGCTCCGACCACCTCGCGCCCTGGAGCGTGCGGCAGGGCGAGTCGGGGCACGCCTGGTCCTGGCTCGGCGCCGCGCTCGCCAGCACGGACCTGCCGTTCGGCGTCGTCACGGCGCCCGGCCAGCGCTACCACCCGGCGGTCGTCGCGCAGGCGGTCGCGACGCTCGGTGCGATGTTCCCGGGCCGGTTCTGGGCGGCGCTCGGCTCGGGCGAGGCCATGAACGAGCACGTCACGGGCGACCCGTGGCCCACCAAGGCCGAGCGGGACGCACGCTTGCGCGAGTGCGTGGACGTGATCCGCGCGCTGCTCGCGGGCGAGGAGGTCACGCACCACGGCCACGTCACCGTGGACCGTGCGCGCGTGTGGTCGCTGCCCGACGTCGTCCCGCGCCTCGTGGGCCCGGCCGTCACCCCGGCGACGGCGCGCCGGCACGCGGACTGGGCCGACGGTCTCGTGACCGTCAACCAGCCGGTCGAGTCGCTGCGCCGTGTCGTCGGCGAGTACCGCGACGCGGGCGGCCGGGGGCCGCTGGCCCTCCAGGTCCACGTCGCGTGGGGCGACGACGACGAGGCCGCCTTCGCCGTCGCGCACGACCAGTGGCGCTCCAACCTGCTGCCGCCGAGCGTGAGCTGGCACCTGGAGACGCCCGAGCAGTTCGACGCCGTCGCGGACCTCGTGCGTCCGGAGGAGGTGCGCGGGACGGTCCTCGTCGAGCACGACGCCGAGCGGTTCGCGGACCGCGTCGCCGAGCTCGCGGCGTGCGGGTTCGACGAGGTCTACCTGCACCACGTGGGGCAGGGGCAGGACGCGTTCCTCGACGCGGCGGGCGAGACGCTGCTGCCGCTCCTGCGGACGGCGACCACGACGACCGGCGGGGGTGCGGCGTGAGGATCAGCGACACGGGCGACCTCTGGTGGAAGAACGCGGTGGTCTACTGCCTGGACGTCGAGACGTTCATGGACTGGGACGACGACGGCGTGGGCGACCTCGCCGGGCTGGTGCAGCGCCTCGACCACCTCGCCGACCTCGGGGTCACGTGCCTGTGGCTCATGCCGTTCTACCCGACCGCCGACCGCGACGACGGGTACGACATCACCGACTTCCTCGCGGTCGACCCGCGGCTGGGCGACGTCGGGGACCTCGTCGAGCTGGTCCGGACGGCCCACGACCGCGGCATCCGCGTCATCGCCGACCTCGTGGTCAACCACACGTCCGACCGCCACCCGTGGTTCAAGGCCTCGCGCGCGAGCACGGACAACCCGTACCGCGACTTCTACGTGTGGCGCGCCGACGAGCCGCCGCCCACGACGGACCAGGTGATCTTCCCCGACCAGGAGGAGGGCATCTGGACGAAGGACGATCGCACGGGCGAGTGGTACCGCCACCGCTTCTACCGCCACATGCCGGACCTCAACACCGCCAACCCGAAGGTCCGGGACGCGATCGCGAAGACGATGGGCTACTGGATCCAGCTCGGCCTCTCGGGCTTCCGGGTCGACGCCGTCCCGTTCTTCCTCGGGGACGCGGCGGCGAACCCGTCGGACGAGATCGAGGACCCGCACGACTTCCTGCGCGCGCTGCGCTCGTTCCTCTCGCGCCGCGCGGGCGACTCGATCCTCATGGGCGAGGTCAACCTGCCGTTCGCGGAGCAGCGCCTCTACTTCGGCGACGACGGGACGGGGGACGGGAGCGAGTCCGGACCGTCGAGCTCCGAGCTGACGCTCCAGTTCGACTTCAACGGCATGCAGGCGCTGTACCTGTCGCTCGCGCGGCACGACGCCGGGCCGCTCGCCGCGTCGCTCGCCGCGCGCCCCCCGATCCCCCACGACGCGCAGTGGGCGACGTTCGTGCGCAACCACGACGAGCTGACGCTCGACAAGCTCTCCGACGACGAGCGCCAGGAGGTCTTCGCCGCGTTCGGGCCCGAGGAGGACATGCAGCTCTACGGGCGGGGGCTGCGCCGTCGGCTCCCACCCATGCTGGGCGGCGACCCGCGCCGCGTCCGGATGGTGTACTCGCTGCTCTTCGCGCTCCCGGGGACGCCGGTCCTCTTCTACGGCGAGGAGATCGGCATGGGCGAGAACCTCGCCGCGGACGGCCGGCTCGCCGTGCGGACCCCGATGCAGTGGACGTCGGAGCGCAACGGCGGCTTCTCGCGCGCCCCCGCGCGCCGGCTCGCCGGCCCGGTGCCCACGGATGGCTACGCTCCCGAGCACGTCAACGTCGCGGACCAGCGGCGCGACCCGGACTCGCTGCTGACGTTCGTGCGCCTGCTCGCGCACCGCTACCGCGAGTGCCCCGAGCTCGGCTGGGGCGAGGTGGACGTGCTCGACCAGCCGGAACCGTCGGTCCTCGCGCTGCGCAGCACGTGGCAGGAGGCGTCGATGCTCACCGTCCACAACCTGTCCGCGGACCCGGTCGTCGTCCGGCTCGCGCTCGGCGACCTGCCCGCGGAGGCGCGCCTCGTCGACCTGCTCGACGCGGACGACGTCGAGCCGGACCCCGACGGGACCGCCGAGGTCCGGCTCGACGGCTACGGCTACCGCTGGCTGCGCGTCACGCACCCGGGCTCGCGCCGGCTCCTGTGATCCGGCGGCCGTTCAGCCGCACCCGGGAGCGCGACGCGCGGACCGTCCTCAGTCGTCGTGGCTCGGCTCGTCCGGGCCGACGGGCCGGCCCGGCGACGACGGCCAGTCGGGCGGCGAGTCAGGGACCGGGTCGGACGGTCGCGGCTCGCCGGGGACCGGGTCCGCGTGGCTCGGGTCGCGCGGCGGCTCCGACGGGTCCGGGGGCGGTCCCGGGGACTTCGGCGGCTCGACCGTGGGCTCGACCGGAGGGACCGGCTCCGTGCCCGGCTCGTCAGGGTTCGTGGTCATGGCTGCACCTCCGTGCTGCTCGGTACGGCTCCTCGGGACGCCCGCGGCGTCCCTCCTCGACGCTAGGCGCGCCGCGCCCCGCTCGCGCGCGGCGGGGCCGCCGCTCGTCCCCCATGGGGACGGGTGCCCATGGCCGGTCCGAGCCGGTGGTGCCTACGATCCGGACGTCCGCCGTCACGGCTGGTCGCCGCTCCGGACGGAGCGGCCCCTGGAAGGAGCACACATGAGGACTCGTCAGCTCGTCGCCGTCGCCGCCATGGCCGGCGCCCTGGTGCTCGGGACCGCGATCGGCGCCTCCGCGGGCACCTCCGGCACCGTCTACAGCGCCGGCAGCCCGCACTACGCGAGGGCGACGTTCGCCCCCAACGACCCGGGGCGCCACAGCGCGTACGTCGCGGTCGTCGACAACCGCAAGGACGGCGCCAGCGCCGTCGCGCAGGTCCGGTTCGACGGGACGACGAAGACCGTCCGTGCGAGCGACGGGGTCGGCTCGAGCGTGTACTGGTACTCGAGCGGCATGTCCAAGGGGAAGTCCGTGTCGGTCCGTGCGTGCCGGCAGGACCTCTCGGCAGGCGGCCCGATCAAGGACTGCGGCGCCTGGCGGACCTTCGTCGCGTGAGCCGGTCGCCCGGCCGGTCACGGCCCGCCCAGGGCGGCGGTGACCGGCCGCGGCCTACCCTGGGCACGTGACGTCGTTCGCCTCGGACAACTACTCCCCCGCCCATCCTGACGTCCTCGCCGCGCTCGCCGCGGCGAGCGCCGGGCACGAGATCTCGTACGGCGAGGACCCGTGGACGGCACGCCTCCAGGACGCCGTACGGTCCCGCTTCGGCCCGGACGCCACGGCCTACCCGGTGCTCACGGGGACGGGTGCGAACGTCGTGGCGCTCATGGCCATGCTGCCGCGCTGGGGCGCGGTCGTCGCGACCGAGCACGCGCACCTCAACACGGACGAGAACGGTGCGCCCGAGCGCGTCGGCGGGATCAAGGTGCTCGCGGTCCCGGCGCCGGACGGGAAGCTGACGCCCGACGCCGTGGAGCGGTTCGCGGGCGACCTCGGCGACCCGCACCGCGCGCAGCCGCTCGTCGTGTCCCTCACGCAGGCCACGGAGCTCGGCACGCTCTACACGCCCGCCGAGATCCGCGCGGTGGCCGACGCCGCGCACGCGCGCGGCATGCGCGTGCACCTCGACGGGTCGCGCCTCGCGAACGCCGCCGCCGCGCTCGACGTGCCGCTGCGCGCCCTCACGACCGACGCGGGCGTGGACGTGCTGTCGTTCGGCGGCACCAAGAACGGGCTCGCGCTCGGGGAGGCGGTCGTCGTGCTCGACCCGTCGGCCGTCGACGGCGTCGAGTTCGTGCGCAAGGCGACGATGCAGCTCGCGTCCAAGATGCGCTACGTCTCCGCGCAGCTCCTCGCGCTGTTCGAGCCGGTGGGCGACGCCGTCGCCGAGGTCGACGAGATCGCGGACGCGGACGAGCTCTGGCTGCGCAACGCACGGCGCGCGAACGCGATGGCGGCGCGCCTGCGCGCGGGGCTCGCGGACGTCGTCGTCCCCGCCGCGCTCGGGCCGGACGACGCCGTGCGCGCCACCCCGACCGGCCTCGCCTTCACGCAGCCCACGCTCGTCAACGCGGTCTTCGCGACGCTCCCCCGCGCGGCCGTGGAGCGCCTGCGCGAGCGCCACCGCTTCTACGACTGGGGACCGGGCGAGACCGCCGACCGGGTCGAGGTCCGGTGGATGTGCGCGTGGGACACGACCCCGGACGACGTGGACGGGTTCGTCGCGGACGTGCGCAGCGTCCTCGCGCTCGCGCGCTGACCGGGCGAGGATGGGCGCCATGACTCCCGAGACCCTCCCCACCCCGGACGACCTCGTGCACCTGCGCCGCTGCGTCGAGCTCGCGCGCGAGGCGCTCGACGACGGCGACGAGCCGTTCGGCTCGCTCCTCGTCGACCGCGACGGAGCCGTGCGGTTCGAGGACCGCAACCGCGTGAAGGACGGCGACGCGACCCGGCACCCGGAGTTCGAGATCGCCCGCTGGGCCGCCGAGCACCTGACGCCCGAGGAGCGTCGCGACGCGACCGTCTACACGTCCGGCGAGCACTGCGCGATGTGCAGCGCGGCGCACGCCTGGGTCGGGCTCGGGCCGATCGTCTACGCGTCGAGCACGACGCAGCTCGTCGGCTGGCTCGACGAGTGGCGCGTGGCGCCCGGACCCGTGCGCCCGCTCGCGATCGGCGACGTCGCGCCGGGCGTGCCCGTGCGCGGCCCGGCCTACGAGCTCGCCCCCGAGATCCGGTCGCTGCACGCGCGCCTCCACGGCGTGTCGTGAACCTGTCAGCACGACGTCGCGCCCTGCCGCGACCTCGCGCTGACAGGTCGCGTCAGCCGTCCAGCGCGGCCGCCACCGTGCCCGCCACCTCCGGGAGCGCGAGGTAGCCCGCCGGGCTGCCGTCGGAGAGCAGCACGGCTGCCGCGTGGTGGCCCGGCGCCGCGTTCGCGACGACGAGTTCCTCGATCGCGGGCCTCGGCGGGTCGAGCGGGAACGCCGCAGGTCCGAGGCCGTGGAGCGCGAGCGCGTCCCGGCGGTCGCGCGCCGCGACCCAGCGGCGCACCGGCGCGGGCACGCGCAGCGGGGCGCGCGCGGCGAGGACGTCGCGGATCGCCCGGATCGCGAGCGGGGAGCCCAGCGTGAGCAGCAGCGGCACGTCCCACCGCGCGGCGTCGGGGTGCTCGCGCAGCACCGAGTACGCGACGACCGACCCGAGCGAGTGCGCGACGACGACGGCCCGGCCGTCGGTCGGGATCGCGGCCGCGAGCGCGTCGTCGATCGTCCTGCGCACGGCGTCGTCGTGCAGGTACGCCCACACGTCGCGCGCGAGCAGCACGACGACGCCGCTGCTCAGGCCGGGCACGTACCGGTCGAGCGCGGACAGCAGCAGGTTCAGCCACTCCCCCGCACCGGCCCCGGCGCCCTCGGGGCGCGCCGGCACGCCCGCTCCCGCTCCCCGCAGCACCTCCTCGACGACGGCCGCGACGAACGCGAGCTCGTCGCCGGGCAGGGCCGCCAGCGCGTGCACCGTCACCGCCGGCGGCTCTGCGTCTCCCGCGACGAGCCCCGCGAGGGTGTCGCCGTAGAAGACGAACGACGTGTCGGCGTCGTGCAGCACGCGGCTCGACCCCGCCGCGCGCAGCCCCGCGTCCAGCACGGTGGTCCAGGTGCGGTCGAGGACGTCGGCGTCGAGGCCCTGGTTGTCGCGGCCGTGGACGAGCACGAGTCGGGTCACGCGCCCGAACCTACCGGCTGCCGGTGCCGCCCGGAGGGTCTACCGTCGCCCCAGAAGCGGACCGCGCCCCCGAGCCCCCCGGAGGTACTCATGACCGACCCGACCCTGACCGAGCACAGCACGACCGCCGAGATCCACGTCGCGCGGCCGCCGCAGGTCGTGTGGGCCGAGCTGCTGCACCCGAGCGCCCGCTGGATGCTCGGCATGAACGTCGAGACCGACTTCCGGCCCGGCAGCCCCGTGACGTTCGAGGGGCACTACATGGGCCGCGAGTTCGCGGACTGGGGCACCGTCGTCGCGGTCGAGCGCCCGCGGTTGCTGCACTTCACGCACTTCTCCCCGACGATGGGCCTTCCCGACGTCCCCGAGAACTACCACGACATCGCCATCACGCTCGAGCCGGACGACTCCGGGACGCGCGTGCGCGTCGTCGAGCGCAACATCGAGACGGCCGAGCGCGCGGAGCGCGCGCACGCGCTGTGGACCAAGGCGCTCGGGACGCTCGCGGGCCACGACTGAGGTCGGGCGCCGCTCCCGCTACGACGACGGGCGGCGCCTCGTCACGGTGAGCAGCGCGGCCCCGCCGAGGACGAGGAGCGCGCCCAGGCCGACGAGCCCGCCCGTGGTCGCGCCGGTCACGGCGAGCCCCCCGGTCGTGCTCGCCGTGTTGGTGAGCGTCACGTCCGCCAGCTCGCCGACGGCGACGGTCAGCCCGGTGGTGCGCTCGCCGTCGACCGTGAAGGCCGGCGCGCCCCACCGGACGCCGTCGATGCTCGGCAGGTCGACCTCGCCGAGCGTCACGACGGTCCCCTCGGGGAGGTCCGCGGGGCCCGTGACGACCGTGCCGTCGGCGCGGACCGTGAGGCGCCCCGACGTCGGGCCGTCGTAGAGCGTCCCGCCCGGGACGTCCGCGGTCCAGGTGACCGTGAACGTGGTGTCGTCGGGCACCCGGCCCGCCGCGTTCCCGGTGACGACCTTGTGCACGGCGAACCCGCCGACGAGGTGCGCGTCGTTCGCGGTGTTGGTCAGGGTGACCGCGACCGCGGTGTCCGCGACGACCGTGAGGGTCGCCGGGTCGACGGCCACCCCGTCCACCGCGAACGTCGGCTCGCCCCAGAGGACGCCCCGGACCTCCGGCAGCGGGGTGCGCTCGGTGAACGTCACCGCGGTCCCCACGGGCAGGTCCTGCGGCCCGGCGACCACGGTCCCGTCGGCGAGGACGGTGAGCGTGCCCTCCGTGGCGCCGTCGTACTCGACCCCGGCCGGGAGCACGGCGGTCCAGGCGACCTGGAACGCGGTACCGGACGGGACGAGGCTCGCGGCGTCGCCGCCGACCTCCTTGTGCACGGTGAACCCGCCGGCCTGCGCGACCGCCGTGTTCGTCACCGTGACCGCCACCGGCGCGTCGGCGCCCCCGACCACGACCGTGGCCGGGTCGAACGTCGGCGTGCCCCACGCGATCCCGGGGACGTCGGGAAACGTCGGCTCGGCGAGCGTCACGGCGGAGCCGTACGGCAGCGCGGGCCCGTCGACGACCGTCCCGTCCGCGAGCACGGTGAGCGTGCCGCTCGTCGGGCCATCGAATACGACGCCGTCGGGCACGGTCGCCGACCACGTCACGGTGAACGCCGTGTCCTCCGGGACCGCGCCGGCCGCGGCGCCGGTGAGCGCCTTGGCGACGGTGAACGTGCCGAGCACGGTGTCCGCGGTGTTCGTGACGGTCACCGCCACCGGCTCGCCGTCGTTCTCCGTGATCGTCAGCGCACCCTCGGGGTCGAGGCTCGGCTCGCCCCACGCCACGCCCGGGACCTCCGGCAGCGGCGTCTGCTCCGCGAACGTCACGACCGTGCCCACGGGCAGGTCCCGCGGACCGTCCACGACGGTCCCGTCCGCGAGCACCGTCAGCGTGCCCGCGAGCTCACCCTCGTAGGTGACGCCGTCGGGCAGCGTCGCGGACCAGTCCACGTCGAACGCGGTGTCGCCCGGGACGACGCCCGCCGAATCCCCGTCCACGACCTTCTGGACCGTGAACCCGCCGACGACGCTCGTCGCCGTGTTCGTCACGATGACCGCCGTCGGGGTCTCACCGGTCTCGGTGATCGTCACCGACTCCGGCGAGATCGTCGGGGTGCCCCAGACGACGTCCGGCACGTTCGGCGGCGTCTGCTCCGCGAACGTCACGACCGTCCCCACGGGGAGGTCCTGCGGGCCGTCCACGACCGTCCCGTCCGCGAGCACCGTGACGGTGCCCGTCAGCGGGGCGGGGTAGGTGACGCCCGCGGGGAGCGTCGCCGACCAGTCCACGAGGAACGCCGTGTCGTCCGGCACGATCCCCGCCGCGTTCCCTGCCAGCGCCTTGGCCACCGAGAACCCGCCGACGACGCTCGTCGCCGTGTTCGTCACCGTCACCACGACCGGCTCGCCGCCCTCGGCGATCGTCACCGACTCCGGCGAGATCTCCGGGGTGCCCCAGACCACGTCCGCGATCTCGGGCAGCGGCGTCTGCTCCGCGAACGTCACGACCGTCCCCACCGGCAGGTCGTCCGGGCCGTCGGTGACGGTCCCGTCCGCGAGCACCGTGAGGGTGCCGGTGAGCGGGCCGGGGTACGTCACGCCGTCGGGCAGGGTCGCCGTCCAGTCGACGAGGAACGCCGTGTCGTCCGGCACCACGCCGGCCGCGTTCCCCGCGAGCGCCTTGGCCACCCCGAACGACCCGGTCACCGCGTTCGCGGTGTTGGTCACCGTGACCGCGACGGGCTCGCCGTCGTTCTCCGTGACCGCGAGCTGCGCCGGGTCCACGGACACGGCGCCCCACGTGACGTCCGGGACCGTCGGCGGGGTGGCCTCGGTGAAGGTCACCGTGGTCCCGACCGGCAAGTCCTGCGGTCCGTCCACGACCGTGCCGTCCGCGAGGATCGTCAGCGTCCCGGTGAGGAACCCGTCGTACGTGACGTCCGGCGGGAGGGTCGCGACCCACGTCACGGAGAACTCCGTGTCGCCCGGCACGATCCCCGCGGCGTCACCGATGACGGACTTCTGCAGCGTGAAGCCGCCGACGACGCTCGTCGCCGTGTTCGTCACGGTGACCGTGGTGGGGGTGTCCCCGGTCTCCGTGATCGTCACGGACTCCGGGGAGATCTCCGGGGTCCCCCACACGACGTCCGGCACGTCGGGCAGCGGCATCTGCTCGGCGAACGTCACGACCGTCCCCACCGGCAGGTCCTGCGGGCCGTCCACGACGGTCCCGTCCGCGAGCACCGTGAGGGTCCCGGACAGGTCGCCCGCATACGTCACGCCGTCCGGCAGCGTCGCGGACCAGTCGACGAGGAATGCCGTGCCGTCCGGCACGACCCCCGCCGCGTTCCCGGCGAGCGCCTTGGCCACGGCGAACCCGCCGACGACGCTCGTCGCGGTGTTCGTCACCGTCACGAGGGTCGGCGTCTCGCCGGTCTCCGTGACGGTGACCGACTCCGGGGAGACGACCGGGTCGCCCCACACGACGTTCGGGACCCCGGGCAGCGGCGTCTGCTCCGCGAGCGTCACGACCGTCCCGACGGGGAGGTCCTGCGGGCCGTCCACGACGGTCCCGTCCGCGAGCACCGTCAGGGTCCCGGACAGGTCGCCCGCGTACGTCACGCCGTCCGGCAGCGTCGCGGACCAGCCGACCTGGAACTCCGTCCCGCCCGACACGATGCCCGCCGCGTCGCCCGCGAGCGCCTTCTGCACGGCGAACCCGCCGACGACGCTCGTCGCCGTGTTGGTCACCGTCACCGCGACGGGCTGCCCGTCGTTCTCCACGATCGTCAGCTCGGCACCCGGCGCGAACGACGGCTCGCCCCAGACGACGCCCGGCACGGCGGGGAGCGGCGTCTGCTCCGCGAACGTCACGACCGTCCCGACGGGGAGGTCCTGCGGGCCGTCGACGACCGTCCCGTCGGCGAGCACCGTCAGCGTGCCGGACAGGTCGCCGTCGTAGGTCACGCCGCCCGGCAGGGTCACGGTCCAGTCGACGAGGAACGCCGTGTCGTCGGGCACGATCCCGGCCGCGTCGCCCACGACCGACTTCGCCAGCGAGAACCCGCCGACGACGCTCGTCGCCGTGTTCGTCACCGTCACCACGACCGGCTCGTCGCCCTCGGCGATCGTCACCGACTCCGGCGAGATCTCCGGCGTCCCCCACACCACGTTCGGCGCCTCGGGCAGCGGCGTCTGCTCCGCGAACGTCACGACCGTGCCGACCGGCAGGTCCGCCGGACCGTCCGCGACGGTCCCGTCCGCGAGCACGCTCAGCGTGCCGGATGTGTCGCCGTCGTAGTCGACCCCGGCCGGGATCGTCGCGGTCCAGTCGACGAGGAACGCCGTGTCGTCCGGGACCGCGCCGGCCGCGTTCCCCGCGAGCGCCTTGGCCACCCCGAACGACCCGGTCACCGCGTTCGCGGTGTTCGTCACGGTCACCGCGGACGGCGCCCCACCGTTCTCGGCGACCGTCAGCGTGGCGGGGTCCACGGACACCGCGCCCCACGTGACGCCGTCGACCGCGGGAGGCGTCGCCTCGGTGAACGTCACCGTGGTGCCCACCGGCAGGTCCTGCGGTCCGTCCACGACCGTGCCGTCCGCGAGGATCGTCAGCGTCCCGGTGAGGAACCCGTCGTACGTCACGCCCGCAGGGAGCGTCGCCACCCAGGTCACGGAGAACGCGGTGTCGCCCGGCACGAGGCCCGCGGCGTTCCCGGTCACGTCCTTCTGCAGCGTGAAGCCACCGACGACGCTCGTCGCCGTGTTCGTCACGGTGAGCTCGACGCCCGTCGCGCCCTCGACGATCGTCACCTGGGCGCTCGGCGCGAACGTCGGCGTCCCCCAGACCACGTTCGGCACGTCGGGGAGCGGGGTCTGCTCGGCGAAGGTCACCACGGTGCCCACCGGGAGGTCGGCCGGACCGTCCACGACCGTCCCGTCCGCGAGCACCGTGAGGGTCCCGGACACGTCGCCGTCGTAGTCGATCCCGTCGGGGACCGCCGCGGTCCAGTCGACGAGGAACGCGGTCTCGTCCGGCACCGCTCCGGCGGCGTTCCCCGCGAGCGCCTTGTGGACCGTGAACCCGCCGACGACGCTCATCGCCGTGTTCGTCACCGTCACCGCGACGGGTGCACCACCGTTCTCGGTGATCGTCAGCTCGGCGCCCGGCGCGTACGTCGGGGTGCCCCACACCACGTTCGGCACCTCGGGCAGCGGCGTCTGCTCCGCGAACGTCACGACCGTGCCCACGGGCAGGTCCTGCGGACCGTCCACGACGGTCCCGTCCGCCAGGACCGACAGCGTCCCGGACAGGTCACCGTCGTAGGTCACGTCGTCGGGGAGCGTCGCCGTCCAGTCCACGAGGAACGCCGTGTCGCCCGGCACCGCGCCGGCCGCGTTCCCCGCGACCGACTTGGCGAGCGCGAAGCCGCCGTTCACGGTGCTCGCCGTGTTCGTCACCGTCACCGCGACGCCCGTCGCGCCCTCGACGATCGTCACCTCGGCTCCGGGGTCGAGTACGGGCTCGCCCCACACGACGCCGTCGACCTCCGGGAGCGGCGTCTGCTCCGTGAACGTCACGACCGTCCCCACGGGGAGGTCGGCCGGGCCGGCCACGACCGTCCCGTCGGCGAGCACCGTCAGCGTCCCGGACAGGTCGCCGTCGTACGTCACGCCCTCGGGGAGGGTCGCGCTCCAGCCCACGACGAACTCGGTGTCGTCCGGCACGAGGCCGGCGGCGTTCCCGGTCACGGCCTTGGCCACCGTGAACCCGCCGTCCACCGTCGAGGCCGTGTTGGTGACCGTCACCGTGACGGGGTCGCCCCCGTTCTCCACGACGACGAGCGTCGACGCGGGCGCGAAGGACGGCACGCCCCAGACCACGCCGTCGACCGACGGCAGCGGGGCGCGCTCGGTGAACGTCACCGTGGTGCCCACGGGGAGGTCCTGCGGGCCGTCGACGACGGCCCCGCTCGCGAGCACGGTCACGGTCCCGGTCAGCGGGCCCCCGTACGTGACGCCGTCGGGCAGCACCGCCGACCAGTCGACGAGGAACGCGGTGTCACCGGGCACCAGCCCGGCCGCGTTCCCGGTCAGCGCCTTGGCGACCGAGAACCCGCCGTCCACCGTGGTCGCGGTGTTCGTCAGCGTCACGACGACCGGCGCGCCGGCGTTCTCGGTGATGGTGACCGTGGTCCCCGGGTCGTAGGACGGCGTGCCCCACACGACGCCGTCGATCTCCGGGAGCGGGGTCTGCTCGCTCAGGGTCACGACCGTCCCGACGGGCAGGTCGGTCGGGCCGTCCACGACCGTGCCGTCGGCGAGGACGGTGAGGGTGCCGGACGTGTCGCCGTCGTAGTCGACGCCGTCCGGGATGTCCGCGCTCCAGTCCACGAGGAACGCGGTGTCGCGGGGCACCAGCCCGGCGGCGTTGCCCGCGAGCGCCTTCGCGACGCCGAACGACCCGACGACCGCGTTCGCGGTGTTCGTCACCGTGACCGCGACGGGCTCGCCGTCGTTCTCGGTGACCGTGAGCTGGGCCGGCGAGAACGACGGCGGTCCCCACACGACGTCGCCGACCTCGGGCAGCGGGGTCTGCTCGGCGAAGGTCACCACGGTGCCCACCGGGAGGTCCGCCGGGCCGTCCACGACCGTCCCGTCGGCCCGGACGGTCAGAGTCCCGGTGAGCGGGCCGTCGTAGGCGACGTCCGGGGGCAGGACCGCGGTCCAGGTGACCGTGAAGGTGGTGATGTCGGGCACGATCCCGGCCGCGTTCCCCTGGACGTCCTTCTGCAGCGTGAAGCCGCCGACGACGTTCGACGCCGTGTTCGTCACGGTCACGAGCGTCGGGGTGTCCCCGGTCTCCGTGACGGTCAGCGTGGCGGGGTCGAACGACGGGTCGCCCCAGACGACGTTCGGGATCGTCGGGAGCGACGTCTCGGAGAACGTCACGGTCGTCCCGACCGGGAGGTCCTGCGGGCCGTCCACGACCGTCCCGTCGGCCAGGACGGTCAGCGTCCCCGTGAGGGAGCCGTCGTAGGTGACGCCGGTGGGCAGCGTCGCGACCCACGTCACCGAGAAGGGCGTGGTCCCGGGCACGAGGCCCTCGGCGTCGCCGACGACGTCCTTGGCGACGGCGAAACCGCCCACGGTGCTGGTCGCGGTGTTCGTCACCGTAACCGCGACGGGGGCGCCGTCGTTCTCGGTGACGGTCACCTGAGCGCCCGGGTCGAACGACGGGTCTCCCCAGACGACGTTCGGCACCTCGGGCAGCGGGGTCTGCTCGGTGAGCGTGACGACCGTGCCGACCGGCAGGTCCTGCGGCCCGTCGACGACCGTCCCGTCCGCGAGCACGGTCAGCGTCCCGGACAGGTCGCCGTCGTAGGTGACACCCGTCGGCAGCACGGCCGACCAGTCGACGAGGAACTCGGTGTCGTCCGGCACGGCGCCGGCCGCGTTTCCCGCGAGCGCCTTGCTCAGCGAGAACCCGCCGACGACGGACGTCGCGACGTTCGTGACCGTCACCGCGACCGGCTGCCCGCCGTTCTCGCTCACGACGAGCGACTCGGGCGAGATGATCGGGTCGCCCCACTGGACGCCGTCGACCACGGGGAACGGCGTCTGCTCGGCGAACGTCACGACCGTCCCGACCGGCAGGTCCTGCGGACCGTCCACCACCGTCCCGTCCGCGAGCACCGTCAGCGTGCCGGCGAGCGGCCCGCCGTAGGTCACGTCCGACGGGAGGGTCGCGGACCAGTCGACGAGGAACGCCGTGTCCCCCGGCACCGCACCCGACGCGTTGCCGATGACCTCCTTCTGCAGCGTGAACCCACCGTTCACGGTGCTCGCGGTGTTCGTCACCTGGACGATCGCGGGCTGCCCCTGCCCGACGGTGAGCTCGGCCGGGCTGATGGACGGCGTGCCCCAGACGACGCCGTCGACCGCCGGGGGCGCGACCTCCGTGAACGTGACGACCGTCCCGACGGGGAGGTCGACCGGACCGGCGTACGGGGTGCCGTCCGCGAGGATCACCGCCTGCCCCTCGGTCTCGCCGTCGTAGACGACGCCCGCCGGGATCTCCGCCGTCCACGTCACCGTGAACGCCGTGTCGTCCGGCACGAGCCCCGCGGCGTCGCCGTCCACGATCTTCACGACCGTGAACCCGCCGACCTGCGTGGTCGCCGTGTTCGTCACCGTGACGAGCGTGTTCTGCCCCTCACCGACCGTCACGGTCGAGGGCTCGACGACGGGCGTCGCCCAGACGACGCCGTCGACCGGGTCCGGGGTCACCTCCGTGAACGTCACGGTCGTGCCGACCGGCAGGTCCTGCGGGCCGTCGACGACCGCGCCGTCCGCGAGCACGGTGAGCGTGCCCGTCAGGTCGCCGTCGTACGTCGCCCCCTCGGGGAGCGTCGCCGCCCAGTCGACCTGGTACTCCGTCGCGGGGTCCACGGCGCCCGCCGCGTTGCCCTGGAGCGGCGCCTTCTGCACCGAGAACCCGCCGGCGGGTGCGCCGACGTTCGCCGTGTTGACGACGGACACGCTCGCCATCGTGCCGTCCGCGGGGACGGTGAACTCGGCCGGGAAGCCCAGCTCGTTCCCGTTGACCCGGAACACCGGCGACCCCCACGAGACGCCGTCGACCTCCGGCAGGGTCGGCTCCGAGACCGTCACGACGGTCCCGACGGGGAGGTCCGGGCCCGGGACGAGGTTGCCGTTGAGCGGGACCTCGAGGTCACCCTCGCCGGTCTCGCTGTCCGGTGCCGGCGTGACGTAGGAGTAGTGGACGGTGAACACCGTCCCGGCCGGGACGTCCGCCGCGGCGGCGCCCGTCACCGTCTTCTGCACGACGAAGCTGGAGGTCGGGACACAGTTGAACGGCCCCGGACCGATCCACGGGTAGTTGTGGATCTCCAGGCCGCTCTGCGAGCCCTCGCCGCCGAACGTGAGGTCGCCGCCGACGTACACCCGCCCGTTCATGTGGTTGTACAGCTGGACGTCCGCCGCCGGTGCCATGACCGACCCCATGAACTGCGCCGCCCCGGCCGGGCCGAGCTGGACCGCGTCGGCGTCGACGAAGTTCCACATGATCCGCGAGGCCCAGTTGCCGAAGTCCGGGCTCCCGAAGTCGTCGAACCGGACGTTGTTCGCGGCGAAGTAGTTGGGCTGGAAGTCGACCGGGCCGCCCACCACGTTGATGACGATCGGGGAGCCGTCGGCGAACCCGTCGAAGTTGAGCGTGTTCACGCCGTTGAGCGCCGCGGCGTCCACCGTGAACACGTGCAGGTCGGTGCTCGTCGAGCCGTCGAAGGTCGCGATGTTGCCCGCCACCGCGACGGGTGTCCCGGTCAGACCGGCGAACGTCGTCGACGCCTGGGAGACCTGGTCCCCGAAGTCACCGAACGGCGCGAGCGCGGGCGCCGTGCCGAGGTTCGGCCGCAGCTCCCCGCCGTTCGTGTCCACCGTCCCTCCACCGGTCTTCGCCGCGCCGACCTGGACGTCACCGCCACCCTGGCCCGAGTAGCCGGCCCCCACGATGACGTTCGTCGGTGCGACCACGTCGAGGGTGCCACCCACGTGGAGCATGACCGTGCCGGGGTCCGGTGCGATCTGCGAACCCGCCCCGACCGTGCCGACGTTGAACGAGTTCCCGCTGAGAGTCCGGTTGAACGTCGCATTCCCGCCGACGACCAGCACGCCCTCGGCCTCCGAGGCCGACCCCGTGGCGAGGAAGTTCCCCCCGGCGTACACCGAGACGTTGTTGTCCGTGAACTTCGGGGGCAGGTTCCCGATGCCGGGGAACTGGCCCGGGTCGGGGCACTGCCCGACCGCGGCGAACGAGGGTGCGGCCTGGGGCCCGGTGACGAGCACGACCGCCCCGGCGAGCGCGAGCGTCGCGGCCGTGACGGCGGCGACGACGCGGCGCAGGGGGTCGAGCGTGCGGGGGCGGGAACCTCGGGTCATGCGTGCTCCTGGTCAGGCCGGCGACGGCGCCCCGGGTCGCGGCGCCGTCCTCTGTCTCTGAGACATCGCTGCTCTTCCCCCATGACGCATTCTGCGCTGTGATCTCGGTCTCGTCCTCTTGAGACGGTTTGGTCCGGTCGGTCCTACCTCGTCCTCCCGGCGCGACGACGGCCGACACCCGCGCGGGTGCCGGCCGCCGATCGGTGCGCGTCAGGCGAGGCGGCGCTGCCGGGCGCGGAGCAGCAGGAGCGCGCTGCCGGTCCCGAGGAACGCCAGGGCGAGGACGGTCACGAGCACCGCGTCGGTGCCGGTGATCGCGAGCTCCTCGTCGTCCGCGGTGTTGGTGAGCGTCACGACCACCGTGCCGTCGCCGACCGTCACCTCGGTGACCGCCGTCCCGTCGACCGTGAAGGTCGGCGTGCCCCAGTCGACCCCGCCGATCTCGGGCAGGTCGGTCTCGGTGAGCCGGACGACCGTCCCCACGGGCAGGTCCTGCGGGCCGTCGACGGCGACCCCGTCGGCGCGGACGGTGAGCGATCCGGTGACGGCGCCGTCCGGGCCGTCGTACGCGTAGCCCACGACGAACTCCGTGGTCGGGGGGACGGCGTCGGACGCCTCGCCGGTCACCCGCTTGACCACGGAGAACCCGCCGAGCGCCTGGTTCGCCGTGTTGGTCGCGGTGACCAGCGTGTTCTGCCCGTCGCCGACGACGACCGTCGGCGGGCTGAACGTCGGGACGCCCCACGCGACGCCGGGGAGGTCGGGCAGGTCCGCCTCCGTGTAGGTGACGACCGTGCCGACCGGGAGGTTCTGCGGGCCGGCGACGACCGTCCCGTCCGCCGGGACCTGGAGGTAGCCGCCGACGAGGGTGCCGTCGAGCTCGTACGAGTACGCGACGGTGAACTCGGTTCCGGCGGGCACGAGGTCCGCGCGGTCGCCGGTCACCTCCTTGGCGACGGAGAACCCGCCGACCTCGGCCACGTCCTGCGTGGTGTTGGTCAGCGTGACGAGGGTGTTCTCCTCGTCGCCGACCGTCACGGCCTCCGGGGAGAACGTGGGGGCGCCCCAGACGACGCCGTCGACCTCCGGCAGGTTGATCTCGGTGAACGTCACGACCGTCCCGACCGGGAGGTCCTGCGGGCCGTCGACCACGGTGCCGTCCGCGAGCACGGTCAGCGTCCCCGTGAGGGGGCCGTCGTACGTGAAGCCCGTGGGCAGGGTCGCGGACCACTCGACCTCGAACGCCGTCCCGGGGGGCACGCTCCCGGCGAGGTCGCCCTCGACCGTCTTCGCGAGCGAGAACCCGCCGACCTGCGCGGTCGCCGTGTTCGTCACGACCACGCCCGCGACCGCGTCCCCCTCACCGATGGTGACGGTGCCGGGCGAGACGGTCGGCTGCCCCCAGTCCACGCCGGGGACGTCGGGCATGGTCTGCTCCGCGAACGTCACGACCGTGCCCGCGGGCAGGTCCTGCGGGCCGTCCACCACGGTCCCGTCCGCGAGCACGGTCACCCTCCCGGAGGTCGGACCCTCGTAGCCGGAGTCGGGCGGAACCTCCGCCTCCCAGGCGACGACGAACGCGGTGCCCGGCGGCACGGCCCCGGACGCGTCGCCCGTGACGGTCTTCTGCACCGCGAACCCGCCGACCTCCTCGGGCGCGATCGCCGTGTTGGTCACGGTCACGGCGACGCTCGTCGGCCCCTCGACGATCGTGATCGGAGACGCGGGCTCGAGCGTCGGCAGGCCCCAGACGACACCGTCGACGTCGGGCAGCGGCTGCTGCTCGACGAGCGTCACGGTCGTGCCGACCGGCAGGTCGGACGGGCCGTCCGTCACGGTCCCGTCGGCGAGGACGGTCAGCGTGCCCGACGTGTCGCCGTCGTACGCGACACCCGCGGGGACGGTCGCCGTCCAGTCGACGAGGAACGCGGTCTCGGACGGGACGACGTCGGCCGCGTCGCCTTCGAGCACCTTCTGGACCGTGAAGCCCCCGACCACGGCGTCCGCGACGTTGGTCACCGTGACCGCGACCCCGGTCGCGCCCTCGACGATCGTGATCGGCGACGCCGGGCTGAGCACGGGGTCGCCCCACTCCACGCCCTCGACCTCCGGCAGCGGCGTCTGCTCCGTGAGCGTGACGGTCGTGCCGACCGGCAGGTCGGACGGGCCGTCCACCACGGTCCCGTCCGCGAGGACGGTCAGCGTGCCCGACAGGTCGCCGTCGTACGTGACCCCCTCAGGGAGCGTGGCGTCCCAGTCGACGAGGAACGCGGTGTCGTCGGGGACGAGCCCCGCGGCGTCGCCCGTCACGGCCTTGGCCACGGAGAACCCGCCCACCACCGGGACGGCACCGCCGTTCGCCGTGTTCACCACGGTCACGGTGACGGTCTGGTTCTCCTGGATCGTGAACTGGGCGGGGTCGCCGAGCGGCTCCCCGTTCACCTGGATCACGGGCGTGCCCCACTCGACGCCCGGCACCGTGGGCAGGTCGGTCTCGGTGATCGTGACGACGGTGCCGACGGGGAGCGTCGGGCCGCTGACGAGCGCGCCGCTGATCGGCACGACGAGCGTGTCGCCGCCGGTCGTCCCGTCCGGCTCCTCGTACGTGTACTCGACGTCGAACGTCGTGTCCGCGGGCACGTCGGCGGCGGCCTCGCCCGTGACGGTCTTCTGGACGACGAAGCTCGCCGACGGGATGCAGCTGAACGGCCCCGGGCCGATCCAGGGGTAGTTGTGCTGCTCGTTGCCGCTGCCCGACGTCGTGAGGTCGTTGCCCGCGTAGACGCGCCCGTTGGTGCTCGACGTGAGCGTCACCTGGTCCGCGGACGGGGCGAGGATCGAGCCGACCCACTGCCCCGCGCCGCTCACGGTGACGTCGCCGCTCCCCGTGAAGTTCCACATCAGCCGCGCCGCGGCGTTGCCGATGTTCGCCGGGTCGTCGACGCGCGCGCCGTTGATGTCGACGTAGGCGGCCGAGACCGTGACGGGCGCGTCGCCGACGACGTTCACGACGACGGGTGCGCCGTCCGGGACGCCCTCGAAGAAGAACTCCGACGCGCCGTCGAGGACGGCCGCGTCGACGGTGAACGCCTGGAGCGTCGTGTTGCTCGGGTCGGTGCTGGTGAACGTGACGCGCCCTCCGTCGCGCGCCGCGGTCCCGGTCGCCGGGACCGCGCCGAGCACGGCCGACTCGTCGACGATCACGGTCTGGAACCCCTCCCACGGGGCGAGCGCGGCGTCCGTGCCCATGTTCGTCTCGACCGCGCCCCCGTTGGTGTCGAGCCCGCCCGCGTCCTCCAGGTCGCCCCCGACGTGCACCGCGCCGCCGCCGTCGAGGTTGGCGCCCACGATGACGTTGGTCCCGGCGGCGATGCTCATCACGCCGCCGACGTGCAGCATGGGCGACCCCGGCTCCGGCACGATGCCCGAGCCGGCGCCGACCGTGCCCACGTTGAAGCTCCCCGGGGTGTCGAACGTCGCGTCGCCCCGCACGACGAGCACGCCCTCGCTCTCGGCCGAGGTCCCCGTCGCCGTGTAGTTCCCGCCCGCGTAGACGGCGACGTTGTTGTCGGTGAAACCCGGGACCGGCACGGGTCCGACGTTCGGGAAGTCGTCGGGGTCGGGGCAGAACCCGATCGCCGCCGCGGCGGGCCGGGCCTGCGGGCCGGCCACCAGCGCGACCGCACCCGCCAGCGCGAGCACGGCGGCGACGAGTGCCGCGGTGACCCGACGAGCACGGTCGAGGACGACGGGACGGGTGGGCGAGCGGTAGGTCATGCCGTGCTCCAGGATCGGTGACGTCGGCTGCGGCACGCGTGTCCCGACGCACCCTTGCCCCGGGACGCGGCACCCCGTGCGGGCATCATGTCGCGCCGCACCAGGTTCCGCCCGTCGAACGCGGTCGGGCTACGGTGGCCGCTGGAGGTGCCGCCCTTGACCCCCCGTGCCCGGACCACCTGGATCGTCGTCGCCGTCGTCGCCACGCTCGCCGCCGTCTCGGCGGTCGCGTGGTACCTCACCCGTCCGGGCCCCGCCCCGGTCCCGTCACCGTCGGGCGCGCCGAGCGCCTCGCCCGAGCCGTCGCCGTCGGCCACTCCCCCGACGCCGTCCACCCCGCCCGAGGACCCGCTGGCCGGGTGGACGCTCGAGCAGAAGGTCGGGCAGCTCTTCATGGTCGGCGTCGACGTGAGCGATCCGCAGCAGGTGAGCTACGACGCGGTGTCGCAGTTCCACGTCGGCAACGTGTTCCTCGCCGGGCGGTCGCAGGCGGGCACCGGTCCGACGGCCGACCTCGTCGCCGGCTTCACGGCGCTCGTCTCGCCGGAGACGACGAACGGCACCCCGCTGTTCGTCGCGACGGACCAGGAGGGCGGCTACGTGCAGGTGCTGCGCGGACCCGGGTTCTCGCAGATCCCCACGGCCACGGACCAGGCGACGCTCGACCCCGCGACGCTGCAGGCGGACGCGACGACGTGGGGCGGCGAGCTCGCGGCGGCCGGCGTGAACCTCAACCTCGCGCCGGTGATGGACCTCGTGCCCGAGGGCACGGCTGCGCAGAACCCGCCGATCGGGTACTTCCAGCGGAACTACGGGTCCACGCCGGACGCGGTGACGGCCCACGCGAACGCCTTCAGCGCCGGCATGGAGGCGTCCGGGGTGGACGTGACGATCAAGCACTTCCCGGGGCTGGGCCGCGTTACCGAGAACACGGACACCGACGCGGGCGTCACGGACGACGTGACGACCCGCGACGACCCGTCCGTCGCCGTCTTCGCCTCGGGGATCGAGGCGGGCGCCGCGTTCGTCATGACGTCCACCGCCGTCTACGCGCAGATCGACGGCTCGTTGCCCGCGGCGTTCTCGCCCGTCGTCGTCGACGGGATGCTCCGCGGCGACCTCGGGTTCGACGGCGTCGTCATCACCGACGACGTCTCCGCGGCCCAGCAGGTGCAGGCGTGGTCGCCCGCCGAGCGCGCCGTCCTGACGATCGACGCGGGCGGCGACATGGTGCTCGCGTCCGCCGACCCGAGCGTCGTTCAGCCCATGGTCGCGGCCGTCGTCGAGCGCGCGACGACCGACGCGGCGTTCGCCGCGAAGGTCGACGCAGCGGTGCTCCGCGTGCTCGCCGCGAAGGAGCGTCTGCGCTGAGCCCGGGCGGTATAACTGACGCCATGGCTGCCCGTCGCCCCTCGCCCCGCCCGACGCTCGAGGCCGTCGCGGCCGTCGCCGGCGTCTCCCGCGCCACCGTGTCCCGCGTCATCAACGGGGTGCCGACGGTCGACCCGGCGATCGTCGAGGTCGTCGAGAAGGCGATCGACGAGACGGGCTACGTCCCCAACCTCGCGGCGCGCACCCTCGTGACGCGACGCACCGGGTCGGTCGCGCTCGTCGTCTCCGAGCCGACGGAGCGGCGGCACACCAGCCCCTTCCTGGAGCGCCTGTTCACCGACCCCTACATCGGCCGGGTCACCGCCGGCGCGCAGCAGGTGCTCCGGCCGCGCGACATCCATCTCGCGATCCTGCCCGCCGACCCGCCCGCGCACGACCAGGTCGTGCGCTACGTGCGCCAGGGCCACGTCGACGGTGTCCTGCTCATCACGTCGAGCTCCGGCGACCCGCTGCCCGCGCGGTTCGCCGCGCTGTCCGTGCCGGTCGTGCTCTCGACGCACCTCGACGGGGCCGACGAGTCGGCCGGCGTGAGCTGGGTCGACCTCGACCAGGCCGCGGGCGGCCGCCTCGCGGCCGAGCACCTGGTGGCCCGCGGCCGGACGCGCCTGGCGACCGTCGCCGGGCCCACCGACGTCCCCTTCGCACGCGCCCGGCTGGAGGGCTTCCTCGACGCGGTGCGGGCCGCCGGTCTCCCCGAGCCGTTCGTCGTCGAGGGCGACTTCACGCGCGCGGGCGGCGAGGCGGCCGCGCGCGAGCTCCTCGCCGCACGCCCCGACGTCGACGGCGTGTTCGGCGCGAGCGACCTCATGGCCGACGGCGCGTCCACGGTCCTGCAGGAGGCCGGCCGGCGCGTCCCGGAGGACGTCGCGGTCGTCGGGTTCGACGACTCCACGGTCGCGCACCAGGCGCACCCCCCGCTCACGACGGTGCGTCAGCCCGTCGAGGAGATGGCGGCCGAGATGGCGCGCCTCCTGCTCGCGGCGATCGACGCCCCGGAGACCGAGCCTCGCTCGGTCCTGTTCGACCCGACCCTCGTGGTGCGCGACTCCGCCTGACCCCGCCTCGCGGGGGGTGAGCCGGGTCAGTGGCCGCCGCTCGCGATGAACGCGATGCCCGCCGCGATCGCGACGACGACGACGGCGAAGCACACGAGCGCGCCCGCCCGGCGACCGCGGGTGGCGCGCTCGACGCGCACGGTCCGGCCGTCGGACGTGAAGCGGCCGTCAGGGGTGCCGACCTCCACGGGCACGGCGCGGCCGGCGGCGAGCCGGACCCCGAGCGCGAAGAGGGCGGGCAGGCCCGCGCCGACGACGAGGCCGGCGACGACGACCTTGAGCAGCGAGTCGATCTCGACGAACACGGTTCTCTCCTCCGGGCTGCCGGGGTCAGACGCTCGCGCGCTGGCGCGCGGCGGCCGGGGTCACGGTGGGTGCGCCCGCGGCGGGCACGGGCGACGCGGCCTGCGGCTCGGCGTCGGCGAACGGGTCGGCCGCGTCGAGGCGGCGCTCCAGCGCGGCCTCGCGCGCCTCGACGACCTCGGCCTCGAGCCCGGCGTCCACCGTGCCCTCCTCCCAGGCGTCGTTGACGTTGTTGTGGTCCACGGGCTTGCGGCGCGACGCGACCCAGATGGCGACGGACGTCGCGACGAGGATCGCGAACACGACGACCGTCCCGGCCGCGCCGCCGATCCCGTGCTGGATGCCGTAGCAGGCCGCGCCGACGAGGCCGGCGGCCGGGAGCGTCAGGCCCCACGCGGCGAGCATGCGGCCCGCGACGCCCCAGCGGACCGTGGCGCCCGGCATCCCGACGCCCGAGCCGAGGATCGAGCCGGTCGCGACGTGCGTCGTCGAGAGCGAGTACCCGAACAGGCCGGACATGAGGATCACGGCCGCGGACGACGTCTCGGCGGCCATGCCCTGACGCGTGTCGATCTCGACGAGGCCCTTGCCGAGCGTGCGGATGATGCGCCAGCCGCCCAGGTACGTGCCGAGCGCCATGAAGGACGCGCAGGCGAGGATCACCCAGAACGGGACGCCCGAGTCCGCCGGGACGGCGCCCGCCGCGATGAGCGCGAGCAGGATGATGCCCATCGACTTCTGCGCGTCGTTGGTGCCGTGCGCGAGCGAGACGAGCGAGGCCGAGCCGACCTGGCCCCAGCGGAACGCCCGGGTCGAGACGTCCTCGGGGACGTCGCGCGTGAGGCGCGCGACGGCCCACGTCCCGACGCTCGCGACGCCGACCGCGACGAGCGGGGCGAGCAGCGCGGGGACGAGCACCTTGGCGGCGACACCGCTCCAGATGACGCCCTGCGTGCCGACGGCCGCGAGCACCGAGCCGACGACGCCGCCGATCAGCGCGTGCGACGAGCTCGACGGGATGCCGAGCAGCCAGGTCAGCAGGTTCCAGGTGATGCCGCCCACGAGCCCTGCGAGGACGACCTCGAGGGTGATGACGTCGGCGTCGACCAGACCCTTCGCGATGGTCGCCGCGACCGCCAGGGAGAGGAACGCTCCGACCATGTTGAGGACGGCGGAGAGGGCGACGGCGGTCTTGGGCTTGAGGGCCTTGGTGGCGATGGAGGTGGCCATCGCGTTGCCCGTGTCGTGGAAGCCGTTGGTGAAGTCGAAGGCCAGTGCGGTCACGACGACGAGCACCAGCAGGAGCGTCTCGGTCACGTCGTCCATGGTGGGGTCATCCCCGGAGCGCGCTCGACCATCCTGTGGATTCTTCCGCCACTGTTCACCGACAGTTCATCCGGCGTTCGAAGCCGGTGTTCGAACGCCGGACGAGGCCTGGCCGGGCAGGGCCGGACGGCCCGCGGGAACGGGCGCCCCGGCCCTGGTGAGGACGACCCGCGGGGTGCCGCACAGGGCGACGCACGGCGACGGCCGGGACGTCAGGCGACGGTCGGCGCGCCCAGGTCGGCGAGGGCGTCGTCGAGGTCGTCGACGACGGTCGCGACCGCCTCGCGCTGCGTCCGGGCGCGCTCCGCCTCCGCCGCGACGGCGGTGCGCGCCTCGGCCAGCTCGGCGTCGAACCGCTCGGCGCTCGCCTGCGCGGCGGCACGCTGGTCCCGCGCGCGCTGCTCGCCCGAGAACCACTGCCACGCCGCGACCACGGCCGCGACGACGGTCACCGCGTACCAGGCCGGCGCGACCACGATCCCGAGCACGAGCGTCACCACCGCGAGCGCCCCGACCCCGCCGACGACGCCCCACGACACCCCGTCGACGGGGCGCGCGAGGAGCTCTGCCCGTGCCGTCGCGGCGGGCGACGCGCCGTCGTCGGCCGGCGTGACGGTGACGGTCCGGCCCGCGAGGCGCAGCACGCGCGACGGCGCCGGGGACGCCGCGAGCTCGGAGGCCCGCGCGTGGCTCGCGACGCGCAAGTCGTCGACGAGCAGCGGTGCCGCGATCGCCGCGAGCCCCGGGTCGGTGCCGCGCGCGTCGTCCACGAGCAGGTCGACGAGCGTCCCCGCGGACGCGTCCCACTCCGGGCCGTCGTCCTCGGGCGCGCGGCCCACGCGGTCGGCCAGGAGCTCCGCCCGCTCGAGGAGGCCGCGCTCCACGGGCGCGCCCTCGTTCACGAGCGACCCGACGACCCGCAGCAGCGCCGCGCCGGGGGCGGGTGCGCCGCTCGGCGCCGCAGTCATGCCGGAGGTGGTGCCCGACGGCGCCCCGAGCGCGAGCGGCCCGGGCGCCGGCGACGGCAGCGCGACCTCCCCCGCCACGACGGCCCGCGACCACGCGGTCCAGGATCGCAGCAGCGGCAGGGCGTCGGGCGCCGCGGTGCGGCGACGCGTCCCGGACCCGTCGGCCGCGGCGGCCTCGGGCGATCCCCAGTCGTCCGCGCTCCCGGGGAGCGCGGGCGCGGCCTCGAGGAGCCGGGCGCGCCAGCGGGCGTGCGCGTCGTCGTCGAGCAGGGCCACGCGGTCGGCGAGCGCCGCGCGGACGACCGCGACGCCGTCGTCCCCGAGGTGCCCCGCGGCCGCCGCGCACCACAGCGCCCGCTCGGAGACCGACACGAGGACCTCGTCCGGCCGCTCGCCGGGGCGCTCCGGTGCCGCCTCCGGCTCCCCGTCGGCGCTGCCCCAGCCGCTCTCGGGGAGGACGGGGGCGTCGAGCACCCAGGGCGTCCACTCGCGCGCGAGGCCGGGCTGCCCGACGAGCGCGCACACCGCGACGAGGTACGTCGCGGCCCGACGGCGGTCGCGCAGGAGCGCCTCCTGCGCCGCCTCGGGGTCGAGCCGACCCGCGGGCAGCTCGGCGACGGCGAGCGCCGCGGGGACGAGCCAGTAGCCGGGAACGTCGGCGAGGTCGGGCGACCGGCGCAGGTGCGACACGTCGCCCTCGCCCGCCACGACCGCGCGCGTCAGGGCGCGCGCCGCGTCCCGGGCGCGTCGGGCGGGCGTGAACAGCGCGAGCTCCTCGCGCACCTCGCCGAGCTCGATGAGCGCGTTGACGAGGCGCGTGAGCACCTCGACCCGACTGGACAGGTCGCCCTCCAGCGAGCGCAGGCGCCGGTTGAGCGACGCCTCGCGCGACCGCGCCATCGCGGCCTGCGCGGCGAGCTCGTCCGAGAGGGCCTGCATGTTGCCCTGGTCGCTGCGCCAGTAGCTGTACGTCGACATGCGCGCGAGCGTACTCAGCCGCGCGCCGCTGTCGAGGGGGAGTTCTCCCCCGGGTGCCCCGCCGCTGAGCGTCGCGGACGCATGAGCGGCGGATCGAGGACGGCGGGCACGCTCGCGGGCGCGAGGTCCGGGTCCGCTGCCGAACCCGGGGTCGCTCCCCACGCGGGGCCGGTCGTGGGGAGGGACCCCGGGTTCGGCGCGGCGCGGTAGAGGGTCGCGGGGCGGCCGGTGCCGCCTGAGGTCGTGCGGCCGGTGTCCTGGAGGAAGCCCGGGGTGGTCGTGGCCTTGCGCGAGAAGTTGCGCGGGTCGAGCCGCACGCCCCAGACCGCCTCGTAGACGCGCCGCAGGTCGGCGACCGTGAACTCGGGCGGACAGAACGCCGTCGCGAGCGCCGAGTACTCGAGCTTGGCGCGGGCCCGTTCGACGCCGTCGGCGAGGATCCGCGCGTGGTCGAACGCGAGCCCGGTGCCCGACGGCGCCCGGTCGCCCGACGCCGTCGACCCGGCCGGGGCCTGCGCGAGCAGGGGCGCGACGGGGTGCCAGGCCGCTCCCCCGGCGTCGGACCCGGCGCGCACGACACCGAACTCGGGGGCGAGCAGGAGGTAGGCGACGGAGAGGACCGGCCCGCGCGGGTCGCGGTGGAGCGGCCCGTAGGTGCGGAGCTGCTCCAGGTGGCCGGGCGGGCGGACGCCGGTCTCCTCCGCGAGCTCGCGCCGGGCCGCCCCGGCGAGCCCCTCCTCCGGCAGCACGAACCCGCCCGGGAGCGCGAGCGCGCCGCGGAACGGCTCGATGCCGCGCTCGACGAGCAGCACGTGCAGGGCGTCGTCGCGGACCGTGAGCGCGACGACGTCGACCGTGACGGGCAGCAGCGCGGCGGTCGGCGGGACGCCGGGGGTCGGGCTGACGGACGGGGTCATGCGGCCATCGTCGCACATTAGCGTCAGGTTGACGAGAACAATCGGAGAGGTCTAGCGTCCTTATCGTCAGAACGACGAGAAAGAGATGGAGACGACCATGGCGACTATCCGCACCTACCCGTGGACCCGGCACTTCCTCGGCAGCCCCACCGGGCACGTCGTGCACCTGCGCCGCGGGCGCGTCGCGCACGAGGGCGTGGGTCAGGCGTTCTGGTTCCGGCCGACGACGTCGGTCCTCTCGGAGGTCCCCGTCGACGACCAGGAGCTGCCCGTCTTCTTCCACGCCGTGACCGCCGACCACCAGGACGTCACCGTCCAGGCCGGGGTCACCTACCGGTTCACCGACCCCGTGACCGTCTCGCAGCGCCTCGACTTCGCCGTCGACCCGGGCAGCGGCGAGACGAGCACCGCGGGCCGGGACCAGGTGACCAGCATCGTCGGCCGGCTCGCGCAGAGCCGCGCCGCCGACGCGCTCGCGGCGATGCCCCTCGCCGACGCCCTCACGGCCGGCGTGCCGCGCGTGCGCGACGTCCTCACCGACGCGCTGACCACCGACCCGCGCCTCACCGCGACCGGGATCGTGGTCATCGGCGTCCAGGTGCTCGCCGTCCGCCCCGAGAAGGACGTCGAGCGCGCGCTCCAGACGCCGGCGCGCGAGCGCGTGCAGGCCGAGGCCGACCGCGCGACGTACGAGCGCCGGGCCCTCGCCGTCGAGCGCGAGCGTGCGATCGCCGAGAACGAGCTCGCGAGCACGATCGAGCTCGCGACCCGCCGCGAGCGCCTCGTCGCCCAGGAGGGCGCGAACGCCCGGCGCGAGGCGGAGGAGAAGGCCGCCGCCGCGCTGGTCGACGCCCGCGCGACCGCCGAGCGCGCTCGGCTCGCGACCGACGCGCAGGCCGAGCAGGTGCGCGTCGTCGGCGCGGCCGAGGCCGCCGCCGAGCAGGCCCGCATGGACGTCTGGGCGAGCGCAGGCCCGGGCACGCTCCTCGCTCTCGCGGTCCGCGAGGCGGCCGGCGCGCTCCCCGACGTCCAGAACCTCACCGTCACGCCCGACCTCCTGACGGGTGTGCTGGGCTCGCTGCTGGGCGGCGCGCTCGGTGGGCCCGACGGCGGACCGGACGGCGGGCGGTCGGGGACGGCCGCGGGCGCCGGGACCACGGGGAAGGCGGCCTGACGGTGCTGCGGCGACGCGCCGTCGTCGTGCACCGGCGCACGGAGCTCGACGACCTGCTGGACCGGCACGGGACCCGTGGTCAGGCGGAGTTCTTCCTCCGCTCGCGCGGTCGGTCGCTCGCCGAGGTCCAGGCGCGGCACGACGCGCTCGCGGCGGCGCGCGACGCCGTCGTGACCGCCCTCCCGGCGGGCTGGGCGCGTGCGGACGTCGAGCGCGCCGACCTGTCGCGGTTCCTCCTCGCGCCGGAGGACGTCGTGGTCGTCGTGGGGCAGGACGGCCTCGTCGCGAACGTCGCGAAGTACCTGCGCGGGCAGCCCGTGCTGGGCGTGGACCCCGAGCCCGGGGTGAACCCCGGGGTGCTCGTGCGGCACTCGGTGGGGGCCGCCGCGGCCCTCCTCCGCGGTCTCGGTGACGACGCCCCCGCGGGCGCGCCCGACCCCACGGCGGTCCTGCCCGTCGACGCGCTCACCATGGTCCGTGCCGACCTCGACGACGGGCAGCACCTCACGGCGCTCAACGAGGTGTTCGTCGGGCACGCGAGCCACCAGAGCGCGCGCTACACGCTGTGGTGCGCGGCGGGCGAGGAGCGGCAGTCGTCGTCGGGCGTGCTCGTCGCGACCGGCACCGGCGCGACGGGCTGGTGGGCGTCGCTCGCGCACGACCGCGGCGGCCGCCAGGCCCCGGGGCGCACCGAGCACCGGCTCGGCTGGTTCGTGCGCGAGGCGTGGCCCTCGCCGGCGACGGGCGTCACGCTCACGGAGGGCGTCGTGGAGGAGGGTGCGGACGTCGCGCTCACCGTCGCGTCGGACCGGCTCGTCGTGTTCGGCGACGGTGTGGAGGACGACCGGCTCGTCGCCTCCTGGGGCCAGACCGTGACGGTCCGCACCGCGGACTCGCCCCTGCGGCTCGTCCGCCCCTGACCGCCGGGTGCCCGATTTCACCCGGGTGATCCGTCCGGGCGGCGAGGGTCCGTGGGTAGCATCGCTGCGGTCATGGGATCCCCATGACGCACCCCTCCCGCGGGCGTGGCCTGCGGGGACGCCGACCCCCGAGCCTGCCGAGGTCCCTGCCATGAGCGCGCCCATCGCCTTCACCGACAACGTCCGCGACCTGTCGAACGCGGGCGGCTACCAGTTCGAGTTCCGGTGCGAGCGGTGCGGCAACGGGTACCGGTCCGCGTACCAGGCGGACCTCGTCGCCAAGGGCAGCAGCCTCGTCCAGGCGGCGGGCCGGTTCTTCGGCGGCAAGGTGGCCGACCTGTCGTACGCGGCGGGTTCGTGGGCCGCCGACCGGCAGACCAACTCGTCCGCGAAGGACAAGGCGCTCGACGCCGCCGTCGGCGAGGTGCGCGACGCCTTCCGCCAGTGCCACGGCTGCGGCGACTGGATGTGCCACGAGGTCTGCTGGAACGACGCCGTCGGGCAGTGCGTGCGCTGCTCGCCCCAGCAGGCGGAGGAGCTCGCCCAGCTCCAGGCCGAGGCGCGCCGCTACCAGCTCCAGGAGCAGCTCCGGACGACGGACCTGGTCGGCGGCGCGGACCTGCGGACGCCGGTCGTCACGCAGTGCCCGTCGTGCTCGGCCAAGGTCGGAGGCGGCAAGTTCTGCCCCGAGTGCGGCGAGCGCCTCGCGCAGGTCGCCGCGTGCCGCGAGTGCGGCACGCAGAACGCCGCGGGCGCGCGGTTCTGCGCCGAGTGCGGCAGCCCGCAGGCCGTCTGACCGCGGGCCGCCTCCACGCATACCACCCGGACCGCCGGGCGGCGGACTCAGAGGTCCGGAGGCGTCCCGCCCGACCGGCCCCGACGCGCCGCCTGACGAGCCTCCCGCGCCTCGCGGGCCTCACGGTCCCGGCGCGCGCGGAGCACGGCCTCGCGCCGCTCGCCGATCTCGTCGCTCGTCAGGCTCGTCAGGTGGTCCTCCGCACCGCGCGCCGCCGCCCGCTCCGCCTCGACGCGGGCCCGGTGCTCGGCCGACTGCGGGCGCGTGCGCACGACGCGCGGGTCGAGCCGGTACTCGTCGCCGTGCCGCTCGAGTCGGCGCCGCGCCGCCAGGCGTGCGCGCTCGCGGTGGAACCGCCACGTCCAGGCCCGGCGGAGCGCGACGACGGACCAGAGCGCGAACGGGACCGCGGCCACGACGAGCCCGACCCGCCAGCCGGACGGCAGCGCCGTCGACGCCCCGGTGCTCGCGAGCACCCAGGCGATCCCTGCGGGGACCGCGGGCCAGAACTCGCGGAAGTCGAGGTTCCAGCCGCACGCGTAGAAGCGCATGAGGGTGTCCGTGAGCCGCGTGCGCCGCTGCGGCTGGAGCGACATCGCGACCGGACCCGGCACGGGCGGGCCGAGGGTCGTGCCGGGCGCGACGTGGCTCGTGAACGACAGCCGGTCGCCGCGGTACGCGGGCCGCAGCGCCCGCCCGGCATACACGAAGGACAACGCGGCGAGCGGCCAGATCGCGCACGACAGGTACCACGCGACCGGCCCCGCGAGCACCACGACGATGGGCGCGACCACGGCGAGCCGGCCCAGCACGGCGCCGGGCGAGGCCACGAGCTCGGCCCACGGCTCCTGGTCCGCGGGCGGCTCGAACAGCCCGTACGCCGCGACCGCGAGGTACAGGCCCAGGACGAACAGCCCGATCGTCGTCCACACGAGCCCGATCGCGAGGTAGCCGACCGGGCGCAGCAGCAGCGCCGCCGTCGCCGGGGGCGTCGCGTCGCGCGCGGACCGCGGGTCGGGCGTCGGGCCGCTCACCGGACCGGTCGCCTGTTCGGTCACCGTGTCGTCACCGGCGCTCACCGCCCCGCGAGCCCGAGCACGTCGAGCACCCACGCGTCCTCGTACGCGACCTCGCGCCACCCCTCGTACCGGCCCGAGACGCCGCCGTGCCCGGCGTGCATCTCGATCTTCAGCAGCGCGGGCGCACCGGCGGCGCGCAGGCGCGCGACCCACTTGGCCGGCTCGACGTAGAGCACGCGCGTGTCGTGGAACGACGTCACGGCGAGGATCCGCGGGTAGTGGGCCGCGTCGTCGGGCACGTTCTCGTACGGCGTGTAGGTGCGCATGTACCGGTAGACCTCGGGGTCGTGCAGGGGGTCGCCCCACTCGTCCCACTCGACGACGGTCAGCGGCAGGGACGGGTCGAGGATCGACGTGAGCGCGTCGACGAACGGGACCTGCGCGAGCACGCCCGCGAACAGCTCGGGCGCGAGGTTGGTCACCGCGCCCATGAGCAGCCCGCCCGCGGAGCCGCCCTGCGCCACGAGGCGCTCGGGGCTCGTCCAGCCCGCGTCGACCAGGTGGCGCGCGACCGCGACGAAGTCGGTGAACGTGTTCCGCTTGGCGAGCGTCTTGCCGTCGTCGTACCAGCGGCGCCCCATCTCGCCGCCGCCGCGCACGTGCGCGACCGCGAACACGACGCCGCGGTCCAGCAGCGACAGGCGCGAGATCGAGAACCCCGGGTCGATGCTGATCTCGTACGACCCGTACCCGTAGAGCAGGAGCGGCGCGGGCTCGGCGCCCGTGCCCGTCGCGTCGAGCCCGACGGCGTCGCGCCGCCACACGAGCGAGACCGGCACCTGCGTCCCGTCCTCGGCCGTGGCCCACTCGCGGCGCTGCACGTAGTCCGCGGCGTCGTACCCGCCGAGCACGGGCTGCTGCTTGAGCAGCGTGAGCTCGTCGGTCTCGACGCGCAGGTCGTACACGGTCGACGGCGTGACGAAGCTCGCGTAGGACAGGCGCACGTTCGGCTGGTCCCACTCGGGGTTGCCCGCGAGCGCGGCGGTGTACAGCGGCTCGTCGAACGCGACCTCGCGCACGTGCCAGTGGTCGCCCGAGGGTGCCGGGGTGTCGCCCGTGCGGATCGGGGTCGGCAGGCCCGCCGGGCGCGGCGGCTCGGCCGACGCGAGGTCGATCACCCCGACCCGCGACAGCGCGTCGCGACGGTAGGAGACGACGAGGTGCGAGGCGAAGGCGTCGACCCCCTCCAGCCGGGTCTCGGGGTCGTGCGGCACGACGACGGTCGCCTCGCCCGGCCCTCCCGGGGACGTGCCGCCGTCGGGCACGCCGGTCACGACGAGCTCGAAGTTCTCCGCGCCGTCGTTGTGCAGCACGAGCAGCACGTCCCGCCGCTCCCCCGCCGAACCCGACGTCGCTGTCGTCCTCCCGGCCTCTCCGGCACTTTCCTCGTGCTCGACCGCGGGGAACCACGTGCTCGGCAGGACGGCGTGCTCGACGGTGTACTCGACGCCCTCGCGGCGCGGCCACACGACGCGCGGCTCGGCGGTCGGGTCGGCGGCGTCGATCAGCCAGGTCTCCGACGTGATCTTCGAGCCGACGTCGATCTGCACGAACCGCTGCGAGCGCGAGACGCCCACGCCGACCCAGTAGCGCTCGTCGGGCTCCTCGAAGACGACGACGTCCTGCGTCGCCGGGGTGCCCACCTCGTGGCGCCACACGCGCCAGGGCCGCCACGCGTCGTCCACCGTCGGGTAGAACACGAACCGCCCGTCCGGGGAGAAGACGGCGCCCGGGAACGTGCCGGGGACCTCGTCCACGAGGTCCGTACCCGTGTCGAGGTCGCGGATGCGCAGCGTGTACCGCTCGTCGCCGACGACGTCGACCGCGTACGCGAGCCGCGTGCCGTCGACCGACACGTCGAACGACCCGAGCGAGAAGAAGTCGTGCCCCTCGGCCTCGACGTTGTCGTCGAGCAGCACCTGCTCGCCCGGCACGGGCACGCCCGGCTCCAGCACGGGCGGCACCCAGGACGACGGCGCGTCGCTGCCGAGGCTCGCGTCGATCGGCGCGCGCGCCCGGATCGGGTACTGCGAGCCCTCCACCGTCCGCGCGTAGTACCAGTGCGTGCCCTGCCGCACGGGCACGGACAGGTCCGTCTCGAGCGTGCGCGCCTTGATCTCCTCGAAGATCCGCTCGCGCAGCGGCTCGAGGTGCGCGAGCCGCGCCTCGGTGTACGCGTTCTCGGCCTCCAGGTGGGCGACGACCTCGGGCGACTCCTTGTCCCGCAGCCACTCGTAGTCGTCCTCCACGGTCTCCCCGTGGTGCGTGCGCGGCGCGGGGCGGCGGGGCGCGACGGGCGCTGCCGGCTCCTCCCGCTCCGCGGGGGTCGGCGGCGTGGCGGTCTGCGTGAGGTCGTCAGGCATCTGGCCAGGGTAGTGCCGCCCGACGGCGCCCGGCCGCCGTGGCGCGTCCCGCACCGGTCGTTACGCTCGACGCGTGACGCAGGAGCAGGGGGCCCGCCCGACGTCGGAGACGCTCACGAGCGGCGAGATGGTGCGCGCGTCGGGGCTGTCCATCAAGGCGCTGCGGCTCTACGACGCGAACGGGCTCCTCGTCCCCGCGCGCGTCGACCCCCGCACGGGGTACCGCGCCTACGCGCCCGAGCAGGTCGAGCGGGGGCGCGCCCTGGCGCTGCTGCGCCGGCTCGACGTGCCGCTCGCGCGCGTCCCCGAGGTGCTCGACGCCGACCCGCGCGACGTGCGCGACGTCCTCCTCGGGTGGTGGGACGAGCAGCAGCGGGCGCTCGCGGAGCAGCGCGCGACCGCCGAGGAGCTCGCCCGCCGGCTCGCCGCGCGACGCGGTGAGGCCGAGGTCCGGTGGCGCGACGTCCCGGCGTGCACGGTCGCCACGATCACGTCGTCCACGACCCAGGCCGACCTCGTCCCGACCTTCAGCGCCGACCTGCTGACGATCCGGGCGCACCTCGCCGCCGCGGGCGCCGAGGCGGGCGCCGCGCACTGGGTGATCTACCACTCGCCCGTCGGCCGCGACGTCCCCGGTCGCGTCGAGGCGTGCGTCCCGTACCGGGGGCCGGTCGTCCCCGTCGGGCCGGTCGTGCTCCGCGAGGACCCGGCCCGCACGGAGGCGTACGTCGAGGTCCCCTCGCGCGACTGCCGGTTCCCGCAGATCGTCGGGTACCTCGACGCGCTGCGCGTCGCGACCGGCCAGGCGCACGCCCCGTCCCGCGAGGTCTACGCCGTCCCGTGGTCCGACGAGCCGGACGCCGTCGTCGCGGAGGTCGCGCTCGCCGTCGGGCCCGGCCCCGCGCGCTGACCCGTCAGTCCTCGACGAGCTCCAGGTCTCCGGGGAGCCAGGTGCGGTCGAACCACGGCTCGAGCGGCCCGTACAGGCGCAGCATGGGGAACCACGACCTGCCCGGGACCGTCTCGACCCAGTTGCTCTCGCGCCCCGCGGGCGGCTCGGGCCCGAACCACAGCACGGTGCTCCCGTCGGGCTCCGTCGCGACCGTGCCGCTGAGGCTCATGACGCTGGGGTACGGGTTCGCGGTCTGGAGGAGCGACCGGGTCTGCGTGTCGTAGAGGTCCACCGACCAGAAGTTCTTCGCGGGCGGGTTCGGCGGCAGCACGAGCCGGTACGTGCGGGCCCCGTCGAGGATCCGGCCCTGCGCGTCGTGGGCGGTGTACGCGTAGGCGGACCCGGCCCCGACCTGGGCGTGCGCCATGGCGGGGGTGATGACCGTCGCGAAGAAGTGGAACTGCGTGCGCGCGTCCAGCAGGCGCGCACCGTCGGCGAGGAACTCGTAGGAGCCACCGAGGAACGCCTGGAGCCAGCTCGACCCGGGCGCGATCCGCGCCTCCGGGTCGCGGGGCGAGTACACGAGCGCACGGCTGATCGCCGCGCCGGCCCGCGCGGCGGTGTCGAGCGTCGCGCGCAGCTCCGGGCTCGGGGCGAACGGGCGGCCGGGCACGATGCCCACGGCGCGCAGCAGGCCCGCGCGCTCCGGGTCGAGCGCGCTCGTCGGCTCCTCCGCGACGATCTCGGCGACCTCGTCGAAGAACGAGGCGTCGTTGGCGTGCACCGTGTTGACGCGCGACCCGGCGATGTTGACGAACTCGGTCGGCGCAGGGTCCGCAGCGTCGGCGAGCGGGTAGATCCGCGTCTCCTTCATGGCCGGCACGCCACCCAGCGCGCGCAGCACGACCCAGTTGGTGAACGTGGGCGTCCGGTAGACGAAGTAGCCGTCCGGCACGTCGCCGTCGTAGCCGGGCGGGAGGAACAGGTACCGCCCGCCCTCGCCGCGGTCCGGGCCCGCGATACCCATGTCGGCCACGTAGCGGAACCAGAAGTCGTCGACGACGCACAGCGACTGCTTCGGCGGCTCGATGACGAGCGGTCCCGTCTCGCGCAGGTCGACGAAGAGCGACCCGTACGTCGTCTCCGTGTTCGGCGTGAGGAAGATGCCGCCCGAGTCCGCCCGCGGGTCGGTGTAGCCGACCTGGTTCGACCGCAGGAGCCCGAGGCTGCGGAACCCGCGCCGCATCGCCACGAGCGACGCGCCGGGCATCGCGCTGAGGAACGCCTCCACGCCGCGCAGGAAGTCCAGCGACCCGTAGAGCCGCTCGACGGACTCCGGGGTCGGCACCCCGTCGACCAGCTCGAACCGCCCCAGCGGGGTGTCCACCGGCGACGGCGTGCTCACGGCGGCGACCGCCGCAGCCAGCGCGTCGGCCCCCGCGCTCGTCGCCGTGCTCGTCCCGGTGCTGGTCTCGGTGCTCGCGTCGGGCATGGCCCAGGCCCCTTCGTCGGTCGGTGCACGGCACGCACGCTCGACGCCGAGCGGCTGCGCCGACCGTAGGCCCGGGGCCACCCCACCGCCACCGGGAACACGGCTTGACCCTGCCCCTGGGGCGGACCCGAGGCTCGCGGCATGGACGTCTCGCGCTACGCCACCCACAGCCCCTGCTCCGACCCCCGCCACCACGCGCCGCTCCTCGCGGCCGTGGCGCCCGACCCGGCGAGCCTGCACGCGGCCGTGACGAACGCCGTCGTGCACTACCGCGCCGGGGCGACCGCCGCCACGCCGGACCAGCTCGACGACGTCGACCGGCGCTGGACGGCGTCGATCCTCGACGCGGTCGTGGAACGCTCGCCCGGCCCCCTCGACGCGCCGCGCCCCTCCGAGCGTCAGGTCGGGGGATGCTGCCGCGACCACTCCCTCCTCGCCGTCGCCGTCCTCCGCGAGCACGGCGTCCCGGCCCGGACGCGCCTCGGGTTCGCGGACTACCTCGGCACGGACGGGTTCCACCACGACCACGTCGTCGTGGAACGGCACGACGGCGCGCGCTGGGTGCGCTCCGACCCGGAGCTCGGGCCCGACGACGTCGCGTTCGACCCGTTCGACCTGCCGACCGGCGAGGGGTCGCCCTTCGAGACCGCCGCGGAGGTCTGGACGGCGTACCGCGCCGGACGCCGCGACCTCGCCGACCACGGCGCCGGTCCCGACCTGCCCTGGCTGACCGGGCCCGGGTTCGTCCAGCGGTACGTGCTCGCCGACCTCGCGCACCGGCAGCGGCACGAGCTCCTGCTGTGGGACGTGTGGGGGGCTGCCGCCCTGCCCGGCGCCGCCCCGGACGAGCGCGCCGTGGCGCTCACGGACCGGGTCGCCGACCTCACGCTCCAGGCCGACGCGGGCGACCGGACCGCCGAGGCGGCGCTCACCGTGCTCTGGGCGACGGACGACCGCCTGCGGCCCGGTCGCTACGTCACGACCTGGTCGCCCACCGGCCGGCTCGGCTGGACCGACCTGGTCGCGCGCCGGACCGGCTGGGCCGCCGTCCCGCGCGACGCTGCGCTCGTCGGGTGAGCCCCGCGGGTGAGCCCGGTGGGCAGGTCCCGCCTGCCAAGCCGGGTGCGGCTCAGCCCAGCAGCGCGACCGTCCGGCCGTCCCAGCGCAGGAGTCGACCCTGGGCCGGAACGAACGACGCCCACTCGCCCTCGAGGTCCTGCTCCCAGACGACCGAGCCCGACGACAGCTCGAGCGCGACCACGCGCGGGTGGGTGCCGGTGGACGGGTCGACGAGCACCAGGATCGCGCACCGCCCGTCCGTGAAGGCCTGCGTCACCATCGCCGACCGGCCCTCGTCGCCCCCGAGGTCGTCGAGGAACCGCGACCAGGTCTGCTCGCCCGAGAGCGCGTCGAGCGCCAGGACGGTGCTCGCCGTGCCGACGACGGCCGTGCCCTCCGCGAGCACGTAGACGGCCTCCGGGACGCGCGCGCCGTCGTACGTCCACAGGCGCGCGCCCTCGTCGTCGTACGCGCGCAGGTCGATCCCGTCGCGCACGAGGAGCACGCCGGGCGCCGGGTCGTCGGTCGCCTGCGGGTCGAGCACCTCGCCCGGGGCGTCGAGGACGGGCACCCCGGCCCCGTCCAGCACCCGGTCGGGTCGCAACGCCCCGGTCGTGCCCTGCCGGTCGGCGTCCACGAGGAACCGCCCGCCCGCGAGCGGGACGGCGCCGTCGGTCGGCAGGTCCGGGTCGTCCAGGCGCTCGCCGTCGGGGAGGAACGACGCCGCGACGCCACAGCCGCCGACGTCGACCAGGGTCTCCGTCGCGACGAGCGTGAGCCGGTCCGGGTCGATCTCCTCGCCGCCCGTCTCCGGGTCCCACGTGGTGCACGACCACGGCACGTCCTGGAACGGGAGCTCGCTCCGCCAGCGCACGTCGCCGGTCAGGGCGTCCTCGACCGTCACGACGACGTCGCGCCCCGCGACGCCGTCGACCGACTCCCCGGCGCCCGGGTCGACCGCGACGGGCGGCCCGCTCGGCTCGCCCGGCTCCCCGACGCGCTCGGCCCGGACCAGCCCGCCGTCGGGCCCCGGCACGAGCACCGCGCCGCCCACCTCGACGTCGCGCTCCCCCACGACCTGACCCGCCGCGCCGAGCACCGTCACGTGCGCCGGCGGGACGTCCGCGCCCGGCTCGGGCTGCGACCGCGTCCCGGGGTCGTACCAGAACGGCCCGACCCCGGATCCCGCGACGCACACCACCTCGCGCGACGCCACGCCGGGCAGCTCCCACGGGCTCCAGGACCCGCACACGGCCTCGTCGCCGCCGAGCGGGGCCCGCCACGCCTCGGCGCCGCTGTCCAGGTCCAGCGCGACGGCCTCGTCGCCCTCCACCGTCACGAGCAGACCCGGCAGGAACCCGACGCCGCGGTCCGTCGCGGCCGACGCCGTCCACCTCTCGGTCGGGGCGGCGTCGAGGGGCCGCACCGCCCCGCGCGCGACCTCGAGCCGCTCCTGCGCGTCACGGCTCGTCACCGTGTCGACGACGAGCATCCCGCCCACGAGCACCACCACGACACCGGTCACCACGGCGGCGGCGACCCAGCGCGCTCGCCGGCGGTCCCCGCGCGGCTCGCGCGGATGAGGGGGCGGCCCCTCGACGTCCACCCCGTCCGGGCCGTCGCCGGCGGCCACCGTCGCGTCGTGCGCCCCGAGGCCGGGAGGGGTGTCGCGAGGGAGCGCACCGAGCAGCACGGGGTGCGGCGCGTCGAGGAGGTCGGGGTCGACGTCGATCCCGGCCGACTCGACGAGCTCGAACGTGCGGCGGTCGTCACCGCCGTCTCGTCGTCGGAGCGGCACGAGCCCAGCGTAGGACGGGCGTCAACCGAGCCGCGTGATCTCCGTCTCGCTCATCCGCAGGAGCCGACCCTGGAGCGGCGCGACCCAGGAGCCCCCGTCGTGACCGGTGGTCTGCGCCGTCCACGCGACGCCACCGTCGGCGAGGTCGAGCGCGATCAGGGACGTCGTCCCCGCCTCCCAGTCGGAGACGGCGAGGATCGCCCGGGACCCGTCCGTGTAGGCCACCTCGGCCGACCAGCCCGCCCCGATCTCCAGCCCCGCGATCAGCTCCTCGCGGTCGAGCGACCAGCGTTCGCCGCCCGTCGTGAGGTCGATGCCCGCCAGGGCGCCGTCCCCGTACCCGTGGGCGACGACGAGCGTCCCACCCGCGGCGACGAGCACCGCGTCCGGGGTGCTCTGCTCGGACGTGCGCCAGAGCTCGGTGCCCTCGGCGTCGAACGCGACGAGGTCCAGGCCGTCCCGCACGAAGGTCGGCACCGGGCGCCCGTCGGTCGACGGCGGCGAGAGGACGCTGCCCGGCGGCTCCCAGCGCACCGACCCGTCCGCCCCGAGAATCGCGGGCGCGGACGTCGGCTCGGTCCCGCTCGACGGGCCCCAGCCGTAGTCGTTGCCGGTCGGGTCGCGGGAGTAGGTGCCGTCGACGAGCGCGACGACCCCGTCGACGGGGTTGTCGGGCTCGTCCAGACGCGTGCCGTCGTGCGTGAACCACGACGTGACGCCGCAGCCCTCGACGCGCACCAGGCGCGTCTCGACCGCCGTCCACAGGTTCTCCAGGTCGGCGCGGACCGTCTCGTCGCCGTCGGCCTCGCTCCACACCGTGCACTGCCCGGACCCTGCGACGAAGGGGAGCTCCGCCTCCCAGCGCAGGTCCCCCGTGAGCGCGTCCTCGACCTGGACGACGGCGGGGCGTCCCTCCGGGATCTCGTTCGGCATCCCCGTCAGGTCGTCCACCTCGACCACGGCGCCCTCGCCGGCCGGGACCTCGCCCACGCGCTCGGCACGGACGATCGACCCGTCCGGCCCCGGGGTCAGGAGCGCGCCGTCCGTGCTCGCGTCACGTTGACCCAGCACCTCGCCGTCGTCGTCGACCACCGTGATCGTCCAGGTCGTCGCGACGACGCGGCCGGTCATGGGATCGACCTCCCGCGGCCCGTCGCGGACGATCCCTCCCGAGGGCTCGGGGACGGGCGCTACGCACACGAGCGTGTCGTCCGGCTCCCCGGACGGCGAGAGCCAGTAGAGCCAGCTGCCGCACGTCGCGTCCTTCCCGACGTCGACCCGCCAGCGCTCCTCGCCGCTGTCGAGCGAGACCGCGACCGCCTCCCCGTCCTCCACCGTCACCATGCTGTCGGGCAGCAGCGCGAGACCACCCGTGAGCCCCACGTCGGCGGTCCACTGCTCCCGGGGGGCGTCGGGCAGCGGCTCGACGCCGCCCGGTGCGGCGCGCAGGCGGTCGAGACCGGCCCGGCCGTGCCACGCGTCGACCGCGAGCATCCCGCCGAGCACGAGCGCGACCCCGGCGGCGACCGCCCCGACCATGGCGGGGCGCCGCCCGCGGCGGGGCGCCCTCGGACCGTCCGGGCCGTCCCCCGCGAGACGGGGCTCCTCCCCGTCGGGCGCGTCCTCGGCGTCCTGGTCGCGGGCGTCGGGTCCGAGGGCGGCTGCGTCGAGGTCGACCGGCCGCGCGACGCCCGACCGCACGGCGCCCGGCCAGGTCGCACCCGCGGCGCCACCCCGCGGCGCCTGTCCGGGGCCCGTCGCGGAACCCCATGCCGGCGCGTCGTCCTCGAGGTCCGCGTCCGCGTCCGCAGACTCGACCAGCTCGAAGGTCAGTCGGTCCCGGGCGTCACGGCGTCGGAGCGGCACACCGTCCAGCCTAGGGGACCTCGCGGTCGCTCCATCCTCGGGACTCGCACCACGCCCGCGCCGCTCCGGTGACGCCCGACGACCGGCGCGTGACGCCGTCGTGAACTCTCGACGAACACTCGTGCTCGTCCCGGCCGCGACCGTCGCGGCGCCGCCACACTGCCCCTGTGCACGACGAACTCACCGAGCTGGCTCAGCACACCGCGATGCGCCCGCCGGCGCGCGCGAGCGGCGCCGTCGCGGACCTCGCGCGGCCGGTCCTGTCGGTCGGCTCCGCCATGCCGGTCGGGCAGCTCGAGGTCGTGTTCCGCGACCCCGACGTCGCGTGCGTCGTCGTGCACGACGACGCGGTCCCCCCGCCCGGTGCTCCGGCCCCGCGCACGGGGGTCGTGGTGCGCGCGAGCCTCGTCGCCGCGCTCACCGGCCGGCTCGGCTACGGCCGCGCGGTCCTGGAGCGTCGGCCGGTCGCGAGCGTCACGGACTGGGCGCCGCTCGTCGTCGCGCCGACGGCGGCCGTCACGGAGGTCGCGACGCTCGCCATGTCCCGGCCGGACGACCACCGGTACGACGACGTCCTCGTCCGCGGCGGCCACTGGGCGAGCGTCGGCGCGGCCGAGCTCGTTCGCTCGCTCGTCGGCACGCTCGCGGAGCGGTCCACGCACGACCCGCTCACGGGACTGCTCTCGCGCCGCAGCACGTGGCACTCGCTCACCCGTCGCTGCCGGCTGGTCGCGCACGGCGGCACGCGCGTCGTGCTGCTCCTGCTCGACGTCCGCGACATGGCCGGGATCAACGCCGTCCACGGGCAGGACGCCGGGGACGCCGTCCTCGCGGGGGTCGGGCGGAGCCTGCGGTCGTGGCTCCCCGGGGGCTGCGAGGCGGGCCGCGTCGACGGCGACCGGTTCGCCGTGCTCGCGACGCTGCCCGCGATGGGCGACGTCGAGGCCGCCGCGAGCGCCGAGGCCCTGCGCCACGAGGTGCTCGCCCGGCTCGGCGCACCGGACGGCCCGGCCCGCCCGACGTTCCGCACCTCGCTCACGTGGTCCGTCGCCGGAGCGGCGGACGCCGACGAGCTCGTGCGCGAGGGCGAGGCCCGCCTCGCGAACACCCCCACCCCGCCGAACACGACATGGGTGCCGTTATCCGTCGGATAACGGCACCCATGTCGTGTTCGACAGCGCGTGGGGGCGTGGTCGGGTCAGGCGACGCCCAGGTAGGCCTCCTTGATGCTGGAGTCGGCCAGCAGCTCCTTGCCGCCCCCGGCGCGCACCACCTCGCCCGTCTCGAGCACGTAGGCGCGGTCGGAGCGCGAGAGCGCCTGCTGCGCGTTCTGCTCGACGAGCAGGACCGTCGTCCCCTGGGCGTTGATCTCCGAGACGATGCGGAAGATCTGCTGGATGACCATGGGCGCGAGGCCCATCGACGGCTCGTCGAGCAGCAGGAGCCGTGGGCGGGCCATGAGCGCGCGCCCGATCGCGAGCATCTGCTGCTCGCCGCCGGACATCGTGCCGCCCACCTGCTCCTTGCGCTCGGCGAGGCGCGGGAAGAGGTCGAACACCCGGTCGACGGTCTCGTCGTGCTCGGCCTTCGACGCGAACGTCCGCGCGTACGAGCCCATCTCCAGGTTCTCGATGACGGTCATGCCGGGGAAGATCCCGCGGCCCTCGGGCGCCTGCACGATGCCTTCCAGCACCCGCAGGTGGGCCTTCATCCTGGTGATGTCCTTGCCGTCGAAGAGGACCTTGCCCCGCGAGACCGGGCGGATGCCCGAGATCGCGCGCATCGTCGTCGTCTTCCCGGCGCCGTTCGCCCCGATGAGGGTGACGAGCTCGCCCTCCTCGACGGTGATCGAGATGCCCCGCACCGCCTCGATGCGCCCGTAGGCGACCGTCATGTCCTGCAGCTCAAGCAGTGGCATCGCCGCTGCCTCCTTCGGTCGTCGGCCCGGCGGCACGGTCCGGGCCCGTGCCCCCCTCGTCAGCGGTCAGCTCGGAGTCCGGCACGCCCAGGTACGCCGCGATGACCTTGGGGTCGCTCGTGACCTCGTCGGGCGTGCCGTCCGCGATGACGCGCCCGAACTCGAGCACGACGATCCGGTCCGTCACCCCGCGGACGAGGCGCATGTCGTGCTCGATGAGCAGGACCGTGTAGCCGTCGTCGCGGATGTGGCGGATGAGGTCCATGAGGGACTCCTTCTCCGCCGGGTTGAAGCCCGCCGCGGGCTCGTCGAGGCACAGGAGCTTCGGCTCCGTCGCCAGGGCGCGCGCGATCTCCAGACGGCGCTGGTCGCCGTAGGAGAGGTTGCGCGCCTTCTCCGTCGCTCGTCCGCCCACGCCCACGAACTCGAGCAGCGCGAGCGCCCGGTCGATCGCGTCCCGCTCCTCGCGCCGGTGGCGCGGGGTGCGGAACAGCGCGCCCGGGACCGAGGTGCGGTGCCGCGCGTCCGACCCGACGACGACGTTCTCGAGCGCCGTCATCTCGTTGAAGAGACGGATGTTCTGGAACGTGCGGGCGATGCCGCGCTGCGTGATCCGGTAGCGCTTGAGCTTGCCGACCGGGGAGCCGTCGAACACGACCTGCCCCTGCGTGGGCCGGTAGACGCCGGTCATCGCGTTGAACGCCGTCGTCTTGCCCGCGCCGTTCGGCCCGATGAGGCCCAGGATCTCGCCGCGGCGGATGTCGAACGTCACGTCGTTCAGCGCGACGAGGCCGCCGAACTGCACGGTGACGTTCTGCATCTGCAGCAGCGGCTCGCCGACCTTCGCGTGGACCGTGCGGTCCGGCGCGACCATCGCGTCGACGAGGTCGGGGTTCGCGAGCTCGGGCCGCACCTCGGCGACGTCGACGATCGCGGGCTCCTCCAGGACGGCGCCCGGCATGTAGAGGTCGGCGCGCGAGGAGTCGGCGCGGCCCGACGACGCGAGGTGCTCGTCGCCGTGCTCGCCGCCCGCACCGATACCGCCGGGGTCGTGGGTGCTCATCGGGTCTCCTCCCCGTCCGTCGTGCTCTCTCCCGTGCCGTTCCCGGCCGCCGTCGTGCGGGAGCCGCTCGTCGTGGCCGACGCGCCCGACGCCGTGGCGACGGCCGGGGAGCCCGGCCGCGTACCGTCGTCGGACCCCGACCGCGTGGCGGCCTGCGCCGTGCGGCGCGCGGCCACGTAGAGCTCGCGCCCGTAGGCGAGCAGCTTCTGCCGGACGGGGATCAGGCCCTGTGGACGGAAGATCATGAGCACGACCAGCGCGATCCCGAAGAACAGGTACCGGTAGCTCGCGATCTCGTTGCCGTTGATCGGGATGCCGAAGAGCTCGGTCCGGCCGAGGAAGAAGTTCGGCAGGTACACGATGATGAACGCGCCGAGGATCACCCCGAGCTTGTTGCCCTGCCCGCCGAGCACGACCGCGCAGAGGAAGAGCACGGAGTTGATGACGTTGAAGTTCGTCGGGATGACGAACTGCACCTGGCCCGCGTAGAGCGCGCCCGCGACGCCGCCGATCGACGCGCCGATGACGAACGCCCACAGCTTGAAGCGGAAGGTCGGGACGCCCATGATCTCCGCCGCGTCCTCGTCCTCGCGGATCGCGACCCAGGCGCGCCCGACGCGCGAGCGCTCCAGGTTCCCCACGAGGAGGAGCGAGATGACGATGAACACGAGGCTGAGCCAGTACCACCACACGCCCGAGTTGAGCGTGCCCGCGGCGTTGCCCGCGGAGAAGACGCCGTTGGGCAGCTCCTCCGTGACCCCGACGCGCGGGTAGGCCACGCCGCGCAGGCCCTGGCCGCCGCCCGTGAGCTCGTCGAGGTTGTCCGCGAGGAGACGGACGATCTCGCCGAACCCGAGCGTGACGATGGCGAGGTAGTCGCCGCGCAGGCGCAGCGTGGGCGAGCCGAGGATCAGGCCGGACAACGACGTGATCGCGACGGCGACCGGCAGCGCGGCGAGCCACGCCCAGTCGCTCGACAGCCACTCGTCGGTCTGGTTCCACGGGCTGTCCGGGCTCGTGAGGATCGCGACCGTGTACGCGCCGATGGCGTAGAAGCCGACGTACCCGAGGTCGAGCAGGCCGGCCTGGCCCACCACGACGTTGAGGCCGATGGCGATGAGGGCGATCATGCCGAACTGCGCCATCACGCCGCCGAAGTTGGTGCCCACCGTGGTGAGCACCGGGATGTTGAGGACCGGCACGAGCGCCATGAAGATCACGAACGGCACGCCGATCAGCCACTGGGTGGGCCGCGCCTGGGCGTCCCACCACAGCCGGAACCGGTCGCCGACGCCGCCGTGCGGGCGGTCCTTGGTCGCGACCCGGCCCACGGGAGGCATGGACGTGGGGCGGCCCTCGGGCGCCTGGGGTGCGGGGGTCGAGGTGCTCATGCGCGGGCCCTCCCCAGCGACTCGCCGAGGATGCCCGTCGGGCGGAACATGAGGACGACGATGAGGAGCACGAACGCGACGACGTCGCGCCACTCCGTCCCGAACACGACCTGCCCGTAGTTCTCCATGACGCCGAGCAGCAGACCGCCGAGCAGCGCGCCGCGCAGGTTGCCGATGCCGCCGAGCACCGCGGCGCAGAACGCCTTGATGCCGAGGATGAAGCCGCCGGAGTAGATGATCCCGTTCGGCACGCGCAGCGTGTACAGGAGCGCCGCCGCACCGGCCAGGATGCCGCCGATGAGGAACGTCAGCATGATGACGCGCTCGCGCGAGACGCCCATGAGGGTCGCGGTCACCGGGTCCTGGGCGACGGCGCGGATGCCGCGGCCGAACTTGGTCCGGTTGATGAACATGTCCGTCGCGAGCGCGAGGACGAGCGCCGACAGGATGATGACGAGCGTGATGTTCGTGACCGGCGCGCCGCCGATCGTGAACTGCACCTCGGGCTGCACGAGACGGATCGGCTGCTGCGCGTTGACGCCGCCCAGCGTGCCGCCCGTGAGCTTCGGCAGCACGAAGTGCACGAACTCCTGGATGATGAACGACATCCCGATCGCGGTGATGAGGAACACGAGCGCCGGCGCGCCGCGTCGGCGCAGCGGCCGGTACGCCACGCGTTCCAGCCCGACGGCGGCGCCGCCCGCGACGAGCATCCCGCCGAGCATCGCGATGCCGAGGTAGAGGACGGTGAGGGCGATGCCCTTGTCGTACGCGTTCCCGCTCGGGGCGAAGCCGAGGAGCATGAGGGTCGCGTACTGCCCGAACATGCCGAGCATGAAGACCTCGGAGTGGGCGAAGTTGATGAGCCGCAGGACGCCGTAGACGAGCGTGTAGCCGACGGCCACGAGCGCGTAGATGGCGCCGTACGTGAGGCCCTCGATGGTGAGGCCCCAGAAGTTCCGGGCGAGGCCCGCGATGTTGAAGTCGATGAGGGACTGGTGGACGAGGGGACCGGCGGTCGCGCTGTGCATCAGCGCGTCAGCAAGAGCGGGCATGACGCTCCCTGATTCTTTCTCTGGTGTACGAGGTCGTGGTCCACGACGGGCGCCCCGCCCGGCGTCCCCCGCGCGGTGCGGGGGCGCCGGGGCAGGGCGCCCGTCGTCGTCGGACTACTGGACCTCGTAGATCCAGATGAGCGCGGAGGCGAGCTCGCCCGTGTCGTCCCACTCGTAGGTGCGGGCCAGGCCCTCACCGGAGTAGTTCGCCACGTAGTCGATCAGGCCGGCGCGGTCCGTCACCCCGGACGCGATGCCCGTGAGCATGATCGTCGCGAGGTCGTAGCCCTCGACCGAGTACACGCCCGGCGCCTGGCCGTTCGTCTCCTCGTACGTCGCCGCGAAGTCCTCCGGGGCGGGGCCGCACGGGCAGGAGAGGATCGCGCCCTTCGAGGACGCGCCCGCCTGCGAGACGAACTGCGGGTCGTTCGTGCCGTCCGCCGAGACGAACGGGATCTCGACGCCGCCGTCGCGCAGCTGCTGCACGAACGGCGCCGCCTCCGCGTAGTAGCCGGCGTAGAAGACCGCGTCGGCGTCCGCGCCCGAGATGATCTGGACGGCCGCGGAGAAGTCCTTGTCACCCGTCTTGACCTCGGCGGCGCAGTCCTCGTTCGCGGCGTCGCCCAGGCCCTCGGTGATCTGCTGGGCGAGGCCGATGCCGTAGTCCGAGTTGTCGGAGACGACGCAGACGCTGCCGAACTCCTTCGTGTTGACGAGGTACTTGGCGACCGACGGCCCCTGGACGGCGTCGTTGGCGAGGCCGCGGAAGAAGTTCGTCCAGCCGTTCGTCGTCAGGTCGGGGTTCGTGGCCGACGCCGTGAGCGAGAGCAGGCCCGCCTGGTTGAAGACGTCGCCCGTCGCGGCGGTCTCGCCCGAGAACGCCGGGCCGAGCAGGCCGAGCACGGAGGTGTCGCCGACGATCTGCGGCGCGACCTGGGTGGCCTTCTGCGGGTCGCCCTCGGTGTCGAACTCCTTGATGGTCACCTGGCACCCGGGGTTCGCCGCGTTGAACGCGTCCACCGCGACCTTCGCCCCGTACAGGATGTTGAGGCCGAGCGCGGCGTTCGGACCCGTGAGGGCGCCCGCCATCGCGATCGACGTGCCCTCGGCGCACTCGGCGCTGCCGTCGCCGGCCGGGTCGGCCGGGTTGCCGGCCGCGGTCGCCTCGACCTCGGCGCCGTCGATGTCGATCTGGACCGACGGGACGATGCTCAGGTCGGCCGAGCCACCGTCGTCGGTCTCGGTCGACGTCCCGGTCGTCTCGTCGTCTCCGCCGCCCTGGGACTGGGGACCGCAGGCGGTGAGGACGAGAGTGGCCGCGAGGAGCAGAGCAGCACCCCCGCTCGCCCGTCGTGCTGTGCGATGCATGCCAACCTCCGTGGTCCTGATCCCCGCGGAGGGCGGCCACGCCGCTTCTCTCCGCGGTCGATCGCTGAATTCAACACTGAATTGCGTGCTGAATAGTGACACAGGTCACCCGGGGACGAAACCGGCCCGCGGACGTGTCGCCCGGAGCCCTCCGCGGCATCTCGGAGGGCTCCGGACCCACGAATCCGCGGGAGGTGGCGCCTCCGCGTTCCTGGGTGACGCGAACGTAGGCGGATCGGATTTCGTGGGACGCAGGGAGTTGTTACCGACTCGTAACGTAAGGGTCTCGTTTCGTTCCGTGGACGGTACGGATGTGCCGTTTTCGGCGTCCCTCTACGGTGGAGCGATGACCCTCGCGTCGCGCCTCCTGCACACCCGCTGGTTCGTCCGGGCCCCGATCGTTCTCTTCCGCTCCGGCCTCGGCTTCCTCGCCGGCGGACGGCTCCTGCTGCTCGGGCACCGCGGCCGGTCCACGGGCGAGGCCCGGTACGTCGTCCTCGAGGTGACCGACCGACCGGCGCCGGGGTCGTGGGTCGTCGTCGCCGGGCTGGGGCCGCGTTCGCAGTGGTACCGCAACGTCGTCGCGGACCCGCGCGTGCTCGTGTGGGTGGGGCGACGTCGGCACGTGCGGAGCACCGCCCGCACCCTCCCGCCCGACGACGGCGCCCGCCTCCTGCGCGCGTACGCCGCCCGGTACGCGCGGGGCTGGGCCGTGCTGGAGCCGGTGCTCCTCGAGTGGGCCGAACCGCTCGCCGCCGAGCGGGGGGAGGCGGACTGGCGGCGGGTCGTGCCCGTGGTGGAGCTGACCGCGCTCGGGGCGTGACCTGCGGCGTCAAGACCTCGTGCGGCCGTCGCGACACCCGCGCGACGAGCCATGGCCAAGAAGGGGCATACCCTGTACGGTTGACCCCGAGATTGCAGTGCCTCGCTTGTCCTCGCGTCGATGTGACCGCCACCCGGCGGGCGCCCGGCGGACCTTGTTACCCAAGAGTTGACGACGAACACCGTGATGTACTCCCCTGCGCCCGCGGGGGGTGTTTCCACACTCTTGAAGGAGTAACAATGGCTACCGGAACCGTGAAGTGGTTCAACAGCGAGAAGGGCTACGGCTTCATCGCCCCCGAGGACGGCTCGGCCGACGTGTTCGCGCACTACTCCGCGATCCAGTCGCAGGGCTTCCGCACGCTGGAGGAGAACCAGCGCGTCGAGTTCGACGTGACGCAGGGCCCCAAGGGCCCGCAGGCGGAGAACATCCGCGCGATCTGATCCGATCTCCCCGGTGACGACCCTCACGGGTCGCGCCGACCGATCGTTCACCGAGTGCCCCCGACCCCTCCGGTCGGGGGCACTCGTGCGTCCGGGCCCGTCCGTCCGTCGGACGAGGTGCCGAACCCGTGGCTGCGGGTCACGCGACGGTCGACATGACGCGTCACCCCGGGCTCGGCGGAGAGCGCGCCCCCGCGAACCCGGGGTCGCGGTGTACGGGAGGGCGCGGATGGCGCCCGTCCCCGGGTTCGGCGGCCGGCGGAACCGTGGGGCGCAGCTTCGCGTTGGTCCGGGAGTGAGCCGCACCGGCCACGACACCGCGCGAGCGCACGGCGCCGCGCCATCCCACCCGGAGGACGACCCATGGGATTCCTGGACCGGCTCCTCGGCCGCGAGCCGCGCGACCCGCACGGCGCCCCGCAGGCGGGCCCCTACGGCTCACCGGCGCAGCACCCGACGCAGTACCCGCCCCAGTACTCCGGCCAGCCTGCGTACGGGAGCGCCCCGCAGGACGCGCGCCCCGGGGCGGCCGCACCCCGCACCCCCGACCAGGTCGCCATCGACCGCTACCGGTACCTGCTCCGCACCGCGCCGCCGGACCAGGTCGAGCAGGCGCACGCTGAGGCGTTCGCGCGTCTGACGCCCGAGCAGCGGCGGCAGGTCCTCGCCGAGCTCGGTGAGCAGGTGCCGGCGTCGGAGCGCGCGACGTCCGACGCGCCGCAGGACCTCGCCCGGATGGCGACGCGCGCCGAGATGCGCCAGCCCGGCACCCTGGAGCGCACGTTCGCGGGCCGTGGCCAGGGCGCACCCGGCTTCGGCGCCATGGTCGGCTCGAGCCTGCTCGGCACGATCGCGGGCGTCGTCATCGGCTCGGCGGTCGCGAACGCCCTCTTCGGGCCCGCGTTCGCCGACCCGACGCAGCCCGTCGCGGAGGACGCGGCGGCCGAGCAGGGCGCCGAGGACCCCAGCGCGGGCGAGGGCGGCGACGGCGGAGCCGTCGAGGCCTCGGGCGGGGACCCCGCGGGCGGCGGGCTCGACGACGGTGGAGGTGACGTCGGCGGCGACTTCGGCGGCGGCTTCGACGACTTCGGCGGCTTCGGGGAGTTCTGACCGACCCGCGCGGCAGGCTCCGCCCCGTGACACCGGGTCCGGGACCCCGCGATGCCGGGGCCGGAACCCCCGCGATGCCGGGTCCGGAACCCCCGCGATGCCGGGGCCGGGACCCCCGCGATGCCGGGGCCGGGACCCCCGCGATGCCGGGGCCGGACCCGTGTCGGCGCCGCCGTCGGCCCACCCCGGTGCGCGGGGCAGGTCGACGGCGGGTCAGCCCAGAGGCGCGGAGCCGGTCAGCCCCAGGAACGCGCCGAGCTCTTCCACGCCCCGCGGTGAGTGCGGCAGCGCGTCGGTGAGCCCGGGCGACCGCACGACGACGGCGCGCCACTGCGCACGCGAGACCGCGACGTTGACGCGGTGCCGCGACAGCAGGAACCCGAGCCCGCGCGAGGCGTCGCGGCCCGAGGAGGCAGCGAGCGTCACGACGACGACCGGCGCCTCCTTGCCCTGGAACCGGTCGACCGTGCCCACCTGGACGTCCGGGTACCCCGCCGCCTCCAGCGCGCCCCGCACGGCCCACACCTGCGCGTTGTAGGCCGCGACGACCAGGACGTCCCCCTGCCCGAGCGGGCGTCGCTCCTCGACCCCGTCGACCGTCGTCGTCCACGTCCGCCCGAGGACCCGCTCCACCTGCCGGACGACCTCGGCCGCCTCCTCGGGCGAGCGCACCGAGTTCCCCGCGTGCTCCACGAGCACCTGCTCGATCCCGGGCGGGACGCCGTCGAGGTCGCGGGCCGCGGTGCACGGGTGCGCGTGGAGACGGTCCTCGTACGCGAGGGTCGAGACGGCCTGCGCGAGGCGCGGGTGCATGCGCCAGGTCGTCGGCAGGAAGTAGCCGCGCCCCGGGGGCAGCACGCCGTGGCCGTCGGCCAACCAGCCGAGCGCGGACCGGTCGACGGGCTCGGGGTGCCGGCCCTGGCTCACCTGCGGGAGCTGCTGCGGGTCGCCCAGGAGGAGGAGCCGACGCGCGGCGCGCGCCACCGCGACCGTGGTCGCGAGCGAGAGCTGACCTGCCTCGTCGACGACGAGCAGGTCGAGCGTGCCGGCGGGGAGCCGGTCCGCCGCGAAGTCCCAGGCGGTCCCGCCGACGACGCGCGGTCCCGGCTGCGTCGCGAACGCCGCGAGGTGGGCGCCGTCGAGCTCGTCGTACACGGCGCGCGTCGACGGCCCGTCCGCCGCGATCTTCTTCGCGACGACCTCGCGCGGGACGCCCGCCCCGAGCACGACCGCCCGCAGCATGTTCTCGACGACGGCGTGCGACTGTGCGACGACGCCGACCCGCCAGCCTCGCGCGACGAGCCGTGCGACGACGCGCGACCCGACGTAGGTCTTGCCCGTCCCGGGCGGGCCCTGGACCGCGAGGTACGAGTCGTCGAGACGTTCGACGGCGGCCGTGACCGCCGCGACGACGTCGCCGTCCACGACCGACGGGAGCCCGGGCGCGACCACACCGTCCGCATCCTTCGGGAGGCGCGCGCCGTCGCTGCCCTCCGGAGCACGAAGACCGTCCGCGGGGGCGGCGGGCGCCGACACGAGCCGTGGACGTCGCCGCAGGAGCACGTCGGTCGCGGCGTCGAGCGGGAGCGTCCCCGTCGTCCGCCACGTCCGGAGCGCCGTGCGGGCGGCGGCCTCCGCCGCCGCCTCGAGCCGCTTCGCGCTCGGGCCGGGCGACGGGGTGAGCGCGACGGGGGTCGCGTCGAACGGCTCGGCACCTGTCGGGAGCTGCTCGCGCACGACCAGCACGTCCCGGTCGCCCGCGGCCGTCGCGCGACGCATCGCGTCCACGATCGACGCGCCTGTGAGCCAGCCGCGCACGCCGTCGGCGGCGGTCTTGGCGCACGGCGGCAGCGGTGGGTCGTAGAGCACGTACGGCGCGACGCCGACGCGCAGGTCGCTGCCCTCGGGGAGCCTGCCCACGAGCGCCAGGCGCCGCGACCACGTCCGGCGCCCCGGCTCGACCTCCCAGCCCGAGACGACCTCCGCCTCCTCGACGAGGAACGCGTTGCGCCTCCCCAGCCACTCGTCCACCGGGAGCGAGAGCCGGGAGTAGTGCTCGTGCCAGAACGGCTTCGCCTCGCGCCGGAAGTACCCTGCCGCCGCGCCGTACAGCGCGAGCGCCCGCTCGTCGGCGCCCCGCCGGGCCCGGTCCTCCCCCACGACCTCCCGGATCTCCTCCTCCAGCACCACCGCGGACGCCCGCTCCCGCGGCTCGACGTCCGCCAGATCCCCACCCCGCCTGTCGGGCGCGATCTCGCCCCCGGGAGAGGTGACGGACAGGGCGGGGTCGGGGAAGACGCGCGCCGTCGTGGCGGGCCTGGCGGGAGCATCCGAGGGACGAGGATGCGGATGGTAGACGGCGCGCGTCTCCCCCGACCCCGCACCCGAGGCAACCACCTCGGAGGTGAGAACGGCGTGCCGCAACCAGTCCGCCAGGCGCAGCGTCGACACGCAGTCGTACCGGTTGTAGTCCGCGATCCCGCGGAGCAGCTCGTCCGCCTCGTCGTCGCGGCCGGCCTCACGCAGGGCGGTGTACTCCGCGTACGCGACGACCGACGCCGCGGCGGTGGTCACGTCGCCGGTGCGCAGCTCGTCGCCCATGTAGAGCGGCTCGAGCTTCTTGATCGACCGGGACTTGTCGGAGACGCGCAGCGCCTGGCGCACGACGGCGTACAGGTCGACGAGGACGCCGTCGCGCAGGAGGTCGTCGACCTCCTCCTCGTACACGCCGTGCCGCGCGGCGATGGCGAGCAGGTGCGCGCGCTCGTAGTCGGCGTAGTGGTAGACGTGCAGGTCCGGGTACGTGCGGCGGCGCGCGTTGACGTGGTCGACGAACGCGACGAGGGCGTCGCGCTCCGCCGCGAGGTCGTGCGCCCAGAGCGCGTGGAAGACGGGCCGGTCCTCGGGCGCGGCCGGACGCTCGACCCAGCCGAACAGGTAGTCGAGGCCCCAGCTCGTGCCGCCCTCGTCCGTCCACAGCGGGTCGCCCTCGAAGTCGAAGAAGACGTCGCCGGGGCTCGGCGCGGGCAGCGCCAGCACGGGCGCCGGGTCGTCGATGCGCCACGAGAGCTCGTGCGGCCCCGACGCGTCGGCCCACACGACGGTGCCGTCGGACGGCCCCGTGCCGAGCTGGAGGGCGGCCTGGCGCCGCACCGTCGCGAACGTGGACCGGCTCATGCCCTCGGGGACCGGCGTCTCGTCGGTCGCGGCGGCGAGCTCGTCGATCGTGCGGATCCCCGCCGCGTGCAGCCGTGCGCGCTGCGACTCGTACACCCCGCCCACGAGCAGCACGTCGCGGTGCGACTCGATCTGCGCCCGGCAGTCGGCGCAGCGCCCGCACGCCCGGACGGCAGGGTCGTCCCAGGGTGCGCGGCCGTCGCGCGCGACGTGCTCGGCGGTGAGCCGGACGAGACGGTCCCGGCGGTCCCGGAACACGGGCAGGAGGTCGGCGAGGCGGTGCGACGTGCGCTCGCGCGTGCCGAGCACGAGCGAGACGTCGGGGTCGACAGGCACGCCCGCGGCCTGGAGCTGGTCGCCGTACGCGGCGAGCTGGAGCAGCGCGGGGACCTTGGCGCGCCGCGCGAGCTTGGTGTCGACGACGGCGTAGCGGGCCGCCCCCGCGTCGTCGGTGCCGGTCCGGACGAGGAAGTCGGCGCGCCCGTGGAAGGAGCCGTCGAAGAACGTCGCCTGGTGCACGACGTCGGCGCCGGCCTCGAGCGCGGCGAGCGTGCGCGCCTGCGCCGCCACGAGCTCGTCCCAGGAGACCCCGCGCGGCGGCTCGAGGCGCACCACGCCGCGTCCCGTCGTCGGGTCGAACGCTCCGTGCTCGGCCTCGTAGCGCGCGAGGACCTCGTGCTCGTGCCGCGCCCCGAGCGCCGCCGTGCGCGCGAGCATCGCGTCCTCCGCGTCGTCGGGTCGCGGGGCACGGCCGAGCTGCTCGTCGAGCCGGCACAGGAGCCGGTACTCGCAGTCGGCGGCGACGACGAGGTCGCTCGCCGAGTGCACGAGGACGCGATCGCGCGCGGGCGCGCCGCTCGTGGCGGTCCGGCCGGGGTCGGCCGCGACGGTCCGCAGCGCCGGCTCGTCGACGAGGAACACGCACACCTCCGGGTCGGGGGACGATCGCCGCCGGGGCGGGGGCTGGGCCGCCTCGCCGGTCTGCGTCCGTTCTACCAGCGGCCACCCACGTCGCGACGCGGCGGTCCCCGCCGCACGCCCGAGGCGCCCGCCGGGGTGCCGCGACCTCTGCTCCGGTCCGCGACCGGTCCGTGGCCCGTGCGGGGGCCCCCCGGCCCACGGTCGGTGCGATTCGTGCCCGGGGCCACGACTCCCCTACTGTTCCCGTCGAAGCCGGAGCCCCGTCGAGACCCCGCGTCCCCGTCGACCGTGCACCGGACGCTACCGAAGGAGGACCCCATGGCCGTGCGGTTCGTGCCGCCCCCGGGGTGGCCCGTCCCCGAGGGCTTCACCCCCACGACCGACTGGCACCCGGACCCGTCCTGGCCGGCCCCGCCCCCGGGCTGGGTGTTCTGGGAGGACGCCACGACCTCGGGGTCCCCGGTCCCCGTGCCCCTCCCGGACGCGCCGGTGCTCCGCACGACCGAGCCCCTGCCCGCGGGCGCGTCGCACCCTGCACCCGTGCCCTCGGGGGGCGGGACGCCGACGCGCCGGTCGCTGCGCGAGCGCTCGTCCGGCGCGACGCCGGCGGTCGGCACGACCGGGGCGGTCGGCGCGCACCCCGCGGACCCCGGGGCCGACGCGACGCGCGTGGCGACGCTCGACCCGGTCGGGGCGTCCGCCGTCGACGACCACCCGGTCGTCGGCTCGACGATGATCCTCCCGGCGCTCGGCGCGCTGCTCGACGACCCGGCCGCCCGCCCGACGACCACCGGCGCACCGACGGTCTCGGCCGGGGCCGCGCGCTCCGGCGTCGTCCCCGTCGGCCCGACCCCCACCGGCCCCGCCGCACCACCCGTGCGCACGACGGCGAACCCGGCACCGCGGGCCACCACGGGCGTCGGTCCGCTCGCGCTCCCCGGCGCCGACGACGACGAGGACGCCGCCCCCGACCGCGGCCGCCGGTGGCTCGTGCCGACCGCCGTCGGGCTCGCGGGCGTCGCCCTCGGCCTGCTGGTCGGCATCGGCCTGACGCTCTCCGCGCAGGGCGAGGCGCAGCGCGAGAAGGCCGAGGCGCAGCGCGTCCAGAGCGAGGTCGCGGCCGAGCGCGAGCAGCTCGAGTCGGAGCGGGCCGACCTGGAGGCGCAGCGCGCCGAGCTCGACGCGGCGACGACCCAGCTCACGGAGCGCGAGGAGGCCGTCGCGAAGGCGGAGGAGGACGCGACGAAGCGGTCGCAGGAGCTCGACGACCGGCAGAAGCAGCAGGACGAGCGTGACGAGCAGCAGGACCCGCCCGGCAACGGGAACGGGAACGGGAACGGGAACGGGAACGGGAACGGGAACAACGGCAACGGCGACGACGGCGGGTGGGACTGGGGCGACTGGGGCTGGTGAGAGCGCGGTGGCCCCCGCCAGCCCGGGGCTCACTTCTCCGGGTCGGGGTGCTCGGCGAGGCGCGCGTAGCGGCTGAGGATGCGCGGCCACCCGGTGAAGCGCGACCGCACCCGCTCGCTGCCGGGCGCCCAGCCGCCGTGCTCGAACCGCACGGCGGTCCCGTTCGCGCTCGGCCGCAGGTCGAGCCGGACGAGCGACGCCCGGCCGGGCGGCTGGCCCGGGGTGAACGTGTGCGCGAGGCGGTCCGCCCGTTCCCAGAGCGTGACGCGCCCCCACACCTGCTCGTCGGCGCCGTGGGACGCGACCACGCGACCGCCGACGACGGGCTCGACGACGAGCCCGGAGAACGTCCCGGCGTCGTCGGTGAACCCGGGCGGCCACCACTCCGCGATCCGGTCGGCGTACGTGTCGAACGCGACCTCGACGGGGCACGCGAGGCGGAGCTCGTGGACGATCGGAGCGAGGCTCATGCGGTCCTCCCGGGGACGACCCGGACGCGGCGACGGGCTCGCGTCAGGAGCATTGAACTGCGCCGCCCCACGTCCCGCCACCGGTGGCCCACCGTGGCCGGTCCTCCACGAAGGTCTCCACGAACGCCTCACGGACACGTCACCGCTTCCGGTCGCGGAACGCACGAGGTTCACCGAAGGTGGGAGGCGTGCTGACGCGATCTCCCTCCCACACCCTCGCCCACGCCCAGGACAGCGAGACCCCGATCTACGACGCGCTCGTGGTCGAGCACGAGAACATGCTGCCGCTCGTGCACCTGGGCCGAGCGCTCAGCGGGGAGATGGTCACCGTCGCGCGCCCCACCGGCCTCTCCCCCCGGCTCCTCGCGTCGCACGACGCCCCCGCGCTCCCGCGCCGCCGTCGCGCGGGCTGAGCCGAGCACGCGAGATCGACCCCCACGTCACCACGTCGACCCACCGAGGGTCGATCTCGGACGCTCGGGCCGATCTCGCGGCAGCGGCCGGCACCCCTCGGGCGAACGCCCCCTACAGGACGTGCGCGAGGAAGGACCGCGTGCGCTCGTGCTGCGGGTCGCCGAGCACCTGCTCGGGCGTCCCCTGCTCGACGATGACGCCCTCGTCCATGAAGACGACGGTGTCCGCGACCTCGCGCGCGAACCCGATCTCGTGCGTCACGACCATCATCGTCATGCCGGACCGCGCGAGGTCGCGCATGACGGCGAGCACCTCGCCGACGAGCTCGGGGTCGAGCGCCGACGTCGGCTCGTCGAACAGCATGAGCTCGGGCTCCATCGCGAGCGCCCGCGCGATCGCCACGCGCTGCTGCTGGCCGCCGGAGAGCTGCGCCGGGTAGTGGTCGGCGCGGTCGGCGAGACCGACCCGCGCCAGGAGCTCGGTCGCCTGCGCGCGCGCCGCCGACCTCGCGAGCCCGTGCACCTGCACCGGCGCCTCCGCGACGTTCTCGAGCGCCGTCATGTGCGGGAACAGGTTGAACCGCTGGAACACCATGCCGATCCGCGAGCGCTGGCGCGCCACGACCTTGGGGTGCAGACGGTGCAGGCGGGTTCGCCCGTCCTTGGTCACCTCGCGGTAGCCCATGAGCTCGCCGTCGACGCGGACGCGCCCGCCCGTGATCTCCTCGAGCTCGTTGACGCAGCGCAGGAGCGTCGACTTGCCCGAGCCCGACGGTCCCAGGACGACGCACACCGAGCCGCGCGGCACCTCGAGGTCCACGCCCCGGAGCACGTGCAGGTCGCCGAACATCTTGTGCAGGCCCTCGACCTGCACCATCGGCGTGCTCGGGCCGGCCTGCGCCCGGTCGGCCTCGCGGCCGGCCGCCGAGGATGCCGCGTCGTGCGTCCCGCTCACGGGGTCACCTCCAGGAAGGGGTCGTCCTTGGTCGTGCCGGACGCGGCGATGAGGTCCTGCTTGCTGGGCTTCCTGCGGCCGCCGCCCGCGCCTCCCGGCCCGCGCCCGCGGCGTCGGGCCGCCGTCTGCGTGCCGAACCCGCGGCCGTAGTACCGCTCGATGTAGTGCTGGCCCACCATGAGGACGCTCGTGATGAGCAGGTACCAGATCGCGGCGACCATGAGCAGCGGGATCGGCAGGAAGAGCCGGTTGCCGATGGCGTTGGTGGAGTACTGCAGGTCGAGCGTGAACGGCACGGCGAGCACGAGCGACGTCGTCTTGAGCAGGGAGATCGTCTCGTTGCCCGTCGGGGGCACGATGACGCGCATGGCCTGCGGCAGCACGATGCGCCGCAGGATCTTGCCGTCCTTCATGCCGAGCGCCTTGGCGGCCTCGGTCTGGCCCGGGTCGACGGACCCGAGGCCCGCGCGCACGATCTCGGCGAGGTACGCGGCCTCGTTGAGCGAGAGCCCGATGAGCGCGCACACGAACGCCGTGAACAGGTCCGCCGTGCGGAACTCGAAGAACTCGGGGCCGAACGGGATGCCGAGGCTCAGGCGCGGGTAGAGCACCGAGACCAGCCCCCAGAAGACGAGCTGGGTGTAGATCGGGGTGCCGCGGAAGAACCAGATGTAGCCCCAGCTCACCGACTTCATGACGGGGTTGTCCGACCGCCGCATGATCGCGAGCAGCACGGCGAGCACGATCGCGATCGCCATCGAGCAGAACGTCAGCACGAGCGTCCAGCCCACGCCGCGCACCACCGTCACGTCGCGGAAGTAGAGCCAAACGACGTCCCAGCGGAACTTCTCGTTCGTCAGCAGGGCGTTCGCGGCCATCGCGGCGAGGACCAGCAGCACGACGGCGGAGATCCACCGGCCGGGCCGCGGGACGGGTCGGGCGTGGATGCGGTCGGGGACCGGGTCGTCGCCCGGTGCGCCGGCGGCGTCGCCGCCGGGTGTCCTACCGGTCATGGTGCACCTCGGGGTGTCGGGGCTCGGGGCACGAGCCGGGCCGCGGGGACGACGTCGTCCGCGCAGGCGTCCAGTGTGCCGGTCGCGGGCGCCGCACGGGCGCCCGCGACACGGCGGAGACTGGGCTGGGGATGAGCTGAGAGCAGAACGGGGGCCGTCAGCCGACGGACGGGTTGATCTCCGCGGTGTCGAGCGCGGCGTCGCCGCTGCCCCACGCCCCGAGGATCTCGACGAGCTGGCCGCTGTCCATGAGCGACTGCAGCGCCGCCTGGATCGCGGCGGCGAGCTCGGTGTCGTCCTTCGCGACGACGACGCCCTGCGGCGCGCTGTCGAACACGTCGCCGAGCTGCTCGAGCTGGCCCCCGGTCTGCTCGACCGCGTAGCCGATGACCGGCGAGTCGGCGTAGAGGACCTGCGCCTTGCCGCCCGCGACGTTCGTCGTGGCGTCGGACTGCGACTCGTACTGGAGGATGTCGATCTTCTCCTCGCCCGCGTCGGTGCACGCCTGGCTCTGCACGGCGATGTCCTCGTCCTGGATGGTGCCGGTCTGGACGGCGACGGTCAGGCCGCACAGGCTCGCCGGGTCGATGTCGTCCGGGTTGCCCGCCGCGACCGCGTACGCGGAGCCCGCGTTGAGGAAGGAGATCATGTTGGCCTCCTGCATGCGCTCCTCCGTGATCGTGAAGGAGGAGATGCCGGCGTCGTACTTGGTGCCCAGCGCCGGGATGATCGCCGGGAAGTCGGCCGACTGGACGTCGACGTCGAGGCCGAGCGTCGCGCCGACGGCCTTGATGACGTCGATGTCGAACCCGATCGGGGTCGTGCCGTCCGCGTCGATGAACTCGGCGGGCGCGTACTCCGTGTTCGAGGCGACGACGAGCGTCCCCGCGGACGCGACGTCCTCGGGCAGCAGCGCGGCGGCCGCCTCGTCGACCTCGATCGTCGAGGGGTCGAACGACGGCGCGGACGACGTCTCGTCGGATCCTGCGGTGCTGCCGTCCGTCCCGGTCTGGGACGCGTCGGTGCACGCGGTGAGCAGGAGGGCGCTCGTCGCGGTGAGCGCGACGAGGCCGAGGGGGAGCTTGCGCAGGGTCGTACGCATGGTGTTCTCCGATCGGGTGGGGGCCGGGCAGGGGCAGCGTAGACACCGATCGTCTCCGTCGTGTTACGTCGGCACCCGGCCCGGAGGACCGAGGAACGTACGGGGAACAGAGGACCCGGCGGTGCGCAGCACCTGCGCACGAGTGTGAGGCCGCACCGCTCCACTCACCAAACCGGCGGGGACATCGACGCCGAACCGTGACGAACCACCCCGCCGAGCACGACATGAGGGTCGTCAATCTCCCGATAGCGACCCTCATGTCGTGCTCGACGGCGGGAGGGGGGCGGGCGGGGGTCAGGATGTCAGGAGGCGCTCGACGTAGCCGCCGAGGAAGCGGCCCTCCGGGTCGTGGCGCTGGACGAGGCTGCCGAAGTCGTCGAAGCGGGGGTAGAGCGTCGCGACCGAGCCCGGGTCGTGGACGAGCGCGTGCGAGAGCTTGCCCCAGTGCGGGCGCGCGCCCAGCGGGAGGAGCGCGGCCTCGACGTCGGGCAGGACGCGCGCGACGTCGTCGGGCAGGGGCTTCCACGTGAGGTGGACGCCGACCGCCGGGGCGTCGAACGGGCTCAGCCAGAGCGGCTCCGCGTCGGCCGCGACCGTGCGGATCTCCCCCACCTGGAGCAGCGGGGTCACGCGCGGGCCGAGGTCGCGCATCGCGGCGAACGCCTCCTGCGCGCGGGCGCGCGGCACGAGGTACTCCGACTGCAGCTCGGCGCCGTTGCTCGGCGTGAAGTCGAGCCGGAAGTGCGGCAGCCGCTCGTTCCACGGGCCGGGCTCACCGAGCTGGCGCGTGCAGTGCACGGGATCGACGCCGGGGAGGGGGTGCAGCGTCGTCGCGGCGGGCGTCGCCCCGAAGAGCTCCGCACGCGCGGTCCCGGTCTCCCCCGGCGCGAGGCGCGACTTGCGCCAGACCTGCTGCACGCCGTCGGGCCCCCAGTCCGTGAAGAGGCTCACCGAGTACGCCGACGCCGTGAGCTCGTCGTAGTGCGCGGTCACCGCGTCCCACGGCAGCCTGACGTGCACGTCCTGGCGCACGTCGAACGTCGGGACGGTCTCGAGCTCCACCCGGGTCACCACGCCCAGCGCCCCGAGCGCGACGACCGCGCCGGCGAAGTCCGGGTCCCCGCGCCGCAGCGTCCGACGCACGCCGTCGCCCGTCACCAGCTCCAGCCCGACGACGGCGCTCGCGAGCGAGCCGACGCGGTCGCCCGAGCCGTGGGTCGCCGTCGCGACCGAGCCCGCGACGGAGATGTGCGGGAGCGACGCGAGGTTCGCGAGCGCCCGGCCCGCGGCCTGCACCTGCCGGGTCACGTCGCCGTACCGCAGCCCCGCGGCGACCGACGCCACGCCCGTGGCGGGGTCGACCACGACGGGCGGGCGGCCGTCGTCGAACCGGTCGAGCACGACGTGAGTGCCGGTCGTGTCCGCGACGTCACCGAAAGAGTGCCGCGACCCGAGCGCCTTGACGCGCGGCGAGCGCCGCACGACGTCGGCGAGCTCGTCCGGCGTCGCGGGGTGCACGACCTCCGCCGAGGAATAGGTGAGGTTCCCCGCCCAGTTCGCGGGCCGGGCGGGTTCGGGCGTCGCGGTCACGCCCCCACCCTGCCACCCCCTTCCCGCCGAACACGACATGAGCGTCGTTCTGGGGCCCGGAACGACCTCCAGGTCGTGCTCGACGACGGGCACGCCCGTGCTCGGCGAGCCGGACCGGGGGGGTTGTCCCCACCTTCGGTCGGGGGCGGCCCGGGGTCCGCGGAACGGGACGAAGCGGTGAGATCGAGACATGACGACCAGCGCACGTCCTCTCCCCGCTGCCTCACGGTCCCGGCGCGTCTCGCCCGCCTCGTCCCCGGACGGCTCCGCTCTGTCCCCGGACGGCTCCGCTCTGTCCCCGGACGGCCCCGAGCGGCCCCTCCGCGGCGGGCTCGCCGCGTTCTGGGCGCTCGCGTTCGGGCTGTCCTGGGCGTCGTGGGGCGCCGCCTGGCTGCTCGGCGGCGACCTCGTCGACCCCGTCGTGCTCGCGCTCTTCGCGCTCGGCGGCTTCGGCCCGACGCTGGCGGCGCTCGTGCTGCGCGCGGCGGGGCGCCGCAGCCCGCGCGCGGCGCGCTGGGGCGCGGCCGGCCGATGGCTCCCGGCCGCGGTCGGGATCGGCGCCGCGCCCGCGGTCCTGACCGCGCTCGTCGTGCCGTTCCTCGGCGGCCCGACGGCGGACCTGTCGGCCGGGGCGGCGGCGGTCGCCGGGTCGGGCGGACCGCTCCTGTTCGCCCTCGTCTCGCTGTGCGCGGGGCCGCTGTCGGAGGAGTTCGGGTGGCGCGGCTACGCGCAGCCGCGCCTGCGGCGTCGGCTGTCGCCGCTCGCGACGTCGGTCGTGCTCGGCGCGGTGTGGGCGGTCTGGCACCTGCCGCTGTTCGCCCTCACCGGGACGTGGCAGTCGTCCCTCGGTCTCGTGAGCGTCGAGGCGGCGCTGTTCCTGCTCGCCATGATCCCGCTCTCGAGCGCGTACTGGCTGGTCAGCGAGCGCCTGCGGGGCGGGGTGCCGGCGGCGGTCGTGCTGCACCTCGTGGGGAACGTCGCGCTGACGGTCCTCGCCGTGACGTCGCCCGTCGCGATGGCGGTGTACGTCGGGGTGATCGTCCTGACGTCGGTGCTGATCCACCTCGTCACGCGCCCCGGCGCACCCCGTCCTTGAGCCGGGCGGGGTCAGGGCGTCACGAGCTCCACGGGGTGCTCGGCCAGGACCTCGCCCGTCTCGGCGTCGAGCACGACGACGGTCGACGGCGGGAGCGCGGACAGGTCCGGCGCCGTCCAGTCCTCGACGCCCGTGCAGGTCCGGCGGTCGAACGACTCCAGGACGGTGCCGGTCGTCGTCTCGACCGTGACCGTGGCGGGGTGGTCGAGCACCTGACGGGGCCACTTCTCGACGTCGAGCCACCCACCGGCGTCGCTCGCCGGCGTGCTGTTCCACCAGCCCTCGAGACCGCCGAGCTCGGCCGGCTCGCCGTCGTCGCCCCGGACCTGGACCGGCGTGCCCGCGGTACCGGTGACGGCGCCGCACTGCTGCACCCCGTTCGTCTCGACCGGTGCTGGCGCGGGGGTCTCCGCGGCGAGCGCCGGGTCGTCCCCGGGGGCCTCCGCGGCCGGTGCACCGCCGACGGCGTCGCTCGGCTCGGTGCCCGCCGCGCGGCCGGTCAGGGCCGCGGCGATCCCGACCCCGAGCACGGCGACGACGAGCGCCCCGCCGACCAGCGGCGCCCGCCAGCGGGTCGACCGCCCCGGTCCGCCGTCGTCCCCGGTGCCGTCCGGGCGTGCCCTGTCGTCCCGCGCCGTGTCGCGCATCGTTCCCCCTGTCCCCTGCGTGACCCGCCGCTCTGCGGGTGCCCGCACCCTACCGGCCGCGGCGGGCCGTGTCAGCGGTTCGCCCCCAGTGGGCCGAGACGGCGGCGACCTGCTCGTCGAACGCCGCCGTCTCCGCGCGTGTGGGCGTGCGGCGCCACTGCGGCTCGACGACGACGTCGCGCGTCCCGACGACCCAGCGCCACCGCCCGACCACCACCCCGTCGACCGCGAGCCCGTGGATGAACGACCCGAGCCGGTCGCCCAGGTCGACGCCCTCCGCCACGACGAGCCTGCGCGTCTCGCCGTAGGACGTGAAGAGCTCGTCGTAGCTCTGCAGCAGGTCGACGACCGGGCGGTCCGGGTCGCCGTCGGGCGCGAGGGCGCCCACGAACGGGCCGGGATCGACCACGCGAGGGTCGGCGTCGGCGAGCCGCCACAGGGTCGTGCCCTCCAGCGCTCCCGCGCCGGGCACGGCCACGACCTCCGCCCCGAGCAGGTCGAGCCCGTGCCGCACCTCGGTGAGCGTGAAGCCCGACCACTGCGCGACGTCCTTGACCGTCGCGTACGCGCGGCTCGCGAGGGACCGCCGCAGCAGCTCGACGAGCGCGGCGTCGCGGTCGAACCGCTCGCCGAGCGGCCCGTAGCCCGCGGGGACGCGATCGTCGAACGCGGCGTAGGTCTGCTGCTTGCCGTCGAGCGGCCCGCTGACGAGCTGCCGGTCGAGCTCGGCCTGCATGAGCACGTAGCCGAGCGCGATGCCTTCGAGGGGGCGACCGTGGGCGGCGAGCAGTCCCGCGAGCTCGCGGCGCGTCCGGGGCCGCTCCTGCACGGCCGCGACGACGAGGTCGGTCTCGGCGGCGTGGCCCGCCGTCCCGACCTGCCGGTACATCGTCCCGTTGGCCTGGTGCACCCGAGGTGCGCTGAGCTCGACGAGCCAGCGGGCGTCGTCGGAGCGGACGAGGTGCCAGGTGGGGCGCAGCACGTGCGTGCGCACCACCTCCCCGCGGTCGCAGACCGCCGCGGCACCGGCCGCCCCGGGCCGGGCCTCGGGCCGCAGCCGGCGCGTGAGGCCCCACAGCGCGGGGTGGAACTCCTGGCCCTGGACCGCGACCAGGTGCCCGACGGCGGTCGGCACGTCGGGCAGGTCGGGCGACCGCAGGCGGTGCGCGGCGAGGCGCGCCGCGCGCACGTGGCGTTCGTCGACCGGCGCCTCGGTCACCGCGCCACCCGTGCCGCGCGGGTCACGACGCCACCAGGTCCTCGGCAACGACGTCGGTCCCGGTCACCCCGACGCGCACCCCGCCCTCGACGACGGACACGGAGTCGAGCGCGACGCCGTCGGGCAGGTCGAGCGAGACCCGCAGGTCGGACAGGGCGCGGGAGATCCCCGACGGCAGGTCGTCGACCGACACCGTCCCGAGGCCCGTGCGGACCGCGACGACGTCGACCGCGAGCTCGGCCGGCCCGGAGACGCGCGGCGTCACGTCGACCGTGATCGTCGCGCCCAGCAGGTCGAACGCGAGCGACAGGACGTCGTCGGCCGCGGTGAGCCCCACGTCCAGGCCGGTCTGCTCGGCGACGATCTGCTGCAGCGACTCCACGGCGATGACGCCCGACGCCGTCCCGGACGCGATCCGGTGCGGTTCCGACGTGCTCACGCCCTCGGCCTCGACCTGCAGGTCGGAGATCGCGTAGCCCCCGAACGACGCGGTGTCCGCAGAGCCCGTGACGTGCGTCAGCTCGCCGCGCGCGAGCTGCGTGAGGAACGGGAAGCCCGTGATGTCGAGCTGCGCCCCGGTCACGTCGTCGGCCTGGTCCTCGAACGCCGTCACCGCGCCGCGCTCCGCGGCGCGGACCGCGACCCGGTCCGCCACGACGGCGACCGCCACGATCACCACGAGCGTCACGATCAGGCCCACCAGTCGCTTCATGCGCCCACCCTAGGTCCGCCGACCACGACCTTGCCGTCGTTCTGACGCTCGTGGCGACAGCAACCCCGTGCTCGACGCGGGCTGTCGTCGTCCTCGACCCGGACGTAGATTGCCCGGCATGACCTCATCCCGGCACCCGTACCGCATCGGCGTCCAGCTCCAGCCGCAGCACGCCGACTACGCCCAGGTCCGCGACGCCGTGCTGCGCGCGGACGACCTCGGCGTCGACGTCATCTTCAACTGGGACCACTTCTTCCCCCTGACCGGCGACCCCGACGGCAAGCACTTCGAGTGCTGGACGATGCTCGGCGCGTGGGCCGAGCAGACCTCGCGCGTCGAGATCGGCGCCCTCGTCACGTGCAACAGCTACCGCAACCCCGACCTCCTGGCCGACATGGCGCGGACGGTCGACCACATCAGCGGCGGTCGTCTGATCCTCGGGATCGGGGCGGGCTGGTTCGAGAAGGACTACGACCGGTTCGGGTACGAGTTCGGCACCGCGGGCGGGCGCATCGCCGACCTCGCCGCGGCGCTGCCGCGCATCAAGGCCCGCTGGGCGGCGTCGAACCCGGCGCCCACGCGCGACATCCCCGTCCTCGTCGGTGGCGGCGGCGAGCGCAAGACCCTGCGCGTCGTCGCGGAGCACGCGGACGTGTGGCACTCGTTCGGCGACGCGGACACGCTCGCACGCAAGAGCGCGATCCTCGACGAGCACGGCGAGGCCGTCGGCCGCGACACCGCCGCGCTCGTCGAGCGCTCGGTCGGCGTCTCCCGGCCGCCGTCGGAGTCCGCGGACGCGCTCGTCGCCGCGGGCGCGACGCTGTTCACGGTCGGCACGAGCGGGCCGGACTACGACCTGTCGCTCGTGCGGGAGTGGGTCGCCTGGCGCGACGCCCAGGGGTGACCCCCGCGCCGAGCACGACCTCGCTGTCGTTCTGACGCCCCTGGCGACAACAAGGTCGTGCTCGACGGCGCGTGTCGTCGTGCTCGACGGGGCGGGGCGTCCGTCAGAACAGCGCCCGCGCGAGGTTCGACAACGCGGCGTGGACCTCGGAGCGCAGACCGTCGTCGGCGACCACGACCGCCACGCCGACGCCGACCACGACGAGCAGGAGTCCTGCGCGCCACCACCACGGCGACCGGTGCACCGTCCGCCCTCCCTCGTTCGATCCTTCGGCTCCACGGACCGCCCGACCGGCCCGTGCGTCCCGGGCCGTCGAGCGCGCCGCCCGCTGCCCGGTCGCCGGGCAGCGGGCCGGCACCGTCAGTACGACAGTGTCCGCCACGGAGACGACTCGGTGTCCAGGAGTCGTCGCACCGCGCGCTTGAAGTCGGGCAGGTCCTGGTCGATCGGGGTGCGGTTGCCCGCCGACCAGAACGCGCGCCCGGCGAGGAACCCGTCGCCGAACTGCTCCCACGACGCGTACGCGGGGCGCGACATCACGACGGCCTCCTCGATCGCCGCCCACGCCCGCTCGGGCGAGACGAACCCGGCGTCGACCGCGAGGCGGCTGACGTGCACCACCCGCGCCGCGTCCCACGCCGCGATCGACGGCGGCAGCGGGTCGGTGAGCTCGCCGTGCCCGCCCACCTGCGCCGACGCGCTCCAGCCCTGGTAGAACGCGACCGCGCGCTCGGGGTCGAGCCCGCGCGCCGTCGCCTCCTGCCGCGCCTGGGCGGCGTGCTGCTCGGCCGCACCCTTCGCGTCGCGGCGGCTCAGCCGGCCCGAGTACAGCTCCTCGACCTTGGGCATCGCGATCGCGTAGTAGCCGCGGTGTCCCTGGGTGAGCAGGAACTCGTACGTGCGCTCGACGTCGTCCGCGCCCCGCACGTCCCACCCCGCCGCGAGCGGCTTCGCGGCCGTGCGGGCGTCCGCCTCCACGGTCAGCGCGTTGATGGGCAGCACGCCCTCGACGGCGTAGACCGCGCCGAGCGCGAGCCCGCGCTGCTGCGCCGGTGTGAGCGCGGGAGCGTCCTCCTTCGCGTACAGGTCCGCGGTCCCCGAGAACATGTCCTTGAGCTTGTCGAACAGGCCCACCGTCGCTCCTTCGTCTCCCCGCGCCACCGACGCGGTCCGTCGCGCCGCGGTCGTCGCGGCCTCCGGGCAGCGTGGCCGCCGGGCGGTCCCCGGGGCACGCGCCCCGAACGATCCCGAACGGCGCGGGCGCGTTCTTCACCCGGCCGCCGTCCGCGCCCGGCACCTCCGCGGCGCGGTCACGTCGGGCGCCGGTCGGTGGCCGTCGCTAGCCTGGCGCGGTGCCCCTCGACCCGCCGCCGTCCCCCGTGGGCGCCGGGTCGGTGGACGAGCTCGCGACCCGCCTACGGGCGCTGCGCTCCTGGGCCGGCGACCCCTCGTACACGGAGATCGCGCGGCGCGTCGGCGCGCTCCGCACCGCGCGGGGCGTGCCCGCCGCGGAGGCGCGACCCGGCCGCGTGACCGTCTACGACGTCTTCCGGGAGGGTCGCTCCCGGCTCGACGTCGACCTCCTCGCCGACGTCGCGCAGGCCCTCGGCGACGCACGGCCCGCAGGCTGGCGTGCGGCGTACCGGACGGCCGCGCGGGCGGCCTCCGCGCAGGGCACCGCCGTGGACGCGGCGGCGCGCACCGGGCCGCGCGCCGCCGACCGACCGCACGGCGCGGCGCCGACCGTGCGACGAGGGCCGGTCGCGCCCGACCGTCCGCTCGTCGGCCGGGACGGCGAGGTCGCCCGGCTGGTCGCGGTGCTCGCGGAGCCACCGGACGAGGACGCGCCCGGCAACGCCGCGCCGCGCGTCGTGACCGTCACGGGTCTCGCCGGGACGGGGACGACGAGCGTCGCGCTCGCCGTCGCGCGCGAGGTCCCGGCGGACGTGGTCGTGCGGGTCGACCTCCACGGGGAACCGGGCGGTGCGACGCCGTCGGCCGCCGTCGTGCTCGACGCGCTGCTCCAGGCGCTCGGCGCGCCGCCGCCCGACGCACAGGCGCGCGATCTCCCCGCGCTCGCCGCGGCCCTCGCGGCCGCGCTCGCTGGGCGCCGCACGACCGTCGTCCTCGACGACGCGACCGACGCCGCCCAGGCCGCGGACGTCGTCGCGCACCTGCCGGCCACGGCGCGCGTCGTGGCCACGGCGCACCGCGTGCTCGACCTGCCCGCCGCGGTCGGCACGACCCTGGACCCGCTCCGCGAGGACGACGCGATCGCGCTCCTCGGGTCGGTCGTCGGCGCGGACCGCGTGGCCGCCGAGCCGGAGGCCTCGACCCGGCTGGTCCGTGCGTGCGGGGGCCTCCCCGCCGCGCTGGTGCGCACCGCCGACGACGTCCGTGCGCGGCCCGGCTGGTCGCTCGCCGACCACGCCCGGCGCGTGGAGGACCTGCCCGGGCCGGTCCTCCACCCGGCGCTCGCCGCGGCGCACCGCGACCTTCCCGCCGACCACGCCCGCGCCCTGCGCCTCCTCGCCCTCGTCCCGGTGCCGCTCGACGCCGCCTGGGTCGCCGTGCTCCTCGGCGTCTCGACGAGCGAGAGCCGCGACGCGCTCGCCGCGCTGGGGCGTGCGCACCTCGTCACGCACAGGCCGCGCGGCGAGGTCGTCGTGCCCGACGCCGTCCGCACGCTCGCCGCCGACCTCGCCCGGTCCGACGACCCGTTCTCCGCGCGGGCCACCGCCGTCGGGCGGCTCGCCGCCCGGCTGCTCGACGACGCCCGGCCCGCCGTGCATGCGGCGGCGCCCCACCACGACGCCCCCGGGCGCACGGCCGGGCCGGGCGCGACCGGGCCAGGGGCGGCCGGATCCGACTCGGCCGGGTCGGGGGGCGCGGCGGCGGCGCGCACGACCGACGTCGCGCTCGCGTGGCTCGACGCCCACCGGGACCTGCTCGTCGCGACGTCGACGCTCGCCGCGGAGCACGAGCTCGCCGACCCGGTGACCGACCTCTCCGCCCTGCTCGCGCCGTACCTCGACTCGGCGGGGCACTGGGACGACGCGGTCGCGGTGCACACGGCGGCGGTCGAGCACGGGCGGGCGTCCGGGCGGTCCCAGGCCGGGCGCGACCTCGGGCGCGCGCTCGAACGGCTCGGCCGGTACGACGAGGCGCTCGCCCAGCTCGTCCGCTCGCTCGAGCGCGGCGACGACCCACGCCCCGGCCAGACGCTCAACCGCATCGGCAACGTGTACAAGCGGCTCGGTCGCTTCGACGAGGCGGAGACCGCGTACCACGACGCCGCCGCCGGGGCGCGGACCGCGGGCGACCCGGTCAGCGAAGGCCGCGCCGTCGGGAACCTCGCGGACGTGCACCGGATCCTCGGGCGGCACGACGACGCGCGTGCCGGCTACGAGCGGGCGCTCGCGCTGTCGCGTCGCGTGGGCGACGTCCTCAACGTCGCCATCGTGTCGAGCAACGCCGCGATCCTCTCCGAGGCCGAGGGCAGCGTCGACCGCGCGCTCGCGCAGCACCGCGACGCGCTCGCGAGCGCGACGTCGCTCGGCGACGCGGGCCTCGCGACGCGCGCCCGGGTGCACGTGGGGCGGCTCCTCGCGGGCTCCGGCGAGACCGGAGGCGGCGTCACGGAGCTGCGCGCCGCGGTGCGGGCCGCCGTCGCGCTCGGGGACCCCGACGCCGAGGCCGAGGCCCGCAGCGCCCTCGCGACCGCGCTGCTCGCCGCGGGCTCCGTCGCGGAGGCGGTCGCGGCGGGCGAGGCTGCGGTCGAGCTGGCGCGACGCGTCCGCGCACGACTCGTCGAGACGGAGGCGCTCAACGCGCTCGGGGAGGCCGTGCTCGCCGCGGGCGACGCCCGCCGCGCGGCGGACCTGCACGACGCGGCCCGCGCGCTCGCCGTCGAGCTCGACGACGCCGCCGAGGACGCCCGTGCGCGGCGCGGGCTCGCGGCCGCCGGGCGCGCAGGCGGGTCCGACGCCGCCGACCGCGCCCGCGAGGCGCCCGGCCGCGCCTGACGCTCGTCCGCCGTCTCAGCATGCGATCGCGTACGGCGTCCGGGAACATGTGGCGCCCCGCCCGCGGTTGCCCCTGTCATGGCCTCCACCCCACCCGCGACCCCGGCGCCGACCGCGCCCGTCGCCGCCCAGCCGGGCACCGGACCTTCCACGAGCCCCCCCGCTCCCGCCCGACCCGGGCGCATCAGCGCGGGGCTCGTCCTGCTGCTCTCCGCGCTCACCGCGATCGGTCCGCTGACGATCGACCTCTACCTCTCCGCCTTCCCGCGCATCGTCGACGAGCTCGGCACCACCGAGTCCCGTGTCCAGCTCACGCTCACCGCGACCCTCGCGGGGCTCGCGCTCGGCCAGCTCCTCATCGGGTCGGTCTCCGACGCGATCGGCCGTCGCGCACCCCTGCTCGTGTCCCTCGCGGTGTACGTCGCCGCGTCCGCGGGCATCGTGTTCGCCGGGTCCGTCGCCGCGCTCACCGGCCTGCGGTTCGTCCAGGGCCTCGCCGCGGCCGCCGGGATGGTGCTCTCCATGGCGATCGTGCGCGACTCGTTCGAGGGCTACCAGATCGGCAAGGTCATCGCGCGCCTCATGCTGGTCGTGGGCGTGGCACCCATCCTCGCGCCGACGATCGGCGCGCAGTTCCTGCGGCTCGGCTCATGGCGCGGCATGTTCGTCGCGCTGGCCGTGGTCGGCGCGGTGCTGTTCGTGCTCGTGCTGCTCCGCCTGCGCGAGACCCTGCCCGCGGACCGCCGCCGCTCGGGCGGGACCGTCGCCGCCCTGCGCTCCTACGGCTCGCTCCTCACCGACTGGTCGTTCATCGGGCTCGCGCTCATCGCGGGCTTCTACATGGCCGCGATGTTCACCTACATCTCCGCGTCGACGTTCGTGTTCCAGGACTTCTTCGGCATGTCCGCCCAGCAGTACGCGATCGTGTTCGGCGTCGGCGCGGTGTCCGTGACCGCCGGCAGCCAGATCAACGGCGCGCTCGTGGGCCGCGTGGCGCCCGAGCGCATCCTCCAGGGCGCGGTCGCCGCGGGCTTCGTCCTCTCGGGCGGGCTGCTCGTCGCGGCGCTCGCCGGCGGCGGGCTCGCGTGGCTCGTCCCGCTCATCGTCCTCACGCTCGGCACCGCGGGCTTCGTCATGCCGTCCGTCCCCGCCATCGCGCTCGAGCGCAACGCGCACCGCGCCGGGAGCGCCGCCGCGCTCATCGGGGCCTTCCAGTTCGGCGTCGGGGCGATCATCGCGCCGGTGACCGGGCTGCTCGGCGGGTCGCCGCCCGTGACGATGGCCGCGGTGATGTTCGGCGTCGTCGTCATCGCCGGCGCGGTCCTGCTCGGCCTGCGGCACACGTTCGGCGCGCCCGTCCCGGACGAGGCGGCGGACGCCCTCGGCACCCGGGACGCGGCGGAGGTCGGCAGCACGACCACGGCCGACGAGGAGGCCGGCGGACCCCGTGCCGCGGGCGTCGTCGACCAGACCGAGCGCGAGGCCGCCGTCGGCGTCCCCGACGACGCCGCGGCGCTCGCCGAGGCCACGGTGCTCGCCGACCGCGGCGCCTGACCCGGCGGGCTCTCCCCGCCGAGAACGACCCCACGCGCCGTCGACCACGAGGTTGCTGTCGTGATCCACCGGATGACGACAGCAACCCCGTGCTCGGCGCGGAGAATGGGCGGGTGACGCCCGACGACCCCGAGTACCCGCTCGCCGCACGGGCCGCGCCGTCGCTCGCGGCGCTCGACGACCACCTCGTCGAGTGCCGCGCGTGCCCGCGGCTCGTCGCGTGGCGCGAGCACGTCGCCGACGTCAAGCGGGCGTCGTTCCGGGACGAGGACTACTGGGCCCGCCCCGTGCCCGGGTTCGGCGACGAGCGCGCGGGGATCCTCGTCGTCGGGCTCGCGCCCGCCGCGCACGGGGCCAACCGCACGGGCCGCATGTTCACGGGCGACCGCAGCGGCGACTTCCTGTTCGCGTCCATGCACCGCACGGGCCTGGCGAACCAGGCGACGTCCGTGTCCGCCGACGACGGGCTGCGCCTCACGGGGATCCGCGTCACCGCCCCGGTGCGGTGCGCCCCGCCCGACAACAAGCCGACGCCCGAGGAACGCCGACGGTGCGGGCCGTACCTCGCGCGCGAGGTCGAGCTGCTCGGTGCGACCGTGCGCGTCGCGGTCGTGCTCGGCGGCTTCGGCTGGCAGGCGCTGCTGTCCACGCTCGCGGAGCAGGGCTGGGACGTCCCCCGGCCCCGACCGCGGTTCGCGCACAGCGCGGAGGTGACGCTGCGCCGTCGGGCCCCCGCGGCGGTCGGCGACGCGGCGGGACGCCCCGCGAGCGCCGTGCCCGACGCCGGGCAGGCGGCTCTCGCGCCGACCCTCACCCTCCTGGGGTGCTTCCACGTGAGCCAGCAGAACACGTTCACCGGACGCCTCACGCCGCAGATGCTCGACGACGTGCTCCTGCGGGCGCGCGACCTCGCCGGCCTGGGCGCACCGGGCTGAGCGCCCGCGTTCCGAGAGATGCGCTCCGGGACGAGGGAACCACCCGGACGTGCAGCGCGCGGCCGCAGACGCAGCGCTCGGCCGCGGTGCGACGCTCGACCGGCGTGCGCCCCACGTGCGCCCGACGGAGCGCGTCGGCGGAGTCGCGGCGGCCCGTGGGGTCGGCGCCGGGCCGTCTACCGGGCCGCGGTCGTCGGGGACTGACGGCGCGGGGCGTCCGCCCAGCGACGGCGCTCGGCCACGCGCGGCAGGACGCGGCCCACGAGCCGGAGCTGCTCGCGGCGCGCGATGACCTCCATGCGCCGCAGCTCGCGCTCGAGCGGGGACGATGCTGCTGACATTGCTGCTCTCCTTCGACGGCACCGGGCGGCGGTCCACCCCGTCGCGGTCGCGACGGTCCCGGCGATGACGCGCGACGACCGCGGTCGGCCGTCGCCCTGCCCCCGTAGGAGGGACGGACGCGGCCCGGGTTCGTGACACCCGGCGCCCCGCCCGTCCGGTGCGCTACGCGGGGCGGGGGGCGTGACACCGGGCGCCGCCCACCCGGTCCGCTACGCCGTCGGGAGCGCGGACTCCTCGTACTGCTCCACGAACTCCCCCGTCGGCGGGATCGGCGTGATGACGTCGAGGAGGACGCCGTTCGGGTCGGCCGTGATGAAGTGCCGCTGGCCGAACGCCTCGTCGCGCAGCGAACGGAGGATCGGCAGGCCCGCCGCGACGAACCGGTCGTGGACGGCGTCGACGTCCTCGACCTCCAGGTTGAGCAGGAGGCCGCTCGCCCTCCCCCGCCCGCTCTCGGGGATCGTCTCGTGGTCGCCGTCCAGCACGGCGAGGTTCACCGCGTCGTCGTGCACGGACTGCAGGTGCACGTACCAGTCGCTCGTGAAGAGCGGCCGGAGGTCGAGGTGCTCGACGTAGAACGCCGCGGTCGCCGCGACGTCCCCGGTCATGATCACCGGGTACCAGCTCGTGATGCGCACGGATCTTCTCCTCCTGGTCGGGGCGGGCAGCCGCGTGAGAAAACAAACAGGCTGTATGTATCTAAGGATGACCTACAGTCTGTCGGTATGCAAGAGAGCCGTCGCACCAACGCCGAGCGCACCCTCGCCACCCGGTCCGCCCTCGTCGCCGCCGCGCGCGAGCTGTTCGTCGACCCCGGGTACGCGGAGGCGTCGACGCCGCAGATCGCCGCGGCCGCGCACGTCACGCGCGGCGCGCTGTACCACCACTACGCGGACAAGCGAGACCTGTTCCGGGCGGTCGTCGAGGCCGAGGCGGAAGCCGTCGCGCGCGAGATCGAGGCGCGGACCGGCCCGCTCGGCGGCGTCCACGAGGCCACAGCCGCGAGCGCGACCCGGACGGCACCTCCTACGAGCGACGCACCCCCCGCCCCCCGCTCTCGGCACGAGCCCGACGCACCCGACGCCCGCGGGATGCTCGTCGAGGGCGCGCGGGCCTACCTGGACGCGATGGCGGTCCCCGGCCGGACGCGCCTGCTGCTCGTCGACGCCCCGGCCGTGCTCGGTGCCGTCGAGGCCGACGCCCTCGACGCGCGCCACGCCCGTCGCACGCTGCGCGCGGGCCTCGCCGCCGCGCTGGACACCGCGCCGGACCAGGAGCGCACCCGCGAGGGCAGCGCGCACGACGACCACGGCACCGAGGAGCCGACGGCGGGACCGCACCACGGGGAGCACCCCGCGCCCGAGCGCCCGAGCCCCGTCCCCGCGCGCGAGCACGGGCCGACCGCACCGCGCATCACGGACGACGCCGCAGACGACGTCGCAGACGACGTCGCGCGCGACATCGCGCACGACGACCGTCTCGACGCGCTGACCCTCCTGCTCTCCGCGGCCTTCGACCGTGCGGCGCTGGCGCTCGACGGCGGTGCGCCGCCCCGCCCCGTCCGCGCGGCGGTCACCGAGCTCGTGGACCGGGTGTGCGCGCCGCGAACCACTCGATGACGCCCGCCCGCGTGCGCTCGTGCCGCTCGACGGTGAGCCCCGCGTCGAGCACCCAGCGCAGCGGGCGGCGGCGGAAGTGCTCGCCGGCGAGCGGGACGCTCACGACGTCGGCCGCCGCCTGGAGCGCGCGGAGCGGCCACGACGTCGACCCGACGTGGTCCGCGAGGACGAGCAGGCCGCCGGGCCGCAGCACGCGGACCATCTCCGCGAGCGCGGCACGGTGGTCGGGGATCGCGCAGAGCGAGAAGGTGCAGACCACGGTGTCGTAGGCGCCGTCGGGCAGGTCGAGCCGCTGCGCGTCGCCGAGCCGGAGGTCGACGTCGATCCCCCGCTCCACCGCCCGTCGCCGCGAGAGCGCGAGCATCCCCGGGCTCCACTCGACGCCCGTCAGCCGGCCGTGGAGCACGTGCGCGGGGTAGTGCGCGAGGTTGAGGCCCGTGCCGATCGCGACCTCGAGCGTCTCGCCCGTCGCGAGCCCGCACGCGCGGGGGCGGACGTCCGGGAAGAGACGGCGCTCGGCGACGGCCATGCCGCGGTCGTAGGCGCTCGCCTCCCGGTCCCAGCGCCGCCGCAGCCGCGCGTCGCGCGGGCTCGCCGTGCCGCCCGGCTCGGTCGGTCCGGCCATGCGCACCAACTCTCGCCGCCGGTGGACGGCCGCTGCACCGGCCACCTCGACCGGTCGGCGGCGCGCTCGGCCGACGTTCTCCGCCGGGCGCGCTCGGCCGACGTTCTCCGCCGGGCGCGCTCGGCCGACGTTCACCGCCCGGCGCGCTCGTCGGCGTTCTCCGCCCGGCGACGCCGGACGTTGTCGCCGGGCCGGCGTCTCGGGCGAGCGCCGTCGTCCTCACGCTCGCACGGTGAGCGTGCTCCCGCCTCCGGGCACGCGCCGTACCTCGATGCGCTCCGCGATGGACTGCTTGAGCGCGTCGACGTGCGACACGACGCCGACGACGCGCCCACCCGCCCGGAGCCTCCCGAGGGCGGCGAGCACGGCTTCCAGCGTCTCGGGGTCCAGGCTGCCGAATCCCTCGTCGACGAAGAGCGTCCCCAGCTCGACGCCGCCCGCCTCGGCCGTGACGACGTCGGCGAGCCCGAGCGCCAGGCACAGGGACACGTAGAACGTCTCGCCGCCCGACAGCGTGCGCGGGTCGCGCTCCCGCTCGGTGACGTGGTCGAGGACCTTCATCGCGAGCCCGCGCTTGTGCGCGCGCACGTCCTCGCGCGTCGCGCTGCGCACGAGCTCGTACCGGCCCGACGACATCTCCGCGAGGCGCTCGTTCGCGGCGGCGACGACGTCCTCGAACCGCTGGACGAGGACGAACGTCGCGAGCGTGAGCGCGTGGGCGTTGTCCCCGGAGCCGGACGCCAGCGCCGCCATGCGCGCGACCGGCTCGGCGGCGTCCCGGGCCCGGGCCCAGTCGTCCACCGCCGTCCCGATCCCCTCCGCGGCGACGCGCGCGGCCTGCGCCTGACGGGCGACGAGCTCGTGGCGACGACCCGCGGCCCGGGCCGTCGCCTCGGCCTCGGCGACGGCGGCCCGCGCCGCGGCGACGTCGGGCGCGGCGTCTGCGGGGAGGTCCGCGAGGGCGGGGTCGGCGAGCCCGGCGGCCGTGGCGGCGCACGCCGCCTCGTGCTCGGCGACACGGCGCGCGAGCGCCAGCCGGTCCGGCTCGTCGAGGACGGCGGCGAGCGCGTCGGCGGCGTCCGCGAACCCCGACCGGTCGACGATCGCGCCGAGCTCGGCCGTGCGGTCCGCGACGGCCCGGGCCGCGACGGCGACCGCGGTGCTCGCGTCGGCGAGGGCGTCGATCGTGCGGAGCCGCTCGTCGAGCGCCGCGGCGAGCACGGCGACGGGGTTGCGGGTCCCGCCCTCGTCGGCGAGGGCGTCGGGCAGGTCGGCCAGCTCCACCAGGGGCCCGGCCGCGGCGATCTCCGCGCGGATCTCGGCCCGGTCGGCGTCGAGCGCCGCCTCGAGCTCGTCGAGGCGGGCCGTCGTGCCGGCGATCCCCTCCGCGAGCGCGGCGGCACGTTCCTGGAGCGCGGTCGTGCCGGCGTCGAGGGCGTCGAGCTCGCGCTCGGCGTCCGCGCGGTCGCGGGCCGCCGCCCGCGCGCCCGAGACGAGCGCGTCGACCTCCGCGACGCGCCCCGCCGCCTCGTGGGGCGTCAGGCCCTCGGCGTCCCGACGGCGCGCCGTCAGCCGTTCGGCGAGCACCCCCGCGCGCGCGGAGGCGTCGTGCAGCGCCAGCTCCGCCTCGGCCCGGCCGCGCTCCGCGTCCTCGACGTCCTGCGCGGTGGGGTGGCCGTCCGCGAGCGGCGCCGGGGCCGGGTGGTCCGTCCCGCCGCACACCGGGCACGGGGACTCCTCGACGAGGCCCGCGGCGAGCTCGCCCGCGAGGCCGGCGATCCGGGCCGCCCGGACCCGCGCCTCCTGCTCGACGGCGGCGCGCGCGACCGTCGCGGCCCGGGTCCGCGCGGCCCGGGCCGCCTCCTCCTCCCCCGCGAGCGCCGCGGCCTGCCGCGCCGCTTCCTCGACCGCACGCGCACGCAGCGCCTGCTCCTGGAGGGCACCGAGCGTCCCGGCGGTCTCCGCGAGCGACGTCAGCCGCAGGCGCAGCTCCTCGCGGAGCGCCGGCCGCGCGGCGAGCTCGTCGAGCGTGCGCGCTCGCTCCTCGACGGCCTGCACGACGGCCTTGCGTCCGTCCTCGACCTCCCGGTCCCGGGCCGGGAGCGAGGCGCCCACGGGGAGCAGCCGGGCCACGCGCACCCCGGCCGTCGCGACGTCGGCGCGCAGCGCCTCGAGCGTCGTCGGGTCGGCGTCGGCGAGGGACGCGGGCGCGCCCGTCCGGGCGAGCGCGAGCCGGTCGTGCGCGGCGGCGAGGAGCTGCTCCGCGCGGACGAGGCCCTGCGCCGCGGGGGCGACGACGGCGGCGCGGGTCGCGGCGTCGACGCGGCGGCGGTCGTCGGCGACCCGGGGCTCCTCCTCCGCGAGGCGCGCCTCCTCGGCGCGCAACCGCGCCACGCGCTCCACGGCGTCGGCGAGCGCCCGCTCGGCGTCGAGCCGGTCGCGCGCCGCGACGAGCGTCGCGTTGGTCGCGATCTCGCGCGCGGCGAGCGCCTCCGCCTCGGCCCCGAGCCCTGCGACGTGCGCGAGGGCGAGCGCGTGCACGCCCGGGGCCGGGGCCACCGTCCCCGCGCCCGCCGCCGTGGGCAGGAGCGGGCCCACGTCCGCGACCCGTCCGTCGGCGAGCGCGGACCGGGACGACGGCACGCCGTCCGCGGCGTGGACGCTCGCGGACCCGTCCGCCGCGGTTCGCGCCAGGTCCGCCGCGGCCCGGGCGAGGTCGGCCTCGTCGGCGCGGTGCAGCCGCGCGTCGTCGTGCGCGGCCTCGCGCAGTCGCCGGGCGTCGTCGGGCACGAGCCCCGCCGCCCCGGTGAACCGCTCGACCGCGCCGCGGACGCCCTGGCGTGCGCCGTCCGACCGTGCCCGCGCCGTGCGCGCGAGCTCGGCGAGCCGCACCGTCGCGCGGTGGTAGAGCTCGGTGCCGAAGACCTTCTGCAGCAGCACCGCCCGGTCCTCGGGCTTCGCGCGCAGGAACGTCGCGAACTCGCCCTGCGGGAGCACGACGGTCTGCACGAGCTGGCGCCGGTCGAGCCCGACGATCCGGCGGATCTCCTCCCCGGCCTCGTCGAGCCGCGTCGAGAGCAGCTCGCCCGGCGGGCCGTCGACGCCCGCGCAGGCCTGCGCGGACGGCACGCCCGCGAGCCGCCAGAGCCGGACCGACGCCTGCTGGGTCGTCGTGCCGGTGCCGCGCTTCTTGGGCCGGCGGTACTCGGGCGTCCGCCGCACGCGGTACACGCCCGACGGGACCTCCAGCACCAGGTCGACGAACGACTCGACCTCGGGCGCCGCGAACGCCGACCGGAGCCGGTCGTCGCTCGCCGCGTCGGACGCGACCTTGCCGTACAGCGCGAAGACGATCGCGTCGATGACCGTCGACTTGCCCGCGCCCGTGGGCCCGTCGAGGAGGTAGATCCCGGACGCGCCCAGGGCCGCGAGATCGACGTGCTGGAGGCCCGCGAACGGCCCGATCGCCTGGAAGGTCAGCGAGTGCAGGTGCATCAGGCGCTCCGCTCCTCCGCCAGCGCGAGCTCGAACGCCTCGCGCAGCACGGCGATCTCCGCGTCGCTCGGCGCGTGGCCCGCGACGTGCTCGACGAAGTCCCGCGCGACGTCGAGCGGGTCCCGCCCCGGCCCGACGGCGGTCACGACCTCCCGCTCCTCGGGGCGCGGCGGGCGGTGGGTCACCTGGAGCGCGTGCGGGAACCGCCCCCGGACGCGCGCGTAGAGCTCCGCGGGTCGCACCGCGTCCGTCACGACGACCCGCAGCCAGTCGTCGACGTGGGGTTCGCCGGCTGCCCCGAGCAGGTCGTCGAGCGTCCCCGTGACCTCGGCGAGCCGCCGCGGCACCGGCGCGGGGACGAGCTCGACGGCCGCGTCCGGGTCTCCACCGGCACCCCCTTCCAGCCGGTCCAGGTCGACGAGCGCCGTGGACTTGCGCTGGTGCCGCTCCGAGAAGGAGAACGCGAGCGGAGATCCCGAGTAGCGCGCGACCGTCGCCGAGCTGCTGCCATGACCTGCGGTTTCACGTGAAACGTCGGGCACGGTGACGCGCTGCGGCCCGTGCAGGTGCCCGAGCGCGACGTAGTCGACCCCCCAGCCCCCGAACGTGGCCGCGGGCACGGCGTCGACGCCGCCCACGCGGATGTCCCGCTCCGACTCCGACGCGAGCCCGCCGACCACGAACGCGTGCCCGACGACGACGGCACGGGCGCTCGGGTGCTGCGCGCGGCGACGTGCGAGGTCGTTCCCCACGCGCCGCATCGCCGCGGCCATGACGGCCTCGTGCGACCGGGCGAGCGGCCTCCGCGCACCGCCGGCGCTCGGGTCCGGGCGGTCGGCCGCGGCGTCGTCGCCCTCGGCCAGCGCGTGGCGCGCCGTGTCCGGGTCGAGGTACGGCAGCGCGTAGACGAGCAGCGGAGCGTCGCCCTCGGCCGCCCGACCCCGGGGCCCGGGGTGCGGCGCGAGGACGACGGGCGTCCCGACGTCGGACAGCCGCGCGCGCAGGTGCACGCCCGGCCGCATCACGCGGTCCCCGAACCCGAGCCGGACCGCGGAGTCGTGGTTCCCGGGCGTGACCACGACGTGCGCGTGCTCCGCGAGCCGCGTCAGCGCGTCGGACAGGAGCGAGACCGCGTCGACCGGCGGGACGGCGCGGTCGTACACGTCCCCCGCGACGACGACGGCGTCCACGTCCTCCGTGCGGGTCAGCTCGACGAGGTGGTCGAGGTGCGCGGCCTGGTGCTCCAGCAGGTCGACCCCGTGCAGCGTGCGCCCGAGGTGCCAGTCGGACGTGTGCAGGATGCGCATGACCGCACCGTACCGGCGGGGGCCCACAGCCCCCGGGACCCGGGCGGTCGGGCGCGGACCGGGTCAGACCGCCCCGACGACCTCGATCGGGCCCGTCGACGCGCCGCTGCGCTCCACGGGGATACGGCCGCCCATGCCGATCATGTCGAGCAGCTCGACGATGCTGGTCGACGGGTCGCGGAGCACCACGTCGCGGCCGTCCTCCTCGCCGAGCATGTAGAGCTGGATGATGAACGCGATGCCCGACGAGTCGATGAAGGTCACGTCGGCGACGTCGACCACGACGCGCCCGCGCGTGTCCAGCACGTACGACATCGCCTCGCTCGCGCGGTCGCGCAGCGCCGCGTCGATCTCTCCCCACATCGTCACGACCACGCCGCCGTCAGCCGGGGCGTAGACGATCCCGCTCGTCCGGTCGATCGCGCTGCCTGTGTCCACGGTTCCCGCTCACCGTCTCTCTCGAGTCGTCCTGCGTGCTGTCGGCCGCCCCTCCGGACAACGTCCGGTGACGACGGCCTGTTCCCCGCGCGCCCCCGCGAGGCTCCGTCCGGTCGCGTGCGCCGCCGTCGGGCGACGGACCGCGCCGGGCGACCGTGACCGGAGCAGAACGAGTCTGCACCCGACGCGCTGCGCGCACCAGCCCTCGCGGGGGTGGTCCTCGACCTTTCTCCGAACCCACACAACCGCCGCGCCGCAGCCGGTCGCACGCGCTACAGCGGCTCCGTGACGTCCGCGACCTGCGCGCCCAGCGCGCCGACGAGCGCCCGCCCGTCCACCGTCGCCGCGACGCCGTGCGCGCCCCCGCCGATCGAGACGAGCCGCGCCGCGGCGTCGGGCTCCGCACCCTCGCCCCCCGCGACGTCGACGTCGTCGCCCTCCCCCGGCCCGGCCACGACCCGGACGTCCGCGACCACGGGCCAGGCGTGCGTCGAGCCGAACGGGGTGATCGTGCCGCGCTCGTAGCCCGTGACGTCGCGCGCGACCTCCTTGTCCGGCATCGACAGGCGCGAGACGCCGAGGAGCGCGCGCAGCTTGGGCCACGAGATCTGGCGGTCGCCGGGGACGAGGACGAACAGGTAGTCGTCCTCCGCGCGCCGTACGACGATCGTCTTGAGGACGCGCGACGGGTCCACGCCACGGGCCGCGGCGGCCTCCTCGAGCGACCCCACCCGGCCGTGCCGCGTGACGGTGTAGTCGATGCCCGACGCCTCCAGCGCCGCCAGGGCGCGCTCGCTGCTCATGGCACCGACCCTAGCCGCCCCGTCCGTCGCCCATCCCGGCGCACGCCCCGGCGCCGGGCGTCAGACGTCGTCGAACTCCGTCACGACCGTGCGCCAGTACTCCGCGCCGTCGCGCGTGCGGTGCACGAGGCCGGCGTCGACCATCGCGCGGCGCAGCGACACCGGGTCCGCTGCGCGGGCCGCGAGCCGCTTGGTCAGCGTGAGCTCGGTGACGGGCTCCTCCAGCGGCAGCACCTGTGCCGCCAGGAACCGCACCACGAGCTCGCGGTCCCGCTGCCGCTTGGGCGAGCGCAGCAGGCGGCCGTCGACGAGGAACCGCTCGGGACCCGTCGGCCGGGGCGTGGGCACCGTCGCGAGCAGCGCCGCGAACCGCTCCGGCGCGGCGCGCAGGAACCCGGTCTCGTCCCGCACGACGACCCCTGCCGCGAGGAGCGGCGCGAGCCGCCGCCGCTCGTCGGTCGACAGCACCGCCTCGGCGGGGCTCTCCGTCACGACGCGCGCGAGCACCTCCAGCCGCCCCGCGTCCGCGAGCGACGCGACGACCTGCTTCCACGCGTTGTCCGGCGCCACGGCACCGGTCTGCTCGACGTCCACCCACCGACCCTAAGCACCCTCCGGCGCCCGGGCCAGCGACTTGTCAGCGCCCCACCGGTCGCGAGAGGCGTGCGGCGCTGACCGGCGCAGGGCTCACGCCAGGTGCACGACGTCGCCCGTCCAGCGCTGCCGCAGCCACCGGTCGTGCGACGCGACGACGACGGCGCCCGGCCACTCCTCGACGGCCTCCATGAGCTCCCCCGCGAGCGTGAGCGACACGTGGTTCGTCGGCTCGTCGAGGAGCAGCACGTCCGGCGCCTGCGTGACGAGCATCGCGAGCACGACGCGCCGCCGCTGGCCCACCGACAGCTCCGCGAGCGGACGCCCGAGGTCGCGCGGCGCGAGCAGCCCGTGCGCGTCCACGGCGGCCTCGCGCGCGCCCGCCCGGTCGGCCGGGTCCCAGCCCTGCGCGAGGGCGAGGAGCTCGCGGGGGGTGCGGTCGTCGTCGTGCAGGTGGACGTCCTGCTCCAGCAGGCCGACGCGCACCCCGCGCGCCCGCCCGACCGTGCCCGCGTCAGGCACGAGGTCGCCCGCGAGGACGTGCAGCAACGTCGACTTCCCCGCGCCGTTGGCGCCCGTGACGAGCAGCCGCGTGCCGCGCGCGACCTCGATCGAGGGCACGCCCGACGCGGTCATGTCGAGCCGGTCGGAGCGCTCGCCGGGCGCCCCCGTGCCCGCCGGCCGGTGCACGACGACGCCCCGCGCCCACGCGACGACGTCGCCGCCGCCGGGGGTCGCCGCGCCGCCGCCGTCCGGCGGCGCGAACCGCAACGGCGCCGGGGGCTTGCGCACCTGGTCGCGCTCCAGGGCGTCGAGGCGCTGCTGCGCGTTGCGCACGCGCCGCGACACCTGGCTCTGGACGCGCTCCCCCTTGAAGTCGTAGAGGATCTTCGCCTGGTTGCCGCGCTCGCGGTTCTTCGAGACGTCGCGCGCGGTGACCGCGACGGACCGGCGCAGCTCGACGAGCTCCGCCTGCTCGGCCTCGAACCGCTGCTCCCAGCGCGCGCGCTCGACGCGCTTGGCCTCCAGGTAGTCGCTGTACGTGCCGCCGTAGAGCGTGGCCGTGCCGCCGCCGGGGCGCGGGCTCCCGTTCGCGGCTCCGCGCAGCGGCTCGGCCACCGGGTCGAGGTCGAGGATCTCCGTGCACACCTCGTCGAGGAAGACCCGGTCGTGGCTCGCGAGCACGACGGCACCCGGGAGCGCGCGCAGCGCCGCCGCGAGGAACTCGGCGGCGTCGTCGTCGAGGTGGTTCGTCGGCTCGTCGAGCAGCAGCGCGCCCGGCTGACGGACCAGCAGGGCGGCGAGCCCGAGGCGCGTCCGCTGCCCGCCCGAGAGCGAGCCGACGGCGCGGCCGGCGACGCCGTCGACGTCGAGCCCCAGGCCGGCGAGCGTGCGGGCGGCCCGGGCGTCGGCGTCCCACACGTCCGCGAGCTCGGCCCGGTCGAGGGCGCGCGCGTACGCCGCGTCGGCACCCGCGACGGGCCCCGCTCCGTCGGGACCCGTGAGAGCGAGCGCCGCCTCCTCGAGCTCGCGCTCGATCGCGCGGACGCGCGCCAGCGCGTCGTCGACGACCGCACGCACGGTCGTCGACGGCGGGTACGGGAACTCCTGGTGCAGGAACCCGAGGTCGTCGGGCCGGGTCACCGCCCCGTCGTCGGGCGCGAGCGTGCCCGCGAGCACGCGCAGCAGGGTGGACTTGCCGACGCCGTTCTCGCCGACGAGACCCGTGCGGTGGCCGGGGTCGACGGCGAGGTCGACGCCGCGCAGGACGGGACGTCCTGCGAACGACACGCGGACGTCGGACGCACGCAGGACGGGGGTGGAACGGGCCATGGGTGATCACCTACCAGGGTGCCCGGGCGGCACGCGCACGCGCCGGGACGGCGCGGGGCCACGACGACGGGCTCGACGGGACGGAGCGGGGGCCACGACGACGGGCTCGACGGGACGGAGCGGGGGCCACGACGACGGGCTCGACGGGACGGAGCGGTCGGGGCAGGTGAGGATCACATCGTCGCCGAGGCTACGCGGTCGCCGCGCACGGCGCACGGGAATTACCGGACGGTGCGCAGCGCGGGCGGGGCGAACCCGCCGCCCTCCTGGACCCGACGGGTCACGCGTCAGGGTGCGGTCGTCTCCGTGGCGCCTGCCGTGGGCTCGTCGGCCGGCGCCGACGTCGGCGCGGCGGTCGGCTCCTCCGTGGGATCCGGCGTCGGCTCGGGATCCACCGGGGGCTCCGGGTCGGCGGGCCCGGTCGAGACGACGATCGTCACCGTGCTCCCCGGCGCGACCTGGGCACCGGAGCCCGGGTCGACCGCGATCACGGTGCCCGCCGCGGCGGCGTCCTCCCGGGTCGTCACGCTGGCCTTGAGCCCCACCTTCTCGAGCGCTGCCACGACGTCGGCCTGCGTCCGTCCGACGAGCGCGGTCGGCACGGTGACCTTCGCGGGCTCCGGATCGGGCGGCGTCGTCGGGTCGGGCGGCGTCGTGGGTGTGGTCGGGTTCGTCGGCGTCGGCGTCGGCGTCGTCGGAGGCGTCGGCTTCGGCGCGGGCGGCGGGGTCGGGGTCGACGGCTTCTGCGGGGTCGACGGCGTGGTGCCCTCGGAGGGCGAGTAGCGCGTCGGCATCTTGCCCGCGGCGAAGAACTCGAAGTGCCACGGCTCGGGCTTGGACCCGTTCGGCCGAGCCCAGGCGGGGTTGTCCCAGCCGTAGTCGGGGCCGTGCATGCGCAGCCAGACGTACTCGCGCGACGTGCCCGACGGGACGTTGCCGCCGATGTCGATCGCCAGGCCCCAGCCGTGCTGGGACGTCCCGGGGACCGCGGCGAGGTAGGGCTTGATGGCCTTCAGCCGCACCTGCTCGTCGTAGGGGCGGTACGCGTCGGTGATCTTCAGCGCGTACCCGAACTCCTTCTGGAACTCCGCCGCGAGGGCCTCGAGCTGCACCGCGGCGTCGCAGCGCAGCGTCTTGCCGGGCGCGAAGTCGAGGGCGCACAGCGCCTCGGGCGGGATCCGCCCGTTCTGGTACTGCGCCGTCGAGCCGGCGTACCGAGCGACGACCTCCGCGAGCCGCTCCGCGAGCGTCGTGCCCGCGAGCGCCGTCGCACCGGCTGCCGGCACGACGCCGACGGGAGAGAAGTCGGTGCCGAGCAGGTCCGCGAGGTGCGTCGCCGAGACGACGACGTCCTCGAGCGTCACGTCGCCGTGGGCGTGGTCGTCGTCCTCGGCGTGCTCGCCGTCACCGCTGTCAGACGACGGGTCGGCGGGGTCGCCCGAGGTGCCGTCGAGCTCTCCCGGGGCGACGCCGTCGGGAGCCGGCACGGCGTCCTCGGGGAGCGTCCGGTCCCCGGGCGACGTCGCGCCGCCGGTGGAGCCCGGCCCCGTCGGCGCGTCGCCCGACGGCGACGGGCTCGGCGACCCGCTCGGGCTCGGCGACGCGCTCGGGTCGGGGCTGCTCGTCGGGGTCGGGGACGAGGCGGTGCGGGTGGCGGAGGTGCGCACCACGTCCGCGTCGCCCGCGGCGTCGACCGACGCCGGCTTCTGCGCGGGGCGCCCAGGGGGCGAGCCGGGGACCGCGGCGTCGTCGGGGCCCGCGCCCGGGTCGAGCGGCTCCGGGAGGTCGGGGACCTCCGCGTCGTCGAGCGACTCGTCGAGGTCCAGACCGCCGTCCGGGACCACCTGGACCGGCACGCGGCGCGCGGCGTCCTGCTGGGCGAGGTACGTGGCGAGGAGCATGCCGAGCTCCGCGCGCGCCTGCTCCACGGGCGCGGTGACCTCCCCGTCCGAGAGCGCGTTCGCCGTGGCGAGGACCTCGATCGCGCCGTCGAGCTGCTTGTCCTCGTCGAGGCCGGCCCCGAGGGTGCTCGACAGCGCCGAGACCTGCGTCGCGGTCGTGGCCTCCGCGGTGAAGAACGAGGCGCCCGGTCGGGGCTCGACGCTCCCGGCGAGCGCGGCGGCGAGCGTGATCGCGAGCGCGGAGGAGATGAGGACGTGGGAGACGGTGCGGGCTCGCCGCACGAAGGTGGGCGTCGGGGCGGGTGCGGGCGCAGCAGGCTCAGTGGCCTCGGGGACGTCGTCCGTCGCGCCCTCGTGCTCCGCCGTGGTGCTCACCGCTCACTCCCGTGCTTCGTGCCCTGCCACGGACCTGCGTCCCGCACGCCGGTTCAGCGCGTCGTCGCGCCCGACGTCACGGCTGCGCGCGCCCACCGGTCGGTGTGCCGCACGCCACAGTGCCCTCGTCCGCCTACCGTACACCGCCTCCACGAGGCTCTCACCCCTGTCTCATGTTCGCGGGGGAGAATGCCGACATGAGTTCACCGACGCGTCACCGCAGGTCAACGTCACGCTCGTGCGCGCTCGGCGCGGCCGTCGTGGCGATCCTCGCGCTCGCCGGGTGCGCGGAGGACGGCTCGGTGAGCGTCCCGGAGTTCACCCTCACCGGGGACCAGGTGCAGCAGTTCCTCGACGACGCCCGCTCGCAGGCGGAGACGATCGGCCACGACGTCCGGTCGCTCGCCGACGACCTCGGCTCGCTCTCCGGCGAGACCCGCACGCGCGCCGAGGACGCGGTCGCGGCGGCGCAGGAGGCCGCGGACGAGGCCCGTGCCGCGGCGGACGAGGTGTCGACGGCCACGGAGGACACGCGCGCCGAGGCCGAGCAGCGTCTCGCGGACGCCGAGACCGCGCTCGAGGACGCGTCCACCGAGCTCGACGCCGTCGCGGACTCCCTCTCCGGCGCCGACGCCGCCGTGCGCGACGCGATCGAGAGCCTGCGCACGCGCGTCGACGAGCTGCGCGCCGACCTCGACGGGTCCACGGGCTCCTGAGGGAACGTCGCGCCGGCGAGATCCCGGCACCCCGGGGACCTAGGTCCCCGGGGGCGGCGACCTTTGCCTGACGTCCACCCTTCCTTCACAGGGGTTTGCTTGGTCTCAGGAGCCCGACCGCACCGGCCGGGTCGATGAGAGGGGACAGTGATGAAGGGGACGATCGAGCGGAACGCCAACGCGCCGCTCCCCACGGTCGAAGGCAGCGAGCCGGAGACCCTCAGCCTCGCGGAGCGCGCTCCGCGACACACCCAGGTCGTCCTCGGCGTCCTGCGGATCGTGATCGGCTTCTACTTCCTCTGGGCGTTCCTGGACAAGACGTTCGGGCTCGGGTTCGCGACCCCCGCCGAGCGGTCGTGGATCAACGGGAACAGCCCGACGACCGGCTTCCTGTCGAACCTCGAGGGCACGTTCTCGGGCTTCTTCAGCGGCCTCGCGGGGAACGCGTTCATCGACGTGCTCTTCATGGTCGGCCTGCTCGGCATCGGGCTCGCCCTGATCCTGGGCATCGGGATGCGGATCGCCGCGGTGAGCGGCACGCTCCTGCTCCTGCTCATGTACCTGGCCGAGCTCCCGCTCGTGACCAACCCGATCATCGACGACCACATCACGATGTCGCTGACGATCATCGCGCTCACCCTCCTCGGGGCGGGCAGCGTGCTCGGGCTCGGCAGGACGTGGAAGAAGATCCCGTTCGTCCAGCGCAACACCTGGCTGGTCTGACGGTTCGACCGCCCGCCGTGTGCGGCGGGCCACGGGGCGACCGATACCGCGCGACGATTCTGAGGCCGTCGCTGCAGGGAGTCGCTCCCGGGGGAAGAGGGACGTGCGGGCGGTGGGGAGACCACCCGCACGTCCCGCCCCTCGCGCCCGGCAGGGCGACCGACGCTCGACGGAGCGGGTCGCCCGCCGGGCGCCTCTCTGTCCGTACCTGCGCGGCCCGTCCCCGTGCGTCAGCCGAAGCGCGCGAGCAGCTCCGCCGCCTGGGGGTCGCCCTGGGCGGCGGCCTCGCTCCACAGGGTCATCGCCTCGGCGACCCTGCCGGCCCGCAGCCGCAGGACCCCGAGGCTCGTGCGCGCGGTCGGCTCGCCCGCGAGCGCCGCCTGCTCCAGCAGGTCCTCCGCGTCGAGCGCGCGGCCCGCGCGGACGTAGAGGTCCGCGAGCGCCGCCGCCACGCGGGCCTCGCCCGCCTCGGCCCAGCCCTCCAGGAGGGCGACGGCGTCGTCGCCCGTGAGCGCGCCGCTGCGCGTCAGCTCGACGGCGGCCTCCCAGCTCTCGCCCGACGTCGCGACGAGGAGGTCGGCGGCGGCGTCCTGCTCCCCCAGCTCGGCGAGCACCTCCGCGAGACGCACGGAGGCACCCTCGACCTCCTGCGCCTGCTCGTACCACCTCCGGGCGGCGTGCAGGTCCCCCCGCTCGGTCGCGACCTGCGCGGCCATGAACGCACCGAGCACGTCGCCCGCGAGCCCCGCGAGCTCGAAGCAGCGGAACGCCTCGGCGGCGTCGCCGGCCTCGTGGTGCGCGACGGCCAGACGGTAGACCGCCCCGGGGACGCCGTGCTCGACGGCCGACTCGTAGAACGGCACGGCCGCGGCGGGACTGCCGAGGGCGCGCAGGTCGTCGGCGATCGCGACGAGCTCGGCGGGGTCGTCGGGGTGCAGGTGCCCGACGGCGGCCCGCAGGTCGGCGAGCGCGGTCGCCGTGGCGGGGGTCGCGCTCTGGTCGGTGGTCGGCATGCGGCACCGCGTCCCTTCGGCCCCCTGCGTCGACGGCCTCGGTCGGCTCGCGCCGGGCCGGCCGCGGTGGGCGACCGGCAGGACGGCGACGGACGTCCCGAGATGTGGACGCACGATAGCGCGGGGGTGTCGCCCACGTCACACCTCGACGTCGGGCGGGGTGCTGCCCGGGGCCTCCCGTCTGGGAGACTGGCTCGGGTGAGCGGAACGACGGACCTGCCGGCCACAGCCGGGCAACGTGTGCTGGACGCGGTCGTGGCCGTGACGAGCGACCTCGACCTCCCGCAGGTGCTGCGGCGCATCGTCGAGGCGGCCATGGAGCTGACCGGCGCCCGGTACGGGGCGCTGGGCGTGCTCGACGCCTCGGGCCGCGAGCGCCTCGCGCAGTTCATCCCGCTGGGCCTCTCGGACGACGAGGTCGCCGCGATCGACCACTGGCCGCACGGCGAGGGGCTGCTCGGCGAGCTCATCGACCACCCGGAGCCCATCCGCGTCCCGGAGATCGCCGACGACGTCCGCTCGGCCGGCTTCCCCGAGGGGCACCCGCCGATGCACACGTTCCTCGGCGTCCCGGTCCGGGTGCGCGAGACGGTGTTCGGCAACCTCTACCTCACGGACAAGCGGGCGCCAGGAGCGGACGGCCAGGAGCTCACGGAGGAGTTCACGTCGGACGACGAGGCGGCGGTGATCGCGCTCGCCGCCGCGGCGGGCGTCGCGATCGAGAACGCGCGTCTCTACGGGCGGGCCAAGCAGGTGGGCGTGCTGGAGGACCGCGACCGCATCGCGCGCGACCTGCACGACGTCGTGATCCAGCGCCTGTTCGCGTCCGCGATGACCCTCATGAGCGTGCAGCCGCTCGTGGCCGACCCGAACGCGCGGACCCGGATCGAGGAGACCGTCTCCGACCTCGACGAGACGATCCGGCAGATCCGTTCGACCATCTTCGCCCTGCACACCGCGACCGACCCGGACGCGCCGTCGATCGAGGACAGGTTCCGCGCGCAGGCGGAGGCCGCGACGACGGTGCTCGGCTTCGCGCCGGAGGTCAGCGTGGAGGTCGCGGCCGAGGGGTCCGGCGCGGGCGTGACCGACGGCGGTCCGAGCCTGCCCGCCGAGGTCGCCGACCAGCTCGTCGTCGTGCTCGGCGAGTCCCTGACCAACGTGGCCCGGCACGCGCAGGCGCGTCAGGTCGTCGTGCACCTGTCCGTGACCGCGCACGAGGCGCGCCTGGCCGTCACGGACGACGGCGTGGGCATCCAGCCCGGCGGGCGTCGCTCGGGTCTGCGCAACATGCAGGCGCGCGCGGCGGCTCTGGGCGGGTCGAGCACCGCGACCGCCCTGCCCGACGGCGGGACGCGGCTCGAGTGGTGGGTGCCGCTCGCCTGACGCGGCCCCGGGCGCCTCGGTCCGGGTCGGCCGAGAATCGGCCGAGGATCGGCCGAGGATCGGCCGAGGATCGGCCGAGGATCGGCCGAGGATCGGCCGAGGATCGGCCGAGGATCGGCCGAGGATCGGCCGAGGATCGGCCGAGGATCGGCCGAGGATCGGCAGAGGATCGGCAGAGAGTCAGCGCAGTATCCGCCGCCCGGTGACGATGCGCGGGACGACCTTGATGACGCGGTCGCGCACGCCCGGCACGAACGTCACGAGCGGGAGGGCGAGCAGCCGCGCCCGCTCCACCGGCTCGGTGACCTCGAACGTGCGGCCGACGAGCACGACGGACCAGCCGGAGCGGGCCTCCGCGTCGAACTGGTCCACCTCGAACGCGACGACCGCGCGGCTCGCGGCGACCGCGAGCTTGGAGCCCTCGGCGGTGCGGAACACGACGTCCGGCCCGTCGAGGACGAAGTTCACCGGCTGGATCGCCGGCAGCGCGTGGTCGGTGTAGACGATCCTGCCCACGGGGACGGTCGCGAGGAGCGCGTAGCTCTCCTCCGGCGTGAGCTCCGCGAGCCCTGCCGAGGCGCGCGGGCGCTCGGCCGTCGCGAGCCCCCCGCTCCCCACCGGTGCCCCTGTCCCGGTCCGCTCGACTGTGTCCATCTCCACATCGTCGCGCCGCGGTGTCAGATCCGGGAGTGCCGAAGGTCCCGACGCCGCGCGGTCGCCCGGACCCTCGCCGCCGGCCCCCGGACCGTCCGGCGGCGAGCCCTCGGGCCCCGCGGGGCGCGCCCCCGCGCCGCCCTCAGGGACGGAAGGGCTGGCCACCGTGCTGCCGGTCCCCTGCCGGCGCGCCCGCGCCCGGGGTGCCCTGGCGCGACGCCTCCTCCTGGCGCATCTCGGTCGCGAGCACCGCGACCTGGGTGCGCCGCTGCAGGCCGAGCGTCGCGAGGACGTGCGAGACGTAGTTCTTGACCGTCTTCTCCGCGAGGTAGAGGCGCTTGCCGATCTCGCGGTTCGTCAGCCCCTCGCCGATGAGCGCGACGATCTGGCGCTCCTGCTGGGACAGCCCTTCGAGGCGGTCGGGGGTCTCGTCCGCGGCGTGGCGCAGGCGCTCGAGCACGCGCGCCGTGCTGGCCGGGTCGAGCAGCGACCCGCCCGCCGCGACGGTGCGGACCGCGCCGACGAGGTCGGAGCCGTGGATCTGCTTGAGCACGTACCCCGACGCCCCGGCGAGCACGGCCTGGAACAGCGCCTCGTCGTCGGCGAACGACGTGAGCATGAGGCAGCCGACCTCGGGCAGCTCGGAGCGCACCTCGCGGCACACCTCGACGCCGGAGCCGTCGGGCAGGCGCACGTCGAGGATCGCGACGTCGGGCCGGGTCGCCTTGATGCGCGCGAGCGCGGAGGCGGCGGTGCCGGCCTCGCCGACGACGGTGATGTCACCGGCCGCCTCGAGCAGCGCGGCGACGCCGCGCCGGACCACCTCGTGGTCGTCGAGCAGGAACACACGGATCGGGTGGGGAGAGCCCATGCCCTCAACGTAGCCCGTCGGGGGCGGATTCTCGCGCGCGCGAGGGGGTGACGCCGCAGGTACGGGACCTTCGTCCCACCACCTCGAGCCGTGGGTCCTCGCGCGCGAGGGCGGTCGCAGGGTGCGCACGCCCGGGCTCGGGGGGTATCCAGGAGGTGTGCAGGCGGCGGGCACGACCCGCCGCGAAGGGGACGAGGGACCGAGGTGGGAACCGTGAGCGGATCGACGCAGCAGGTCGTGCTGGTCGGAGTGGACGGCAGCGCGACGAGCGGCAAGGCCCTGGACTGGGCCGTGCGCGAGGCGGCCCGCCGCGGCGCGCAGCTGCGCGTGCTGCACGTCGCCTACGTGCCGGTGGTCGCGACGCCGTTCGTCGGGGGCGCGTACTACCCGAGCGTCGAGGAGCTCGGCGAGATCGCCGGACCCATCCTGTCGGCCGCCGCGGAGCGCGCCGCGCACGTCGACCCCACGGTCCCCGTCCGCACCACGCTGCGCTCCGGCCCGCCCGCGGAGGCGCTCCTGGACGAGGCCAAGGACGCCGACCTCGTCGTCGTGGGGTCGCGCGGCCTGGGCTCGGTCGGCTCCATGTTCTTCGGGTCCGTCGGGACGCGGCTCGCCGCACGCTCGCCCGTGCCCGTCGTCGTCGTGCCGCCCGTCGTGGAGCGGAGCGAGCGGACGACGGACGTCGTGGTCGGCGTCGACGGGTCCGTGCACGGCGACGCCGCGCTGCGGTTCGCGCTCGACGAGGCCGCCCGCACCCGGTCGCGCGTCGTCGCGGTGTGCGCGTGGCGGCTGCCCGTGGGGCCGCTGTGGGAGGAGAACCCGTCGTTCTACACGTCGGCCGAGCGCGACGCGCGCGCCGAGGCGTCGCGCACCGTCGAGGCCGCGCTCGCGCGCGTGCGGACCGCCGACCACGACGACGTCCTCGTCGAGACGTTCGTCGTGGACCGCGAGCCGTCCGTCGCGATCCGGGAGGCCGCGGCGGGGGCCGCGCTGACCGTCGTCGGCTCGCGCGGCCGCGGCGACCTGCGCGGCATGGTCCTCGGCTCCGTGAGCCAGCAGGTGCTGCACCACGCGACGCACCCGGTCGCGGTCGTGCACGCGAGCAAGGGCTGACCCGCCGTCAGGCCCAGGGGTCGGTGATCTCGCGCAGGCGCGCGAGCTGGCGCCGCAGCGACGCCATGCCGCGCGCCCCGAGGTGCGCGGTCCACTCCGCCTCGACGCGGGCCAGCTCCGCCGCGGCGACGCGCGAGGCCGCCTCCCCGCGCGGCGCGACGCGCACGAGGCGCGCCCGACCGTCGGCGGGGTCGGGGACCCGCTCCACGTAGCCGGCGGCCTCGAGCTGGTCGACGAGGAACCCCGCCGTCTGCTTGGTGATCTCGGCCGCCTCCGCGAGCTCGGTGAGGCGCGTGCCGTCCGGCCCGATCCGCTGGAACACCCGGAGCTGCGCAGGCGTCGCGTCGTCGAAGCCCGCCTCGCGGACCGCGGTGTACACCCGGAGCTCGAGCGCGCGGTACGGGATGAACAGGAGCAGCCCGGTGTTGAGCTCGTCCTGCTCGCTCACGGTGCCTCCGTCGGGTCGTCGGGGGGTTGACCATCGTCAGTGCGACTGACTAAAGTAGTCAGATCATCGTATCAGTTCTGGAGGCGCTCCGATGAGTGCACCTGACTACTGGATGACGGAGGACGGCGTGTGGGCGGCCGTCACGGCCGCGCGGACCACCTTCGTGGAGCTCGTCGGCGGGCTCGGTCCTGCCGACTGGGAGCGCCCCAGCCTGTGCGCGGGGTGGCGCGTGCACGACGTCGCCGCGCACCTCACCCTCGCCCCCACCTCCTCGCGCGCGGCGCTCGCCCGCGGTCTCGCCCGGGCGCTCCTCCGGGGCCGCACGAGCTTCGACGGGATGATGGACCTCCTCACGCGCGAGGCAGGGACGCGCCCGCGCGAGGAGATCCTCGACGCCCTGCGTGCGGCCGTCGGGTCGCGCCGCCTCGCGCCGGGGACGAACCCGCACGTCGCGCTCGTCGACGCCCTCGTCCACACCCAGGACGTCGCCGTCGCGCTCGGCATCGAGGTCCCCGCCCCGCCCGTCGCCGCCCGCGAGGCAGCCGAGCGCGTGTGGGCCGTCTCGTTCCCCTTCCACGCCCGACGACGGCTCGCCGGGTTCCGCCTCGTCGCCGCCGACGTGCCCTGGCAGCGCGGCGAGGGCCAGCAGGTGACCGGGTCCATGACGGCCCTGCTCCTGCTGCTCACCGGGCGACCCGCGGCCCTCGCCCACCTGGACGGTGACGGGGCACGCCGCCTCGCCCGCTCGTTCGGGTCGCACGACCGGGAGGAGCTCCCATGAGCACGCTCGCCCAGGTCCTCGCCGTCGCCGCCGGCGTGCTGCACGTCGGCGTCGGGGTCGTCGAGGCCTTCTTCTTCCACCGCCCCTGGGCCCAGCAGTTCCTGCTGCGCACCCGGTCCTCGCCGCGCGAGGTCACCCTGTGGGCGTTCAACGTCGCGTTCTACAACATGTTCCTCGGCGCCGGCACGGTGCTCGGCGTCGTGCTCGCGGCGAACGGTCTCGTGGACGAGGGCCGGACCCTCGTCCTGTACACCGCGGGCTTCATGACGCTCGGCGGGGTCGTGCTGTGGATCTCCGACCACCGCCTGTGGACCGGGACCCTGGGGCAGTCCGGGCTGGGGCTCGCGACGCTCCTCGCGACCCTCGCGTCCTGACGGACCCCTCGGCCGGCGACGCGCGTTGCTACGGTCGAGGCGTGAGCAGCGCCGCGCAGCCCCTGTCCCACGACCCGTCCTGGCCCCGGGCGGGCGGCTGGCCGCCGCTCGGCCAGGACGACGTCGACGTCGCGATCCTCGGCGTCCCGGCCTGGCGCACGTCGCTCTCCCCCACCGGCGCGCACGCGACGCCCGCCGCCGTCCGCGACGCGCTGCGCCGCTTCAGCCCCGCCCTCGTCGCCGACCGCCCCCTGCCCGACGGCGGGCCCTCCGCCCGCGTGCGGCCCGCCGTCGCGAGCGCGTCGGACGCGACGAGGTCCTCCGGGACCGGGCGGGGAGCGACGTCGGGCCGCGCCGTGCCCGTCGACCTCGCGGACTTCGCCTTCGCGGACCTCGGCGACGTCGACGAGCCGGACGGCGCGGACGGCGAGGCGCGGACGCGCGCGACGGTCGGCGCCGCCCTGGAGCGCGCGCGCCTGCTCGTCGCGCTCGGCGGCGACAACTCCGTGACCGTCGCGACGGCGCTCGGCGCCTGGGGCGACGACCTCGCCACCGCGGGCCTCGTGACGCTCGACGCCCACCACGACCTGCGCGACGGCGTGTCGAACGGGTCGCCCGTGCGGCGGCTGGTCGAGGCCGGCCTCGACCCGCGCCGGGTCGTGCAGGTCGGGATCGCCGACTTCGCCAACTCGGCCGAGTACGCGCGCCGCGCGGCCGACCTCGGGATCACGGTCGTGCACGTCGACGAGCTGCGCCGCCGCGGCCCCGAGGACGTCATGCGTGCGGCCATGGAGGTCGCCGGCGCCGCGGGCGGGCCGGTGCACCTCGACGTCGACGTCGACGTGTGCGACCGCGCCGTCGCGCCCGGCTGCCCCGCGAGCGTCCCGGGCGGCATCGCGGCGTGGGAGCTGCGCGCCCTCGTCCGCGCCGCGGCGGTCGACGAGCGTCTCCGCTCCGCCGACGTCGTCGAGGTCGACGCCACCGCCGACTCCGCCGACGGCCGCACCGTCCGCCTCGCCGCCCTCTGCGTCCTCGAGCTCGCCGCAGGCCTCGCCCGACGCGAGGTAGAGCGTCCGGTCGCGACGTAGAACGCGGCGAGCTCTATCTCGTGACCGGAGGCTCTATCTCGGCGGGAGGCGGACGCCGTTCTGCCAGACCGCGGCGACCAGCGGGACGCCGGGGCGGTAGGCGAGGTGGGTGCGGCTCGGGGCGTCGAGCAGGACGACGTCGGCGCGGGCACCGGGGGCGAGGTGCCCGACGTCGTCGCGGCGCAGCGCGAGGGCGCCGCCCGCGGTCGCGGACCAGACGGCCTCGGCGACGGTCATGCGCATCTCGCGGACCGCGAGCGCGACGCACAGCGGCATGGACGACGTGTAGCTCGACCCGGGGTTGCAGTCGCTCGCGAGCGCGACGACGGCGCCCGCGTCGAGGAGGCGTCGCGCGTCGGGGTACGGCTGGCGCGTCGAGAACTCCACGCCGGGGAGCAGGGTCGCCACGGTCCCGGCGACCGCTCCCGACGGCCCGCCCGCCCGCGTCCCGCCGCCGGTCCACGAGCCCGCGAGCGCCGCGACGTCGTCGTCGGTGAGGTAGGTGCAGTGGTCGACCGCGGCGGCGCCGAGCGCGACGGCGAGGCGCACCCCCTCCCCCGGCCCGAGCTGGTTCGCGTGCACGCGCACGCCGAGGCCCGCCGCGGCCCCGGCCTCCAGGACGCGGCGCGACTGCTCGGCCGTGAACGCGCCGGTCTCGCAGAACACGTCGACCCACCGCGCGTGCCGGGCGCACGCGGCGAGCATGTCGCCGCACACGAGGTCGACGTACGCGTCGGCCCGACCCTCGTACTCGGGCGGCACGACGTGCGCCCCGAGGAACGTGACCTCCGGCGTGACCTCGCGCGCGAGCCGCACGGACCGCTCCTCGTCGGCGACTGTGAGGCCGTAGCCGCTCTTCACCTCGACCGTGGTCGTACCCTGCCGGGCCGCCTCGTCGAGGTGCCGCGCGAGGCCTGCCCGCAGGTCGTCGTCGGACGCGGCGCGCGTCGCCGCGACGGTGGAGCGGATGCCGCCCGCCTCGTACGGGCGCCCGGCCATGCGCGCCTCGAACTCGGCGGCGCGGTCCCCCGCGAACACGAGGTGCGTGTGCGAGTCGACGAACCCGGGGATCACCGCGCGCCCGCCCACGTCGACCGTGACATCCGGCGCTCGCCCGTCCAGCGCGCGCCCGACGGCGTCCCGCGCCTCGTGGGCGGGACCTGCCCAGGCGACCCGGCCGCCGTCGAGCAGCACGACGGCGTCCGTCACCAGCCCGGTCGGGTCGCCCGCGTGCGTCCTCGACCCGCCGGGCGCGTTGGTCGTCAGCTCCCCGATCCCGACGAGGAGCGTCGACCCACTCGCCGAAGCGGGGCCGACGGTCCACCCCGACGACGCCGAACCCGGGTTCTCTCCCCAGGATCGGCCGTCCGTGAGGAACGATCCCGGGTTCGGCACCGTGGGGTGGACCATCAGGACTCCCGCGTCGGGATGCGGAGGCCGTTCCGCTCGGCCGTGGCCACCGCGTCGTCGTAGCCCGCGTCGACGTGGCGCAGCACGCCGAGGCCCGGGTCGTTCGAGAGCACGCGTGCGAGCTTGGCCGCGGCGAGCGGCGTGCCGTCGGCGACGGACACCTGGCCGGCGTGGATCGAGCGACCCATCCCGACACCGCCGCCGTGGTGGATCGACACCCACGTCGCGCCCGACGACGCGGCCGTGAGCGCGTTGAGCAGCGGCCAGTCGGCGATCGCGTCGGAGCCGTCGGCCATGGCCTCGGTCTCGCGGTACGGCGACGCGACGGACCCGGCGTCGAGGTGGTCGCGGCCGATGACGACGGGCGCGCGCACCGCGCCCGACGCGACGAGGTCGTTGAACGCCAGCCCCGCGCGGTCGCGCTCGCCGTGCCCCAGCCAGCAGATGCGCGCGGGCAGGCCCTGGAACGCGACCCGCTCCTGGGCGGCGCGGATCCAGCGGTGGAGGTGGTCGTCGTCGAACAGGTCGAGCACGGCGGCGTCGGTCGCGGCGATGTCGCGCGGGTCGCCCGAGAGCGCGGCCCACCGGAACGGGCCCTTGCCCTGCGCGAAGAGAGGCCGGATGTACGCGGGCACGAACCCCGGGACGTCGAACGCCCGGTCGTACCCGCCGCGGCGCGCCTCGTCGCGGATCGAGTTGCCGTAGTCGAACACCTCGGCGCCCGCGTCGAGAAAGCCGACCATCCCCTCGACGTGCCGCGCCATGGACTCGCGCGCGCGGTCGGTGAACTCGTCGGGCTTGGCCGCCGCGTAGTCCGCCCACTCCTCGACCGGCACCCCGACCGGGAGGTACGAGAGCGGGTCGTGCGCCGACGTCTGGTCCGTGACGACGTCGACCTCGACCCCGCGCCGCAGCAGCTCCGGCACGACCGTCGCGCTGTTCCCCTCGACCCCCACCGACAGCGCCCGACGCTCCCGCCGCGCGTCCTCGACGAGCCGGACCGCGGCGTCGAGGTCGTCGGCGACGACGTCGAGGTACCGCTCGCGCACGCGCCGGTCGAGGCGCGACCGGTCGACGTCGACCACGAGGCACGCGCCGCCGTTGAGCGTCACCGCGAGCGGCTGCGCGCCGCCCATGCCGCCGCACCCGCCGGTGAGCGTGAGCGTCCCGGCGAGGGTCCCTCCGAACCGCTTCGCGGCGACCGCGGCGAGCGTCTCGTACGTGCCCTGGAGGATGCCCTGCGCGCCGATGTAGATCCACGACCCCGCGGTCATCTGCCCGTACATCGTCAGGCCCATCGCCTCGAGCCGCCGGAACTCGGGCCACGTCGCCCAGTCCCCCACGAGGTTCGAGTTCGCGAGCAGCACGCGCGGCGCCCACTCGTGCGTCCGCAGCACCCCGACCGGCTTGCCCGACTGCACGAGGAGCGTCTCGTCGTCCGCGAGCGTCGTGAGCGTGCGGACGATCGCGTGGTAGCTCGGCCAGTCGCGCGCCGCGCGGCCGGTGCCGCCGTAGACGACGAGGTCGTCGGGCCGCTCCCCGACCTCGGGGTCGAGGTTGTTCATGAGCATCCGCAGCGGCGCCTCGGTCTGCCACGACCGCGCGGTGAGGGTCGTGCCGCGCGGGGCGCGGACGGGGACGGGGGTGCCGAGTCGGTGGGTCGGCTCGTGGGTCATGTCGTCTCGCTCCTTCGAGGTCGGCTCGGGGTCAGGCCAGGTGCCCGACGGCGGCGCTCGCCGCCGCGACCACGGCACCGCTCGTGACGAGGCGCGTCACGGCCTCGATGTCGGGCGACAGGTAACGGTCCGGTCCGGGACCGTCGACGACGGTCCGCACGAGGTCTCGCACGGCACCGGTCCCCCGCGCGGGGTGCAGGGACCCGCCGTCGCAGCGGAGGTCGAGCGCGCGCGTCGCGGTGAGCAGCTCGATCGCGAGGACGCGGCCCAGCCCGTCGACGGCGCGGCGGAGCGTGCGTGCCCCGGCCCAGCCCATCGACACGTGGTCCTCCTGCATGGCCGACGACGGGATCGAGTCGACGCTCGACGGCACCGCGAGTCGCTTGAGCTCCGAGACGATCCCCGCCGCCGTGTACTGCGCGATCATCAGGCCGGAGTCGACGCCCGGGTCGTCGGCGAGGAACGGCGGCAGACCCTCGTTGCGGGCCTTGTCGAGGAACCGGTCGGTGCGGCGCTCGCTCATGCTCGCGACGTCGGCCGCGACGATCGCGAGGAAGTCGAGCACGTACGCGACCGGCGCGCCGTGGAAGTTCCCGTTCGACTCGACGCGCCCGTCCACGGTGACGACCGGGTTGTCGATCGCCGCCGCGAGCTCCCGGCGCGCGACGGCGGCCGCGTGGTCGAGCGTGTCGCGCGCGGCGCCGTGCACCTGGGGCGCGCACCGCAGCGAGTAGGCGTCCTGCACCCGGGTGCACTCGGGCCGGCCGTCGGCGTCGAGCGTGCGGTGGCTCGCCACGACGGGCGAGCCGTCGAGCAGCGCGCGCAGGTTCGCGGCCGACGCCGCCTGGCCGGGGTGCGGTCGCATCGCCACGAGGTCGGCCGCGAACGGCGCGTCCGAGCCGAGCAGCGCCTCGACGCTCGCCGCCGCCGCGACGTCGGCCGTCGTGAGCAGGGACCGCAGGTCGTGCAGCGCGAGCGCGAGCATGCCGAGCATGCCGTCCGTCCCGTTGATGAGCGCGAGGCCCTCCTTCTCGCGCAGCGCGAGCGGCGCGATCCCGGCCGCGGCGAGCGCGTCGGCAGCGGGCACGAGGGCCCCTGTCGCGTCCCGGACCTCGCCCTCGCCGAGCGCGGCGAGCGCCACGTGCGCGAGCGGTGCGAGGTCGCCCGAGCAGCCGAGCGAGCCGAACTCCCGCACCACCGGGGTGATCCCGGCGTCGAGCATCGCGGCGTACGTCTGCGCGACGACGGGGCGCGCCCCGGTCCGCCCGGTCGCCAGGGTCGCGAGCCGCAGGAGCTGCAGCGCCCGCACGACCTCGCGCTCGACCTCCGGCCCCGACCCCGCGGCGTGCGACCGCACCAGGCTGAGCTGGAGCTGCGCGCGTCGCTCGACGGGGATGTGCCGCCGCGCGAGCGCACCGAACCCGGTCGACACGCCGTAGTGCGGGCGGTCGTCGTCCGCGAGCCCCTCCACGACGGCGCGGCTCGCCGCCATCGCCTCGACCGCCGCGTCCGCGAGCCGGACGCGCGCGCCGTGCCGCGCGACGTCGACCACGTCGTCGATCGTCAGCGGGCCGTCGCCCACCACGACCACGCGCGCGGCGTGGGCCGGGTCGGGAGCGAGGCCCGCCGTCGGGCCTGCCGTGAGGGCCGCCGTCGGGCCGGGCCCGACGGAGCCGGGCGCGCCCGCGCCGGAGCGGTCGGGGACGGCCGGGGAGTGCGTCGTCGCTGCCATGCCCCCAGCACACACCGGGCCCCGGCGCCCCGCGGGCCCGTCACGACAGGTTCCGTCTGGGATCCCAGACTCACCGCCAGGAGCCGTCCACGCCCCCGACCGCCGTCGAGCACGACATGGGGGTCGTTATCGCGCGGATGACGACCCCCATGTCGTGTTCGGCGGGTCAGGCTCCGACGTACGTCGCGAGGTGCTCGCCCGTGAGGGTGGACCTCGCGGCCACGAGGGCGGCCGGGGTGCCCTCGAAGACGACGCGGCCGCCGTCGTGGCCGGCGCCCGGGCCGAGGTCGATGATCCAGTCCGCGTGCGCCATGACCGCCTGGTGGTGCTCGATGACGATGACCGACTTGCCCGAGTCGACGATCCGGTCGAGCAGGCCGAGGAGGTTCTGCACGTCGGCGAGGTGCAGGCCCGTCGTCGGCTCGTCGAGGACGATGACGCCGCCCTTGTCGCCCAGGTGCGTCGCGAGCTTGAGGCGCTGACGCTCGCCGCCGGACAGCGTCGTGAGCGGCTGGCCGAGGCTCACGTACCCGAGGCCGACGTCGTCGAGCCGCTCGAGGATCGCCTTCGCCGCCGGGACCTTGGCCTCGCCGGACGAGAAGAACTCGCGGGCCTTCGCGACCGGGAGGTCGAGCACGTCGGCGATGTTGAGCCCGCCCAGCGTGTAGTCGAGCACCGCGGCCTGGAAGCGGCGCCCGCCGCAGTCCTCGCAGGGGGTCGAGACGGTCTCCATGAAGCCGAGCTCGGTGTAGATCACGCCCGCGCCCTTGCACTCGGGGCACGCGCCCTCGGAGTTCGCGCTGAACAGGGCGGGCTTGACGCCGTTGGCCTTCGCGAACGCCTTGCGGATCGGCTCCAGCAGCCCGGTGTACGTCGCGGGGTTGCTGCGGCGCGAGCCCTTGACCGCGCTCTGGTCGATGGTCACGACGCCCTCGCGCCGCGACACCGACCCCTCGACGAGCGAGCTCTTGCCCGACCCGGCCACCCCGGTCAGGACGACGAGCACCCCGAGCGGGATGTCGACGTCCACGTCCTGCAGGTTGTGCGCGTCCGCGCCACGGATCTCCAGCGCGCCCGACGGCGAGCGCACCTCGTCCTTGAGCGTCGCCCGGTCGTCGAGGTGGCGGCCGGTCACGGTGTCGCTCGCGCGCAGGCCCTCGACCGTGCCCTCGAACGTCACGTGCCCGCCGGCCGTGCCCGCGCCCGGGCCGAGGTCGACGACGTGGTCGGCGATGACGATCGTCTCGGGCTTGTGCTCGACGACGAGGACCGTGTTGCCCTTGTCGCGCAGCTGCAGCAGGAGGCCGTTCATGCGGTCGATGTCGTGCGGGTGCAGGCCGATGGTCGGCTCGTCGAAGACGTAGGTGACGTCGGTGAGCGACGACCCGAGGTGGCGCAGCATCTTGATGCGCTGCGACTCGCCCCCGGACAGCGTCCCTGAGGGGCGGTCGAGGCTGAGGTAGCCCAGCCCGAGCTCGACGAACGACGCGAGGTTGTCGCCGAGGGCGTCGACGACGGGGGCCATGCTCGGGTCGTCGAGGTCCCTGATCCAGGCCGCGAGGTCGGTGATCTGCATCGCGCACAGCTCGGCGATGTTCACGCCGCGGATCTTCGACGAGCGCGCCGACTCCGACAGGCGCGTGCCGCCGCAGTCGGGGCACGGCGCGAACGTCGCCGCGCGCTCGACGAACGCCCGGACGTGCGGCTGGAGCGAGTCGACGTCCTTGGAGAACATCGACTTCTGGATCTTGGGGATCAGGCCCTCGTAGGTGACGTTGATCCCCATCGCCTTGATCTTGGTGGGCTCCTTGTAGAGGAAGTCCTGCATCTGCTGGTCGGTGAACTCGCGGATGGGCCGGTCTCCCGGAAAGAACCCCGACTCGGCGAACCCGCGCACCATCCACCCGTCGGCGGTGTATCCCGGGACCTTGATCGCGCCGTCGCGCAGCGACTTGGAGTCGTCGAAGATCTCCGTGAGGTCGAGGTCGGAGACCGAGCCGCGCCCCTCGCACCGCGGGCACATGCCGCCGTGGTAGATCGCGTTGCGCACGATCGTCTTCTCGCCCGTGGCCGACGTCATGATGCCGCTCGCCTTGCGCGCGGGGACGTTGAAGGAGAACGCGGGCGGCGGGCCGATCTGCGGCTCCCCGAACCGGCTGAACAGGACCCGCAGGATCGCGTTCGCGTCGGTCACCGTCCCGACCGTGGAGCGCGGGTTCGCGCCGAGGCGCTCCTGGTCGACGACGATCGCCGTCGTCAGGCCCTCGAGCACGTCGACGTCGGGACGGTCCAGCGTCGGCATGAAGCCCTGCAGGAACGCCGGGTACGTCTCGTTGATGAGGCGCTGCGACTCGGCCGCGACCGTGTCGAACACGAGCGAGCTCTTGCCGGACCCCGAGACTCCCGTGAACACCGTGAGGCGCCGCTTGGGGATCTCGACGCTCACGTCCTGCAGGTTGTTCGACCGTGCCCCCTGGACCCGGATGACGTCGTGCCCGTCCGCGCCCCGCGGAGCCGCGGTCTGCGTTCCCGTCGTCGTTGCCGTGCTCATCGTGTCTCCTCGTCGTCGAGCCTCGTCGCGCGGCCACCGCCGATCCGGTCGACCGGCCGGTCGACGGCGCCGACCGTCCGACCTCGGCAGCCCCGTGAAAGTCTGCCCGAGAACCGGTCGGTCCGGCGCGCGGATCCTGCCGCGCCGCGCGACCGTCCGGTGCCGGGCGCGCGGCCGTCCCTGTCAGGACCGGCCACGCGGGCGCCGCTCATCGCGGCGTGAGCCGCACGAGCGGGTACTGCCGCTCGGCCTTGCTCTGGTACCGCGCGATGCGCGGCTGCTCCGTCGCGACGCGCCGCCACGCCCGCTCCCGGTCCGCGCCCGCGAGCTCGTGCGGCACCGCGGGGACGGGCGCCCTGCCGGGCAGCTCGATCGCGACGTCGCCGGGGTGGGCCACGAGGTTCGCGTGCCAGTCCGGGTTGCGGCTGCCGCCTCCCGAGGCGACCACGAGGACGGCGTCGCCCTCGTCCGGCAGCCACATGAGCGGCGTCTCGCGCGGCGCCCCGCTGCGGCGGCCCACGGTGTGCAGCACGAGGACGTCCATGCCCATGAACGTGGCCTTGCCGCCCCGGACCTTGCGGACGAGCCGCGCGTTCGAGCGGCGCTGCATCCAGCGCGAGAACCGTCCCGGCGTGCCCGGGGCGCGCCCCGCGCCGTTCGTCGTGCGTCCTTCGGTGCTCATCGTCGTCTCCTTCGTCCTCGTGGTCGGCCCCGCCCGTCGGGCCGGTCCGTGGTGCGTCGTGGTGCTGCGTCGTCGGTGCTGCGTCGACCCCGGGGGTGGCCCGGGGCCGACGGCGGTCCTCACCGCTCGTCGAGCACCTCGCCGTCGAGCGCCTCGTGGTCCGTCGTGAGGCCGAGCGTCGCCCCGACGAGCGGGACGTCGCGCGCGGCCTGGGCCGCGGTCTGCATCGCGGCGGCCGAGTCCCAGCGCCAGATGTCGAGGTACGTCCCGTCCTCGAGCCGGACGAGCGTGGCGGCGGTGAAGGCGGGGTTCGCCGCCCGCAGCCCCTGGATGAGCGCGCTGCGCTGCTCGAGCATCTGGGCCAGCCGGCCCGTCTCCACCGTGTACCGGTGCGTCCTGACGACGGCCATGGTCGTCTCCTCTCCGTCCCGCCCGGCGCCTCTCGCCGCGCCCTTCCAGGCTCGGGCCGCACGCGCGGGCGAACAACGGCCGATCCGGCAACGGTGGTTGCGCCCGGGGTTAACGAACGCGACGATCGTCGGGTGGAGCTGCGCGACATCGAGATCTTCCTGACGCTCGCCGAGGAGCTGCACTTCGGGCGCACGGCGGAGCGCCTGCACGTGTCCGCGCCCCGGGTGAGCCAGGCGATCGCCAAGCAGGAGCGCCGCATCGGCGCCCCGCTCTTCGAGCGCACCAGCCGGCGCGTCGCGCTCACGCCCCTCGGGGAACAGCTCCGGGCCGACCTCGAGGCCGGGTACCGCCGGATCCTCGAGGGCGTCGAGTCCGCCGCGAGCACCGCTCGGGCCGCGCGCGAGACCCTGACGTTCGGCGTCATGGGACCCCTGTGGCAGGAGATCGCCCCCGTCACGGCGCTGTTCCGCGCCCGCAACCCGCACGTCGACCTGCGCATGCGCGAGGTCCGCCTCGACGAGCCCTTCCGCCTCCTGCGCGACGGCGAGGTCGACGTCGCGCTCCTGTGGCTCCCCGTCGAGGAGAAGGACCTCGCGGTCGGCCCGGTGACCTTCACCGAGCCGATCGTGCTCGCCGTCGGGCGGACGCACCCGCTCGCCACGCGCTCGTCGGTGTCCGTCGCCGAGCTGGCCGACGAGAACGTCCTGCCCTCCGGGCTGCCCGTCCCCGACTACTGGGAGGACGCCGTCAGCCCCGTCCCCCGCAGCGAGCCCGACCGCGGCGACACCACCCCGACGCGCGAGGAGGTGCTGTGGCGGGTCATGTCCGGCGACGGCGTCGCGGTCGCGTGCGCCCAGGGCATCCGCTACCTGGAGCGCTCCGACGTCGCCTACGTGCCGCTCGACGAGCGGCCCGTGCTGCGCTGGGGCCTCGTCCGGCGCGCCGGTCCGATCCCGCCGCTGGTCGCGGAGTTCTCCCAGGTCGCGGCCGAGCTCGGTCCGCTCGCGCTCTCGCTCGACCTCGCGGCTGCGGGGTCGAGCGGCCGGGTCTGACGACCCTCAGCGGCGCTGCTGGATGCGGATCTCGTTGCCCGCCGGGTCCCGGAACGCGCAGTCGCGCACGCCGTAGGGCTGGTCGATCGGCTCCTGCACGACCTCCGCCCCCGCGGCCTCGATGCGCGCGAACGTCTCGTCGACGTCGGTCGTCGCGAGGTTCACCCCGAAGTAGGCGCCCTTCGCGACGATCTCCAGGAGCGCGCGCTTGTCGTCGTCGCTGAGGCCCGGCGTCGCGGCCGGCGGGTGCAGCACGATGGCGGTGTCCGGCTGGTCGGCCGGGCCCACGGTGATCCACCGCATCCCCTCGTAGCCGACGTCGTTGCGGATCTCGAAGCCGAGGACGTCGCGGTAGAAGGCCAGCGACGCGTCGGGGTCGGTCTGGGGCAGGAAGCTGGAGTTGATGGTGAGGTTCATGGGATCGACGCTAGGCGCGTCACCCGGCCCGCGCTTCTCGATTCCTGACCGGTCGCGTGACGCGGCGCGCGACGCACGCCGGCATCCCGTCGAGCCGCTCCGCGCCGGGGACGGCGGCGCTCCCGTCCGGCAGCGCCTCGACGGCGTCGGTCGCGGTGCCGGCCCCGCGCGACGCGCCCGCCGCGGCCGTCCGGGACTCCACGGGCGCGGGAGACGCGGCGTCGGCCTCCGCCGCGCGGCGCCGGTAGACGCTCGGCGGCACGCCCACGAGCTCCGTGAACCGCGTGCTGAAGGTCCCCAGCGACGAGCACCCGACGGCGAAGCACACGTCCGTGACGCTCAGGTCGCCGCGGCGCAGCAGCGCCTTCGCCCGCTCGATGCGTCGCGTCATGAGGTACGCGTACACCGACTCCCCGTACGCGGCCTTGAACTCGCGGCTCAGGTGCCCGGCCGACACGTGCACACCGGCCGCGAGCGCCGCGACGTCGAGCGGCTGCGCGTACTCGCGGTCGATCCGGTCCCGCACGCGCCGCAGCCGCGCGAGGTCGCGCAGGCGCTGGTCGTCGGGCAGGGTCGTCACGCCTCGATCGTGCCACGGCCCTACCGTGGTCCTCATGCCGAGCGACGTGCCCGCCGCGCGCCAGGCCGTCCGCGTGCTCACCTACCTCGCCGCGCAGGCCGGCCCGTCGCCCGCGGCCGCCGTCGCGCAGGGCCTCGGGCTCCCCCGGTCGACCGTGTACCACCTGCTGTCCGTCCTCGTGGACGAGGGGTTCGTGACGCACCTCCCCGAGGAGCACCGGTACGGGCTCGGGACGGCGTCCCTCGCGCTCGGCTCCGCGTACGCGCGCCAGGCACCGCTCGCCCGGCTCGCGCGGCCCGTCGTCGCGCGCCTCGTCGAGTCCACGGGCGAGAGCGCCCACCTCGCCGTCCTCAACGGGCGCGAGGTGCTCTACCTCGTCGAGCAGCGCGCGCCGCGCCGCCCCACGCTCGTGACCGACGTCGACGTCCGTCTCCCCGCCCACCTCACCGCGAGCGGGCGCGCCGTCCTCGCCGGGCTGCCCGCCGCCCAGGTGCGCGCCCTCTTCCCCAGCGCCGCCGCGTTCGCCGACCGGACCGGCGTCGGGCCGCAGACCCTGGGCGCGCTGCGCGAGGTCCTGCGCGGCGTCCGCCGGCGCGGCTGGGCCGAGGAGGACGGCGAGGTCACCCCCGGCCTCGCGTCCGTCGCCCACGCGGCGGTGGACCACACCGGCCTCCCCGTCGCCGGCATCGCCCTCACGTTCTGGGCCGACGACGCCCCACCCGCCCGCCGCGCCGAGCTCGCCGCCGCCGTCGGACGCGCCGCCACCGAGGTCAGCCGCCGCCTCGGCGCCCGCGCCACCTCGACCCGCCCGCCCGGCCCGACCGCCCCGAGGTAGAGCCGTGGTCCGCCGAAGTAGAGCCGTGGTTTTCCTCTCGCTGAACCAGGGCTCTACCTCGCGGGACCAGGGCTCTACCTCGCGAGGGGAGGCCGACGACGTTGCGCACGGCCGACGTCCCGACTAGATTTTTCGGTATGCCGAACTTTTTGACGCGGAGGTCCGTACGTCGTGCTGCCGCAGCCGTCGCGGTCCTCGCCGCAGCGACGCTGAGCGGCTGCTCGAGCGCCACGGACGCGGGGTCGGTCCCGCCCGACGACGACCGGCCCGTCGTGCTCACGACGTTCACTGTGCTCGCGGACATGGCGCAGAACGTGGCGGGCGACCACCTGCGCGTCGAGTCGATCACCAAGGTCGGGGCGGAGATCCACGGCTACGAGCCGACGCCCGGCGACGTCCGCAAGGCGGCGGACGCCGACCTGATCCTCGACAACGGCATGGGGCTCGAGGCGTGGTTCGGGCGGTTCGTCGACGGGCTCGACGTGCCGCACGTCGTCGTCAGCGAGGGCGTCGAGCCCATCGCACTGGGCGACGACACCGCCGAGGAGTACCAGGGCAAGGAGAACCCGCACGCCTGGATGTCGCCCGTGAACGCGCAGGTCTACGTGCAGAACATGGCCGACGCGTTCGCGGAGCTCGACCCGGCCCACGCCGACGACTACGCGGCGAACGCCGCGGCCTACTCCGCCGAGCTCGCCGCCGTGCACGACGAGCTCACGACGGCGCTCGACGCGCTGCCCGAGGGCCACCGCGCGCTCGTCACGTGCGAGGGCGCGTTCCCCTACCTCGCGCGCGACGCCGGGCTGGCGGAGAAGTACCTGTGGGCGGTCAACGCCGAGCAGCAGGCGACGCCGCAGTCGGTCGTCGGCGCCATCGAGTTCGTCGAGCAGCACGACGTCCCGGCCGTGTTCTGCGAGTCCACCGTCTCCGACGACGCGATGCAGCAGGTCGCGCGCGAGTCCGGCGCGGCCTTCGGCGGGACGCTCTACGTCGACTCCCTCTCCGCGCCCGACGGCCCCGTGCCGACCTATCTCGATCTCCTGCGCCACGACACCGAGACCATCGTCGCGGGCCTCACCGGCACCACCGCGGGCGGTGACGCGTGAGCGCGGGCGGGCAGGCGCCGTCGGGCACGCCCGCGATCGACGTGCGCGACCTCACCGTCCACTACGGCGACGTCCTCGCGCTCGACGGCGCGACCCTCGCCCTGGGGTCCGCGCACGGGCCGGGGACGGTGTGCGGGCTCGTGGGCATGAACGGCTCGGGCAAGTCGACGTTGTTCAAGGCGGTCATGGGCATGGTCCGCCCGGACCGCGGCACGGTCCTGGTCGACGGCGCACCCCCCGCGCGCGCCCGGCGCGCCCAGGCGGTGGGGTACGTGCCGCAGAGCGAGGACGTCGACTGGGCGTTCCCGCTGAGCGTGCGCGACGTCGTCATGACGGGCCGCTACGGCTACCAGGGCTTCACGCGGCGCACCCGGCCCGCGGACCGGGAGGCGGTCGAGCACGCGCTCGCGCGCGTCGAGCTCACCGACCTCGCCGACCGGCAGATCGGCGCGCTCTCGGGCGGGCAGCGCAAGCGCGCGTTCGTTGCCCGGGGGCTCGCGCAGGGCGCGACGATCCTCCTGCTCGACGAGCCGTTCGCCGGTGTGGACAAGCGCACGGAGGCGACCATCACCACGCTGCTGCGCGAGCTCGCGGCGGGCGGGGCGACCGTCCTCGTCTCGACCCACGACCTGCACGCGCTGCCCGAGCTCGCGGACGAGGCCGTGCTGCTCCAGCAGCGGGTTCTGCTGCACTCGACGCCCGCGGAGGTCCTGCGGCCCGAGAACCTCGCGCTCGCGTTCGGCGTGGAGGTGGCCCCGTGACCGACCTCCTCGCCACCCTCCTGGAGCCCCTGTCGTTCGAGTTCCTGCGCACCGCGCTCGCCGTCACGGTGACCGCCGGGATCGTGTGCGGCGTCCTGTCGTGCTGGCTCGTGCTCGTGGGCTGGTCCCTCATGGGCGACGCCGTCTCGCACGCCGTGCTGCCCGGCGTCGTGCTCGCCTACGTGGTGGGCGCGCCGTTCGCGCTCGGCGCGCTCGTCTTCGGGCTGCTCGCGGTGCTGCTCATCGGCGCGGTGCGCGACACGTCCCGCGTCAAGGAGGACGCCGCGATCGGGGTCGTGTTCACGACGCTGTTCGCGCTCGGCCTCGTGCTCATCTCCGTGACGCCGAGCCAGACGGACCTCAACCACATCCTCTTCGGCAACCTGCTCGGGGTGTCGCGCGCGGACCTGCTCCAGGTGCTCGCGCTCGGCGCGGTGACGCTCGCGGTCGTCGTGCTCAAGCGGCGCGACCTCACGCTCTACGCGTTCGACCCCACGCACGCGCACGCGATCGGGCTGTCCCCGCGACGGCTCGGCGCGCTGCTGCTCGGCCTGCTCGCGCTGACCGTCGTCGTCGCGCTCCAGGCGGTCGGCGTCGTGCTCGTGGTCGCGCTGCTCATCACGCCCGGCGCGACGGCCTACCTCCTCACCGACCGGTTCTCGCGGATGCTGTGGATCTCGCCGCTCGTGGCGGCCGTGTGCGGGGTCGTCGGCATCTACGTGAGCTACTACCTCGACACGGCCTCGGGTGGCACGGTCGTCGTCGCGCTGGGCGTCGCGTTCGCCCTCGCCTACCTGTTCAGCCCGCGCCACGGACTGATCGGGACGCGAGTGGCCGCCGCCCGGCGCCGCCGCCTCGCCCGGGTCTGACCTCGCGCTCGGCGCACCCCGCGCCGTTCCGGACGTGTCGCCCACGTGCGCTGTGTGCGAAATCTCCATGAATTCGCCCACGATTCCCTGGCTCTTCTCAGGTTCGACCGGGAGACTAGGTGCCATGTCAGCGAGGACGAGCGAGCCCACGACGCCGCAGCGCACGCGCACGTCAGCCCGGTTCGCCGCGGCGAGCCTGCTCGCGCTGGCCATGATGCTCCCGATGTGCGCCTCGGCGAACGCCGCGGAGGTCCAGCAGCTCATCGCGGACGCGCAGGTGCAGACCGAGACCATCGGCGACGACCTCGACCGGGTCCACGCCCAGCTCCCCGCCCTGCACCCCGTCCTCCGCAACGACGTGCTCGACGCCGTCGAGTCGGTCCAGGCCGCGACGGACGAGGCCCGATCCGCGCTCGACCGCGCGACCGACGGCGACGAGGCCGCGGACGGCCGGGCCGCCGTCGCGCTGGCCGACGCGCAGGTCGCCCTCGACGCGGCGTCCGCGCAGCTGCGCCACGTGACGGACCTCGCGCACGACGCGGGCGAGGGCGTCGCCGTCGCGCTCGAGCGGCTGCAGGCCCACATCGACGTGCTCCGCGGCGAGACGAGCCGCGCCGGGGTCTGACCCGCCTCCCGTCCCCTCGCGAGATCGACCCGAACGGTCGAGATCGACCCTCGGTGGGTCGATCACGTGACGGTGGGGTCGATCTCGGGGTGCCGACCGCCGCCGCGCGGTCCGTCGCGCGGCTTCCTACGATGGCGGGATGCCGCGCGTCACCGGGATCGTCAAGCCGCACGAGGCGTTCCCCGGGGTCGCCCGGCTCGACCGCGCGGTCAACGACTGGACCAACCGCCGCGCGCTCGGCCCCCGCGCCGACGCCGCGCTCTCGCGGCTGTCCGCCGCGGCCGACCACAGCGTCCTGTGGGCCGGGGCGGCCCTGGGCATCGCCGCGACGGGCCGGCGCGGGCGCGAGGCGGCGCTGCGCGGCTACGGCTCGCTGCTCGTCTCGAGCCTCCTGGCCAACGTCTTCGGCAAGACCGTGTTCGGCGGCGAGCGACCCTCGCTCGAGCCGCTGCCGCTGTGGCGCCGGCTCGCCGACCCGCCGACGTCGCCGTCGTTCCCCTCCGGCCACTCGGCGTCGGCGGCGGCGTTCGTCACAGGCGTCGCCACCGTGTGGCCCACGCTGGGCCTCGCCCTCGCGCCGCTCGCGGGCGCGGTGACGTACTCGCGCCTCCACACCGGCTCGCACTGGTTCTCCGACGTCGCCGCGGGCGCCGCGCTCGGAGCCGGGGTCGCCCTCGTCGGCCGGGCGCTCGTCCCCGACCGAGCCGAGCGTGGCCCCGACGTGCCCGCGGGACCGCCCGCCGTCGTCCCTGCGCTCGACGACGGCGTGGGGCTGTTCGTCGTCGTGAACCCGGCGGCGGGGTCGGGTCGTCTGCTCAAGGAGGACCCGCTCGTGGCGCTGCGCGAGGGCCTGCCCCGCGCCGAGGTGCACGTGCTCGGCGAGGGCGACGACCTCCGGCGCCTCTTCGACGACGCCGCCGGCAGGGGCGTCCGGGCGCTCGGCATCAGCGGCGGCGACGGCACCGTCTCCACGGCCGCGGCGGCGGCCCGCGCGCACGACCTCCCCCTCGCCGTCTTCCCCGGGGGCACGCTGAACCACTTCGCCCGGGCCGCCGACCTCACCTCGATGAGCGCGACGGCGGCCGCCGTCCGCACGGGATCCGGCGTGACGATCGATGTCGCGGACCTCGAGGTCGACGGGCAGGACGGACCGTCGCGGACCGTGCTCAACACCTTCTCGGCGGGCGTCTACCCGGAGCTCGTCACGGAGCGCGAGAAGCACGAGCACCGTCTGGGCAAGTGGCCGGCGGCAGTCCTGGCCGCGGCACGGGTCCTGCGGCGGGCCCACCGTGTGCGGATGGAGGTGGACGGGCACGAGGGCGAGTACTGGTCGCTCTTCGCGGGGGTCAACCGCTACTTCCCGCAGAGCCTCGCCCCGGTCGAACGGCGCCGGCTCGACGACGGGGTGCTGGACGTCCGCACCGCCCGCGCCGAGCGACGCGCGAGCCGGCTGCGCACGTTCCTCGAGGTCGCGGCGGGCGACACGGGGACGCGCCTCGCGCGGCGGGTGCCCGGTGTGCGTCGGCACCTCGTGGTCGACGCGACGACCGTCCCGGCGCTCGAGCTCCGGTTCCCCGCCCGGGGCGCGGTCGTCGGCCCAGGCAGGTCCGCGCCCGACGACGGGACCTCGCCCACGGCCGCCGGGTCGCCGCCCGTCGTGCTCGCGCACGACGGCGAGACGCTCGCGCTCGACGCGGTCGCGGACGCCGAGCCGGTGACCGTCCGTCTCACCATGCGGCCCGGCGCGGTGCGCCTCTACGCGCCGAGCGACCCGACCGCCGGGTAGCGCGCCTGATCCATACTATTTGTCCGCCTTTCACGGACATCGGGGAGAACTCCCCCTGTTCAGACACACACGACATGGCCCACAATGAGCCCCGCACCCGCGGACGGCCCGTCCGCGCATCCTCAGGACCTGGCCTCGACGGCCCACCCAGAAAGCAGAACAACCATGGCCCAGCAGTACCCCGCCGCCCCCCAGGCCCCCGCCGGCTACGCCGCCCCGATCGAGGACCCGGGCAAGACCCTCGGCATCGTGGGCTTCGTGCTCGCGTTCGTCTTCGCCATCGCGGGCATCGTCGTCAGCGCGATCGCGCGCAAGAAGAGCAAGGAGGCGGGCTTCGACAACCAGCTCGCCAAGTGGGGCCTCATCCTCAGCATCATCTTCACGGTGCTCGGCGCCATCGGGACGATCATCTACATCGTCGCGATCGCCGCGCTCGTCGCGAACGGCGCCGTGACCTCGACGTACTGACGTCGCCGCGCCGCTGCCGGCGCACCGTCCGACGGCCGTCGTCCCACCCGGGGCGGCGGCCGTCGTCGTGATCCGCGCGCCCACGGACTGCTCCGGGCCCGTCCACCCGGCACGCTGCCCGGTCGCGGAAGATCCCACGGCCGGGCACCGTTGAGACGGCGCACGACCGCGCCGCCGGTGAGAGCACCGGTCCGCCGACGGTCGACCGACCGCAGGAGCAGACGATGACCGACACGACTCCCCCGACCCCCACCGGACCCGAGAGCACCACCGCCGGACCGCCGTCGGACCCCACGACGGTCGAGCTCGGCCTCGACACGTTCGGCGACGTGACCGCCGGTCCCGACGGCGCGCTGCTCAGCGGGGCGCGCACGATCCGCGACGTCGTCGAGGAGGCGGTCCTCGCGGACGAGGTCGGGGTCGACTTCTTCGGCGTGGGCGAGCACCACCGCGCGGACTTCGCGATCAGCGCACCGGAGGTCGTGCTCGCCGGCATCGCGACCCGGACCTCGCGGATCCGGCTCGGGTCCGCGGTGACCGTGCTCAGCTCCGACGACCCGGTGCGCGTCTTCGAGCGCTTCTCGACGCTCGACGCGCTCTCCGGCGGACGCGCGGAGGTGATCCTGGGGCGCGGGTCGTTCATCGAGTCGTTCCCGCTGTTCGGCTACGACCTCGCGGACTACGAGGTGCTGTTCGAGGAGAAGCTCGACCTGTTCGTCCACCTGCTCGACGAGGGCCCCGTCACGTGGTCGGGCACGACGCGCGCCGGGCTCGCCGACCAGGAGGTCTGGCCCAAGACGGAGAGCGGCCGGCTGCGGACCTGGGTCGGCGTGGGCGGGTCGCCCGAGTCGGTCGTGCGGACCGCACGGCACGGCCTGGGCCTCATGCTCGCGATCATCGGCGGCGAGCCCGAGCGGTTCCGCCCGTACGTGGACCTCTACCACCGCGCCGTCGAGGAGCTCGGCAACCCGGTGCTGCCGGTCGGCGTGCACTCGCCCGGCCACGTCGCCGACACCGACGAGCAGGCGCAGGAGGAGGTCTACGAGCACTTCGCGGCGATGAACAACCGGATCGGCCGCGAGCGCGGCTGGCCCGCCTACCACCGCGGACGCTTCGCCCACGACGTGCGCGACGGCTCGCTCTACGTCGGCTCGCCCGAGACGGTGGCCCGCAAGATCGCCCGCACCGTCCGCCTCCTGGGCGCGGGCCGGTTCGACCTCAAGTACTCGACCGGCACGCTGCCGCACGCGACGATGCTCCGCAGCATCGAGCTCTACGGCACCCAGGTCATCCCGCGCGTCCGCGAGCTCCTCGCAGACTCCTGAGCCGCCCGCCCCGGCCCCCCGCCCCGCCGTCGAACACGACATGAGGGTCGTTATCCGGTCGAAAGCGTCCTCCATGTCGTGTTCGACGGCGGGCGGGGTCGTGTTCGACGGCGGGCGGGGCGGCGGGGTCGGCGGGTCAGCCGGTGGCGGCTGCGCGGAGGGCGGCGGCCTCGAGGTCCGGCGGGAGGCCGACGGCGGGGCGGTCCGCGCGCTGCGGCGTCGCCTCGCCCGCGACGTCGAGTTCGCGGAGCCAGGCCCAGGTGTCGCGCACGGTCTCGTTCACGTCCCGGGGGTGGAGCCCGAGGGCGTACGCGCGCGACGTGTCGGAGCCGTGGAGCGCGTCGTGCAGCTCGCCCGGCGGAAGCCACACCGGGAGCTGGCTCCACGGCTCGATGCCCGCCGCGAGCACGGCCTCCGGCTCGACCCACACGAGCTCGGCGGGCGGGTTCCCGGCCGCGGCGGTGTCGTCGGCCGTCACGGCGACGCACGCGGCGAGCAGCTCGCCCGTCGTCGTGTGGCCCGGTGCGCTGACGACGTCGACCGGTCCCGACGCGCCCGCGAGCGCCGCATCCAGCGCGAACGCCGCGAGGTCGCGCGCGTCGACGTACTGCAGCGGCAGGTCCTCCGGACCGGGCGCGAGCACGTGCCCGCCCTGCGCGACGCGCCGGAGCCACCACGGCAGCCGCCCGACGTTCTCGCGCGGGCCGAGGATCAGCCCCGCGCGCAGCAGGACCGCCCGGTCGCCGAGCGCGTCGACGGCGGCGATCTCCGCCCCCCGCTTCGCGCGGGCGTAGTCGTCGTGGCTCGTGTCGTCCGGGTCGCCGTCGACGACCGACGCCGTCTCGTCGGCTCCGCGGGGCGTCGGGAACGGGTACACCGAGCGCGACGACACGTAGACGTACCGGCTGTCGCCGGGGATCCTGCCGGCGAGAAGCCGCGCGGCGTCGCGGACCGCCGCGGGGGCCCACGACCACGTGTCCACCGCGACGTCCCACGTCTGCGGGACGTCGCCGGCCCGCAGCGCGTCCAGGCCGTCCGCCCGGGTGCGGTCCCCCACGAGCTGTCGGACGCCGTCGGGCACGGGCGTGCTGCCGCGGTTGAGGACGGTCACGTCCCAGCCGCGGGCGAGCGCGTCGTCGACGACGGCACGTCCCACGAAGTCGGAGCCGCCGAGGACCAGGAGTCGGGTCATGGACCCACTCTGGTGTGTCGTCGACTCGCCCGCAGGCGGTTTCGCCGCGGGCAGACGGCCGGAGGCACGCGCGCTCGGACAGGTCCTCTCGACCCGGGTCCCCGCCTGCCCCACCTGGCCAGGTAACCTGGCCATGACGCCCGACACCGAGGAGGCACCGTGCAGGTCAACGTGCTCGAGGCCAAGAACAACCTCTCCCAGCTCGTGAACCGCGCCGCGGCCGGAGAGGACGTGGTCATCGCCCGCCGCGGCGTCCCGCTGGTCCGGCTCGTGCCGGTCCGCGCGGACCTCGCGCACGGCACGGGCGCGGCGATCGTCGAGTGGCTCGACGACCATCCGCCGTCCACGCGCTCGATCCGCCCCGCGGAGCAGGTCGACGCCGGTATCGAGGCCGAGCGCGAGGGCTGGGAGTGATCTACCTCGACTCGTGTCTCGTGATCTACCTGGTCGAGGGCGCGGAGCGCGGGTCCCACGTCCGCGGGCTGCTCGCCCGGCACGGCGAGGAGGAGTTCGCGATCAGCCCGCTGGTCCGGCTCGAGTGCCTCGCCGGGCCGCTCCGGTCCGGGGACGTCGAGCTCGAGGACCGGTACCGCGCGGCACTCGGGCTGTTCGCCGAGGTGCCGCTCGACGCCACCGTCTTCGAGCGTGCCACGCGTCTCCGCGCCACCTCGTCGCTCCGCACGCCTGACGCACTCCACCTCGCCGTCGCGCAGGTGCACGGGTGCACCGCCCTGTGGACGAACGACGCGCGGCTCGCCGTCGCCGGACGTGGGCTCGCGGTGGACGTGCTCCACGACGACTGACCTGGGTCCCGGGCCGAGTGCGCCGGGCACACGCTCAGTCGGGGTCGGTCGGGTCCAGGGGTGCGTCGGGGTCGAGGTTGACGACCCCGCGGCGCCAGTAGCCGTGCACCTCGACCTGGTCGGGCCGCGCCCCCGCCCGTCGTAGGTCGCGACGCACCGGGACGAGGTCGGTCGCCTCTCCGGCGCCGAACACGTACTCGTCGGCGTCGAGCGGGCCGATCGCCCGCACGGCCTCGGCGAGCTGGCCGGGACCGTCCGTGCGGTAGAGGATCTCGAGCGTCGCGCGACCGAGCTCGTCCTCGACGAACGCCTCGTCCACGTCGTCGCCGATCTCGACGATCGCCGTCACCGGCACGTCCGTCCCGACGGCGTCGACCCACCGGGCGAGCGCGGGCAGCCCCGTCTCGTCCCCGACGAGCAGCAGCCGGGCGACGCCGTCGGGCACGCCGCGGCTCGTCGTCGGGCCCGCGAGCACGACCTCGTCGCCGACGGCGGCGCCCGCAGCCCAGGCCGACGCCGGACCACCCTCGCCGGTGGGCGGCACGCCCGGGGCGTCGCCGCCGTGCAGCACCCAGTCGACGTCGACCTCCGCGACCCCGTCGACCGTCCGCGTCGCCCGCACGGTCAGCTCGCGCGAGATCGACACGACGCCGGTCGGGCGCTGGAGCGCGCCGTCCGCCGTCAGGGTCGGGGCGTGCAGGACTCCGCTCGCCGGGTCGGGCAGGAAGACCTTGACGTGGTCGTCCGGGCCGGGGGCGCGCAGCGCAGCGAGCGAGGCCAGGCGCGAGGCGTCGACGACCGGCCCGGCCGCCCGCCCGTCGTCGTGCGCGGCCGGGGCGGCGTCGCGGAACGTGATGCGCCGCAGCGCGCCGGACGTCTCCTGGACGCGGTGCACGCGGACGCGGCGGGGAACGAGGTCGAGGGTGGTGCGGGCTCGGGCGAACACCGCCCCATTCTGCGCCGAGCACGACATGAGGGTCGGTATCCGACGCTTTCCGTCCTTCAGGTCGTGCTCGACGGCGGGTCAGGTCGTGCTCGCCGCGACGGCGTCGATCAGGGCCAGGTCGTGCTCGTCGAGCACGACGTCCGCCGAGGCGAGGTTGTGCGCGAGGTGCTCGACCGACGTCGTGCCCGGGATCGGGACCACGTGCGGCCCGCGGTGGAGCAGCCACGCGAGCGCCACCTGCCGCGGGTCCAGACCGCGCCGGGTCGCGACCTCGACGAGGCCGGGAGTCGTGCGCGGGTCGAACGACACCGGGAAGTACGGGACGAAGGCGACGCCGAGCTCGCGCGTGCGCTCGACGACCGGGTCGTGGTCGCGCGTCGCGACGTTGTAGAGGTTCTGCACCGCGGCGATCGGCGGGACCTCCCGCGCCGCGTCGAGCTGCGCCGTCGTGACCTCGGACAGTCCGAGGTGGCGCACCTTGCCCTCCTCGACCAGGCGCGCGAGGGCACCGACCTGGTCCTCGAGCGGGTACGCGTCGTCCACGCGGTGGAGGGAGAGGAGGTCGATCGTGTCGCGGCCCAGACGGCGCAGGCTCAGCTCGGCCTGCTGGCGGAGGTAGGCGGGATGGCCGAGCGGGACCCACTCGTCCGGCGAGGGGCGCACGACGCCCACCTTGGTCGAGACGGCGACCGGCAGTCCGACGCCCGCGAGCGCCTCGCCCACGAGCTCCTCCCCCGCCCCGAGCGCGTACGCGTCGGCGGTGTCGACGAGGTCCACGCCGCGGTCGACCGCCGTGCGGACGAGACGGACGAGGTCGGCGCGGTCCGCGGGAGCCTGCCAGACCGGGGCGGTCGGGCCGCGCCGCTCGTCGGGTCCGTCGGCGAGGCGCATGGTGCCGAGCCCGATGCGGTGCACGGGAAGATCGCCGCCGAGAAGATGTGTTCGGTTCGTCATGGGACCGATGCTGGGGGCTCACATGCATGGGAGGGGCAAGCGATGGTGACCGAGGTCACGCTGCGCGTGGGGGACGTCGCTCGCGCGACCGGCGCGAGCGCGCGGCTGCTGCGCTACTACGAGGAGCAGGGCCTGCTCGCCCCGGCCCGATCGCCGTCCGGGCAGCGGCTGTACTCGCCCGACGACCTCGAGCGCGTCGCGCGGGTCCGCCGCCTGCTCGACGCAGGGCTGTCCACGACGGTGATCGGGCAGGTCCTCGCGTGCGCGTGCGGCGGGTCGGGCGACGTCGAACCGTGCCTCGACCCGCTCCTCCAGGAAGAGCTGGCGCGCGTCGACGCGCGCCTGGCGCAGCTCGCCGCGCACCGCGAGCGGCTCGCCGGGCTCGTCACCGAAGCACCGGCGTCGGCCAGGCCGACGTCGGGCGGGCGGTCCGGGGTCGGCGACCCGGCCGCGCCGAGCACCCGAGCCCGGCGCGACCCGGCGCTGCTGCTCGCACGGCCCGGCGGCCCGCGGTCCTGAAGGACCGCGACCGCCGGGGGCGCGCACCGCCCTGCGCGCTCATCCGAAGAACACCCGGAGGTCGGCGACGACGTCCTGCGGGACCTCGAGCGAGGCGTAGTGGCCGCCGCGCGGGAACTCGGACCAGTGCTCGATCCGGGCGTTGTCGCGCTCGGCGAAGGCGCGGATCGTCTGGAAGTCGTCCCGGAAGACGGCGACGCCGATCCGGCCCTGGCTCACGACCGGCTCGGCACCGGAGCGCTGCTCCGCGTAGTGGTAGCGCGCGGCGGTCGCGTAGGAGTTGGTGAGCCAGTAGAGCGTCGCCTGCGCGAGCACCTGGTCGGCGCTCACGAGGCTCGTCCCGTTGCCGAAGCTCTCGAACAGCTCGTGGTACGCGAGGACGGCGACGGGCGAGTCGGCGAGGCCCGCGGCCATGGTCTGCGGCCGGGACGCGTTCATCGTGTTGTAGGCGCCCACGGACTGGAACCACTGGAGGTGGCCGAGCGCCGCGTACTCCTTCTCCCCGAAGCCGTCCATCTCGCCCGGCGCACCGGACGGGAAGGAGAAGATCTGGAGCACGTGCGCGCCGCGGAAGCCCTCGGGGTCGAGGATCGCGAGCTCGCGCGAGACCATCGCCCCGCCGTCGCTGCCGTGGATGCCGTAGGACGCGTAGCCGAGGTCGCGCATGAGCGCGTCGTAGGCCCGGGCGACGCGCGCCATGGTCCAGTTCGTGTCCCCCACGACGGGCGTGGAGAACCCGAATCCCGGCATGGACGGGATCACGAGGTGGAACGCGTCCTCGGGGCGACCGCCGTGCGCGACGGGGTCGACGAGCGGGTCGATCATGTCGAGGAAGTCGAGGAACGACCCGGGGTACGAGTGCGCGAGCAGCAGCGGGGTCGCGTCCTCGTGCTGCGAGCGCACGTGCAGGTAGTGGATCGGCTGGCCGTCGATCTCGGTGCGGAAGCCCGGGTAGGCGTTGACCCGGTCCTCGACGGCGCGCCAGTCGAACGCCGTCCAGCGCCCGACCATGTCGCGCAGGTAGGACTCGGGCGTGCCGTAGTCCCAGGAGTCGCCGGGGGCGGCCGGCGCGAAACGGGTCCGCTCGAGCCGCTCGCGCAGGTCGTCCAGGTCGGCCTGCGGGACGGCGACGGAGAACGGGCGGTGCTCGAGGGTGGTGCTGCTCATGATGCCTCCTCGGTCGGAGCGGGCCTCGTGCCCTGCTCTGCTACCGACGTTACGCAGGGTTCCGGAACGTTTTCTTCCGCTATTCTGACCTGGTTCCGACTTTCTTCCGGCGGCCCCTCGGAGGGACCTCGTGGCTTCCACCTCCGCCCGCATGCTCGCGCTGCTCGGGCTGCTCCAGTCCCGCCCCGACTGGTCGGGCGCCGACCTCGCCGCCCGGCTCGACGTCACCGACCGCACCGTCCGCAACGACGTCGCCCGGCTGCGCGAGCTCGGCTACCCCGTCGACGCCGTGCGCGGCCCGGGCGGCCGGTACCGGCTGGGGGCGGGTGCACGACTCCCCCCGCTCCTGCTCGACGACGCCGAGGCCGTCGCGGTCGCCGTCGGGCTGCGGGCCGCGACCGGCACCGCGGGCTTCGAGGAGTCCGGGGCGTCCGCGCTCGCGAAGCTCGAGCAGGTCATGCCCGACCGCCTACGCCGTCGCCTCTCCGCGCTGCGGTCCGCGAGCGCCGCCGGCCCCGCGAACACCGACTCGAACGTCGAGGACCCGGTCGTCGACCCGGACACGCTGACCGCCCTCGCCGACGCCGTGCGCGACCACCAGGGCCTGCGCTGCTTCTACCAGGACGAGCCGGTCGAGCTCGAGCCGTACCGCCTCGTCGCGTGGCAGCGCCGCTGGTTCCTCGTCGCGCGCGACCCGACGACGGGTGCGTGGGCTCCGTACCGCGTCGACTGGCTGGTGCTGCGCGTGCCGGGCGGGAGGCGGTTCACGCCGGTGAGCTTCCCCGGGGACATGACGGAGTTCGTCGTGCGGGAGGTCGCGCGCACGGGATGGGCCGTGCACGCCCGGATCGTCGTGGACGCGCCGGCCGAGGAGGTCCTGCGACGCATCAACCCGACCGTGGGCACGGTCGAGCCGCTCGACGACGACCGCTGCGTCCTCGTCACCGGCGGCGACAGCGTCGAGGTCGTCGCGGTGTGGGTCGGCATGCTCGGCCTCGACTTCCACGTGACGGAGCCGCCGGCCCTCGCCGACCACGTCCGCACTCTGGCAACCCGCTACGCCCGAGCGACCCCCGACTGACCCGTCAGCACCGACTGCCTCGGCGTCCCCTTCCGCCGCAGCCGGAACCCCGACTGCCGCCGAACACGACCTGGAGGTCGTTATCGGCCCCTTTCCGTCCTTCAGGTCGTGCTCGACGGCGGGTGGGGTCGTTCTCGGCGCCGGTCGGTCCTGGGCGGGGCCCGACGGCGGCGCTCGCCCGCGGGGGCGGGCGCGCCTAGCGTGTGGGGGATGGACGTGGAGGTGCGCTCCGCCGTCGGGCGCTACGACGACTTCGCCACCGTGGTCGGACCGCGGAAGGCCGGGGTGCGCGGGTGCTGGTGCATGTCCTACCGCGACAGCCGGGTCAGCGCCGAGGACCGCCCCGGCTTCATGGCCGACCTGTGCACGACCGAGCCGGGGCCGGGCGTGCTCGCGTACGTCGACGGCGAGGTCGCGGGCTGGTGCTCCGTCGCGCCGCGCAGCACGTACCGGCGGCTCATGAACGCCCGGACCATCCCGTTCGTCGACGACCTCGACGCGTGGAGCGCGGTGTGCTTCGTCGTCCGGGCCGGGTACCGGCACCGCGGGCTGATGCACCACCTGCTCGCGGGGGCCGTCGAGCACGCCGCAGCGCACGGCGCGCCCGCGGTCGAGGGCTATCCCGTCGACGCGGGCGGCGAGCGCGTCGACGTCATCTCCGGGTACGTCGGCACCGTCGCGCTATTCGAGCGGGCCGGGTTCGTGCGCGCGGCCCCGACCACCGGCGTGAGCGGCGGCGTGCCGCGCGTCGTCATGCGCCGCGCGCTCGGCTGACCCTTTGCGCCGGGTGTTGCACGTGCTTGCGGGGCGTCGCGAGTCCCTCCACGCCGAGGGCGCGGAGCAGCTCGGCGGTCGCCATGCGCGCCCTCTCACGCCGACGAGGGTCGACCGAGCGCTCGAGCCGGGAGCGGGCGATCGCGACCGCAACCTCGTCGACGTCCTGCACCGAGACCCCTGCGTCGTGCGCGGACCAGTCATCTCCCTGGCGCTCGGCGACGAGGGAGGCGATTCGGTGCGTCGACATCGGCCTGCACGAGGTACCGACCCGTTCGGTGGGCATCTTCGACTTGACCTTGTGGACCGTGACACCGCGTTGCACGTGGATGACCAGCACCTCGCCGCACGCGTGCGCGACATCGTCCACGTCGGCGAGGATCGACGGGTCGGTCAGCTCGTAGATGCGGCGCCTCGTCGCATCGACATCGAGGTCGTGCCCGACGAACGCGTCCGGACCGGGTACACGTTCGGCTACGCCGACGACAACCGTGCCTCCGCCCGCGTTGGCGAAGCAGGCTACAGCGTCGGCAAGATCGTCTGGCGCGTCCTGGACGGATCGACGGTTCTGCGTCTTGAAGTCCGGCACCGACGTCTCTAGCGCGTCGGCAGTGCTGCCCGCGGCGATCAGGTCCAGCACTGCGTCGAGCTCGTCGCGCACCATCGTTTCTCCCCGATTTTGCGCTGCCCTGTCATGCCAGGGCAGCGCAAAAGTCCGGAGAAATGCGGGTCGGTTGGTTGACCGGTTCTTCATCAGCGGGGCTCCGCGCACACCCACAGACCCCAGAACAGGGCCCCGACCTGCGCCGACACCCGCTCGAACGCATGAGTCGTCGTTTGATGCTTGCTTCACTGTCGTGTCGTTCTCACCGGCTCTGGATGGTCCGGACCACGAAGCACTTGAGCGTCAGTGGCTCCTGTCATCCTGATGGGCTGCGGTGACGAGGCACCGCAGGGCGGCCGGCGCAGACGTTCCCGGCCCGAGGAGTGGTCCGATGTGCACCACGACATGCCAGACCGCGCGATGGCCGTTCTGCCGCTGCGAGTGCGGCGGGGCGAACCATGGCACGCTCAGCCCGTTCGGACGACTGGTCCCCCTCTTCCCCTGGCCGACGGGCCGGAAGAACCGGGAACGATCCGCACCGTCCGCCATGCTGTCCCCGGATGCCCGCTCGGCGGCGATGATCGCCGCCGAGCCCACGACCAGGGGTGAGCGACTTCGAGTTCCTGCGCACCGACCTCCCGGAGCTCCACCGGGCGGCGGTCCTCGCCGAGGGGCAGGCAGCACAGGACCTGCGCTCGTCGCTCTTCCGTGCTCGCCACACGCTGGAGACCGCGCTGCGCGGGGTGTTCCGCGCGGACACCGACCTCTTCCTGCCGTACAAGAACGACCTGGCCGCGATGATCCACGACCCGACCCTGCGCCGTCTGACCGGCAACGACGTCCTTCACCGACGTCGCGCCCGTAGGGACCGAGGACGTGTTCGACGACGGTGGCGCGCGTGTGATCGAGTGCGTGCACACCATCGACGCGACCGCGGACGCCCCTGCGGCGTCCTGACCAGCCCCACCCCGTACGAGTCGTGTCGGTGGCGTCCGGCATGCTGGGGGCCGAACCATCGATCACCACCGGTGAGGTGTCGAAGTGTCCGTCCTCAGTACCGCGCTGGGCCTGCAGGAACTCGTCAAGGACGACCCTGCGCTCAAGCTGCTGCGCGCCGAGCACCTGCCCGTCGTCGTCGCGGTGCTCGGAGAGCACCTGGGTGGTGACGTGCATCGCCGCCCGGCAGAAGAGCTGTACGACCTGGTGGACGCGGACCTCGACGAGCTGCGCGCTCACCTCGACCTGCCCCTGACAGGCCGCGCGTACTGCGACGCGTGGCGGGCGAACGGCTTCCTCGTCCGGCGGCCGGCCGCGGAGTCCCGCGGCGAGACGCTCGAGCTCTCACCCGGTGCGCTCGCCGCGATCCGTGTCGTCGAGCAGATCACGACGCCGCGTCAGGCGGTCACGGAGTCGCGGCTCGCGAGCATCGTCGGGCGCCTCGCAGAGCTCGCGGTCGAGACCGACCCAGACGTCACGCGGCGGCTGGCAGCGCTCCAGGCCCAACGCGACCGGCTCGACGAGCAGATCTCCCGGACCGCGGCGGGCGGGCCCACGCTCGATGACCGTCGCGCGGCCGAACGGCTCCTGGACATCCTCAGCCAGGCCCACGACGTGCCCGCCGACTTCGCGCGCGTGCGTGCCCGGTTCGAGCAGCTCAGCCACGACCTGCACGCAAGCGTCCTCGGATCCGACCAGTCCTCGCGCACGGTCCTTGCGGAGGTGTTCCGTGGGGTCGACCTCATCGCCTCCTCGGATGAGGGCCGGACCTTCGCGGCCTTCTCGCGCCTCGTGGTCGACCCGGCGCAGGGGGCCCAGGTGGACGACGCCGTCACGCGCCTCCTGCGCCGCGAGTTCGCCGCCGACCTCGATCCGGGCGAGCGGCGCTTCCTGCGCCGGTTCATGCGGTCCCTCAAGGAGCACTCCGCAGAGATCCAGGGGGTCGTGACGACCTTCGCCCGCGGCCTGCGTCGGTACGTGCAGTCCCAGGACTACCAACGCGACCGGGCCCTGCGCCGACTTCTCGACGAGTCGGTCACCAAGGGTGTTGCCGCCGCACCGCACACGAAGCCCTACTCCCCCACCGAGGTCGTGCTGGAGCTGACCACGGTCCCGCTGACGAGCATCGGCGAGCTACGCCTGCACGACCCGGCCGAGATGGACGCGACCGCGCCCATGGAGGTCAACGCGGGGGGCGTCGCGAGCCTGGAGGACCTCCGCGCCATCGCGCGCGAGACGGAGATCGACTTCGCCGAGCTCGCCGACGCGGTGGACGCCGTGCTGGCCGGGCACGCGACCGCGACGGTCGGCGAGGTTCTCGCCGCGCACCCCGCGACGCAAGGCATCGCGAGCGTCGTCGGCCTCCTCACGCTCGCGGCACGGCACGGCACGCGCGACGACGAGACGACCGAGACCCTCACCTGGACCGGGCTCGACGAGATCCCGCGGCGCGCCGACGTCGTCGTCCATCGCTTCACGGAGAGGACCGCACGATGACGGACGTGACCACGACCGCCCCGGCCCACGCAGGAACCGGCCCCGCGGGCACCGACGACCCGCTAGCCCGCACGTCCGCGGACGCGCTGTGGCACGAGGACACCGGGACCCTCGCGAGCGAGTCCGCACGCCGCGCGCTGCTGACCCTCGTCCGCGGCCCGTACCTGTCCGCGGTACGACACCCCGCCCTGTGGTCGGCCCTGCTCTCGGACGAGTCGGCGATCCGATCCCGGCTGCACGACCTGTTCCTCGACCTCGTGGTCGACCTGGACGCCGAGCTCGCGTTCGTGCGGCGGGCGCGCACGGACGAGGTCGAGGTGCCGAGCACCGTCCGCACCGTCCAGCTCTCGTTCCTCGACACCGCGATGCTGCTCGTCCTGCGGGAGCTATTGCTCTCCGGGCAGGGTGAGCGGCGCGTCATCGTCGGGCGCGACGAGGTGTTCGAGCGGTTGCAGGTGTTCCGCACCCGGGACCGCGACGAGCAGGACTTCGCCCGGCGGCTCAACGCCTCGTGGACGAAGATGCGCAACACGCTGCGGGTCGTGCACTCGGCCGGCGCGGCCCGTGACGACGACACCGACCGCGTCGAGATCTCCCCCGTGCTGCGGGTCCTCGTCGACGAGGAGCAGGTGCGGGCGATCGGCAGGGAGTACGACCGGATCTCCGCACAGGACGGCCAGGGCGAGGGAATCGACCGATGACCGCGGTGACCACGAACCCCCTGGCCGCGGGCCAGTGGCGGCTCGCGCGCGTCGAGCTGTTCAACTGGGGAACGTTCGGCGGGTTCACCCCGATCGACGTCGCCCGCAAGGGACACCTCGTGACCGGGGCCTCGGGCTCGGGCAAGTCGTCCCTGCTCGATGCGGTCGCCGCCGTGCTCACACCGGACAAGTGGTTGCGCTTCAACCTCGCCGCACAGGACACGGGCGGACGCGGCGAGGACCGCAACCTCGTCAGCTACGTCCGCGGCGCGTGGAGCAAGTCCGCGGACGAGCACGTGGACCGCGTCGTGACGACGTACGCACGCACGGGCTCTGTGTGGAGCGGCATCCTGCTGCGCTACGAGGACGGCGAGGGCGGCACGGTGGTCGCGGCACGCCTGTTCCACCTGCGCGGCGCGAGCACCGACCGCTCCGACCTGCGCGACGCGTGCCTCCTCCTGCGCACGCCCGTGACGCTCCAGGACCTAGGCCCCTTCGTCGAGAAGGGCATCGAGGCAAGGGCGCTCAAGACGGCGTTCCCCGGCGAGACCGTGACGACCTCCGGCAGCCACTCGCAGTTCTACCTCCGGCTCCGCCGCGCGCTCGGCATCGACCACGAGAACGCGCTGCTGCTCCTGCACAAGACGCAGTCCGCAAAGAATCTCAGCACGCTCGACCAACTCTTCCGCCAGTACATGCTCGAGCCGCCCACGACGTTCGCCCAGGCGGACAACGCCGTGGCTCAGTTCGGGGAGCTGCACCGAGCGCACCAGCACGTCGTGACGCTGCGCGAGCAGGCGGAGCACCTGGGCCGGATGGCCGAGGTCGGCGACGAGCACGAGAAGGGCCTCGCGCTTCGGGACCAATCCGACCAGCTGCTCGCCGCACTCGACGGCTACGCGACCGGGCTCGAGCTTGACCTGTCCCGCACCGTGCACCACGAAATGGTGTCGCTGCACGCCCAGGCCCAGGATGACGCGCGCGCCGCCCGTGACGGGGCGAAGCGAGCGCGCGAGCGCTACGACCTCGCGGTGGAGCACACGGCCCGGCTGGGCGGGGGCGAGGTCGGGGCGCTCGCCGGGCGCGTCGAGGACGCGAAGCGTGCGCTGCACGAGGTCGAACGACGCTGGGAGTCGTTCGCGCACGAGCTGCGCGACGTGGGCATAGTCAACACCCCGACGACCCGTACCGAGCTCGCGGAGCTCGCCGAGGTGGCTCGCCGCACCCTCGCGGCGGAGCCCACGGCGGTCCCGCACGACGTCCTCGACCGCGCCGCTCGCACCCGACGGGAGCTCGCGCGGCTCGAGGCGGAGGTGGACGCCATGCGGCGCGGACGTCCGACGAACATGGACCCGGTGCTGACCTCGATCCGCACGCAGGTCGCGACGGAGGTCGGGGTACCGGAGGCGGCGCTGCCGTTCGCGGGCGAGCTGATCGACGTCCGACCCGAGCACGCGGCGTGGACCGGGGCGATCGAGCGCGTGCTGCGCCCGTTCGCCCGGACCCTGCTCGTCCGGCCCGAGCACCTCGCGGGCGTGCGGCGCGCGATCGACCGCCGTCATCTCGGCACGCGGTTCGTCGTCGAGGTCGCCGGGCGCGTGGGCGAGGCACCGCGCCCCGCCACATCGCCCGACTCGCTGCTGCACAAGGTCGACGTCGCATCCGGGCCGCTGCACGACTGGCTCGTCCACGCCCTCACGCACCGCTACGACTACGCGTGCGTCGGGTCCGCCGACGACCTCGACGCCGTCGCGCGGGGCGTGACGCCCGCGGGGCAGGTCAAGACGTCCGCGACCCGGTACGAGAAGAACGACACGCACCCCGTGGACGACCGCCGGCGCTGGGTGCTCGGGACGGACAACGCGGCGAAGCTGGGCGTGCTGCTCGAGGCCCTGGCCGTCGCCCGCAACGAGCGGGACGCCGCGGAGCAGGCGGCCGACGCGGCGCAGCAGACCCGGTACCGGGAGGCCGCGCGTCGGCTCACGCTGACCCGGGTGACCCGCACGACGTGGGACGAGATCGATCGCGAGGCCGCACGGACGCTGGTCGCGGCGCGGCGCCGTCAGCTCGAGGACGCGACGCGCACAAGCCCCGACCTGCGGGACGCGCAGCTGCGCCGCCAGGAGGCTGCGGACGAGGACGCCGCCGCCAACGAGCGTGCGAACGCCGCAGAGCAGGCCCTGGCAGAGCTCGGGCACCGGCTCGCCGAGCGTGAGGAGCGCATCCGCGAGCTCGAGGCCCGGCTCACGGACGGTGACCGTCTCGACGCGGAGGTCCTCGAGCAGCTCGACCGGAGGTTCCACAGCGACCGGCGCCGCCTCGGACCTGACGACGTTGCACGGGTCGCCACGCAGGTCACCCACCGCCTGTGGGAGGAGCGGTCGGGCGCGGAAGCGTCGTTGCGCGCCTCGGGCGAGCAGTTCGTCCGTCTCGCCACGCAGTTCCGCGGCCGGTGGCCCTCCACGGCCGCCGACCTGACTACGACCGTCGACGATCGTGCCGGCTACCGCGCGGTCCTTGACGACATCGTGGCGCGCGGGCTTCCCGAGCACGAGGCCGACTTCCTGCGCCTGCTGCGGGACCGGTCGGTCGAGCTCGTCGGTCACCTGCGCGGGGAGATCCTCGACGCGCCGCAGCGGGTCGCCGAGCGCGTGGACAGCGTGAACGACTCGCTCGCCCTGTCGCCGTTCGACGAGGGGGTCACCCTCATGATCGAGCCCAAGGTCCGGCGGTCGGAGGAGGTGACCGCGTTCCTCGCTGACCTGAGCACCGTCATCGACGGGTCGTGGGAGGCCGACGACCTCGACGCCGCCGAGCAGCGCTTCGCCGTCCTCGCCGAGCTCATGAGGCGGCTCGCGTCGAGTGAGAGCGCGGACCGGCGGTGGCGGCAGCGCTGCCTCGACACGCGCGAGCACGTCACGTTCCTCGCGAAGGTGCTAGACGACGACCGCCGGGTGGTCGACGTCTACGACTCCGGCGGCGGTCGGTCCGGCGGTCAGCGGCAGCGGCTCGTGATCTTCTGCCTCGCCGCAGCACTGCGCTACCAGCTCTCCGACGAGGGCGAGGTCGCCCGGTACGGGACCGTGATCCTCGACGAGGCGTTCGACAAGGCCGATGCGGAGTACACCCGGATGGCCATGAACGTTTTCGTCCGGTTCGGTTTCCAGATGGTGCTCGCGACGCCCCAGAAGCTCCTGCAGACCATCGAGCCCTACGTCGGTGCGGTCACGCACGTCACGAACCCCGACCGCCGTCAGTCTCTCGTGGCCGACGTGACGTTCGAGGAGCGGAGTTGACGGCGCGCCGTCCTGTGCCCGTCACCCCCGCCGACGTCCGGGGACGCGCACAGCGCCTCGTCCAGCAGCGGCGCGGTGGGTGGGCCGCGGGGGACGACGCGCGACCCGCGGTTCTCGATGTCCCGCTGCATCCCCCGACCGAGGACGACGTCCGGCGCGACGAGGCGGCAGCGCGCGCGTGGGTCGACTCGTGGCGCGCGGTGCGCCCCGCGGACGCTGTCGTCTGGACCGAGCGTCGCTGGCCGCGCGTCGGTCGACAGCGCGTGCCCGAGCGTGTCGTGCTGGCCGGGCCGGACGCGATCGCGTCCTTCGCGGGCCACGAGGTGCACGCCCGCTGGAAGGCGCTCGACGAGCAGGCCGCCGTCGTGCGGGCGCGGCTCGCACCGGAAGGTTCGGGCACCGAGCTCGATCCTGTCGCGCGTGCGATCCGCCGGAACGCCGCGACCCTCGGCATGATCGAGCCGGACGACCTGGACCGCGCTCTCGGTGTCGCGACGTGGCTCGCGCAGCGCCCGGGCTCGGGATTGCGCGTCCGGCAGGTCCCCGTCCGCGGGGTCGGCACGAAGTGGCTCGAGCGTCACGTCGGCCTGGTCACCGCGTTCCACGAGGTGCTGACCGGTTCGCCGACGCTCGGGCTGGCCCAGGACCAGAGCCTCGTGCGCGTCCGGCTCCTCGACCCCGGGCTGCTCCCTGACGCGCCACGAACCTTCGGCGCATCTCCCGCCGAGCTCGCCCGGCTCGCCCTCGACCCGGGCGCCGTCCTCGTCCTGGAGAACCTCGAGTCCTTGCTGTCCCTCCCTAGCGACGACCCAGCGCTCGGTCGCGCCGTTGCCGTGCATGGCTCTGGCTACGCCCTGCCGCGGCTCCGCGACGTCCCGTGGGTCGCCGCACGCCCGCTCGTCTACTGGGGAGACGTCGACTCCGACGGGCTCGCGATCCTCGACGACCTCCGGAGCTGGCACCCCCGCGTGACGAGCATCCTCATGGACGAGCAGACGTTCACGGCGCATCGCGACCTGTGGGACGTCGAGGCCCGCCCGGTCCTGCGCGAGCCGACGCACCTCACGCCCGACGAGCGCGCGAGTCTCGACCGTGTTCGCGCCGAGGGTGGTCGACGGCTCGAGCAGGAGCGCATCCCGTGGGAGACGGCGCTCGCCGCCGTCCGGGCCGCATTCTCCGGGGCGGCTTGCCCTGCCGGGCGCTCGTCGGGTGTCCTCGCTCCTGGCTGAGTCCGCCGCGCGGCTCAGGGCATCGGCGACTCCCACGGGTCGACGACGGCCACGCCAGTACCGGCGAAGTCGCGGACGTTGCGCGTCGCGAGCGTCGCGTCGTGCACGCGACAGATCGCGGCGATCTGCGCGTCGGCCATGCTCATCGGCCGCCCCGCTCGCTCGCGGAGCGCGAGGAGGGTGCCACCGACGCGCGCGGCGTCGGCGTCGTACGCGAGCACCCGGCCCGAGAAGGTCGTGGTGACGTGCTCCTCGACGAGCGCGGCGAGGCGGTCCCGGCGCCGCCCCTCGGGCAGCCGAGCCACGCCGTGGACGATCTCGCCGACGGTGACGGCCGTGATCCACAGCGCCTCCGGAGCCTGCGCGTCGAGCCAGCGGAGCACGCGCGCCTCGGGTACCGGGCGGATCGCCTCGGACACGACGTTCGTGTCGAGGACGATCACGCGTCCGCGACCTCGCGGTCCGGCCCGCCCGGCTCGTCGGAGAAGTCGACGGCGCGTCCGTGCTCCGAGCGCGGGGGCAGGTCGAGCTCGACCGTCAGCCCGGCGTCGGCGAACGAGCTGTGGATGAACGTGCCGAGCCCGCGTTCCAACCCGCTCGGTGCCGTCACCGCAGACGTGAGGATCGCGCGGATCTCCGCCTCCATCGACCGGCCGTGCTCTGCGGCACGCGCTCGCAGCCGCTCGCGCACGTCGTCGTCGAGCCCTCGGATCGTCAGCGTCGCCATCTCGACCACCTCCGATCACCACGCTAGCAAAACGACAGCACTCCCCACCAGGGTCGCCCCGCCCTCGGGAGCAATGAAGTTGCGGCGGGTTGAGAGAATGGACCGTCGTGAGTACCGAGCCCGCAGCGAACCCGCCTGACGCGCGCCCTCCCCAACAGGGCGGCGCCGCCGAGGGCACCCCGCGCGACGGTCGTCGGCGCCGCGGCAACCGCCGTGGCCGCGGGCGGGGCGACCGCCCGACGTCGGGCACCCCGACGACCGGCACGACGGCGCGGCGCAGCCGGGGCGAGCGAGCGACGTCGGGCCCGCGACAGGTGAGCCGCGCGCAGCTCGAGCGGGCCGCGCAGGCGCGCGAGACCGTGACGGTCCCGCCGATCACGTACCCCGAGCAGCTCCCCGTCAGTGCCCGACGCGCGGACATCGCCGCCGCGATCCGCGACCACCAGGTCGTCATCGTCGCGGGCGAGACAGGGTCCGGGAAGACGACGCAGCTCCCCAAGATCGCGCTCGAGCTCGGCCGGGGCCGTGCGGGGCAGGTCGGGCACACGCAGCCCCGCCGCATCGCCGCGCGGACCGTCGCCGAGCGCATCGCGGAGGAGCTGGGCACGGAGCTGGGCGGAGTCGTCGGGTACCAGGTGCGGTTCACCGACACCTCCAGCGAGGACACCCTCGTCAAGGTCATGACCGACGGCATCCTGCTCGCGCAGATCCAGCGCGACCCGGAGCTGCTCGCGTACGACACGATCATCGTGGACGAGGCGCACGAGCGGTCCCTCAACATCGACTTCCTGCTCGGCTACCTCGCGCGGCTCCTGCCGCGCCGCCCCGACCTCAAGCTCGTCATCACGTCGGCGACGATCGACTCCGAGCGATTCGCGCAGCACTTCTCCCCCGCACACCTCGCGTCGCTCGGCGGCGCGCCGGACTACGTCGTCGACGCGCTGCCCGACGCCGCGCCCGTCGTCGAGGTGTCCGGCCGCACCTACCCGGTCGAGATCCGATACCGGCCGCTGTCCCCCGACGTCGACCCCGGCGCCTCCACCGGCACCGGCACGAAGGCGAAGGGGCGCGCCGGCGCCGAGGAGAAGGACCTCGTGACAGGCATCGTCGACGCGTGCGACGAGCTCATGCGCGAGGGGCACGGCGACATCCTCGTGTTCCTCTCGGGCGAGCGCGAGATCCACGACGCCGCCGACGCGCTCACCGGCCACCTCAAGGACCGCGTGACCGACCCGAAGCACCCGCAGCGCGTCGAGATCCTGCCGCTGTACGCGCGGCTGTCGTCGGCCGAGCAGCACCGCGTGTTCCAGGCGCACTCCTCGCGGCGCATCGTGCTCGCGACGAACGTCGCCGAGACGTCGCTCACCGTGCCGGGCATCCACTACGTCGTCGACCCCGGCACGGCCCGCATCTCGCGCTACTCCAAGGCGACGAAGGTCCAGCGCCTGCCGATCGAGCCCGTCTCGCAGGCGAGCGCGAACCAGCGCTCCGGCCGCTCCGGCCGCGTCGCCGACGGCATCGCGGTGCGCCTCTACTCCGAGGACGACTTCCTCTCCCGGCCGGAGTTCACCGAGCCGGAGATCCTGCGCACCTCCCTCGCGTCGGTGCTGCTCCAGATGATCTCCGTCGGCGTCGTCGAGACCCCGGACGAGGTCGCGCGCTTCCCGTTCGTCGAGCCCCCGGACACGCGCGCCGTGCGCGACGGCGTCCAGCTCCTCACCGAGCTCGGCGCCCTCGCCACGTCCGACGGCGTCGCGCGCCTCACCGAGGTCGGGCGCGTCCTCGCGCAGCTCCCCATGGACCCGCGCCTCGCGCGCATGATCTGGGAGGGCTCGAGGCTCGGCGTCGCGCGCGAGGTCGCGATCATCGCCGCCGTCATGTCGATCCAGGACCCGCGCGAGCGCCCCGCCGAGGTCCGCGCGCAGGCCGACCAGGCGCACGCGCGCTTCACCGACCCGCACTCCGACTTCCTCACCTACCTCAACGTCTGGGAGTACGTCCGCGAGCAGCAGCACGAGCTCTCGTCGTCGGCCTTCCGCCGCCTGTGCAAGGCCGAGTACCTCAACTTCCTGCGCATCCGCGAGTGGCAGGACGTCGTCGCGCAGCTCCGCGAGATGTCCAAGCCCCTCGGCATCGACATGTCGTACAAGCCGCGCGCACGCGGCGCGGCCGGCAGCCCGAGCACCTCGGGCGCAGTCGCGGCGGACCCGACCACCGCCCCCGACCCGACTCCCGACAGCCAGGCCTACAAGCGCGCCTGGGACGGCGACACGATCCACAAGGCGCTCCTGTCCGGCCTGCTGTCGCAGATCGGGATGCAGGACACGGGCGACGTGAAGGCGTCGTCGGTCGCGCACCTCAAGGGCGAGGCGCGTGCCAAAGCGCTGCGGCGCGCGCAGAAGCAGGCGCGCAACGAGTACACCGGCGCGCGCGGCGCACGGTTCGCGATCTTCCCCGGCTCGCCGCTGAGCAAGAAGCCGCCGGCCTGGATCATGGCGGGCGAGCTCGTCGAGACGTCGCGGCTGTGGGCGCGCGACGTCGCCCGGATCCAGCCCGAGTGGGCCGAGGACCTCGCGGGCGACCTCGCGCGGCGCACGTACTCCGAGCCGCACTGGTCGACCAAGCGCGGCGCGGCGATCGCGACCGAGAAGGTGCTGCTGTACGGCGTGCCGATCGTCGCGGACCGCAAGGTCCTCTACGCGAAGGTCGACCCCGAGGCCGCGCGCGAGATGTTCGTGCGGCACGCGCTCGTGCAGGGCGAGTGGACGACGCACCACCGGTTCTTCCACGACAACCGGAAGCTCCTCGCCGAGGCGGAGGAGCTCGAGGCGCGCTCCCGCCAGCGCGGGCTTGTCGTGGACGACGACGTGCTGTTCGACTTCTACGACGAGCGCGTGCCCGACGACGTCGTGTCCGCCGCGCACTTCGACCGCTGGTGGAAGACGGCGCAGCGCCGCGACCCCGACCTGCTCACCTTCACGCTCGAACAGCTCGTGCCCGACGCCGAGCAGGTCGACACGTCGCAGTTCCCCGAGACCTGGCCGCAGGGCGAGCTCACCCTCCCGCTCACCTACCAGTTCCAGCCCGGGACCGACGCCGACGGCGTGACCGTGCACGTCCCGATCTCCGTGCTCAACCGCGTCGTGCCCGACGGGTTCGACTGGATGGTCCCCGGCCTGCTCGACGAGCTCGCCACGGCGACGATCCGCTCGCTGCCCAAGCCGGTCCGCGTCCAGCTCGTCCCAGCACCGGACGTCGCGCGCGACGTCGTCGCCTGGCTCCGCGAGCACACGCCCGCCTGGGAGGACATGGCCCGCGCGGGCGACATGGCCGAGCCGTTCCCCGTCGCGTTCACGCGCGCCGTCCGGGCGCTGCGCGACGTCGTCATCCCCGACGACGCGTGGGGCCCCGAGCAGGAGGCACGCCTGCCCGCGCACCTGCGCATGACGTTCCGCGTCGAGGACACCCGCGGGCGCGGCTCCGTCGTCCTGGACGAGTCGAAGGACCTCGTCGCCCTCCAGCGCCGTCTCGCCGCCCAGAACCAGGCGGCGGTCCGCGCGGCGGTCAAGGGCGCGGTGGGCGCTGCTCTTCGCGAGGCGGCGTCGGGATCGGTTCCCGGGTCGGGTGCGTCGGTCTCTGGGTCGGGTTCGGCGGCGGAGGGGGCGTCGGTGCTCGGGCTACCATCCGCGCCGCTCGTTCCTCACGGCGCTCCCGCCAGGCCCGCCACGCCCTTCGCATCCGACGCCCCCTCCCCCGCCTCCGCGTCCGGCTCGCCGACGCGCCGCGGACAGGGCACGGCGCCGGACGGCGCAGGGTCGCCCTCGGCGTCCGGTTCGCCGCGGCGAGGCGACGCACCGCCCGCGGACCCCACCACAGCCGCGCTCGTGAGCGAACGCGCCAACCTGATCACCTGGCCCGACGACCTCACCGACAGGCGGCTGCCCGCGACGGTGTCGACGGACCTCGGGGGTGGGGTCGTGGTGCGGGGGTACCCGGCGGTCGTCGAGGAGCAGGACGCGAAGGGGAAGCCGGTCGTCGTGCTGCGCGTGCTCGCCGACGCGAACGCGCAGGCGCGCGAGCACGCGCGCGGCGTGCGGCGTCTGCTGCTGTCGGAGACGGCGCTGCAGACCGGCAGGATCACCAGTCGGTGGAACGGGACGCAGTCGCTCACGATGGCGGCGAGCCCGTACCGGAACACGGACGCGCTCGTCGCGGACCTCCAGCTCGCCGCGGTGATCGCGCTGACGAGCGGGGGCAGCGGGCAGTACGGCACGCAGCCGGACGCCACGGCGATCCACGACGGCGAGGCGTACGCGGCGGCGCGGACGTTCGTCCGGGCGCACCTGGAGGACCAGGTGCACCAGGTGGTCGGGCACGTCGTGGCGGCGCTCACGGCGTCGCGGAACCTCGACGCGGAGATCCGCGCGTCGAACAGCCTCGCGCTGCTCAACACGCTCACCGACCTGCGCGACCAGGCCGCGGGCCTGATCCACGACGGCTTCGTGTCCCAGACCCCGCCCCGACGCCTGCCGCACCTCACGCGCTACCTGCGCGCGGCGTCGTACCGGCTGGAGAAGGCGCAGACGAACCCGAACCGCGACGCCGAGCTCGCGTGGCGCGTGCACGACGTCGAGGAGGCGTACCAGCGCGCCCGCGCCGCCTACGCCCAGGGCTCGGCCGACCCGGTCCGCGCGGCGGACCTGGCCGAGGTCCGGTGGCTGGTCGAGGAGCTGCGCGTGTCGCTGTTCGCGCAGCAGCTCGGCACGGACGGCCCGGTGAGCGAGAAGCGCATCCGCAAGCTCCTCACGCCCGACGGCTGGTGACACGAGGCCGCGCACGGCGCGGGCGCCGCCCGCCGCCTCGCGGTCAGCAGGTCTCGAACACGTACGAGTACGGCTCGCCCGTCTCCTCGACGGGGTCGAACCCGCTCACGTCCGTGTCGGGCGTGACGAGGTAGAGGTCGCGCAGCACGGTGAGCGGTGCGCGGTCGGGCAGGGCGCACGCGTCGGCGAACGTCAGCCCCTCGCCTGCGAGCGGGCCCGGGTACTCGACCTGCAGCACGTGGTCGCCGTACACGTCGGTGTACGCGGCGCACTCGTCCCAGACGGCGCACTCCTCGGTCACGGCGAAGTCGAAGCCGAGGTCGTCGTGCGCGACCTGCGTGATCTCCGCGGCGTTCTTCTGCGCGATGGCGAGCCCGGCGTCGTGCGCGAGGTCGACGTACGCCGTGGCGAGCGCGTGCGCGCCGGCCTCGTCGATCTCGGCGAACCGGGTCCAGGTGTCGAGGTTGTCGATCTCGACCGCGTCGAACCCGTCGCCCGCGCAGCCGGTGACCACCGGACCGAGGATGTCGAGGATCCCGTCGCGCTGCGCCGCGGTCGACGGGTCGAGCACGAACTCGTCCGGCCAGTCCGGGTCGACGACGAGCAGGCCGTCGGCGTCGTGCAGCAGCAGGTCCTCGTGCGCGAGCCACAGGTCGGCGTCGTCGGGCTGCGTCTGGAAGCCGTTCACGTAGCAGACGTTGTACGCACCGGAGAGCGGCGCCGCCGTCGCGTCGCGCACCACGACGTCGGGAGTCACCGGACCGGAACCGGCGTCGACCTCGTCGTACGCGCCGCCGAGCTGGTAGTCGAGGACCCCGCTCGTGGGCGGCAGCTCGACCAGCGCCGCGGTCGTCGCGTCGGTCGTGGTCGTGCGCGCCGTGTCCGGGACGGGGCTCGTGCCGCCGACGGCGGGGCCGCCCGCGCACGCGGTCAGCACCAGCGCCGAGCCGAGTGCCAGGCCGGTCGTCGTTCGTCTCATGTGCTCGTTCCTCTCGTCGTGACGCGCTGCCCGCGCGCCATGGTGGGGGTGCCGATCAGGAGATGCAGGACGGCCCGAGGTGTCAGGCGAACACCTGCGTGCAGAGCCGGTCGACGGCGTCGCGCACGGCCCCCCGCGCCGGGGCGAGGTACTTGCGGGGGTCGGTGACGGCGTCGTGCGCGTCGAGGAAGTCTCGCACCTGACGCGTGTAGCCGACGTTGAGCGCGGTCCCGACGTTGATCTTGCGGATCCCCCGCGCGACGGCGTCGCGCAGCATCGGGGCAGGGACACCGGACGACCCGTGCAGCACGAGCGGGACGGGGACCTCCGCGGCGATCCGCTCGACGAGGTCGAGGTCGAGCTCCGCGGTCGTGCTCGTCATGGCGTGGGAGCTGCCCACGGCGACGGCGAGCCCGTCGACACCGGTCGCGGCGACGAAGGACGCCGCCTCGTGCGGGTCGGTCCGCACGCCGGGTGCGTGCGCACCGTCCTTGCCGCCGATCTCGCCGAGCTCGGCCTCGACCCACAGCGTGGTGTCGTGCGCGGACCGGGTGAGGTCGCGGGTCGTGGCGACGTTGTCCGCGTAGTCGAGGTGGGCGGCGTCGACCATGATCGACGTGATCCCGAGACGCCACGCCTGGTCGACGACCTGGCGCGCGAGGTCGACGTCCTGGACGTGGTCGAGGTGCAGCGAGACGGGGACGCGTGCCGCGACGGCGATCTCGCGACAGGCCGCGACCAGGGCCGTCATGCGACCCTCGTGGTAGCGGACGGCGTTCTCGCTGATCTGCAGGATGCCGGGAGCCCCGGCGTCCTCGAGGCCGGCGACGATGCCCTCGGCGTGCTCGAGCGTGATGACGTTGAACGCGAGCACGGCGCCGCCGTCGCGCGCCGCCGCAGCGACGAGGTTCCCCGTCGCGGCCAGGGTCACAGGGCACCAGCCGGCACGAGGGCGCGGAGCGGCTCGGGGAGCAGGTCGCCGTGCGCCGTGACGAGCTCGTCGCACAGGGCCCAGATCTGCTCGGGGGTGAGGGTCGAGGACGCGTTCGGGTCCATGAGCACGGCCTGGCGCACGAGCCGAGGGTCGCCGGTGCGCGCCGCCTCGACGGTGAGCGCGCCGACCGAGACGTACGGCTGGTTGAGCGCCGCGCACTGGGCCGGGAGCGAGCCCATCGGCACGGGGCGCAGGCCGTCGCCGTCGACCGCCGCCGGGACCTCGACGACCGCGCCCTGGGGCAGGTTGTCGATCAGCCCGTGGTTGGGGACGTTGACGTGCACCTCGCGCGGCGTCCCGGTGACGAGCGAGTGGATGATCTGGGGCGCGTACTCGCTCGCGCCGTCCTCGAGCGCGAGGTCCTCGCCGGCGGCGAGCGCACGCCGCGCCGCCTCGAACTCCGCGACGTTCTCCCGGCTGATGCCGACGTACTCGAGCGGCTGCAGGCGGTAGCGCTCGATCTGCTCGTCGGAGCGGAGGAACCACGGCAGGTACTCGGAGGAGTGCTCGCTCGTCTCCGTCGGGTAGTAGCCGAGGCGACGAAAGATCTCGACCCGGACGCGACGCTCGAGCCCGGGGTCGCGGCGGATCGTCTCGCGCAGCCGGGGGTACAGCGACTCGCCCTGGTGCTCCCACTCGAGCAGCCACGCCTGGTGGTTGACGCCCGCGGCCCGGTACCGCGTCTCCTCCACCGGGACGCCCACGAGCTCCGCGAGGTCGTGCGCCGTCCAGTAGACGGAGTGGCAGAGCCCGGCGACCTTGAGGTCGGGAGCGACGGTGGAGACCCACCACACGTTCATCGCCATCGGGTTCGTGTAGTTGAGCAGCCACGCCTCGGGGCACAGCTCGCGCATGTCGGTCGCGATGCCCTCGAGCACCGGGAACGTGCGCAGCGCGCGGAACACGCCACCGACGCCGGTCGTGTCGCCGATGGTCTGGCGCAGTCCGTGGCGCGCGGGGATCTCGAGGTCCTTCAGCGTCGCGTCGATGCCGCCGACCTGGATCATGTTGACGACGAAGTCGGCACCGTCGAGGGCCTGGCGACGGTCGGCGTACGCCTCGACGGTGGCCGACGCCCCGAGCTGGCGGCTCACCTGACGCGCGGTGCCCTCGGCGACGCGGAGCCGCTCGGGGTCGATGTCGTGCAGCACGAGGCGGGCGTCGGCGAGCTCCGGGTAGCGCAGGATGTCGGCGACGAGCTGGCGGGTGAAGACGACGCTCCCGGCGCCGACGAACGCGATGCTGACCATGTCGACGATCCTCGGCGCCGTCGAGCGCACTGTGCAAGAATACGATCAGATTTCGCTGATAACACTCACTTTGAATGAGCGATTTGCCTCGTCCGGGCGCCGAGGGCCTCGGGCGTCCGCCCCACAACCGCCGGAAGGAAGCGCATGTCCGTCGCACCCGACGCCGCGCCCCGCGCGATCTCCCACAAGCGCAGCGACCGCATGATGCGGGCGCTGACGTACGTCAACGAGCACGGCACGGCACGCCTCACGGAGCTGGTCCGTGAGCTCGGCGTGTCCTCGGCCACGATGCGGCGCGACCTCGCGGACATGGAGGAGCAGGGCCTCGTGCTCCGCACGCACGGCGGGGTGCGCGCCCTCGACCCCACGACCGAGGTCCCGGTGCTCCTGCGCGACTCCCGGTTCCGCGAGGCGAAGCTGCGCATCGCCCAGCACGCCGCCGGGCTGCTCCCGCCGGGGCGCTACTCCGTCGCGATCAGCGGCGGCACGACGGCGGCCGCCGTCGCGCGCGCCCTCGCGACGCGACCCGACCTCGCGATCGCCACGAACGCCCTGACGACGGCGACCGAGCTCGCCGCGCGCAGCAACCTGCAGGTCATCATGACCGGCGGGTTCGTCCGGTCGAGCTCGCTGGAGGCCGTCGGCGTGCTCGCCGAGCACACGTTCAACGCGATCAACGTCGGCACGGCCTTCCTGGGCACGGACGGCATCAGCGTGCGCGGCGGCGCGACGACGCACGACGAGACCGAGGCGCGCACCAACCACGCGATGGTCGCGCACGCCGAGCGCGTCGTCGTGGTCGCGGACGGGTCGAAGGTGGGGCGCGTGACGCTCGCCAAGATGGCGGACCTCGAGGAGATCGACGTGCTCGTGACGGACTCGTCCGCCGACCCGGAGGCCCTCGACGCGATCGCGGCGGCCGGTGTCGACGTCCAGGTCGTGCCCGACGACGGTCCGGTCACGGCCGTGCAGCCGGCCGAGGGGCCGACCACGCCGCTCTGACCCGCAGCGGGTCTACGGCACCGGGAGCGCCACGGTCTCGACCTCGACCTCGCCGACGAGACGGCGGGCCAGGTCCGCGTCCAGGACGGCCGCACCGGGGACCTGGGCGTTGGCCGTGCCCGCGGCGGCACCGAGCGCCACCGCCGCGGCGAGGGAGGCCCCCGTGTCCAGCGCGACGAGCATCCCGCCCAGGAACGAGTCGCCGCTCCCCACCGGGAAGCGGCCGACGTGGCCCCCGAGCCGCACGCGCAGGACGCTCGTGCCGTCGCTCGCCCACGCCCCCTCCGCGCCGTCCGTGACGACCACGAGGCCGCCCGACCGGTCGCGGATCCCGGTGACGAGCGCTGGCCCCGGGGTGTCCTCGGGGACGCCCAGCAGCTCTGCCGCCTCGACCCGGTTCACCTTGACCAGGTCGGGCCCCTCCCCCACGGCACCCGCGAGCGCCGGACCGTGGCTGTCCACGGCGACGCGGGCACCCGCCGCCCGCAGCCGACCGACGACGGCGCCGACCACGCTCGGCGCGATGGTGCCGGGGAGGCCGCCGGACAGCAGCCACCACCCGCCGTGGTGCGTGGCGAGGTCGAGCGCGAGCCCGACGGCACGGTCGAGCGTGTCCGGACCCACCGGGACGGCACGCTCGTAGATCTCGGTGAGCGCACCGGTCTCTGCGGCCAGGACCGAGACGCACGTGCGCGTCGGGTGCTCTCCCGGCACGACGCGCAGGTCCACGCCGTCGGCTCTCGCCCCCGCCGCGACGTCCTCGCCCGATCCCCCGGCGAGGACCGCGACGGCGGTCGTGCGGGCGCCGAGCGACGCCGCGGCGCGGACCGCGTTGAGCGCCTTCCCCCCGCCGACGCGACGGACCTCGCGCGGGCGCTGGATCCCCTCGAGCGCGTCGACGACGTACGTGACGTCGAGCGAGGGGCTGAGGGCGAGCGCGGAGATCATGCGAGCGCGGCACGCAGCGCGGCCAGCGTGGCCTGCGCCCCGGTGCCCCCCGGGCCGCGCGTCGACAACGAGCCGGCGCAGGCCGCCCAGCGCACGCGTTCGGTCTCGTCCTCGATCCCGTGCGCGAGGGCCGCGAGGTAGCCGGCGTCGAAGCTGTCTCCGGCGCCGGTCGTGTCGACCACGTCCACGGCGAGCCCCGGGGCACGCACGTCGGCTCCGGCCGGTCCCACGGACCACCCGCCGCGCGCACCGTCCTTGACCACGACGCGGGGGCCGCGCGCGGCGACCGCCCGGGCGAGCGCGACGTCGGGATCGCCGGTGTGCGGCGCGTCCCGCACGCCCGCGCCGAACGCCGCCGCGACGGCTCGCAGCTCGTTGCGGTTCGGCAGCAGCACGTCCACGTGGGGCAGCAGGTCCGCGAGCCCGGTCCAGCGCTCGGCGGGATCCCAGTTCGTGTCGAGGCTCGTCGTCCACCCCCGCGCGCGTGCGGACGCGAGGACCGCGGGCAGGTCCGCGGCGAGGCGCGGCTGGAGGAAGAACGACGCGACGTGCACGACGCCGGGCGGCCCGTGCCAGCCGTCGAGCACGGCGAGCGCGTGGGAGCCGGTGAGGGTCGGGATCGTGCCCGGGACCGTGAGGATCGCCCGGTCGTCGGGCGTGGAGAGGATGACCGAGAGCCCTGTCGGCTCGTCGTGGGCGACGTCGACGGCGGAGACGTCCACCCCGGCGGCGCGCAGCGCGTCGAGCGTGAAGGTGCCGAACGTGTCCGCGCCGACGCGCGCGACGAGCGTCGTCGGCACCCCGAGGCGCGCGACGCCGGCCGCCGCGATGCTGGCCGAGCCGCCGAGGACGAGGTCGCCGGAGTCGGCGAGCTGCTCGGCCTGGCCGAAGCGCGGGACGACGTCGCCGCGCAGCACGAGGTCGACGTTCGCGTCGCCGACCACGACGACGGGTCGTGCAGTCGTCCGGTCGGTTCCGTGGGGCAGGGTGTGGGGCGTGGTCATCCCTTGACTCCGGTGAAGGTCATGGTGGCGATGAACTGGCGCTGGGCGAACAGGAAGAACAGCACCAGCGGCAGGGTCGCGACGACGTTGCTCGCCATGAGCAGCGACCAGTCGGTCCGGCGCGCGCCCTGGAAGTTCGTGATCCCGAGCTGGAGCGTGAACGACGACGGGTCGTTGATGGCGATGAGCGGCCAGACGAGGTCGTTCCACGAGCCGAGCAGCGTGAAGATCGCGAGCGTCGCGAGCGCGGGCCGCGCGAGCGGGAGGATGATCCGCCAGAACGTCGCGAGCCGGGAGCACCCGTCGAGGACGGCCGCCTCCTCGAGCTCGGGCGGGAGCGACAGGAAGAACTGGCGCATGAGGAAGATCCCGAACGCCGACGCGAGCCACGGGACCATCGCGGCGGCGAGCGTGTCGATGATGCCGATGCGCGCGAAGAGGACGTACGTCGGGACCATGAGGAGCTGGGTCGGGATCATGATCGTCGCCATGATCGCGAGGAACCCGAACGTGCGGCCCGGGAACTTGAGGCGCGCGAACCCGTACCCGGCGAGTGAGCACAGCACGATGTGCGACGCGACGGCGACGACCGAGACGAGGACGGTGTTCGTCGTCCAGCGCAGCACGTCGGTCTCGGTGAAGAGCTTGACGTAGCCGTCGAGCGTGAGCTGCGAGGGCCAGAACCGCGGAGGGAACCGGTTGATCTCCGCCTCGGGCGTGAGCGACGTGAGGAACATCTGCACGAACGGCGTCGCGAACAGCGCGGCGACGGGGACGAGGAGCAGGTGCCACAGCCAGGCGCGTCGCCGCCGGCGCCGCGGTGCGGGGGTGGCGGTGGTGGTGGCAGGGAGCGGGCCGTCCGGGGCGCCGGGTGGCGCCGCCTGCGGTCCGCCGGGCGTCGTGGCGTAGGCGGCAGGTCCGGGAACGGTCGTCGACATCAGAGTCCACCAACCTTCGTGCGGCGGGAGTAGAGCGTCACGGCGATGGTGATGAGCAGGGTCACGGCGAACAGCCCGTACGCCACGGCCGAGGCGTACCCGAACTCGAGCTCCTTGAACGCCGCCTTCCACAGGTAGTACACGATCGTCTCGGTCGATCCGAGCGGGCCGCCGCGCGTCGTCGTGTAGACGAGGTCGAAGAGCTGGATCGCCTGGATCGTCTGCCAGATGGCGACGAACACCGTGACCGGGGCGAGCTGGGGGAACGTCACGTGCCAGAACGACTGCCACCGGTTCGCGCCGTCCACGCGGGCGGCCTCCGCGAGCTCGACCGGGATGTCCTGGAGCGCGGCGAGGTAGATGACGGTCGTGAACGCGGCCTGCCCCCACAACGACATGATCGTGATGACGACCATCGCCTGCGACGGGTCCTCGAGCCAGCCCTGCTGCGGGAGGCCGAGGACGCGCAGCACGTTGTTCACGAACCCGAACTGCGGGTTGAACAGGTAGGTCGTGAGGATGCCGGTGGCCGCCGCGGAGACCACGAACGGCAGGAACACGAGGGTGCGGTAGACCCCGACCAGGACGAGCCGGCGGTTGAGCGCGACCGCGAGACCGAGCCCGAGGAAGAGCGACGCCGGGACGAACAGCGCGGTGTACAGGAGCGTGTGCCCTACCGCCGCTCCCAGCTCGGCGTCGGTCAGCATGCGCCGGTAGTTGTCCGCGCCCACCGGTTCCGGGGCGGAGAAGCCGTTCCAGTCCTGCAGCGACAGCAGGAACGCCCAGACCGCGGGAAAGATCGACAGGCCGACGACGAGGAGCGTCGCCGGTGTGACGAAGCCCCACCCGGCGAGCGCCTCCCCCGTCCGGCGGCGCCGCGGGGGCCGCCGGACGGGGGTGGGCGCGATCGTCGTCGTCACTGGTCCGCCAGCGCTTCGTCCGACCGGTCGGCGGCCCGCTCGAGCGCCTCGCGCGGTTCTCCCTTGCCCTGGAGGACCTCCGAGACCGCCGTGCCGACCGCCTCGGAGAGGTTCACGTACCCCGGCACGGTCGGGCGGGGGATCGTCGCGTTCTCGCTGTTCTGCGCCATGACGTCCAGGCCGGGCATCGCCGCGACCTGTGCCTGGAACTCCGGCGAGTCGATCTCGCTCTCGCGCAGCGGGAGGTTGCCGTAGACGACGTTCCAGCGCACGTCCTGCTCGGGGTCGGTCAGCCACCTCGTGAACTCGTACGACCAGTGCTCACGGTTCGCGTCCTGGTGGTCGAACAGGACCCAGAGGTCGGCGCCGGAGATCGTCGTGTGCTCGCCGTCGTAGGCCGGCAGGGGGACGACGCCGTACTGCGTGCCCGCGACCTGGAGGTCGTACAGCGTCCACGGCCCGGACGTGACCATGCCGATCTGGTCGCTCGCGAAGATCTGCGTGAACTTGGTGTCGGTCTGGTCGAGGTAGACCGACCCGTCCTCGACGGCCATGTCGCGCAGGAACGTCAGCGCGTCCACGCCGGCGTCGGAGTCGAACGTCGCGGTCGTGCCGGACTCGTCGAGGATCTCCCCGCCCCGCTGCCACAGGTGCGGCCAGAACTGCCACGTCGTCTCCTCGGAGCCGGAGACCCCGTAGGCGTAGCCGTACGTGCTCGTCGCGGGGTCCGTGAGCTCCTTCGCCGCGGCGCGGAAGTCGTCCCACGTCCAGTCCTCGGTCGGGTAGTCCACGCCGGCGGCGTCGAACACCGTCTTGTTGTACAGGAGGGAGAGGTTGTCGACGACGGCCGGGAAGCCGATGGTGGTCTCGCCGTCCGGCTGGGCGGTGGCGCGAGCGGCGCCGGAGAACTCGTCCCAGCCGACGTCGGGGTCGCTCACCTGGTCGGTGATGTCGAGCGTGCGCTCCGACTCGGCGAGCTCGCTCGCCCAGGAGCCGAACGCGTAGGAGATGTCCGGGTAGGTTCCGCCGGCGAACGAGGACGACAGCTTCTGCAGCAGGTCCTCCGTCGACGGCGCGCCCGACGACACCTCGATCGTCACGTTGGGGTGGAGCTCCTCGAACTCCTCGGCGAGGCCCGTGAGGATCGTCTGGGCCTGGTCGGCCTGGCCGGTCCACCACGTGAGCGTGACGTCGGCCTCGGGGTCGAGGGTCGTGGCGCCCTGCGTCCCGGACGAGCACGCGGCGAGCAGCAGCGCGCCGGAGACGACGACCGCTCCGGCGGCTCCCCGGGCCACGGTGAGAGGACGGTCGGGACGGCGGCGGGTGGGATGACGGAACATTGTCGGCCTTGTCTCTTGGGCGGTCTCTTCGTCGAGTGTCCGGGTACTGCGTCCCCGTCGGTGACGGGCTGTCGCGGGTCGTCCTCAGCCGAGGACGACGGAGCGGGTGAGGTGGCGCGGCGCGTCCGCGTCGAGGCCGCGGTCGGTGGCGAGGGCGACGGCGAGGCGCTGGCACTGCACGAGCTGGACGAGCGGGTCCCCCTCGAGGTGCACGACGGTCGCGCCGGTACGCCGCACGTCGTCGGCGAGCGCCGGGTCGTCCTCGCCCAGCAGGATCACGAGCGTCGCGTCGGTCGCGACGGCGACCGGCCCGTGCCGGTAGTCGAGCGCCGGGTACGACTCGGACCACGCCTGCGCCGCCTCGCGGATCTTCAGCGCCGCCTCCTGCGCGAGGCCGTAGGTCCACGAGCGGCCGAGGAACACGAAGTGCTCGAACGCGCCCGGCTCGACGGGCAGCGGCGCCGCGAGCGCCTGCTCGGCCTGCTCGACGAGGTCGGAGAGGTCCTCGCCGAACGCCTGGCGGGCGACGGCGAGCACGGTGGTCGGGAACCGCGTCTGGACGACCGACTCCTCGTCCGCGAGGTCGAGCACGAGGACGTCGTCCGCCGCGAGGGCGACGGGCGTACCCGCGACCCCGACGACCGCGGCGGTGCGCGTTCCTGCGGGGACGGCCGCGAGCGCCTCGAGGCACTCGCTCGTGGTCCCGGAGCGGCTGATGACGACCACGCGGTCGTAGGGACGCGTCGGGTTCCACTCCGACGCGTACGCGGCGTCGGTCTCGCCGAGGCCCGCGTCCTCACGGAGGACCGCGATCGCCTCGGCGACGAACGCGCTCGTCCCGCACCCGAGCACGAGGACGCGCTCGCCGGGCGCGCCGAGCACGGAGCCGGTGGCGGGTCCGCCCGCGAGGGCCTTGGCCCACACGTCGGGCTGGCTGTGGATCTCTCGCTCGGTGACGGCGCTCGGGCTCACGTGCTTGTCCTGTCGTCGGCGGGGTCGTGACCCCGGGTCCAGCGGTGGTGGGTGCCGCGCGGCGCGGACCCGATGCCCAAGATCCTGCTCATCGTCTGCGCGATAGTCACGCAGAGTGGCACATTCACTCACTCTGGATGATCGGTTCGCGTAACATCCGTGAAATCTGCGCGCGGGGGGCAGATGCTCGGGGACGTGACCGATCCTCTCCACCACGCCACCCCGCCCCCGGTGCCGCCCGCACCCGACCTGCGGCTCGCCGACTGGGAGCCGCGTGCCCGCGTGCGGCTCCCCCGGACCGACGTCATCCGGGCCGCGGTGCCCGCCGTCGACGTCCACAACCACCTGGGCCGCTGGCTCACCGCCGACTGGTGCGCGCCGGACGTTCCCGCGCTGCTCGACCTGCTCGACCGCACGAACGTGCGCACGGTCGTCAACCTCGACGGCCTGTGGGGCGACGAGCTCGAGGCCAACCTCGACCGGTACGACCGCGCGCACCCGGGCCGGTTCCTCACCTTCTGCCAGGTCGACTGGGGGGCGCTCGCCCACGCGGGCGGCGAGCGCGAGGTGCAGCGGCAGCTCCGCGACGCCGCGGCGCGCGGGGCGCGCGGCCTCAAGGTGTGGAAGGACCTCGGCCTGACCGTCACCGGCCCCGACGGTGCGCTCGTCGCGCCCGACGACCCTCGCGTCGTCGAGACGCTCGCGCTCGCGGGCGAGCTCGGGCTGCCCGTCCTGATCCACGTCGCCGACCCGAAGGCGTTCTTCGACCCGCTGGACCGGTACAACGAGCGCGTCGACGAGCTCACCGCGCAGCCGTCGTGGTCGTTCGCCGACCGGTCCCGGTTCCCGTCGTTCGAGCACCTGCTCGACGCGTTCGAACGCCTGCTCGTCGCGACGCCGGGGACCACCTACGTCGGCGCGCACGTGGGCTGCGTCGCCGAGGACCTCGACCACGTCTCACGGCTCCTGCGGTCCGCACCGAACCTCGTCGTCGACGTCGCGGGCCGGCTGGCGGAGCTCGGGCGTCAGCCACGGCGCTTCCGCCGGCTCGTCGAGGACTTCCCCGACCGCGTCCTGTTCGGCACCGACGCGTTCCCGTTGTCCCGCGAGCAGCTCGAGACGCACTTCCGGTTCCTCGAGACGGCCGACGAGCACTTCTCCTACGCTCCCGGCGACCCCGTTCCGCCGCAGGGTCGGTGGGCCATCTCGGGCGCGGACCTCCCGGCGCACCTCCTGCCGGCCCTCTACGCGGGGAACGCGTGCCGGGTGCTCGGGCTCGACGGGGCCTGACCCGCCGGGTCAGGGCAGCACGACCTCCCGCGCCGGGTGCACCGACGCGTCGAGCACGACGCGGTCGCCCAGCGGCTCGTCGAGCTCGACGACGAACGGCGTCGGCGGGTTCGACGGGCAGTCCGCCACGCCCGTGCGCGGCTCGACGCCGACCGTCACGGCGATCGCGTCGTCGCGCACCGCGAGGTCGGAGAGCCGCACCCGGCCCTCGGCGTCCTCCCCGCTGTTGCACTCCATCTCGGTGACCTTGCGGGCCCGCCGTGGCCGGGATGACGACCCGCCGCTTTACTCGTGGTGGGTGACAGCGTGCGCACTGTCACACTGTCGGACAAGACAAACCCCATACGGATGTCTTGAAATGGGACCCATCGACCACAACCGTCGTCCGACGAGGCGACGCCCGCAGGTAGGGGGACACCATGACACGAGCCGTCGTCACGGGCTACGGGGCGGTGACCCCGGTCGGGCTCACCGCGGCAGGCACCTGGGACGCGCTGCTGCGCGCCGAGCCCGGGGTGCACGCCATCAAGGACGACTGGGCCGCCGACCTGCCCGTGCGCATCGCGGCGCGGGTGGACGACGCGTTCGCGGAGGGGCTCGCCGTGCGCGAGGCGCGCCGCACGGACCGGGCGGAACAGCTCACGCTCGTCGCGGGCCGGGAGGCCTGGGCCTCCGCGGGGTCGCCCGACGTCGACCCCACGCGCCTCGCGGTCGTCGTCGGGTCCGCGAACGGCGGCATCGCGACGACGCTCGACCAGTCCCACGTGCTCGACGAGCAGGGGCCCCGCCGCGTCTCGCCGCACACGGTCACCATGCTCATGGCCAACGGGCCGGCGGCGTGGCTGTCGATCGACCTGGGTGCCAAGGCCGGTGCGCGTGCGCCCATCAGCGCGTGCGCCGCGGGCTCCGAGGCGATCACGATGGGTCGGGAGATGATCCTCTCCGGGTCCGCCGACGTCGTCGTCTGCGGCGGGGTGGAGGCGGGCGTCCGGCCGTTCTCCCTCGCCGCGTTCGCGGCGGCGCGCGCCATGTCGACCCGCAACGACGAGCCCGAGCGCGCATCGCGCCCGTTCGACGTCCACCGGGACGGCTTCGTCATGGGCGAGGGGGCGACGCTCCTCGTCCTCGAGAGCGAGGAGCACGCGCGGGCGCGGGGCGCCGCGGTGCACGGCGTCGTCGCCGGGGCCGCGCTGACCTCGGACGCGTTCGACATCGTCGGCGGGGACCCCGAGAACCAGGCCCGGACGATCGGGATGGCCCTGCGCACCGCGGACCTCTCCCCCGCCGACGTCGGCCTCGTCCACGCGCACGCGACGTCGACCCCGGTGGGCGACGTCAACGAGTCGGACGCCCTGCACGCGGCGCTCGGCGTGCCCCCGCCCGTGACGAGCACCAAGGGCGCGACGGGCCACCTGCTCGGCGCCTCGGGCGCGCTGGGCATCCTCGTCGCGCTGCTCGCCGTGCGCGACGGCCGTGTGCCGCCCACGCTCAACCTCGACGCGCTGGACCCGGCGATCGACCTCGACGTCGTCCACGGCGCCGCCCGGGACACGACCGCTCGCCACGCGCTGGTCAACGCGTTCGGCTTCGGCGGCCACAGCGCGAGCGTGGTCGTCTCGCGCGACTGACCTCCCCCGCCGAACACGACCTGAAGGTCGTTATGGGGCGCTTTCCGTCCTTCAGGTCGTGCTCGACCGCGCGTGAGGACGTGCTCGGCCGTCGCGACGCGCCGCGAGGCACGATGGGGGCATGGACCTCGACGCCCGGCTCGCCGACATCACGACGCTCGCCGTCGACGCGATCGTCAACGCCGCGAACTCGTCGCTGCTCGGCGGCGGGGGCGTGGACGGCGCGATCCACGCCGCCGCCGGTCCCGGACTCCTGGAGGAGTGCCGCCGGATCCGGCGCACGACCCTCCCCGACGGCCTGCCCGTCGGCGACGCCGTCGCGACCGGCGGCTACGACCTCCCCGCCCGCTGGGTGGTCCACACCGTCGGGCCGGACCGCCACCGCGGCCAGACCGACCCTGCGCTCCTCGCGTCGTGCTTCACGCGCTCGCTCGACGTCGCCGCGGGCCTCGGCGCCGCGACCGTCGCCTTCCCCGCCGTGAGCGCGGGCGTCTACGGCTGGGACGTCGACGACGTCGCGCGGGTCGCGGTCGAGGCGGTGCGCGGGTGGTCCGCCGCCCGTCCGAGCGCCGACCGCGGCGACGGTGTCGCCGCCGCGACGTTCGCGCTCGTGTCGCCCCGCGCCCTGGCCGCGTTCGAGGCCGCCCTCGCGAGCTGAGCCGGGCCCTGCGGAGCTGAGCCCGGGGTCAGGGTCGGCGTCGGGAGGATCAGGGTCGGTTCGGGGGACATCCCGATACCGCCGCGACGAGCGTGCTCCTACCGTCGAGGTATGAGCACCTCCGACGCCTCCGCAGCCTCCTTCCGGCCGACCCTGTCCCGGCCGCGTCACGGTCGGATGATCGCGGGCGTGTGCGCAGGGATCGCCCGCCGCTTCGGCTGGGACCCGACCGTCGTGCGCATCGTCGCCGCGGTCTCGATCCTGCTCCCCGGCCCGCAGGTCATCGCCTACCTGATCCTCTGGGCCCTCATGCCCAACGACCGCGACTGACCCTCCGCGCCAGCCGCGGGACGCGGCCGAACCCGGGGTTGCGGGTGGTGGCCTCGGACTCGAGACCGCCCGCAAGCACCGGTTCGGCGCTGGGCCGGGCCGTCAGCCCGGGAGGCCGCGCATGCGGCGCCGGGCGACGACGATCGTCGCGCCGCCGGCGACCAGCACGACCGCGAGGCCCACCAGGGCGCCAACGTGCGCTCCGGTCGTGGCGAGCCCGTCGGGGCGACCCGACCCTGCGCCGTCGGACCCGCCGGCCGTGCCGTCCGCGGCGAGCACCTCGAGCTCCGTCCACAGGACGCGGCCGTCCACCTGCCCGACGAGCGCGAACCGGTGCACGCCCGCCGCGACGTCAGCGGGGACCGTCACGGTCGCGGTGAGGGCACCCGAGGCGTCGGCGCGGACCATGCCCAGGTCCGCCGGGGTCGAGAAGAGGGTCGCGGAGACCCACTCGCCGGGCGCGAAGCCCTCGGCCGTCGCCGTGACCTGCTCGCCCGCGCGGACCCGCGCCGGGGAGAGGGTGACCCCGCCGTGGTTCGCGTCGGTGAGGTCGTCGGCGTCGACCGTGTGGAGCGGGGTCGACGGCGGCTGCTCGCCCGCACCGGGCGTCTCGCCGGGCTCGCCCGGACCGCCCGGGTTCTCGCCGTCGAGGTGGCCCTCGAACACGTCCGACGCCGCGCCGAGGCGCAGGAGCACCGTCTCGCCCGTGGCGTCGGCGAGGCCGTCGTTGTCGGTGATCGCCCAGACCGTGCCGTCGCCGCCGAGCGTGAGGCCCTCGAGCTTCTCCTGCGTCCAGCCGTGCGTGGCGCGCAGGTCGGGCAGGACGTCGTGCGCGAGCGTCTTGGTCACGGCGACGGGGGTCGTGGCCGCGGCCCCGACGGCGACGTCCGGCACGTCGACCGCGTAGACGCGCTTCACCGCGGCGGCGGGGCCGTTGAGCTTGTCGCGCTCGATCACGGCGAGCGTGTCGTGGTCGACGACGGTCACCTCGCTGAGGCCCAGCCAGTCGCCGTCCGTCGTGGTCTGCTCGAGCGGGTAGGCGAACCAGTCCCACGTACCCGACGCGACGTCGTAGCGGCCGAGGCGCGCCGTGCCCGCCGTGCCGCCCTCGTCGGTGGTCAGGCCGCGCTGGAGCGCGACCCACACCTGCTCGCCCGCGGCCGCGGACCCGTCGTCCGTCGAGACCGCCGGAGCGACCGCGACGCCCTCGATGCCCTGCTTGCCGAGGCCCGCGGCGACCGCCTCCGGCAGCGCGACGGTCTCGACCACCGCTCCCGCGGCGTCGACGCGCACGATCGCGTTCTCCGCGCCCTTCGCGCCCTCCACCCCGAGCCAGAATCCGCCGCCGGGGCGCGCCGCGACGCCCTCGACGTCGAGGCCCACCGGGACGCCGTCGCGCGTGAGGGTCACGGTCCGGTCGATGACGGCCGGGGAGCCGGCGCCGTAGCCGCGGACGTCGAGCGACAGGAGCTGCGTCGTGGCGTACGCGGCGTCGGTCGCCGTCCACAGGCGCTGGGGATCGGTCGGGTCCGCGGTCAGCGCGCCGAGCGCGCCCCAGCCGATCGGGGCGCCGGCCTGCGGGCCCTCGGTCGCGTCCGCCGAGACGACGCTCGGGAACTGCGGCGTCCCCGCGCCGTCGGCCCACTGCGCGCCGCGGCCGAACACCGTGACGGCCGACCGCACGCCCGCACCGGCGTCGTCCTCCTCGCTCGACACGACGAGCAGGTCGCGCTGCGGGACGACGAGCAGGCCCTCGGGGCCGTTGGTCGTCGCGAGCACCTGGACGAACCGCGGGGCGCTCGGGTCGGAGACGTCGTAGACGGCCACGAAGTTCGAGCGCTCCGAGCCGACGAACGCGTAGCGCGTGCCGCCGAGCGTCGCGACGGTCAGGCCCTCGGGCTCGACGCCCTTCTTGGCCGCGCGGTCCTCGGTGTGCAGGCCGACGCGCACGGCGAGGCGCTCGAGCTCCGCGCCCGCGTCCCACACGACCTCGCCCGACGCGGCGTCGAACACCGACCAGCCGCGCGACCCGCCCTTCCAGTCGCCCTCGTTCGCGGTCGCGACGTGCGCGTCGTCGAGCCAGCCGATCGCGTCGGGCTCGCGCGGCGTCGCCGGGATCGACCCGGTCTGGTCGATCACGCCGTCCTTCCTCACGTCGATCCCGGACACGGCGACCGCGCCCGCGGAGAAGACGTTCTCGACCTCGCCCGTGGCGATGTCGACGACGGCGACCCCGTTGTTCTCCTGGAGCGTCACCGCGACCTTCGTGCCCGCCGGGTTGACGGCGACGTACTCGGGCTCGGGGTCCTGCGGCGTGTCGAGGCCGGCGGCCGCGACGACCGGGAGCGGCGCCCCGGCCTCGTCGAGGAAGGAGACGGCGCGGGTCGACCAGGCGGCCGGGTCGTCGCCCAGCAGGTCGAGGATCTGGAGGAAGCCGCCGGGGAGCTGCGGGAGGTCGCCCTCGTCACCTCCGCCGGCACCGCCCTCGGGCGTCGCCTCCTCGTCGCGCTGGTTCTCGATCGCGACGACGGCGTGCGCGCCGTCGGGCGTGACGGCGATCGAGTCGGGCTGGCCGCCGAGGTCGAGCGACCGCACGCGCTCGCGCGTCGCGAGGTCGACGACGTCGAGGCGACCGCTCGGCTCGGTGAAGCTCACCGACGTGTCCACGACGACGAGGACGTACCCGCCGACGACCGCGACCGACGTCGGCTCGTCGTGCTCCGAGCCGAGCTCGGCGAGGCTCAGCGTGCCGAGGCCCTGCGGGGCGCTCGGGTCGGTGAGGTCGAGGAAGCCGATGCGGCGCGCGAGCGCGTCCGTGTGGACGACGGTGCGCCCGTCCTCGCTCACCGCGGAGATCTCGGCGACCGTCTCGGCGGCGGCGTCCTCGCCGGCCGGGCGGTTCTGGAACACCGGGTACGTGGCGAGGCGGTGGAACGTCTCGTCCGCGGCGGGCGCCGTCCAGGCCGCTTCCGTCGCAAGACCGAGCGCCGTCGTCGGGGCCGACACCGCCCCGGCCGGGTGCGCGGGAGCCGCCGCGAGGGCGGGCAGCGCGCCCAGGCCCAGGGTGAGCGTCGCGCCCGTGGCGACGAGCGCTGCGATGCGCGTGCGGCGGGCCGGGGTGCGCGCGGACGTGCGCGCCAGGGTCCGCTCGGGGATGGCTGACATGTCTCTCCTTCGACGTGGGTCGAGCAGAGGGTGGTGGTCCGCCGTGGCGCGGCGACGACCGGCCCGGGGCCACCGGGTGACCGCCGGATGAACAGTGCGCGACGGCCCGCTCGGCCCGGGAGCGGGGCGCCCGTTGCCCTGGGCGACGGGTTCCGGGACGGAGTACCTGATACTTCGACGCCGTGACCGAATCGTGACGGCGCAAGTACCTAGTACTCGCTGTCCGGCCCGTCCCGGCGGTTGCTAGCGTCTTTCGAGATTTACCTGCTACTCCACGTCCCACCAACGGTGGCGGGCCGCGGCCCCGGCGCACTCCCGCGTCGGGCGGACGCACGACCCGCCTCTCTCCCCGCTCCTCTCCCCTTGTGCCGACCGCCCCGCGACGACGCCGGGCGCGAGGAAGGACGACCGATGACGCAGCACGCCTCTCCCCGACCGTCGCGCACCCACACGGTCCTCACGTCCGTCGCGCTCGCCGTGCTCGCCCTCGCGGTGGCCGGCCTGATCGCGTTCCTGCTCGTGTACCACGGCAAGGTCGCCGACGGCGCGACCCGCCTCGACGACGGCGCCGCACAGCTCTCCGACGGCGCCGCGACGCTCGCCGACGGCACCGCCGAGGCCCAGGCCGGCGCCCAGCGGCTCTCCGACGGGGCGGGCGACCTGCGGGACGGCGCCGGCGACCTCGTCGCCGGGGCGCAGAAGGCGTCCGACGGCGCGACCCAGCTCGCCGCGGGCGGCACCACCGCGCTCGACGGCGCGAGCGAGCTCGCCGCCGGTGCGGACGAGCTGAACGCCGGAGCGGCCCGCCTCGCCGCAGGCACGGGCGACGCGGCGAGCGGTGCGGCCCGCCTCGCCACGGGCAGCACGGACCTCGACGCCGGGGCCGCGCGCCTCGCGGCCGGCAGCACGCGCGCCGCCGACGGTGCGTCGCAGCTCGCCGCGGGAGCGGGCGACCTCAGCACGGGCGCCGGCGACCTGAGCGCGGGGGCTGCCCGCGCCGCGACCGGCTCCGCCGACCTCGCGACCGGAGCCGATCGGCTCGCGACCGGGGCCGGCACCCTCGCGGCGGGCACCACCGAGCTCCGGACGGGCGTGCGCGACAGCCTCGGCGCAGGGGTCCTGGCCCTCGACCAGGGCCAGGCCCAGCTCTCCGCCGGTGCGGCGCGCCTCGCCGGCGGGGTCGCCGCAGCGGGAGCAGGGGCGGACGCGATCCAGGCAGGAGTCGATCAGCTCCGCGAAGGAGCGACCGGGGTGCGCGGTGGTGCGGTCACCCTGGGCGGGTACGCCGAGCAGCTGCAGGGTTCTGCCGGCGAGCTCCAGCGCTCCGCCGTGACCGTCGGGACCAACCTGGACGGCCTCGCGGCGCAGCTCGACACGATCGCGCGCGGCGAGGTCGCGGCGACCCCGGAGACCCTCGGGACGATCGCCGCGACCCTCCGCGCCCTGGGCAACGGCACCGAGTCGGCTCCCGGCGCGTCCGCGCAGATCGCGGGCGGCGCGGGACGACTGGCGTCGGGCGCGGGCGAGCTCTCCGCGGGAGCGGCCGCCGTCACCGCCGGGATCGACCAGCTCTCGGCCGGCCTCGGGACCGGCACCCCGGACCGACCCGGGCTCACCGCGGGGCTCGCGCGGCTCCGCACGGGCCTCGGCGAGGGCACCCCCGCGCAGCCGGGCCTCGCCGCCGGGGTCCAGCAGCTCCGGACCGGCATCGACGTCCAGCTCGCCGGCGGGATCGACGCGCTCGCCGCCGGTGCCACCACGCTGGACGGCAAGATCGGCGAGCTGGAGACCGGCGCCGCGACGCTCCACGGGAAGGTTGGGGAGCTCAGCGCGGGCGCCTCGACGATCGCGGACGGCACCGCCGACCTCGCCGCCGGCGCGGCGCGCGTGAGCAGCGGCAGCACGCTCCTCGCGACGAAGACCTCCGAGCTCGCCGCCGGCACGGCCGAGCTCGCGACCGGCGCGTCCGACCTGCACGCCGGGACGACCCGGGCCGCCGCGGGTGCCGCCGACCTCTCCGCCGGGACGGTGCGGCTGCGCACGGGCGCCGGCGACCTGTCCGCCGGGACCACGCGCCTGGAGGACGGGACGCTGCGGCTGCAGAACGGGCTCACGACGCTGTCCACCGGCGCGACGACGCTCGCCGCCGGCAACGCGGCGCTCGCCGAGGGCTCGACGACGCTGCACGCCGGGACGACGACGCTCGCCGACGGCGCGTCCGACCTGCACGACGGCAGCACGCGCATCGCGGACGGCGCCGCCACGCTCTCCGACGGCACGGAGACCCTCTCCGACGGCACGACCGAGCTCAAGGACAGCGTCGAGAACAGCCCCGTCGGACGGGTGTCGCTCGGCATGTCGGCGCTCGTCGGCGGGACCGTGCTCGCGGGCGTCGCGGGCGTCGGGCTCGGGCTGCGCCGTCGGCTCGCGGCGGTCTGACCGACCGTCGCGCACGGCCGGGCGGCATCTCCTCACCGCCCGGCCCCCTGCTCGAGGGCGGCTGCACGTCGACGGTGTCGCCCTCGCGGGCGGCGGTCCCGGTGGACAGGACTCCGGGCCCGCCGCCCTTCTTCGTGCACGCCGGCCGCAGCAGCCCGGGGTCGACCGCTCGGCGCGGACCCGGCACGGCCACCCGACCGGCACCGACCACCGGACCGGCACGGGCTACCGTGACCGCGTGACGCTGCTCCTCAAGCTCGTGCTGGCACCCGCCCTGGTGGTCGCGTCCACGCTCGCCGGACGGCGCTGGGGAGCGCGGCTCACCGGGGTGCTCGTCGGGCTGCCCGTCGTGGCCGGGCCGATCCTCCTCATCACCACGCTCGACCACGGCACCGGGTTCGGCGCCGCCGCGGCGTCGTCAGCGCTGCTCGGCCTCACGTCTCTCGCCCTGTTCGCCGTGGTGTTCGCCCGGTGCTCTCGCCGGACGGGCTGGCTCGGTGCGCTCGCGGCGTCCTGGGCCGCGTGCCTCGTGGCGGACGTCGCGCTCGCCCGGCTGACGCTGCCCGCCGGGATCACGTTCGTCGTGGCGCTCGCGACGTTCTGGGGCGCGTCCCGGGTCATGCCGCCCGACGTGGCGGCCCCCCCGCCGTCGACCGTCCCGTCGCCCTGGTGGGACCTCCCCGCCCGCGCCGCGACGACGGCGGCGCTCGTCCTCGCCGTCACCACCGCGTCGGGTGCGCTCGGCCCGGCGATGACGGGCGTGCTCGCGCCGTTCCCGATCGCGTCGAGCGTGGTCGCCGCGTTCGCGCTCGCACAGCGCGGGTCGGCCGAGACCGTCCGGCTCCTGCGCGGTCTGCTGGCCGGGCTCACCGGGTTCGCGGTGTTCTGCCTCCTCGTCGCGCTCCTCGTGGACCGGCTCGGCATCGCCGCCGCCTTCGGGATCGCCCTCGCCGCGAGCGTCGCCGTGCAGGCCGCCGTGCCGCTCGCCGGGCGACTCGTCGGCGCAGGACGGGACGCCCAGGACGACGACGCGCCGACCACTCCAGGCGACGGAGCCCGCGACTCGGCGCGGACAGGTCGTCGCTAACCGCCGGCGAGCACGCTCAGCACGCCGCGGACGACGATCACCGGCAGGGCGACGAGCATCGCGCCGAGCCCCCACCGGGACACGTCCGACGCCCCCAGGTCGGGGCGGTCGAGCCGGACCGAGTCGGGGTCGCCCGCACGCCGGACGACGGGCACGACCTGACCCGGCCGGTACTGGCCCGCGGGCACCTTCTGCTCCGGACGCACGCCGCGCGGCCGGTCACGGGTCGCCGGGACGACCATCTCGGTGGGGTGCTCGACGACCGAGCGTCGGTTGAGCAGGGGCGTGGGCACGACCTGCACGACGACCCCCGTGCCGCGCGGACCGCGGCGGCACGTCCCCGCGATCCGGTCGGTCGCCGACCCTCTCGCCCTGCGCGGCACCGCCGCGGCGACCGCCGGCCCACGCCTACTGCCGACGGCGCCGGGCGAACACGGACGCCGCCCCGCCGAGGAACACCGCGACCAGGCCGAGGCACCACGCGAGGGCGAGCGCCGCCGTCGGGCCCAGGTCGGTGACCGGCGCCCCGGTCGAGCCCGTCCCGACGAGCAGGCCGCGGATCGTCTCGATCACGGGCGTGACGGGCTGGTGCTCCGCGAACCCGCGCAGCCACGACGGCATGGTCTCGGGCGGCACGAACGCGCTCGACACGTACGGCAGGAACAGCATGAAGAAGCTGAACCCCCCGGCCGCCGCGGGCGAGCGCACGAGCACGCCCACGAAGGCCGCGACGCTCGTGATCGCGAGCACGTACGCGGCGACGACCCCGACGGCTCCCAGCCACTCGAGCGCGGTCGCGTCGGGCCGGAAGCCGATGAGGAACGCGACGCCCAGCACGACGGCCGTCGTCACGAGGTTCTTCACGACGCTCGCCACGACGTGCCCCACGAGCACCGTCCCGCTCGCGATCGGCATCGACCGGAACCTGTCCATGATGCCGCCGGACATGTCCTGCTCCACGGCGATCGCGGTGTTCGACGCCCCGTAGCCCGCGCACAGCAGGATGATCCCCGGCGTCGCGTACGTGACGTAGTCCGTGCCGACGCTCATCGCGCCGCCGAACACGTACACGAACAGGATCATGAGCATCACCGGCAGCACGAGCGCGAGGATCAGCTCGTCCGGCTCGCGGCGCACGAGCCGCAGCGAGCGCGCGACCATCGTCCCGGCGTCGGCGAGCACGTGGCGGCCCGGCCGGGCCGTAGGGGCAGGGAGGCGCGGCGTCGTGCCCGACGGCGCAGCGGCGGTCTGGGCGGTCATGCTGCGGTCTCCTCACGGTCGGCCTGGTGGTCAGCCTCGGTCGTGCCGCGGTCCCGGTCTCGGGTCCGCGCGGCGTGGCCCGTCAGGGTGAGGAACACGTCGTCGAGCGTCGGCTTCCGCACCTCCCACCGCATCGGCTCGACGCCGGTCGCCGCCACCGCGGCGAGGACGTCGCGGACGTGCTCGACCGACCCGTCGGTGGGGACGCGGAGCGTCGCGGAGGTGAGGTCGAGCGCCTCCGGCCACGGTCCCGCGGCCCCGACCGACGCCGCCGCGGCGGCCGACGCGAAGGTGAGCTCGATGCTCGCGTCGCCGACGCGGCGCTTGAGGTCGGACGGGGAGCCCTGTGCGACGACGCGGCCGTCGTCGATCAGCGCGACGCGGTCGGCGAGCTGGTCGGCCTCCTCGAGGTACTGCGTCGTGAGGAACAGGCTCGTGCCGTCGGCGACGACGCCACGGATCACCTCCCACATCGTCTGGCGGCTGCGCGGGTCGAGGCCGGTGGTGGGCTCGTCGAGGAACATGACCTGGGGACGGGTGAGGAGCCCGGCCGCCAGGTCGAGCCGGCGGCGCATGCCGCCGGAGTAGGTCCCGACGCGGCGGTCGGCGGCCGCGGCGAGGTCGAACGCGTCGAGCAGGCCGTCGACGCGGGCGCGCGCGGCCCGGCGGGGCAGGTGCGCGAGGCGGCCCATCATCGTGAGGTTCTCGCGGCCCGTCTGCTTCTCGTCGACCGCCGCGTACTGGCCGGTCAGGCTGATGAGGCCGCGGACGCGTGCGGCCTCGCGCACGACGTCGTGGCCCGCGACCGTCGCCGTGCCGCCGTCGGGACGCAGGAGGGTGGCGAGGATGCGGACCGTGGTGGTCTTCCCCGCCCCGTTGGGGCCGAGCAGGGCGAGGACCTCGCCGCGGCGCAGCGTGAGGTCGACGCCGTCGAGCACGCGCACGGGGCGGCGCGGTGTCCCGTAGCTCTTGCGCAGGCCGTCGGCGTGCACGAGCACGTCCGGTGCGGGCATGAGGCCTCCAGGGTTCAGGCGGCAGAACCGCGTGTGGAAGAAACTGTTTATGTAATCCACTGTTCTGTGTACGGTAGACACGGTTTCGTGGGCGGTCAAGGCCCGCGGGAGGATGACGAGATGACCACGCCCGAACCCACCGAGCGGCACGCGCCCGACGAGTCGGCCCCGACGACGGAGCTGCCGCCCGCGATCGCGCGCCTCTGGGGTCGCGCACCCGGCCCGCGTCGCGGCCCCAAGCCCGCGCTGACGGTCGAGCAGGTGGTGCGGGCCGCCGTCGACCTCGCCGACGCCGAGGGCCTGCCCGCGGTCTCCATGGCGCGCGTCGCGGAGGCGCTCGGCTACACGCCGATGGCGCTCTACCGGTACGTCGAGAGCAAGGACGAGCTCCTCGTCCTCATGGCCGACGCCGCAGCGGACGTGCTCACCCTGCCCCCGTACGACGAGGGCGACTGGCGCGCCGGGCTCGAGGCCTGGACCCGCGCGCAGATCGCGGGCGTCCTCGCGCGGCCGTGGTTCCTCGACCTACCGCTGACGACGGCGCAGGTCGGGCCGAACCGCCTGCGCTGGATCGACCGCGCGTTCGCGATCCTCGCACCGCTCGACCTGACGGTGGACGAGAAGCTGCAGATCGTCGGGCTCCTCGCCCAGCACGTACTCGGCGAGGGCCGCGTCCAGGTCGAGACCCGGCGTGCGGCCGCGGAGGCCGTGCGCCGCGCCCAGGGCCTGCCCGCCGACACCCCCGAGTCCGACCTCGACGCGGACGCGGTCGCCGCCGCCAACCCGTACGCCGACTACGAGCTCGTGCTCACGCGGCTCGTCGATCCCGAGACCTACCCCGCGCTCACCGGCGCGCTGGCCTCGTGGTCGCCGACCGCACCGCAGCCCGACGACTGGGAGAGCGACATCGGCTTCGGCCTCGACATCCTCCTCGACGGGATCGAGGCCTTCGTCGCCCGGCGCGCCACCGCCCGCGGGGCCGCCCACCACGGCTGACCGCCCACGGTGCCCGGGTCGCGAGCGGGACGCCGTCGGCGCTCGGAGCCGGTCAGGGCGTCGGCTGGACCGGGGCGTCGGGCACCTGGACGTCGGGCAGGTCCGGCAGGTCGAGCGTCGGGACGTCGATGCTCGGGATGTCGACGTCCTCCATCCGGTCGCGCAGCTCCTCCTGACGGATGCGGTTGTTCTCCTGGATGCAGGAGAGCCGGGTCACGGGACGGCCGCCGCACTCCTGGACCTCCGAGTCCGGGTCGCGCGGGGCCTTCGGCGACTGGACGTAGCGGCCGTCGGCGTCGTGCGCGTTCGGCGTGACGGGCAGCGCGACGACGGCCGCGACGCCGCCGACGGCGAGGAGCGCCGTCGTGACGAGGAGGACCGCCGCGCCCAGCCCGGCGCGGACCGCGGCGCCGGCGCTCACGGGCAGGCGCTCGTCCGACGCCGCGCGCTGCCGCTCCGCCGCACGCCACGCGACCCACAGACCGACCGTCACCGGGAGCACGAACGCCACGGCGGCCAGCGCCGCGACCGAGCGGGCGTCCTCGCGCGCGAGCGCCCCCGGCCCGATCGCCGCGACGACGACCGCGACGATCCCCGTCACGACCGTGCGGCGCACCGCGGCGCCACGCAGACCCGAGCGCAGCCCGGCGATCCGCGCCGCGCCCACCGGGCCGGGCGGGAGGTACCCCAGGTCGCGCGTCTGCGTGACCATGGCCGCGTACAGGACGGCCGAGGTCACGGTCGTCACCGCGAGCACCGCACCGAGGGCGACGAGGAACCACCGCACGACGACGGCGTCGCGCACCACGTACAGCAGCGCGAGCCCGGCGAGCACGCCCGCCCAGCCCACGACGACCGCCGCGACGGCCCCGCCGCGCAACGGCGTCTGGCGGAGGGTGCGGCGCAGCAGCCCGCGGGGGACCTGGAGGAGCACCGGGAGCACGCGCAGGGCCGTGATCGCCGTCCACAGCAGGACGACGATCCCCCAGAGCGGCACGCCGCCGACGTGCGCGTCGCTCATCGAGAACGTGACGACGAGCGCGACCGCCCCGACGAGCAGCACCGGCATCTCGACGAGGCGCAGCACCTGCTGCCACACGCTGAGGTGCAGCAGGTAGCCGGCCTCGGCGTGCTCCGGGTTCGTCGCGAGGACGCTGCTGTACCCCTTCGCGCTGCGGCCGGTGTCGAGGGCGAGCGCCGCGTCGAGGTAGAGCAGGTCCTCGTGCTCCGGGGCGACGCCGAGGCCCTGGCGCACGAGGGCGCGCGCCCGGTCGTCGTCCCCGAGGCGCGACCACAGCCGCGCCGCCTGCGCGAGCCGGTCGGGGTTCTCGGGCGCGAGCGCGAGCGCCGCGTCGATGCGCTCGCGCGCGAGCCTCCGGTCGGCACCGCGCACCCGGCCCGACAGGTGCGTGTCGGCGAGCTGCAGGTGGTACCGCGCGTCGTCGGGGTCGAGCTCGAGCGCCTTCGCCGCGGCGTCGCGCGCTCCCGGCACGTCGCCCGTGTTCTGGCGCGCGATCGACAGCAGGTGGAGCGCGCCGTCGGCGGTGGGCCGGGCGCCCACGACCTGCTCCAGCAGCGGCAGCGCCTCGGCCGACCGCTGCAGGTGCAGCCGCACCCAGGCGGCGGTGAGGAGCAGCCGCGGGTCGTCGGGCACGCTCGCGAGCGCGTCGTCGACCTCGTCGAGCGCACGCTCGGGCCGCCCCATCTGGACGAGCAGCTCCGCGCGCGAGGCGACGGCGCGCGGGTCGGTCGTGGTGCTCACGGTCCGGGGTCCTCCGGCGCTCAGAGCATGCGCCGCGCGCGCAGGTACGCGGCGAGGTCGTCGTAGCGGCCGTCGTTGTTCGCGAACGTGACGACGTTGCGCGCGGACTGGAGCCACGCCGTCGTCGAGGGCCGCACGTCCGCGAGCGCCGCGTCGAGGTCGGCCATGGTGATCGGGCGCACCTGCCCGGTCGCGATGGAGTCCATCATCGCCTTCTCCGCCGCCGTCGCCGCGAGGTGCTCGAGGTCGGCGCCGGAGAAGCCGTCGGTGCGCTGCACGACCGCGCGCAGGTCGATCCCCGCGACCGGGCGGCCCGCGAGGTGGTGGCGCAGGATCGCCTCGCGCGCGGGCTCGTCGGGCGGCAGCACGAGCACGACGCGGTCGAACCTCCCGGGCCGCAGCAGCGCGGTGTCGACGTCCCACGGGTGGTTCGTGGCGCCGAGGACGAACAGCCCGTCGTTGTCGGAGCCGATGCCGTCCATCTCCTGGAGGAGCTGGTTGACCACGGTCCGCATGCCCGACGAGCCGGAGTACTGCGCGCGCTTGCCGCCGATCGCGTCGACCTCGTCGAGGAACAGCACGGCCGGCGCGAGCTGGCGCGCGCGCTGGAACAGCGCGTGGAGGTTCTGCTCGCTCTCCCCCATGAACCTGTCGAGGATGTCCGCGAGCGTCACGGTGAGGAATCGTGCGCCGAGCTCGCCCGCGACGGCCCGCGCCATGTACGTCTTGCCGGTCCCGGGAGGCCCGTAGAGCAGGAGCCCGCCGCGCAACGACTTGCCGAACGCCTTCGCGATCGCCTGGTGGCGCATCGGCTCCAGGAACGCCTCGCGGATGCGCTGCTTCACCGGCTCCAGGCCGCCGACGTCCGCGAGCGTCACCGTCTCGCGCGAGACCTCCAGCAGGCCCGAGCCGTCGTCGGGGGCGTCGTCGCGCGCGGGGACGAGGAACGGCCCGTCGCCCGGTGCGGGCGGGACGGCGTCGTCGTCCGTGCGGGGCACGCCGCCCGGGCCGGCGGGCGGTGCGGCGGGCACCTGTGCGGGCGGCGCCTCGACGACGGGTGTCTCGACGAACGGTGCCGGGACGTGGACGCCCACCTCGTGCTCCAGCCGGTCCCAGTCGATGCCCGACGGCGCCGCCGGGCCCGGGGCTGCGGGGGCGCCGGGCCCGGCGGACGGGGCGGGCTCGGCGGGGATCCCCGCGGTCGGGGTCGCGGGCGCGCCGGGGGCGCGCGGGACGGTCGCGTCGGACGGGACGCCCGTGATGATCCCGTCGTCGGGGCCGCCGGGGGCGGACGCCGGCGCGTGCAGGCCGGTGACCGGGGCCGGCGGTGCAGCGGGGGCCGTCGCGGGCCGGTCGGCCGCGGGGCTGCTCCCCGTCGCCGCGGCGACGGCCGAGTCCTGGACCAGGCGCAGCGCCTCGCCGTCCGCCGGGTCGATCCGGAGCGCGGCGCTCGCCTGCTCGAGCGCCTCGACCGGACGCCCCGCCGCCAGCAGGAGGCTCGCGTAGTGGACGCGCAGCGGGGCGCTCGACGGCGCGGCCGCCACCGCGGCGGCGAGCGCGGCCAGGGCGTCGGACATGGGTGCTCCTCGGGTGGGCGGGGACGACGACGCCGGTGCGCCCGTGAGCGCGGCCGGCCGGGAACAGTGTGCCCCGGACCGGTGACGCCGACCATCGGCGCCCTGCCACCCGCGCCGTCCCCGGGAACCTGACCGTGCACAGGCCCGGACACCGCGGTCCCCGTCCACAGCGCGCACCGGAGGGCGCCTCCGTGTCGGCGGGACCGGGCAGAGTGGACGCATGACGACCGACACGACCGCGTCGACACCCCTCGCGGTGCCCGACGACGCGCCCGCCGAGGCCCCCGGCGGTCCCCGACCCGGCGCCCGCTGCTTCGGCGACGGCGACCCGCTCTACGAGGAGTACCACGACACCGAGTGGGCGGTCCCGGTCCACGGGGACACGGCACTGTTCGAGCGCCTGGCGCTGGAGGGGTTCCAGTCCGGCCTGTCGTGGATCACCGTGCTGCGCAAGCGTCCCGCCTTCCGCGAGGTGTTCGCGGGGTTCGACCCGGAGGCCGTCGCCGCGTTCGACGAGCCCGACGTCGAGCGCCTCCTCGCCGACGCGCGCATCATCCGCAACCGGCAGAAGATCACGGCCACGATCGACAACGCGCGCGCCCTGCTGGCGCTCCAGGAGAGCGGGCGCACGCTGGACGAGCTGATCTGGTCGTTCGCGCCACCGGCCCGTCGCGAGCGCCCCGCGACCTGGGGCGACGTCCCGGGGCTCACCCCCGAGTCGACCGCGCTCTCGAAGGCGCTCAAGAAGCTGGGCTTCCGGTTCGTCGGACCGACGACGGCCTACGCCGCGATGCAGGCCTGCGGGCTCGTGGACGACCACCTCGCGACCTGCCCCGTCGTGCTGCGCCGCCCGTGAGCGGCGGCGAGCCGCACCTCGGTCCGCCCCGCCGCCTCCGGGGACGGCTCGCGACTCCGGTGTGGCAGGGCGAGCGGACCGTCGGGCGTCTCCGTGCGCGGCCCTGCCCCCTGGCGGCGACCACATGGTGAGACGAGGTGCGACGATGGCCTCATGAGCGCGTACGTGTCCGTCCTCGACCTCTTCTCCGTCGGCGTGGGTCCGTCGAGCTCGCACACCGTCGGGCCGATGCGGGCCGCGAAGGCGTTCGTCGCGACGCTGGACGACCGCGGCGTGCTGGGCGAGGTCGCCGGGCTGCGGGTCGTGCTGTGCGGGTCGCTCGGGGCGACGGGAGCGGGCCACGGCACGCCGGACGCCGTGGTCGCGGGGCTGCTCGGCCTCGACCCCGAGACGTGCGACCCGGCGCGCGTCCCCGGCTCGTGGGAGAAGCTGGGCGACGGCGCGCCCGTCGCGCTGCTGGGCCGGCACCGCATCACGATGACGAGCGCCGACGTGCGCCTCGCGCCGCTGACCCGGATGCCGGGCCACCCCAACGGCATGCGGTTCACCGCGCTCGACGCGAGCGGGGCTTCGCTCGCGGAGGAGGCGTACTACTCGGTCGGCGGCGGCTTCGTGCTCACCGCCGCCGCGCTCGAGTCCGCGGCCGCGAACGAGGCGGCGCAGCTCGGCGCCGAGCTCGCGGGCGAGGCGATCGACCCCGGGACGGAGCCGTCGGGCGTACCGTTCCCGTTCGCCAACGCCGCCGAGCTCCTCGCGCTGTGCGAGCGCGAGCGCACCTCGATCGCGGCGGTCGCGTGGGCGAACGAGTCCGCCCTGCGCCCCGCCGCCGAGGTCGGGGCGGGCGTCGACCGGATCTGGGACACCATGAGCGCGTGCGTGGACGCCGGTCTCGAGCGCGATGGGGTGCTGCCCGGTCGTCTCCAGGTCCGCCGTCGGGCACGGGCGCAGCGCGAACGTCTCGAGCTCGCCGACGAGCGCGGCGCCGACACGACGATCGAGTGGCTCCAGGCGTTCGCCATGGCCGTCAACGAGGAGAACGCCGACGGGCGCCGCGTCGTCACCGCCCCGACGAACGGCGCCGCGGGGATCATCCCCGCGGTCGGGCGCCACTTCCTGCGCACCCACCCGGACGTCGCCGCGGACCCCGCGCGCCGGCGTCGGGCCATGCGCACGTACCTCCTCACCGCCGCCGCGATCGGCGCGCTCTACAAGCGCAACGCGTCCATCTCCGGCGCGGAGGCGGGCTGCCAGGGCGAGGTCGGCTCGGCGTGCTCCATGGCGGCGGGCGCGATCTGCGCCGTCCTCGGCGGGACGCCCGCCCAGGTGGAGAACGCGGCCGAGATCGCGATGGAGCACAACCTCGGGCTCACGTGCGACCCCGTCGGCGGGCTCGTCCAGGTCCCGTGCATCGAGCGCAACGCCATCGCCGCGTGCACCGCCGTCTCCGCGGCGCGCCTCGCCCTCCAGGGCGACGGCTCGCACGTCGTCTCGCTCGACGCCGTCATCGAGACGATGCGCCAGACCGGCGTCGACATGTCGACCAAGTACAAGGAGACCTCGACGGGGGGCCTCGCCGTCAACGTCATCGAGTGCTGAGCCGGAGCGCAGCGAAGCAAGCAAAGGCTTCAGCACGACCACCAGGCCGAGTGCTCAGCCGGAGCGCAGCGAAGCAAGCGCAGGCGCCAGCACGACCGACAGACCGAGTGCTGAGCCGGAGCGCCGCTCACCAGGTGCGGCGCACGGACGCCTTGGTGCCGGTCACCAGGCTGCGCGGCGGGACGTCGTCGGCCACGACCGCACCGGCGGCGACCACGGCGTCGCGGCCGATGGTCACGCCGGGCAGGATCGTCGCCCCGGCGCCGATCCACACGTTCTCGTGCACGTCGATCGGACCGCCGGTCAGCCAGACCTTGCGGTCGTCGGTGTCGACCGGGTGCCCGACGGTGACGAACGTGACCTTCGGCGCGACCATGACGCGGTCGGCCAGCCGGATGCCGGCGTAGTCGAGGAACGTGCAGTTCTGGTTGACGAAGACCCGCTCCCCCAGGTCGAGGTTCAGCCCGTGGTCGGTGAAGAACGGTGGGTAGATCGTCACGCTCGGGGGCAGTGGGCGGCCGAGGATCTGCGCGAGCAGCCGCGCCCGACCGTCCTCGTCGTCGAACGGCAGGACGTTGAGCCGGGAGGTGAGCTCGGTGGCCCGCAGCACCCTCTCGGACATGGCGCGGAACTCGGGACCGTGGATGCGCATGAGCAGGTCGCTGGGCATCCCCCGATCCTGCCTCCGGGTCAGCGGGCGGCGCGCGACGCCTCGCGGGCGGCGACGACCTCCTCGACGACGTCGGCCACGCCGGCCTCGCCCGGCGAGGCGGCGATGTGCTCGCCGAGGCGCTGGCTCGCGCGGGCGTACGACGGGTCGTCGAGCAGTCGCCGCACCGCGCGCCGGACCTGGCCGGGGCGCGGGGTGCTCGTCCGCAGCCGCACGCCGGCGCCGGTCCACGCGACGCGTGCGGCGACCTCCGCCTTGTCCTCGGTCTTGCCCGCGACGACCACGGGGACGCCGTGCCGCAGCGCGTGGTGCACCCCGCCGTAGCCGCCGTTCGTGACGAGGACCGAGGTGCGCGGGAGCAGCGCGTCGTACGGGAGGTACTCGGCCGCGCGCGCGTTCGCCGGGAGCGGCCCGAGCGACCCGACGGGCCGTCCGCCGGTCGCCGCGACGACCAGCACGTCCTCGCCCGCGAGCGCGCGCAGCGTGGGGACGAGGAGCTGGGTCGGGTCCTCGTTCGCGACGGTGCCCTGCGTGACGTGCACGACCGGCCGGCGGGTGTCGAGGTCGCCCCACCACGCGGGGAGGTCACCGTTGCCCGGCGCCGGGCGCGGCGGGCCGACGAACCGGACCGGGGTCACGACGTCGGGCCGCGGGTACTCGAGCCCGGGGACGGTGAGCTGCACGACGGCGTCGGCGTCGGCAGGCCAGCCGAGGAAGAACGTGCCGCTCGGCTCCCCGCCCGCCGCCCGGACCATGTCCTGCGCCGCGCGCTGCGGGGCGGCGAACGCGACCCGCTCGACGACGGCGTGGAGGGCCCGGTTGCGCAGGACGCCGAGGGGGCCCCGCGCGGGCAGCACCCCGAGGCCGAACGGCGCGGTGTGGTCGCTCTTCAGCCCGAGCGGGAAGATCCCGAGCGCGAGCACCGGTGGTCGACGGTCGGCGGGCACCGAGACGAGCGGCATCGCGCCGAGGAACAGGGGCTCGACGAGCACGACGTCCGCCGGGCGCTCGGCGAGGGCCGCGAGCACCGCCCGGTGCTGCGCCGCGCCGGGCGCCACGAAGATCTCGAGCATGTCGTGCCGGATCGCGTCGAGCCCGGTGCGTCCCGCGCGGCCGGGGAACGCGGCGGCGAGGTCGCGGTCGTCGAAGTCGGCCGCGGCCGGGAGCGGGACGTGCTCGGCGCCGGCGGCCTCGACGGCGGCGGCGAACCGTGCGCCGGTGAGGAACCGGACGTCGTGCCCGCGGGCGACGAGCGCGCGGGTGACGGCGAGCAGCGGGGTGACGTGGGCGTGCACCGGGGTGGAGCAGAGCAGGACGGTGGCCATCGGTGGGGCCTCTCTCGTGGCGGCGCGCGTCGCGCCGGTCGGACGGGAAGGCGCAGGACCGGGCCGTCTGCGCGGGGGACGCCGGTGGGGAGACGGCGTGTGAGAAGATCGATCAACCGTCAGGAGTATTCATCACCTTCGAGGGGTAGTCAATAGTGGTGCCTCGCGCCTACACGTCCGACCTCCGCACCGAGCAGGCCGCGCGCACGCGCGAACGGGTGGTGCGCGCCGCCGCGCACGAGCTGACCGAGCACGGCTACGAGCGCACGACGCTCGCGCGCGTCGCCGCGCGCGCAGGCGTCTCGCTCGAGACGGTGAAGGCGCACGGCCCCAAGCGCGCCCTGCTGCTCGCCGCGTTCGAGCTCACGTTCGCCGGGTCGGAGGGCCAGGAGTCCCTGGGCGAGCGGCCCGAGGGACGCTCGGTGGCCGGCACGACCGACCCCGAGGAGTTCCTCGACGGCCTCGTCGCGCTCGTCGCCGCGGCGAACGAGCGCGTCGCCGGCCTGTGGTCCGCCTTCACCTCGGCGGCGCGCTCCGACGACGCCGTCGCCGCGGAGCTCGACGCGCTCCTCGAACGCCGCCGCGCGGACCTGCGCGCGAGCGTCGACGTGCTCGCCGCGCACGGGTTCCGCCCCCGGGCACCGCGGGACGAGGCGGCCGAGTCGCTGTCCTACCTCCTCGCACCCGAGGGCTGGACGCACTTCGTCGCGGGCGCCGGCTGGTCGGGCGAGCGGTACCGCGCCTGGCTCCGCGACGGCGTCGTGCGCCTCGTCGCGGCGCCCCCGGAGGACGACGCCGACGCCTGAGCCCTGGCGCGCCGTCGGGCACCGCGCCTACGGTGTGCCATGAGCACGCTCACCCCCGGCTTCCACGGCCGGCCGCGCCCGCAGGGCGTGGCGCTCCCGCCGGGCCAGTACGTCGAGACCGGGTTCCCCGTGCTCTCGGCGGGGCCCACACCGCGCGTCGACACCGCGACCTGGCGGCTCGACGTCACGACCGAGACCGGCGCGACGCGCGCGTGGTCGTGGTCGGACCTCATGGCGCTCCCCCAGGACGAGCCGACGGTCGACATCCACTGCGTCACCCGCTGGTCGAAGTTCGGCACGTCGTGGCGCGGCGTCTCGCTCGACACGCTCCTCGCCGACGTCGAGTCGACCGCCGACTTCGCGATGATCGGCTGCTACGGCGGGTACACGACGAACCTCCCCGTCGCGGAGCTGCTGGGCGGCAAGGCGTGGGTCGTGCACACGTTCGACGGCGCCCCGCTGCACCCCGTGCACGGCGGCCCGGCGCGGCTGCTCGTGCCGCACCTGTACTTCTGGAAGTCGGCCAAGTGGGTCAACAGCATCACGCTCATGCCCATGGACCGGCAGGGCTTCTGGGAGCGCCTCGGCTACCACGACCTCGGCGACCCGTGGCGCGAGCAGAGGTACCAAGGTGATTGAGGTCTCACGATGACCGAGGCGCCGGTCCGCCTCGGCGCCCGCTACGCGACGCCGTCGGGCTGGCAGGTCGCGACGCTCGTCGACGCGTGGGCCGAGAGCCCGTCCGCGCGGACGCTCGTCCTCGAGGTCCCCGCCTGGCCCGGGCACCTGGCCGGTCAGCACGTCGACCTGCGCCTCACCGCGCCCGACGGCTACACCGCCGAGCGCAGCTACTCGATCGGCAGCACGGCGACGCGCGCGTCGGTGCCCGACGACGGCTCCCCCGCGCGCGTCGAGGTCACCGTGCAGCGCGTCCCCGGCGGGGAGGTCTCGACCTACCTCACCGACGTGTTCGCGGTGGGCGACGCGATCGAGCTGCGCGGGCCGGTCGGCGGCTGGTTCGTCTGGTCCCCCGAGCGCGACGGCGGGACGCCCGTCCTCCTCGCCGCGGGCGGGTCGGGCCTCGTTCCCCTCATGGCGATGCTCCGCACGCGCCGCGACGCGGGCGACCGGACCCCGTTCCGGCTCGTGTACTCGGTCCGCCGCCCCGAGGACCGGCTGTACACCGCGGACCTCGACCGGCTCGCCGCCGCGCACGACGGGCTCGACGTCCAGGTCGTCTACACGCGCTCGGTGCCGCTGGGATCGATGCGCGGGCCGGGTCGCCTCGAACGACGCGATCTCGCGGCGTGGGGCTGGCCCGCCGAGATCGAGCCCGCGTGCTTCGTGTGCGGGCCGACGGGGTTCGTCGAGGCCGTCGCCCGCCAGCTCGTCTCGCTCGGCCACGACCCGGCGCGGGTCAAGACCGAGCGCTTCGGGCCCGCCGTGGACTGACGGGCGCGTCGCCGTCGATCAGGACGAGGGCGGGAGCGGGCTTCCCGCCGCGCCGCCCGTCGACCCGCGTGCCGCACGCTCCGCGAGGACGCTGCGCAGCAGCATGATCGTCAGGACGAGCGCCCAGATGACCAGCACGGCGATCGTCGCGAGGACGAGGACGTAGAGCAGCCCGACGAACCCGAGACCTGTGGACATGACCATGGGCGGACCCTACCGGTGCGCAAGCCCGGCCCGCGGTACGACATAGTCAGGTCGTGAGCGTGGCGCGTGCGCCACGGCAGTTCCACGAGGGGGCGGCATGACGACCTGGACGAGGCACCGGTACGGCGGGGAGCGCAAGACCGCTCTGATCGGGGTCGCGACCTTCGCGACCCTGGTGCTCGGGGCGTGCGCGACGGCGTCGGGCGAGCCGCCCACGGTGACGACCGCGGACGTCGAGCGCCGTGTCGTGACCGTCGCCGACGCCCCGGCGACGACCCCCGTCGTCGAGGCGACCGAGCGGCTCGGCCTGACGATGCTCGACGCGGCCCCGCGCGAGGGCAACGTCGTCGTGTCGCCGGCGAGCGCCGTCGTCGCCCTGTCCATGCTCGCGGAGGGCGCACGCGGCGAGACCGCCGCCTCGCTCGACGCCGCGCTCGGCGCGAGCGGCCAGGACCGGACCGACGCCGTCAACGCCCTGCTCACCGCGCTCCAGACCTACGACGGCGACCCCGCCCTCGTGCAGAAGGACGAGCTCCCGAAGACCCCGCTCGTGCACGTCGCGAACCAGGTCGTGCTCGACGACCAGGCCCAGGTCCACGACACCTACCTCGAGGCGCTCGCCGCCGGGTACGACGCGGGCGTGCTCGAGACCGACCTCGGCTCGACGGCGGGCCTCGAGCCGCTGGACCGGTGGGTCCGGCACCACACGGGCGGGTTGATCGAGGAGTCCGCGGTCGAGCCCGACGCCGACTCGCGTCTCGCGCTCCAGAACGCGGCGCTGCTCGCGGCGCGCTGGTCGTCGCCGTTCGAGGAGCAGGCGACCCGTCCGGACTCGTTCGTCCTCGCGGACGGGACCGAGGTCGACGCCGAGGCGATGCACCAGGAGCACGACTGGCGGTACGCCGAGGTGGACGGGTGGCAGGCCGTCCGGCTCCCGTACACCGAGGGCTTCCACGCCGACGTCGTGCTCCCACCGGACGGCGTCGACCCGGCGACGCTCGCGCCCGAGACGAGCGCCGCCCTGCGTGAGGCGCTCGACTCCGCACGGCGCCGCAGCGTCGCGCTCACCCTCCCGACGCTCGACGTCGACGCCGCGGCACCGCTCGACCTGGCGCCCGCGCTCACCTCGGCCGGGCTCGGCGGCCTGCTGGACGAGCCGGACCTGACCGGCATCAGCGACGAGCCCGGCCTCAGGGTGACGCAGGCGTGGCAGCAGGCCGTGCTGCGCGTGGACGAGGACGGCACCGTCGCGGCGGCGGTGACCGAGGTCGTCGGCGGCGTCGAGTCCGCGCCGATGGTCGAGGACGTCGTCGAGCTGCGTGTCGACCGGCCGTACGTGTTCTCCGTGTCGCACACGGACACCGGGTGGCCGCTCTTCACCGCCGCGATCCGCGACCCCCGCCACTGACGAGAGGACGGCGAGAGCACCATGGCTCCGCAGACGAGCAGAGTCCGGACCGGCGCGGCAGTCGCAGCGGCGGCAGCCGTCGTCGGGCTGGTCGCCGCGTGCGCGACCGGTGTCCCGGCCGGACCGGACCTGCCCCTCGCGACGTCCGATGCGGCACGGCACGTCGTGGCGGTCTCCGAGGCGGACGCCACGCCCGACGTGGTCGGCGCGACCGAGGAGCTCGGCCTGACGATGCTCGACGCGGCCCCGCGCGAGGGCAACGTCGTCGTGTCGCCGGCGAGCGCCGTCGTCGCGCTGTCCATGCTCGCGGAGGGCGCACGCGGCGAGACCGCCGCCTCGCTCGACGCCGCGCTCGGCGCGACCGGCCAGGACCGGACCGACGCCGTCAACGCCCTGCTCGCCGCGCTCCAGGACTACGACGGCGACCCCGCCCTCGTGCAGAAGGACGAGCTCCCGAAGACCCCGCTCGTGCACGTCGCGAACCAGGTCGTCCTCGACGACCAGGCACAGGTCCACGACACCTACCTCGAGGCGCTCGCGACCGGGTACGGCGCAGGGGTCCTGCACACGGACCTCGGGACGGCGTCGGGCATCGCCCCGCTGAGCGCCTGGGTCCGGTTCCACACGGGCGGGCTCATCGAGAAGAGCGCGATCGAACCGGACACAGACCTCCGCCTCGTGCTCCAGAACGCCGTGCTCTTCGCCGCGCGGTGGGAAGCACCGTTCGACGAGGGCGAGACCCGGCCCTCGCCCTTCGTGCTCCCGACCGGTGAGGGGGTGGACGTCGAGTCGCTGTCGCTCACCGAGTCGTGGGCGTACGCGGAGCACGACGGCTGGCGCGGGCTGCGCCTCCCCTACGTCGACGGGTTCCACGCGGACGTCGTCCTGCCTCCGGAGGGGACCGACCCCGCGACGAGCACGCCGACACGTACGGCTACGCTGCGCGAGGCCCTCGACGCCGCGGCACCGCAGCGGGTGGCGCTGACGATGCCGACCCTCGACATCCCCGTCGAGCGCGCGACGGACCTGCGCCCCGCGCTCGCCGCCGCCGGTCTGGGCGGGTTGTTCGACCCCGTCGACTCTCCGGACCTCGGCGGCATCAGCGACGAGGACCTGTTCGTGTCGCAGGCGAAGCAGCAGGCGATGCTCCAGGTCGACGCCGAGGGCACCGTCGCAGCGGCCGTGACGGAGCTCGGCGCGCAGGCGATGTCGTCCGAGGTCGAGGTCGTCCCGGTTACCTTCCGCGTCGACCGGCCCTATCTCTTCTCGGTCTCCCACACCGAGACGGGCTGGCCGCTGTTCACCGCCGCGATCCGCGACCCCCGCCACTGACTCCCCCGGCGAGAACCCCCGGTCCACCGAGATAGACCCGTGGTCACCATGCCCGACGGCGCTCGGGTCGCCGCCCGAGGTGGGCGGGTCGTCCGAGGCGGACCCTCGGGAACAGCGTGGCGGTCCCACGCGGACGACGCGGCGCGGACGGTCCGGCACCGCAGGCGGTCCGCCCAGGCGAGCGAAGACCACGGCGAGACGAAGCCGGGTCGGGGTGGGTGGTGGTGCCGCGTCGTGGTCGGGCCTGGCGGGAGCGCCGCGAGGAACGAGCGGCGCGGATGGTAGACGCGGCACCACCACCCACCCCGACCACCCAGGGCGACCACGCGCCGTCGGGCGCAGGAACCACGCCTCTACCTCGCGTGACTACGCCTCTACCTCGGCGGAACGGGGCTGGTCTTCCTCGCGGGGCCAGCGGTCCAGGGCCCTGTCTCGACGAACCGGGCGCATCGGGTGCTTGCGGCATCTCTTGACGCGTCCTTCACCCGGCAGTAGCGTTCTTGCGTGTTGATGCAAGAAATCAACACTCCGTTGTGCGGTGCGGCGCAGCGGGTCCGCAATTCTCGAAGGTACTGACCCGAGCCACCCGGCCCTGGCCGGACGTGCGCCGTGGCCTGTCCTCCGAACCGGGCGTCCGGTCCGGTGCGAGGTCGCGCGCGGCGCGGCCTGACGCCCGTCGACGACGACGGGAGATCGAGGACATCGATGAGACATCGACCCAGCACGTCGAACCGCACACCCGCCGGGGCGCCGACGCGCCGGCTCCGCACCCTCGCCGCCACGGCGACGGCGACGGCCCTGCTCGTCCCGCTCGGCCTGACGACCACGGCCACGGCTGCGCCCACGGTGCTGTCCGCCGGGAAGTCGACGGCCGCGAGCAGCAACAACTCGCCGTACCTGTCCGGCAACCTCACCGACGGCAACCAGGGCACCTACTGGGAGTCGACCAACAACACGTTCCCGCAGTGGGCGCAGGTCGACCTGGGCGCGGCCGCCACGGTCGAGGACCTCGTGCTCAAGCTGCCCGCGGGCTGGGAGACGCGCAGCCAGACCCTCAGCGTGCAGTCCAGCACCGACGGCTCGACCTTCTCCACGATCAAGGCGTCGCAGGCGTACGCGTTCGACCCCGCGTCGGGGAACACCGTGACGGTCGACGTGCCGGACACGTCCGCCCGCTACGTGCGCGTGCAGATCACCGCGAACACGGGCTGGCCCGCGGGCCAGCTCTCCGAGCTCGAGGTGCGCGGCACCGCCGGCAGCACCGATCCCGGTGGCCCCGGTGACCCGGAGCCCCCGACCGGCACCAACCTCGCGCTGAACAAGCCGATCGAGGGGTCCTCGACGGAGTGGCAGTTCGTCGCGAAGAACGCGAACGACGACAGCACCTCGACCTACTGGGAGGGCGCGGGCGGCCAGTACCCCAGCACGCTCACGGTCTCGCTCGACGCCGCGGCCCAGCTCACGGACGTCGTCGTCAAGCTCCCGCCGGCGTCCGTGTGGGGCCCGCGCACCCAGACGTTCGAGGTCCAGGGTCGCGCGACCGCGACCGGCGCCTGGCAGACCCTCAAGCCGTCGGCGGGCTACGCGTTCTCCCCGGCCACGGGCAACACCGTCACGATCCCGGTCACGGGCACGGCCAAGGACGTGCGCCTGCGGTTCACCGGGAACACCGGCTCCGGCAACGGCCAGGTCGCCGAGCTCCAGGTGTTCGGCACCGCCGCCCCCAACCCCGACCTCGTCGTCACGAGCGTCACCGCGACGCCCGCGTCGCCGCTCGAGTCGCAGGCGATCACGCTGTCGGCCGTCGTGAAGAACATCGGCACGCAGGCGTCCGCCGCGACCGACGTCGCGTTCACGCTGAACGGCCAGACCGTCGCCACGAAGCCGGTCGCTGGCCTCGCGGCCGGCGCCCAGGCGACCGTCACCGCCGACGTCGGCGCGCGGCCTGCCGCGAGCTACACGATCGGCGCGGTCGCCGACGCGGGCGGTACGGTCGCGGAGCAGAACGAGGGCAACAACGCCTACGCGAACCCGACCCCGCTCGTCGTCACGGCCGTCCCGAGCTCGGACCTCGTCCCGACGCTCACGTGGTCGCCCAGCAACCCGTCCGCGGGCGGCACGGTGACGTTCTCCGCGACGATCGCGAACCAGGGCAACGTCGCGACCTCCACGGCCGCGCACGGCCTCACCGTGACCGTGACGAACAAGGCGACGGGCGCCGTCGTGCGCACCCTCACCGGCTCCGTGAGCGGCGCGATCGCCGCGGGCGCGAGCAGCGCGAGCGTCGACCTCGGCACGTGGACCGCCGCGAACGGCAACTACGACGTCAAGGTCGTCGCCGCGCCGGACTCCACCGAGGTCGCCGCGAAGCAGGCCAACAACACCGCGACCCGTCCCCTGTTCGTCGGCCGGGGCGCCAACCTGCCGTTCGACACGTACGAGGCCGAGGACGGCGTCACGGGCGGCGGCGCGACCGTGCTCGCGCCCAACCGCGTCGTCGGCGACCTCGCGGGCGAGGCGTCCGGCCGCCGGGCGGTCACGCTCAACCAGACCGGCGCGTACGTCGAGTGGACCACCAAGGCCCCGACGAACACCCTGCTGACCCGCTTCTCCATCCCCGACTCGGCGGGCGGCGGCGGGACGAACGCGACCCTCGCGATCTACGTGGACGGCCAGTTCCTCAAGAACATCGACCTCACCTCGCGCTACGCGTGGCTCTACGGCAACGAGACCAACCCGGGCAACCAGCCGGGCCAGGGCGCGCCGCGCCACGTCTACGACGAGGCGAGCACGCTGCTCGGCACGACCGTCCCGGCAGGCTCGACGATCCGCCTCCAGAAGACCGCGCAGAACACGTCGCAGTACGCGATCGACTTCGTGGACCTCGAGCTCGCGACGCCGCAGGCGAACCCGAACCCCGCGCAGTACACCCAGCCTGCGGGCTTCACGCATCAGGACGTCCAGGCCGCCCTCGACAAGGTCCGCATGGACTCCACGGGCACGCTCAAGGGCGTCTACCTGCCCGCGGGTGACTACCAGACGTCCAGCAAGTTCCAGGTCTACGGCAAGGGGGTCGACGTCGTCGGCGCCGGGCCGTGGTTCACGCGGTTCTTCGCGCCGCAGGGCCAGGAGAACACCGACGTCGGCTTCCGCGCCGAGGCGAGCGCGAACGGCTCGACGTTCCGCGACTTCGCGTACTTCGGGAACTACACGTCGCGCATCGACGGACCGGGCAAGGTGTTCGACTTCGCCAACGTGAAGAACATGACGATCGACAACATCTGGGTCGAGCACATGATCTGCATGTTCTGGGCCTCCAACATGGACGACTCGGAGGTCAAGAACTCCCGCATCCGCAACACGTTCGCGGACGCGATCAACATGACCAACGGCAGCGCGAACAACCACGTGCACAACAACCAGGCGCGCGGCACGGGCGACGACTCGTTCGCGCTCTTCGCGGCCACCGACAACGGCGGCAGCGGGCAGCGCGGCAACGTGTTCGAGAACCTCACGTCGACCAACACGTGGCGTGCGGCGGGCCTCGCGGTCTACGGCGGCCAGGACAACACGTTCCGCAACATCTACATCGCGGACACCCTGGTCTACTCGGGCGTCACGATCAGCTCGCTCGACTTCGGGTACCCGATGGAGGGCTTCGGCCCGGCGCCCACCGTGTTCGACGGGCTCACCGTCGTCCGCTCGGGCGGGCACTTCTGGGGAGACCAGGTGTTCGGGGCCGTGTGGATGTTCTCGGCGTCCAAGGCGTTCGGGAACATCCAGGTGAACAACCTCGACGTCATCGACCCGACGTACTCCGGGATCATGTTCCAGACGAACTACGTCGGGGGCCAGCCGCAGAACACGTTCCAGAACCCGACCTTCACCAACGTGACCATCACGGGGGCGAAGAAGAGCGGCGACCGGTACGACGCCAAGTCGGGCTACGGCATCTGGGCCAACCCGATGCCGGAGGCCGGCCAGGGCCCGGCGGTCGGCACGGCGACGTTCACCAACCTCACATTCTCGGGCAACTTCCGGGACATCGAGAACACGACGTCGACCTTCACGATCACGCGCAACTGAGCACGTCCGCGCTCGACGCCGCAGCCCGCCCTCACGGGGCGGGCTGCGGTGCGCGCGCCGCGCCCAGGCCGGTCGACGGCGCGTCGGCACCGAACCGCCACCGCATCGCCGTGTGCTCGGCGCCGCGCGCGTACGCGAAGACGACGTCCGGCCGCACGGCGAACACGTACGCCTCCCCACCCCCGTCCGCGGTGTCCCAGAACGCGCCGTCGCGGACCTCGAAGTGCCAGTCGTACTTGCAGCGCCACCGCTCCGCGAGGCGGTGCAGCATCGCGTCGTCGGTGACGCGCGCCGCGTCACCCTCCACCACGACGTCCATGCCCTCCTCGAACCGGTTCGCGCCGGTCGTGAGGACGACGTGCGCGTTCGCCGCGAGGTTGCGCGCCTTCCGCTCGTCGCGGCCCGTGCAGAAGAACAGAGCGCCGTCGGCCGTCACGGTGAGCAGCGGCGTGACGTGCGGACGCCCGTCGGGCCGGACCGTGGACACCCACGACACCCCCGCGCGCTCGAGCGCCTCTCGGACGGCGGACCACGGCACCCGTGGCGCCTCCGGCGTGCTGTAGGCGGCGAGCAGGTCGCCGTGGTCGGCGGTCGGGGCAGGCGTCTCGGTCATGGGGTTGCTCCTGTCGAGGCTCGTCGGACGTCGGGGTCGACCCGGGCGGCGCCCGGAACTCATCGGTGCCCGGCCCGCGGGACGGCCGCGTCGGGACGGTGCGCCGTCACCGGGATGTGACACAGTGGGCAGCAGCCCCCGACGTCGACCGGAGACCGCCGCGCCCTCATGACCTCGACCCCGACCGAGCATGCCGTGACCCAGCGACCGCACCGGGCGGCCCGGATCGAGGACCGGTGGCGCGCCGTCGTCTCCCGTTTCCAGAAGGCGCGGGGGTGGCGCCCCCGCGTCGAGCCGTTCGCGGGGTACGGCACCCCCCGGCGCGTGCGCGTGCTCGCGCGCGTGCTCCTCGCGAGCCCCGCGTTCGACCCCGCCCTGCACGAGCGCGAGTCCGCCGACCGGCGCGGCTGGCGCTACTTCTTCACCGCCCCCGCCCCGCGCGAGGAGGTCCGCGTGCACGTGGGCGACGCGACGGTCGACCTCGTGTCCGACCGCAGCGGCTACCTCGACGCGACGATCGACGTCGCGCTCACCCCGGGATGGCACGACGTGACGTTCCGCCCGTCCTCGGGCGCGGTCGCGAAGGGCCGCGTGCTCGTCGTGGCCGACGGGCGCCGGCTCGGCGTCGTGTCCGACATCGACGACACCGCGATGGTGACCGCCGTCCCGCGCCCCCTCATCGCCGCGTGGAACACGTTCGTCCGGCACTCGAGCGCGCGCGTCCCCGTGCCGGGCATGGCCGCGCTCTACCGCGGGATCGCGACGGAGCGCCCCGGCACCCCGTTCGTCTACCTGTCGACCGGCGCGTGGAACACCGCCGCGAACCTGCGCCGGTTCCTCCAGCGGCACGGGTTCCCGCCCGGCCCGCTCCTGCTCACCGACTGGGGCCCGACGAACACCGGCTGGTTCCGCAGCGGCCAGGAGCACAAGGACACCTCGCTCGACCGCCTCTTCCGCGAGCTGCCCGACGTCGACTGGCTGCTCGTGGGCGACGACGGCCAGCACGACCCCGAGATCTACGCGCGCGCCGCGCGGCTGCACCCCGACCACGTCGCCGCCGTCGCGATCCGCGAGCTGACTCCCGCGCAGCAGGTCCTCGCCCACGGCTCGCCGCTGCCCACGCCGGGCAGCCTCCCGGGCGAGGTCGGCCCCGGTGTCCCGACGGCGTTCGGCCCTGACGGCGACGCGCTCACCCGTGCCCTCGCCCGGGCCCTGCGCCGCTGAGAGCCCGCGGCGGACGAGTCACCGGTCACGTGGCACCGGCAGCAGCAGCGGCCGGTTCTTCCGCGAGGGAACTTTTCCCGCTCCCGCTGCGTGCTGAGGGCGTGACGATCTCGACGAGGGCCACGCTCATGACCGCGGACGACCCGCCACGACCGGGCGCCTGGGTCGACCGCGACCTGCACCTGGTCACCGGCGCGGGCCACGCCGAGGAGTTCGTGGCGTTCGTCGAGACGGCGAAGGACCCGCTCTACCGGCTCGCGTACCTGCTCTCGGGTGACCACCACCGCGCGGAAGAGCTCACCCAGCAGACGTTCGAGCGCACGTGGCGCTCGTGGCGGCGGGCGCGGCAGGGCGACCCGCTCGCGTACGCCCGCACGATCCTCGCGAACCTCCGCGTCGACACCTGGCGGCGCACGCGCCGTGAGGTGCTCACTGGCCTCGACCACGACTCACGCCGCCACGCGCCCGACGCGACCGGGCTGGTCCACGACCGCGACGCCGTCGTGCGGGCGCTCCTCACCCTCCCGCTGCGGCAGCGCCGCGTGGTGGTGCTGCGGCACCTGCTCGACCTCTCGGAGGCGGAGGTGTCGCGCGAGCTCGGGATCCCGGTGGGGACCGTGAAGTCCACGGCCTCTCGCGCGCTCGCCCGGCTCCGCACGGCCCTCGCCGACACCGGCTCACGCAGCGGCCCGCCGACCGCTCCGACCGAAGGAGACCCCTCGTGACCGACCACGACGACGCGGCGTTCGCCGCCGGGCTGCGCGCCGCCGTCGCACCAGACCACCTGCACTCGGCCCTCGACGCCCACCGCGTCCTGACCTCGTCGCGTCGCGCGCAGCGCCGCCGCCGGACGGCCGCGCTCTCCGCGACGGCCGGGTGTGCCGCGGCGGTCGGGCTGCTCGCGGGGCCGCTGTCGGCCCGGACGGGGACCGACGACGCTCCGCTGCCGGCGGCCGCGCGCAGCACGGGTGCCGCGGGGGTGGTCGAGCTCGCCCCGGGCGTGACGGCCGCCGTCGACCCGCGCGTCCACGACCGCGCCGGGGGCGGGGTCGTGGTGGACCTCGGCCTGCCGACGTGGGAGCCCGGGACGCGGTTCCTTCTCACGGTCGAGCCGGACGACGTCGACCAGCCGCTGCGGGTCTGGGCCGGCGACGACACCGACCTCGAGACGCTGCTGGCCGGTGGGAGCCTGCCCACCGGCCCGGTCGCCGGGTCGCGGGGGGACCTCGCCCTCGTGACCGGTCCGGACGGCAGCGACCAGCTCGCCGTCGGGCTCGTGGACGACCCGGGCACGACTGAGAACCCGACGATCGCGACCGTCGTGGCGCGGGAGACGCTGCTCGGTCCGGGGGAAGAGGCGCGCGCCACCGTCGACCTTCCCGTGACTGCCCTGGCCCCCGGCCCGTGGGGCGGCGTCTTCGCGATGCGGGTCACGGACGCGCGGACCGGTCTCCCCGCCCCCGCCGTCCGAGGGGTCTTCGTGCGCAGCCTGTACGACAGCGGCTACGGGTACGGCGGGTGCGACACCGACGGCGACGTCTGCACCACGGTGTGGGACGCGACGGAGGGCTCCCGGTCGGCTCCGACACGCAGCAGCGCGCTGTCAGCGGACGACGTCGCCATCCAGACCTTCGCCGAGGACTACGTGGCCGACGACCCGTGGGCCAGCCCCGCCGGGTTCGTCGCGGCATGCGTGGACGAACGCCGGGCGCTCGACGCATCGAGAGGGATCACCCGGGACGACGAGGACGACCTGACCTGGCAGTGCACCGCGGACGACATGCTCGACCCGCTCCGCTGGGAGCGTGACACCACACCGTGACGCGGCGCGCCGGGGTGCCACGCGTCGTCGCGGGTGGTTGCCTGAGGGAATGACGACGCCCGAGCTGCCCTTCCCCACGCCCGAGCCCGAACCCGAGCAGCCACGGCGGACCTGGCCGTGGATCGTGCTCACGATCGTCGCGGTCCTGGTGATCGCCCTGGTCGTGTGGCTCGTCAACCGTCCGACGCAGGACGCTCCCGCGGCGGAGACCCCGACCGCGACGGAGTCCCCGAACCCGTCGCCGACGGACACGGGCACGCCGACCGACGACACGTCGTCGCCCGCCGCCGAGGGGTGCCCCGCGGCGGGCGACGGCGTCCCCGCGGGCGCGGGCACGCACGAGATCGTCGACGTCGACGGCGACGGCCGCCCGGACACCGCGTGGCTGACCGGCGGCGCGGACCGCGCGTTCGGGATCACGACGGCGTCGGGCGCGACGTTCTCCGCGCCGATCGAGTCCGCGAGCCCGGTCGCGGCGAGCGCGATCGTCCAGCTCGTCGCCGCGGGCGACGCGACGGCCCCGATCGCGCTCGTCGACACGGGCCGCGAGGTCCTGCTGTTCTCCGCCGCCGACTGCGCCGTCACGCCGACGCAGAACGCCCAGGGCGAGCAGTACACGTTCGACAAGGGCTTCACCGGGTTCGGCACGGGCGTCGGCTGCACCGAGGTCGACGGGGAGCTGCACCTCGCGGGCCTGAACGCCGTGTCCGACGACGGCACGTCCTTCACCGTGTCGCGCACCTTCGTCGACCTCGACACGGGCGCGCAGACCGCCACGAACGGCGAGGAGGAGACGGTCGCCCAGGACGCAGCCCCGGACGACCCGGTGGTCACGACCGCCCAGGAGACCACCTGCGGCACCCTGGTAGCGGGCCAAGACGGCCCGGTAGAACCCCAGTAGCCCGCCGAGCACGACGTTGCTGTCGTTATCGGGCTGATAACGACAGCAACATCGTGCTCGCCGGGGGGTAGCGTCGTGGTCGGCGGAGCGGGCTCACCCGCGGCCGCAGGCGCGGCAGGTGCCGCGGCGGCGGAGCCAGTAGGCGTAGGTGGCCGCGCCGAGGGCGAGGGACCACAGCGGCCACAGGAACATCGGGCCGACGGCGCCCCACGAGTCCGCGGTGAGCGCCAGGCGGCTCTCGCCGAGGCCGAGGACGATGAGCGAGAGCCCCGCGGGGAGGACCGCGACCGCCACGATCGTCGCGGGGATCACCGCCAGCCCGACCGGGACCCGCCGGCCCGCGAGCCCGACCATCCACCGGGGGAAGACCTCGCCCCAGCGCTGGAAGAGTCCGAGCGTGAGCACCGCGCCGACGAGCGCGAAGCCGCCCAGCCCGAGCGCCGCGACCCACCCGTCGTCCCCGGCGAGCTGTGCGACGTCGTCGGGCGAGAAGCCGAGCGGGATGCCGAGGACCCACGCGATGCGCGTCACCGCGTAGAGGGCGGGGACCGCAGCGGCGACGAGCGCGGCCGTCCGGCCCCAGCGGGCCGCGGCGGCGGGCGTCGTCCAGGCGGGGTCGTGGCCGTCGTGGCGGCGCCCGCACGACGCGCACGCACCGACCCCACGGCGCACGAACCGCCACGTCGAGGCGACGAGCAGCGCGCCGCCGGCCAGGAGCGCGAGCTGCGTGAGCGGGCCCGCGCCGACAAAGTTCTCGAAGGCCGCCCGCATCACGGGGTCGAACGGCGCCATGACGAGCGTGACCGGCAGGTACCCGAGCCGGGCCAGGATGGACGCGTCGGTGAGCGCGAGCACCCCGGCCGAGACGACCGCGGTGGCCGCGACCGTCAGCGCGCGGTCGGCCCGGGCGACGGGGCCGTGCCGGGCCCCGAGCCACGCCCGCAGCGCGGTCGCCGCGCCGACGAGCGCGAGGACCGCGACCCAGGGCGTGAGCGTCGCGCCCGCGACCTCGCTCAGGGCGCCGAACGACAGGTCGTTCGCGTCACCCACCGCGAGCGTGCCGCCGGTCAGGGTGACGACGAGGGCCGCGACGCCTCCGACCGCCCACCACGCGGCGGCGGTCGGGGCGATCCACCGCCCGCGGGCGGCGTGCCGGCCGGGGCCGGGCGGCGCACCGGCGAGGGAGCCGACGATGACCGGGCGCGGGCCGGACGGCGCGGTGACGGAGGACGGGGGCGGGGTTCGTGTGCTCATGACTCGACCCTCGCGTCCGGCGGTCCGCGCCGGATCCCCCGCGGCGACGACGTCGCTCCCCCGTGCGGGGGAACGCTCGCGACGGTCAGCCCGCCCGGACGAAGCCCGACTCGTAGGCGCGCACGACGGCCTGCGTGCGGTCGCGCACCCCGAGCTTGGCGAGGACGTTGCCGACGTGCGTGCGCACCGTCTCGACGCCGAGGTAGAGCTCGCCCGCGATCTCCGCGTTCGACAACCCCTGCGCCACGAGCCGCAGCACCTCGCCCTCGCGCTCGGTGAGGTGCGCGTCGCGCAGCGCGTCACCCGCGGGCGGTCGCGCCGTCGCGAGCCGCCGCACGGCGTCGGGGAACAGGAGCGACTCGCCCCGCGCGACGACACGGACCGCCTGCGCGACCTCCTCGGGCCGCGCGCGCTTGAGCAGGAACCCGTGCGCGCCCGCGCGCAGCGCGTCGAGCACGTGGTCGTCGTTCTCGAACGTCGTGAGGACCAGCACGCGCGGCGCGTCGTCGCGCTCGAGGAGGGCGCGCGTCGCCGCGATCCCGTCGACGCGCGGCATGCGCACGTCCATGAGCACGACGTCGGGTCGCGTCCGCGCGACGACGCCCGGCACCTCCGCGCCGTCGCCCGCCTCGCCGACGACCTCGAGGTCCGGCTCCGCGCCGAGGATGACGCGCAGCCCCGCGCGCACCAGGGGCTCGTCGTCCACGAGCACCACGCGCGTCGTCCCGTCGGTCATCCGCCCGATCCTGCCAGCGGGAACGTCGCGCGCACGACCCACGCGCCGCCGTCGGGCGCCGGACCCGCCGACACCTCGCCGCGCAGCAGGTGGGTCCGCTCGCGCATGCCCGCGAGACCGCGACGCTCGCGGCCGGGGTCGCCGGGTGCCCGACGGCGCGTACCCGGTCCGAGCGCGTTGCGCACCTCGACGACGAGCGCGCTGCCCGGACCCCGCGCCACCGCGACGGCGACCGGCTCGCCGGGCGCGTGGCGGAGCGCGTTCGTGAGCGCCTCCTGCACGACCCGGTACGCCTCCTGCGACACCGCGCGCGGGACGTCGGGCAGCAGGACCTCGTCCTGCGCGAGGTGCACGTCGACGCCCGTGCGGCGCGCGTCGTCGAGCAGGGCGTCGAGGTCGGCGAGCGTGCGCGCCGGGCTGCGCACGGGCGCGCCGCCACGCGTGGCCGCGGCGGCGTCCGCGCGGAGCAGGCCGAGCACGTGGTCGAGGTCCGCCATGGCGGTACGGCCCGTCTCCTCGATCGCGGCGAGCGCGGCACGCGCGGCGACCGGGTCGCGGTCGAGGAGGCGGGCGGCCGCGGCGGCCTGGAGGGTCGTGACGGTCAGCGCGTGGCCGACCGAGTCGTGCAGCTCGCGCGCGAGCCGGCCCCGCTCGGCGTCGCGGTCGGCCGCCGCCTCGAGCTCGGCGATGCGCTCCGTCTGGTCGGGGCCGAGGAGCGGGAGCGCCGCCTGACGCAGCACGGCGCGCGCGAGCGCGACGGCGTACGGGACGGCGAGCAGCGCGAGCACCGCGGTGACCAGCCACGCCCACGGGGGCAGCGCCTCCCACGGGCGCCAGTCGGCGAGGAGCACCGGCTCCACGCCCGTCGCGGAGAGGACGAGCTGGGTCGCCACCGGGACGAGGAACAGCACCACGACGAGCACCGCGGCGCCGAGCGCGAGGTGGAGCCCGTACCAGGCGGCGGCGCGCCAGCGCGTGGCTGCGCCCGGCGGCGGGGCGCCCGGCGCCGGCTGAGGCACGGCCACGTCGAGGAACGTCCGCACCGCCGCGATTTCGAGCGCGCGGACGGGAGCGAGGAACGGCGGCGTGCTCACGAGGACCGCCGAGACGAGCGCGAGGACGACCGTCGCGACGCGCGGCGTCTGCAACGAGGCGAACATCTGCACGAACCCGCCGACCAGCGTCACGTACGCGCCGGCGACCACGCCGCCGACCACGAGGTAGACCCCGGCCCGCACCGTGGCCGCGCTGCGCAGCGGCGCGACGACGCGCTCCCACCCGGCCTGCCCCGGCGCGGGCGCCGCACGGGTCGTGCGGGCGTCGTCGGGCGTCATGCCCCCAGTCTCGCGGGACGGCGCGGGGAGCGCCTCCCCCGGCCGGGGGAACGTGGCACCCTCCTGCGGCCCTCCCCGCGTGCCGCGCACGTCCCCCGCGCGGTCCCGCCCCGCCGCTGGTCCAATGGGCCCATGATCGGCTTCTGGTGGGGTCTCGTCGGGGCGTCGTCGCTGCTCCTGGGTGCCGCGCTGGTCTTCTGGCGACCGCCGGGACAGCGGCTCGTCGGGCTCATCATGGCGTTCGGGTCGGGCGTCCTCATCAGCGCGGTCGCGTACGACCTCGTGGAGGACGCGTCCACGCACGCGAGCGGGCTCGTGCTGCTCGTGGGCCTCGCGGGCGGGGCGCTCACGTTCTTCGTCGGCGACCGCATCATCGACCGGATGGGCGGCGAGGGCCGCAAGCGGTCCACCGGCGTGCAGGCGGAGTCCGTCCAGGCGGCGGGCGGCACGGGCGGCGCGGCGATCGCGCTCGGCACGGTGCTCGACGGCATCCCCGAGTCCGTGGTGCTCGGCGCGACCCTCATCGGGGGCGGCGGCGTGAGCGTCGCGATGCTCGCCGCCGTGTTCGTCTCGAACCTGCCCGAGGCGATGTCCGCGACGTCGGGACTGCTCAAGGCGGGCACGAAGCCGTCGCGGCTCTGGGTGCTGTGGGGGTCGACGACCCTGGTCTCGGCGCTCGCGGCCGGGATCGGCTACGTCGCGCTCGACGGCGCGTCGCCCGCGGTCGTGGCGATCACGCAGGCGTTCGCCGCGGGGGCGCTGCTCACCATGCTCGTCGACACGATGATCCCGGAGGCCACCGAGTTCGGCGGCCCGGTCACGGGGCTCGTGACGGTGCTGGGCTTCGCGACGGCGTTCGGGCTGAGCTCGCTCTGAGCCTCAGGCCGCGAGGTCCTGGCCGCTCATGCGGTGGATCGACGCCATGACCTCGTCCGTGAGCTCGCGCCGCGCCTGCGCGGGCTTGGTGCCGGCCGTGATCTGACGCTGCGGGTCGATCGGCTTGCCGAAGTGCACCTCGACGCGGTGCAGGCGCGGGATCCGCTTGCCGATGGGCTGCACCTTGTCCGTGCCGCGCACCGCCACGGGGACGACCGGCGCGTGCCCGGCGAGCGCGAGCCACGCGACGCCCGTGCGGCCCGGGTGGAGCTTGCCGTCGCGCGAGCGCGTGCCCTCGGGGTAGATGCCGAACGCGCCGCCGCGCTGCAGCACCTCGAGCGCGTCCTCGAGCGAGCGCTGCCCCGCCCGCGGGTCGTCGCGCTGGACGGGGATCATGCCGATCGTCGTGAAGAACCAGCGCGACAGCCGGCCCTTGAGCCCGCGGCCCGTGAAGTACTCGGCCTTCGCGAGGAACGTGACGTGCCGCGGCGCGACGATCGGGATGAGGATCGAGTCGATGAACGACAGGTGGTTGCTCGCGAGGATGACCGCCCCGTTGCGCGGGATGTTGTTGCGTCCGGTCACCTGTGGCCGCAGCAGCACGTAGGCGAGCAGCGACAGGATGAGCCTCAGGACGCGGTAGGTCATCCGTTCATTGTGCACCGTCGTCGGCGCACGTCCGTGCACGCTGCGTTCGACGCCGGCGTTCCCGCAGGTCGTCCGACGTCACCTCCGGTTCATGCGTCGCCGCGCGCCCCCGCCGACGCCACGCGGCGCGCGCGGCCGCCGCGCGTCACCGCGTAGAGCGCCAGGATGACGACCACGAGACCGGCCGTGGACAGGAGCTGGGCGCGCGCGGCGTCGTCGGTCAGCATGAGGACGGCCAGCGCCGCGAGCCCGGCGAGCACGGCCCACGTGAGCCACGGGAAGCCCCACATGCGCAGCGTCATGGGCTCGCCCGACGCGCGCGCCTGCGCCTCGATCCGACGGCGCAGCCGGAGCTGCGACACCGCCACGAGCACCCACACGACGAGCAGCGCCGCGCCCACGGCGTTGAGCAGGATGCCGAGCAGCGCCTCGGGCAGGAGCCAGTTGAGCCCCACCGCGACGAGCGCGAAGAACACCGAGACGAGCACTGACACCCACGGGACGTCGCGACGTGACACGCGCCGCAGGGCCCGCGGGCCGTCGCCGCGCCCGGCGAGGGAGTACGCCATGCGAGAGGTGCCGTACACGTTCGCGTTGAACGCGGACAGCAGCGCGACGACCACGACGACCTCCATGACGCGGGCCGCGCCCGGCAGCCCCGCGAGGTCGAGCACCGCGACGAACGGGCTCTCGGCGAGCAGCGGCGAGTCCCACGGCAGGACGAGCACCATGATCGCGACCGAGCCCAGGTAGAACACGAGGATCCGCCACACGATGCTGCGGGTCGCGCGCGCGACCGCGGTACGCGGCTCGCGCGCCTCCGCCGCGGCGATCGTGACGATCTCGATGCCGCCGAACGCGAAGACGACGACGAGCAGCCCCGCGGCGATCCCGCCCCACCCCTCCGGCGCGAAGCCGCCGTGGCCCAGGAGGTTCGACGTGCCGACCGGGTCGGTCCCGGGCAGCAGCCCGAGGACCAGAAGGACGCCGACGACGAGGAACCCGACGATCGCCGCGACCTTGACGAACGCGAACCAGAACTCGAGCTCGCCGAACTGCCGGACGCCCCACAGGTTGATCACGGCGAACACGACGACCACGACGAGCGCGACGCCCCACTGCGGCACGTCCGGGTACCAGCCGGTGACGATGCGCGCGGCGCCCGTGATCTCGGCGCCGAGCACCATGACGAGCATGAACCAGTAGAGCCAGCCGAGCAGGAACCCGGCCCACGGCCCGAGCGCCTCCTCCGCGTACACGGAGAACGACCCGCTCGCGGGCCGCGCGCTCGCCATCTCCGCGAGCATCCGCATGACGAGGATGACGACGACGCCCGCGATCGCGTACGACACGAGGACGGCGGGACCGGCGGTCGCGATCCCGACGCCCGAGCCGAGGAACAGCCCCGCGCCGATCGCGGAGCCCAGCCCCATCATCGTCAGGTGCCGCGTCCGCAGCCCGTGCCCGAGGTGGTCGGCCGCCGGGCTCTCGGTCGGTGCGCCGCTCGCGGTCGGTGCCGGACGCTCGGGCGTGGGGGTGCTCATGGTGCGGTCCTGCGGTCGGGGTGCCGGCGTCGTGCTCGACGCCGACCCACGACGCTACACGTCCCGGGCACGACGGCGCCCCGCACCCGGCGCGAGGGGGTCGCTCGGGGGCGGGGCGGCGTCGGGCACGACGCTGTGCCTGCTCGGCGGATGCGTCTACGGGGTCGCGGTCCGCGGGAGCGGGGCGACCGCGTGCTGCCGGGGCGCGGTGCTCTCGCCGTCGGCCGCACCGTCCGCGGGAGCCGCCCCGGGTGCCGGGGAGGGCACCCCGTCGACGTGCTGGTCTCCCGCGACGGTCGCCGGGTTGGCCCCGGGCTCGGCGGCGGGAGCGACCGTGTCGGTGGCCGCGGGCCGGCGCGTCGAGCCGTTGATGACGCCGTCGTCCTCGAGATCGTCGAGGTCGTCCTCGTCCACCGCGCTCGCCCCGTGCTCCGCGCCCGCGGCGAACACGGACGGGTCGGGCGGGTTGCCGAGCTTGACGTGGTTGAAGAGCAGGTTGAGCAGGATCGCCATGACCGCGGCGGAGCTGATGCCCGAGTGGAAGATGATGCCGAACCACGTGGGGAACTGGTCGTAGAAGTCGGGCTTGGCGATGGGGATCATGCCGAACGAGATCGACGCCGCCACGATGATGAGGTTCATGGGGCGCGAGTAGTCGACCTTCGCCAGGGTCCGGATGCCCGACGCGGCCACCGAGCCGAACAGCACGACGCCCGCACCGCCGAGGACCGGCGTCGGGACGGCGGCCACGACGCGGCCCAGGACCGGCAGGAGACCGAGGACCACGAGGATCGCGCCACCCGCCGCCACGACGAACCGCGACTTCACGCCCGTGATGGCCACGAGCCCGACGTTCTGCGCGAACGCCGACTGCGTGAACGAGCCGAAGAACGGCGAGACGACGGACGACGCCATGTCGGCGCGCAGGCCGTTCGCGATGCGCTTGCGGTCCACCTTGGTGCCGACGATCTCGCCCACGGCGATGATGTCCGCCGTCGTCTCGGTGAGGGTCACGAGGATGACGATGAGCATCGAGATGATCGCGGCGATCTCGAACGTCGGGGCGCCGAAGCCGAGGAACGACGGGAAGGCGGCGACCGGGCCGTCGCCGACGCCGGAGAAGTCCGCCTTGCCGAGCGCGAGCGCGATGAGCGTGCCGACGACGATCGCGATGAGGATGGACAGGCGCGAGATCGTGCCGCTGCCCACCTTCGACAGCAGGATGACGATCGCGAACGTCAGCGCGGCGAGGCCGATGTTGCTCACCGAGCCGTAGTCGGGCGCGCTCGCGTTGCCGCCCATCGCCCAGTTCGCCGCGACGGGCATGAGCGTCAGGCCGATCGTCGTGATGACCACGCCCGTGACGACCGGCGGAAAGAACCGGATGATCTGCGCGAAGAACGGCGTGATGAGCAGGCCGACCGCCGACGCGACGAGCACCGCGCCCAGGACGCCCGGGATCCCTCCCCCGCCGTTGACGATCGCGACCATCGTGGACACGCCCGCGAACGACACGCCCTGCACGAGCGGGAGCTGCGACCCGAAGAACGGGATGCCGAGCGTCTGGAGGATCGTCGCGAGGCCGCCCATGAAGAGGGACGCCGCGACGAGCGTCCCGATCTCGGCCCCGGTCAGCCCGGCGGCGCCACCCACGATGAGCGGCGGGGCGATGATGCCGCCGTACATCGTGAGCACGTGCTGGAACCCGTACCCGAACGTCGACTCGATGGGCAGCCGCTCGTCCTCGGGGCGTACCGGACGACGTTCGGCGCCGTCCGTGGCCCTCGTGGCTCGCGCGTTCATAGCGGACCTCCTCGTCAGCTATCGTTCCGCTTGGCGGAAAACTACTTCCACTATTCGAACGCCAAGTGTGACGTGTGTCAAGTCCCTCCCGGCAACTCGCGCGTGGCCTGCGGTGACGGCCCTCGGTCGTCGGCCGCCGCAAAGCACTGGCACCTGCCCGCCCGGCTCCGTAGCCTCCAGCCGTGACCGCCACGCTCCGCCCCTACCGCCCCACGGACCTCGACGCCGTCGTCGACCTGTCGCTGCGCGCGTGGGAGGACGCCTTCACCTCGTGGCGCGCGATCCTCGGCGAGCGCCTCTACGGGCTCGCCTACCCGGACTGGCGACGCAGCCAGGAGGCGGACGTGCGCGGCGCGTGCGAGAAGCACCCCACGACGACGCTCGTCGCAGAGCGGGCCGGCCGCGTCGTCGGGTTCGCCACCACGGTGATCGGCGAGCCTCCCGCCGAGGGGGCCCGCACCGCCGACCTCGAGATCATTGCCGTCGACCCCGACGCTCAGGGCGACGGCATCGGGAGCCTCCTCGTGGACGCCGCCCTGCAGCTCATGCGCGACGCCGGGTGCGCGTACGCCAACGTCTGGACCGGCGGTGACCCGGGGCACGACGCCGCGCGCGCCCTCTACGAGTCGCGCGGCTTCACCGCCCTCCCCGTCGTCCACTACTACCGCGAGCTCTGAGCGGGGACGCCCCGGCCGGTGGCCGGGCACGTCCCCGCTCGGCCGCGGGTCAGCCCGCGACGAGGCGCCGGGCCGCGGCCGAGTGCTCGGCGACCAGGGCGCCGAGGTCGAGGTCCGGGATCGCGCCGTCGACCACGCGCCACTCGCCGCCGACCATGACGCGGTCCGCGCGGTCGGCCCCGCACAGCAGGAGCGCCGCCACCGGGTCGTGCGCGCCGGAGAAGCGCAGCTCGTCGAGGCGCCACAGCGCGAGGTCGGCCTGCTTGCCGACGGCGAGCACGCCGACGTCGTCCCGGCCCAGCACGCGCGCGGAGCCCCGCGTGCCCCAGCCGAGCGCGCGCGCCACGGGGATGTCGGCGCCGTACCGGAGGCGCTGGAGGTAGAGCGCCTGCCGTGCCTCGAGGATCATCGTCGAGGCGTCGTTCGACGCCGAGCCGTCGACCCCGAGCCCGACGGGCGCGCCCGCGTCCTCGAGCTCCACGGCGCGCGCGATCCCGGACGCGAGGCGCATGTTCGACGTCGGGCAGTGCGCGACGCCGGTTCCCGCGGCCCCGAGGCGGCGCACCTCCTCGTCGTCGAAATGGATGCCGTGGCCGAGCCACGCGCGGTCCGTGAGCCATCCCACCGACTCGAGGTAGTCGACCGTGCGCATCCCGAAGCGATCGCGGCAGAAGTCCTCCTCGTCGATCGTCTCCGCGAGGTGCGTGTGCAGGCGGACGTCGAGGTCCTCCGCGAGGGCCGCGCTCTCGCGCATCGCGTCGGTGGTCACCGAGAACGGCGAGCACGGCGCGAGCGCGATCTGGACCCGCGCCCCGGCGCCGCGCTCGTGGTACCTCTCCACGAGGCGCTGCGAGTCGGCGAGGATCACGCCCAGGCTCTGCACGACCGACTGCGGCGGCAGACCGCCGTCGTCCTGGCCGAGCGTCATGGACCCGCGCGTGAGGGTCGCGCGCATCCCGAGCCGCTGGACGGCGGCGACCTGGAGGTCGATCGCGTCGTCGAGGCCGGCCGGGAAGACGTAGTGGTGGTCGGCGGCCGTCGTGCAGCCGGAGAGCAGCAGCTCGGCGAGCGCGACCGTCGTCGCGAGCTCGTGGTCGCGCGGGGTCAGGCGCGCCCACACCGGGTAGAGGCGCTGGAGCCAGGGGAAGAGCGGGGCGTCGGCGACCGGCCCCCAGGCGCGCGTGAGCGTCTGGTAGAAGTGGTGGTGCGTGTTGATCAGCCCGGGCGTGAGCACGTGCTGGGACGCGTCGAACGTCGCGTCGACCGGGGCGGACGGCTCCGCGCCCGCCGCGACGACCTCGGCGATCACGCCGTCCTCGACGACGACCCCGCCGCGCGCGTCCGGCGCGTCCGGGGAGTCGTCGGCGGTGAAGACGCCGAGCGGGTCACGGACCCAGGTGCGGGTGCCGGACGACGGGCTGGTCATGGTGCCTCCTGGTGGCTCGTCGCTCACCGGGGCGCGGCTCCGGCGCCACGGTGCGCCGGCTCAGTGGTCCTGTCTGCCGATCCAGGTGCCGCGGGATCCGCGGCTGGGCCGACCGTAGGCCGGGGCGCGACGCACCGTCAACCCCGACGGACGACGCCGCGGGCCTCCGCCGCGCGCGACCTGCGGCGCTGCGGGATCCTGGGACCCGCCGCCCGCCGACACCCGGAGAACCGCCCGTGAACGTCTACGCCCCGCTCGTCCCGGTGTTCGTCGTCGCGCTGCTGGCGCCGCTGCTCGCGGGGCTCATGCCGGTGCGGTCGCGCGTGCCGCAGGTCGTCGTGCTGCTGCTCGGCGGCATCCTCATCGGGCCGGCCGCGCTCGACCTCGCGACGCCCGACGACGTCACGCTCCTGTCCGACCTCGGCATGGGGTTCCTCTTCCTCCTTGCCGGGTACGAGCTCGAGCCGAACCTCCTGCGCGAGCGCGTGGGGCGACGTGCCGGGGCGGCGTGGCTGACGTCGCTCGTCGTCGGGGCGGCCCTCGTCCTCGCCGTCGTCGGCCACGACTCCCCGCACGCGGTCGCAGCGGGGGCGATCGCGCTCACGACCACCGCGCTGGGCGTCGTGCTCCCCATCCTGCGCGACGGCGGTCAGCTCGGCTCGCGACTCGGCCGCGCGGTGCTCGTGGTCGGGGCGGTGGGCGAGCTGGGACCGATCGTCGCGATGGCCGTTCTCCTCGGGACGCGCGAGAGCGGGGTCGCGGCGGTCCTGCTGGTCCTGTTCGCCGTCGTCGCGATCGCGCTGTCCGCGCTACCGGGGAGGCTGGGGCGCCTCAAGGCGCTCGGCGGCGACCGCCTCTTCAGCGCGGCGGAGCACGGGACCGGCCAGAGCACCCTGCGCCTCACCGTGCTGCTGCTCGTCGCGCTGCTCGCGCTCGCCGCGGGGCTCGGGTTCGACGCGGTGCTGGGCGCGTTCGTCGGCGGGATGGTGCTGCGCCGCTGGGCGCCCGGCGACGTCGAGGCGCTGGAGAAGAAGCTCGACGCGGTCGCGTGGGGCGTGTTCGTGCCGGTGTTCTTCGTCAGCTCCGGCATGGGCCTGGACATCGACTCCATCGTCGCGTCCCCGCTGCTGCCGCTGACGTTCTTCGCGCTCATGGTGGTCGTGCGGGGCGGCCCGGTGCTGCTGTGGTTCCGGCGCGAGCTGCCGTCGGTCGAGCGCGTCCAGACCGCGCTCTACGCGGCGACCGCGCTGCCGCTGCTGGTCGCGCTCACCGAGATCGCGGTCGAGCAGGACGCGATGACGTCACGCGTCGGCGCGGCGCTCGTCGGCGCGGGCGTGCTGTCCGTGATCGTGCTCCCGATGGTCGCGAGCCGGCTCGGCCCCCGGCTCGCGACCACCGACGGCGCCGACCCGCCGAGCGGTGCACGTGCGCACGAGTGAGGCACTCCGGGGTGCACCGTCCGTGCGCACGCGCAGCGCCCGACGCGGGCCGTCAGGCGAGCGGGCCGGACGTCAGAAGGTCCACTGCTGGTTCGTCGAGCCGTGGCAGTCCCAGATCACGAACCGCTGGCCCTCGTAGAGCGGGTTGCCGCCCTCGGCGTCCAGGCACCGACCCGACTGCGGGTTGCGCAGCGTCTTCGACCCCGCGTCGTAGACCCACTTCTGCGCGCCCGTGCCGTTGCACGTCCAGAGCTGGACCGCCGTCCCGTTCGCCGTGCCGCTGCCGCTCACGTCGAGGCACTTGCCGAGCGCCCGGATCGTCCCGTCGCTCCCCCGCGTCCACGACTGCGCGACGTTGCCGTTGCACGGGACGATCTGCACGCGGTTGCCGTCGTGCGTCTGGCCCCACGGGACGTCGAGGCAGTACCCGTTCGCGATCCGGATCGTCCCGGTCCCGGTCGGCAGGCTGCCACCGGGGTTCGGGTTGGAGGTTCCCGAGCCGTTGTCGTAGACCCGGACGTAGTCCACCTTCATCTGCTGGGGGAACGAGGTCGTGCCGTCGGGGTACCCCGGCCACTGCCCGCCGACCGCGACGTTGAGGATGAGGAAGAACGGCTGGTCGAACACCCACGCGTTCGCGCCGACGCTCGCGCGCGTGACGCGGTGGAACTGCTGGCCGTCCACGAACCACGTGATCTCGCCCGGCTTCCAGTCGACCGCGAAGGTGTGGAAGTCGTCGGCGAACGACCAGCCCTGCGGGTGCTGGTACATGCCCGTGATGCCGGCGCCGCCCGAGTACCCCGGTCCGTGCACCGTGCCGTGCACGCGGTGCGGCTCGAAGCCGACGTTCTCCATGACGTCGATCTCGCCCGACGCCGGCCAGCCGACCCCCGGCAGGTTGCCGCCGAGCATCCAGAACGCCGGCCAGATCCCCTGGCCGCGCGGGATCTGGATGCGCGCCTCCACGCGCCCGTACTGCGGCTGGAACTTCCCCTGCGTCGTCATGCGGGCGGAGGTGTAGGACCCGTCGGCCTCGCGGCGCGCGGTGATGACGAGGTGGCCCTGTCCGTCGAGCGCCGAGTTCGCGCGCGACGTCGTGTAGTTCTGGAGCTCGGCGTTGCCCCACCCTCCGGCGCCCGTCTCGTGGTTCCAGCGGGCGGAGCTCGGGGCCGAGCCCGCGGCGCCGTCGAACTCGTCCGACCAGATGACGTCACCCGGCGCGGCCGTCGCGGCGGGGGCTGCGACGAGCGCCCCGGCGCTCACGGCGAGCACCGCGACCGCGCCCGCCAGGACGCGGCGCGCGGCGTCGCCGAGGCGCGGTGCCGGACGGCGTCGTGGCCTGCCAGGTCGTGGACGGGCGCCCCGCAGGGGCGTGGGACGGGGTGAACGCTGACGTGCGAGGTCCATCGATCCTCCAGGTCCGGCGGCGACTGCCACCTGCGTCTCGCCACGGTGCGCGACGTGCTTCGGCGCGACTCCGCACCGGGCGGGGGCCGTTCCTCGGCCCTCCGCCCGCGAACCTACGGGCGGTCGCCGCGCCCGAGCAAGCGCTCTCTCGGCGTGTCGTGGAATCGCTCCCACTCCCACGCCTCCGTCGGGCGTCGGCGCCCGCGAGCGCCCCGAGCTCAGACCCCGGGGGCGCGGGCCCTTCGGGCGCCTCAGGCCGTCGCCGGGACCGCCGCGTCGAGGATCGCCTCGGCCGCACGGCGCGCCTGGCGCGCGACGTCGACGTCCTGCGTGATCGCCGCCGTGGTCTGCGCACCCTCGGCGAGCAGGACGACCTGGAGCGCGACGTCGTCGGGCAGGCCCGCCTCGCGCACGACGTCGCGCGCGTACCGCTGGAACGACTCCTTGTGCTCGCGGACCGCCGCGGCGACGGCGGGCGACGTCGCACCGAGCTCGCCGAAGGAGTTGATGAACGCGCACCCGCGGAACCCGTCCTCGCGGAACCACGCGTCGAGGAAGTCGAACACCGCGAGCAGCCGGTCGCGCGGGACGGTGAGACCGGCTGCCGCGCGGGCGATCCCCGCGTCCCACTGCTCGGTGCGGTGCCGCAGCACGGCGACGACGAGGTCGTCCTTGGACGGGAACAGCGCGTAGATGCGCTTGAGCGACACCCCGGCCTCGGTGCGGACCGCGTCCATCCCGACCGACTGGACGCCGCGCGCGTAGAACAGCCGGTCGGCGGCGGCCACCACCAGCGCGCGAGCGCTCGCGTCGTCGAGCATCGTCACCTCCTGTTCATCGCCCCCCTCTTGCGGGGAGAACCAGCGTTCTCTAGTGTAGCGACTCACGGGAGAACGACCGTTCTCCCGACTCCGCGAAGGGAGCACGACCATGGGGTACATCACCGTCGGGCAGGAGAACTCCACCGACATCGAGCTCTACTACGAGGACCAGGGCACCGGCCAGCCGGTCGTCCTCATCCACGGCTACCCGCTCGACGGGCACAGCTGGGAGCTCCAGAAGCGCGAGCTGATCGACGCCGGCCACCGCGTCGTCACGTACGACCGCCGCGGGTTCGGCGCGTCGAGCAAGGTCGGCAGCGGGTACGACTACGACACCTTCGCGGCGGACCTCGACACCGTCCTCGAGACGCTCGACCTGCGCGACGTGATCCTCGTCGGGTTCTCCATGGGCACGGGCGAGCTCGCCCGCTACGTCCACAACCACGGGCACGAGCGCGTCGCCAAGCTCGCGTTCCTCGCGTCGCTCGAGCCGTTCCTCGTCCAGCGGGACGACAACCCCGAGGGCGTCCCGCAGTCGGTGTTCGACGGGATCGTCGACGCGGCCCGCGCCGACCGGTACGCCTGGTACACCGACTTCTACAAGAACTTCTACAACCTCGACGAGAACCTCGGGAAGCGCATCAGCGAGGACACCGTGCGCGCGAGCTGGATCACCGCGATCGGGTCCGCGCCGGTCGCCGCGTACGCCGTCGTGCCCACGTGGATCGAGGACTTCCGGGCCGACGTCGAGGCCGTCCGCGCGGCGGGCAAGCCCACGCTCATCCTCCACGGCACGAAGGACAACATCCTGCCGATCGACGCGACCGGGCGCCGCTTCCGCCGGCTCGTGCCGGACGCCGAGTACGTCGAGATCGAGGGCGCGCCCCACGGTCTGCTCGTGACGCACGCGGCCGAGGTCAACGCAGCGCTGCTCGCCTTCGTCGCCCGCTAGGCGACCTGCTAGGCGACCGACACGCGATAGTCGTCGGCGTCGTCGTCCCAGGCCAGGTCGACGGCGCCGGCGGCCTGCGCCGCCTTGCAGAACTGCAGGAACCCGCGGTAGCCGAGCGCCTTCTCGCTGAAGTCCGGGCGCTTCTTGCGGATCGCGTTCTTCAGCCCGGACAGGACGGTCGAGCCGCCCTCCTCCTGCACGACCTCGCGCACGAGCGCGAACGCCTGGTCGGTGTCGCCCTGCGCGGGCAGGGAGACCTCGGGGTCGCCCGTCGCCGGCCCCGGTGCGAGCTCGACGAAGCCCCGGTCGGCCAGGAACCGCAGGAACTCGCCGAAGTTGCGGAACCCGTAGTCGGCCTCGCTGAACGTCGGGTCCTTGCGCAGCAGCGTGCGCTTGAGCACGGACGCGGTCACCGCGCCGCTCGTCGAGGCCTCGAGGTCGGCGAGCGTCTGCGCGACGCGCACCTCCATGGGGAGGTCCTCGCCGGAGGGTGCGTCGTCGTCGGCCTCGGACGCGGGCGGCTCGACCGCCGCGGACGCCTCGACGGAGCCCGACGCCTCGGCGACCGGCGTCGTCGTCACGTCGACCTCGTCGCTCTCCGTCACGACGGGCTCGCCGCGGCGGGTCGTCCGGCCGACGGCCTCGCCCAGCTCGGCGAGCGCCGCGGCAGCCGGCGTCTCGACCTCCGGCTCGGCGATCTCGGTCGCCTTGCGGCGCCCGGTCGAGCGCCCGCCGCCGCGCTTCGCCTTGCCGGCGCCCGTCGTCGTCCCGCTCGCCCCGGCGCGCGAGCCCCGGACCGACCGGGGCTCCGGCTCGTCCGGCACGTCGACGCCCTCGAGCCGGTCGTAGAAGAGGAACTCGTCGCACGCGGGCGGCAGGAGGCGCGACGTCGACTTCTCGACACCCACCCCGATCACGCGCTTGTTGAGCTCGCGCAGCTTGTGGACGAGCGGGGAGAAGTCGCTGTCCCCGGTGCACATGACGAACGTCGAGATGTAGTCGCGCTCGAACGCCATCTCGATCGCGTCGACGACCATCTTGATGTCGGCGGCGTTCTTGCGCGACGCGCCCATGCGCTGCGGCATCTCGATGAGCTCGACCTGGTGCCGTGTGAGCGAGCGCCGGTCCTCGTCGAAGTACGACCAGTCGGCGTAGGCGCGCCGCACGACCACCCGCCCGCGCACCGCGAGCGCGTCGGCGATCGGGCCGAAGTCGAACGTCATGCCGCCCAGGTGCTCGCGCGCGCCGAGCGCGAGGTTCTCGTAGTCGATGAAGACGGCCAGGCGTTCCTCGGTGTCCATGCCCGCCAGCCTAGGTGCACGACGACTGGAGTGCGGATTGGCACTGGACCCTGCCGAACACGCCTCCCGCGGAGCGGCATCGATACGACCGTGAATCACCGCGCCGCGCCGTATTCGCGCGGCAGGGCTCGCTACCCGCGACCGCGGACAGAGACTCCGGCACAGGAGCAACGGAGCCACATGTGTTCAGATCGAGCTTCAGTGAGCCGCCGCGGCGAACACGTTCATTCCGAACCTCGCTCAAGTTCATCGAGCGCGCTGAACATTTCGGCCTCGATAGTGTCAAGCTTGAAAACTCTGCGCTTGACAAGCGAGTACAATTCTGCGAGCAGCGCATTTAAGTCCGGCCGGTCAGTGCCTGTCAGAATCTCATCGACAGCCTTAGGCTCCTTCAAACGCAGGTCGAATACGGTTAGCTCGAATGGCGCGTAGTCGTCATCGTCGCGACTCGAAATGGCAAAGCCAAAGCTACCAGCCCGCAGGACAAAGTTGTACTCGCTATCGCCAATACTCGACCACTCGTACAAGCCCTTCTGTGTCCCACGAGTAAGCCGTTCGAGCAATTGGAGCCGTGCAGTCTCGTCCAAGACGTCCATCTCACGCAACCTTCGATTGGTATTGGGCGATTAATCCAGCTGCCAGGCCCGCAATTTCGCCAATTTCACTAGATACATCCTTTGTGGCAGTCTTTACTGTACTTCGGGAGGTACTGACAAGAGTAGCCTTCGAGGCGCTGGCGAGTCGAGCGCTCGTGCGCAGTTTTCCGACAAGTTCTGAATCCACAGGCTCCTCGGAACTCTCTAGCAAGGAAGCGACCTGGCTCGCGGTGTGCGCGTAAGAAATCAGAGTCCGTTGAGCGAGGCGGCGGTCGTCATCGTGCGCCGCTTGATCCAGATCATTCTCTATGATCCGCAGTTGCGGCAGCAGAACAAGGAGATGATTCACATTCATCCGATGCAGGGCTGACTTCAGCGCTGCCGCAGTTGCAGCCGTCGCCTTAGCGGTCCGCCGCAGCTGAACAATAGCCACCCAGAAGCCGACAACGGAGACGGCAAGCCCAGCAAAGCCGATGGCGTCGCCAAGACTCATCACGTCTCCCTGAACTAGCCCGGAACGGGCACCGATACTCGACCGCCGAACCCGCTGGCGCCTGAACTCTATCGCAGCCGCCCTGGCGTTGCAGGCCTTGGCGTGACCCTTTGCGGCATCTTCATTCAGGAACGAGGGAGGCATGTGTACAGACGTACGCATCGTGTGTACGATCGTCCTCATGTGTGCGACCACCCTCGTGCGCCCGGCACGGGACGTGCGCCACGCGCGCGTCGCCGTCGCTGGGCTGTTCTTCACCAACGGCGCGCTGTTCGCCAACCTTGTCCCTCGCTACCCCGAAATCAAGGCCGCGCTTGAGCTGAACAACGCGAGCTACGGCCTCGCGGTTGCAGCGTTCCCGGCCGGGGCGATCGCGGCCGGCCTCGCCGCCGCTCCGCTGCTGCGGCGCTTCGGGTCGGCCATCGTCGCGGTGGCAGGCACAATTCTCACGAGCGTCGGCGTGCTCCTCGCGGGCGTCTCACCGGCGCTCGCGATCCTCGTCGGCGCGCTGTTCCTCGCGGGCGCGATGGACTCGTTCACGGACGTCGCGCAGAACGCGCACGGCCTGCGCGTCCAGCGCCGGTACGGCCGCTCGATCATCAACTCGTTCCACGCGGTCTGGTCGATCGGTGCGGTCACCGGCGGGCTCATGGCGGCCGCGGCCATCGCGCTGCGGCTGCCGCTCGGTATGCACCTCGCGAGCACGGCCGTGCTGTTCTCGGCAGTCGCGCTCCTCGCGTGGCGCTGGTGCCTGCGCGGCACCGACCTGGTGCCCGACGACGCGTCCCCCGGACACGCGTCGGGTGCGCCGGGGCGCGTCACGGGGCGAACGGTGTGGCTGCTCGCCGCGCTCGTCCTCGTCGCCGTCGCGGGCACGCTCGTGGAGGACGCGGGCAGCACGTGGGCGGCGGTCTACCTCTCCGGGTCGCTCGGCGCCCCGGCGACGCTCGCCGCCGCCGGGTTCGTCGCGCTCGTCGGCGCGCAGTTCGTCGGTCGGCTCGTCGGCGACCGCCTCGTCGACCGCTTCGGCCAGCGCGCCGTCGCCCGGACGGGGGGCGCGCTGGTGCTGCTCGGCACCGGGCTCGCGCTCGCGTTCCCCTCCGTCCCGGGCACGATCGCCGGGTTCGCCGCCGCCGGGTTCGGCGTCGCGACCCTGGTCCCCGCCGCGATGCAGCAGGCCGACGAGCTCCCGGGACTGCGCGCGGGCACGGGACTCACCCTCGTGTCGTGGCTCATGCGCCTCGGGTTCCTCCTGTCCCCGCCGATCGTCGGGCTCGTCGCCGACGCCACGAGCCTGCGCGCCGGGCTGCTCGTCCTGCCGCTGGCCGGCCTCGTCGTCGTGCTCCTGGCCGGCGTGCTCGCCCCGGGCCGGCGCGCCGCGGGCCGACCGGGCCCGGCCGGCCACGACCGGCATGATGCCCACGACCGCCGCACGACCGCGCCCGAGGAGGCCGCCACCGCATGACCACCGACTACTTCGCCGGCGACGACCGCACGAGCTACGAGCGCATGGCCGCGGGCGACCTGTACGTCGCCGACGACCCCGAGATCGCGCGCGGGGTCCACCGGGGCATGGTCCTCGTCGACGCGTTCCACCGCGCCGTCCTCGACGGCGACGGCGACGACACGCACGCCCGCGCGATCCTCGCCGACCTGCTCGGGTCGCTCGGCGAGGGGTCGTGGGTCAAGCCGCCGCTCGCGGTCGACTTCGGCAGCAACGTGCACCTCGGCGACCGGACGTTCGTCAACTCCGGGCTCACCGCGCTCGACGTCGCGGCGATCACCGTCGGCGACGACTGCCTCCTCGGGCCGAACGTCCAGCTCCTCACGCCGACCCACCCCGTCGACCCGCAGCCCCGGCGCGACAAGCTCGAGGCGGCCGAGCCCATCACGCTCGGCGACAACGTGTGGCTCGGCGGCGGCGTGATCGTGTGCCCCGGCGTGACGATCGGCGACAACACCGTGGTGGGCGCGGGGTCCGTGGTGACGCGCGACCTGCCCGCGAACGTCGTGGCGGTGGGCAACCCGGCCCGGGTGATCCGCGAGAACATCTGACCATGAGCGCCCCCGAGGCCCCGACCGGGCCGACCCCCCGCGCCCGCCGCCACGACCCGGAGCGCCGCGACCGCATCGTCGACGCGTGCCTCGACGTCGTCGCCGAGCACGGCGTCGCCGGCACGTCGCACCGGCGCGTCGCGGCCGCCGCCGACGTCCCGCTCGGGTCGATGACCTACCACTTCGCCGGGATGGACGAGCTGCTGCGCGAGGCGTTCGGCCGGTTCGCGCGCGACGCGGCCGCCCAGTTCGAGCGCCGCATGAGCGCCGCGCGCACGCCCGAGGAGGCCGTGCAGGCGGTCACGACGCTCATCACGCACGACGTCTTCGCGACCCAGCGCGACCTCGTCCTGTCGCACGAGCTCTACACGCTCGCGGCGCGCGACCCGGCCTACCGGACGCTCACCAACGACTGGATGCGCCGCAGCCGCGACGCGCTCGGGCGTCACTTCGACCCCGCGACGTGCCGCGTGCTGGACGCGTTCATCGAGGGCATGACCATCCACCGCGCGCTCGACACCGAGCCGCACGACGACGTCGACGTCCTCGGCGCGGTCCGGCGCCTCACGCAGGTCCTCTGACCGGCGCTCCCGTCAGGGGGCGGTCACGTCGAACAGCTCGCAGGTCGTGTCGTAGTACGCGTCGGTCGTGCCGCGGTGCGTCATGCCGATCCGTCGGCACACCGCCTGGGACGCCGCGTTGTCGGGGTGCGTGACGGCGACGACGCGGTCGAGCCCGCGCTCGAAGGCGTGCGCGAGCACCGCGGCGGCCGCCTCCGTCGCGTAGCCGCGCCCCCACACGTCGGGGTGGAAGTGCCACCCGATCTCCGTGTCGCCCGAGGGCTGCGACGGGTCGCCCGTGCCCGACGCCGGGATGAGCTTGAGCAGGATGGTCCCCACGGGCGCGGCGTCCGGCAGGTCCGCCCCGTCGCCCTCGCGCGGGACGACGGCCCAGACCCCGTGCGTGCCGTCGTCGACGGCTGCCCAGCGCTCGACCCGCTCCAGCGCCTCGTCGCGGTGCTCCAGGACGCGTGGCGTCACCCCGACGAACCGCATGACGTCCCAGCGCGAGTAGATGTCGAGGGCGGCGTCGGCGTCGTCGGGCTGCCACGGGCGGAGGGTGAGCCGGGCCGTCGTGAGGGTCTGCATGGCCCCAGGCTACGAGGGTGCGCGCCCCCCGAGGCGGGGTCAGACGATCTTGGGGAAGGTCGCGAGGAAGACGACGCCGACGACGAGGACCGCGCACGCGAGGCCGACCATGGCCCACGCCGCGCGCTCGGAGCGGAACCGGCCGGCGAACGCGCCGAAGAACAGCACGAGCGCGAACAGCACGGTGGTCAGCGTGTAGTTGTCGCCCCGCTGGTTGTTGACGAGCGCCTGCGCGAAGAGGGCGTCCGCGCGCTCGTCGGCCTCGACCGCCTCGACGGCTCCTGGCGGGACGTAGGCGTCGAGCGCGAACGGGCTCGGGGCGGCGTCGGGGTTCTGGAGGGGGCGCGAGGCGAGCCACTCCTCGAACGCGGGCCGGAAGTGCGGCGTGAAGCGCGCGCGCGTGAACTCCTCCAGCTCCGTGTCCCCCGTCGCGTACGCCTCGAGCCAGAGGCTGAAGACCTGGAGATCGATCGAGCGGGCGGTGTCCGCGTGCGCGCGGTGGGTCGAGGCCTCGATGCGCTGCGTTGACGCGCGCGAGAACGCGATCGACATCTCGCCGCCCCACTTGCTCGCCTCGAACCCGCTCCACGCCGTGAGGACGGCCGTCACCGCGAGCAGCACGACGGTGACGGTCTCGCGCCACGACCGGCCCGTGTGCCCGCCGTGCTGCGCCGTCTCACTCGTCTCGCCCGGGTCGCCCTGCCCTGCCCGCGCGACCTGCTCCGGCTGCGCGGTCCGCTCGGTCTGCTCGCCCTCGTCGGCCACGGCAGGACAGTAGCCCGCAGGACCGGGTGTCGCGCGGCGAGCCGCGGTCAGCCGCGGGCCGGAGCGGTCCCGCTCACCCGCGCCGGCGCCGGACCCCGAGCAGCGTCCCGCCCGCGACGAGCGCCGCGAGGGCCGCGGCGAGCAGCACGACGACGTCGGTCCCGGTCGTGGCGAGGTCCTCGCCGGGCGTCGCTCCCGGCGTGGGGGTGTCGTCCGTGCCCGGCGTCGGCCCGTCGGTCGGGGGCGAGGTCGGGTCGGTCGGGGTCGGGGTCGGGGTCGGCGGGTCCAGGACCGTGTTCACCACCGTGCACTCGACGTCCGCGCCGTCGTCGACCCGCACGGTGTCCGCGTCGACGAGCACGCCGCCGTCGCACGCCCACTCCTCCTGGGTGTAGTCCCAGTCGCTGCCCGACTCGGTGAGGTCGTACGTCCCGGCGGCCACCGGGACGAGCGTGACGTCCTCGCTGCCGTCGAAGCCGGAGATCGCCGTCGGTCCCGCGGCGGTGAGCTGCCAGTCGTCGGCGGGCGCGGCGCCGTCGACCACCTCCTTGTGGAGCGTCAGCGTGCCCGCGAGCCAGTGGTTGGTGACCGTGCACGTCACGTCGTCGCCGGGCTCCACCACGACGGTCGAGATCAGCGACCCGGCCTGCGGCGTCTGCACGACGCGGGCGTCGTCGCACACCCAGCGCAGGGCCGTCCAGCCGTCCGGACCTCCGGACTCGGACAGGAGGTACCGGCCGGGCGCGACGGTCACGTGCGACACGTCGGCGGACCCGGTGACACCCGAGATCTCCCGCCCCTCGCCCGTGGCGGTCAGGGTCCAGTCCGTCGCGGCGACGTCGCCGGTGAAGCCGCGGTCGTCGAGCTCCTTGACGAGCGTGAGGTGCGGCAGCTCGGCCCGGTTCGTCACGACGCACGTGACGTCGTCGCCGGGACCGAGCGTCACCGTCGACCCCTCGACCGGTGCGGGCCCGCACGTCCACCCCTCCGACGCGTAGCCGCTGTAGCCCCCCGACTCCGCCAGGTCGTAGGCCCCGGGTGGGAGCGGCACCGCGGTGACCGCGTCGCTGCCCACCGGCCCGCTCGCGACGGTCTGCCCGCCCGCGTCGGCCGCCGTGAGGGTCCACGCCTCCGGGTCGCCCGACCCGCCGACGACGACCTTCACGAGGGTCAGCATCGACCCCACGTAGGTGTTGGTCACGGTGCAGACCACGTCGTCGTCCGGCCCGACGAGCACGCTCGCACCGCCGAGCTGGACCCCGCCGACGCAGACCCACTCCCCCGGCTCGTACCCCTCGGGCCCGCCGGACTCCGACAGCTCGTGGATCCCCTCCCCCACGTCGACGTGGCTCACCGCCGCGCCGCCCGAGGGGCCGGAGATCGTCCCGGTCGTCCCGTCGGCCTGGGGACCGGTCGCGGACAGGGTCCAGTCCCGAGGAGCCGCGGGTCCGCCGTCGACCACCTTGACGAGGGTGAGCCGCGAGGGCAGGGGTGTGTTGACGATCGTGCACGTGACGTCCGCGCCCGGCTCGACCGTCACGACGGCGCCGGTCACCGGGCCGCCGTCGCACACCCAGTCGCCCGCGGTGAAGCCCGACCAGCCGTCCTCCGCGAGCGTGTAGGCGCCCGGGGGCACCGGGACGTCCGTGACCGCCGCGGTCCCGGAGCGGCCCACGACCTCGGCGTCCGACCCCGTCGCGCTGAGCGTCCAGTCGACGGGGCGGGCGAGGGTCTCGCCCGCGAGCTCCTTGACGAGCGTGAGGGTGCCGCCGCTCCACGTGTTCGTGGCCGTGCAGACGACGTCGTCGCCCTCCGCGACGGTCACGGCGCCGTCCGAGCCGTCGCCCGACGTCGCGCCCATGCACGACCACGCGCCGTCGTACCCGGCGGGACCGTCCTCGGACAGTGCGTACCGCCCGGGGCTCACCTCGGCCGCCGTGACCGCCGCGTCCCCCGTGGTCCCGGTGAGGGTCGCCGCGCCGTTCTCCGCCGTGAGCGTCCAGTCTGCTGCCGTGGCCGGACCGCCGACGACCTCCTTGACGAGAGTCAGCGTCGGCACGGTCGGCGGCATCGGCGCGACGTTGGTGACGACGCACGTCACCGAGTCGGCGAGGTCGATCGTCACCGTGCTCCCGACGACCTCCGCGCCCTCGCACACCCACCCGTCGTCGCGGTAGCCAGCCGGTCCACCCTCCTCGGAGAGGGTGTACTGGCCGATACGGACCGCCTGGTCGGTCACCGCGTCAGACCCGGACGGGCCGGCGATCGACGACGGTCCCTGCGCCCGCAGCGTCCAGTCCGCGGGCGACGCCGTGCCCCCGACCACCTCCTTGACGAGCGTGAGGGTCGGAGAGATCGCCTCGTTGTCCACCGTGCACGTGAGCGTGCCGCCCGGCGGGACGACGACGTCGGGAGTGGGGTCGAGGATGTCCTCCCCGCCGCAGTTCCAGTTCTGGAACCGGAAGCCCGCGACGCCGCCCGTCTCCCAGATCCGGTACGTGCCCGCCGGGACCTCGAGCGACTGCACGCCGTTGAGGCCGTCGCCCTCGATCACCTCTCCGGTCTCGACGTTCCGCGCGTGCATCGTCCACAGCTCCCGCCGCCCCTCCGACGAGCCCGTGTCGAGGTTCTCGATGCGCTTGAAGAGCGAGAGCCTGCCCGTCTCGGCCTGCGCGGACGCGGGCAGGGCACCGGCCGCGGCGAGCGCGAGCACGGTGCCGAGGGCGAGCACGAGCGCGACGACCGCCGCGAGCGCCGCGAGCGCCGCGGCGGGACCGGGCGTGCGGGACGTCGGGTGCGTCGAGTGCGGCGGCGAGGGGGACGGCATCGGTACGGGCACCTCCGGCAGGGTCGGATCGAACGTATCGCCGGGCTCGTCGCGACGCGCGGCGGGCGCCGTTCGTCGCACGCGGGGCACCGTTCGTCGCACACCTCGACCGCCGGTCGACGTGACCTGGATCACCCCCGCGCGGGCTCCCTAGCCTTCCGAGGTCGGACGCAACGACGCGACCCTGGAGAGGCTCGATGACGACAGACACCCGCGCGGCGCGGAACGCCGCCCCCGACGAGCCGGAGATCGTGCCGGACCCGTCGCTGCCCCCCACGGCGGTGCCCGAGGACCGCACCCGGACCCGCTGGACCCCGCAGAAGATCGCCCTCTGGGTCGCGATCTCGCTGCTCGGCGGCATCGCCTGGGTCATGCTCGCGGTCGTCCGCGGCGAGACCGTCAACGCGATCTGGTTCGTGTTCGCCGCCGTGTGCACGTACCTCATCGGGTACCGCTTCTACTCCAAGGTCATCGAGCGCTACATCACGCGCCCCGACGACCGCCGGGCGACGCCCGCCGAGTCGCGCGAGGACGGCAAGGACTACGTCCCGACCGACCGCCACGTGCTGTTCGGCCACCACTTCGCCGCCATCGCCGGCGCCGGCCCGCTCGTCGGCCCGGTGCTCGCCGCCCAGATGGGGTACCTGCCGGGCACGATCTGGATCATCGTCGGCGTCGTGCTCGCGGGCGCGGTGCAGGACTACCTCGTCCTGTTCTTCTCGATGCGCCGGGGCGGGCGGACCATCGGCCAGATGGCGCGCCAGGAGCTCGGGCGCGTGGGCGGCACCGCCGCGATCGTCGCGTCGCTGCTCATCATGATCATCATCGTCGCGATCCTCGCGCTCGTGGTCGTCAACGCGCTCGGCGAGAGCCCGTGGGGCGTGTTCTCCGTGTCGATGACGATCCCGATCGCGCTCTTCATGGGCGTCTACCTGCGCTACCTCCGCCCGGGCAAGATCACCGAGGTCTCGGTCATCGGCTTCGTCCTGCTGCTCGCCGCGATCATCGGCGGCGGCTGGATCGCCGACACCGCGTGGGGCGCCGACCTCTTCACCCTCGACCGCACGACCATCGCCGTCGGGGTGATCGTCTACGGCTTCGTCGCCGCCGTCCTGCCCGTGTGGCTCCTGCTCGCCCCGCGCGACTACCTGTCGACGTTCATGAAGGTCGGCGTCATCGTCGTCCTCGCCGTCGCGGTGATCGTCGTGCGACCGGAGATCACCGTCCCCGCGATCAGCGAGTTCGCGAGCGGCGAGACCGGCCCGGTGGTGTCCGGCGCCCTCTGGCCCTTCCTGTTCGTGACGATCGCGTGCGGTGCCCTGTCCGGGTTCCACGCCCTCATCGCGTCGGGCACGACGCCCAAGCTCGTCGAGAAGGAGCGCCAGACGCGCTTCATCGGCTACGGCGGCATGCTCATGGAGTCGTTCGTCGCGATCATGGCGCTCGTCGCCGCGATCTCCATCGACCGCGGCATCTACTTCGCGATGAACTCGTCCGCGGCCGCGACCGGGGGCACCGTGGAGGGCGCGGTCGCGTTCGTCAACGGGCTCGGCCTCATGGGCGTCAACCTCACGCCGGACATGCTCACGTCCACGGCCGAGGCCGTCGGTGAGCCGTCGATCGTGTCCCGCACGGGCGGCGCCCCCACGCTCGCCCTGGGACTCGCGCACATCATGCAGCAGCTCGTGGGCGGCACCGCGATGATGGGCTTCTGGTACCACTTCGCGATCATGTTCGAGGCGCTGTTCATCCTCACCGCCGTCGACGCCGGCACGCGCGTCGCGCGGTTCATGCTCCAGGACACGATCGGCAACGTCGTGCCGAGGTTCCGGGACGTGACGTGGCGCCCCGGGGTGTGGTTGTGCACCGCGATCATGGTCGCCGGGTGGGGATCGATCCTCTACCTCGGCGTGACCGACCCGCTCGGCGGCATCAACACGTTCTTCCCGCTGTTCGGCATCGCCAACCAGCTCCTCGCGGCCATCGCGCTCGCCGTCGTGCTGGCGATCGTCGCCAAGCGCGGGCGCAGCTACCAGCGCTGGCTGTGGATCGTCGCGGCGCCGCTCGCATTCACCGCGGTCATCACCATCTGGGCGTCGATCGAGAAGATCTTCTCGCCCGTCCCCGCGGTCGGGTACTGGGCCAACCACGACGCGTTCAAGGACGCCCTCGCCGCCGGAGAGACGTCGTTCGGCACCGCCGGCTCGGTCGAGGCCATGGAGGCGGTCGTCCGCAACACGTTCGTCCAGGGCACGCTGTCGATCGTGTTCGTCGTCCTCGCGATCGTCGTCATCGTCGCGTCGGTCCTCGTGACCGCGAAGGCGCTGCGCGACGGCGGCGGCACGAACCACGAGGACCCGCCCGTCGCGTCGCGCCGGTTCGCCCCGGCCGACCTGTTCGCGACGAAGGCCGAGAAGGAGATCCAGAAGGAGTGGGCGGCCCTGCCGCCCGAGAAGCGTCCTGCCGCGACGGGGCACCGGTGACGGTGCGGCAGGGCTCGCAGGGCTCCGCCGCGACGGTCGTCCCGGCCGTCGCGGCGGGGTCCCGCTCCCGTCTCCCCGCGCTCGCGGCGGGCGTCGCCCGTCGGGTGCGCGACGGCGCCGCGTCCGTCCGCTGGTACGTGCGGCAGGTCATGGGCGACGACGCGTACGCGACCTACGCCGCGCACCAGCGTGCGGTGCACCCGGGCGGGGTCGTGATGACCGAGCGCGAGTTCTGGCGCATGCGCCACGCCGAGCAGGACGCCAACCCGGGCTCGCGCTGCTGCTGACCGGCCCGCACGCGGTCCCCTCGCGGCCCTCTAGCCGGTCGAGCACGACCCTGCGCGCCGTCGAGCACGACGTCGGTGTCGTCATCCACCCGATAACGACACCGACGTCGTGTTCGGCACCTGGCCCGGGGGCGCGGACGGCGCCTCTGGAGCGCTAGCGTGACCGCGTGGCTCGTCCTCCTGTTCCCATCACGCTCGACCCGCCGCGCGGTCAGATCCCCACCGTGTCGGTCGCGCTCGCCACCGATCCGGCGACCGCGGCCGGCTGGGTCGCCGAGGCGTTCGGCTCCCAGCGCTGGAAGCGCCGTGCCTCGGACGCCGCCCACCAGGCCGGTGCGGCGCTGTGGGAGATCGGGGGCGCCGGTCGCGCCTTCTTCCTCGACGACCTCGACGTGCTGCGCTGGGTCACCCCGCGCGCGACGGCGTTCGTCGCGCACGGCCGGGCCGTCGCGACGATCGGCCCGCTCGACCCGGGGACGGGCCACGCTCCCGCCACGACCGTCGCCCTGTCCCTGGTCGACGGCGCCATCTCGTGCCGCGAGAGCCTCGGCGCCGTCGCCCGCGGCCTGTGCGACCGTGCCGTCCGCGCCGGAGCGCTGCGCCCGGACGACGTCCCGGTCTGGGCGAACGCCGTCGAGATCCCGGCGGGGTCGCCCCTGCACCCGGCCACCGGGCGAGAGCTCTTCCGCCGTGGCTGAGGCGATCGCGGGTCGCGGGACGGTCCCGGCCCTGACCGTGCTGGCCATGGGCGACGCGGCGAAGCGTCAGGTGCTGCGCTCCAACATGACGGTGATCTCGATCCTCGCGCCGCTCGTGGGCCTCGCCCAGCTCCCGGCGGCGATCATGGGCGGCTACCCGTGGCTCGCCCTCGGCCTCCTCGCGTTCGCGCTCGCGATGATCCCGCTGACGTACGCGCTCGCGCGCCGCATGGTCGACCGCGCGCGGATCGTCCTCGGCGACGGGACGTACACCGTGCACGGCTGGGGCCGGTCGAAGCGGTTCACGGTCGCGGACGTCGACCGCGTCGTCACCGTGGACCACATGGCGTTCGGGGCGGCCGGAGCGACGCACCACCTCATCGTGGTCGGGCCGACCAAGCGGCTGCTCCTGCTCGTCGGGCAGATGTGGGACCGCGACCAGCTCTCGACCGTCGCGCTCGACCTGGCGCGCCGCGGCGTCCCGCTCACGCCCTGGCGCCAGCCGGTCACGCCGGTCCAGCTCCGTGCGTTCGACCGGCGGCTCGTGCCCTGGCCGCAGGCCCACCCGGTCGCGCTCGCCCTGCTGGTCGGGATCGGCACGCTGCTGGCGTGCGTCGTGGTGTTCGTCGTCGTGGTCGCGATCCTCGTCTGAGCGTCGCGAGGGCGTGGCCCCGGAGGACACGTGCGGTCCTCAGGCGCGCGCCGCGCCGTCGTCCGGCTCCGCCTCTCGCCGGGCCCGGTCGTGCCAGTAGCCCTGCGCGTGCACGCGCGACCTCTGGATCCCCGCCGCCACGAGCTCGGCGCGGACCCGCGCGACGGTCGCGCTCTCCGTCGCGCACCACGCGTAGAAGCCCGCGCCCGCGTCGGCCGCGGACCGGCCGTGCTCGACCGCCCAGGCGCGGACCGCGCCCAGCACGGCCCGCTCGCCCCCACGGCGGCGGCGTACGTGCTGGACGCGCACGGTCCCGGGCACATCACCGACCGGCGCGTCCGCCGGGTCGTCGGCCTCGACGACCACGTGCGCCCGCACGTCGGGACGCAGGCTCCCGAGGATGCCGCGCACCGCGGGCGCCGAGGTCTCGTCCCCGACGAGCAGCACGTGCGCGACGTCCGGCCCCGGGTCCCACTGGGTGCCGTGGTCGGTCACGCCGAACCGCACGTGCGGCGCGGACAGCAGCACGCGGTCCCCGGGTGCCGCGCGCCGCGCCCAGGCGCTCGCCGGGCCCGCCGGCTCGTGCAGGTACACGTCGAGGTCCACCTCGGCGTCCCGTGACCGGACGGCGACGGGCGTGTACGACCGCATCACCGGACGCACCGCGTCGTCGAGCGCCGCCCACTCGCGCCGCCACGCGCTCTCGCCCGCCAGGCGCGCCCGCCGCGCGAGCTCGTCCGCCCCCGGTCCGGGCAGGAGGATCTTCACGCGCTGGTCGAGCCCGACGTCGGCGCACCCCGCCAGGTCGGGGCCAGCGAGGGTCACGCGCACCAGGCGCGGGCCGACGTCGTGCACGCGCACGACCGCCGTCGGGAAGAGGACGTTGGGCGACCGGTGGAACCGGCACCCGGCCTCGCCCCCGACCGTGGTCCCGGCCGGGCTCCCGACCGCGACCGGAGGCCCGGCCGGCCGGTCAGGACCCGGCACGGTCCTGGAGGAACTGCTCGACGTCGTCGAGCACGGCCTGGCCACCGAGCGGGCCGACGCCGCTGATCCAGTACGACTGGTCGACGACGCGCACGTCGGGGAACGACGACGCGTTGAGCGGGATCTCGGCCGGGACGGCGGACGCGTCGTCGGGGTCGGCGGCCGAGACGAGGACGAGGTCGGCAGCGGCCTCGGTCACGCGCTCGGGCGAGAGGTCGACCGAGATGTCCTCGCCCCAGTCCTGCGCCGGCGTCGAGAACCCGACGCACTCGAGCGTGCTGCCGGCGAACGACCGGGGCCCGTAGGCGGACACGATGCCGTCGCGCGGGCGCAGGAGCTGTGCCGTCCCGCTGACGTCGTAGTCCTCCTGGAGCTGGGCGCACCGCGCGTCGTAGGCGTCGAGCAGGGCCTGGGCGTCCGTCTCGCGGCCGAGCGCGCGGCCGACGAGCAGCACGTTCTCCTGCCACGGGTCGGTCTGGGTCGCCATGAAGACGGTCGGTGCCACGCTCGCGAGCTGGTCGTAGAGGTCGGAGTGGCGTGACTCCGTGCCGAGGATGAGGTCCGGCTCGAGCGCCGCGATGGCCTCGAGGCTCGGCTCGGGCACGGTCCCAACGACCTCGATCGACTGCGCCTCCTCGCCGAGGTACGCGGGCACGCCCGCCTCGACGCTCAGCACGGCGGCGCCCACGGGGACGACGCCGAGCGCGACCGCGGTGTCCGTCTCGACGGGCTCGAGCGTCACGACGCGCACGGGCGCCGCGTCGAGCTCGGCGGTCCCCCGCGCGTGCTCGACGGCATACCCCGACGCGGTGTCGTCCGGCGCGGGCGCACCGGTCGCGGCGGGCGCGGGGTCGGACGAGCAGGCCGCGAGCAGACCGGAGGCGAGCACGACGGCACCGGCGAGCACGACGCGCACGCGAGGGCTGGACGAGGTGGTCCGGGAGATGGGCACAGGGGTTCCTTCGCCTTCCGTAGGGTTGCCTCACCTTACCTTCGCGCCGACACAGGACGGGACGTGACGCTGGTTACGATCGCTGCATGTCCGGGCCCGTGTTCGCCGGCGCCGTCGCCGGTCTCGTCGTGGGCGTGCTGCTCACCCTCGGGCTCGTGCTCGCGTGGCGGCTCGCGCGCGGGTCGCGCGAGCTCGGGAGCGACTCGGACCGCGCGACGTTCCGCACCCTGCACCTCGCGTCGCGTGCCGCGACGCACCTGCGGGGCGGGCTCGACGGCGACGACGTCGGGCGCGCGGCCCGCTCGCTGCGCCAGCTCCTCGGCGCGGACGCGCTCGCCGTCGTCACGGCCGAGGGCGCGGTCGCGCTCGACGGCAGCACGACGCTGGAGCCCGACGCGCGCCGGGTCGCCGAGCGGGTGCTCGCCACCGGTCGGCGGCACGTCGAGAGCCGGGACCACAAGGACGGCGACGAGGCGGGCGGCGACGTCGCGGACGCCGTCGGGGCGCCGGTCGTGACGGGCGGGCGCGTCGCGGGCGTCGTCGTCGCGTTCGCGGGCACGGTGCGCCCGCCGCTCGTGCGCGCGACGGGCGAGGTCGCGCAGTGGTGCTCGGCGCAGCTCGAGCTCGGCGAGCTCGAGGCCTCGCGCACCGCGCTCGCACAGGCCGAGCTGCGCGCGCTGCGCGCCCAGATCAGCCCCCACTTCGTCTACAACGCGCTCGGCGCCATCGCGTCGTTCATCAGCACGGACCCGGAACGGGCGCGCGACCTCGTGCTCGACTTCGCCGACTTCACGCGCTACTCGTTCCGCGGCCGCGGCGACTTCACGACCCTCGCCGACGAGCTGCGCTCCATCCACTCCTACGTCGAGCTGGAACGGGCCCGGTTCGGCGAGCGCCTCGCCGTGACCCTGCAGATCGCGCCCGAGTCCCTCACGGCCGTCATCCCCTTCCTGTCGGTGCAGCCGCTCGTCGAGAACGCGGTCCGGCACGGCCTCGAACCCCAGGAGCGGGGCGGGACGATCGTCATCACCGCGCGCGACGAGGGCACCCAGACGGAGATCACGGTCGAGGACGACGGCGTCGGCATGGACCCGGCCGTCGTGCGCGAGCTCCTCACGTCGCGCGGGAGCGAGCACGTGGGCCTGCGCAACGTCGACCGGCGCGTGCGCCAGCTCTACGGCGACGACCACGCGCTCGACATCGAGACCGCCCCCGGCTCCGGCACGCTCGTGCGCCTGCGCGTGCCCCGCTCCCAGCCCCTGCACGAGACGGAGGTGAGCGTGCCGTGACCGGCACCGACCCGGCCCCCGGCCCGGCGCCCCAGGACCCGCCCGCCGTCGGGCTGGACGTGCTCGTCGCCGACGACGAGCGGCCCGTGCTCGACGAGCTCGTCGCCCTGCTGCGGCGCGACCCGCGCGTGCGGACCGTGCTCGGCGTCGCGACCGGGTCGGAGGCGCTGCGCGAGCTCTCCTCGCGCACGGTCGACGCGGCGTTCCTCGACATCCACATGCCCGGGCTGACCGGCCTCGACCTGGCTCGCGCGCTCTCGCGGTTCTCCGACCGCCCCGCGGTCGTGTTCGTCACCGCGGACGAGGCCCGCGCGCTCGAGGCGTTCGACGTCGAGGCCGTCGACTACGTGCTCAAGCCCGTGCGCCGCGAGCGCCTGACGCGCGCCGTCGACCGGGTCGTGGAGCGCGTCGCGGACCGCGCCGGGCGAGGTGTCGGGGCCGGCGGCGTGCCCGACGGCGCAGGGTCGCCGCCCGTGAGCGCCGCCCCTCCCGCCGCGCCGGCCGCCCCGCCGCGCGGGGCCCCGGAGGACGAGACGCTCGTCGTGACGGTCGGGACGACGACGCGCCTCGTCCGCCGCAGCGCGGTGCGGTGGGTCCAGGCGCAGGGCGACTACTCGCGCCTCGTCACGGACACCGAGCAGTTCCTCGTGCGCGAGCCGCTGTCCGACCTCGAGGAGCGGTGGGCGCCCGCCGGGTTCCTGCGCGTCCACCGGTCGTACCTCGTGGACCGGGCCGCCGTGACTGCGGCGCGGTTCGGCGGGGCGCAGCCCGCGCTCGTCGTGGCGGGGCACGAGGTGCCGGTGAGCCGCCGCATGGTCCCGGCCGTGCGGGAGGCGCTGCTCGGTCCCCACCGGGGCCCGTCGTGAGCGGCCCGGACCCCTCGTCGGCCCCGCCCCCGACCGACGACGGACGCGCTCCCGGTCGAGAGCCGCACCCCGGGGTGCATCCCCCGGCCCGGAGTGCGGCGCCCGACGGGCGTCGTCCCGAGCGCGTGCGCGTCCGGTCGACCGATCCCCCGGCCGGCGTCCCGGCGGGCGGACCGTCGTCGGGCACGCCCACGGCGTCTCCGCGTCGCCCCGAGGAGCCGGACGACGCCGCCGCGCACTACACGCGCGGCCTCGTCCGGGCGCAGCTCCGGCTCGGGCTCGCGTGCGTCGTCTCGTTCCTCGCGGTCGTCGCGCTGCTCACGGTGACGATGAGCGCGGTGCCCGCGCTGGACGCGGTGGTGGTCGCCGGCGTCCCGCTCCCGTGGCTCGTGCACGCGTACGGCTTCTACCCCGTGATCGTCGCGTTCGCGGTCGTGTTCGCCGTCGCGGCGGCGCACAACGAGCGCCGGTACCGCGCGCTCGCAGAGGGATCGGGCGGGTCCGCCGAGGCCGGCCCGGACGAGGCAGGACCCGACGAGGCGGGCGCCGCGTGAGCGCGCTGCCCCTCGTCGCGATCGGGCTGCTGCTGCTCGCGACCGGCCTCATCGGGTTCTACGGTCTGCGCATCTCGCGCACCACGAGCGACTTCTTCGTCGCCTCGCGCACGGTGCGGCCGGTGTGGAACGCGTCGGCGATCAGCGGCGAGTACCTGTCCGCGGGCACGTTCCTCGGCCTCTCGGGGCTCGTGCTGCTCTCGGGCGCCGAGGCGTTCTGGTTCCCCGTCGGGTACGCGGCCGGCTACCTGCTCGTCCTGCTGTTCGTCGCGGGCCCGCTGCGCCGCAGCGGCGCCTACACGATCCCGGACTTCGTGCACGCCCGGCTCGACTCCGTCGTCGCACGCCGCGTCACGAGCGTGCTCGTGCTCGTCATCGGGTGGCTGTACGTCGTGCCGCAGCTCCACGGCGCGGCGCTCGTCATCACGAGCGTCGCGCCCGTCCCGCCGTGGGTCGGGTCGGTGGGGATCGCGGTCGTCGTGAGCGCGGTCGTCGCGGCCGGCGGCATGCGCTCCATCACCTTCGTCCAGGCGTTCCAGTTCTGGGTCAAGCTGACCGCGCTCGCGCTGCCGCTCGTGTTCGTGCTCATGGCGCTCGGCGGTGCGTTCGAGCCCGGGGGCGCCGTCGTCACGTTCGACCCCGCCGCCGTCTTCCCGCCCGAGGCCGGGCCGGGCGGTCTCGACGCGTACGCGACCGCGTCGCTCCTGCTCGCGCTGCTGCTCGGGACGACCGGGCTGCCGCACGTGCTCGTGCGCTTCTACACCTCGCCCGACGGCGGCTCGGCCCGCCGCACGACCGTCGTCGTGCTCGTGATGATCAGCGTGTTCTACATGGTGTCGAGCACGCTCGGGCTCGTCGCCCGGGTGGTGGCGCCCGACCTCGCGGCGCCCGGCGTCGCCGACACGGTGGTGCTCACCCTGCCGACCCGACTCGTGCCGGGCCTCGGCGGCGAGCTGCTCGCGGCGCTCGTCGTCGCCGGCGCGTTCGCGGCGTTCCTCGGCACGTCGTCGGGGCTGGTCGTGGCGCTCGCCGGCGTCGTGAGCCAGGACCTGTTCGGCGGGACCGTGCGCTCGTTCCGGTGGTCCGCCGTCGCGTGCACGCTCATCCCGCTCGCGTTCGCGCTCGTCGCCATCCCGCAGGGCCTCGTGACGAGCGTCGGGACGGTGTTCGTCTTCGCCGCCTCCGCGCTGTCGCCGGTGATCCTGCTCGGCGTGTGGTGGCGCCGCCTCACCGCGCGCGGCGCCGTGGCGGGGATGGTCGTGGGCTCCGTCCTGTGCGCGACGGCGCTGCTCGCCTCGTCCGCGCTCGTCGCCGCGGGCTACGGGACGGTCTCGTCAGGCGCGACGGCGGACGGCGTCCCCGGCGTCGTGCGCGCGCTGCTCGCCCAGCCCGCGGCCTGGACCATCCCGCTCGCGACCGCGACCGTCGTCGTCGTGTCGCTGCTCGACCGGCACGGCCCGCCGCTACGCACCGACCGGTTCCTGCAGCGCCTGCACGTGCCGGAGCGCCGCCGGCCGTGACCCCCGGCAGACAGGCAGGGTGAGGACGCGAGCACCGGAACACGTAGAAGGGCCGGGAATCTGTAGCGTGGAGGGCATGAAATTTGTAGCGTAAGAGTCCTGAAATCTGTAGCGTAGGAGGCCGACGAGCCTCCTGGTCGGTTCTCTACCGGGGCCGGGAGCACGCGAGCACCAGGGAGCCGATCAGTGATGGACTACCGCAGGCGCGTCATCGACGACGTGCTCGACGAGCTGGTCGCAGAGCTGCCGACGATCGAGCTCCACGGGCCGAAAGGCGTGGGGAAGACAGCCACCGCGCAACAACGCGCCCGCACGGTGATGCGCCTGGACGATCCTCGCGAACGTGAGTTGTTCGCCAGCGACCCGGCACGAATCCGCGCCGTAGAGCACCCGCTGCTCGTGGACGAGTGGCAGCGGGTCCCGGAGTCGTGGGACGTGGTTCGACGAGCGGTCGACGACGGCATCGGGACCTACCTGCTGACCGGCAGCTCCGTCCCCCTCGAAGCACCCGTCCACTCCGGGGCAGGCCGGTTCGTCACGTTTCGCATGCGTCCCATGAGCCTCCTGGAGCGAGGGTTTGCAGAACCCACCGTCAGCCTCGGCGACCTGCTGGACGGGTCTCGGCCCGAGATCACCGGGTCGTCGAGACGCGGCACACGTGACTACGTCGACGAGATCGTGCGTTCCGGGTTCCCGGACATCCACGCCCTCGCGCCGCGAGCCCGTCGGCACCGGCTCGAGGGATACGTGGACCTGATCGTCACGAGGGCGTTCCCCGAGCAAGGACTCGTCGTGCGTCGCCCGGGCGTCCTGCGCGCGTGGCTCACGGCCTATGCAGCCGCGACGTCGACGACTGCGACCTACCAACGGATCCTTGACGCCGCCACACCCGGCCTCTCCGAGAAGCCCGCTCGGAGCACCGTGACCGCGTACCGCGACGTGCTTGAACAGCTCTGGATGCTCGATCCCGTCGAAGCGTGGCTCCCAGGCAGGAATCACCTCACCCGGCTCGCGCGCGGACCCAAGCACCAGCTCGCGGACCCCGGTCTCGCCGCTCATCTGCTCGGTGCAGACCAGTCCGCGCTTCTCGGGGGCAGCGACGGCCCGGTCCCCAACCTGCGCGACGGGACCTTGCTCGGATCGCTGTTCGAGCACCTCGTCACTCTGGACGTCCAGGTCTATGCCGAACGGTCCGAAGCACGGGTACGTCACCTCCGGACGGCTGACGGCGCGCACGAGGTCGACATCATCGTCGAGCGTCCGGACGGCCGGGTCCTGGCGATCGAGGTCAAGCTCGCGACCACGGTCACCGACCACGACGTCCGGCACCTCGCATGGCTCCGCGACAGGATCGGCGCCGACCTCCTCGACGCGGCCGTCGTCACGCCCGGGCCCCACGCCTATCGGCGGCGGGACGGGATCGCCGTCGTACCGGCCGCGCTGCTGGGTCCTTGACCGTCACGATCGGTGACCTGGCGGGGGGGCGACGACCACGGCCCCCGACCTCGGCCTCGCGTGACGCCCGTCACGGCAGGAGCCAAGCGCCGTCTGAACACGTGACGGGGTGGGCCCGCACGTGGGAGGACGGGACATGGAACTGGCACGCTCGACGACGGCTGCGCTCCCGACGATCTGGGGGTACGCCACGCTCACCACGACGCGCCACCGAGCGCTGCCGTGCGCCACCACCCAGCGGGTGGACACCGTGCTGGCGCCCGTGCTCACGCCCGACGAGCTGGAGGACCTGCACGATCGTCTCGACGCCCGGCCTCGCAGGTGGTGGGGCCGTACCCCACTGCTCCTCGGCGCGAGCCGCTCGGCACGCCATGCCCTCTCGCACGCGATCGACGTCCGGACGACGACCGTGCTGCAGTGCCCACCGGACCACCCCGGTCACGGCTCTCCGGTGGCCCGCCTCCTGCGAACCATGGTCGTCGTGGAGGCCGCCCCGCTCACCGTGACGGGCGAGGCCCTCGCGCGCGAGCTGCTCTGGGCGGGCCTGTGTGCCGCACGCGTGGGCGAGACGGACAGCGTCCTCAGGGCCGCCGGTGCACTCCGCGGGCTGACCGCGGCGAACCGGCCGGACCTGCGCAGCCTCGCGGAGGACTCGTGAAGCCCTGCTCGGGCCGGTTCGGCCGTGTTCGCCCGATCTCATCCCACTCATCACCCTCGTCCGACCGGTCGCAACGAGCGCGGGCGACGTCTGATGTGGAGCGGGGGGTCGACCGGAGAGAGGCGGACGGGCGTGGATGACTTCGTGCACGAGATCGGGGCGTACGTGAACCGGGTGGAGCGCCTGCACTGGCGGCGTACCGGCCTGTTCAGCAGGACGGTCGTCGACGCTATCGTGCCGCTGTGCCAGGCCTACGCGGCCGGAGCGGACGCGGCCCTTCTCTACCTGGCCGTGCAGGACCTGTGCGCGACGCTCCGCGCGCTCGGCGTCCCACCGGGCTGCCGGGCGCGCGCTGCGGCGGCAGTGGCCGACGACCTCGATCTCGCACTGCTCGCGTGGCTTCCCCAGCCCGATCTCGGGGTACGAGACCCGCTGCTCGCGCGAGCCTTCCGCTCGGCCGAGCCGCTCGACCGAGACGACCTCGACCCCGTGCCCGCCACGGCCGTAGGAGCCGCCGCATGATCGCACGACGACGCGCGGCCGCGGGCCGCGACGAGGGCGAACGGCCGTCACTGCTCACCCCGGCCGAGGTGGCGGCTCTCTTCCGGGTCGACCCAAAGACCGTCACCCGCTGGGCCCAGGCGGGCAAGATCACGTCCGTCCGGACGCTCGGTGGCCACCGACGCTTCGACGCCGACGAGATCGAGCGCCTGATCGAATCCGCACGCACCGGCCGGACGAGCGAGACACCGTCGTGACGGGATCGCGACTCGGCACATGGCTCGCAGCCGCCGTCTGCGCGGCGGGTCTCTGCTGCGTCGCGGCCTCCCTGCTGCTCGCGCTGGGCAGCTGAAGAAGCTCAGAGGCCCTGCGGGGCCTCCCCAGCTTCACGGACGGCCGCGAGATGCGCGTCCGTCCCACCGCGCCCTGTCCGCGGGTTCGAGCGACGCCCGGTGGCTCCCTGCGTGACGGGGGCGCGGCACGCTACCGACAAGCTTCACCTGCCAGTTCACCCACGGTGGTCCGCCATGACCGTCCGCTTCACCAGTCTGTCTTCACAGAGAGGCACGCCTCGGGGGCCTCTGCGGACGAGGAGCAGACCATGACGCATCCCACGCTGTGGGACCAGCTCGAGGAGATGGCCGCCGGGAGTCCGCTCCCCCCACCCCCTCCGCACCATCGTCGCGCCGCCACCGGACCGGGCTCCGGGCGTGGTGCGGTGTCGTCGGTCGTGGGTGTTCTCGGGGAGCTGCTCATCACGCTCGGGATCGTGCTGGGCCTGTACGTGGTGTGGCAGCTGTGGTGGACGGACGTGCAGGCCGACCGCGTGCAGGCGCAGGTCCTGGAGGAGATGGACGCGCCCACGCCGGACACCGGGGACGTCGCGACGGCCGTGCGCCGGGACGAGCCGCCGGTCATGGAGGCGCCCGCGCTGGGCGAGGTGTGGGGCACGCTCTACGTGCCGCGGTGGGACGGCAAGATGATGCCGATCGCGGAGGGGACGGACAAGCGCTCGATCCTCGACCAGGCGATGGCCGGGCACTACCCGGAGACGGTCATGCCGGGCGCGGTCGGGAACTTCTCGGTCGCGGGGCACCGGCAGACGTACGGCAAGATCTTCCACGACGTGGAGGAGCTCGAGATCGGCGACCCGATCGTCGTGGAGGCCGGCGGGGTCTGGTACGTGTACCGCGTGGACCACATGCAGGCGGTGAAGCCGGACCAGGTGGAGGCCGTGGCGCCCGTCCCGTGGCAGCCCGGCGTCGAGCCGACGGAGCGGTACCTCACCCTGACGACGTGCCACCCGATCGGGCTGAACTCGCTCGTGGCACGGTTCATCGTCAACGCGAAGCTGGACTACTGGATGCCGGTCGAGGACGGCACGCCGCCGGACCTCGTCGGCCAGACGGCTCCTGCCGCTGAAGGGAGCGCGTGATGTACGGGGCGCTGTGGCGCGTGCTGCCCGGGCCCGCGTGGGTCCGGGTGCTGATCCTGCTCGTCCTCGCGGCCGCCGTCGTGCTCGCGTGCTTCGAGTGGCTGTTCCCGCTCCTGTCGGAGTACATGCCGTTCAACGACCCCAACATCCAGACCGACGCCGCCGACTGAGCGGATCCGGCTTCTCGTGGCGGCTCCGAGCGCGTCGAGGACCGCGGCGCAAGCGGGGGGGCGTCCGTCCTTCACCGCTCGGGCAGCGGAACGCTCCCGAGAAGATCGTCGATCTCGAGCTCTACCGGCGCACCCCCGGCACCGGGCATCTCCGCCACGGGGTCGGCCACCACGACGTCGTACCCCTCCTCCCGGAGGACACGGCGGACCTGCGCGAGGTCTGCCTCCGGGAGGACCAGCCAGTCGGGATCCTCGAGCGGCGCACAGACCACCTGGTGATCGGCGTCCAACGTCGTGCGCAGCTCCTGGAGCCACTCCACGCGCACCGGGCAGTACCCGTCGTCTGCTGCGGCGTCGGCCTCCGTGTCCCACACGCTCGCGCTCAGCGGCATGACGACCACGGCCGTCCCCGCTGCCCAGATCGCCACGCTCTCCCGCACCGTCACGTGCTTCTCCTCAGGCACATTCCATCCACCCCTGTCCAACCGTTCCGTTCCGGAGGACGACTCGTGTCGCCTCCGTCCTCACGTGGCCCGACGTGTGATGGTGCCGCATCCCGGCACCGTCCCTCGCCCCGCCTCATGCACCCGCCGTTCGGCTCTCGTCCGACCCCCAACACCCTGACCAGCCTCGACACCGCACGAGAGCATCCCTGCCTCACCCCTTCCGGGCATGTTGAATCACCCTCTCGATCACCACCTCGATCCGCGACACGATGTGCACCGTCTCGCATCTCAGTGGGTGAAGTCACACACGACCTGCCTCGTCGGGGCGGCGGCGCGGCCACGACGAGCATCTGAGGACGGGGCACCACGGATGGACCTGAGCACTACCGACGAGCAGACGACGACCGGGCGCCGGTATGCACCGCGCCACCTCGACACGGGCGATACCGACACCGTGCTCTGCGAGCGTGCACGCGAGGGAGACCAGGAGGCGGTCGCCGAGCTCTGGCGCAGGCACTACCCGTACGCCCTGGTGGTCGCCCGCCGCTACACCCGCTCCCAGTGGGAAGCGGACGACCTCGCGGCGGAGGCCTTCACCCGCATCCTCATCCTCTTCCGACGCGGTCAGGGACCCGTCGAGTACGCACGGACCTACATCGCCCGGGCCGTGCGCAACGCCGCCACCGACCGTTCTCGACGCAAGACGCTCCCGACGGTGGAGATCGACGAGGCCGTCGACGTCCCCTCGGCCTACGACCTCGGTTCGCACGCGACGAGCTCGGTGGAGCTGGACGAGGCCGTGGAGGGCATGTCCGGCTGCTCGGAACGCCAGCGCTACGTCCTCTGGCAGGTCGCCATGGCCGGACGGACCGTGGCAGAGCTCGCGACCGAGCTCGACACGACTCCGAACGCCGTCTCCGCGCTCCTCGTCCGCGCTCGTGCGACGGTGCGTCGCACGATGGACGCGAACCGGGAGGCGCGCCGCACGGCCGCGCGACTGCGAGGCGCGGAGGCGGCCGGCCTCTGAGCCGGCACCAGCGCTATCCCGCGGGCGGCGGAGACGATCTGCCGCCCGCGTGACTCACCACCGTCCGATAGACCCGCAGTCTCTCCACCTGGAGCTCGGCGAACAGCGGCGCGTCGACCTCGTCCGCCGGCACCGCGAGGAGCCGCTCGAGGATCTCCCGCTGCGCCGCGTCGAGCTCGTCCAGGCGACGCCGGTCTGCCGAGGTGAGGAGAGGCCACGTCTCCGTGTAGGTAGGAAGGTCCGCCGTCATCGGTCGTTCTCCCGCGGGGACCCGCTGCGCACGACATCGAGCAGGTCGCCCGCCGTGTAGAGCGCGCGCCCGTCCGATGCTCGCAGGGTGCGCAACGCACCGCGTCGACCGAGCTCGACGAGGACGGTCTCGTCCACGCCGAACAGCCGGGACGCGGTCGAGGACGTCAGCAGACCGCAGTCCGGGTCGGCAGGATCGCTCGTCGCTCCCCAGAGCGTCATCGCGACCACTACCTACGAGACCAGGATCTCGGCGCGGTCCGCCGCCCCGGCATCGGTGGCCGCTCCACGCGCTGTGAGCATCGCTCGTAGCGCGATCACCGTACGCTCGGCCGCCCTACCGTCCCCGAACGGGTTCTCGGCACGAGCCATGCGGGCGTGGAACTGCTCGTTCGTGAGCAGCTCGCGCAACGTGCGCACGATGCGGTTCTGGTCCGTGCCGACGAGGACCGCGCCGCCGGCCTGGACGACCTCGGGCCGCTCCGTCGTGTCCCTCGTGACGATCACTGGCACGTCGACCGCCGGCGCCTCCTCCTGGATGCCACCCGAGTCCGTGACCACGACGGTCGAGCGCGCGAGCAGATGACAGAACGGCGCGTAGTCCATGGGCTCGGTCAGGTGGACGTTCGGCACCTCGGACAAGATCGGGACGACGATCTCTCGCACGAGCGGGTTGCGATGCATCGGGAGGACCACGAGAACGTCCGGGTAGAGGTTGGCGACGCGGACCAACGCTCCCGCGACCTCCCCGATCCCCGCACCCCACGACTCACGACGATGCGCAGTGACGAGCACAATACGGCGCCCCTGGGACACGGCCACATCGATCACCGGGTCGCCCGTCGAGCCCTGCCGCTCGACCGTACGCAGCAGGGCGTCGATCACGGTGTTGCCCGTGACGACGACGTTCTCGCGCGGAACGTTCTCGACGTAGAGGTTGTGGGCCGCAGCCTCGGTCGGGGCGCAGTGCAGCGCCGCGACCGACCCCACGAACTTTCGGTTTCCCTCTTCAGGGAACGGCGAGTACACGTCACCGGTCCGCAGGCCGGCCTCGACGTGCACGACCGGGATCTGACGGTGGTACGCGGCGAGCGCCCCCGCGAAGGCGGTGCTCGTATCCCCCTGTACCACGACCGCGTCGACCGGGTGACGGTCCAGGTAGGCACCGAAACCCTGGAGAGCGCCGGCCACGACGTCGTCAAGCGACTGGCCGTGCCGCAAGAGCCCGAGATCGTGGTCCGGAACGATCCCAAACAGGTCGTTCACCTGGTCGAGCATCTCGCGATGTTGACCCGACGTGACCACGATGGGCGTCAGATCGCGCGACGACCGCAACGCCGCCACCACGGGCGCCATCTTCACCGCCTCGGGCCTCGTCCCGTAGAGCACGGCGATCCTGCGCCGGCTGCCATCAGTGCTCATCGTCTTGCTCCTCGTCATCGTCCCGGAACGCCCCGTGCAGCGGGACAGACGAGAACGACCGAGCGCAATGACGGGGGGATGCCGTGCCGATACAGGCCGGGCTCGGTCGATGGGCTCACCCTGCGGTTCACACCGTCAGACCCACCCCCGACCCACCGTCTACCCCAGAGCAAGCCCAACCCGGTCACGGCACACACGCGCCCACAGACCGGCACACGGAAAGGGAAAAGACATGTCCTTTACCCCCCCCCCCCCCCCGCAGATAGGGGACTGAGAACAAGGGCGCGCCACTCCCTAGGACGCGCCGCCCGCGCCACCGCCGTAATCGGCCTGTGCGCCGGACTCACCCTCAGCAGCGCCACGCTCGCGAACGCGGCCCCGGCAACCGGCGAGGGAACCCAGTCCAACCTGCTCTACTCCGTCGACGGCGGGACCACCTGGACCGACACCGTCACCGCCGAGCGTGGCCAGCAGGTCCTGGCCCGCCTGTTCTACGACACCACCAAGGACACCCCGGTGACGGGCACGTCCCTGACCACCCAGATCCCCGACGGATTCACCTACGTCCCCGGCACCACCCGCAACGTCCTGGCCCCCGGGTCGGACGTCACCACCGGCGCGGTCGGCGCGGAGACCAAGGCCGCCGCCGTCACCGACTCCGTCTGGACCGGCGACAACCTCCAGGTCTCCCCCTCGGCCGGGTTCAACGGCGAGTCCCACGCCTCCCAGACCGGCATCCTGCGCAACGGCACGAAGCGCTACCTCAACCTCCACCAGTGCAACTGGAGGTCGGCAGCCGGCGGCGACACCAGCTGGGTCGGTAACACCACCGCCACCGCCGGCTTCGCCGGGTTCCAGACCGGAACAAACGCATCCAACTCTG
>NZ_JAMXST010000006.1 GCF_024124905.1 Cellulosimicrobium cellulans
AGGAGTTCTGCAGGCTCTGGCCGGAGCCGGTGCGGATGGTCACGGTCCAGTCGGACGCGCCGGAGACCTGGAACGTGGTGTTGAAGCGGTCGCCCCAGGAGTCGCCCCGCGTCACGGTCACGGTGCACGTCTCGCCGCCGCCTCCCGAGCCCGACGAGCACGTGGCCGTCGGGAGCGTGGTGTTGCCGTTCGAGTACAGCGTGATGCCGAAGGCGTCGCCGTTCCCGTTCGGTGTCGCGGTGAGGGTGCCGCTCGTGCCGGAGACGGCCGCGTTCCAGGAGTTCTGCAGGCTCTGGCCGGAGCCGGTGCGGATGGTCACGGTCCAGTCGGACGCGCCGGAGACCTGGAACGTGGTGTTGAAGCGGTCGCCCCAGGAGTCGCCCCGCGTCACGGTCACGGTGCAGGAGCCGCCCGGGTTCTCCCCCGGGCCGCCGGGCGTCCCGCCGCCGCTGTTGAGCTGGTCGAGCACGGCGGTGTAGGCGGCCTTCTTGTTCCCGTTGCCGTCGAACAGCAGCGGGGTGCCGGACGCGCGCCACGAGTCGGTGTCCCGCACGCCCCAGACGGTGATGCCGGTGCAGCGCGACACGGCCATGCACGCCTGGACGACGCCGCGGTACTGCTCCGCCTGCGACGAGCCGGAGCCCTCGATGTCGAGCTCGGTGATCTGCACGTCGACGCCGAGGTCGGCGAAGTTCTGGAGGGTGGTGTGGTAGTTGCTCGGCACCGGGTTGCCCGAGTTGAAGTGGGCCTGGAAGCCGACGCAGTCGATCGGCACCCCCCGCGCCTTGAAGTCGCGGACCATGTTGTACACGGCCTGGGTCTTCGCGTGGCTCCAGTTGTCGGTGTTGTAGTCGTTGTAGCAGAGCTTGGCGCCGGGGTCGGCGGCGCGGGCCGCGCGGAACGCCGCCTCGATCCAGTCGTTGCCGGTGCGCTGCAGGTTCGAGTCGCGACGCGCGCCCGAGCTGCCGTCGGCGAACGCCTCGTTCACGACGTCCCACGCGTAGATCTTGCCGCGGTAGTGCGTCGCGACCTGCGTCACGTGGTTGAGCATCGCCTGGCGGAGCGCGGAGCCGGACATGTTCTGCATCCAGCCCGGCTGCTGCGAGTGCCAGGCGAGGGCGTGCCCGCGGACCTGCTTCCCCCGGCTCGTGGCCCAGTTGACGATCTGGTCGCCCTGGGAATAGTTGAACTGGTTCTGCGACGGCTCCGTCGCGTCCATCTTCATCTCGTTCTCGGCCGTGATCGTGTCGAACTCGCGGTTCGCGATGGTCGAGTACGTCGAGTCGGACAGCCTGCCCGCCGCGAGGGCGGTGCCGAAGTAGCGGCCGGACTCGGCGGCCGCCGCCTCGAGGGTGGAGCCGGCAGCCTGCGCGGAGCCCGCGCCGACGCCGGTGGTGATGAGCACGGCAACGAGCGCGGCCAGGGCGGCCGACCTCCTGCCGTTCGTGCTGCGCAAGGGTAGTGCTCGGGTCATCGTCGATCCTCTTCCTCCCGGGTGGACCACCGTTGGCCCACCAGCGCGAACAACGTGCGCACGTGACGCTAGTCACACGGCGGCGGGATGGCAATCGTTATCGATACCGTTTTACATGCTGGGACGGAGCACCGGCTTCTGGCTCGCTGGAAGCGGCTCGCCCCCTGCGGAGCCTCGTAGCGCGGCCCGGTCGACCCGAGCGTCGCGACGTCGACCCTCAGAGGGCCGATCTCGGACGCTCGGGTCGATCTCGCATCGCCTCGGCGAGCCCGGCCAGGCGGCGCTCCAGGAGGCGGCGGTCGCCCTCGCGGTCGACGAGCGCGAGGGCGCGACGCAGGTCGACGGCGGCCTCCGCGGGTCGGCCGGCGCGCTCGAGCAGCTCCGCGCGGACCGCGGGCAGCAGGTGGTACCCCGCGAGCGCGGGCTCGGCGGCGACGGCGTCGATCGCCGCGAGGCCGGCCTCCGCGCCGTGCACCTCGGCGACGGCGACCGCGCGGTTGAGCGCGACGACCGGCGAACCGGTGAGGTCGAGCAGCACGTCGTACAGGCCCAGGATCTGCGGCCAGTCGGTCGCCTCGGCGTCGGGGGCCTCGTCGTGCAGCGCCGCGACGGCGGCCTGCACCTGGTACGCCCCGGGCCGCCCGACGGCGAGCGCCGCCTCGAGCCCGGCCACGCCCTCGGCGATCTCGTCGTGCCGCCAGCGCGCGCGGTCCTGCTCCGCGAGGGTGCGCGTCGAGCCGTCGGGGCCGACGCGCTCGTCCCGGCGGGCGTGCTGGAGCAGCAGGAGGGCGAGCAGCCCGCGGGCCTCCGGCTCGTCGTCGAGCAGCCGTGCGGCCAGGCGCGCGAGCCGGACGGCGACGTCGGCGAGAGCACGCCGTTCGGCCGATCCCTCGACCACGTCGGAGGGCTCCGCCCAGGCGTCGTACCCCTCCGTGAAGAGCACGTACAGGACGGAGAGGACGCCGTCGACGCGCTCCGCCCGGAACTCGGCGGGCGGCACCCGGAAGGTCATCCCGGTCGCGTGGATGCGGCGCTTGGCCCGGACGAGGCGCTGCGCCATCGTCGCCTCGGGGACGAGGAAGGCGCGCGCGACCTGGGCGGTCGTCATGCCGGTCAGCGACCGCAAGGTCAGGGCGACGCGAGCCTCGGCGGGCAGCGCCGGGTGGCAGCACGTGAACAGCAGCCGGAGGAGGTCGCCGTCGGGGTCGTCCAGGTCCCACGCGTCGTCGTCGAGGCCGAGGGCGACCTGCTCGACGACGGGGTCCGGGCCACCGTTCCGGGACCCGGCGTCGACACGCTCGCCCAGGCGGCCCGCGGCGGCAACGCGCTCCGCCTCGACCCGTCGCCGGCGCAGGACGTCGATCGCGTGCCGGCGGGCCGTCGTCGTGAGCCAGGCGCCGGGCCGCTCGGGGACGCCGTCGCGGTCCCAGGTGCGCAGCGCGGTCGCGAACGCCTCCTGCGCGGACTCCTCGGCGAGGTCGAGGTCGCCCGTGCTGCGCGCGACCGCGCCGAGGACGCGTCCCCACTCGGTGCGGAACGCGTCCTCGACGGCGCGGCGCGGGTCCGTCACGACCGGCAGGTCAGGAGCCGTCGAGGTCCAGCGGCCACGCAGGGTGCAGCGCGATCGCCCCGCCGTACGCCATGGGGTGCTCGGACGCGATGGCGATCGCCGAGTCCAGGTCGGGCGCCTCGAGGACGTCGAACCCGGCGATCGTCTCCTTGGTCTCGGAGAACGGCCCGTCGGTGACGAGGACCTTGCCGCCGCGCACCCGGACGCCGACGGCGTCCTCCACGGGCCGCAGCCGGTCGCCCAGCACCGCGGCGCCGCTGCCGTAGTGGCGCCCGACCCACTCCTCGATCGGGGGTGCAGCCGCAGCCTCCTCGGGGCGCAGGTCGGGGTCGTGCGGCGTGCTGAGCACGAGCATGAGGTAACGCATCACAGGTCCTCCGCCCTCGTCGTCGCGGGCCGGCGGAGCGCCGTCGGCCCGTAGAGCACCACGTCGGCGGCGTCGATCCCGTCGCCCACGCCGCGCCGTCCGTCACGGTAGCGCGCGAGGTCCGGCGGCTGCTCCCGGTTCGCGGCGAGGATCGTCTCCAGAAAGGTCATCGTGCCTCCTCGGTCGTGCGGCCCGTGCGGCCGCTCACCAGGACGACGAACGACCGTCGCCGAGATCGACACCTCACGCGGACGAGTTCTGGGGAGCGGACTGCGGCGGGCGCTGGGCGCGAGATCGACCCGAGCGTCCGAGATCGACCCTCGGGAGGTCGATCTGAAGGCGGACGGGTCGATCTCGCGGGGGTGCGGTTCGGCGACGGGCTCACCCGCCCAGCGGGGGGTAGGAGGCCTTCGGGAGGTGGTAGGCGAGGTCGACGGCGGTGTCGATCGCCTCGTCGAGGTCGAGGCGGTGCTCGGCGACGAGGCGGGCGAGGTGGCCGGCGTCGATCCGGCGTGCGAGGTCGTGGCGGGCGGGGATGGAGCAGAACGCGCGCGTGTCGTCGACGAACCCGCTCGTGTTGTAGAAGCCCGCGGTGTCGGTCGCCGCCTCGCGGAAGCGGCGCATGCCGTCGGGGGTGTCGAGGAACCACCACGGGGCGCCGAGCCGCAGCGCCGGGTAGACCCCCGCGAGCGGGGCGAGCTCGCGCGAGAACGTGTCCTCGTCGACGGTGAACGCGATCATCCGGAAGCCCGGGTGGTGGCCGAACGCCTCGAGGACCGGACGCAGCGCGCGGACGTACTCGGTGCGCTCGGGGATGTCGTAGCCCCTGTCGGGACCGTACGCCTGCACGACGCCGGCGCAGTGGTCGCGCAGGACGCCGGGGTGGAGCTGCATCACGAGGCCGTCCTCGGCCGACATCGCAGCCATCTGGAAGAGCATGTGCGCCGAGAACGCCCGCGCCTCGGCCGCGGTGGCCTCGCCGCGCAGCGCGCGGTCGAGGACACGGGCGGCGTCGGCGTCGTCGAGGGGCGTGGTGTCCGCGGTGCGGTGGCCGTGGTCGGTCGCGCGGGCGCCGGCCGCGACGAACGCGGCGCGGCGCGCCCGGAGCGCGTCGAGGTAGGACCGGTAGTCGACGACGTCCGTCCCCGCGGCCGCGCCGAGCTCGGCCACCTGGGCGGCCCAGTCGGCGCGGTCGACGTGCAGGAGCGGGTCGGGGCGGAACGTCGGCACGACGCGCTCGCCCCAACCGTCCGCGGCGAGGCGCGCGTGGTCGGCGAGCGGGGACTGCGCGGGGTCGGTCGTCGCGAGGAGCTCGAGGCCGAACTGCTCGAAGAGCGCGCGCGGTCGGAACTCGGGTCGCGCGAGGCGGTCGACCAGGTGGTCGTAGAGCGCGTCGGCGGTCTGTGCCGACGGGCGCACCGGGGCGCCGAAGACCTCGACGAGCGCGTGCTCGGTCCAGTAGCGCGTCGGGGTGCCGCGGAACAGGTGCCAGCCCGCGCAGAACCGGCGCCAGATCTCGCGCGGGTCCGTCTCGGCGGGCGCGGTGCCGTCGGGAGCGCCGGGCACGGGCGCGACGCCGAGGTCCTGGACGCCGCGCACGCCCGGCGCGCCGTGCGGCGACGTGCTCTGCGCGACGAGCATGCGCACGAGGTAGTGGTCGGGCGTGACGAACAGCGCGGCAGGGTCGCCGAACGGGGTGTCGTCGGCGAGCAGCGCGGCGTCGACGTGCCCGTGCATGGAGACGATCGGGAGGTCACGCGTCGCCGCGTAGACCTCGCGGGCGAGCGGTCGGAGCACGGGGTCGGCGGGGAGCGCGCGGTCGGGGTGCAGGGACCACGGCGCCGTCGCGGTGGTCGGGTCCAGGTGGGCCGTGCTCGTCACGGGTTCCTCCAGAGGCATCGTTGCGAACGTTTGCATCGTACGCCACGGGATCTCTCGGAGCGAAAGCCGCGGGGCCGCTACAATCGTTCGCAGCCCCGAGTCTCCCCGCGGGGCCCCGAGCGCCGAGGAGGCAGCCGTGGTCACCGTCCGTGACGTCGCCCGCGAGAGCGGGGTGTCGATCTCCACGGTCTCCCGCGCCCTCGCCGAGCCCGAGCGCGTCGCCCCGGAGACGCGCGACCGCGTCGTCGCCGTCGCCCACCGCCTCGGGTACCGGCCCAACCGCGCCGCGAGCGGGCTGCGTGCCGGTCGCACCGGGGCCCTCGGTCTCGTCGTGCCCGACCTGGAGAACCCGTACTTCGCGTCTGTGACCAAGGGCGTGCAGGCGCGGGCGCGCCAGACGGGCCACGCCGTGTTCGTCGTCGACGCGGGGGAGGACCCCGCGCTCGAGACCGAGCTCGTGACCGGGCTGCGGTCCCAGACGGACGGGCTCGTGCTGTGCTCTCCGCGCGCCGCCGAGGCCGACCTGGACGCCGCGCGGGGGGTCCCCGTCGTCCTCGTCAACCTCCGGCACGACGGCGTGCCCTCCGTCTCCTCGGACGACGCGCACGGCGTCGTCCTCGCCGTCGAGCACCTGCGGGCGCTCGGGCACCGCCGCGTCGCGTACGTCGGCGGGCCCGACCGGTCGTGGTCCGACGCGCGCCGCCGCGCCGGGCTCGACGCCGTCCGCGAGCGCTACCCCGACGTCGAGACCGTCACCGTGGGGTCGTTCCGCCCCCGTGTCGAGGGCGGTCGTGCGGCCGCCGACCTCGTCGTCGCGTCGGGGGCGACGGCGGTCCTCGCCTACAACGACCTCGTCGCCCTCGGCCTCGTCGCGCGACTCCGGGAGCGCGGCGTCGACGTGCCGCGTGACCTCAGCGTCGTCGGGTTCGACGACACGTTCGTCGCGACCCTCGCGTCGCCCCCGCTCACCACGGTCCGCACCGACCTCGCGCGCCTCGGTGCCCGCGCCGTCGACCGCCTGGTCGCGGCGCTCGGCACGCGTCGCGGGGCCGTCGCCGACGCCGACGGGTCGCCGGAGCCCGCGACGGCGCCCGACGACGTCCTCCCCGTCGAGCTCATGGTGCGCGACTCCACGACCCTCGCCCCCGCGAGATAGAGCCTCCGGTCTCGGCGTAGAGCTCGCCGGGCTCTACCTCGCGACGGGAGCCGCTATCTCGCGCGCCACCGGGGTTCCATGGCGCACGACCGAGACGGGGCCGCCTCGCGCGCCGAGTGGCGCGCGGGACGGCCCCGGGACCGGAGCGGGCCGGTCAGCCGCAGGACGGCTGGCCGTGCTCCGGGGTCGCGACGGTCTCCCGCTCGTCGGAGGTGTCGGACGGACGGGCGGTGACGGTCACGGATCCGGCCGTCGGGTCCTCCACGCCCCGGACGGCGAACGACTGGTAGGCGTTCTTGCCGGGAGCGACGTCCGTGAACGTCTTGGACCCGTACGGCGTGTCGAGGACGACGTCCAGCGGGACGGTGTCCTCGTTGAGCGCGCGGACCGCGACGTACGGCGTGCCCGCGAGGCACCGGACCTCGGCGGTCGCGGTGATCGCGACCTCCTCCTGGCCGGGCTCCTCGACGCTGGAGAGGCGCTCGATCCAGATGTTGCGGAACCGGGGGTTGAGGCCGGGGTCGCCGTGGTCCTGGAGCTTGATGTACCCCGACGTCGGTCCCTCCGCCCGGCCGTTGCCGGTCTTGCCGGTGACGGCGACGTCGTCGTGCACGACCTGCCCGTTCCACACGAGCGTGAGCCGCGCGTCCTCGGTCTTCGTGCCGTCGGGGCCGAAGCGGGCTCCGCGGAACGTGATGTCGTACGTCTGCCACGTGCCCATCGGCGTCGCCGCGTTCACGTCGGGAGCCCTCTGGAGGTAGATCGCCCCGGCGTGGTCGTTCCGCGGCGGGTCGATGCCGAAGGACTCGAGAACCTGCACCTCGTACCGCTCCTGGATGTAGACGCCGCTGTTGCCGCGCGCCTGGCCCGTGACGTCGGGCGCGTGCTCGGGCTGGTACCACTCGACGTGCATCCGGAAGTCGTCGAACTTCTCCTGGGTGCGGATGTCGCCGCCGAACGACTCGACGGAGCCGTCGGCGATCGGCCACGTTGCGGGACCGCCGCCGTTGACGGCCGCCCACTGGTCGAGGTCGTCGCCGTCGAACAGCGTGATGCGCTCGGTCGGGGTGACGGTGAGGCTGTCGAGGTTGACGTGCCCGATGTCGTCGTCGTCGTGCCGGATCGTGATGGTGTTGGCGCCCGCGCGCAGCGGCACGGTCTCGACCTGGGTGGCCCAGGTGGACCACGCCACGGTGCTGTCGAACCAGACCTGCTTGAGCTTCTCGCCGTTGACGTAGAGGCTCAGGTTCCTCGGCAGCGGCGCGGGGTCGCTGTTCTGGCCGTTGGCGTAGCGGATCGCGAGGTCGTGCAGGCCGGCCTCCTCGGTGCGGACGGCGAACGTCGTCTGGGCGCCCGGCTCCCAGTTGCGGTCGACGAACCCGGAGCCCGAGTAGCCGGCGTGGTTGCTGTTCCACCCGGCGCCGCCGCTGATGTCCGCGGCCTCGGCCTCGTAGACCGGCGGGGCGACGGAGCCGTCGGGCAGGCGGGTGAGGGTGTACCAGGCCTCGGTGCTCCACAGCTCCTGGCCGGTCTCGGACGCGAAGGGGCGCGGGGAGTGGACGTTCACGACCCGCCCGGGCTTCAGCCCGTCGATCTGGAGCGTGACGGTCTTGCGGTCCTCCGACACGGTCGCGGAGGCGACGTCGAGGTCCTCCTCGTCGACCTTCGGGCCGCCGTACTGCGGGGTCGCGACGTAGCGCCACTGCGCGGCGGTGTACTTCGACGCGAGGTCCTGCGCCGTCTCCTCGGAGAGCGGCTGCGTGTACTCGATCTCGAACCCGCCCTCGACGGCGCGCATCGCGAGCATGTCGAACGCGTCGTTGCCGTCGTACGTGAGCTTCTGCAGCCCGTACGAGAGCTTGCCCGCCTGGCCCCAGTTGCCCGACCAGCCGATGCCGCCGACGTAGATCGCGCCGTCGGGGCCGACGCTCGTCCGGCTGACGCCCGACTCGAGGCCCTGCGTCATGCGGAAGACGGCGCCCTGCTCCTGGCCCGCGACGTCCTCGAGGTAGGCGCGCTGCAGGCCGCCGTACGTCACGTCGCCGATCGCGAGCTGCCCGGCGAACACGCCCTCGGTGAGCACGACCGGGTTGCTCGGCGAGTTCGAGATCTCGCTGTGCGGCATCCACAGGACCGGCTCGGTGACGGGCTGGTCGTCGTAGGGGCCGTCGGGGTTGGTGAAGTGGTTGTAGAACGCGCCCTCCTCGACGCGCACCAGCTTGGACGTCGGGATGCGGACGCCCTGGTTGTCGGTGACGTACATCGCGCCGTCGGTACCCCAGCCCAGCCCGTTCGGGGTGCGCAGGCCGCCCGCGACGTACTCGACCTCGCCGGTCTCCTTGCTGATCTTCATGACCGAGCCGCGGTTCTCCGCGAGCTGCGGGTCGAGCGAGTTGCCGCCCGGCACCATGGCGATGCCGGTGGTGACGTAGAAGTAGCCGTCCTCGTAGAGGAGACCGAACGCGAACTCGTGGTAGTTGCCGCCGAACGGCCAGGTCGCGAACGTGTCGTACTCGTCGGCGACCTCGTCGCCGTCGGTGTCGACGAGCGCCGTGAGGCCGTCCTTCTCGGACACGTAGATCGTGCCGTCGACGTACTTGAGGCCCATCGGCTCCGTCAGGCCCTCGGCGACCTTCGTGTAGGTCACGTCGTCCGCGCCGGTGTCGCCCTGGACGTGGTCGATCAGGTAGACCTCGCCGCGCTGCGTGAGCCGGTCGCCGCCCCACGTGGAGATGGCCAGACGGCCGTCGGGCAGCCAGTCCATGCCCGTCACCTGCGGCTGGAAGCCCTCGGGGCGCAGGTCGGTGAGCGTGTAGTCGGGGTGCACCTCGGTGAGCGGCAGGCCGTCGCCCGGTGCCTCGGTGATGCCCTCGCACTCCTTGCGGCCGGGCGACGTGACGCGCGTGACGTCGGCGTCGGTGCTCAGCACGGAGTTCGGGACGAGCACGTAGCCCGAGGCGCCCGGCGGCCGCCACTCGAGCTTGAGCCGCTGGTCGAACTCGCCGTCGAAGTGGTCGATGCGCAGCGCGCGGTAGCCCGCGTCGAGCTGGATCGACCCCTCCTTGGACGTCGCGCCGTGACGGCCCGGGTGGTCGACGACGAGCTCGTCGTCGAGCAGCAGTCGCGCGCCGTCGTCGTTCGTGATCCGGAAGTCGTACGTGCCGGCCTCGGGGACGTTCAGGTACCCCGTCACCTCGGTGACGAACTTGTCCGTGAGGCCGAAGTCGGCCGCCGTGGTCCAGTCGATGGTCGGCATGATCTTGTCGACGTTGGGCGTCTGCCCGGGCTTGAGCGTGCAGTAGTCGTCGAGGATGACCTGGACGTCGAAGACGCGCAGGGTCACGCCGGGCTCCTGCGGGCGGATGTCCGCCTGCGTCGCGGCGGGTGCCACGGCGGGTGCGGCGGTCGGCACCGCGGCCTGGGCCGTGAGGACGCCGGACGGCACGGCCAGGGCGGCGAGCGCGGCCACGAGGGCACGCCGTCTTCTGCGGCGGGGCCGGGGCGTGCCGTGCGGGGGTGGTGCGTCGGTCGAGGGGTGTTCCATCAGCCTGCCTCTCCGTCGAGGACCGTGCGTCGGACTGCGCACAGGGCGCGCATCGGTGCGCTGTGCCGTCACTATCCGGGCGCGCACGACGTCCGGGCAACGAGTTGCCACTTGTTGCCCGGCCCGGCGGCGGCCGCACCGCGGGCGGGTACGGTCAGGCCGGGCGGCCGGTCGAGCCGCGCTCGACGAGCTTCGCCGGGAGCAGCGTGGGCCCGGCGGCCGGCGCGGGCGACGTGCGGAGCTGGGCCAGGAGCCGCTGGACCGCGAACGACCCGAAGTGGCGCAGCGGTGCGGCGACGGTCGTGAGCGGCGGGGTGCAGAAGTCCGAGCCGAAGATGTTGTCGAACCCGACGATGCTCAGGTCGCGCGGCACCTCGACCCCGAGCCGGCGCAGGCCGCGCATCGCGCCGATCGCGATGAGGTCGTTGTACGCGACGGCCGCCGTGGCGGGGTGCTTGACGAGCGACTTGGCCGCGGAGAGCCCGCCGGCGAGGGTCGGCGCGAACGGGCCGATCCGCCGCGCCTGCACGTCGGTCTCGCGTGTCGCCTCGCGGAACGCTCGCCAGCGCATCCCGTCGGCCCACGACGCCTCGGGCCCCGCGACGTAGGCGAGGCTCGTGTGCCCGAGCCCGGCCAGGTGCTCGACGGCGCTGCGCATGCCCTGGGCGTTGTCCGTCAGGACGCTCGGGACGTCGGTCATGTGCCGGTTCATGACGACGGTGGGCCGCTGCTTCGCGGCGACCCGGATCGAGGAGTCCGAGAGCCGGGAGGTCGCGAGGATCAGACCTTCCACGAGGGGCAGCGTCCGGTCGAGCGCGCGGCGCTCCGCCTCGTCGGACTCGTGGGCGTCGACCATGAGCAGCGTGTACCCGGCGTCGCGGGCCGTCTTCTCCGCGCCGCGGATGATCTCGAAGAAGAAGGGGTTGGTCACGTCGGCCACGACGATCGCGAGCAGCGAGGTCCGGCCGCTCGGCAGGCCGCGGGCCAGCGGGTTCGTCCGGTACCCGAGCTCGTTGGCGACCTGGCGGATCCGCTCCGCGGTCTGCGCGTTGACGCGGCCGGGACGCGAGAACGTCCGTGACACGGTCGAGGGGGCGACGCCGGCCGCCTGGGCGACGTCGTAGATCGTCGGGCTGGCACCATTGCCGGCTGAGGTCATGCGGTCGGACTGTAACGGGCGTGACAGCGCCGGACAACAACCGGTTGTCACCCTCGTGTCGCGGCCGTGCCCCGTGACCAGCCGATACGCACGCCGTGGCCGCCTCGTGCCGCCCCTCGCGCCGCCCGACCGCAGGTCTCGTGGCAACCCACGGCAACCGACGGCAACTCCTTGACGGGCCCCGAACGGCATCCTCCAATGGCTCCGTGATCTCGCGTGCGAACGCGTCCCTGCGCCCGACGGCGGCACGTCGGCGGCCTGGACCTCGACCCTCCGGTGCCGTCCCGGTCGTGCCCGCCGGACGGCGTCGATGAGCCGCACCGATCAGGCGCCGTCGGTCGACCTCGCCGTCGACCGCGCCCGTGACGGCGAGGCCGCCGTCCAGGTCGAGGCGGCCGAGAGCGAGCTGCGCCGCCTCGGCCTGGAGGACCTGCGGGTCCACCACCACGGCGACCTCGCCCGGGTCGAGGCTCCCCACACGGAGCTGCCGGTCGTGGCGGCCGAGCCCTTGCGCGGGGAGGTCCTGCGGGCCGTCCGGTCGGCGGGCTTCCGGCTCGTCGCGCTCGACCTCGGCACTCCGGCGGACCCCGGCACCTGACGCGCCGGCGCGCCCTCCGCGCGCCCTGCCCGGACCGCGCCGACGCGGCCGGGCAGCCGTCGACGGCCCCGTCACGGAACCGTCGCCGGGCGTCGCCCGGCGACGCCGACCGGTGGCAACCGACGGCAACCACGCCCTCCCGCGCGCCTCGTGCCCGCGCACGACCCGGCACCCGCGGTCCGGTGCGCCTGGTGCCGCGGTCGCTCGTCCAGCGCTGTCAGGTGCAACAAATGGCAACTCGTTGTCCGTGCCATGGCCCGCACCTACTGTCCATGCCAGGCGCACGGAGAACGAGCTCCGTGCGCAGGACCTCGACCACCGTCCCGTACGACCCCGCGTCCTCGCCTCACCGGCCCCGCGCCGCCCTCCGCACGAGCCCCTCCCCGGGCCGGAGGCTGCGCCCCGGTGGCCGCACGGTGCCGGCCGCGTCGTCGCCCGGGAGCCACGAGCAGAAGGGAGGGCGGCACGATGTGGACGCTCTCGGGCTTCGCCGACGAGATATCGCCCGACGTCAAGACGCAGTGCGTCGTCGCCTCCGAGCTCGGGCTGGGGTTCGTCGAGCTCCGCAGCGCGTGGGGGACGAACGTGCTCGACCTCGACGGCGACCAGCGGGAGCGCGTCGCAAGCCTCCTGCGCACGCACGACCTCCGCGTCTCCAGCATCGGGTCTCCCGTCGGCAAGATCTTCGTCGACGAGGACTTCGAGCCCCACCTCGACCGGATGCGGCACGCCGCCCGCGTCGCACAGGAGCTCGAGGCCCCGTACGTGCGCGTGTTCTCGTTCTTCGTCCGCCCCGGGACCGACCCGGCGTCGTGGCGCGACGTCGTCCTGCGCCGGATGGCGGCGCTCGCCGAGGTGGCGCGCGCGGCCGGCGTCGTGCTGGTCCACGAGAACGAGAAGGACATCTACGGGGACGTGCCCGAGCGCTGCCTGGACGTCGTGGAGTCGGTGGGCTCGCCGCACCTGGCGCTCGCGTGGGACTCGGCGAACTTCGTCCAGGTGGGCGTGCGGCCCTTCACCGACGGCTACGCGCTGCTGCGCCCGTACCTGGAGTACGTCCAGGTGAAGGACGCGCTCGCGGCGACGGGCGCCGTCGTGCCCGCCGGGCGCGGTGACGGTGAGGTCCCGGAGACCGTGCGGGCCCTGCGCGACGACGGCTTCGACGGGTTCTTCTCGCTCGAGCCGCACCTGAGCGACGCCCACAGCCTCGGCGGGTTCTCCGGGCCGGAGCTGTTCACCGAGGCCTGGGAGGCGTTCACCACGATCCTCGACGCCGAGGCGGTGCCCTTCCGATGACCGACGCTCCCCGCCCGGGCACCCCACCCACGACCAGGACCACGACCATGGAGGACCGCACGATGACGACTGCCCAGGAAGTGCGACCGGCCAGCCAGGAGGCACGCCCGCCCGTCGGGGCGGCCCGGCGCCCCGGCCCGCGCACGCGCGGCACGACGTCGGCCGGCAGCCGGGTGGCGGCGGTCGCCTCGGCGGCCTGGCGCCCCGCGCTGGTGCTGCTCGCGCTGTTCGCCGTGTGGTGGTTCGTCGCGTGGCGCGAGCTCGTGCCGGCGTACCTGGTCCCGTCGCCGGGAGCCGTCTGGGACACGATGGTCGAGGACTGGGCCATGCTCGCCGAGCACACCTGGGTGACCACGATGGAGACGGTCGTCGGGTTCGTGCTCGCCTCCGTGATCGGCGTCGCGACGGCGGTCCTGCTCGTCTACTCGCCGACGGCCGAGAAGTCGCTGTACCCGCTCATCCTCTTCGCCCAGGTGATCCCCAAGATCGCGATCGCTCCGATCCTCGTGGTCTGGTTCGGGTTCGGCGCCGCCCCCAAGATCATCCTCGCGGTGCTCATCGCGTTCTTCCCGGTCGTGGTCTCGGCCGTCGCCGGGCTGCGGTCGATCGACCCGGAGCTGCTGGAGATGTCGGCGACCATGGGCGCGTCGCGCTGGAAGACCTTCCGCAAGATCCGCTTCCCGGGGTCGCTGCCCCAGCTCATGTCCGGGCTCAAGGTCGCCGTCACGCTCGCGGTGGTGGGGGCGGTCGTCGGCGAGTTCGTCGGCGCCGACCGCGGCCTCGGGTACGTGCTGCTCCTCGCGAGCGGCAACCTCGACGCGCCGCTCCTGTTCGCCGACCTCATCCTCATGTCGCTCATCGGCGTCGTGCTGTTCCTCCTCGTCGAGCTGCTGGAGCGGCTCCTCATCCCGTGGCACGCGTCGCGGCGCGGGAACCTCGTCCTCGCGTCCTCCTGACACGCCCCTGACCCACCCCAGAGTTCGCCGCCTCGACGACGAGGCGGCGCGAGCAGAAGGAGTCTTCCCATGCGTGGTGCACGTCTGACAGTCTCGCTGGCCGCGGCCGGCGTCGTGGTGGCGGGGACGGCGGCCTGCGGGCAGTCGGCCGACCCGTCCGGGCCCGCGGAGGGCGAGGGCGGCCTCACCGAGGTCACCGTCACCCTCAACTGGGTGCCCTACGGCGAGCACGCACCGTTCTACTACGGCGTCGAGCAGGGCATCTTCGAGGAGGAGGGCATCGACCTCACGATCCAGCCGGGCAACGGGTCGGGGAACACGGTCCAGCAGGTCGCGCAGCGCAACACCGACTTCGGCTGGGCCGACACGCCACCGCTCGCGAACGCCATCAGCTCGGGCATGCCGGTGCGCAGCGTGGGCGTGTTCCTCCAGACCGGGCCCAGCTCGGTGGAGTTCTTCGCCGAGCAGGGCATCACCGAGCCCGCCGACCTGGTGGGCAAGACGGTCGGCGGCACGCCGGGCGACGCGATGTACGGGACGTTCCCGGCCTGGCTGGAGCTCAACGGCGTCGACCCGGCCGACGTGACCGTGGTCAACGTCGACGCCGCGGGCAAGATCGCCGCGCTCATCGAGGGCAAGGTCGACGCGATCCAGGGGTTCCACCACGACCAGGCGCCGACGATCGAGAACCAGACCGGCGAGGAGGTCGACGCGCTGCCCTTCGCGGACTTCGGCATGAACCTGCTCGGTACCGGCCTGGTGGCCAACGAGAAGCTCATCGCGGACGACCCGGAGCTCGTCGAGGCGATGGTGCGCGCGACGTCGCGGGCGTTCCTCGCGGCGTCCGAGGACCCGGACGCGGCGGTCGCGGCCATGGCCGCGGGCGCCGAGCAGGCGCCCGACGAGGCGGTGCTGGCGGCCCAGCTCGCCGCGACGATCGACCTGCTGAACCTCGAGGACGCCCCCGCCCCCGGCGTGAACACCGAGGAGCAGTGGACGGACACCCTGACGTTCCTGTCCGAGAACACGGACTTCGACGGCGGCACGACCCCGACCGACTTCTGGGACGGCGCGTTCGGGGCGGACCTGTGACCGCGACCGAGCTCACCGCCCCCGTCGACGCGGTCGGCGCCGACCCCATCATCGAGGTCCGCGACCTCACGATGCGCTTCACGTCGAAGCGGTCCGAGACCGTGGCGCTCGACGACGTCTCCCTGAGCGTCCAGCCGGGCGAGTTCGTCACGATCGTCGGGCCGTCCGGCTGCGGCAAGTCGACGCTGCTGAAGATCGTCGCAGGCCTCACGGCCTACACCGAGGGCGAGGTGCGCCTGTACGGGCAGCCCGTCACGCGCCCGCAGCGCGAGATCGGGTTCGCGTTCCAGCGCTCGGCGCTGCTCGAGTGGCGCGGGGTGCGCAAGAACATCCTGCTCCAGGCGGAGATGCGGGGAATGGACAAGCGCCGGGCGCAGGAGCGTGCGGACGCGCTCATCGCCCTGACCGGGCTCACGGGCTTCGAGAAGGCGCTGCCGCACGAGCTGTCCGGCGGCATGCAGCAGCGCGTCGCGCTGTGCCGGGCCCTGCTGCACGAGCCGCGCGTCCTGCTCATGGACGAGCCGTTCGGCGCGCTCGACGCGCTCACGCGCGAGCAGATGAACATCGAGATGAACCGCATCTGGCGCGAGACCGGCACGACCATCGTGCTCGTCACGCACTCGGTGCCCGAGGCGGTGTTCCTCGGGAGCCGGATCGTCGTCATGAGCCCGCGCCCCGGACGGATCGTCGAGACCCTCGAGCCCGGCCTGCCCGACGAGCGCGACTACGGCACGACGCTCGTCGACCCCCGGTTCACGGGTGCCGCCGAGCGGCTGCGCGACCTGCTCGGCGCCAGCCACGTCGCCGAGTGAGCGCGTCCGTGCGGTCGGCTCCGGAGGACGCCGGACCCGTCGTCGGCGTCGGGATCGTCGGGATGGGCAGCATCGGCGTGCTGCACGCGCGGGCGCTGCGTGATCTGGCGCCGCGGGCGCGGCTCGTCGCGTACTCCGGGGGCGCGGTGCTCGACGACGACGTGACGCCGGCCGGACCGGCGGCGCACGTGGCGCCGGACGAGGTGGTCCGCCACGAGGGCGTCGACGTCGTGGCGATCTGCACGCCGAGCGGGAGCCACGCGCGCCTCGCGCTCGCGGCGCTCGCGGCAGGCAGGCACGTCGTCGTGGAGAAGCCGCTCGCGGTGACCGTCGAGGACGCCCTCCGCGTCGAGCGGGAGGCGCGCGAGCGGGGCCTGGTCGTCTCGATGGTCTCGCAGCGCCGCTTCGAGCCCCCGCACCAGGCGCTCCGGCGCGCGCTCGACGACGGCGCCCTCGGGGAGCTGCGCCTCGTCGCGACGCACGTGCCCTGGTACCGCGACGACGACTACTACGCCGCGGCGCGGTGGCGGTCGTCCACGGCGGAGGGCGGCGGGTCGCTCATGAACCAGGGCGTGCACAACGTCGACCTCCTGCGCTGGCTGTGCGGGCCGGTCGAGTCGGTCACCGCGCAGGCCGGGACGCTCGCGCGCGGGGGAGTGCTCGGCGAGGCCCCGGGGGACCTCGCCGAGGACACGACCGTGGCGACGCTGCGCCTCGCGTCGGGCGCGCTCGGCGTCGTCACGACGACGACGGCCACGCCCCCGGGCTTCCCCGCGACCCTCGCTCTCCACGGGTCGCGCGGCTCGGTGGAGCTCGCGCAGGACGAGGTCCTCCGGTGGGACGTGCCGGGCGTCCCGGCGCCCACGTCGGGATCCTCGGCGGGCGGCGCGGCCGACCCGCTCGCGATCGGGCACGCCGGCCACCGCGTGCAGTGGGAGCGGGTGCTCGCGGCCCTGGACGGCACGGCACCGCCACCGGTCGACGCCGCCGACGCCGTGGAGACCGTCCGGCTCCTGTGCGCGATCCGCGAGGCTGCCGCGACCGGGCGGGTCGTCCGCCCGGCCGACCTCGCGGGGCCCAGAGTGCCGACGCCGGTGCGGTGACGCCGTCGGCACGCGCGCCGTCCTGCGAACCCCGCTGCGAACGTTTGCAGACATCTGCGTACGGAGACCTCAGTACCCAGATCCGCCGTGACTACAATCGTTCGCATTCCCTGCTCCCCGGGGCTCGTCCCCGGTCCGACCATCCGGTGACACCGTCGCCGACCCGAGACCCCGCTGGAGGCCGCGTGACAGCCCCGACCGACGTCCCGAGCCGACCCGGCCCGACGTCGTCCGCTGCGACGCCGGCGGACGCCGCGCGATCGGCGCGACCGCGTCTGCGCCGCGCCGCCCGTCCCGCGTTCCCGCCGGCGCCTGTCCTCCCGACGCAGGTCGGGATCGTCCATCTTGGGATCGGCGCCTTCCACCGTGCGCACCAGGCGGTCGTCACCGAGGATGCCGTGCGCGCCACGGGCGAGACCTGCTGGGGCATCCTCGGCGTGACGCAGCGCTCCGCGTCGGTCCGCGACCAGCTCCGACCGCAGGACGGGGTCTACACCGTGCTGACCGTCGGGCCCGACGGCGCGTCCCCGCGCGTGGTGGGGTCGGTGACCGACGTCGCGTGGCCGGCCGAGGAGACGCCGCGCGTCCTCGCGGCGCTCGCCGCACCGACGACGCACGTCGTGACGCTCACGGTCACCGAGAAGGGGTACGCGCGCCGGGCCGACGGTCACCTCGACGTCGACGCGGTCGCGGGCGACCTCGAGGTGCTGCGCCGCGAGGAGGCGGCGACGAGCTCTCCGGGCGGGGGCGCGCCGGGCGCGGGCGTCCCGGGCGACGCCGCGGGGGAGGACGCCCACGGCGTCGCGGCGGCCAGCGCCGTCGGGCTCCTCGTGCGCGGGCTCGCGGCGCGGCGTCGGGCCGGGGGAGCGCCCCTGACCGTGCTGAGCTGCGACAACCTCGCCGACAACGGGCACGTGCTCGCCCGGCTCGTGGGCGAGGCGGTCGACGCCGCACTCCCGGGCGCCGAGGGAGATGCGCTGCGCGCCTGGCTCGCCGCGTCGGTGACCTTCCCGTGCAGCATGGTCGACCGCATCGTGCCGGCCACGACGCCCGCGCAGCGCGACGAGGTCGAGACGCTGCTCGGCGCGCGCGACGAGGGCCTGGTCGTGGCGGAGCAGTTCCTCCAGTGGGTGATCGAGGACCGCTTCGCCGGGCCGCGCCCCGCGTGGGAGCGAGGCGGGGCGACGCTCACGCGCGACGTCGCGCCCTACGAGCGCGCGAAGCTGCGCCTGCTCAACGGGGCGCACTCCTACCTCGCGTACGCGGGCTCGCTCGCCGGGCACACGACGATCGCCGAGGCCGTCGCCGACCCGGCGCTCGCCGCGGGCGCCCGGGCGCTCCAGGCCGACGCGCTCGCGACGCTCGACGCGCCGGACGGCGTCGACCTCGCCGCGTACGCGCAGACGCTGCTCGACCGGTTCGCCAACCCCGCGACGGGGCACACGACGCGACAGGTCGCGGCGGACGGCACGCAGAAGATCCCGTTCCGCTGGGGCGCGACGCTCGCCGACCTCCTCGCGGCGCGCCCGGACGCCCCGGTGCCGCAGGGCGTCGTGGCGGCGCTCGCCGCGTGGGCCGGGTACGTCGTCGCGGAGGTGCGCGCGGGCCGCACGGTGGACGACCCGCGCGGCGACGAGCTGGGCGCGGTGGTCGCGGGCGCGCCCGACGACGCGGCGGCCGTCCGCGCGCTCGTCCGCCTCCCCGGCCTGCTGCCCGCGGTCCCGGACGCGCGCCTGGACGAGATCGCCGACGGGGCCGTCGCCGCGGCCGTCGGCGCGAGCACGACCGGCACGACCGGCACGACGAACGAGGAGGCTGCGCCGTGAAGATGGGGTTCCGCTGGTACGGGGAGGGGAACGACACGGTCACGCTCGACCACGTGCGCCAGGTCCCCGGCGTGGAGACGATCGTGTGGAGCCTGCACGGCAAGCAGGCCGGCGAGGTGTGGGAGCAGGCGGAGATCGACGCCGAGGTCGCGACGATCACCGGGCTGAGCGACGAGGCCCGCGCGCGCGGGATCACCCGGACCTTCGACGCCGAGGTGGTCGAGTCCGTCAACGTGCACGAGTCGATCAAGCTCGGCAGGACCGTCCTCGGGCGCAGCCGCGACGAGGCGATCGAGAACTACGTGACGACGATCCGCCGGCTGGGCCGGGCCGGGGTGAAGGTCGTCTGCTACAACTTCATGCCCGTCTTCGACTGGCTGCGCACCGACCTGTGGCGCCCGCTGCCCGACGGCTCGACCGCGCTGTTCTTCGAGCGGGCCGTCGTGGACGCGCTCTCGCCGCAGAGCCTCATCGCCGACATGGAGGCGAACACGCACGGCCTCACGCTGCCCGGCTGGGAGCCCGAGCGGCTCGCGAGCTTCGCCGAGCTCGACGCCGCCTACGAGGGCGTGACGCGCGAGGACATGTACGCCCACTACCGGTACTTCCTCGACGCCGTGATCCCCGCGTGCGAGGAGGCCGACGTCAAGCTCGGCGTGCACCCCGACGACCCGCCCTACGACGTGTTCGGCTGGCCTCGCGTCGTGTCGACGAAGGACGACCTCGCGCGCGTGCTGTCCCTCCACGACAGCCCGTACCACGGCCTGACGCTGTGCCTCGGCAGCTTCTCGGCGAACCCCGACCAGGACGCGGTCGACGCCGTGCGCACGTTCATGGACCGCATCCACTTCACGCACGTGCGCAACATCAAGCACCTGGGGAACGGCGACTTCACCGAGGTCGCGCACCGCGCGTGCGAGGGCAGCGTCGACACGACGGGCATCATGCGCGCGTACGCCGAGGCGGGCTACCAGGGCTACGTGCGCCCCGACCACGGCCGGCACCTGTGGGACGAGAACACGACGAACAAGCCCCGCCCCGGCTACGGCCTGTACGACCGCGCGCTCGGCGTCCAGTACCTGCTCGGCGCCTGGGACGCGTTCCGGTACGACGCCTGACGGCTCGGCACGAGCTGCGGGACGCTCTGCGTCACGCCATCGTGATGATGGTCTTGCCGGTCGGCCGCTCGGCGGGGTTGAGCGCGTCGGGCGCCTCGGCGAGCGGGCGGACCGTGCCGATGGTGGTGCGGAGCCGTCCGGTGCGCACGCGCGCGACGATCTCGGTGAGCTGGGCCCGGTCCGGCTCGACGACGAAGAAGATCGACCGGCCGTCCTCGGGCTGCCGGGCCGGGGGCTCGGCGATCGTCACGAGGGTGCCGCCGGCCTGGACGAGGTCGGTGGACCGGGCGGCGACGTCTCCGCCGATGACGTCGAACACCAGGTTGACGCGTCCGACGGCGGCGAGGTCGTCGGCACCGAGATCGACGAACTCGTGGGCGCCGTGGTCGAGCGCCGCCGCGCGGTCGGCCGTGCGGCCGGTGCCGATGACGTAGGCCCCGGCCTCGCGCGCGAGCTGGGACGCGACGGAGCCGACGCCGCCGGCGGCCCCGTGCACCAGGACGGTCTGCCCCGCCTGGAGGCGGCCGTGCTCGAACAGGCCCTGCCAGGCCGTCAGGCCGGAGACGGGCAGGCTCGCCGCGGTCACGAAGTCGACGTCGGCCGGCAGCGGCGCGAGGTTCCGGGCCTCGACGGCGACGTACTCGGCGAGTGTGCCGTTCCTGGTCCAGTCGGCGAGCCCGAGCACGCGCTGCCCGACGTCGAGGCCGGTGGTGCCGTAACCGAGGCCGGTGACGACCCCGGCGAGCTCGTGTCCGGGGATGCTCGGCGTACGGTCACGCCCGGCACGGTCCGTCCACGTCGCCGGCCAGGTGAGCTCCCCGGGCGTGAAGCCGGAGGCGTGGACGCGGACGACGACGTCGTTCTCCGACGCGTGCGGCTCGGGTTGCTCGGTCAGCGCCATCCCTGCGGTTCCGGCGTCGGGGTCGGTCACGATGATCGCCTGCATAGGTGTGCTCCTGTTCGGGTGGAGGTGTGCACCAGATAGACGACGCTGCCCGGTCCCGTGTCAGGTGGGGCGCCAGGTCCGCAGCTTGTGGGGGTTCCACTGGACGAGGACCGCACGCACCGCGCCGCCGTCGGTGACCAGCTCCAGGACGCCGCTGGTGTCCCCGTCCCGGTCGAAGGTGAGGACGACCCCGGACGGGGTCTCGCGCAGCCGGAGCGTGGTCGGCGCCTGACGGGCCAGGACCCCGACGACGAACCGCGCGACCTTCTCGGCTCCGCGCACGGGGTTGAGGGCCGCGCGCGCGACGCCACCGCCGTCGGAGAGCAGGGTCACGTCCGGGTGCAGCAGCCTGAGCAGCTCGGCGACGTCGCCGGTGACGGCGGCGCGCTGGAACGCGGCGGTGAGCGAGGGGTCGGGGACGCCGCTCACGTCGCCGCCCGCTGCGATACGAGCGCGCGCCGACGACGCGAGCTGGCGGACGGCACCCGGCGAGCGGTCGAGCACGTCCGCGACCTCGGCGACGGGGACGTCGAACACGTCGCGGAGGACGAACGCGACGCGCTCCGCCGGCGTCATCGACTCCATCACCGTCAGCAGGGCCATGCTCACGGACTCCGACCGCACGGCGAGCTCGGCGGGGTCGCCGTCCTGGAGGGTCGGGGTGGCGTAGCGCCCGTCGGCCACCGGCTCGGGCAGCCACGGGCCGACGTACCTGTCGTGGCGCCGCGGCGCGCTCTTCAGGACGTCCAGGCACACGCGGCTCGTCGTCCTCGCGAACCACCCCACGCGGTTCGTCACCGCCTCGCGACCCGCGTCGTCGAGGCGGTACCAGCGGACGAACGCCTCCTGCACGGCGTCCTCGGCGTCGGCGACCGTGCCGAGCATCCGGAATGCCAGGCCGACCAGGCGGTTCCGGTCCACGTCCCTCGGTCCTGAGGTCTGCGACATGACAGCCATCATCCGCCGGACCGGCGCCTCGAGGCGCACGCGAGGGACACCCGGAGGGCGGACCCCGCGGGGGTTCACGGTCCGTGCGGCTAGGCGTCCCCGGCGGCGGACCGCGCCTCGCCCCAGCCGTACCAGCGCTCGACCTCGATCCACGCGCTGACGCGCGGGCTGTGCCGGTTCGCGTACTCGTGCCCCGTGTAGTGGCGAGAGATCCGGTCGATGTCGGCCAGGCCCTCGTCGGGGCTCAGCTCCGTGACACGTCCGACGAGCGTCACGTGCGTGTACCAGTTCTCGTCGAGCACGGTGAGCGAGACGCGCGGGTCCTTCCGCAGGTGCCGGAGGCGCACGCGCGACTCGTCGAGGTTGACGAGCACGCGGCCGTCGTCCTCCCAGACGTACCACGTCGCCGCGGTGACGGGTGCGCCGTCGGACCGCACGGTCGCCATGACGGCGGCGTTCGGGCGGCGCAGCAGCTCGACGAGACGGGACGGCAGCGGGGGTCGGGACACGACGGCTCCTCCAGGTCGGGACGGCGGGACGTCCCGACGCTACGGCACGCGAGGTCTTGTCAGCGCGTCCGGGGCGCGCCGCGCCCGGTTCACGAGACGCTCGGGGACTCGTCCCGGGCGAACGCGCCGACGTCGGGGTCGTAGCTCACGGTCCGCGACTGGTCGAGCTCGACGAGCACCAGGGCGTCGAGCCAGCGGCCCGGGGCACCGCCGCTACCGCCACGGCCCGGCGCCGGGAGATCGGCGGCGTCCGGTTCGTCCTGCACGTCGTGCACGACGACGACCGGTGCGCCGGGCAGGGGCACGCGGTCCGGCGGCGCGACGAGCAGGACCTCGACGCTCCGCTCCGCTCCCGGTGGTCCGTAGGCGACGGTCGCGTCGAACCGCGGCCGTCCGTCGTCGGTCCACGAACCCAGGTACCGCCGGTCGACGAGCGAGCCCGGCGTGCGGACCCCGTCACGCCGCAGCGCGCGCAGTCGCTCCTGGACGGCTCGGGCCTCGAGCTGCGCCGCGGCCGTCGCGAGGACGGCGACCACGCCCCACGCCAGTGCCCCGACGGCCACGCACGCGAGCGCGAGGAGCGGCTCGAACTCGAGGTCCCGTGCGAGGGGGTGCGCGACGTCGGCGAGGTCCAGCCCGACGACGGTACCCACCCCGAGGGCGACGCCGAGGAGCGCGGTGGCCCACGTCAGGCGCGACGCGACGCGGGCGGACCCGCTTGCGCCGAGGGCGACGGTGTGGACGCCGAGCAGGAGGACGCACGCGGGGAGCGCGACGACGGCGAGCGCGACCACGAGCCACCACGGAGCCGGGCGGCCTCCCGGCAGGGCGCCCGCGCCGAGCAGGCGGCCGGCGAGCAGTGTGAGGGCGGCCCCGGCGACGACCGCCACCAGCGCACCCGAGCCGAGGACCAGCCAGGTCAGGTAGCGCGACTGCGCGCGGGGCGAGAGGGGGGTCTCGACGACGGCGCGGCCGCGCCGGTCGCGGACGGCGAACGCCGGGATCCCGGGGCTGAGGAACCCCGGGTTGCCGGGCAGGCCCGTCAGCCCGGCCGCCGGCTCCGAGGCCGAGCCCCAGCTCGGGGCGTCCACCGGCGGGGCGGAGGCCGGTCCGTCGCGGCCGTCGAGGTCGTCGCGCGATGCGGTCATGGCAGCCCTCCTCTCTGGTCAAGAAAATCTCAAGTGCAGGGTAGGGGATGGTGGGCGAGATGTCACCGCCCCGGTGCGCGGCGGGGTCCGTCCGGGTCTCCCGACGAGGTCGTTCGGGCGCGGCGGCGCGTGACATGATCGACCTCATGCTCACTCCCGCCACCGGCGCGGCCGGGTCGCGCATCGCCGGCCTCGGTCACTTCCAGCCCGAGAAGACGCTGACGAACGACGACATCGCGCAGCTCGTCGAGACCAACGACGAGTGGATCCGCTCGCGCACGGGGATCGTCACGCGGCACGTCGCCGACGACGACACGACCGTCGCCGACATGGCCACCGCGGCCGCGCGCCACGCGCTCGCCGACGCGGGCGTCGACCCCGCCGAGGTCGACCTCGTCATCGTCGCCACCGCCACCGCGACCGACCGCTCGCCCAACACCGCCGGCCGCGTCGCCTATCACCTGCGCACCGGCGTCATGCCCGGGCAGTCGACGCCCGAGGAGGCGTCCGAGCTCGACCTGCGCGGCGTCGTCGGGCCCGCGGTGCTCGACGTCAACGTCGCGTGCTCCGGGTTCGCCCACTCCGTCGGCCTCGCGGACCAGGCGATCCGCGCGGGCTCCGCCCGCACCGCCGTCGTCATCGGTGCGGAGAAGCTCACCGCGTTCACCGACTGGACCGACCGCAGCACGTGCATCCTCACCGCCGACGGCGCGGGCGCCGCCGTACTGCGCGCGACGGACGAGCCCGGCGTCGGTCCCGTGACCTGGGGCTCCGAGCCCGACCTCACCCCCGCCGTGCTCATCGAGGCGCCGCAGGAGAAGTTCGCCCAGGACGGCCGCGCCGTCTTCAAGTGGGCCATCACGCGCGCCGCCGACCGCGCGCGCTCCGTCGTGGAGCGCTCCGGCGTCTCGCTCGACGACATCGAGGTGCTCGTCGCGCACCAGGCGAACCTGCGCATCATCGAGCCCCTCGCGAAGTCGCTCGGGCTGGAGTCCAAGATCGTCGTCACCGACATCGTCGAGTCCGGCAACACGTCCGCCGCGTCCATCCCGCTCGGGCTCTCCAAGTGGTGGCACGCCGGCAAGATCCCCGCCGGCGTCCCGGCGCTCCTCTTCGGCTTCGGCGGCGGGTTCGCCTGGGCGGGCCAGGTCGTGGAGACCCCGACCCGCTGACACCGGCTCGCGCCGCGCCCTGGTCCCGGGCTCCGGGTCGCCTCTGGTCGGGTCGCTGGGTCGCCTCCGGTCGAGTTCCGCGAGGGGCGGGGCGGGTCTACCATCCGCCGCTCGTCCCTCGCGGCTCCCGCCAGACCCGCCACGACCCGCCCCACCCCTCGCTCCACCCGACCTCCCCGTCCGTCTCACCAGGGTGAACGCGGACGTGCGTGCCGCGACGGAGCGCGGTGGTGCGGGGTCAGCGCGACGCGCCGGGGTGGTCGGCGCACGCCTCCCGCAATGGGGTGAGGCTGGCTCGCGGCTCGCGGCTCGCGGCTCGCGGCTCGCGGCTCACCGCAGCAAGGTCCGGCCCAGCACCGACGACGAGATGCGAGTTGTTGCCCTCTCTTCCGTCCGTGGAGGGGCAACAACTCGCATCTCATGAGCCGTCGGCCGTCGGCTGTGACGGTCGGTGGGTGGGCGCGTCGCCCTCGACTCGGCCCCTGCACCGGGTCGTGGGGGTGATCGTCGTGACCCGTCCGGAGCACTGCGGGCCTGGGCCCGACCGATCGCCTGAGGCGAGACCTTCTGCGAGGGCCGACGCCGGAGCGGAGGGTGGGGCGGGTCGTGGCGGGTCTGGCGGGAGCCGCGAGGAACGAGCGGCGGATGGTAGACCCGCCCCACCCTCCGCGGAGGTGTCGGGCCGGAGGTGACCGGTCGACGGACATCCGTGGAGGTGCCGGGCCGGGGCGACCGGAGGGGCGTACCCGGCTGTCGGCCGCCCAGGTCCGACGCCGGGCGGCCGACACGGGGCCGTGGCTTCCCCTTACGGGTAGCTGACGACCTTCGCCGGGACGGTCTCGACGCCGCTGGCGCGGGGGCCGACGCCGTTGATGACGTGCTCGTACGTGCCCACCCCGCCGAGCGAGACGGTCAGCAGCGAGTGCATCCGCACGCCCGGGGTGACCGGGACCTCGAACCCGTTGTCGGAGACGATCGACGCGTCGGACGTGAACACGCAGTAGGAGCCCAGGCCCCAGGCCTCGTGGTGCTGCACGTGGTCCGCGACCTTGTACGCCGCCCACCCGCGGATGCCGTCGTGGTTCCACGCGGCCTGGTTCGGCGGGTCGTAGGGGAGCTCGTTCTGGTAGAAGATCGTGCGCCCCCGCTCGCCGTTCCACAGGGTGTTGTACTGCTGGTAGTGCTCGACGAAGAGCCCGTAGCCGTCGACGTCGTCGCCGTTGACCACGAGGCCGTGGTCGGCGGTGTTGACGTCCCAGCCGATGCCCTCGCCGTGGTCGCCGCGCCACGACCAGATGTGGTCGACGATCGTGTCGTCCGCGTTGATGACGATCGCGCTCTCCACCTTGCCCGCGTGGGCGCCGCCGACGCGCACGAACACGTCGTGGATCGAGATCGGGTCGTCCGCGTGGTCCGCGGTCGATCCCTCGGTGCCGACGGTGAGCATCGACGGGGACTCGGTCGCCCCGGCGTCGAACAGGAGGCTCGCGACGCGGACGCCGTCGACGTCGCCGACCTGGAGCGCGGTCTGCCCGGCGGTGGGCACGATCGTGGCGTAGCCGAGACCGAGCACGATCGTGTCGGCGCGGTTCACCTCGATCGTCTCGTCGAGCTCGTAGACGCCGGGCGTGAGCAGGAGGTGCAGGCCCTGGTCGAGCGCGGCGTTGATGTGCTCGGCGGTGTCGCCCGGGTGCGCGACGTAGAAGTCGTCGAGCGGGATCGACGTTCCGGGCGTGGAGCCGTTCTTCCACGTCGCGCCGCGCGTGCCCTCGCGCAGCGACGGGACGAAGACGGCGTAGTCGTCGCCGTCGAGGTAGAGGTACGGCTTCTCGCGGATCGTGCCCGTGGTGTCGAGCGTGGTGACGGCGGGCTCGGGGAACGTCGTCGGCGGGGCGTTCTCGGTGCCGGAGAACACCATGTTCCACAGCGTGCCGTCCCAGCCGCCCGTGAGCGTCGAGTCGCGCGTGTACCACTGCTGCTGGGTGTAGCCCCGCACCTGGCCGTCGACGATCGAGTCGGCAGTGAAGCCGCCGGACGCCCACCCGTAGCGCGACGAGTGCAGCATGAGGTTGCCCTTGACGTGGATGCGACGCATGGGCGCCGCCTGCGAGACGGCCCAGCGCATGTCGCCGCCGGTCGGGGTGACGGCGAGGTTCTCGATGGAGCGCCAGAAGTTCTGCGTCGCGTTCCCCTCGAACCACTCCGCGTCGGCCCAGACGCCGCCGGTGATGTTCACGTCGTCGGGGTTCTTGCCGAGGCCGTTGACCGCGGTGTTGAACCCGACGTTGACGTGCACCGGGTAGGTGCCGGGCTCGAAGAGGAACTGGTCGCGGCGCAGACCGAACTGGCTCTCCTCCTGCGCGGCGTACGCCGCGTCGACGGCGGCCTGGATCTGGTCGACCGGGGTACCGGGGCCGAACACGTGCACGTTCGGCCCGAGGTCCCCGCCGCCCTCGATCGGCTCGCCCGTGCCGGGGTTCGGTGTCCCGTCAGCCGTGGTCAGCACGCGCAGCTCCCAGATCGAGTAGCCCCACCCGGTCCCGCGCTCGGTGCCGACGAGCCGGACGTAGCGGCCCGAGCCGGTGACGTCGAGAACCTGCGTGCCGCCGGTCCCGTCGGTCACGGTGCGCAGCGTGCGCCACAGGGTGCCGTCGTCGGAGGTCTCGACGCGGAAGCCCTTGCCGTAGGCGCCCTCCCAGTCGATCTCGATCCCGCAGACGGGCTTGATCGCGCCCAGGTCGACCTGGAGCCACTGCGCGTCGGAGAAGTCGCTGCTCCAGCGCGTGTCGGCCTTGCCGTCCACGGCGAGGCCCGCGGCGTACGCGCCCTCGGTGGACGACGCCGTCGCCGCCTTCCCGAGCGCGGCGTTCGTCGTGCAGTCGTCGCCAGGCCCGCCCGGGTCGACCGTCCCGCCGTCGGTCCCGGGCGTGCCGAACACCTGGAGCTCCCACAGCGAGTAGCCGTAGCCGGTGCCGCGCTCGGTGCCGAGCAGGCGCACGTAGCGCCCTGTCCCGGACACGGGCAGCGTCTGCTGCCCCCCGGCACCGTCGGTGACGGTGCGCAGCGTGCGCCAGGTCGTGCCGTCGTCGGACGCCTCGATGCGGAAGCCCTTGCCGTAGGCGCCCTCCCAGCTCAGGGCGACGGACGAGAGCGTCGAGACCTGGCCGAGGTCCACCTGGAGCCACTGGCCCTCGGCGAACTCGCTGCCCCAGCGGGTGCTCAGGTCGCCGTCGACGGCCCGTGCGGCGGCGTAGTCGCCCTGCACGCTCGATGCTGTCGCGGGCTTGCCCTGGGAGAGGTTGACGGGTTCCGCCGCGGCCGCGACGGGCGCGGCGGCCGCCACGAGCGGGGCCGCGACGCACGCCGCGGTCAGGCCCGCGGCGAGGGAGGCCAGGTGGTGCCTGGCCGGGGTTCGGAGGTGCATGGTCCTGCCTTCTTCGGTCGGTGGGCCGTGCCGGGGCACGGCCGTGCCCCGGGTGCGGCGCCGTCGTGGTCGACGACGCCGCACCCGTCGGGCGGTGGAGTGTCAGCCGACGAGCTGGTAGTTCTCGTCGAGCACGGTGCCGCGGTGCGGCTTGTAGAGGTCGTACCCGCGGGGGTTGCACTGGAGCCCGCCGTTGATGCAGTGCTCCACGAGGCGCTCCAGCACCTCGGGCTCCCAGCCGTTGATGAAGTCGTAGTGCCACGACTGGTCGGAGCCGCTGACGAGCCGCACGTCGGACATGTCACCGCTGACGGGCCACGCGATCTTGAACTCGATCATCGGGACCGCGATCGGGTGCGTCATGGGGCACTGCCCGTCCACGGGGTACGCCATGTGCGCGCCGTGGCCCATGTGCGCCGAGGCGTCGGGGGACAGGTGCATGCCGTCCCAGCAGCTCGGCGCCTGGTAGCGGATGTTGAGCTCGGTGCCCTCGGGGCAGTACGCCGGGATGTCCCAGCTCTTCGAGATGTCGCCGCACTCCCAGCCCTCGACGGCGCCCGGCGCGGTCCGGAACTCGTCGTACGTCGCCATCATGTCGCCCGCGACGAACCGCAGGCCGGGCGGGAAGGGCTTGACCTTCGTGTAGTCGTCGATCCCCGACTTGTAGTAGATCGTCATGGGGATGTCGGGCTCGATCGGGACGCCGTTCTTCTCGATCGCCGGGAACCAGTAGGACGAGTGGTCCTGCGGGACGGTGCAGGTCGACTCGGTGTCCTCGAACAGGTCCTCGGGCACCGTGAACGCGTCGGTCACGCGGTTGCCGACGAACGTGTGCAGGTGCGACTTCCCCGGCTGACCCGGGAAGACGATCGGGTCGTCGGGCAGGAAGTGCGAGAACGAGCAGTTCGCCTGGAACTCGTGGTGCGTGACCTCGTCGTCCCACTCCGGCGGCTCCTCGGGGTCCGGCGCGTCGCCGTCGCCGAACACCTGGAGCTCGTACAGCGAGTAGCCGTACTGGGTGCCGCGCTCGGTGCCGACGACCTGGACGTAGCGTCCCGTCACGTCGACGTCGAACGACTGCACGCCGCCCGTCCCGTCGACGACGGTCGCGACGGTCGTCCAGGACTGCCCGTCCTGCGACACCTGGACCGTGAAGTCCTTGCCGTACGCGGCCTCCCAGTCGAGGACGACGCGGTCGAGGTCGTGCGGCTCGCCGAGGTCGACGCGGAGCCACTGGTCGTCGCTCGGCTGGCTCGCCCAACGGGTGGACCGGTCGCCGTCGACCGCGAACCGGGGCCCCAGGCCGCCGGACTCGGAGCTCGACGCCGCCGTCAGCGCGCCCTGGGAGAGCAGGGTGTCCGGGGCGGCCGCGGCGCTCGTCGTGACGACCACCGAGGTCGACGCGACGAGGACGCCGGTCATCGTCGCGGCGATCCGGCGTCGGCGCGTCCCGGGGCGGCGGATGCCGTGCCGGGGAGGCGATAGCGTGGTGGTGCGTGTCGTGCCGTGCATGCTTCCTCCTTCGAGGTCGTCGCGCGCTGCGGAGCCTCTCGGGCAGGAGCGCGCGACGCTGCGCGGATGATGGGCACGCCCGGCGTCTGTCACCGGGCGCCGTGCCGGGTGGGGGCGGTTGCCGCCGCCCCCACCCGGACGTCTGTGGGTGTCAGCGCTGGTAGACGCCGAGCTCGAACAGGGAGTAGCCCCACGCGGTGCCGCGCGCGTCGAGCTGGAGCCGCACGTAGCGGCCGGTACCCGCGACGTCGAGGCTGTCGACCCCGCCGTCGCCGTCGGTCACCGTGCGGACCGTCGTCCAGGACTGCCCGTCGTTCGAGGTCTGGATCCGGTAGGCCTTGCCGAACGCCGTCTCCCAGACGAGCTGGACGTGCTGGAACGCCTGGACCGAGCCGAGGTCGACCGTCAGCCACTCGTCGTCGTTCCAGCTGCTCGCCCAGCGCGTGCTCTGGTCGCCGTCGGTCGCCTGGCCGGGGGACCAGTTGCCGTTCCAGGGGTCGAAGCTCGACGCCGTCGTGGTCTTGCCCTCCGCGATGTTCGTCCCGGCGACGGGCGGCGCCACGACGCGGAACGAGCGCGTCTCGACCCCGACGTTCCCCTTCCCGTCCTCGGCCCACACGTAGAGCTTCCACACGCCGAGCCGCGAGGGCGCGGTGACCGAGAACGTCCCCGGGCCCGTGCTCGTGAGCTCGGTCCAGGCGAGGCCGCCGGCGCCGTCGATGTACTTGCTGTTGAAGAACGCGACGTAGTTGATCGGGTCGCCGTCGGGGTCGGTCGCGGCGAGGTCGACGTCCAGCGTGGCGCCGGCGGTCACGGACGTCGAGCCCGGGATCGCCATGCCGGTGATGCGCGGCGCCGTGTTCATGCCCGTGAGGTCGACGCCCCACGTCTTGGCGATCGCGTGGTAGCCGAGGCGCTTGTTGTTGCCGGGCGTGACGTTGAACCACACCCCGCCGAAGTCGCCCTCGACGCCGTAGTGGAAGAACGTCGCGCCGAGCGCCTTGCCCTCGTGCTCCATGAGGCACTTCCAGGACAGCGGCAGCGCGCGGCTCTTCTCGATGTCGGTGGGCTCGTCCGGGACGCCGTTCACGTCGTCGGGGACCTCCCACTCGCCGGCCGCGCCGCCCTCGGTGAGGACGTACGGCTTCCCGTAGTCCCCGGCCTCCCACGCCGCGGCGATGCTGCACACGTCGCCGTACGCGTTGATGGAGAGCAGGTCCAGGTCGGGCGCGTGGTCGCGGATGTACGGCCACGCGCCGGTCCACGCGTCGGTGTTCGACGTCGGGTGGTTCGGGTCGATCGCGTGGATCGCGACGCTCACCTCGTTGACGAACGACGCGTAGGCGTTGCGGATCTCCTCGAGGTCCGTGCCGGAGTAGCAGTTCTGCAGGCCGAGGATCGCCTCGTTGCCGATGTTCCACATGAGCACGGCCGGGTGGTCCTTGTACTCCTGGACCCAGCGCAGGATGTCGGCCTTGGTGTCGTTCTTGTACGTCGTGTCGGTGCGGTAGTCGATGCAGCCGCCCGAGCCCGGGCCGCCGCCGGGCATGAGCCAGAAGCCCGCGATGACGCGGACGTCGTGCGCGGCCGCGGCGTCGAAGATGGCGCGCGAGTCGGCGCCCGTGCCCCAGGTGCGGGTCGTGTTGCCGTTGATGTCGGCGAGGCCCTGCATGCGCGGCCCGGTCTCCTCGGCGCTCGTGCCGCCCCACGTGAACCCGCGCACCGTGTACGGCTGCCCGTCCACCTGGAGGTCCCAGTCGCCGTTCCCGCCGACGACCTCGACGACGCTCGGCCCCGAGTCCTTGACCGGCACCGTCGGGTGGCCGGGGTGCACGTAGTCGGGGAACGGGTCGGTCGGGTCACCGGGGTCGGTCGGGTCGACCGGCCCCGAGCCGCCCGCCTCGCCGAACACGCGGAACTCGTAGAGCGAGTGGCCGTAGCCGCCCGGGCGGGCGGTCGACAGGACGCGCACGTACCGCCCCTCGCCGTCGACGTCGAGCACGTCGGTGCCGCCGTCGCCCTGGGTCGTGGAGTAGAGCGTGCGCCAGGCGGAGGCGTCGTCGGAGACCTGGACCTGGTAGGCCGACGAGTAGGCGCCCTCCCAGACGAGCTCCACACGGTCGACGCTCGCGTCCTGCTCCAGGTCGACCTGGAGCCACTGGGGGTCGCTCCAGGCGCTGGACCAGCGCGTGCCGAGGTCGCCGTCGACGGCGTTGCCCGCGGCGTACCCGGCCCAGTCGTCCTGGACGGACGACGCGGTGGCGGGCTTGCCCTGGGACAGGAGCACCGGCTCGGCGCTCGCGGTCGTCGCCGGCACGACCAGCGCCGCACCCGCGAGGGCGCCGGAGGCCAGCGTCGCGAGCGCGGCGCGAGCCGCTCGGCGTCTGCGGGGCCGCCCGGGGGCGGTGGGGGATGTGGTGCGCATCGTGTTCGTCTACCTCTCCGTCCGCCCCAGGTCGGCGTCGACCCGGGGCACAGTTCGTCGTCGAGCCGTGCCCCCAGCCGCGGCGCCGCGGCTGAGGTGTGAAGCAGGGAGAGCGCTCTTACCCGAGGCCCGAGTTTTCACCCGCTCGCGAGGGCTGTCAAGCGCAGGACCCTCTCGAGACGACGGGAATAACGGTATAAATGCCACGAAAACGGGCGCTAACTCTGACAAACTGGTCAGTAAGAAATGTCCCGCCAGCACGGGGCGCGGGCAGGACCGACCGCGGCAGGAAAGCGCTCTTACCCCTGCTATCGTCGGGAGCGTGAGCGAGGACGTGCAGCACCGGGCGCCGACGCTCGACGACGTCGCCCGGGTGGCCGGCGTGTCGCGCGCGACGGTCTCGCGCGTCGTCAACGGCAAGCGCAAGGTCGCGCCCGCCGTCCAGGAGGTCGTCCTGGAGGCCGTGGCGACCACGGGCTACGTGCCCAACCGGGCCGCGCGCTCGCTCGTCACGCGCCGCACGGGGACGGTCGCCGTCGTGGTCTCCGGCGCCGAGCCGGCCCCCGACGACGGGCTGCACCTCCCGCGCCTGCTCGCCGACCCGTTCTTCGGCCGCGTCGTGGGGTCGTTCGTGCGGTCCCTGCGTCCCCACGACGTCCACCCCGTGCTCATGCTCGCCGACGGCGACGAGGCGAGGCGGCAGGTCGTGTCGTACCTCCGGTTCGGCAACGCCGACGGCGCGCTCCTGGTCTCCACCCACGCCGACGACCCGCTCCCCGAGCAGCTCCTGGCCACGGGCAGACCCACGGTGCTCTTCGCCCGGCCGCCGCGGCCCCTCCCGGTGAGCTACGTCGACGTCGCGAACGCCGACGGCGCACGGCTCGCCGCGCACCACCTGCTGGACCGCGGCTGCCGGACGGTCGGCGTCGTCTCGGGGCCCCTCGACGTGCTCGCTGCCCGCGACCGCCTCGACGGTTTCCGCGACGCGATGGCGCGGCGGGGGCACGCGTACGTGCCGAGCGTCGAGGGCAACTTCACGGTCGAGAGCGGCGAGGCCGCGATGCTCGAGCTGCTGCGCGCCGCACCGGGGCTCGACGGCGTCTTCGTCTCGAACGACGTCATGGCGCAGGGCGCGGTCCACGCGCTGCGCGAGCAGGGCCGTCGGGTGCCGGACGACGTCGCCGTCGTGGGGTTCGACGACAGCCCCGCCGGCACGCTCACGCGCCCGGCCCTGACCACGGTGCGGCAGCCCGTGGAGGAGATGGCGGCCGAGATGGCGCGCCTCCTGCTGGAGCAGGTCGAGACCGGCGAGCCGCGGGTCACGTCGCGGATCTTCGACCCCGTACTCGTCGTGCGGGACTCGGCCTAGACCGGCGCATGTCACGATGCCAGGGCGCTCGTGCTCGCCGAACCACCCTCTCGTCCCGACGCGCAGCGACGCTCGGCCGACGCCGTGCGCCGGTCAATCGAACGTGACGCCTGTCAGCTCCTCCGAGACGGACCAGAGGGCGCGGCTCCCGCGGGGTCGCGTAGCGGGGCCCAGAGCTTCTGCTCCCCGGGCGGTCCGCCGGCGTTGCCCGGCCACTGCGGTCCGTAGAAGGCACCACTCTTCGCGTCGGGGGACGTCGCGGCCATGAGAGCGGGCAGGGCTGCCGTCTGCGTCGTCCCGACGAGCAGTCCGTGCGAGGACAGCCACTCGATCATGCGTCGGCCACGTGTCGCGGAGTCACGGGCGAGCTCGGGCCGTGCTGCGAGCAGGCTCGTCGGGGCGACACCGGGATGGGAGACGTTGCTCGTGATGCCCCAGTCCTGTGCCGTGCTGCGCCGGTCGAGCTCGAGCGCGAACAGCCCGACGGAGATCTTCGACTGCCGGTAGGCGCCCATCCCGTCGTAGCCCTGCTGCCACTGGAGGTCGTCCCAGCGGATCCTGCCGCTGCGTGCGGCGACGCTCGCCTGCGACGTCACCCGGGCCTGCCCGGTCCGCAGGAGCGGGAGGAGGTGGCCGGTGAGGGCGAAGTGGCCGAGGTGGTTGGTCCCGAACTGCAGCTCGAACTCGTCGGTGGTGACCTGCCGTGTGGGCGGTGTCATGACGCCGGCGTTGTTGACGAGCAGGTGGATCGGCTGCCCCTCGTCGAGCAGCGTCTGCGAGAACGAGGACACGGAGGTGAGGGAGGACAGGTCCATCTCACGCAGCGTCAGGCGAGCTGTGGGGTGTCCGGCTCGGATCCGCGCCGCCGCGGCCGCGCCCTTGTGCGGGTTGCGGACCGGCATGACGACGTCGGCCCCGGCGGCGGCGAGCCGGGTCGCGATCTGGAGACCGACGCCGTCGCTCGCGCCGGTGACGACGGCGCGCCGACCCGTGAGGTCGGGGACGGTGATCTCGTGGCTCGTGCGGGGCATGAAGACTCCTCGTTGCTGGACGCGGTCGGGCGCGCGGCGGACGGCCCAGGCCAGGTTCACCCAGGCGCAGCACGCTATCCACGGCCTGATGATCCGTGGCTCGGCAGCCCCAGGCACGTGACGATGGACCCATGATCGACAGAGCGGGGCTCGCCGACTTCCTGCGCACTCGCCGCGCCGTGCTGCAGCCCGAGGACGTGGGTCTGCCGCGCGGGTCGCGGCGCCGCACCGAAGGGCTGCGGCGAGAGGAGGTCGCGAGCCTGTGCCACATGTCCACGGACTACTACTCCCGGCTCGAGCGAGAGCGTGGCCCGCAGCCCTCGGAGCAGATGGTCGCTTCGATCGCGCAGGGCCTGCACCTGTCGCGCGCGGAACGCGACCACCTGTTCCGGCTCGCCGGGCATCGTCCGCCCGAGCCCGGGGCAGCCGGCGATCACGTGGACCCCGGGCTGCTGCGGATCATCGAGCGCCTGGAAGACACACCGGCAGAGATCGTCACCGAGCTCGGCGAGACGCTGTGGCAGACGCCTCCCGGCGTCGCGCTCGTCGGCGACCTTCGCCAGTACACGGGCCCCTCGCGAAGCATCGGGTACCGCTGGTTCACCGACGCGTCGGTGCGTGACCTCTACTTCCCGGAAGACCACGCCTTCTACTCCCGGATGTACGCGTCGGGGCTGCGTGGGGTGCTCGCCCTGCGGGGGCCGCAGTCGCGCGCTGCCCACCTGGCCCGGCTTCTCCTCGACCGCAGCGAGGAGTTCCGCACGGTGTGGGACCGGCACGAGGTGGGCGTGCGTCCACGCCAGGTCAAGCGGTACCTCCACCCACTCGTCGGACCGCTCGAGCTCAGCTGCCAGACCCTGCTCGATCCCGAGCAGTCGCACTCGCTGCTCGTCTACACCGCAGCACCTGGGAGCCGGTCCGCGGAACGCCTGCAGCTCCTCACAGTCCTCGGAGCAGCCCGAGCCTAAGACGTCGTGCGACACGACCGGCCCGCCTGCTGGACGAGTCTGGGCCCGGCCACCAGGGCGCGGGAGGCAGAATGGACCCATGCCTCTCGCCCCGCGCTACGTCGCCGCCGACGACCGTTACGACACCATGACCTACCGCCGGACGGGGCGCAGCGGCCTCGACCTGCCCGCGATCTCGCTCGGCCTGTGGCACAACTTCGGCGACGTCAACCCGTTCGAGACGCAGCGCGCCGTGCTGCGCCGCGCCTTCGACCTCGGGATCACCCACTTCGACCTCGCCAACAACTACGGCCCGCCGTACGGCTCCGCGGAGGAGAACTTCGGCCGCCACCTCGCGCAGGACCTCGGCGCGTACCGCGACGAGCTCGTCATCTCCTCCAAGGCCGGGTACGACATGTGGCCCGGGCCGTACGGCGACGGCGGCTCGCGCAAGTACCTCCTGTCCTCGCTCGACCAGTCGCTGACGCGCACGGGCCTCGACTACGTGGACGTCTTCTACCACCACCGCCCGGACCCGAGCACCCCGCTCGAGGAGTCCATGCGGGCGCTGCACGACGCCGTCCAGCAGGGCAAGGCGCTCTACGTCGGCGTGTCGAACTACTCGCCGTCCCGCACGCGCGAGGCCGCCGCGATCCTCGCCGACCTCGGCACCCCGCTGCTCATCCACCAGCCCAGCTACTCGATGCTCAACCGCCACGTCGAGGACCCGGCGCACGAGGACCCGTACGACGGCGTCCAGAGCGAGTCGCTGCTCGACGTCGTGGGCGACCTCGGCGTCGGCACGATCGTGTTCTCGCCGCTCCAGCAGGGCCTGCTCACCGACCGCTACCTCTCCGGCTCCGCGCCCGAGGGATCGCGCGCCGCCCGCCCCGACTCGCCGTTCCTGTCCGAGCAGAACCTCGACGAGGCGTACCTCGAGAAGGCTCGCGCGCTGAACGAGATCGCCGCCGGCCGCGACCAGACCCTCGCCCAGCTCGCCCTCGCCTGGGTGCTCCGCGACGACCGCGTCACGTCCGCGCTCATCGGCGCGAGCAGCGTGCGCCAGCTCGAGAACAACGTCGCCGCGCTCGCGGCACCCCCGCTCACCCCCGACGAGAAGGACGCCATCGAGTCCGCCCTCGCGAGATAGAACCGAACCGCCGGTCGCGAGGTAGAGCTCGCGGGGCTCTACCTCGGGTCCGGAGGTTCTACCTCGCGACCATGGGCGGGGTGCGGGTCGGCAGACGACGACGCCGCGGCGGCGCGCTCCAGGAGGAGCTGGCGCTCGTGGCGGGTCGGGGCGAGGGCAGCGGCGCGTTCGAGGACGTCCGCGGCCTCGGCGTGCCGTCCCAGCCGGGTGAGCAGGTCGCCGCGCACGGCGCCGTAGAGGTGGTGGCGGGCGAGGCGCGGGTCGTCCGCGACGGCGTCGAGCACGACGAGCGCGGCGTCGGGACCGTCCGCGTAGCCGACGGCGACGGCGCGGTTGAGCTCGACGACGGGGGAGGGCGCGACGGACGCGAGCGCGTCGTAGAGGGCGACGATCGCCTCCCAGTCGGTGTCCGCCCAGGCCGTGGCCCGTGCGTGGCACGCGGCGATCGCGGCCTGGAGGGAGTAGGGACCGAGCGGCTTCCCGGCGCGGGTGCCCAGCGCGAGCGCGCGGTCGAGCGCGGCGAGGCCGTGGCGGACGAGGAGGCGGTCCCAGCGTGCACGGTCCTGGTCCTGGAGCAGCACGGGCTCGCCGTCGGGCCCGGTGCGCGCGGCGAAGCGTGACGCCTGGAGCTCCATGAGCGCGACGAGCCCGTGCACCTCCGGCTCGCCCGGGAGCAGCCCGGCGAGCACCCGCCCGAGCCGCATCGCGTCGTCGGCGAGCTCGCGCCGTACCCACGCGTCGCCCGACGTGGCGGCGTACCCCTCGGTGAAGACGAGGTACACGACCTCGAGCACGGCGGGCACGCGGGCGGCGAGCTCGTCGGCCTGCGGGACGTCGAACGGGACGTTCGCCTCGGCGAGCGTCCGCTTCGCGCGCGAGACGCGCTGCCCGACCGTCGCGGAGGGGACGAGGAACGCGCGCGCGATCTCGTCCGTCGTCAGTCCTCCCACGAGGCGCAGGGTGAGCGCGACGCGGGAGTCGCGCGGGAGCACGGGGTGACAGGCGACGAGCACGAGCGCGAGCAGGTCGTCGCCCACGGGGTCCTCGACGATCGCGTCGGGGGCCGGGACCGACCCCACGAGGACCGCGCCGCCGTCGCCCGGGTGCGCGACCGCCGTCGTCCCTCCGCCGGACCGCGCACCGGGCGCGGCGAGGTCCGCCGCGAGCCGCGCGTACTTCTCGTCGCGCGTGCGCTCGCGGCGGACCAGGTCGACGGCGCGGCGGCGCGCCACGGTCGTCAGCCACGCGCCGGGGTTGTCCGGGACGCCCTGCTCGGGCCACTGCTCGAGCGCGGCGACGAACGCCTCCTGGGCGACCTCCTCGGCGAGGCCGACGTCGCGCAGGGTCCGCGCGAGGCCCGCGACGAGCCGCGGCGACTCGATGCGCCACACGGCCTCGACGGTGCGGGAGACGTCGGTCATCGTCGTACCCCTGTCATACCCCTGCCCGGAGCAGGGGCTCAGGAGCCCTGCTGCGCGCGGATCTGCTCGGCGAGGCGCTCGTCCTTCGCGCGCTGCTCGGGCGTGTACTCGGCGCCGAAGTCCTCGACCTCGAAGATCGGCCGGATCTCGAGGACCTCCTCCAGGCCCATGTTCGGGTCGCTGGGGCACTTGCGGGCCCACTCGACGGCCTCCTCGAGCGAGGAGACCTGCCAGATCCAGTACCCGGCGACGATCTCCTTGGACTCGGTGAACGGCCCGTCGACGACGGACGTCTCGCCGCCGCGGAACACGACGCGCGCGGCCTTGGCCGTGGGCTGCAGGCCCTGGCCGTCGAGCATGATGCCCGCCTTGACGAGCTCCTCGTTGTACGCGCCCATCTGGGCGAGCATCTCCTGGGTGGGGGCGATCTTGTCCTCGTCGGCCCCGTTGCCCGTGATCATGACCATGACGCGCATGACGTTCCTCCTCGGTGAGTGCCTCCTCGACCCTAGTGTCGTGAAGGCGAGTTCACCCTGACGTCGGACGGCGCCCCCGGGTTTTCGACACGCGTCGCCGACGAGTTTCGCCGAGGCGTCAGCGGAAGCGCTGGACGGCGAGCGGTGCGGCCTCCGCGAGCCCCCGCACGGCCGGGTGGTCGGCGCCCGGCGCGGTCCCGGCGAAGACGTCGCGCAGCGCGCCGGAGGCGACGAACGTCCCGTCGGCGAGCACGTGCACGGTGGGGCACATCCGCTCGACGAGCTCGAGGTCGTGCGAGACGAGCAGCACCGCGGTGCCGAGCTCGGCCGTCGCGGCGCCGAGGCGACGCACGACGTCGCCGCGCATGGCCGGGTCGACGGCGGTGAGCGGCTCGTCGAGCAGGAGGGCGCGCGGGCGCGTGGCGAGCGCGACGGCGAGCGCGACGCGCTGCTTCTCGCCGCCGGAGAGCGAGTGGATCGTGCGCGGGGCGTACCGCGGCTCGAGCGCGACGTCGCCGAGCAGGTCCTCGACGGAGCGGCCGCTCGGGCGCCCGGCCCTGCGGGCGTCCTTGAGGGCCGCGGACAGCGTGCGGTCGACGGTCCAGCGCGGGTCGATCCCGATCCCGGCGAGGCCGTCCTGCGAGACGCGCCGCACGTCGGCGGTGAACTGCTTCTTGTCCCGGCGCGAGAGCTTGGTGACGGTGCGGCCGGCGTACGTGACGTGGCCCGCGGTCGGGCGCACGAGCCCGACGAGCGCCCGCACGACCGTGGACTTGCCGGCGCCCGACTCGCCGACGATCCCGACCGGCGGGGTGCCCGGGACGACGTCGAGGTCGATGCCGTGCACGACGTCGGGCCCTCCGTAGCCGGCCGCGAGGCCGGTGGCGCGCAGGATCGGGGTGGTCGTCGTGCTCATGGGTCACCTTCTGGTCGTCGGGGCCGGGCGGGCGGTCCGGGGCCCCGCTCGTCCGACGAACGACGCTACCGCGGAGTTCCGTGGCGTCGCTCACGGTGCCCGTCGCCGCCCCGGCGGCCCCGCGACGCGGGGCAGGGTTCGGGCTCGGAGCCCGGGGCGCGGTAGCCTGGGGCACTCGACCAGGATCCTCGAGCCCAGGTGGTCCGTCGACCCGCACCGCGGCACCCCTGCCGGTGTGCGGCGACCCGGACGGAGGACCACGTGACCAGGACGGTCGACGAGCCGGAGCTGCTGGCGCCCGGCGAGGCGGTGGACCTCGACAACTGCGCACGCGAGCCCATCCACGTGCCCGGCATGATCCAGCCCCGCGGCGTGCTGCTCGTCGTGCGCGAGCACGACGGCGTGCTGCTCCAGGCGTCGGCGAACGTCGCGCGGCACCTGGGCGTCCCGGCCGAGGAGCTGGTCGGCCGACCGCTCGCCGACGCGCTGGGCGCGGAACCGGCACGCCGCGTGCTCGACCACGCCGCCAACGTCGGCGACCTCGCGACGCGCAACCCCGTGACGCTGGACCTCGACCGCTGGGACGGGGCGCCCGTCGCCGTGGACGCCGTGCTCCACCGGCCCCCGCTGCCCGTGGACGCGGCCGAGACCGAGCCGGTGCTCGTCGTCGAGCTCGAGACGGCCGCGGGCGCGCGCCCCCTCACGTTCCCGAACACCTACCTCGCCGTGCGGCACGCGCTGCGCGACCTGGAGCGTGCCGCGACCCTCGACGAGCTGTACGACGACGCCGCCCGGCACGTGCGCGAGCTCACCGGGTTCGACCGCGTGATGATCTACCGCTTCGACGCCGCGTACAACGGCGAGGTGGTGGCCGAGGCGCGCCGCGAGGACCTCAACGCGTTCCTCGGGCTGCACTACCCGGCGTCGGACATCCCGCCGCAGGCCCGGGCGCTGTACGAGAAGAACTGGATCCGGCTCATCGCGGACGTGGACTACGCGCCCCAGCCGATCGTGCCGGCGCTCCTGCCGACCACGGGCGCGCCGCTCGACCTCACGTACTCCACGCTGCGCAGCGTCTCGCCGATCCACCTCGAGTACCTGCGCAACATGGGCGTGCGCGCGTCGATGTCGATCTCGCTCCTGCGGGAGGGCCGGCTGTGGGGGCTCATCGCGTGCCACCACTACGCCGGACCGCACGAGCCGCCGTACGAGGTGCGCACGGCCGCCGAGTTCCTCGGGTCGGCGCTCTCGGTCCGGCTCGTCGCGCAGGCCGAGGACGAGCGCGAGGCCGAGGTGCGGCGCGCGGAGGGCGTCCTCGCCCACCTCGCCGCCGACAGCCGCGACGAGAGCGTCCCGATCGGCACCGCGCTGACCCGCTCGGGCTGGCTGCGGCGCCTCGTCCGGGCCGACGGTGCGGTCGTCGTCGCGGAGGGCGGCCTCATCAAGGTGGGCAGCACGCCCGACGAGGACGGGTGCCGCGCGCTCGTCGCCTGGGTGCTCGGCCACGGCGAGGACCTCGTCGCGACCGAGGCGCTGGGCCGCGACGCGCCGGAGGTCGCGGCGCTCGCGCCCGACGTCGCGGGAGTGATGGGCATCGTGCTCCCCGAGGGGCAGGTCGTCGTGTGGGTACGCGACGAGGTGCTGCGGCACGTCGACTGGGGCGGCGACCCGTACAACAAGGCGATCGCGCAACGCGAGGGCGCGACGGTCCGGCTGAGCCCGCGCAAGTCCTTCGAGCGCTGGCGCGAGGTCGTGCGCGGCCACAGCGCGCCGTGGACGGCGGACCAGACCGACGTCGCGACGTCGCTGCGGGGCCACCTGGTGGAGGCGCTGTACCTGCGCGGACGCAAGGCCGTGCGCGCGACGGAGGAGCTGCAGCGCAGCCTCCTGCCGGCGCTGCTCCCGGACGTCCCGGGCTGGACGCTCCAGTCGCGCTACGAGTCCGCCGGCACCGGCCTGGTCGGCGGCGACTGGTACGACGCCCTCGTGCTCCCGTCGGGCCGCCTCGCGCTCGTCGTCGGCGACGTCACGGGCCACGGTCTCCAGGCCGCCGCGACGATGGGCCAGCTCGGCACGACGCTGCGCGCCGCGCTCGTGAGCTCGGGCTCGGCGGTCGAGGCCGTGGCACGGCTGGGCGAGGTCGCCCGCTGGACCCTGCCGGGCGAGGTCGCGACGCTCGCGGTCGCCCTCCTGGACCCGGCGAGCGGCGTCGTCGAGCACGTGTCCGTGGGGCACCCGCCCCTGCTCGTCGTCGGGCCGGACGGCACGACGACGTGGGCCGAGCGCGCGAGCGTCCCCCCGCTGGGGATCGTCGACCGCGTCCCGACCGCGCACGTGCTCCAGGTCCCGCGCGGGGGAGCGCTCGTGCTCTACAGCGACGGGCTGGTCGAGCGTCGCGGCGAGTCGATCCGGGACGGCCTCGACCGGCTCGCGGCGGTCTTCGCGGCGGGCCCGGACGCGGACGTGGACGGCATCGTCACGGCGGCGCGCGACCCGCGCTCCGCGGACGACGCGACGCTGCTCCTCGTGCGCCGCGACGCCTGAGCGCGTCGCGGCGGGTCGACGGGCAGCCGACAGCGGTCAGCCGACGGGGAGGAGCGCGCTGCGCACCGAGGCGCCGCCGCGGAAGACCGGGACGTCGAACCGCGCCCACACGTGCTTCTCGCCGGTACCGGCCCGGAACCAGCCGACGGCCGTCGACGCCCGCTGCGCGAGCACGAGGCCGAACCCGCCCGCGCCCGGTGAGCGCCGCCCGGCCACGACCGGCGCCGCCGGAGAGTGGTCCACGACGTCCACGACGAGCTCGCGCCCGTCGCTGAGCAGACGGACGCGCGTGGGCGGCAGGCCGTGCCGCAGGGCGTTGGTGGCGAGCTCGCTCGCCACGAGGACGACGCGCTCCGGCGTCGCCTCGAGCGCGCGGTCCGGCGGGAGCGGCCCGCCGGTGAGCAGGCGGTGCAGGCCCTCGCGCAGCGTCGCGAGGTCACCCAGTCCCCGCAGCGGCCAGGACCCGATCTCGACGAAGCCGACCGGGACGGCGGCGTGCTCGACGCTCACGCGCCGTCCTCGCCGGTGCTGTCGTCCGCGATCTCGAAGAGGTCGACCACTCCGCTGAGCTCGAGCAGGTCCCGGACGCGGCGCGGGACGCGCTCCAGCACGGGCGACCCCGAACCGGCGGTGGCGGCGTGGTAGAGCAGGCGCAGGCCGCCCGAGTCCATGAAGGTCACGTCACCGAGGTCGACGTGGATGCGATCGTCCGCCGACTGCGCGAGCCGCAGCAGCTCGTCCTCGCGGCGGGCCTGGACCGCGGCGTCGATCTCGCCTCGCATGGTCCAGCGCGTGCCGCCGCTCGTCGTCATGACGTCGCCGCTCGTCGTCGGGGTCACCGTGATGTGCTCCTCCTCGTCCCGGCACGGTGCCGGGCACCCGGGACACGGTACGCGGACCTGCCGACGCTCGCTCTGCGATCCGGCGCGTGGCGCCGACCTTTCCGGATCCGGTCCGTGCGTCGGCGCACGTCCCGGCCCGCGGGACGGCGACGGGCCCGGTCGACGTCGCGGGGACGTCGACCGGGCCCGCACGGTGGGCCGGACCTCTCAGCAGGTGCGCGCGTCGAACGCGACCTCGAGCGGTGCATACCCGTCGACCGTCACGACGGCCGTCCCGGCGGGGACGGACGCGGCGCGCGACGCGAACGACTGGTACGCGTTCGTGCCCGGGGCGACTCCCGCGAACGTCCGCGTGCCGTACGGCGTCGCGAGCGTCACGTCGAGCGGCGCGTCGCCGTCGTTCGTGGCGCGGACCGCGACGTAGACCTTCCCGGCCAGGCACCGCGTCTCGGCGACGGCGGTGACCGGGGCGCTGCCCGCGTCGGCGGTCCAGCGCAGGGCGTACGCCTGCTCCGTGCCGTTCTCGGCGGTGACGCGCACGGTCGTCGTGCCGGGGACGGCGTCGGCGGCCTCGACCGCGACCGTCGCCCAGGGGTCGTGCGCGACCGCCGTGACGGCCGGCACCCCGCCCGCGACGGGCACGTCGTACGCCGTCACCGCGGGGTCGAACCCGGCGAGGGGCTCGCCGTCCACGGTGATGCCCGACGCCGTGGCGTCGGTCCCCGTGCCGGGCACCTTGGCGAGGACCTCGATCTCGGAGACGACCAGGTGCGTGTTCGCCCGCGCCGTGAGGACGACGCGCACGGACGACGTCCGCACGTCCGCGGGGATCTCGACCGCGGGCGCGGGGCCGTCGGGCGAGGCGTCCACGGTGACGGGCGCGCCGACGTCGGTCCACGTGCCGCCCACGAGGGCCTGGAGCCGGACGGACTGCGCCCAGCTCGCGCTGGACCCGTCCTTCCAGAACCGCGTCACGACGCCCGTGACGTCCCGGTCGGCGGGGAGCGTGACCGTGAGCGTGTCGGACGTCCGCTTGGTGCCCGACACCCAGTTCGACCACGCCTTGTCGGTGAGGTTGCCGTTCACGACGCCGCCGACGGCGTAGCCCGGCTCGGTGAACGTCGCGCTCGCGGTCGTGCCCGCGGCGAGCGCGCCGTTGGCGGACGCCGCCTCGGTCACCTGGACGCGGACCGTGGCCGGGAGCGTGGCGCCCGCCCCGGCGTCGGCCGTGCCGGAGAGCTCGACGACCCCGACGGCGTCGTACGCGTCCGCGGGGGCGTCGTCCCAGACCACGGGGCGCGGCACCTCGGCCCCGCCCGCCGCCACCGCGGTGACGGTCGCCGGGAGCGTCGGCGTGCCGCCCGCGTACGCCTTGGCGCGCGCGGGGAGCGTGGAGGTGAGCTCGTCGACGACGACGGTCGCCGTCGCGGCGACCTCGCCGCCGGTCGGCGTGGCCACGGTGCCCGTCACCTCGACGGTGCCGGGCTCGGCCCACGCGTCGTCGTCCGGCACGTCCCACGTCACGGGGAGCGCGCCGCGCGCCCCGTCGCGGTAGACGGGCGTGACGGTCGCGGGGAGCTCGGGCGCGGTGCCCGGCGTCGTGAACGCCTCGACCGGCTCGGTGCCCAGGACCGTCTCGTCGACGACCCGCCAGCGCTGGTTCACGCCGGAGTTCGCGAGGTACGTGCCCACGGGGGAACCGTCAGCCGTGGCCTGGCCGCCGACCTCGAGGAGGGTCTTCGAGGACGCGTTGACGAGCGTGAAGGTGCCGTCGCCGGTCGTCGAGAGGATCCACTGCGCGGCGAGCGGGGTGTCCGCGACGTCGGCGGGCGCGTCCTGGAGGACGGCGGACGTGTCGGCCGTGACGGCGAGCTGGCGGCCCGTGGCCGCGTTCGTCACGGCGTAGCGCGTGCGGTGCGTGCCGGAGCCCTCGGAGGCGCCGAGCGCCGTGAGCTCCCACGCCTGCTCCGCGACCGGCGCGTCGGTGCGGATCACGACGCCCGTGCCCGACGCCGACGGCGCGAGCGAGCGGTCCGCCTGCACGCCGTCGAGACGGTAGGCGTGACCGTCCTGGACGAGCGCGGCGTCGTCCGCGACGCCGGAGACGCCGTCGACGACGAACGTCGTCACGGACTCGGCCGGCACGACGAGCGTCGCGCTCGGACCGTCCGCACCCGTCTCGACGGCCACCGGCTCGCCCTCGACGAGGTAGCCGGCCGTGCTCGTGACCACGGGGGTGACGGTCGCATCGGACCCGACCGCACCGAACTTCGACAGGTCGAGCGTCACGGCGCGCTCGGCCTTCGTGGCGTTCACGTGCACGACCGTCGCGGACGTGCCGTCGGCCGACACCGCGGCCGTGCTGCTCGCGTCGTCCGAGCGGATCAGCGAGTCGCCCGGCTCGATGTAGTGCGTGAAGTTCTGGGTCGCCCAGTACTTCGTGTTCGTGTAGATCGGGCACGTCTCGAGCGTGTCCTCGGTCGTGCAGTCGAACGGGATCTGGATCTCGCCCCAGTTCATGCCGTTCGCGCTCTCGCCGCCCGGCGCCATGTTGGCGTAGTCCTCGACCGGCTGCCAGAACACCCACGCGCTCGGCTCGAGCTCGCGCAGGTCGTCGACGATGTGCTGCGCGCTGCCGAGGCCGGACTCCATGGTCTCGAAGTCCTGGCCCGTCGAGCTCCAGTTCCCGCCGACCTCGCTCATCCACAGCGGCTTGTCCTCGCCCTTGGCGATGTCACGGACCGTCGTGCGCTGGCCCGTGCCGTAGGTGTGGACGTTGAGCTGCGACACCTGGTCGCGGACCGCCTGCGGGTACGCGTTCCAGTTGGTCGCGAACGTGCCGGGGTTCGTCTCGTCCATCGCCGAGATGACGGCGTCGGTCGAGGAGCCCTCGAGCGCCGCGGCGAGCGCCGGGACGACCTTCGCCTGGAGCGCGGGGCTCATGTGGGCGCCCTCCTGGCGGCCCCCGGTCGGGTTGCCGTCGCTGCCGAGCTGGGTGCCCCAGTAGTTCGTGTTGGGCTCGTTGAACGGGTCGATCGTGTCGACCTCGATGCCGTGCGCGTCCTCGAGGCGCTCGGTCACGCCGACCAGGTACGCCGCGAAGTCGTCGATGCTCTCCGTCTTGAGCTGGTCCGCGGTCGAGCTGAACCCGCCCGAGACGTACCCGCTCACGGTCATGAACCACGGCGGGGAGTTGCTGAACGTCTCCCAGTGCGTGACGTCGTCCTTGATGCGGTCGACCCACCAGCGCTGCGTCGCGTCGGCGTCCTCGTCCCAGTGGTCCGGGTTCTCGGGGTCCCACCAGTCCACGTCGGTGCGCGTCGTGCCCTCCGGCGCCTTCCACCAGCCGTCGACGGCGCCGCCCGCGCGCAGGTAGTCCGGTACGTCGGGAGCGTTCCCGCCGCCGACGTTGTAGCGCGCGATGTTGAGGTTGAGGCCCTCGTCGCCGAACACCATGTCCGCGAGCTTCTCGCGGATCTCGTCCGGGTAGCCGCCCGTGGCGTTGGCGAACCACACGAGGCTCGTGCCCCAGCCCTCGAACGGCGCGCCCGCGTACGACGGGTCGGGCGTGACGGTGACGCCCGCGACGTCGGCCGCGGCCGACGTCGTACCCGTCGCGGCGACCGCGCCCAGGGGCGAGGCCTGCGCGGGCAGGGCCGCGAGCGCGCAGCCCGCGACGAGCGCCCCGGCGCCGAGGCCCGCGACGACGCGGGCCCCCGTCCGGCGGGCAGCCGGGCCGCCCGGGCCCGTGCGGCGAGGACCGGGTGGTCCGCCCCGCGTGGTCGTGTCGGTCTCGGTCGGGCTCATCCCTGAGCCACCTCCTTCGCGTCGCTGCGAACCGGTTGCTGCACCGGGTGCGGGTCGTTCCCGCGGGGTCTGTTCGGCCGAGGTAGAGGCGTGGTCATGACCACGCCTCTACCTCGCGCTACCGGGGCCCTACCTCGGCGGGGTCGGCTCGGCCGGGCGGCGGACGACGGCGACGCCGCGCGGCTCGAGCAGGATCGCTCCGGTCTCCGGGGAGCCAGTGCCCGACGGCGCGAGGCGGCGGCCTGCGAGGACGTCGCCCGCGACGTCGGGCACCTCGACCGGGCGCGCCGTGCGGTTGACGAGGAACCAGAAGTCGTCGGAGCCGTCCGTCCGCACCGCGAGCTCGACGTCGCCGCGGACGGTGGCGGGCAGCTCGCTGCGCACGCCCGCGTCGTCGAGCAGGCGCGCGAGCACGGGGACGAGGCCGAGGCGCCCGAACCGCGTGGAGACGTACGCGGCGGAGCCCGCGCCGTCCCCGGACCGGACCGTCCGCCGCGTCACCGCGGCGCGGCCCGCCTGCTCACCGGTCTTGTACCAGCCCAGCACCTCGACGTCGGGGTCGACGACGTCCACCGGCTCGGTCCACAGGGTGCCCTCGAGCTGCTCGCCCGCGAGCTCGACCGTCGCGCTCTCGCCGTCCAGCAGCGGGGCGAACTCCTCGACGCGCACGCCGAGCAGGTCGCGCAGCGCGCCGGGGTAGCCGCCGAGCCACGCGTGGTCGTCCTGGTCGACGACGCCCGAGAAGTACGTGGTGACGAGGTGGCCCCCGCCCTCGACGAACGCCGTGAGGCGGTCCCGGAGGTCGACGGGGACCACGTGCAGCACGGGCGCCACGACGACGTCGTACGTCGCGAGGTCCGTCGCCGTGGGCACCACGTCCGCCCGCACGCCGAGCGCGAGGAACGCCGAGTACCAGTCGAGCGCCTCCTGCCGGTAGCGCAGCCGGTCCGTGGGGTGGGAGTCGAGCTCGCTCGCCCACCACGAGTCCCAGTCGAAGACGATCGCGGCCCGCGCGGGCTTCTGCTCGCTGCCCGCGACGGGGGCGAGGTCGCGCAGGGTCGCACCGAGCGCGACGACGTCGCGGAACAGGCGTGAGCGCTCGCCGGCGTGCGGGAGCATGCCCGAGTGGTACTTCTCGGCGCCCGCCGCGGACTGGCGCCACTGGAAGTAGCAGACCGCGTCGGCGCCGTGCGCGACGTGGGTGAGCGAGTCCCGCGCGAGCTCGCCCGGCTTCTTCGCGACGTTGACGGGCTGCCAGTTCACTGCGCTCGTCGAGTGCTCCATGAGGAACCACGGGCGGTGCCGGGCGATGCCGCCCGTGAGGTTCGCGGAGAACGAGAGCTCGTCGAGGGCCTGCGGCCCGGGGAGCACGTAGTGGTCGTTGGAGACGAAGTCCAGCTCGTCCGCCCAGGCGGCGTAGTCCATGCCCTTCGTCTCGCCCATGACCATGAAGTTCGTCGTCACGGGGACGTCGGGCGTGACGCGGCGCAGGATCGCGGCCTCCGCGCGCAGGTACTCCCGCAGCGCGTCCGACGAGAACCGCTTGAAGTCGAGCTGCTGCGTCGGGTTCGGGTGCGACGCGGCCAGGCGGGGCGGCAGGATCTGCTCCCACGCGCTGTAGCGCTGGGACCAGAACGCCGTGCCCCACGCGTCGTTGAGCGCGTCGAGGGTCGTGTAGCGCTCGCGCAGCCACGTGCGGAACGCGGCGGCGGCGTCGTCGGAGAAGTCGTCGACGTTGTGGCAGCCCAGCTCGTTGGAGACGTGCCACGCGACGAGCGCCGGGTGGTCCCCGTACCGCTCGGCCATGCGCTCCACGAGGCGCAGCGCGTGCTCGCGGAAGACCGGCGACGTCGGGCGCCACTGCTGCCGGGCGCCCGGCCACAGGGTCTCGCCCGTGCGGGTCTGGGGCAGGATCTCCGGGTGCTTCGTCGTGAGCCACGGCGGCGGCGAGGCCGTCGCCGTCGCGAGGTCGACCGTGATGCCGTTCGCGTGGAGCAGGTCCATGACCTCGTCGAGCCACGCGAAGTCCCACGTGTGCTCCGTCGGCTGGATCCGCGCCCACGAGAAGATCGCGAGCGAGACCACCGTGACGCCCGCCTCGCGCATGAGGCGCACGTCCTCCGCCCAGACCTCGCGCGGCCACTGGTCCGGGTTGTAGTCCGCGCCGTAGGACAGGCCCGACGGCGCGTACGCGTCGGACGCTCCGACGGCCGCGCCCGGGGGCGTGTGCGGCCCGGGACGGCGCAGCCAGCGGAACGGGGTGGGGGTGGACATGCAGGCTCCTCAGGTGCTCGCAGAGCGGTCGGTGGCGGGTGGGGCCACCGGCGGGTGGCCGCGTGGTCGTACCGGGGGCACGACCACGCGGCCGTTCGGGGCAGGGCCGCCGGGCGCCCCGGCAGGCGCCCGGCGGGGATCAGGTCACTCGTTGACGGTGAAGCCCTGCTCGGTGCCGTACTTCGCCGACGCGTCCTGCCAGGCCTTCAGGCCGTCGGCGAGGGTCGTGCCCGAGACGTACGCCTGGCCCACGGTGTCGTTGAAGATCGAGTTCGCGTAGACCTGGAACGGCAGGTACGACCAGCCCTCGACGACGTCGGCAGCGGACTGCGCGAGGACCTCGTTGATCTTCTGGCCGCCGAAGTACTCGGACTCGTAGCCCTGGAACTCGTCCGACTCCAGCTCGGCCGTCGTGGCCGGGAACGCGCCGCCGTCGACGCGCGCCTGCACGCCGTCGCCCGCGTTCGCGTACTCGAGGAAGCCGTAGGCGAGCGCCTGCTGCGAGCTCGCCGCGGTCACGGACAGCGCGGAGCCGCCGTTCTCGGAGCTGGCCGACGCGCCCTCCTCCCACTGCGGGAGCGGGGCCACGCGCCACTTGCCGGCGCCGTCGGGCACGCCGGACTCGAGGTTCGCGGGCATCCACGCGCCGATCGCGAGCGTCGCGATCGTGCCGTTGCCGAGGCCCTGGTACCACTCGTCGCTCCACGAGCTGACCGGCGCGAGCAGGTCCTCGTCGATGAGCGTCTGCCACGTCTCGGCGAACTGCGTGCTGCCCTCGTCCGCGAGGTCGATGGTCACGTCCGTGCCGTCGACCTGGAACGGCTGGCCGCCGGCCTGCCAGATGAGCGACGTCGTGAAGCCCGCGTCACCCGTGTCGTTGGTGATGTACACGTTCGGGTCGGCCGCGTGCAGGGCGCGCGCCGCCTCGACGAAGCCGTCCCACGTCGTCGGCACCTCGATGCCGTGCTGCGTGAAGACCTCCTCGTTGTAGAAGAGGGCCATGGGGCCGGAGTCCATGGGGAGGCCGAAGATGCCCTCGCCCTGCTGGACGGCGCTCCACGGCCCCGGCGTGAACGTGCCGTCGAGCTCGTCGGCGCCCAGCGCGGAGAGGTCGGCCAGCGCGTCGGAGAGCGCGAACTGGGGGAGCGCGTAGTACTCGACCTGCGCGACGTCGGGCACGCCCTTGCCGGCCGCGATCGCGTTCTGGAGCGCGGTGTACTGGTCGTTGCCGGTGCCCGCGTTGACGAGCTCGACGTCGACGTTCGGGTACTTCGCCTCGAAGTCGGTGACGACCTGCTCGAGCGTGGGCTCCCAGGCCCACACCGTGAGGCTGCCGCCCTCCTCGAGAGCCGCGGCGACGTCGTCGGCCGAGGCCGCGTCCCCGCCGGAGTCGTTGCCGCCGCCGGAGCTGCAGGCGGCCAGGGCGAGCGCGACGACGCCGGTGGCGGCGACGGCACGCAGGGTGCGGGTGGTGCGGACGGACATGGGGGTTCCTCTCACTTCGTCGTCAGACGGATCGGGTGGTGCACACGCGCTGCGGGCGGCAGGGCATGGGGTCGGGGTCCGGTCACTCCTTGACGGACCCGGCGGCGAGGCCGGACTGCCAGTAGCGCTGGAGGAGCAGGAAGGCGGCGACGAGCGGGAGGATCGTCAGCAGCGAGCCGGTGATCACGAGGTCGAAGATCGCCTCGCCGCCGGCGGTCGCGGCCTGCGCGTTCCACGCGTTGAGGCCGAGCGTCAGGGGGTACCAGTCAGGGTCCTTGAGCATGATCAGCGGCAGGAAGTAGTTGTTCCAGGTCGCGACCATGGTGAAGAGCAGGACCGTGACGATCCCGGGCGCGAGCAGCGGCAGCGAGACCTGGAAGAACGTGCGGCCCTCGCTCGACCCGTCCATGCGCGCGGCCTCGAGCAGCTCCGTCGGGATCGACTCGGCCGCGAAGACCCACATGAGGTAGAGGCCGAACGGCGAGATGAGCGACGGGATGATGACGGCCCACGGCGTGTTCGTGAGGCCCATCTGGCTGAACATGAGGAACGTCGGCACGGCGAGCGCGGTGCCCGGCACGGCGACCGCGCCGATGACGGTCGCGAACACGCCGCGCTTGCCCGGGAAGTCGAATTTCGCGAGCGCGTACCCGCCGAGCACGGCGAGGAACGTCGCGCCGCCGGCGCCGAGCACCACGTACAGGAGCGTGTTCGCGAACCAGCGGCCGAAGATGCCGTCGTCGTAGGTGAGCGTGCGCGCGACGTTGTCGAACAGCGCGAAGTCGCCGCTGAACCAGAGCCCGAACGAGGAGAACAGGCTCGACTGCGTCTTGGACGCGTTGACGACGAGCCAGAACAGCGGCACGAGCGCGTAGAGCAGGACGATCCCGGTGAGGACGGTCATGAGAACGCTGCGGCGCGGGCGGGCGACGCGGTGCGGGGCGCGCGAGCGCAGGCGCACGGGCTTGCGCGTCGTGGTGCGCGGCGTCGTGCGGGCCGCGGCGGGGACCGCCGGGGTCGAGGGGGTCGTGGCGGTCATCGTCAGGCCTCCTTGCGCATGCCGCGCAGCTGGACGACGTAGGCCACGATCATCGTGAGGACGCCCATGATGATGGCGACGGTCGCCGAGTAGTTGTACTGCTGGCCGGAGAACGACAGCGAGTACGCGTACAGGTTCGGGGTGAAGTACGTCGTGATGGCGTTCGGCGCGAGGCTCTGGAGGATGCTCGGCTCGTTGAAGAGCTGGAACGAGCCGATGATCGAGAAGATGGTCGCGATCACGAGCGAGCCACGGATCGCGGGGATCTTGATGGCCCGCACGACCTGCCACTGGGACGCGCCGTCGAGCTCGGCCGCCTCGTAGAGCGAGGTGGGCACGACGCGCAGCGCCGAGTAGAAGATCAGCATGTTGTAGCCCACGAACTCCCAGGTCACGATGTTGCCGATCGACAGCAGCACCCAGTCCGGGGACAGCGGGTTGGGGATCGCCGTGCCGAGCGCGTCGTTGATGTTGGCGACGAGGCCGAACCGCGTCCCGTACATGAACCCCCACATGAGCGTCGCGACGACGGCCGGGACGGCGTAGGGGAGGAAGATCGAGATCCGGAAGAAGTTGCGCCCGTACAGGCGCCCCGAGTCGATCGCGAGCGCGACGAGCAGGGCGATGCCGAGCATGATCGGGACCTGGACCACGAGGAACAGGCCGACGCGCGACACGCCCGACCAGAACTGCGGGTCGGAGAAGGCGCGCGCGTAGTTGTCGAACCCGACGAACTGGGTGCCGCCGACCATCTGGGTGCGGAACAGGCTGAGGTAGATCGAGTAGGCGATCGGTGCCAGGAACACCAGCGCGAAGACCGCCATGAACGGGCCCACGAAGCCCCAGCCGGTCCACGAGCGCCGTCGGCGCCGGGCCGGGAGGGACGAAGGTGCGCCGACCGGTGGCCGGTGCCCCGCCACGGGTGGGGACGTCGTCGTCATGCTGGGGTCCTCGTCATCGGGGGACGGCGACGTCGGTCGTCGCCGGTGTTTGCGTAAACATGAGCATGGCACGAGGTTCGGTGTTTACGCAAACATCGCCTACGCTGGTCGGTGACCGGCCACGATGCCGGTCCGGCACGGGTACTGTGCCGACACCACGAGGACGAGGACGAGATGACCGACGGGCTCGACGACGAGACCCCCGCCCTGACGCGCACCGGGGGAGCTGCCGTACGCACGGCGCGGCGCGTCTCGATGGCCGACGTCGCGCGCGTCGCCGGGGTCTCCGCGCAGACCGTCTCCCGCGTCTCCAACGGGCACCCGGGCGTCGTCGAGACGACCCGCTCGCGCGTGCTCGAGGCCATGACCGAGCTCGGCTACCGGCCCAACAGCGCCGCCCGCGCGCTCAAGAGCGGGTCGTTCCGCACCATCGGCGTCATCCTCTTCTCGCTCGCGACCACCGGCAACGTCCGCACGCTCGAGGCCATCGCGACGTCCGCCGCCGCCGAGGGCTACGCCATCACCGTCATCCCCGTCGCCGCGCCCACGCAGGACGGCGTCCACGGGGCGTTCACGCGCCTCGGTGAGCTCGCCGTCGACGCGATCATCCTGCTCATGGAGGTCCACCTCCTCGACGTCGCACGGGTCAGCCTGCCGCCCGGCGTCCAGGTCGTCGTCGCGGACTCCGACGCCGGCGAGAGCTACGCCGTCGTGGACACCGACCAGGCCGACGGCACGCGCCAGGCCGTGCGACACCTGCTCGACCTCGGGCACCGCACCGTGCACCACCTCGCGGGTCCTGCGCTCTCGTTCGCGGCCGAGCGCCGGACCTCCGCCTGGCGCGCCACGCTCGAGGAGGCGGGCCGCGAGGTGCCGGCGATCGAGCGGGGCGACTGGTCGCCGTCGTCCGGCTACGAGGCCGGGCTGCGCCTCGCGCAGCGCGACGACGTCACCGCGGTCTTCGTCGCGAACGACCAGATGGCCCTCGGGCTCGTGCGCGCCCTGCACGACACGGGCCGGCGCGTGCCCGAGGACGTGAGCGTCGTCGGGTTCGACGACCTGCCCGAGTCGAGCGAGTTCCTGCCCCCGCTCACCACCGTCCACCAGGACTTCGCCGAGGTCGGCCGTCGGCTCGTCGAGCAGGTGCTCCGGCAGGTCCGCGAGGGAGTCCACGAGGCCGGCACCCGCCTCGTCCCGACCCGCCTCGTCGAGCGCGCCAGCACCGCCCCGCCCCCGGAGTAGTCCCCTGGTCTGCCGAGGTAGAGCCGTGGTCACCGTGCTCGACGGCGTGTGGTCGAGTTGGGTGGGCGGGGTGGGTGGTGGTGCCGCGTCTACCATCCGCCGCTCGTTCCTCGCGGCTCCCGCCAGGCCCGCCACGACGCGGCACCACCACCCACCCCGCCCGCCGTCGTCTCGCCCTGGTGTCTGCTCACGCGGGCGGCTACCCTGCGGTGCCCGTTCGCCTGCGCCGCGGCGGACGACCCGATCGCGTTGCGCTGCCCGGACGTCGTCATTTTCCCTGCTCATCCGATGCGTGTTGGTTTCAATGACGTCGGCGCTGAACGGGCGCTGCTCGCCGGGAACGGAAAACAGACACCAAGGCGGGCCAACCGGTGTGCATCGAGCCCACCTGTTCACGAGTGGGCACGGGTGGGAACGGCGCCGACGCCTTAGCATCGCCGCATGCCAAAGCGCGAACGCAGCTCGAACGGCGCCCGTCCGCTCCCGTTTGAGTTCAACCTGCTGACGCCGGCGTACGAGCCGGCGCACCACGAGATCTACCTGAGCCTGCTCGACGCTGCGCTCGCGGAGCCGGACGTCCGGAATGTTGCACTCTCCGGGGCATACGGCACTGGGAAGAGCAGCGTCCTCGTCGGGCTAACCGAGGCCTACTCCCAGGAGGAACAAGGTGTCCTCGCCAGGCTCACAAGGATCACAACGGCCAAGAGGCACAAGTCGCTGAACATCTCGCTGTCGAGCATGGGTCTTGACACCACAGCGGATCTGACGAACCAGATCCAGAAAGAGATCGTCAAGCAGATCCTCTACACCGTCGCGCCTGCGAAGGCGCCACGCTCCCGCTTCGACCGGACCTCTCGCGGACGGAAGCGAGACGGCCTGCTCCTGGCGGCGCTCGTCGGCGCTGCGGTAGCCGCGGCTGCCACGCTCGGGCGGAGTATTGGCTCGAGCGTCGTGCACGGGTTCTCGAACCCTACGCTCGCGTTCGTAGTCACGTTCCTGCTCTCCGGCGCCATCGCCTACCTAGTGCGGCGGATGATGGGTGGCCGCGTGTCGGTAGACCAGGTGGCGGCAGGACCAGCGAGCATCTCGCTCTCGCGGGCCCCGACCGCAAGCTACTTCGATCAGTACCTCGACGAGATCGTCTACTTCTTCGAGGTCACTCAGTACGACCTCGTCATCTTCGAGGACATCGACCGGTTCGACGACACAGGGATCTTCGAGGCGCTGCGCTCGCTGAACACGCTGCTGAATTCCGCGCCGCAACTCCGCCGCAAGCCGGTACGGTTCGTGTACGCGATGCGCGACTCACTGTTCCAAAAGCTCGAGGATGACCTGAAGGAACCGACGGCCCATCCGGACGAGGCCGCCAAGTCGCACAGCGGATATACGGCGACAAAACCGCATGACGTTGCAGCTCAGGACGTCCAGCGGGCCAACCGGACGAAGTTCTTCGACGTCGTGATCCCAGTCGTCCCGTTCATCACTCGGGAGAACGCCCGGGACATCATGACAAGGGCCTTTCGCGCCGATGGATTCGGCGTCAGCGATCGCCTACTGAACATCGTCGCCCGGCACATCGCGGACATGCGGCTCGTGACCAACATCCGCAACGAGTTCAAGGTCTTCCACCATCATCTCATCGCCGGCCCTCACCCGGTCCCCGAACTGGACGCGGACAAGCTGCTTGCGGTGGTCGTCTATAAGAACGTGCATCTGCAGGACTTCGAGAAGATCCGATTCGGCACGAGCAACCTGGACGTTCTCTATGAGCTCGGCCGAGACCTCGTCACCCACAACGTCAAGGAGCGGACGCAGCGCATCCAGGACCTGCGCGCCGCACTTGCCAACCAGGACGCTGCGACGTACCGCAGCGAGATGCTCGGCCGCCGGCTTCACATTGTGATGGGCGACCTCAGCGCGCAGATCACATCACCGCCGTACAACCAGGCCGTGCCGCAGGATCTCCTCACGTCGACAGAATTCTGGCGCGACGTATCCGCAGGAGTCAGCAAAGCATCTGTTGCGACGCGCCACGGGTCGTGGCCAATAACACCCCAGCTCGCGGGGGTGTTGCTGAACGAGCCGCTGACAGCAGAGCGCTGGGACACGCAGGCGCGTCCACAGATGGAGCGTGAACTCGCGAACCTCGAGCGGACCGTAGCCACGCTTTCCCGCGCGACCTGGAAAGTGCTCTTCGGGTCCCCGAGAACGCCAACCGCGTCCGGGGAGACGTTCACGGACGCAACGCGGCGCATCCTCGGGTCCGAACTCGCCGCCGACCTCGTGCAGCACGGCTACCTGGACGAGTACTTCAGCCTGAACATCGCCCCGTTCTACGCTGAGCAGGTCTCCCTCAACGCAATGAACTTCATCCAGCGGAACATCGACAGGGGCGTTTCAGACCTGCTGTACGAGCTGACCGACGCTGACGTCAGCGCAGTCTTGAGCGACCGCCCGAACGCGCTCGAGGACGTGGGCGCCTACAACGTCACCCTGCTCGACCACCTGCTCACAAAGGCGCCGCACCATGCACGCACCGTCATCACGAATGTCGCGAAGATGGGCGCGGAGGAGATCGGGATGCTGTCCGCATACGTCGAGTACGGAAGCATGCCCGGAGAGTTTGTCGAGCAACTCACGCCGTTGTGGTCTTCGATTCTCGCCTACCTGACCGAGGACGTCCGCGTTGATGTCCCGCGTCTTCGGGGCATGGTCGACGCGGCGCTCAGAGCCTGGAGCGACGAGGTCACCTATGAGCTCGGCTCAAGCGTGCGCTCGTTCATTGAAGCCGACTACCGTCAGCTGACTTCCCTCTGTGGTGCCAGTTCAAACCGCAGGGCGGCCGAGCTCGCGGTGAGCGCGGGCGTCATCTTCGCTGACCTCGACCCCGTCGGGGAAGAGGCGCTTGCGCCCATAAAAAAGGCGCGGGCTTACCCAGTGACCGCCTCCAACCTTGCTCGTGCCACAGGGCTCTCATCGTTCAGTCTCGATCGCCTCGCCGCAAATGACGACGTCGTGCACGCGACCGTCCTGGACCGCCTCAGTGAATATCTGCATGCGACAGGGAGCGAGCCGACCGTCGAGGACCCCGCCACGTTTGCCGACGTCCTGGGTGACGTCGCGAACCTCGACGAGGCACTCATCGGTGCCGTCGTGGCGCGGGCGAACCCGGAGTGCGTGCTTGACGATCTGACTGCCTCGCCACCGAGCACTTGGTCGGCGCTGGCATCACACGGACGCTTCGTGCCGAACGTCGCAAACCTGAACGCGTACATCTTGAGCCGGTCGGTCGACGCCCCGCTGGTAAGTCTGATGGAGACGAAGGGCCCGATCGTTGACTGGGATGAGTCTGAGACCTCAAGGGCCGTCGTGGTCGCTATTGTGGGAGCCTCCGAAGCGATCCCCGACCCGGCACAGCGAGTCGACCTAGTGTCGGAAGCCCCGGTCGCACGGCGCCTCGCCGGAAGTGAGATCCCGGACGAGCGGACAAGCATTGTGAGGATGCTCCTCGAGCACGACCTCGTTGACGACGCGCCAGCAACCTTCGCGCCCACCGCGCTCTCTGACCCCGACGCCTTCGCCTCCGCTGTCGCGGCCTCCGAGGAGTTCCGCACCTTCATGTCACCGGCTGTGCTGACGGTCGACCGCGTCGACGCGCTCATGCGTCACGACGAGGTCGACGACACGATCAAGCGCGCAGTCGTCGCCGACCTGCGCTCGTACCTCGCCGGTGCGCCCGCCAGTGCATGTGTCGCGCTAGCGGAGTACAGCCTGAGCCATGACTTGGTGCTGGACGAGGCGGAGCTCGCGACTCTGCAAGGCAGCATCCCCCCGTCCCTGATGGTCCGGCTCCTTGCCGGGTCCGACCTCGCCGGGGGCGAGCTTGTCCCTCATCTGCGTGCTCTGGGCGGGGTGTACGCAGACCTGGTCGAGCACGACGGTGGCAAAGTACAGCTGCCGGAGAACGAAGTTCACGCGCAGATTGCCAACCGGCTGAAGGCCGCCGCAATCGTCTCGCGGGTCCGGAGAGACGGGAAGGGGAACCTGAACGTGTGGCGACACGTCGAAACGAGCTAGCGAGAGCCGCGCGCAGAGCCAAAGGACTGCTCACTGGGGCGCAGCGCCCGCGATCTAGCTATGCGTTCTGTGGTCGGACCGCCGTTTACGAACCAGACCAACACGGTTGGTGTACCTGGCCTCCGTGTAGATCCCCGCCGCGCAGACAAGCTCGGGCCGCGGCCAGTCGCTGGGTGGGAGTCGCCCGTCCGCCGCCCGCTCACTGCCGGGCGAGCGCAGGTCGAGGTCGGCGCCGACTGTGCTACGGGCGTCGGGCGCGACGGCGAAGTGCGCCGACTTGCTGCGGGGCTCAAGCCCAGTTCGTCGGAGCCGCGGTTGCTGTCGGCGCCACCTCGTGTTCGCTCCGGTACGCCCGACGAGTCGTCCACGGATCTCCTTACGCTCAGACCTACTCGCGCGCGGGTGGGCGCAGCGAAGGCGGATTGGGGTGACTCTGGTCGCCTGGGCTTGGCTGGGTGCGGGAGCATCACGTCGCGATAGCCGCAGCAGGCCCGATGCGCGGCGATGATCGCCGGTCCGGCGCCCTCCACGACCGCCGTCGCCCGTTCCAGTAGCGGCGCCATCGACTCTGGCGCGATCGGAGCCGTCGAGTCCTCTCCTCGACCACGGTTCTCCCTCGGCGGAGGGTTCAGTCCTCGGCGACCCAGGCGCTCGGGTCCTCGACGACGCCGCGCAGGACCTCGCGCGCGCCGCCGGTGAGGGCGGCGTGGTCGCCGACCGGGGCGGGGACCAGGACGACGTCCGTCCACGGGGCGGCGAGGACGCGCGTGCGCAGCTCGGCGTCGGCCGCGCTGCGCAGGTAGGGCAGGAGCGCGGGGTAGATGCCGCCGAGCAGGACGGTGTCGATGTCGACGAGGTTCACGTAGTCGGCGAGCGCGCTGCCGAGCGCGGTCCCGGCCCGCTCGACGGCGGCGAGCGCGCCGGGCTCCGCGGCGTCGAGCGCGGCCACGAGCGCCTCGGTGGGCGCGTCGACGGGCAGCCCCGCCCCGCGCAGGAGCGCGTCCTTGCCCGCGTACTGCTCGAGGCAGCCGGTCGCGCCGCAGCGGCAGCGCGGGCCGCGCGGGTCGACGACGACGTGCCCGACCTCGCCGGTCCAGCCGTGGCGTCCGTGGAACAGCCGGCGGTCGACGACGATCGCGGACCCGATGCCGACGTCTCCGGACACGTAGAGGTAGGTCGACGGCGCCGCCTCGGGCGCGGGGTCGGACGCGTCGTCGGCCACGACGCCGTGGCTCGCCTGGGCGAGCGCGGCGAGCTTGGCCTCGTTGCCGATCTCGACGGGGACGTCGGGGCCGAGCCCGAGGAGCGGGCCGGGGTCGAGGTGGGACCAGCCGAGGTTGGGGGCGACCTCGAGCCGCCCCGCGCGCGTGTCGACGAGGCCGGGCAGGGCGAGGCGGGCGCCCGCGACGGTCATGCCGTCGGCGCGGACGCTCGCGAGGAGGTCCTGCGCGATGCGGCCGAGCCGCGCGAGCACGTCGGTGGGGTCGCTGTCGTGGAGGTCGTCGGGGTCGACGTGCTCGGCGACGACGGCGCCCGTGAGGTCGAGCACGCGGCCGCCGAGGTAGTCGACGTTGACCTCCAGGCCGAGCCCGACGATCGAGCGCGGCGCGGGGGCGAGGGGGACCGCGGGCCGGCCGGCGCGCTGCGGGGTCGCGGGCGGGAGCTCGGCGACGATGGCCGCGGCGACGAGGCGGTCCACCAGCGTCGAGACGGTCGCGCGCGTGAGACCGCTCGACGCCGCGATGTCGGCGCGCGAGCACGGCTCGGCGGACTCGAAGACCGCGCGGGCGACGAGAGCGAGGTTGTGCTCGCGCAGCGTGGCCTGCCGGGCTGCTGGGGGACCCGTGCGGGTCGCGACGCTGCGGTTCACGGTCTTGACCTTACCGACCCGGGCGGATAAGTTCATCCGTACGACATAAATAGGCCGTCGGCGCGAGGACAGCGCCGCGGCCCTCTCGACGAGGAGACCACCGTGGCCGACGAGACCACCCGGCACGACGCAGACATCAACTTCTCCTTCGGTCTGTGGACCGTGGGCTGGACCGCGCAGGACCAGTTCGGCAGCGCCAGCCGTCCCGCGCTCGACCCGGCCGAGTCGGTGCGCCGCCTGGCCGACCTCGGCGCGTGGGGCTTCACGTTCCACGACGACGACGTCGTGCCCTTCGGCGCCGACGACGCCGAGCGCACCAAGCGCCTCGACTCCGTGCGCCAGGCGGCGCAGGAGACGGGCCTGGTCATCGAGATGGTGACGACGAACCTGTTCAGCCACCCCGTGTTCAAGGACGGCGGTCTCACGTCGAACGACCGCGGCGTGCGTCGCTACGCGCTGCGCAAGGTGCTGCGCAACGTCGACCTCACCGCCGAGCTGGGCGCCAAGACGTTCGTGATGTGGGGCGGCCGCGAGGGCACCGAGTACGACGGCGCCAAGGACCTGCACTCCGCGCACGAGCGCTACGCCGAGGGCCTCGACCTCACCGCGGCGTACATCAAGGAGAAGGGCTACGACCTCAAGATCGCGCTCGAGCCCAAGCCGAACGAGCCCCGCGGCGACATCTTCCTGCCGACGATCGGTCACGCGCTCGGCCTCATCGCCAAGCTCGACAACGGCGACATCGTGGGCCTCAACCCGGAGACGGGCCACGAGCAGATGGCCGGCCTCAACTACACGCACGGCCTCGCCCAGGCGCTGTGGGCGGGCAAGCTCTTCCACATCGACCTCAACGGCCAGCGCTCGATCAAGTTCGACCAGGACCTCGTGTTCGGCCACGGCGACCTGCTCTCGGCCTTCTTCACGGTCGACCTGCTCGAGAACGGCTTCCCGAACGGCGGCCCCACGTACACGGGCCCGCGCCACTTCGACTACAAGCCGTCGCGCACCGAGAACGAGGTCGGCGTGTGGGACTCCGCGCGCGCCAACATGGAGACCTACCGCCTGCTCGCGCGCAAGGCCGCGGCCTACCGTGCCGACTCCCGCGTCCAGGAGGCGTTCGCGCACTCCGGCGTGTTCGAGCTGGGCCAGCCGACCCTCGCCGAGGGCGAGTCCGTGGCCGACCTGCTCGCGGACCGCAGCGCGTACGAGGAGTTCGACGTCGACGCCGCGGCGAACCGCGACTTCGGCTTCGTGCGCCTCAACCAGCTCGCGCTCGAGCACCTGATCGGCTGAGGTGACGACCGACGCCAGGACGTCCGACGCCGGCGGCGAGCGCACGCTCGTCGCCGGCGTCGACACGTCCACGCAGTCCTGCAAGGTCGTCGTGCGCGACGCCGCGACGGGCGCCCTCGTGCGCACCGGCTCGGCCAAGCACCCCGACGGCACCGAGGTGCACCCCGACGCGTGGTGGGCCGCGTTCCGCGAGGCCGCGTCCGCGGCGGGCGGGCTCGACGACGTCGCGGCGCTCGCCGTCGGCGGCCAGCAGCACGGGCTCGTCGCGCTCGACGCGGAGGGGAACGTCGTCCGCGATGCGCTCCTGTGGAACGACACGCGCTCGGCCCCGGCCGCGCGCGACCTGATCCGCGAGCTCGGCGAGGCCCGCCTCGCCGAGGGCGTCCCCGACGCCCACGACCGGGTCGAGTCCGCGACCGAGGCGGGCGCCCAGGCGTGGGCCGACGCGATCGGGTCGGTGCCGGTCGCGTCGCTCACGGTGACGAAGCTGCGCTGGCTGCGCGACGCGGAGCCGGAGAACGCGGCGCGCGTCGCCGCCGTCGCGCTGCCGCACGACTGGCTCACGTGGCGCATCGCGGGGTACGGCCCGGTGGGCGACGAGTCCGCGCCGCTCGGCCCGGACCTCGACGCGCTCGCCACCGACGCGTCCGACGCGTCCGGGACGGGGTACTACGACGCGACCCGCGACGACGGGGACGACGGCCGGGGCGCGTACCGCCTCGACCTGCTGGAGCTCGCGTTCGGCCGGACCGACGTCGTGCTCCCGCGCGTGGTCGCTCCGTCCGCCGTGGCGGGCGTCGCGCACGCGTCGGTCGCAGGGAGCGCGGTCGAGGGCGGCACGCTGCTCGGCCCCGGCGCGGGCGACAACGCCGGTGCCGCGCTCGGCCTCGGCATGGTCGCGGGCGACGTCGCGGTGTCGATCGGGACGTCGGGCGTCGTGTCCGCCGTGACCGACGACCGCACGGCGGACGGCTCCGGCCTCGTCAACGGGTTCTCCGACGCGACGGGCCGGTACCTGCTGCTCGCGGTGACGCTCAACGCGAGCCGGGTGCTCGACGCGGCGCGCGCCGTCCTCGGCGTCGACCACGCGGGGCTGTCGCGGCTCGCGCTCCAGGCGCCTCCCGGCGCGGACGGGCTCGTGCTCGTGCCGTACCTGGAGGGCGAGCGCATGCCCAACCGCCCCGACGCGTCGGGCACGCTGCACGGGATCCGGCTCGGCACGTCGACGCCGGAGCACCTCGCGCGCGCGTACGTCGAGGGCATGCTGTGCGGCCTCGCGGACGGGCTCGACGCGCTGCGGGCGCTCGGCGTCCGGGTCGAGCGCGTGCAGCTCATCGGCGGCGGCGCGCAGTCCGAGGCGGTCCGGCGCATCGCGCCGCAGGTCCTGGGCCTGCCCGTCACGGTCCCCGAGCCGGGCGAGTACGTGGCCGACGGCGCCGCGCGCCAGGCCGCGTGGGTCCTCGCCGCGCACGAGGCGGGCGGCTCCAGGGAGGACGTCGCGCCGCCCTCCTGGGCCGCGTCGTCGGCCACGGTGGTCGAGGCCGACCCGGTCCCGGCGATCCGCGACCAGTACGCGGCGGTCCGCGACCTCGTCTGACACGACCTCGTGACAGCAGGGAAGGGCCCGGCCCCCGTGAGGGGGTCGGGCCCTTCGTGCGCCCACGACGCGGGGCGGGAGCGGTCAGAGCACGCGGACGACGGGGCCCGTCACTCCGGCCTTGCGGCCCACCGCGGCGGCGCCGGTCACGCCCCAGACCGGGCCCTCGATCGTCACCGACGCGACGCTCGTCGTGGAGACCGAGCGGTTGAGGTTCATCCCGTAGGCGGAGCCGTAGACCTCGAGCAGGACCCAGTCGCACGTGCCCGCGCTGACGGTGAAGACGTTCCCGGTCCGGGTCACGTCGAACGAGCACACGCCGCCGTCGTAGGGGGTCGCGCTCGCCGAGGGCGCGATCGCGACGGCGGCCGCAGCGAGGGCGGAGACGGCCAGGGTGCGCAGTCGGATGGTTCGCATGGAGCTCCTTTGCTCAGGTGTGGGGGCCGGGATCGGCTCGGCCACAGTTCACCGTGGCGCGGCCCTGCCAGCAACTCGTGGACTACGTAACTTTGACCTCCAGCAGGTACGTGCTTTCCCTTACGCGCCGCCGGCGAAGCCCGTCTGCCGCCACGCCTCGTAGACGGCGATCGACGCCGCGTTGGTGAGGTTGAGCGAGCGGCGCCCGGGCAGCATGGGGATCTTGAGCTGGTCCGTGATCCGCTCGTGGGCGAGCACGTCGGCGGGCAGACCCGTCGGCTCGGGGCCGAACAGCAGGACGTCGTCCGGCCGGTAGGTGACGTCCGTGAACGACGTCGTCGCGCGCGTCGTGAACGCGAAGACCCGGCCGGGGAGGGTCGCGAGCGCGGCGTCCAGGTCCGCGTGCACCTCGACGGCCGCGAGGTCGTGGTAGTCGAGGCCCGCGCGGCGCAGCCTGGGCTCGTCGAGGTCGAACCCGAGCGGCTCGACGAGGTGCAGACGCGCCCCGGTCACCGCCGCGAGGCGGATCGCGTTGCCCGTGTTGCCGGGGATGCGCGGCTCGTGGAACACCACGTGGGGCAGGGTCGACGGCGATCGGGCGGCCGGGTCGGCGACGTGCGGCCGCCAGTCGGTGCGGGGGTCGGGGGTCTCGTTCACGCACCGATTCTCGCAGCGTCGCGCGTCACGCCCCGAGCGCGGCGGCCTTGCGGCGCAGCAGGTCCTGCTCGCGCGCGTTCGGGCACAGCCGCACCGCGAGCTCGTACTCCGCGCGCGCCTCCTCGACGCGGCCGAGGCGGCCGAGCAGCTCGGCGCGCACGCTCGGCAGGAGGTGGAACCCGGGCAGACGGTCGGTCGCGACGAGCTCGTCGACGATCCGCAGCGCCGGCGCCGGGCCGTGCGCCATCGCGACGGCCACGGCCCGGTTGAGCTCCACGACGGGCGACGGCGCGAGCCGTCCCAGCGCCTCGTAGAGGAGGACGACGCGGTCCCAGTCCGTCTCCTCGACCGACGCGGCGACCGCGTGGCACTCGGCGATCGCGGCCTGGAGGCCGTAGGCGCCGCGCCCGTGACCGGGCGACCCGACCGCGTCGGCGCGGGCCAGCGCCGCGCGACCGCGCCGGATCGCGGACCGGTCCCAGCGCCGTCGGTCCTGGTCCGCGAGCAGCACGGGGTCGCCGTCGGGCGTGGTGCGGGCGGGGAACCGCGCGGCGGTGAGCTCGAGGAGCGCGACGAGCGAGTGGGCCTCGTGCTCGTCCGGGACCAGTCCGGCGAGGACGCGCGCGAGCCGGAGCGCCTCGTGCGCGAGGTCGGGGCGCAGCCAGTCCTCGCCGGTCGTGGCCGTGGACCCCTCCGTGAAGATCACGTACAGCACGTGGAGCACGGAGCCCAGGCGCTCGCGCCGCTCGTCGGCCGGCGGCACGCCGAACGGCACGCCGGCCGCGGCCAGGGTCTTCTTGGCGCGTGTGATGCGGGCCTGGACCGTCGCCGTCGGCACGAGGAACGCGCGCGCGACCTCGTCGCTCGAGAGGCCCCCGACCACGCGCAGGGTGAGCGCGACGCGCGCCTCCGGCGAGAGCACCGGGTGGCACGCGACGAACATCAGGGCGAGCACGTCGTCGTCGACCTGGTCCGGGTCCCAGAGCAGGTCGGTGCCTGCGCCGTCCGCGGGGCCCGACGGCGGGCCGCCGGTGACGACGGCGCCCTCGCCCAGTCCGTGGGCGAGCGCCGCGTAGCGCTCGTCGAGGGCGGCACGACGGCGGAACGCGTCGATCGCGCGGCGCCTGCCGACCGTGAGGAGCCAGCCCGAGGGGTGGCGCGGCACGCCGTCGCGGGGCCAGGCGACGAGCGCCTCGGCGAGCGCCTCCTGCGCGAGGTCCTCGGCGAGCGCGAAGTCGCCGGTGTACCGCGCGAGCGCCCCCACGATCCGTGCGGACTCGATGCGCCACACGGCCTCGACCGCGCGCCGGCCCGGGTCGGCCTCCTGGCTCTGGCCGACACCCGGACCGGCGCCCGTGCCGGGTGCGCTCACAGCTGGCCGGTCGCCTCGCGCCACGCCCGCTCCTTGCGGATCCACTCGTTGTCCTGCGGGAACTCGTCGATCGTCGTGACGCGGCGGACCTCGACCTTGGCCCCGGGGCCGGAGTACGGGAGCCGCTTGGCCCACTCGACGGCCTCCTCCTTCGACGCGACGTCGAGGACGTAGTAGCCGCCGAACAGCTCCTTGGTCTCCCCGTACGGGCCGTCGGTCACGACGGGCACGTCGGACGAGAGGTCGACGACCACGCCCTGCGCGGCGTCGTCCAGACCCTCGGCCGCGAGCAGGACGCCCGCCCGGATCAGCTCGTCGTTGAACCGCCCGACGGTCTCGAGCATCTCGTCGAACGAGACGTCCTCGAACGCCGCCTGGCTCTCGTCGCTGCCACGCATGATGAGCATGTACTTCATCGTCGTCTCCTGGTGTCGGCGGGCCGGACCTCCCGACCCTCTCATCCTCAGGTCGAACGGGAACCCGCGGGATCGACACGTGCGCCCACGACGTCCCGGAGGGTGTCGAGGACGGCCCGGGCCGGGGGCGTGCCCACGACGGCGTCGCGCAGCACGGCGTGGATCGAGCGCACGGGAGCCGGCCGGACGACGGGGACGGCGACGAGCCCGGGCGGCAGGTGCGCGGCGCCGAGCGCGGGCAGGACCGTGACGCCGACCCCGGCCCCGACGAACGCGATCGCCGTGGGGTAGTCGTGCGCCTCGACGTGGAAGGGCGGGCTGAACCCGGCGGCCATGCACGCCTCGACGAGGTTGCGGCGGCACCAGCCGCGCGCGAAGTCGTTGTCGACCCAGCGCTCGCCGCGCAGCTCGACGAGCTCGACCTCGTCGCGGTGCACCAGGGGGTGGTCGTCGCGCAGCACGACGACGTACGGGTCGTCGAGCAGGTGGTACGCGCGGAAGCCGCCGCCGGGGTCGAACCCGCGCGGCGCGACCACGAGCTGGACGTCGGCCCGCGAGTCGGGGTCGTCCGGGATGGTCTCGCTCAGCTCCAGGTCGAGGCGGACGCCGGGGAAGTCGGTCGTGAGCCGGCGCACGACGTGCGGCAGCCACGCGGCGCCCACGGAGGCGAAGTAGGCGAGGGAGAGCGAGCCGGTCCGTCCCGCGCGCAGGTCCGCGACGACGGCCTCCGCCTCGCCGAGGCGCGCGAGCACGCCGTCGGCCTGGGCGGCGAGCGCGAGCCCCGACGCGGTGGGCCGCACGCCGCGGCCCGCGCGTTCGAGGAGCGTCAGGCCCGTCTCGCGCTGCAGCGCGGCGACGTGCTGGCTCACGGCCGACGGCGTGTACCCGAGCGCGGTCGCGGCGGCCTGGACCGAACCGCTCGCGACGACGGAGCGGAAGATGCGCAGGCGGTGGACGTCGAGCATCCCTCCACGCTACAGCGAGACTGAATCGAGCGGAAGGAACACGTGCTGGTGCTGAACGGTGGGGCGCGCGACCATCGAGGACGTGACCGCACCCGAGACCGCAGCCCCGTCCGTCGTCTCCGCCGCGCCGGCCGGCGGCCCGCCCGCGGCAGCCCCCGCCGCCGCGTCCGGACGCCGCGGCGCCGCCCTCGTCGTCGCGGCCGTCGCCGTCACCGTGGTCCTGTGGGCCTCGGCGTTCATCGGCGTGCGCGCCGCCGGGCACGACTACGACCCCGGCGCGCTCGCGCTCGGCCGCCAGCTCGCGGGCAGCATCGGGCTGACCGTGATCGTCGCCGTGCGGTGGATGCGCAGCGGGCACCGGCCCGTGCTCCCGCGGGGCAGGGTGCTCGTGGGCGTCCTCGCGTGGGGCGTGGGGTGGTTCAGCCTCTACAACCTCGCGCTCAACGCCGCCGAGCGTCACCTCGACGCGGGCACGACGGCGCTGCTCGTCAACGTCGCGCCCGTCCTCGTCGCGGTCCTCGCCGGCGTCCTGCTCGGCGAGGGCTTCCCGCGCCGCCTGCTCGTGGGCATGGCCGCGGCGTTCGCCGGGGTCGCGGTCATCGCGGCGGCGACGTCGTCGGGTGAGCGCGACGTGCTGGGCGTCGCCCTCGGGCTCACGGCCGCCGTCCTCTACGCCGCGGGTGCGACGTCGCAGAAGCGGCTCCTCGCGCGCGTGGACGCGCTGACCATGACGTGGGTCGGGTGTCTCGCGGGCACCGCCGCCCTCCTGCCGTTCGCCCCGGCGCTCGCAGCCGACGCCGCCACCGCGCCGTCGTCGTCGACGTGGGCGGTCGTGCTGCTCGGGCTCGGCCCGACCGCCGTCGCGTTCACGACCTGGGGCTACGCGCTCTCGCGGCTCGGCGCGGGCCGCGCCGCGGCGACGACGTACCTCGTCCCGCCGCTCGTCGTCGTGCTGTCCTGGCTCGTGCTCGCCGAGGTCCCCGCGGTCGTCACCCTCGCCGGTGGCGCGCTGTGCCTCGCCGGGGTCGCGGTCGCGACGCTGCCCGGCCGTCCCCGCAGACCGGGCTCCGTCGCGCGGGGCTGACCCGGGGCTCCGTTCCCGCGGGACCCGCGGCGTAGGGTGGACGCATGATCACGCAGAGCTGGTGGTGGCTGCCCCCGCAGCCGTGACCAGTCCTGCCCCCGTCCCGAGCTGCGCGCCGCAGCCGGGACGTCGTCACGTCCGGGCCCACCCGACCGGGACGCGGCGCGCGGCTCCCCGCCGAAGGAGAGCCACCATGACCACGACCCTCGCCCCCGCCGGGGCGACCCGCCCCGCGGACGGAGCCACGCCGTCGTCGACCGCGTCCGTCGCCGCCGCGCGCGAGCGGTCCGCGCAGATCGAGGCCCGCCTCGCGACCGACCCGTCCGGGTACCGCGTCCTCACCGGCGACCGTCCGACCGGCGCGCTGCACCTCGGCCACTACCTCGGCACGCTCGCCAACCGCGTGCGGCTCCAGGACGACGGCGTGGAGGTCGTGCTCGTCGTCGCCGACTACCAGGTCATCACCGACCGCGACGACGCCGGCGACCTGCCCGCGACCGTGCGGGAGGTCGTGCTCGACTACCTCGCCGCAGGGATCGATCCCGCGCGCACGACGATCTTCGCGCACTCCGCGGTCCCGGCCCTCAACCAGCTCCTGCTGCCGTTCCTCAGTCTCGTCACGACGGCCGAGATCGAGCGCAACCCGACCGTGAAGGCCGAGGCCGTCGCCGCCGCGGCCCGGCAGGGGCGGCCCATGAGCGGCCTGCTGTTCACCTACCCCGTGCACCAGGCCGCCGACATCCTGTTCTGCCACGGCAACCTCGTGCCCGGCGGGCAGGACCAGCTCCCGCACGTCGAGCTCACGCGGACGATCGCGCGCCGCTTCAACCAGCGCTACGCCGCCGCGCGGCCGTACTTCCCCGAGCCCGACGTGCTGCTCGCGCCCGCCCCCACCGTGCTCGGCACGGACGGGCGCAAGATGAGCAAGTCCGCCGGGAACGCGCTGGAGCTGCGCGACGACGTGGACGCCACCGCGCGCTTCGTCCGCCGCCACCGCACGGACTCCGAGCGACACGTCACGTACGAGCCCGAGCGCCGCCCGGAGGTCGCGAACCTCCTCACGCTCGGCGCGTTCGCGGCCGGGACGACGCCGGAGGCGCTCGCGGACGAGGTCGGCGCGGCGGGCGCGGGGCGGCTCAAGCAGGTGGTGACCGACGCGCTCGTCGAGCACCTGCGCCCCCTGCGGGCCCGACGCCGGGCCCTGGCCGCAGGCGACGGCCCCGACCCCCTCGGCGTGCTCCGCGAGGGCAACGCCCGCGCGAACGCGATCGCCGACCGCACCCTCGCCGACGTCCGCGACCTCATGGGCACGGCGTACTGACGGCCACCCGTGCCGTGCCGGACGATGCGCTCCGGTTCGAGTGCTGCACGCGGGAGTGCAGCGCTCGAACCGGGGCGCATCGGTCGTGCCGACGATCTCCTCCCGGTGTTAGGCCTCCAGGCCGGCCCGGTCCACCCTGCGGTGGAAGCGCATGCCCGCGAGGCCGCCGAGGACGGCGCCGACGAGGCTCACCACGGCGGCCGCGACGAGGGCGATGACACCACCGGTCGTGAGGTCGCTCGTGCTCACCGGGATCTGGGGGAACGTGTTGAGCTGCGACAGCACGTTGTACCGACTTCCTGCCACGAGTCCCAGGAGGGCGAGCACGATCGCGACGACCACGGCCCACAGCCACACGGCGAGGCCCTGCTTCGCGCCGTCGAAGCGCGCCATGCGACCCGCGACGTAGCCGCCGCAGTAGTAGGCGACGAACAGCACGACGACCAGCACGATGCCGCCGACGATGCCGATCGTCTCGGCGTTCTCGCTCGCCTGGTCGACGACCTCCTGGGCATCGGTGGTACCGGAGAGGCCGAAGGCCGCGCCGGCGGCGGCGGCCAGGGCCGTGAGCAGGACGGCGGTCCCGGTGGCGGTGAGCCACCCGAAGAAGGCCGAGCCGATCTTGATGCCGCCGTACTCCTCCCTCTCGCGCGCCACGACGGCGTCACGGTCGCGGGCGAGGGACTCGTCCGTGCCGCGAGGGTCCGTGCCGCCACGATCTGTGCCGCGAGGATCTGTGTCGCGAGGATCTGTGCCGTGGGGGTCGGCGCCGCGGGGGCCGTGGCCCGGGCGGTCGTCCTGGGGCGGGGTCGCCCCGTAGCTCGTGCTCATGACCGGCGCTCCTCTCGAGGGTTTCTGCCGGGCGACGACTCGGCGCCGGCGCCCTCGCCCGGGGGCTGCGGAGGCTGCGGCAGCTCGTCGGCGGGCACCGTCTCGGCGACGTACTCCGTGACGACGTAGCGGCGCAGTCGGTACGTGCCCTCCGGGCCGGCTCCGGGGTCGCTCCGCCGGCCTCCGGAGACGAGCGGCGCGTCGTCCCCGGGTGGGCCGGCGGCGTGCCTGCCGACCCCGGCCTCGGCGCTCTCACCCACCCGGTCGTGCTCGGACGTGCCGGCCTCCCGCGCGGAGGGCGCGTCGTCCGGAGCGGACGCTCGGCCGTAGTAGCGGTAGAGCTCCGTCTCCTCCTCGTGCGAGAGGTGTCCTTCGGAGTCGTCGACCCGGGGAGCGTCCTTGACGGTGTCCTTGGTGTACGGGACGCGGACCACGTCGCCCTGGACGTCCGCGTCCGCGAGGGGGACGAAGGACTCGGCGGTGCCGAACAGGCCGGTCTTCACCGTCACCCACGCGGGCTCGCCGGTGCGGTCGTCGAGGAACACCTGGCCGACCTTGCCGACCTTCTCACCGGCCTGCGAGACGACGGTGCCGCCGGAGAGCAGCCTCTCGATCTGGTCCGTGCTGATCATGGTGGGTCCTTCGGTCGGTGCTGCACCGAGGCCCGTCTGCTGGAGCCGACATCTCCATCGTGCGAGCGTGCACGGGCGCACGCACGCGGGCGGCGACCGCCCTGCGCCCCGTCCCCGGTGGTGGGGGACGCGACGCCGGGCGGCCCGCGCGTCAGGCTCCGAGCCGGTCCCGCAGCCGGGCGAGCTGCGCCCACAGCTCGTCGGGCACGCGGTTGCCGAACGTGTCGAAGAACTCCGCGGTCAGCTCGGCCTCGGCGAGCCACTGCTCGGGCGAGACGTCGAACAGGGCGTCGAGGTCGCCGTCGTCCATGTGGAGGCCGCCGAGCTCGAGCGCGCCCGGCGCGGGCAGCAGGCCGACGGGGCTCTTCACGGCGCCGGAGTCGGTGCGCACGCCGCGCGACCGGTCGACCTGCGCCGCGATCCACGCGAGGACGCGCGAGTTCTCGCCGAACCCGGGCCAGAGGAAGCGGCCGTCGGCGTCCTTGCGGAACCAGTTGACCTGGAAGATCTTCGGCCGCTTGTCGGGGTCGAGCGAGGCACCGACGCGGAGCCAGTGCGCCCAGTGGTCGGCCATGTTGTAGCCGCAGAAGGGCAGCATCGCGAACGGGTCGCGGCGCAGCGCGCCGACGGTGCCCTCGGCGGCGGCCGTCTGCTCGGAGGAGATGGTTGCGCCCATGAACACGCCGTGCTCCCACCCGTACGCCTGCGCGACGAGCGGCACGTTGGTCGCGCGGCGCCCGCCGAACACGATCGCGTCGATCGGGACGCCCTCGGGGTCCTCCCACGAGTCGGCGATCGTCGGGCACTGCGCGGCAGAGACGGTGAACCGCGAGTTCGGGTGCGCGGCGGGGCGGCCGGCGTCCGGCGTCCAGTCCTGGCCGGTCCAGTCGATCAGGTGCGCGGGCGGCTCCGGGGTCAGGCCCTCCCACCACACGTCGCCGTCGTCGGTGAGCGCGACGTTCGTGAAGATCGTGTCGCGCGCGAACGTCTCGACCGCGGCCGGGTTGGTCTCGACGCCGGTGCCGGGCGCGACGCCGAAGAAGCCGGCCTCGGGGTTGATCGCGCGCAGGCGGCCGTCGGGGCCGGGCCGCAGCCACGCGATGTCGTCGCCGATGGTCTCGACGGTCCAGCCGGGGATGGTGGGTCGCAGCATCGCGAGGTTCGTCTTGCCGCACGCCGACGGGAACGCGGCGGCGAGGTGGTAGGCGCGGCCCTCGGGCGACGTCGCGCGGATGAGCAGCATGTGCTCGGCGAGCCAGCCCTCGTCGCGCGCCATCGCGGACGCGATGCGCAGCGCGAAGCACTTCTTGCCGAGGAGCGCGTTGCCGCCGTACCCCGAGCCGTAGGACCAGATCTCGCGCGTCTCGGGGAACTGGACGATGTACTTGGTGTCGTTGCACGGCCACGGCACGTCGTCCGTGACGGCGCCGGTGTCGTCGACGAGCGGGGCGCCGACCGAGTGGACCGCCGGGACGAACGGGGTGCCGGCGTCGATGAGGTCCATGACCTCCTGGCCGACGCGCGTCATGATCCCCATGCTCACCACGACGTACGGCGAGTCGGTGACCTCGATGCCGACCTGCGAGATCGGCCCGCCGACCGGACCCATCGAGAACGGGACGACGTACATCGTGCGGCCGCGCATCGATCCCTCGAACACGCCGCGCAGCTCGGCGCGCATGGCCTCGGGCTCGCGCCAGTTGTTCGTCGGTCCGGCGTCGACCTCGGCGCGCGAGCAGATGAACGTCCGGGACTCGACGCGCGCGACGTCGCTCGGGTCGGAGCGCGCGAGGTAGCTGCCCGGGCGCAGCTCGGGGTCGAGGGGGAGCAGGGTCCCGGCGTCGACGAGGAGGTCGATGAGCCGTCGCTTCTCCGCTGCGGAGCCGTCGCACCACACGATCGCGTCGGGCTCGGTGAGGTTCGCGATCTCGCGCACCCACGCGCGGGCGTCGCGGGGGCGCGGGTCGCCGCTCCCGAACGCGGAGACCGAGCCGGACGTGGCACGCAGCCCGACGAGGTCGGTCTCGACGTCGTCGAGCAGGGCGGCGGACCGCGTGCGGCGCGGGTGGACGGTGCGGGCGGCTGTGCTCATCGGGGGCGCTCCCAAGGGTCGGCGGTGGCCTCGTGCTCCTTCCACCTTCGGGCCCCAGCGGTCAGGATTTCCAACCAGGACGCGGTGAAGAATCGCTGATCTTGACATATCGTCAAGTCATGGCCACCTCACCGCCCACGGATCCGCCGAACGGCCGCTCCGGCGGTCGCGCCCGCGAGGAGGCGGCGCCCGGGCCGCAGACGGACCTCCTCACGCTCGGCCGCCGCCTGCGCCACGTCCGCACGACCCGCGGCCTCACGCTCGACGCGCTCGGCGCCGCGGTCGGCACCGCCCCGAGCCTGCTGTCGATGATCGAGAACGGGCGCCGCGAGCCGCGGCTGTCGCTCCTGCAGCACCTCGCCCAGGCGCTCGACGTCTCGGTGACGGACCTGCTCACCGACGAGCCGCCGTCGCGCCGGGCCGCTCTGGAGATCGCGCTCGACCGCGCGCAGCGCGGTCCGCTGTTCGCCGGGCTGGGCCTGCCGGCCGTGAAGGCGAGCCAGAAGCTCCCGCTGCCCGTCCTGGAGCACCTCGTCGGGCTGCACGCCGAGCTCCAGCGCCGCGCGACGGAGGCCGTCGCGACCCCCGAGGAGGCGCGCCGCGCGAACACGGAGCTGCGCCTCGAGCGCCAGGCGCGCGACAACTACTACCCGGAGATCGAGGAGCTCGCCGAGGACATGGCGCGCAAGGCCGGGTACACGGTCGGGGCGCTGACGCACCGCACGGTCGCGCGCATGGCGGAGCAGCTCGGCTTCACGATCTGGCACGTCGACGACCTGCCGCACTCGACGCGCACCGTCACGGACCTGGAGAACGGGCGCATCTACCTGCCCCCCGCGTCCATCCCCGGCGGCCACGGCCTGCGCTCGCTCGCCCTCCAGGCGATCGCGCACCGCGTGCTCGGGCACGAGCGGCCGCGCTCGTACGCGGAGTTCCTGCGCCAGCGCGTCGAGATCACGTACTTCGCGGCGTGCTGCCTCATCCCGCAGAGCGCGGCGGTCGACTTCCTGGAGCGGCGCAAGCGCGAGAAGGACCTCGCGGTCGAGGACCTGCGCGACGCGTTCGGCGTGACGCACGAGGCCGCGGCGCAGCGCTTCACCAACCTCGCGACGGTGCACCTCGGCATCCCGCTGCACTTCCTGCGCGTGGGCGACGACGGCGCGCTGTTCCGCGGCTACGAGAACGACGGGCTCCCACTGCCGGCCGACGTGACCGGTGCGATCGAGGGCCAGATGGTCTGCCGCAGGTGGGCCGTCCGGGAGGCGTTCGCGCGCCGCGACCGCGCGCAGGAGTCGTACCAGTACACCGACACGCCCGCCGGGACGTTCTGGTGCTCCACGCAGACCGGCACGACGACGACCGGCCAGTTCTCGATCGCCGTCGGGGTCCCGTTCGCGTCGGCCAAGTGGTTTCGCGGCCGGGACACGACCGTGCGGCGCCAGTCGTCGTGCCCCGACGAGTCGTGCTGCCGCCGCCCCGCCGCCGACGCGGCGAGGCGCTGGGAGGACGCGTCGTGGCCGAGCGCCCGCATGCACCAGCACGTGCTCTCCGCGCTCCCGTCCGGCGCGTTCCCGGGCGTCGACGCGACAGAGGTCTACGCGTTCCTGGCGAAGCACGCCCCGTCGTGACCGTCAGGTGGGTCACGTGGGGAGGGGGCCGCCTCGGGCGGCGAGGCGGTCGCGCAGGCGGGCGAGGACGTCGCCCGTGCGCAGGCCGTCGTGCTCGAACTCGTTGGTCACCCACGTGCGGACGTTGCCCACGCGGGCCGCCGTGTCGAGCGAGAGGCCCGCGTCGACGAACATGTCGTCGAAGTACACCGCCGCCTCGACGGGCACCTCGTTGCGGGCGAGCACGTCGAGGTCGTACAGGTCCGGCCAGTCGTCGCGCGCGGCGAGCGCCTCCGCCGCGGCGCGGAAGGGACGCAGCGCCGCGACCTCGTCGAACATCCAGGGGTAGATCATCTCGCCCGTGAGCAGCAGCGGCCGGGCCGCCGGGTCGAACGCGGGGTCCTCGGCACGCACCGCCTCGGCTGCCCAGGCCGTGGGTCCGGTGCCGGACTGCGCGTAGATCGACTCGTGCAGGACGGCGTAGAGCGGGTTGGTGCGGAACGACGTCGCCGCGGCGACCTCCGCGAGGAAGGTGTCGGTGAGCTCGTCGGGCCCGTCGGCGTCGAACGCCTCGTCGACGACCCAGTGGATGCGCTCCGGGCCGGGCTTCATCCCGAGGTCCATGCCGAGCGACTGGAGCCGGCGGACGGTGAGCACGTCGCCGTCGGGCAGGCGCACGTCGCCCACGGCCAGGCGGTCCGCGGCGCGCGCGAGCCGGGCCGCGTCGTCGGGGTACCGCTCCCGGTAGGCGGCGTTCTTCGCGACGACGCGCGGCTGGGTGCGGCGGTAGACCTCGCGCGCGTCCGCCGTCAGGCCCGGCAGGCCGCCCGTCACGTAGCACGCGTCGAGGGCCTCGGGCGCTCGGGACAGGTAGGTCATGGTGAGGAAGCCGCCGTACGACTGCCCGAGCGACGACCAGCGCCGGCCGCCGTAGACCGTGCGTCGCACGTGCTCCGCGTCCGCGACGATCGCGTCGGCGCGGAAGTGCGACAGGTAGTCGGCCTGGGCGGCGCCCGTCCCGCGGGCCGTGAGCGCCGCGCCCCGCACGGCCGACGAGCGCCCGGTGCCCCGCTGGTCGAGCAGCACCACCCGGTGCGTCTCGAGCGCCGTGCCGACCCAGCCGTCGGGGCCGGTGGGGCGCGGCCCCTTGCCGCCCGGGCCGCCCTGGAGGAAGACGAGCAGCGGCAGGTCGTCGCGACGGCGCACGGGGTCGACGAGCTCGCGCACGAACAGCGTCAGGCGGCGCGGGTCGCCGTCGTCGCCCCAGACGAGCGGCACCGCGAGCTCGCGGTCGGTGACGTGGATGCCGGGGACGGTGTAGCTGGTCTCGCGCAGGACGCTCACGCGCCCCACCCTAGCCAGCGTCGTGGCGCACGGTGACGACGACCTTCCCGAGGGCGCGCCCCTCACCGTGCAGCGTGAGCGCGGCGGGCACGTCCGCGAGGGGGAACGTACGGTCGACGGGGATCTCGACGGCGCCGGCGGCGCACAGGTCGGCGAGCGGGGCGAAGTGGCGCGGCCCCTGGCGCACGAAGAGCACGCCGAGCCGGGCACCGGACAGCGCTCCCAGGACGGGCCCGACGGTGAGCATGCGGAGCAGCGTCCGCAGCGTGCCTCCGACCATCAGGCACCGACCTCCGCGGGCGAGCGCGCGCCGGTAGGCGAACACGGACCGGTGCGCGACGAGGTCGACGACGAGGTCGTAGGGGCCGGTCCGCGTGAAGTCGGTCTGACGGTAGTCGATCACCTCGTGCGCACCCAGCCGCCGGAGGAAGTCGAGCTTGCCCGCGTTGTCCACCGCGGTGACGCGCAGGCCTCGCGCGACGGCGAGCTGGACCATGAGGCTCCCGGAACCGCCGCCCGCGCCGTTGACGAGCACGCGAGCCTCCGGAGCCGCCGGCGCGAGGGCCTGGAGCGCGATGGCGCCCGCCTGCGGGATCGTGGACGCCTGGACGAAGGTGAGCCCCGGCGGCTTGTGCGCCACCGCCTTCTCCGGCATCGTCACGAGCTCCGCGAACCCGCCGCGGCGCGGGAGGTTGTCGCCGTAGACCTCGTCGCCCGGGCGGAAGCGCGTGACGCCGTCCCCGACCGCGACGACGCGGCCGGCGACGTCGGAGCCGAGGACCCGGGTGCGTGGCGCGCGGAGCCCGTCGAGGCGCGCGTAGCCCGGGCTGCCCCGCAGGGCCTCCCAGTCCGACAGGTTCACGGACGTCGCGACGACCTCGACGAGCACCTCGCCCTTCGCCGGCACTGGCTCCGGCACGTCACGGAGGTGCAGCTCGTCGACGTCGCCGTACCGCTCGTAGACCCACGCGCGCACCCGACCACCGTAGGGACTCCCGCGGGCGGGAGCCACCGCGGCGCGGGGAATGCTCTGGGCCGGCCGGGTCCGCGGGGCTAGCGTGGCGAGGTGCTCCCTTTCACCCGGGCCGTGACCGCCCTCCAGGACGCCGTGGACGCGCTCGGCGACGAGCACTGGGAGCGGCCGTCGGGCTGCACCGGCTGGCTCGTACGCGACCTCGTGTGCCACCTGACCATCGGTGCGCAGGACGTCCTCGTCACCCTGGTGACCCCGCAGGACGCCGCGCCGACCGTCGACGCGGTCTCCTACTGGCGGGTCGGCGACGGCGAGGAGCACCCCGACCCCCACGGCCGCCTCGTCGCGCGGCTCGCGGCGGCGTACGGGCGGCCGGGCGCGCTCCGGCACCACGTGGACGACCTCCTCGCCGCCGCGGGCCGGGCGGCCGAGCTCGCGGACCCGGGTGCGCGGGTCGGGACGCAGGGCGAGACCCTCACCGTCCGCGACTTCCTCGACGCGTACGTCCTGGAGTGGACCGTGCACCACCTCGACCTCGTGGCGCACCTGCCGGCCGCGGCCGACCCGCCGGCCGAGACGCTCGCGGCGTCCAGCGCGCTGCTCGAGGCCCTCCTGGGCGCGCCGGTCCCGCCGTCCCTCGCCGACCCGGACGCCTTGCGCGTCGTGACGGGCCGCCGCGCACCCACGGCCGCGGAGCGCGAGGACCTGGGCCCCCTGGCCGCCCGCCTCCCCGTCAGCCTCGGCTGACCCGGCGCCCTCGTCGCCTCTCCGGTCGTGGGGAGACGGGTCCCCGCACGAGAGGCGACGCCGAAGGAGGGGGTGGGTCGTGTCGCCGTGGCGACACCACCCCACCCCCTCCGGACGGGACTTCCGTCGTGACGGGGACTACTGCTCCACGTCCTCGTCCACCCACTCGAACGTCTTCGTCACGGCCTTCTTCCAGTTCCGGTAGAGGCGCTCGCGCTCGGAGTCGTCCATCGACGGGCTCCACCGCTTGTCCTCGGCCCAGTTGTCGATGACGTCCTGCTCGCCCTTCCAGAACCCGACGGCGATGCCCGCGGCGTACGCGGCGCCGAGCGCGGTGGTCTCGGCGACCTTGGGGCGCACGACGTCGACGCCGAGCTGGTCGGCCTGGAACTGCATGAGCAGCTCGTTGGCGACCATGCCGCCGTCGACGCGCAGCTCGGTGAGGTCGACGCCGGAGTCGGCGTTCATCGCGTCCAGCACCTCGCGCGTCTGGTAGGCGGTCGCCTCGAGCGCGGCCCGCGCGATGTGGTTGCGGTTGACGTACCGCGTGAGGCCGACGAGCGCGCCGCGTGCGTCCGAGCGCCAGTACGGGGCGAAGAGACCGGAGAACGCGGGCACGAAGTACGCGCCGCCGTTGTCCTCGACCTTGCCCGCGAGCCACTCGACGTCGGGCGCGTCCTCGAACATGCCGAGGTTGTCGCGCAGCCACTGGATGAGCGAGCCCGTGACGGCGATCGAGCCCTCGAGCGCGTAGCGGACGGGCTGGTCGCCGATCTTGTAGCAGACGGTCGTGAGCAGGCCGTTCTGGCTCATGACCTTCTCCGTGCCCGTGTTGAGCAGCATGAAGTTGCCGGTGCCGTACGTGTTCTTGGCCTGCCCGACCTCGAAGCACGCCTGGCCGAACGTCGCCGCCTGCTGGTCGCCGAGGATGCCCGCGATCGGCACGCCGGGGAGCAGGCCCTGCTGGCGGCCGTGCCCGTAGACCTCGGAGGAGGACTTGATCTCGGGGAGCATGGACAGCGGGATGCCCATGTCCGCGGCGATGTCCTCGCGCCAGGAGAGCGTGTCGAGGTCCATGAGCATGGTGCGCGACGCGTTGGTCACGTCGGTGACGTGCACGCCGCCGTTGACGCCGCCCGTGAGGTTCCACAGCGTCCACGTGTCGGTGTTGCCGAACAGCAGGTCGCCGGCCTCGGCCTTCTCGCGCGCACCCTCGACGTTGTCGAGGATCCACTTCACCTTGGGACCGGAGAAGTAGGTCGCGAGCGGGAGGCCGACGATCGACTTGTACTTCTCGGGGCCGTCGGAGCCGCCCAGCTCGTCGACGATCTTCTGGGTGCGGGTGTCCTGCCAGACGATCGCGTTGTAGACCGGCTTGCCCGTGGTCCTGTCCCACACGACCGCGGTCTCGCGCTGGTTGGTGATGCCGACCGCCGCGATGTCGTGGTGCGTCACGTTGGCGCGGGTGAGCGCGAGGCCCACGGCCTCGCGGACGTTGTTCCAGATCTGCTCCGGGTTGTGCTCCACCCACCCGGCGCGCGGGAAGATCTGGTCGTGCTCGAGCTGCCCGGTGGAGACGATCTCCCCGGAGTGGTTGAAGACGATGGCCCGGGAGCTCGTGGTCCCCTGGTCGATGGCGAGAACGTAGTCGGCCATGGTGCGTTCAGTCCTTCACGTCGGTGTGGGTTCGGGTTGGTGTGGGTGCCCGGCGCCCGACGGCGGCGGGTCGCGTGACCGGGGAGGCCCCCGGCTCCCCGGTCACGCGGGGGAGAGGTCCGGCTCGTCCGGGTCGGTCAGATCCAGGCGGCGCCGAGCAGGCCGGCGAGGACACCGCCGACCAGCGGACCGGCGACGGGGACCCACGAGTAGGCCCAGTCGCTCGAGCCCTTGCCCCGGATCGGCAGCAGCGCGTGCGCGATGCGGGGACCGAGGTCACGGGCAGGGTTGATGGCGTACCCGGTGGGACCACCGATGCTCGCGCCGATCGCGACCACGACGAGCGCGACGGCGAGCGGTCCCAGACCCGACGGCGTCTTCCCGGACGCCACGACGAAGAACACGAGCACGAAGGTCGCGATGACCTCGGTGATGAAGTTCCACGCGTAGGAGCGGATCTCGGGGCCGGTGGAGAACACGGCGAGCTTGGTGGCGCTGGGGGCGTCCTCGTCGAAGTGCTTCTTGTACGCGAGGAACGCGACCACGGCACCGATGATCGCTCCGATCATCTGGGCGCCCCAGTACATGAACATGTTGCCCACGGTGGGCTCGATGGTCGCCGTGACCATCCCCTCCGGCCCGGTGACCGAGTAGAACGGCTCCTGAGCGGTGAAGAGGCCGATCGTGACGGCCGGGTTGAGGTGGGCGCCCGACTTGTAGGCCACGTAGACGGCGGTGAAGACCGCGAGGCCCCATCCGAAGTTGATGAGGAGCCAGCCGCCGTTGAAGCCCTTGGTCCTCGGCAGGACGACGTTCGCGACGACGCCCGCTCCGAGGAGGATCAGGGTCGCCGTGCCGAGGATCTCGGACCAGAAGGCGTTCATGAGGAGTTGATCCATCGTGCTCTCTCTTTCGTGGTGGACTTCTCTGTCTCAACCGTCCCGGCGCGCCTGAGCGTCGGGTCCTCGGGTCGGTCCGCCGTCGGCGTGCGCCCCGTGAGGTCGGTGTGCGAGGCCTGGTCGGGCGCCGTCCCCTGCCGGACGGCGCCCGAGGCGCGCTCGCGAGCGGTGTTCTGCTGTCAGGTGGTGCGGAGCGGCTGGAGAGGCGACACGTCGTCGACCTCGAGCCGGGTGCGCTCGGCGGAGGCGTCGTCGGGCTCCTGCTCGGCGGCGGCCTCCGCGTTCGCGCGGTCGGTGTAGCTGGCGATCTCGGCGGCGCGGGTCGCGTCGTCCCACCCGAGCAGCTCGCCGACGAGGTCGGCGATCTCGGGCAGCGCGGCGAGGCCGCGGTCGGCGACCTCGTAGTTGAGCCGGGTGCGGTGCAGGAGCAGGTCCTCGAGGTGCAGCGAGCCCTCGTGGGAGACGCCGTACGCGATCTCGGCCCGCAGGTACGCGGGCGCGTGCTCCAGCGGCGTCGCGAGGTCCGGCCGGGCCTCGCACAGCTCGACGATCTCGCGGAGGTTGGACCCGTACCGGTGCAGCAGGTGGTCGACGAGAGCGGGCGTCCAGCCGTAGCGCGAGGCCCACGGCCGCGCCTGCCGTCGGACGGCGTCGAGCCCGACGGCGCCCAGGAGCGGGATCTTCTGCGTGATGGAGGGCAGGGCGCTCGCACGCTGGCCGATCGCGAAGTCGACGGCGTCCTTGGCCATCACGCGGTAGGTCGTGAGCTTGCCGCCGGCGATGACGGTCAGCCCCGGGGTGGGGGAGGCGACGGTGTGCTCGCGCGAGACCTTCGCGGAGCTCGTCCCCTCCTTGGTGCCCGGCTGCAGGAGCGGGCGGAGCCCGGCGTAGGTGCCGATGATGTCGTCGCGCGTGAGCGGGTGGGCGAGCACCGCGTTCGCGTGGTCGAGCACGTAGTCGATGTCGGCCGACGTCGCGACGGGGTGCTGGAAGTCCTGCTCCCACGGGGTGTCCGTGGTGCCGATGATCCAGTAGCGCGACCACGGGATGATGAACAGGACCGACTTCTCGGTCTGCAGGATCAGCCCGACCTGGCCCTTGATCCGCTCGCGCGGGACGACGATGTGGACGCCCTTGGACGCGAGGACCCGCAGCCCGCCCTCGCTGCCGGCGAGCGCCTCGGTGTCCTCGGTCCAGACGCCGGTCGCGTTGATGACGGCGCGGGCCCGGACGGTGATCTCGGTCCCGGTCTCGAGGTCCTGGAGCACGGCGCCGTTCACCGCGCCCGTCGATCCCTTGGTGAGCGAGACGACCTGCGTGCGCGAGGCGGCGTGCGCGCCGTAGGACGCGGCCGTGCGCACGAGCGTCGTGACGAGGCGTGCGTCGTCGACGGAGGCGTCCCAGTACTGCACGGCGCCGATCGCGGCGTCGTGCGCGAGGTCCGGGAACTTCTTCTCCATGCGGCTGCGCGACAGGTGCCGGTGGATCGGCATGGCGCGCCTGCCGGGTGCGAGGCTCGCGAGCGTGTCGTAGAGCGCGATGCCCGCGCCGACGTAGGCGCGCTCCCACACGCGGTGCTCGAGCGGGTAGAGGAACGGGACCGGCCGCACGAGGTGCGGGGCGATGTCCTTGAGCAGGAGGTCGCGCTCGGTCAGCGCCTCCTTGACGAGGTGGAAGTCGAGCATCTGCAGGTAGCGCAGGCCGCCGTGGACGAGCTTGCTCGACCGGCTCGAGGTCCCGGCCGCCCAGTCCTGCGCCTCGACGATCGCCGTCGACAGCCCGCGCGTCACGGCGTCGAGCGCGATCCCCGCGCCGGTGACGCCGCCGCCGATCACGAGGACGTCGAGCTCCGCGTCGGGGGTCGTGCTGGCCTCGAGCACGGCGAGCGCCTGCCGGCGCGACTCCGCGGTGAGTCTCGTGGATGCCATCCGTCTTCCTCTCTCGTCCCTCGGTGCTGCGGGCACGCCGCGGGACGATGCGCCCACGGTGCGCTCACAGCGACGGTCCCACGCCCGACCAGGGTGCGCGAGCGGTAGCCGCCGTGCGCGCGCCGGGTCCCGGCGCGCTGGCACGCTCTCCAGGTCACCACGCGCCGAACGGACGCGCAACCGTGGTGCACAAACGTGCAGAATGGAGGTCGAGCGAAGGGAGACGGGCATGGTGGACCGGGAGCAGGACGTCCTGCGGGCGGCCTCGATGTACTACCTGCAGGACATGAAGATGGAGGCCATCGCCAAGCACCTGCACACGTCGCGGTCCACCGTGTCGCGGCTCGTGAAGCGGGCCCGGGACACGGGGCTGGTCGAGATCTCGCTGCGGCCGGCGCGGAGCCGCGGGCCCGGGCTGGGCCAGCACCTCTCGAGCACGTGGGGCATCGACGCGTACGTCGTCCCGGTGCCGGACCAGGCGCCGCAGGTCGAGCGGCTGGAGCAGGTCGCGCTGACGACCGCGCGCCTGCTGTCGACGTGGTTCGACTCCGACATGATCCTCGGCATCGCGTGGGGGACCACGCTCTCGGCCATCTCCCGGCACCTGCCGCGCAAGCCGACACGGGGGAGCGCCGTCGTCCAGCTCAACGGGGCCGCGAACACGCGCACGTCGGGCGTGCACTACGCGGGCGACCTCATCGCGGGCTTCGGCGCCGCCTTCGACGCGCACGTGCACCATTTCCCAGTGCCGGCGTTCTTCGACTACGCCGAGACCAAGCGGGCGATGTGGCGCGAGCGGTCGGTGCGACGCGTGCTGGACGTGCAGCACCGTGCGGACATCGCGCTCTTCTCCGTCGGGGCCGTGGCGGGTGGCGTGCCGTCGCACGTGTACTCGGCGGGCTACCTCGAGCCGGACGACATCGCGGTCCTGGACGCCGAGGGCGTGGTCGGCGACGTGTGCACGGTGTTCCTGCGCGCGGACGGCACCTACCGCGACATCGCCCTCAACGGTCGCGCGACCGGCCCCGCGCCGGAGGAGCTGCGGCGCGTGCCGCGGCGCGTGTGCGCGGTCGCGGGGGACAACAAGGTGGCGCCGCTGCGCGCCGCGCTGCGCGCGGGGGTCGTCACCGACCTCGTCGTCGACGAGATCACGGCGGCGCGGCTCGTCGGGGGCGCCTGAACCCACGGAGGTATGCGGCGCAGTGCATGACTATGCATCGAGCCCGCGATCCGCGTACAGTGACGCGGTGCCCACGACCTCCGCCGTCCGCGTCCGTCCCGCCCTGCCCGCGGACGTGCGCGCGGTCCGCGCGCTCGTGCAGCCCTACGCGGAGGACCGGATCCTCCTGGCCAAGGAGCTGGTCGGGTACTACGAGGCGGTCCAGGAGTTCGTGGTCGCCGAGGTGGACCCGGCCGCGACGAGCGCCGTCGGCGAGGCCGACGACGAGGACGCGCCGCGCGTCGTCGGGTGCGGCGCGCTGCACGTCATGTGGGACGACCTCGCCGAGATCCGCACCCTCGCCGTCGACCCCGCGTGGCGCGGGCACCGCGTGGGGCACGCGCTCGTCGTCGAGCTGCTGGCGCGGGCCCGCGCGCTCGGGCTCCGTCGGGTGTTCTGCCTGACGTTCGAGGTCGACTTCTTCCGGGCGCACGGCTTCCGCGCGATCGAGGGGACCCCCGTCTCGCACGAGGTGTACGCCGAGCTCCTGCGCTCGCACGACGACGGCGTCGCGGAGTTCCTCGACCTCGCGCGCGTGAAGCCCAACACGCTCGGCAACACGCGCATGCTGCTCGACCTCGACGACCTCGACGGCGGCGGCACCGCGGACGCGACGCTCAGCTGATCGGCACGGTCGACGCGCGGGTCACCACGCGGCACGGGAGCTCCTCGACCCCCGGGCGCACGGTCCCGTCGATCGCGGCGAAGAGGCGCTGCGCCGCGACGCGCCCGAGCCGCTCGAGGTTCATGTCGACGCTCGTGAGCTGCGGGCGCGCGTTGGTCGTCAGCACCTCCCAGTTGTCGAAGCCGATGACCGACACCTCGCCGGGCACGTCGCGACCGAGCTCGCGCAGCGCGTCGAGCACGCCGCGCGCGATCTGGTCCGAGCCGCAGAAGAAGGCGTCGACGTCGCCGTGCTGCTCGACGATCATGCGCGCGGCGCCGCGTCCCCAGCCCTCGCTCCACGAGCCGAAGAAGGTCTGGCCGCCGACCAGCTCCAGGCCGGCGGCGGCGACCGCGGCCTCGGCGCCTGCCGCGCGGTCCTGCGCGGCCTTGTAGCCGGGGTCGCCCGAGACGTGCGCGACGCGCCGGCGCCCGCACGAGAGCAGGTGCTCGACGGCGAGGCGCCCGGCCCCGACGTTGTCCGCCGTGATCGAGACGTCGGACGGGTCCTCGGACGGCGCGTAGGCGTAGACCACCGGGACCGGGATGTCCGCGCTCAGCGGCGGCCGCGGGTCGGTGCGCGAGCCGACGACGATGAGCCCGTCGACGCGCCGCGAGAGCAGGGCGCGCACGTGGTGCTGCTCGCGGATGGCGTCGCCGCGCGCGTCGCACAGGAAGACCGACACGCGGCCCGCGCCGAACGCGTCCTCGGCGCCCATGAGGACCGGGATCGAGAAGCGTCCCTCGAGGTCGCTCGTGAGCAGCCCGACCGTGCCGGTGCGGCCCTTGAGCAACCCGCGCGCGAGCGCGTTGGGGGCGAAGGACAGCCGCTCGGCGGCCTCCAGGACGCGCAGGCGCGTCTCCGCCTTGACCTGGTCGCGCCCGTTGATCGCCTTGGACGCGGTCGCGATGGACACGCCCGCGAGGCGCGCGACGTCGGTGAGGGTCGCCGCGCGCGGCGTGGCGCTCCCGCTCTGGGTCGTCATGAGGCCGTTCCCCCTCCTGCCGGTGCGCTGCGCTGCGCCCTCGACGATCGAGCCGTGATCGAACTGTAACCCGCTGCCCTGCTTGACGAGACTACCGCGCTGCCATACATTCAGAAAACCTTTTCGGTTGGTTTCGGTGCTGACGACCTCGCGAGCACGTGGCTCACGGATGACGCCAGGACATCGAACACTAGCCGCCTGAGGGGAGGGTCGGCCACGTGGAGCGCGCCGCAGCGCGACACGGGGACCGAAAACGTGTTCGCCCACAGCGCGGGCACGGGGCACAGGTGCAACGGCTCGAAGACGAGTACGAGGAGACACGAGATGAAGAACCACCGCGGGGCCTCGTGGAAGAGGTCCGTGGCCACGACGACGCTCGCCGGCCTCGTCGCGCTCGGGCTCGCCGCGTGCGGCGGGTCCGGATCGGGCGGCGACGACGCCGCGACGGGCGGGACGGGAGAGGGCGGCGTCGAGGGGGTCGACGACGGCAGCACGCTCACGCTGTGGACGCGCGCGCCGCTCGAGAAGCAGGCGAAGCTGCTCGTGGACGCGTACAACGCGAGTCACGAGAACCAGGTCGAGCTGACGATCGTTCCCAACGACGACTACGTCGCGAAGGTCGGCGCCGCCGCGGGCAGCGGCGGGCTGCCCGACCTGTTCGCAGCCGACATCGTGTACGTGCCGAACTGGGTCGAGCAGGGGCTCTACCAGGACGTCACGGACCGCATCGACCAGCTCGACTTCGCGGACCAGATCAACCAGGGCCACCTCGAGGCCGGCACGTACGAGGACGAGGAGTACGTGCTGCCGTTCGTGCTCGACATCTCGGTCCTCTTCTACAACAAGGACCTCTACGAGCAGGCCGGCCTCGACCCGGAGGCCGGGCCGACGTCGCTCGAGGAGTTCGCCGAGCAGGCGAAGGCGGTCGACGCGCTCGGCGGCGGCGTCGACGGCACCTTCTTCGGCGGCAACTGCGGCGGGTGCCTCGTCTTCACGTGGTTCCCGTCGGTGTGGGCCGCGGACGAGGACGTGCTCAGCGCGGACGGCACCGAGTCACTCCTCGCGAGCGACACCGCGCAGGACGTCTACGCCGTGTACAAGGACCTCGTCGACTCCGACGCCGTGGGCGCCGGCACGCGGGACGAGACCGGCGCGACCTGGGTCGCCCCCTTCCAGGAGGGCAAGATCGGCGTCATGCCGTACCCGGCGACGCTCCTGTCGACGGCGGACGAGACGGTGGACGTCGGCGTCGCACCGATCCCGGGGCCGGGCGGCGGCGAGTCGACCTTCGTCGGCGGCGACGGCATCGGCATCTCCAAGGACAGCGAGCAGTCCGACCAGGCGTGGAACTTCCTCTCCTGGATGATGTCCGAGGACGCCCAGGTCGAGGTGCTCGCCAAGAACGGCGACGTCGTCTCGCGCGCCGACCTGGTCGACAACGAGTACTCGTCGGCCGACCCGCGCGTCGTGACGATCAACGAGATCGCGAGCAAGGGCCGCACGCCCGTCGCCCGCAACTTCCAGCAGGCGTTCAACGCGCCGAACAGCCCGTGGCTCACGCTCGTGCGCAACGCGGTGTTCGGCGACGCCTCGAGCATCGAGCCGGACAACGAGGAGATCACCGCGGTCCTCTCGCAGTGACCGGTCCGGCGTGATCGTCCCGAGCGACCACCCCGCGTGACCACAGCGCCCGCCGCCGCGCCCACCCGTGCGGCGGCGGGCCGGGTCCGGCTTCCCTCGCCCTGTTCCAGGAGACCTCTCATGTCCGTGCAGTCCGCGTCCTCGACGCCGCCCTCGCCCGCGCCGCACGGCGCGGCGTCGCCGGGCCCCGCCGCGAGCGACCACCGACCGCCCCGCGGCACCCTGACCGCGAGCGCCGGGCGGCGCCGCCGTCGGCCGGGGCGCTCGCAGGCCGCCCGCGGGTGGGCCTACGCCGCGCCCACCGCGGTGTTCGTGCTCGTGTTCTTCGTCCTCCCCGTCCTGCTCGTCGGCCAGATGTCGGTGTCCGACTGGCCGCTGCTCGCCGGCAACCGGGGCCCCAACTTCCCCGACAACTTCCGCGACGCGGTCGACAACCGGTTCTTCTGGGACTCGATCGTCTTCACGCTGAAGTACACGGTGATCGCGACCGTGCTCCTCATCGCCCTGGGGCTCGGCTTCGCGCTCCTGGTGCAGGAGTCGAGCCGGTGGAAGAGCTTCCTGCGCACCTCGATCCTCGTGCCGAGCGCGCTGGGCCTGGCGTCCGCGTCGCTGCTCTTCTACGCGCTGTACTCGCCGCAGGTCGGGCCGATCTCCCCGCTCCTGGAGCGGCTGGGGATCGTCGACGAGCCGGTGTCGTTCCTCGGCTCGCCCGAGGGCGCGCTGTGGTCGACGGTCTTCCTCATCGTCTGGCGCTTCGCCGGGTTCTACATGCTCCTGCTCATGGTGGGGCTGCAGGGGATCCCGCACGAGGTCTACGAGGCCGCGCGCATGGACGGCGCGAACCGCTGGCAGACGTTCGGGCGCGTGACGCTCCCGCTGCTGCGCCCGTCGCTCGCGCTGTGCACGATCATGTGCGTCACCGGCTCGCTGCTCGCGTTCGACCAGTTCTACATCCTCACCAAGGGCGGCCCGGACAACAGCACGATCACCGTGGTCCAGCTCATCTACAACATCGCCTTCCAGGGCCAGAACGACCTGGGCGTGGCCGCCGCGCTGTCGATCATCGTGCTCGCCGCCCTCGTGCTCATCAACGTCGCGCAGGTCCGTGGCATGCGCGCACCCGAGGAGAAGTGACATGACCGTCACCGCACCCGCTCCCGCACCCGCGGCGCGACCCGCTCCCACCGGCCGGCCGGCCCCGCGCGCCCGCATCGCCGGCGTCCTCACCCGCACCCCGTACTGGGTGCTCACCGGGGGCCTCGCCATCGTCTTCCTCTTCCCGCTGATCTGGGCGGGCGTGGCCTCGTTCTCGCCGCAGCCCGGCAGCAACCAGGTCGACGGCTGGGGCTTCGGGAACTACGTGACCCTGGCGAACTACCAGGCGGGCATCGGGCAGTACCTCCTGAACTCCGTGGTCGTGTCCGGGCTCACGGTGCTCTTCACCCTCGGGGTGTCGCTGCTCGGCGGCTTCGCCTTCGCGCGGTTCCGGTTCCCCGGCCGCGACGTGCTGTTCCTCGTGACGCTCGCGATCCTCATGGTCCCGTACGCGACGCTGCTCATCCCGCTCTACGTGCTCCTCAACACCATCGGCCTGCAGAACTCGTTGCTCGGCCTCGCGCTGGTCCTCACCATGTTCCAGCTCCCGTTCGCGACGTTCATGATGCGCATCGCGTTCGAGTCGGTGCCGCGCGAGCTGGACGAGGCCGCGATGGTCGACGGGTGCTCGTCGTTCGGCGCCCTGTGGCGGGTCCTGCTGCCGGCGGTGAAGCCGGGGCTCATCACCGTCGGGCTGTTCGCCTTCCTCGCCGCCTGGAACGACTTCGTGGCACCCCTGATCCTCATCACCGACTCGACGAAGGCGCCGCTGCCGCTCGCGGTGGCGAACATGCGCCAGCAGGTCATGGGCATCGTCGACTACGGCGCGACCCAGGCAGGCGTCGTCGTCCTCGCGGCCCCGTGCATCGTCCTGTTCCTGCTCCTGCAGCGCCACTACGTGCGCGGCTTCATGTCCGGGGCGCTGAAGGGATGACGACCCACGCCCCCGACCCGACCCCCGTCCGACCGACCGACCCCACGACGCCCGGCGTCGTCCCACCACGACGACCCGACGAACCACGAGGCGACGCCGTCGCCTCCGGAGGTGCTGCCATGACCACGACCCCGACCGTGCCCCGGACGACGGGGACCGGTGCCCGCCCCACGGACGGCGGACGGCCGGTCGTCCCCGCGACCGGGCGGCTGCAGCCGCTCGGCCTGGCGCAGGTGCGCATCACGGGCGGGTTCTGGGCCGAGCGCCAGGAGGTGAACCGCACCGCGACCCTCGCGCACATCGAGCACTGGCTCGAGGCCGAGGGCTGGCTGTCGAACTTCGACGCCGTCGCGCGCGGCGACGTCGCGACGACCCGCCGCGGCCGGGAGTTCAGCGACTCCGAGGTGTACAAGCTGCTCGAGGCGATGGCGTGGGAGCTCGGCCGCCGACCCGACGACGACCTCGAGCGCCGCTTCGCCGCGATCGTGCGGCGCGTCGCGGCGGCGCAGGCGCCGGACGGCTACCTCTGCACGCGGTTCGGCAGCCCTGGCCAGGACGCCCGGTACACGGACCTCGAGTGGGGCCACGAGCTGTACGTCCAAGGGCACCTCATGCAGGCCGCCGTCGCGCGCGCCCGCACCGGCCACCCCGAGGACCTGCTGGTCGAGGTCGCGCGCCGGTCCGCGGACCACGTGTGCGAGGCGTTCGGGCCCGACGGCATCCACGGGGTGTGCGGGCACGCCGAGATCGAGGTGGCGCTCGCGGAGCTCGGCCGCGCGCTCGACGAGCCGCGGTACGTGCGGCAGGCGGCGCTGTTCGTCGAGCGCCGCGGTCAGGGCACCCTCGCGGACATCGAGTGGGGCCGCTCCTACTACCAGGACGACGTCCCCGTGCGCGAGGCCACCGTCTTCCGCGGTCACGCCGTGCGCGCCAACTACCTCGCCGCGGGCGCGATCGACGTCGCCGTCGAGACGGGCGACGACGCGCTCGTGGCCGCGGTCGCCCGGCAGTGGGAGCGCACGCAGGCCGCCCGCACCTACGTCACGGGCGGGCAGGGGTCGCACCACCAGGACGAGGCGTTCGGCGACGACTTCGTCCTCCCGCCCGACCGCGCGTACTCCGAGACGTGCGCGTCGATCGGCTCGGTCATGGTCGCGTGGCGGCTCCTGCTCGCGCAGGGCGACCCGCGCTACGCCGACGTGGTCGAGCGCACGCTCTTCAACGTCGTCGCGACGTCGCCCGCGCACGACGGCCGCGCGTTCTACTACGCGAACACGCTGCACCAGCGCGTCCCCGGCGAGCCGGCGGCCCCGGACCAGGTGAGCAAGCGCGCCGAGTCGTCGCTGCGCGCGCCGTGGTTCGAGGTGTCGTGCTGCCCGCCGAACGTCGCGCGCACGTTCGCCAGCCTCGCGGGGTATCTCGCGACGGTCGACGACGGCGGCGTGCAGCTCCACCAGTACGCGCCGAGCGAGGTCCGCGCGACGCTGCCGTCGGGCGAGCCGGTCACGCTCGACGTCCAGACCGGCTACCCCGCGGACGGGCGCGTGCGCGTGCGCGTCGTGGAGGCGCCCGAGCGCTGGGCGCTCACCCTGCGCGTGCCCGCCTGGTCCGGGTCGGGGCGGCTCGTGGTCGACGACGGCCCGGCCCGCCAGGTGCCCGCGGGGACCGTCGCGGTCCCCGACCTGCGCGCGGGCAGCGTCGTCACGCTCGAGCTCGACGTCGCGCCGCGGTTCCTCGTGCCCGACGAGCGCGTGGACGCCGTGCGCGGCTGCGTCGCCGTCCAGCGCGGCCCCGAGGTCCTGTGCGTGGAGTCCGTCGACCTGCCGGGCGGGCGCGACGTCGCCGACCTGCGCGTCGACGTGGCCGTGCCCCCGCGCGAGGAGGACGGGCGCGTCGTCGTGCGCGGGCTGCTCGTGGACCCGGCGACGGCTCCGTGGCCCTACACCCCGCTCCGCGGCGGGGCGCCCGGGCGGACGGGCGCCGACCGCCCGGGCGAGGAGCCGGTCGCGACGTCGGCGGAGGTCCCCGTCGACGTCCGGCTCGTGCCGTACCACGACTGGGCCGAGCGCGGCCCGTCGACGATGCGGGTCTGGCTGCCGACCCTCTGACCCGGCGCCGGGGCCCGTGGCGGGTCAGGCGGGGAGGCGGTAGAGGTCGTCGACCTGCTCGACGAGCCCGTCCTCGACGAGGCTCGCGACGCAGCGGTCGAGCTGCGCGGCGTCGTGCCACACCTCGGTCACGACGCCGCGCGGCACCGGTCCCGGCGCGTCGCGCAGCACGGCCATGACCCGACCCCGCACCTGCCGGTCGGTGCCCGCCCAGGCCTGCGTGCGCCGTCGTCCCGCGTGCTCGTCGCCCGGGCGCCCGGCGAGGCGCCACGCGCACGCGTCGCGGACGGGGCAGACGCCGCAGCGCGGCGTCCGGGCCGTGCACACGAGCGCGCCGAGCTCCATCGAGGCGGCGGCCCAGAGCACCGCGTCCGCGTCGTCAGCCGGGGCGAGGGCGGCCGCCCTCGCGCGCTCGGCGGCCGTGTACGACGGCGCGGGCAGGGCGTCCCCGCCGACGGCCCGCGCCAGGACGCGGCGCACGTTCGTGTCGACGACGACGGCGCGTCGGCCGTGCGCGAACGCGGTCACCGCCGCGGCGGTGTACTCGCCGACGCCCGGCAGCGCGCGCAGGGCGTCCTCGCCGTGCGGGACCTCGCCGCCGTGCCGCTCGACGACCGCCCGGGCGCACTCCTGCAGGCGCAGCGCGCGGCGGGGGTAGCCGAGGCGGCCCCAGGCGCGCAGCACGTCCGCCGTCGACGCCGCCGCGAGGTCCGCGGGCGTCGGCCAGCGATCCATCCACGCGCGCCACGCGGGCTCGACCCGGACCACCGGCGTCTGCTGGAGCATGACCTCGCTCACGAGGACGCCCCACGCGGTGCGGTCCGCGGCGCGCCACGGCAGGTCGCGCGCCGTCTCGCCGAACCAGCGCCCGACGGCGTCGTGCAGGTCGGCGTGCGGGTGCGGTCCCGCGGCAGCGGTGGTGACGGCGGCGGCGACGGGCGGTCGGGCCGGGCGCGCGGCCGGGGCGGTCATGACGGCGGTCGTCCCTCTCGGTCGTCGGTCGGCCCCGTGCCGCCGGCGGGCCGGCGGTCGTGGCCGAGGCGGGCGCCGACGGGTGGGCGGAGGGACCCATTCTGCCCCGACCTGGGCGGTCGTCGGCGCGGCAGCACCGGGCGGGGCACCGGTCGCCGCTACCGTGGTCGCGACCAGCACCTGCACGACGGAGGACCCGTGAGCACGCCGCGGACCGACCGCGCCCCGAGGCCGGGCGCCAGCCCCCGCAGCGGGCCGGGCGACCGGCCCACGCGCGGGGCGCTGCTCCGACGCCGCGTCGTCGCGCTCGCGCTGCTCGTCGGCCTCGTGGTGGGACTCGTCCTGCTCGGGCAGGTCGTCGTGCGGGCGGTGCAGCCGCTGCTCGCCGGCGACGAGCCCGCGCAGGAGGGCAAGTCCGCGCCGCCGACCCCGGAGGCGGCCGGCCCGCCGCAGGACTGCACGGCGGCATCTCTCGAGCTCGGGCTGACGGCGAGCGCGGCGGAGTACGAGCCCGGACGCGCGGTCCAGCTCACCGTGACGCTCCGGCAGTCCGGCGGCCGCCCCTGCCTCGTCGACGGCTCCGACGCCGGACGTCAGGTGCAGATCTACTCCGGCGACGAGCTCGTCTGGTCGTCGGCCGACTGCGGCACGACGGAGCGGCTGCTGCTCATGAGCACCGGGGACGAGGACCCGTCGAAGCTCGTGCGCTGGGACCGGCACCGCTCGGCCGAGGGGTGCGCGCCCGACCAGCCGGAGGTCGGGCCGGGCACGTACACCGCGGTCCTGAGCATCGCGGGCGTCGACGGCGCGACGAGCGAGCCCGTGACGTTCACGCTGCTCGAGCCGCCCCCGCCGTCCCCGGACCCCGCGGACACGACCGCCCCGGAGGACGGGACCGCGCCGCCGGCGGACGGTGCGACGCCGCCCGCGGACGGGACCGCCCCGCCGGCGGACGGTGCGACGCCGCCCGCGGACGGGGCCACCGCGCCGGCGGACGGGACCACCCCGCCCGGCGACGGCGCCTGACGGGCGGGTGCGGGGCGGTCCCCGGCGGCGAACTCTGGCCGTCGTGGCGGGACACATCCTGCTGCCGTGCACACCCGGGGCGCGTGAAATCGATGGACACCACCTTTCGGTAGCGCCCCGGGTCGCCCGCTCCTCCTGGCTGTGAGATTGCGTCGCACGGGGCGCTGATGGCGTCGTACCAACGATCATCGGGCGCCGCACCGTTCCGTGGTGCTCCGGCGGCCGAGGCAAAGTCGAGACCGAAAACCATTGCGGGCGGCCCTTCGTGGCTGGTTGACTGGCTCGCGTCTGGCGACCTCACCGCGGAGGTGCCCGGGGCCCCGGCCCCGGGCGCGAGCGCTCCACGGGGCGGCGCGAGGCGGCACGACGATCAGGGTCCCGCGCCCCGCAGCGGGGCGGGCGGACGAGGCAGTCCGCCCGTGCGAGGCGAGGCCCGTCGTCGTCCCGAAACCTGTTTTCCGGTTCCCGATGGAGAGGACTTGGTGATGTCGGGGAGAGCGTGGAGAAGGGTCGTCGCCTCGGCGATGACAGGTGCGATGGCCGTGACCGGCGTCGCGCTGGCACCGGGGGCGCAGGCCGACGTGGTGCCGGGCAACGAGAGCGACGTCGGTGTGTACACCGACGGCACGACCGACTCGATGGACATCGGTGACCCGGTCTACTCGAACCTGGACCAGGTCGCCGCGGCGCTGGAGCCCGGGGTCCCGTGGACCGCGGGCTCGATGCACGGGTCGATCTTCGAGAAGGACCGCGCGGCGGGCGGCACGGACTACTACCTGGACCGCGTGCTCGGGGTCAGCGGGACGTCGGGCAACACCGTGCTGCAGACGCGCGGCCGCTCGCTGTACCTGCGGGGCAACAGCAACTGGGCGGTCATGGGCTTCGCGGGCTCCGCGTTCGCGGGCGGACCCAACAACCTCGGCAACCTCTACACCGTCACGGTCCCGGGCCAGACGATCACCGAGGTCGGGGCGCAGCGCTTCAACGCGCCGAGCCACGCGAAGGCGCGGTACACGGTCGGGACGACGGGCGTCACCGCCGACCTCAAGAAGCTCATCACGTACGACAACGTGGCGCTCTCGGCGATCACGTTCACCAACCCCGGCGCGAGCGACGTGACGTTCACGGTCCGCGCGGCGTCGCCGCTGGCGACCACGTCGACGGACGCGGCCGACGAGCTCACCGGGACGCGGACCCTGACGAGCGGCGCGAACAACGGTCTCGTCGACACCCCGTGGTCCGAGGTCACGGTCGGCCTCAAGGCGCCCGGGTTCGAGCGCGTGGGCACCAACCTCGACCGCGAGGTGACCGTCCCGGCGGGCGGTTCGGTCGACCTGTCCGTCCTCGGCGTGCTGTCCAGCGACACGCTCCCCGAGTCGGTCGAGAGCTTCCACGAGTACGCCGCGCTGTCGCCCGCGGAGGCGTTCCGCACCGGCGTGACGGAGTTCAACCGGCAGTGGGCGCAGGACATCCCGTACATCGACGTCCCGGACGAGGCGATCGAGAAGGCGATCGTCTACCGCTGGTGGGGCGAGCGGTACAACAGCCTGGACGCGAACGAGCCGGGCTACGTGTACCAGTACCCGACGACGATCGAGGGCGTGAACCTCTACCAGAACTCGGTGGCGCTCACGCAGCCCATGCACCTGCAGGACACCAAGTGGATCCGCAACCCGTACCTCGGGTACGGCCAGATCCTCAACATCGGTGAGCTGTCCGGGTCGTCGGCGTTCCTCGACAGCCCGGGCCACACGAGCTGGAACAACCACTACTCGCAGTACCTCGGCACCGCAGGCCTCGAGGCCTACAACGTGCACGGCGGCGGTCCGGCGGTCGCCGAGCGCTTCGCGACGTACTTCGAGGGCGACGGCGTCGGTCAGCTCGAGCACTACGACGGCAACGACGACAAGCTCATCGCCTACGACACCAACTACATGCCCGGCAACGACTCCGACGCGATCAGCTTCGGCTACCCCAAGGTGAACGCCGGGGCGCCGGGAGCGCGGACGATCGAGCGCCCGGAGTCCGCGTACGTGTGGGGCGCGTTCGACGCCGCGCGCCAGCTCTACGCGATGGCGGGCACCGACCCGGCGAAGGTCGCCGAGATGGGTGACACGGCCGACGAGATCCGGGACGCGATCCTCGGCCGGCTGTGGAGCGAGGAGACGCGCATGTTCCTCGCTGGCACGTCGCACGGCGCGACGTCGGGCGGGAACCAGAACCCGCTCAGCGAGGCCGAGCGCGACCTCATCCCGGCGAAGGAGTCGAACCTCTACGACGTCTACGCCGAGAACCTCATCCCGGTCGAGGACGCCGAGAAGTACGTCGACGGCTTCCGCTTCCTGCGGTACGGCGACAACTTCCCGATCTTCCCGTTCTACACGGCCAACCAGTACGACCGGGCGAAGTACGGCATCGGGGGCTCGAACAACTTCTCCAACATCAACTTCACGGTCCAGTACCGCGGCGTGCGGTCCGCGCTGCGGCACTACGACCCCGACCACACGTACGTCACGCCCGAGTACGCCGCGAAGCTCCTCGACTGGATGGCGTGGAGCATCTACCCGAACGGCAACGCGCTGGTCCCGAACCAGGCCGAGTACTACTCGAGCTGGAACGCGAGCACGCAGACGTTCAACCGCAACAACCCGAACCACGTGATGCTCGGCAACATGAACTACATCTACGTCGAGGACATGGGCGGCATCCAGCCGCGGTCCGACGACAAGATCGAGCTCTGGCCGATCGACCTCGGGTACGACCACTTCATGGTCAACAACCTGCGGTACCACGGCAAGGACGTCACGATCGTCTGGGACGAGGACGGCTCGCACTACGGCCTCGGCGAGGGCTACAGCCTGTTCGTCGACGGCGAGCGCAAGGCCGCGGCCGACGCGCTCGGCCGGTTCGTCTACGACCCGGCGGCCAACGAGGTCGTCGAGTCCGACGAGGGACTGGCCGTCGAGGTCGTCGACGACCAGGGCGCCGACCTGCCGACCGCGGTCGACACCCCGATCGAGGACGAGCGCGTCGTGGCCTACCTGAAGACCGCGGGCATCGACCTCACCGAGGAGGCGGTCAACCTCGCGCGCGGGGCGGAGCTCTCGTCGTCGGCCACCCAGCAGGGTGCGCGCCCGACGCCGTGGCGTCAGTTCCACACGCCGGGCTGGAGCACGGGGTCGATGAACTACACCCCGGGCGCCATCACGGAGACCGAGCGTCCCGTGTCCCTCGCCGCGGTCACCGACGGCACGACCGTCAACGAGCCCTACTGGGGCAACTACGGGACCGAGGGCGACACGGGGTACGTCGAGCTCGACCTCGGCGAGCCCACGACGTTCGACAACGTCAAGGTCTGGTTCGTCAGCGACCGGCAGGCGGGCGGGTACCGCGAGCCGGTCCGGTACTCGATCCAGGTGCCCGACGGCTCGGGCGGCTGGACCTCGGTGCCGGACGCGTTCAAGGCGCCGAAGATCCCCGGCCCCAAGTTCAACGAGGCGCTCTTCGAGGCCGTGACGACCGACAAGGTCCGCGTCGCGTTCACGAACACGCCGAGCTACTGGACGGCGATCTCGGAGATCCAGGTCTTCGACTCCGGCCGCGAGGTGCCCGAGGTCGTCAACGACGCCCCGACCGTCACGGTGAACGTCGACCGCTCCAAGGACGGCAACCTGTCCACGACGCTCGTCGGCACCGTGACCGACGACGGCATCCCCGACGACGGCACGCTCACCTCCGGGTGGACGACCGTCGCCGCCCCCGACGGCGCGAGCGTCATCTTCGGCGACGCCGACGCCCTGACCACGACGGTGACGGGCACGGTCGCGGGGGAGTACACGTTCCGCCTCACCGCGTCCGACGGCGAGCTCACGACCGAGCGCGACGTCCAGGTCGAGCTCACCGAGAAGGCGACCTCCGCCGAGTTCGGCGCGCTCGCGACGATCACGACGAGCGGGTCGGCGTCGTGGGAGAACCCGCTGCGCGTCAACGAGTCCTCGACGCCCGGCAGCTCGAACCCGGGTGCGGGCAACGGCTGGGGCACGTGGGGCCAGCCCGCGAACGGGACGAGCGCGCAGACCGCCGCGTGGATCCGCTACGCGTGGCAGTCGCCGGTGCTCGTCGCCTCGACGGACATCTACTGGTACGACGACAACGGCGGGACGCGCATGCCGCGCGCGGACACCTACACCGTCGAGCACTCGCAGAACGGCACCGACTGGACCCCCGTGACCCTGACCGACGGCTCGACGTACGCGGGCGCGCTCCAGCGCAACACGTACAACCACCTGGAGTTCGAGCCCGTCGAGGCCAGCTACCTGCGCGTCCGGATCACCGGCGTCCAGACCGGCGGCGCCGGCACCGGCATCCTGCGGTGGCGCGTCAACGGCGACACCGTGGACTCCGTGGCGAGCCCGGTGATCGTCCGGACCGTCACGGGCGAGGTCCCGACGCTCCCCGCCTCGCTCGACGTCGTCTACTCGAGCGGCCGCCGCGGCGCGGTCGACTTCACCTGGCAGCCGATCACGCCGGCCATGGTGGCGGAGACCAACGTCGAGCCGTTCACCGTCTACGGCACGAACACGACCTACGGCCTGATCGCCGAGGCCCAGGTCTACGTGCGGCCGGAGAACTCCCAGGGCGGCATCTCGATCCAGGGCGCCGAGCAGTTCGAGCAGAGCGTCGCCGTCGGCGAGCAGCCGTGGCTGCCCACGAAGGTCCTCGTGTCCTACAACGACGGCTCGCGCGACAACCAGGCGATCGGCGTCGAGTGGGACTACGACGAGTCGGTCGTCCAGACGCCGGGCGTGTACGTGATCCAGGGCGACCTCGTCCTCCCGGACTACGTGAGCACCGCCGGCACCACCACGACGACGCTCACGCTCACCGTGGGCGACGGCGTCCCGGCCGGCCCGGCGGTCACCGTCACGGCCGAGACCCGCTGCCTCGCCGGCAAGGTCTACGTCGCGGTCCGGGCGCTCAACGACGACGACGTGCCGCTCACGGTCCGTCTCGACACCCCGTTCGGCACCAAGACGTTCAACGGCGTCGAGCCCGGCAAGAACGCCTACCAGTCGTTCGCGTCGCGCACGACGTCGGTCGAGGCCGGCGCGGCCACGGTCGTGGCCACCGACGCCGAAGGGAGGTCGACGACGGTCACCGCGCAGTACGACGCCGCCACCTGCGGCTGACCCGCACCCTGCGCGTCGCACCACGTCTCGCCCCGGTCCGTCCCCACGGACCGGGGCGAGACCCGTCTGCGCGAGGGAGAACCCCGCCCCCCGCGAGGTAGAGCCCTGGTTCCGCGAGGTAGAGCCGAGGTCGCGCGAGGTAGAGCCGTGGTTCCGCGAGGTAGAGCCGCGGTAACCCTGCCCGACGGCGTGTGGTCGCCTTGGGTGGGCGGGGTGGGTGGTGGTGCCGCGTCTACCATCCGCCGCTCGTTCCTCGCGGCTCCCGCCAGGCCCGACCACGACGCGGCACCACCACCCACCCCGCCCGGCGTCGTCTCGCCCTGGTCGTCGCTCACCTCGGACGACCGCCCGCGGTGTCAGGTTTGCTTGCACCACACCCCACCCATCACACCTACTGCGCGGTCCCGCTCCGCGCAGTCCCCTCTGCGCCGTCGCGGTCCAGCCGTAGCGGCTGCCTGATAGCGCAGACGCTGCGGCGAGCGCTTCTGAGCGCCCGACGGGCGCCGACCGCCGGCTCGGCGAGTACCGTCGGAGCGGTCCAGCACCGGCGGACAGGCGACTCGCCGCAGCAGGCAATCCACCGCCGTGGGCGGCCCGACCGCGGTGGGCGACCGGACGCCGTCGGCCCGCTCCAGCCGCGGCGGGCGCCCCGACCGCGGTGGGCGACCGGACGCCGTCGGGTCCGATCCCGCCGCGGCGGGTGACCTGAACGTGATGGGCGACTGGTCGCTTGCGCGACCACCTCGTGCGGCGAGCCTCGAAGTGGGCGACGCACCTCCGTCGGGCGGGACCATGGTCTATCTCGCGGGACCGGGGAACTGCCTCGCGGGACCGGGGCTCTATCTCGCGGGACCGGGGCTCTACCTCGCGGGACCAGAGGTCTACCTCGCACGACCACGGTTCTGCCTCGCGCGGACTGGTATCTCGGCCGGCCGGGGTTCTCTCGACTGGGGCCGGGCGGGTCAGCGGCGGGCCAGGGCCCAGCGGAAGGCGTTCTGCAGGAGATAGGTGCTGTCGGGGCGGCGGAAGGGGCGGGCGGCGGCGAGGACGTCGGGGCGGAGCTCGGCGCGCAGGTCGTCCGACTCGCCGAACATGATCGCGGCGACGACCTCGTCCGCGTCCGCGAGCACCATCGGCGCGTCTGCCACGCCCTCGGCGAGGACGGTGAAGCCATGCTCGGCCAGGAGCGCGCCGAGGTGGCCCTCCTCGCGGCTCTCGTCGCTCGGCTCGTGGTCCTCGCCGGCGACGGCCCGCTCGAGGACGGTGAGGTCGTTGCGGTCGTCCTCGGCCCAGGTCGCGACGGCGACCAGGTCGCCGACGCGCCGGCACTCGCTCAGCGTCCTGGCGACGTCGGTGAACGCGAGGGCGTTGACGAGCGTGACGAGGTCGAACGCGTCGTCGGGCCAGGGGAGGTGCTCGGCCTGGGCGACGCGGAGGTCGGCACCGGGGCTGTGCCGGCGTGCGACGTCGATCATCCCGGCCGCGGCGTCGCAGCCGGCCGCGTCCGCGCCGCGGGCGAGGGCCAGGGCGACGAGCTCGCCGGTGCCGCACCCGACGTCGAGCACGCGCGAGCCGGGCCCGACGCCCGCGGCGTCGAGGATCGCCTGCTGGGCCGGGGCCGCGGCGGGCGCCCACCAGCGCGCCCAGGCGTCGGCCAGTGCCGACCACTCGTCGACGTGGTCCACGGTCCCCCTCCGTGCGGGCTCGTCGGTCGGACGGTCAGGTGGGTCAGACGTAGCGCTCGAGGATGCTCGACTCCGCGAGCCGCGACAGACCCTCGCGCACGGCGCGGGCGCGCTGCTCGCCGACCCCGTCGACGGTCATGAGGTCGTCGATGCTCGCGGCGAGGAGCTTCTGCAGCCCGCCGAAGTGGGCCACGAGGCGGTCGATGATCGTGGCCGGCAGGCGCGGCACCTTGGACAGCAGGCGGTACCCGTGCGGCGCGACCGCGGCGTCGAGCGCGTCGCCGCCGCCCGGCAGGTCGAGCACGCGGCCGATCTGGCCGAGGTCGAGCAGCTGCGTGGAGTCGAGGCCGCCCAGGGCCTTCTGCACGTCCGCGAGCGAGCGGTCCTTGCGGCCGAGGTCGACGTAGTCGCGGATGACGAACTCGCGGTCGGACCCGATGCCGCCGATGAGCTCGTCGAGCTGGAGCGCGAGGAGGCGACCGTCGGTGCCGAGCTCGATGACGTACCCGGCGATCTCCTCGGAGATGCGGGCGACCATCTCGAGGCGCTGCACGACCGCGCACACGTCGCGGACGGTGACGAGGTCCTCGATCTCGAGCGCGGAGAGCGTGCCGGACACCTCGTCGAGGCGCGCGCGGTACCGCTCGAGCGTCGCGAGGGCCTGGTTGGCGCGCGACAGGATCGTGTCGGAGTCCTCCAGGACGTGGCGCTGCCCGCCGACGTACAGGGCGACGATCCGCATCGACTGGCTCACCGAGATGACCGGGAAGCCGCTCTGCTTGGCGACGCGCTCCGCGGTGCGATGCCGCGTCCCCGACTCGGTCGTCTCGATCGTCGGGTCCGGCAGGAGCTGCACGGCGGCGCGCAGGATGCGGTTGGCGTCGCGGTCGAGCACGACCGCGCCGTCCATCTTCGACAGCTCGCGCAGGCGCGTCGCCGAGAAGCCGACGTCGAGCTGGAAACCGCCCGAGCACATCTCCTCGACGACCTTGTCCAGGCCCAGCACGATGAGCGCGCCCGTCCGGCCGCGGAGGATGCGTTCGAGACCGTCACGGAGCTCGGTCCCGGGTGCCACGGCGGCAAGGGTCTCCCGGAGCATCTCGTCGGGGTGCGCGGGGGGATTGGCCACGAAGGAATCCTACGCTGTACGGCTCTGCCGGCCGCGGGGACCCGCGGCCTCGCGCCACAAAGAGGTCACGATCCGGTCTCGGGTCCACGGGGGTCACGTGCGCGCGAGCTCGACCGCCTCGCCGAGGTGGCGCGCGGGGAGGATCCTCATGCCCTCCACGGGGCGCGGGAACGACCCCCGCGGCACGACGGCGCGCGTGAAGCCGAGTCGTGCGGCCTCCGCCAGGCGTCGGTCGAGGCCCGTGACGGGACGGATGTCGCCCGCGAGGCCGACCTCCCCGAACGCGACGGTGCCCTGGGGCAGCGCCTCGTCCTCGCGCGCGGAGAGCACGGCGAGGGCGATCGTGAGGTCGGCGGCGGGCTCGGTGACCTTGGCGCCGCCGACGGTCGACGCGTAGACGTCCTGGTCGACGAGCCGCACGCCCGCGTGGCGGTGCATGACGGCGAGGATCATGGCGAGGCGGCTGGAGTCCACGCCGCTCGTGGTGCGGCGCGGGTTCGTCAGGGAGCTCGGCACGACGAGCGACTGGATCTCGAGGGCGAGCGGTCGCCGCCCCTCGAGGGTCACGGTGACGCACGTGCCGGGGGAACCGGCCCCGGTGTGCGAGAGGAACAGCCCGCTCGGGTCGGCGAGACCGACGATGCCGTTCTCGGTGAGGTCGAAGCAGCCGACCTCGTCCGTCGGGCCGTAGCGGTTCTTGACGGCCCGCACGAGCCGCAGGCGCGAGTGCCGGTCGCCCTCGAACTGGCACACGACGTCGACCAGGTGCTCGAGCGTGCGCGGCCCGGCGACCGAGCCGTCCTTGGTGACGTGCCCGACGAGGATCACCGGGAGGTCGCGGGCCTTCGCCGCGGCGATGAGCGAGGCCGCGACCTCGCGGACCTGGCTCACGCCGCCGGGCGCGCCCTCGACCTGGGCGGACGCGATGGTCTGCACGGAGTCCACGACGAGCAGGTCGGGCTCGGTCGCCTCGATGTGACCGAGGACGGTCGCCAGGTCGGTCTCCGACGCGAGGAGGAGGCCCGGCGCGAGGGCGCCCACGCGCTCCGCGCGCAGCCGCACCTGCCCGGCGGACTCCTCGCCCGTGATGTAGAGGACGCGTCGCGGCGTCGGCGTCGGGCGCGCGGCGGCGGCGGCGCGCTCGCCGACCGGGCGCACCGTCGGCAGGTCCGACCCGCCGGCGGCGACGTTGCTCGCGACGGCGAGCAGGAGCGTGGACTTGCCCACTCCCGGCTCCCCGGCGAGCAGCACGACCGCGCCCGGCACGATGCCGCCGCCGAGCACGCGGTCGAACTCCGAGACGCCCGTGGGCGTGGCGCGCGCCGCCTCGACGCTGATCTCCCCGATCGGCCGCGCGGGGGAGCGGGTCGGCGAGACCGGGGTGGTGCGCGGCCCGGAGGCCGCGGGGGCGTCCTCGGTCACCGTGCCCCACTCCTGGCACTCCCCGCAGCGGCCCACCCACTTGGTCGTGGTCCAGCCGCACTCGGAGCAGCGGTAGGCGGGGCGGGAGCGCTTGGCGGCCGCGGAGCGGGCCGCGGTGGTCGACGACGTCACGCGCCCAACCTAGCCACGGCCGCCGACACCGGCGCGACGCCGCGACGGGAACGCCCTCGCGCGGGATGCTGGGCGCATGCGCAGGCTCCCGCACGACAGCCCGTGGTGGACGCTCATCCTCACGGTCGCGTCCACCACGGCGTGCCTCACCGTCTACTACGGGGTGCCGCTGCCCACCGACGAGGCCCCCGAGGTCGTCCAGCTCGTGGTGTTCGCCGTCGGGCTGGTGCTGCTGTGCGCGCTCCTCGTGGTCCAGGTGCGCCGCCAGCTCCGCGCGTGGGGGACGCCGAGCGTCCGGGTCCAGTCGGTCATGGGGCTGCTCCTGCCGGTGGTCACGTTCTTCGCCCTCGCCTACTACCTCATGGCCGACCAGTTCGTCGGCATCGAGAACCGCACCGACGCGCTGTACTTCGCCGTGGTGACGCTCGGGACCGTCGGGTACGGCGACGTCCACCCGGTCGGCGAGGCGGCGAAGATCGTGGCGATGGTCCAGATCGTGCTCGACCTCGTCGTGGTCGGTGTGCTCGTCTCGATCGCCACGTCGCGCGCCCGCGCCCGGGCGGAGCACCGGCACGAGCACGAGCACGGGCCGCGCACCGAAAACCGGCCCGGCTGAGTTTCTTCCTCCGCGCGGCGGGCGCTGCCGGCCCCGACCCGTCCGCGCGCAGCATCCTGCGGTTCGGAGCGCTCCGCACGGGCGCGCACGCACTGCCGTCTGAGAACGTCCGGCAGCAGATGACCGAAAACCATTGCGATCGTATTTCTGTCTGTGGCAGGGTCGGCACCGGACGACCGGCTCGACGACGAGAGGTGCACGCCCGTGACGACGCGAGCGCGACGACGGCCCGCACGTGACACCCCTGAGGTGCGCGCCGCCGTCGGCCCGCCCGGCAGGGCCGCCATCCCGCGCACGACGACGGTGCCGTGACGACGGCGGTGACGCGTCCGACCCCCGCCCCGCGGGGGCGTCACCGCCCGTCAGCCGGGCACACGGCCGACCTGCCCGCCGGCACGGGCTCCACGACCGTGCGCCCCGGGGGCCGAGGGAACTCCCGGGGTGCACGACCTCCACGCAGAACCTCTGGCCCGCTCCCTTCAGGTACGAGAGCGGCCCGACCGTCAGGAGAGCAGCCCATGACCGACAGACCGACCACCCGACCGTCGCGCGGGCGCAGCCCCGCCCGCGGCGCGCTCGCGACCGTGCTCAGCGCCGGCCTGGCGCTCACCGGGCTCGCGGCCACCGCGGCTCCGGCCGCCGCCGCGGAGCCGTACACGTTCACGAGCACCGAGAACCCGATCCTCGGCGACGGCAGCTACTACTCGGCCGACCCGGCGCCGCTCGTCGTCCCCGCGGGCGCGCCCGGCAACGAGACGGGCGAGGACGAGCTGTACGTCTACACGGGCCACGACGAGGCCGGCCCGACGCGCAACGACTTCGTCATGAACGAGTGGGGTGCGTTCGTGACGAGCGACGTCGACGCGGGGGAGTGGACGCACCACCCGTCGCTCATGCGGCCCGAGGACGTGTTCGACTGGGCGACGCCGGGCCGCGCGTACGCGGGGCAGGTCGTCCAGGGCGTCGACGGGCGCTACTACTGGTACGTCCCCGTGAACGAGGCGGACAGCCCGGCGAGCGACGCGTTCGGCATCGGCGTCGCGGTGTCCGACACCCCGACGGGCCCGTGGACCGACCACGTCGGCGCGCCGATCATCTCGCAGCGCGTCCCGACCCCGAACACGATCCACAACATCGACCCCACGATCCTGGTCGACGGCGAGGGCGACGACGCCCGCGTCTACGTCTGGTGGGGCAGCTTCTCCAACCTGCGCATGCTCGAGCTCGCGCAGGACATGAAGACGCCCGTCGGTCAGGTCCGCACGGTCACCGGGCTCACCGGGTTCTTCGAGGCCGCGTGGGCGTTCGAGCGGAACGGCACCTACTACATGGCGTACGCGGGGAACAACGCCGGGCCGACGTCGTCGTGCACCCCGGCGAACTACCACGCGTGCATCGCGTACGGGACGGCGACCTCGCCCGAGGGGCCGTGGACCTACCGCGGCACGGTCCTCGCCCCGGTCTCGTCGACGACGAGCCACCCGGGCATCCTCGAGTTCGACGGCGAGTGGTGGATCGCCTACCACACGGCCGACGCCGAGGGCGGGAACCACTTCCGGCGCTCGGTCGCGATCGACCGCGTCGAGTGGGACGACACGCAGTCGCCGCCCCGCATGAAGCAGGTCGTCACGACGCCCGCGAAGGTCAAGGACACGACGCCGCGCGCGAACGTCGCGCAGGAGGCGACGGTCACCGTCTCCAACGAGCCCGTCCCGACCCAGTACTGGAAGAAGGCGCTCAACGACGAGATCGTGCGGCCCAACCCCTTGCCCCCGGACATGTGGGGCACGTGGACCGGGAACAACCCGCCGCAGCAGTGGGTGCAGTACACGTGGGACCAGCCGATGCGTCTCGCCGGGTCGCAGATCGAGTTCTGGAACGACCAGCCGCAGGGCACGGGCGTCGGCGTCGCCGCCCCGGCGTCGTGGCGCATCCAGTACTGGGACGCCTCCGACGGCGGAGCGTGGGTCGACGTGGCGAACCCCAGCGCCTACGGCACCGGGACGAGCGGGTTCCAGACCACGACGTTCGACCCGGTCACCACGACGCAGGTGCGCGCGGTCTTCGACGCCTCGACGAACGGCAGCACGTACTCGGCCGTCGCGGTCGAGGAGTGGAAGGTCCTGGCCGAGCAGCCCGCCGCCGTCGAGCCGACGGGCGTGACGGTCGAGGTCGGGGAGACCGACCTGCCGGGCACGGTGCCGGTGACGTTCCCCGGCGGGGAGACGCTGCAGGTCCCCGCCTTCTGGGACGAGGTCGCCGCGGACGACGTCGCCGCCCCCGGCACGTTCGACGTCGAGGGGTCCGTGCTCGGCTACGCGGGCGGTCGCGTGCGCACCGAGGTCACGGTGGTCCCCGCCGAGCCGGCCGAGGGTGACGAGACCGCTCCGACGCTGACGCTCACGCCGCTGGGCAGCGCCGGCAGCGACGGGTGGTTCCGCTCCGACGTCCGCGTCCGGGTCGACGGTGCCGACGACTCCGGCGGGCGCGTGGTCCTCACGACGACCGTGGACGACGGCGCGCCCGTCACCACGGAGCCGACCCGGTCGACCGAGGTCGCGGTCGTGGGCGACGGCGAGCACCGGGTCGTCGCGACGGCCGCGGACCGCGCGGGCAACGTCTCGCCGGAGGCGGCCCTCGACGTCCGGATCGACCGCGTGGCGCCCGTCAGCACGGGCGTCCTCGACCCGGCGGCGCGCACGGTGACGGTCACCGCGACCGACGCGACCTCCGGGGTCGCGCGCGTCGAGTACGCGATCGGGACCGGCGCGTGGCAGCCGTACGGCGGTCCCGTGGCTGCCCCGGACGCGAACCAGCACCGGGTGTCGTTCCGCGCGGTCGACGCCGCGGGCAACGCCGAGACGCCGAAGGCCGTGACGGTCCCCGCGGACGTCTCCGGACCGCTCACGGGCAACGTCGCGCCGATCGCCACGGCGAGCGCGTCGTACACCGCCGGGTGGAACAGCGTCGGCGCGCTCAACGACGGCGCCGACCCGGCGAACCCGAGCCAGGCCCAGATCTGGGGCACGTGGTCCGGGACGCGGCCGGCGACGCAGTGGGTCCGGTACGACTGGTCGCGCCCGATCCGCCTCACGGGCGCGGAGCTGAAGTTCTGGCGGGACTCGGACCCGGGGAGCGGGGACGGCGTCGTCCGTCCCGACTCCTGGGTGCTGGAGTACTGGGACGACGCGGCGCAGGCGTGGGCCCCCGTGGCGAACCCGTCCGGGTACGGCACGAGCACGACCGCCTTCAACACCGTGACGTTCGACCCGGTCACCACGTCGCGCCTCCGGGCGACCTTCGCGGCGAACGGCAACGGGACGACGTACTCGGCGGTCGCCGTCACCGAGTGGCGCGCGTTCGCGGACGACCCGGGCACGGGCGGCCCCGAGCCCGAGCTCCCGGTGACGGTCACCGCGCAGGCGCGCTGCCTCGCCGGCAAGGCCTACGTCGCCGTGGTCGCCACCCACGACCACGACGCGCCCGTCGACGTCGTCGTCGAGACGCCGTACGGGACGCGGTCGTTCCCGGCGGTGGAGCCGGGCAAGAGCGCCTACCAGTCGTTCGCCGTCCGCGCGACGACCGTCGAGGCGGGCGCCGTGGTCGTGCGTGCGACCGGCACGGTCGACGGCACGGAGGTGACGACGGAGACCGGGGCGGAGTACGCCGCCCTGGGCTGCGGGTGACGATCCCGACCCCGCCCGGCGCATGACGGGCGGGTGAACCCGTCCGCGCGTGCCCGACACCCCGCGTCAGCGCGAGGGGTCGGGCACGCGCGCGTCCTACTCTTGGCCGCAGGGGCCCCGGCCGAGCGGACCGGGCCGCGAGGACCGAGAGCAGCGGAGGTAGGCGCGATGAGCCAGTCGCCCGGCGGGAGCCCGACGGGACGAGCGCCCGCACCCGCGCGACCGGGGCAGGGCCCCGCGCGACCGGGGCAGGGCGCGGCCGCGCGCCGCCCGGGCGACGCGGTGGGCGCGAGCGACCGTCGCCACTCGCGGCCCTCCTCGGCGGCCGTCTACCGCCGCCGACGGCTCGTCGTGCTCGTCGGCCTGGTGCTCGTCGTCGGTCTCGTGGTCGCGCTGCTCGCCTGGGGCTGGCCGGGGTTCGCCCGGGCCGACGCGGAGCCCGCGCCCACGGTGACCGTGACGGCTGACCCGCCGACCCCGACGCTCGAGCCCGTCGCGCGCACGGGGACCTCCGCGTTCGCCCAGGCGCTCCCGGACACGGTGCTCGACCTGGTGCTGCGCAGCGACGCGGCGACGGACGCGTGGTCCACGGCGCGGGCCCTCGAGGCGTACGAGCTCGTGTACGCGGACGGCGAGGGCGACGACGCCACGACGGTCACGGTGGTCGCCGGGCAGTGGCCGACCGTCGCGGAGGCGGAGACCGCGGCGAGCGACCTCGTCGCAACGGCCGGCGAGCCGACGGACACGGGCGACGTCGAGGTCGCGGGCGAGGTCGCCGGCACGTACGCGGTGACGCCCGCCGCCGACGGGCAGGCGACCGTCACCTGGACCAACGGCACCGCCGTCCTCCAGGCCACCGGGCCCGCCGACGTCGTCACCGAGGTGTACTCCGCCTATCCGCTGTGACCCCGCTCTGACCCCGACCCGACGCGGTCCGGACGCCGTCCGAAGCCCTGCGGGCGCCCTCCCCCCGGGGCGTACGGCGCGCGGCGGTCGCCCCCGCGGTCCCGCGCACCCGCCGGGTGCGCAAGAATGCCCTCACCGACCACCGGGAGCTGATCGCCCATGACCGACCGTCCGACTCCGTCCGTCCCTGAGCGACCGCTCGCCGTCCTCGGCACGGGCGTCATGGGCGAGACCGTCCTCGCGGGCGCGCTCGCGTCGGGCTGGGACCCCGCCGACGTCGTCGCGACGGTGCGCAGGCCGGAGCGGGCCGAGGAGCTCGCGGCGCGCCACGGGGTCCGGACGACCCAGGACAACGTCGAGGCCGTGCGCGGCGCCGGCGTGGTGGTCGTCGCGGTCAAGCCGAAGGACGTCGCCGCGCTGCTCGACGAGGTCCACGACGCCGTCGGCGCCGGGGCCGTCGTGGTGAGCGTCGTCGTCGGGCTGCCCACGTCCTTCTACGAGGACCGGCTCCCGGCGGGCACCGCCGTCGTGCGGGTCATGCCGAACACGCCGTCGGTCGTGGGCGCCGGGGTGAGCGCCGTGAGCGGCGGCGCCGCCGCGGACGACGACGACGTCGCGCTCGTCGAGCGCCTGCTGTCCGCGACGGGGCTCGTCGTGCGCGTCGCGGAGAAGGACCAGGACGCGGTCGGGGCGCTGTCGGGCTCCGGCCCGGCCTACGTCTTCTACGTGATCGACGCGCTCGCCGAGGCAGGGGTCCTGCTGGGCCTGACGCGCGCCACGGCGCTCGAGCTCGCGACCGCCACGGTGCACGGCGCCGCGACGATGCTGCGCGAGACCGGCGAGCACCCGGCGATCGCGCGCGAGAAGGTCTCCTCGCCCGGCGGGACGACCGTCGCCGCGCTGCGACGCCTCGACGCGGGCGGGGTGCGCGCCGCGTTCCTCGACGCTCTCGAGGCCGCGCGCGACCGGTCGGCCGAGCTCGCCGCAGCGCTCGCGGCCGCGCCCGCGCCGCGCCGCGACCCCGAGAGGGCCGGGTCGTGAGCGACGGGCCGTCGCCGCGCACCCGCCCGCCCGCGATGTCCGACGTCGCGCGGCTCGCGGGCGTGTCGCACCAGACGGTCTCGCGCGTGCTCAACGACCACCCCAGCGTGCGGCCGGAGACGCGCGACCGGGTCCTCGACGCGATCGCGACGCTCGGCTACCGCCGCAACAGCGCGGCCCGCGCGCTCGTCACGATGCGCTCGGGGACGATCGGCGTCGTGACGACGGGCTCCGCGCTGTACGGGCCGACGTCGACGCTCATCGCGGTCGAGGAGGCGGCGCGCGAGCAGGGGTACTTCGTGAGCGTCGCGACGATCCGGCGCTACGACGCCGACACGATGCACCGCGTGCTCGAGCACTTCATGGACCAGGGCGTCGAGGGCATCGTCGTCATCGCGCCGCAGACCGACGTCGCGGCGGCGGTCGACTCGTTCCGCGCCCCCGTGCCGGTCATCATGATCGCGGCGCGCGACCGCCCGGGCGAGGGCGAGGCCGCCGAGGTCGTGCGCCCGAGCGCCGGGGCGCTCGGCGCGCCGGGCGCGATCCTGTCCATCGCGGTCGACCAGCGGCTCGGCGCGCGGCTGGCCACCGAGCACCTGCTCGGCCTCGGGCACCGCACGGTGCTGCACCTGTCCGGCCCGCTCGACTGGTTCGACGCGCGCGAGCGCGAGACGGGCTGGCGCGCGGCGCTGGAGCAGCACGGCGCGCCCGTGCCCGAGCCGGTGCGCGGCGACTGGTCCTCCGACCGCGGCTACGCCGTCGGGAAGGAGCTCGCGGACGCGGTCCGCGCGGGCGACGGGCCGACCGCGGTCTTCGCCGGCAACGACCAGCTCGCGCTCGGCCTGCTCCGGGCGTTCTGGGAGCAGGGCGTTCGGGTGCCGAGCGACGTCTCGGTCGTCGGGTTCGACGACGTCGCGGGCGCGGGGCACTTCATCCCGCCGCTGACGACGGTGCGCCAGCCGTTCGGCTCGCTCGGGCGCCGGTGCATGGGGATGATGATCGACGCCCTGTCCGGCGCGACCGTCCGGCCCGTCTCCATCCCGCCCGAGCTCATGGTCCGCGAGAGCACGGCGACGCCGCGCGGCTGACGTCGCGCGCTCCGACCGCGAGGCATCTGCGAGCACCCGCTCCGGGGGAGTTGGCCTCACTGGTTGTGAGCGCTAACATTCGAGAAGACACACGACCGAGCGCGACGCCGCGACGAGGAGAAGCAGCAATGGTGCAGCAGGACGAGGCCGGTCGCCGTCGGGCGGCCGTCGTGGCAGGGGAGACCGCGCTCGGGATCGAGCTCGGGTCGACGCGGATCAAGGCGTGCCTCGTGGACGGCGACGGCACGCCGCTCGCGAGCGGCAGCCACGCGTGGGAGAACAGGTTCGAGGACGGCACGTGGACGTACTCGCTCGACGCCGTCGAGGCCGGGCTGCGCGACTGCTACGCGCGCCTCGTGGACGACGTCGAGTCGCGGTACGGCGTGCGGCCCACGACCTACGGCGCGCTCGGCGTGTCCGCGATGATGCACGGCTACCTCGCGTTCGACGCGGACGGGGAGCTGCTCGTCCCGTTCCGCACGTGGCGCAACACGTCGACCGGGCCGGCCGCCGCCGAGCTCACGGAGCTGCTCGGGTACAACGTCCCGCTGCGCTGGTCGGTCGCGCACTGGTACCAGGCGATCCTCGACGCCGAGCCGCACGCGGCCCACGTCGCGTCGCTCACGACGCTCGCCGGGTACGTCCACCGGCGGCTCACGGGCCGCCACGTGCTCGGCGTGGGCGACGCGTCCGGCATGTTCCCCGTCGACCCGGCGACGCGCGACTACGACCAGGCACTCCTCGCGCTCGTCGACGAGCGCGTCGCGACGCACCGCGCAGGCCCGAAGCTCGCGGAGCTCCTGCCCGAGGTCCTCGTGGCCGGCGACGACGCGGGCCGGCTCACGGCCGAGGGCGCGGCCTGGCTCGACCCGTCGGGCGCGCTGGCCCCCGGGGTGCTGCTGTGCCCGCCCGAGGGCGACGCGGGCACGGGCATGGTCGCCACCAACGCCGTCGCACCGCGCACCGGCAACGTCAGCGCGGGCACGAGCATCTTCGCGATGGTCGTGCTCGAGCGCCCGCTCGGCGGCGTGCACCACGAGCTCGACCTCGTGACGACGCCCGCGGGCGACCTCGTCGCGATGGTCCACTGCAACAACGGCGCGAGCGAGCTCGACGCGTGGGCGGGCCTGCTCGGCGAGATGGCCGCGGCCGTCGGCAGCGACGCGGGACCGGACGACGTGTTCGGCGCCCTCTTCCGTGCCGCGCTGGACGGCGACGCGGACGGCGGCGGGCTGCTGGCCTACAACTACCTCGCGGGCGAGCCGATCACGGGCCTCGCGGAGGGGCGGCCGCTCGTCGTGCGCACCCCCGGGAGCCGGCTCACGCTCGCCAACTTCGCGCGCACGCAGGTCTACGGCGCGTTCGGGACGCTCGCGCTCGGCATGCGGGTCCTCGCGGCGGAGGGCGTCGCGATCGACGGGATGCTCGCGCACGGCGGCATGTTCCGCACTGCCGGCGTCGCCCAGCGCATGCTCGCCGCGGCGATCGACGCGCCGGTGAGCGTCGGGCGCACGGCGGGCGAGGGCGGCGCGTGGGGCATCGCGGTGCTCGCCGGGTTCGCACGCGACCGGGCGTCGGGCACCGCGTCCGGGTCTGCCGACGGCGTCGCCGGCCACGACCTCGGCGCGTACCTGCGCGACCACGTGTTCGCGTCCGCGCAGATCGAGACCGTCGCGCCCGACCCGGCCGACGTCGCCGGGTTCGCGGCCTACCTCGACCGCTACGCCGCGGGGCTCGCCGTCGAGCGCGCCGCCGTGGCGGCACTGCCCGCCCGCACCGAAGGAGAGGACCCCGCATGACCACGCCCACCCCGGCCGCGGACGTCACGGCACCCGCTGAGCCTGCGGTGCCCGCCGTGCCTGCGCACCTGCGCGAGGCCGTCGACGCCGCCAAGGAGCGCGTCGCGGCGCTGCACGCCGAGCTCCCGCGGTGGGAGCTCGTCGTCTGGACCGCGGGCAACGTCTCCGAGCGGGTCCGCGACACCACGCGTCCCGACGGCTCGGGCGACCTGCTCGTCATCAAGCCGTCCGGCGTCGCGTACGACGACATCACCCCCGAGGCGATGGTCGTGTGCGACCTCGACGCGGCCCTCGTCGAGGGCGACAGGTCGCCGTCGTCCGACACGGCGGCGCACGCCTACGTGTACCGGCACCTGCCGGAGGTGGGCGGGGTCGTGCACACCCACTCGACGTACGCGACCGCCTGGGCCGCGCGCGGCGAGCCCGTCCCGTGCGTCCTGACGATGATGGCCGACGAGTTCGGCGGCGACATCCCCGTCGGGCCGTTCGCGCTGATCGGCGACGACTCGATCGGGCGCGGCATCGTCGAGACCCTGCGCGACTCCCGCAGCCCCGCGGTCCTCATGCGCAACCACGGCCCGTTCACGATCGGCACGGACGCGCGCGCGGCGGTCAAGGCGGCCGTCATGTGCGAGGAGGTCGCCCGGACCGTGCACGTCAGCCGGCAGCTCGGCGAGCCCACGCGCATCGCGCAGGACGACGTCGACTCGCTCTACGCGCGCTACCAGCACGTCTACGGGCAGCAGCCCGCGCCCGGCCCGCGCTGACCACGGGTCGGCGCCGGGCCCCGGCCGTCCCGACACACCCGGCACCCACGGCGCGACGCGCACCCGGCGCGCGGACGACGACCCAGCACGACGCAGGACGACAGCAGCACGACACAGCACGACCACCCGGGACGGGACCGCAGCGGTGCGGCGCCCGCCTCACGACACGAGAGATGTGGACCGACATGAGCAAGCCCTACGCGGACCGCGAGATCTGGTTCCTCACCGGGAGCCAGGACCTGTACGGAGAGGAGACGCTGCGGCAGGTCGCCGAGCAGTCCCAGGAGGTCGCGCGCGCCCTCGACGCGTCGCCGGACGTCCCGGCGACCGTGGTCTGGAAGCCCGTGCTCAAGGACGCCGGCTCGATCCGGCGCGCGATGCTCGACGCCAACGCGGACGACCGCGTCCTGGGCGTCGTGACGTGGATGCACACGTTCAGCCCCGCGAAGATGTGGATCGGGGGCCTCGACCAGCTCCGCAAGCCGCTCCTGCACCTGCACACGCAGGCGAACGTCGAGCTGCCGTGGGACACGATCGACTTCGACTTCATGAACCTCAACCAGGCCGCGCACGGCGACCGCGAGTACGCGTACGTCGCGACGCGGCTCGGGGTGGCCCGGACGACGGTCGTCGGGCACGTCTCGAACCCGGCCGTCACCGCGCGCGTCGGCTCGTGGGTGCGCGGCGCCGCCGGCTGGGCGGCGACGCACGAGCTGCGCCTGGCTCGCTTCGGCGACAACATGCGCAACGTCGCGGTGACCGAGGGCGACAAGACCGAGGCCGAGCTCCGGTTCGGTGTGAGCGTGAACACGTGGGGCGTGAACGACCTCGTGCGCGCGGTCGAGGAGGTCTCCGAGGCCGACGTCGACGCGCTCGTCGCCGAGTACGAGGACCTCTACGACGTGGTCCCCGAGCTGCGCAAGGACGGCGACCGGCACGCCTCGCTGCGGTACGCGGCCCGGCAGGAGATCGCGCTCGAGACGTTCCTCGAGTCGGTCGGCGCCAAGGCGTTCACGACGAACTTCGAGGACCTGGGCGACCTGCGCCAGCTCCCCGGCATCGCCGTCCAGCGCCTCATGGCCAAGGGCTACGGGTTCGGCGCCGAGGGTGACTGGAAGACCGCCGTGCTCGTGCGCGCCGCGAAGGTCATGGGCGAAGGCCTGCCCGGCGGGGCGTCGCTCATGGAGGACTACACGTACGACCTCACGCCCGGCAGCGAGAAGATCCTCGGCGCGCACATGCTCGAGATCTGCCCGTCGCTCACGACCTCGAAGCCCCGGGTCGAGATCCACCCGCTGGGCATCGGCGGCAAGGAGGACCCGGTCCGCATGGTGTTCGACGCCGACCCGGGCGTCGGCGTCGTCGTGTCCCTCGCGGACATGCGCGACCGGTTCCGCCTGACCGCCAACGTGGTCGACGTCGTGGCGCCCTCGGCGCCGCTGCCGCACCTGCCCGTGGCGCGGGCGGTGTGGGAGCCGCGCCCCGACTTCGCGACCTCCGCCGAGGCGTGGCTCACCGCGGGCGGCGCGCACCACACGGTGCTGTCCACCGCAGCCGGCATCGACGCGTTCGAGGTCTTCGCGGACATCGCCCGCACCGAGCTCCTGGTCATCGACGAGGCCACGACGCGCCGAGGCTTCCGCGACCAGGTCCGGTGGAACCAGGTGTTCTACCGCGTCGCGCAGGGCCTCTGAGCCCGTCCCGCCCTGACGCCGAGAGAGCGATCCCGGCCGAGACAGCGGCCTGCGGCACCAGTTCGCGCGCCGTTCGCGCGCCGTCGCGGCCGTTCGCGCGCCGTTCGCGCGCCGTCGCGGCCGTGCGTCGCTCTCTCGGCGCGGTGGGGGCTCTTGGTCGGTGCGGTCGTGACCGAACCGTGACGGGGGGTCGCTTCCCCTCGGCGCGTGTGAGCGCTAACATCGTCTCTCGGGAGGGTGTGAGCGATCACATCCGCAGGTCTGGGGCTCGGTGCCTCGGCAGGCTCCGCACGGACGGCACGCCGCAGTGTCGGGCGGTGACCACAACGGTTACCGAACGGTTATGCGGAATGCCGGGTCGGGGCTTGCGGGAGAGGTGCTGACACCGCTAGACATTGACACAAGCAAACATGTATCAACAAGAGTCAACAGCCCGACGGTGGGCTGGCACGACCCGACGACCCTCGGCACGGCGCCGAGGTCGCATCTCAAGGAGGAGAGCATGTTCAGCACGACCAAGGCGCGCACGCGTCTGACGGGTGTCCTCGCCGGCGTGGCGGTCCTCGCGCTCGCGGCGTGCAGCAGCGGGGGCGGCAGCACGGACGACAGCAGCAACGACGCGGGTGGCGACGGCGGCAGCGGCGACACGATCGTCGTCGGCTTCTCGCAGGTGGGCGCCGAGTCCGGCTGGCGCGCGGCGAACACCAAGTCCATCCAGGACACGCTCACGGCCGAGAACGGGTTCGACCTCAAGTTCTCCGACGCGCAGCAGAAGCAGGAGAACCAGATCCAGGCGATCCGCTCCTACATCGCGCAGGGCGTGGACGTCATCGCGTTCTCCCCGGTCGTCGAGTCCGGCTGGGACGCGGTGCTCGAGGAGGCCAAGCAGGCCGGCATCCCCGTGATCCTCACGGACCGCGCCGTGGACTCCGCGGACGACACCCTCTACGAGTCGTTCATCGGCTCCGACTTCGTCCTCGAGGGCGAGATGGCCGGCGACTGGGTCTCGGAGAACGTCGCGACCGAGCCCATCAACGTCGTCGAGCTCCAGGGCACCACCGGCGCGGCGCCCGCGATCGACCGCAAGACCGGGTTCGAGAACGCCACGAAGGACAACCCGAACGTCACGATCATCGACTCCCAGACGGGCAACTTCACGCGCGCCGAGGGCAAGACGGTCATGGAGGGCTTCCTCCAGGCGCACGACGACATCGACCTCGTCTACGCGCACAACGACGACATGGGCCTCGGCGCCATCGAGGCCATCGAGGCCGCGGGCCTCGTCCCGGGCGAGGACATCAAGATCGTCACCGTCGACGCGGTGAAGGACGGCATGCAGGCGCTCGCCGACGGCAAGATCAACTTCATCGTCGAGTGCAACCCGCTCCTCGGCCCGGACCTGGCGGAGATCATCAAGAAGGTCGTCGCGGGCGAGGAGGTCGAGAAGCGCATCGTCGTGGAGGACCAGTCCTTCACGCAGGAGCAGGCCGTCGAGGCGCTCCCGACGCGCGAGTACTGACCGGCTCGGCGGCCCTCTCGGAGCGATCCGCGAGGACTCCCGCCCGGCGGGGCCGGTCCACGCCGACCGGCCCCGCCACCACGGACGGGTCGCGCGCCGGGAGAGCACGTCTCCCCGGCGCGCGGCCGACGCACCACCGCCGGCATGCCGACGTCGCCGGCGTCCTGAGGCGACCCGGGGCCCGGCAGCCCCGTCGCCACCGCTGCACGGAAGGTCACCCATGACTACCGCCGTCCCCGACGGTCGACCCGTCGTCGAGATGACCGGGATCTCGATCGAGTTCCCGGGCGTCAAGGCGCTCGACGGAGTCGACCTCACGCTCCGGCCCGGAGAGGTCCACGCCCTCATGGGCGAGAACGGCGCCGGCAAGTCGACGCTCATCAAGGCGCTCACGGGCGTCTACTCGATCGACTCCGGTCGCATCGTCGTCGACGGCGCCGAGCACACGTTCTCCGGCCCGGGCGAGGCCCAGGCCGCCGGCGTCTCGCCGGTGTACCAGGAGGTCAACCTCTGCGAGAACCTCTCGGTCGCCGAGAACATCATGCTCGGCCACGAGCCGCGCCGCCTCGGCGCGATCGACTGGCGCACGACGCGCCGACGCGCGGGCGAGATGCTCACCCGCCTCAACCTCGACATCGACCCGGCCTCGTCGCTCGCGGCCCACTCGCTCGCCGTGCAGCAGCTCGTCGCGATCTGCCGTGCGCTCGTCGTCGAGTGCAAGGTCCTCATCCTCGACGAGCCGACCTCGAGCCTCGACGCGGACGAGGTCGCCCAGCTCTTCGCCGTCGTGCGGCGGCTGCGCGACGAGGGCGTCGCGATCCTCTTCGTCTCGCACTTCCTCGAGCAGGTCTACGAGATCTCGGACCGCATGACGGTCCTGCGCAACGGGAAGCTCGTCGGCGAGTACGTGACCGCGGAGCTCCCGCGCCTCGAGCTCGTCTCCAAGATGATCGGCACCTCGCTCGAGGTGCTCGAGGAGCTCGAGGAGGCGCCCAAGCGCTCCGTGGCCGACCGCGACGGGACCACCCCGTTCGTCCAGGCCCTCGGCGTCGGCCGCAAGGGCTCGGTCCAGCCGTTCGACCTCGACGTGTACCCGGGCGAGGTCGTGGGCCTCGCCGGCCTGCTCGGCTCGGGCCGCACCGAGCTCGCGCGCCTGCTCGCCGGCGCGGACCGCGCCGACTCGGGTCAGGTGCGCGTGGGTGGCGCGCCCGCACGCCTGCGCACGCCGCGCAGCGCGATGCAGCGCAAGATCGCGTTCTCCTCGGAGCACCGCAAGGCCGAAGGGATCGTGGGCGACCTGACGATCCGCGAGAACATCGTGCTCGGGCTCCAGGCGGAGCGCGGCTGGGCGCGACGCCTGCCGAAGAAGCAGGTCGACGAGATCGTCGAGACCTACATCAAGGCGCTCGCGATCCGCCCCGGCAACCCGGACGCCCTCATCAAGAACCTCTCGGGCGGCAACCAGCAGAAGGTGCTCCTCGCGCGCTGGCTCGCGACGGCCCCCAAGCTGCTCATCCTCGACGAGCCGACGCGCGGCATCGACGTCGGCGCCAAGGCCGAGATCCAGAAGCTCGTGGCCCAGCTCGCGGGCGAGGGCATGTCGGTCGTCTTCATCTCGGCCGAGCTCGAGGAGGTGCTGCGGCTCAGCCACCGCATCGCCGTCATGCGCGACCGGGTCAAGGTCGCGGAGATCACCAACGACGAGGACGTCACGGTCGAGGACGTCGTCGAGCTCATCGCGAGCGGAGGGCAGGAGTCATGAGCACCACGGCACCCGCCTGGCAGCGCGCCGTCCAGCACCGGCTCTTCTGGCCGATCGTCGCGCTGGTCGTGCTGCTGGCGGTCAACACCATCAACCGGCCGAGCTTCCTGTCGATCCGGCTCCAGGACGGCCACCTCTTCGGGTCGCTCGTCAACCTGCTGAAGAACGGCGCGCCGCTGCTGCTGGTCGCGCTCGGCATGACGCTCGTCATCGCGACGCGGGGCATCGACCTGTCGGTCGGCGCGGTCGTCGCGATCTCCGGGGCCGTGGCGCTGAGCTTCATCGCCTCGTCGCCCTCCCCGGACAGCCTGACCACGGTCCTGGTGGCCGTCGGCATCGCGCTCGCGCTGTCGTTCGTGCTCGGCGTGTGGAACGGCTTCCTGGTCTCGGTCCTCGGGATCCAGCCCATCATCGCGACGCTCGTGCTCATGACCGCGGGCCGCGGCGTCGCGATGCTCATCACGGGCGGTCAGATCACGACGGTCAACAGCGCGCCGTTCAAGGCGATCGGCTCCGGGTTCTGGCTCGGCGTCCCGGTGGCGGTCGTCCTCGCGGGCGTCGTCTTCGTGGCCGTCGCGCTGCTCACGCGCCGGACCGCGCTCGGCATGCTCATCGAGTCCGTCGGCATCAACCCCGAGGCGAGCCGCCTCGCGGGCGTCAAGTCGCGCAGCATCATCTGGACCGTCTACGCGGTGTGCGCCCTCTTCGCGGGCCTCGCGGGCCTCATGATCTCCTCGAGCACCATGGCGGCCGACGCGAACAACGCCGGCCTCTTCATCGAGCTCGACGCGATCCTCGCCGTCGTCATCGGCGGCACGTCGCTCGCCGGCGGCAAGTTCTCGCTCTCGGGCACGCTCGTCGGCGTCCTCATCATCCAGACGCTCACGCTCACGGTGACGATGCTCGGCATCTCGCCGTCGGTCACGCCCCTGTTCAAGGCGATCGTCGTCATCGCGGTCTGCCTCGCGCAGTCCCCGAAGGTGCGCGACCTGGTCGCCGCCCGACGACGTCGCGCGGCCCCGACGGCCGCCGCGGCCGCGGAGGTGAGCGCCTGATGTCCGCCGTGCAGACCCCTGCCCCGACCTCGCCGCCCGACCCCCGGGGCGCCGAGACCGCCACCCCCGGAGGCCCGAGAATGACCGAGCGACTCACGAGCCGCTTCCGCCTCGACCGGCGCTACCTCCCGGTCCTCGGCACGTTCGCGGTGCTCGCGCTCATGCTCGTCGTGGGCGGCAGCCGGTACGAGAACTTCCTCTCGGCCCGCGTCATCTCGAACCTCTTCATCAACAACTCGTTCCTCATCGTGCTCGCGGTCGGGATGACCTTCGTCATCCTCACGGGCGGCATCGACCTGTCGGTGGGCGCGGTCGTGGCGCTCTCGGGCATCACGACGGCGTCGCTGCTCCAGAGCGGCTGGCCCGTCGCCGTCGTGCTCCTCGTCTCGGTCCTCATCGGGACCGTCCTCGGCCTCGCGGTCGGGTTGATGGTGCACGTCTTCGACATCCAGCCGTTCATCGCGACGCTCGCGGCGATGTTCCTCGCGCGGGGCCTCTGCTACGTGATCTCGCTGCAGTCGATCCCGATCACGGACGAGTCGTTCGTCGCCCTGGCGGGCTGGAGCCAGGAGTTCGGCGACGGCTGGCGCATCACGACCGCGGTCATCATCGCCCTGGTCGTCGTCGCGATCGCGTTCTACGTGCTGCACTACACGCAGTTCGGCCGCACCGTGTACGCGATCGGCGGCGGCGAGCAGTCGGCGATGCTCATGGGCCTGCCCGTCGCACGCACCAAGGTGCTCGTGTACGTGGTGAGCGGCACGTGCGCCGGCATCGGCGGCCTGCTGTTCGCGATGTTCTCGCGGTCCGGCTACTCGCTCACGGGCGTGGGCATGGAGCTCGACGCGATCGCCGCGGTCGTCATCGGCGGCACGCTGCTCACGGGCGGCACGGGCTTCGTGCTCGGGTCCGTGCTCGGCGTGCTCGTGCTCGGCCTCATCCAGACGATCATCACCTTCGAGGGCACGCTGAGCTCGTGGTGGACCAAGATCGTCATCGGCGTGCTGCTCCTGGTCTTCGTGATCCTGCAGCGCGTGCTGGTCGTCAGGCGGAGGTGAGCCGTCGGTGCCGGGCCCGGCCGCCGCGGCGTCCTCGTGACGTCGTGGCGGGCGCGGGCCCGGCGCCGCGGCCGTCTGCCCGGGCGTCTCGCCCGGGTTCACCGGAGCTGGACGGGGGCCGGCACCCCTGGGTCGGCCGGGCGCACGCCCGGCTGGCGGTGTGTCATGACATGACCCTTGTCGAATGTGAGCGTTCACACTAGGCTCGGCCACGATCCTGTTAACGCTCACACGCAATGGTGCGTGTCTCTCGACGATGAGAGGAAGCCCATGGATACGTCCTTCCACCCTCCACGGCCCCGCACGGCCCGCCGCCGGGCGGTCGCGCTGGCCGTCGCGACCGGCCTGGTCGGCACGGTCGCGCTCGCGACGTCGGTGCCCGCCACCGCCGCGGAGCCCGACCTGCCGGACGGCGCGTGGGTCGACGCGTTCGACGGCGCCGGCCTCGGCCCCGACTGGACGGTCGTCAACCCCGTTCCCGAGGCGCTGTCCGTCGCCGGCGGGAAGCTCACGCTCGCGTCGCAGCCCGGCGACACCTACCAGGACGCGAACAGCGCGAAGAACGTCGTGCTGCTCGACGTGCCGGCGGGCGACTTCACCGTCGTCACGCACGTGGAGGCGCCCGTCGCCTCCGTCTACCAGGGCGCGGGTCTCGTCGCGTGGCAGGACATGGACAACTACGTCCGTTCCGGGCTGACCTTCGTGGGCGACCTCTCGCCGTCGGGCCGCGCGATCGAGAACGACGTCGAGACCGGCGGCGTCTTCACCGCGGCCGCCTTCACGGACCGCCCGGGCTCCACCGGGGAGACGCTGCGCATGCAGCGCACCGGCGACACCATCGCGACGAGCTTCTGGGACGGCGCCGCGTGGCAGCCCGCGGGCTCCGTGACCGTCGACTTCCCGACGACGCACGTCGGCCTGTACGCGCTCGCCGCGCAGAACGGCACGTCGCACGCGGCGGCGTTCGACTACGTGGCGCTCCAGGCCGCCGAGGGCGCCGACCAGGTGCCCGACGGCGCGTTCACGCTCGCGGGCCCCGGCGACGCCCGGTACCTCGTGGCGACCGACGACGGCCTGGCCCTCGACGACGAGCGCCCCGCGACGACGGTCGCGCTCGCCGCGACCGGGGTCGACGGCCCCGACGGCACGTCCCCGGTCACGCTCACGGCGGGCGACCGCCCCGTCGTCGTGACCGGCGCGTCCCGGCTCTCCCTCGGAGCCGCGGGCGACGACGCGACCCCGCTGCGGCTCACCGACGCGGGCGGCGGCACGGTCTGGCTGCGCGCCGCGGCCGACCCGGAGCGGTACGCCGGCGTGCGCGCGTCCGACGGCGCGCTCGTCCTCGGCCCGCGTGACGCGGCCACGAAGCTCACGGTCACGCCCGCCACGAGCGCGGACCACGAGATCACCGTGGACCTCGCCGGCGAGCGCACGGAGATGAGTGACGAGCTGTACGGCATCTTCTACGAGGACATCAACTACGCGGCCGACGGCGGCCTGTACGCGGAGCTCGTGCGCAACCGGTCGTTCGAGTTCACCTCCCAGGACAACGGGTCGTTCACGGGGCTCACCGCGTGGAGCGCCGCGAACCGCGGCGGCGCGACGGCCACGACGCAGGTCGTGAACGACGCCGGGCGGCTCAACGCGACGAACCGCACCTATCTCAACCTGACGACGACCGCCGCGGGCGCCGGGGTGCGCAACGCCGGGTACAACACGGGCCTGTTCGTCGAGGAGGGGAAGTCGTACGACTTCTCCGTCTGGGCGCGGTCGGCGACGGCGCAGACCGTCACCGTGCACGTCGAGGACGCCGCCGGGACCACGGCGTACGCGACCGGCCAGGTCGCCGTCGACGGCTCGAACGCGTGGAAGAAGTACGACGTCACGCTCACCGCGACCGGCACGACGAACGCCGGGCGGCTCGCGCTGCTCTCCGGCGCGGCGGGCACGCTCGCGCTCGACCAGGTGTCGCTCTTCCCGCAGGACACGTGGGTCGGGCCGGTCAACGGGAAGTCGGTGCTCCGCAAGGACCTCGCCGAGAAGATCGACGCGCTCGACCCGCAGTTCCTGCGCTTCCCCGGCGGCTGCGTGACGAACGTCGGCACGTTCCGCACGTACGAGGAGTCGGGCTTCACCGACCGTCGCCGCACGTACCAGTGGAAGGAGACGATCGGCCCGGTCGAGGAGCGCGCGACCAACTGGAACTTCTGGGGCTACAACCAGTCGTACGGCATCGGGTACCTCGAGTACTTCCTCTTCGCGGAGGACCTCGGTGCGACGCCGCTGCCCGTCGTGTCGGTCGGCGCCAACGGCTGCGGCAGCACGATCCCCGAGATGACGGACTCGGCGCAGATCCAGCGCTGGGTGGACGACACGGTGGACCTCATCGAGTTCGCCAACGGCGACGTGACGACCGAGTGGGGCGCCGTGCGGGCCGAGCTGGGCCACCCCGAGCCGTTCGGCCTGAAGTACGTCGGCCTCGGCAACGAGGAGAACACGAAGACGTTCGAGGCCAACTTCCCGGCGTTCCGCGACGCGATCGCGGCCGCCTACCCGGACGTCCAGATCATCTCGAACTCCGGCCCGGACGACACGGGCCAGCGCTTCGACGAGCTCTGGGAGTTCAACCGCGAGCAGGACGTCGACCTCGTCGACGAGCACTACTACAACGACCCGCAGTGGTTCCTCGAGAACGACGAGCGCTACGACTCCTACGACCGCGAGGGGCCGCACGTGTTCCTCGGCGAGTACGCGTCGCGCGGCAACACCTTCGCCAACGCGCTCGCGGAGGCGTCGTTCATGACCGGTCTGGAGCGCAACTCCGACGTCGTGCGGCTCGCGTCGTACGCGCCGCTGCTCGCGAACGAGTCGTACGTCCAGTGGTCGCCCGACGCGATCTGGTTCGACAACGACGAGTCGTGGGGCTCGGTGAACTACTACGTCCAGCAGATGTTCTCCGCGAACGCGGGCGACGAGGTCGTGCCGAGCACGCACGCGGGCCCGGTGCCCGCCGACGCGACGCTCGACGGCGGCGTGTTCCTCTCCACGTGGAACACGGCCGCGCAGTACGACAACGTGCGCGTCACCGACAACGCGAGCGGCGAGGTGCTCTTCGCGGACGACTTCGAGTCCGGGGCGTCGCAGTGGGAGCCGCAGTCGGGCACCTGGGCGGCGCAGGACGGCGCCTACGTCCAGTCGGCGACGAACGTCACCGACGCCCGGTCGATCGTCGCCGGCGCGTACGCGAAGGACTGGTCGAGCTACACGCTCGAGCTCGACGCGCGCAAGACGTCGGGTGCCGAGGGCTTCCTCGTCGGCTTCGCCGCGGGCGGCCCGAACGACTACTACTGGTGGAACCTCGGCGGGTGGAACAACTCGCGCCAGGCCCTCCAGCGCGCGTCGGGCGGGAGCGCCAACGAGGTGAAGGCCGTCGAGAACCACTCCATCGAGGCCGGCCAGCCGTACCACGTCAAGGTCGTCGTCGAGGGCTCGACCATCGAGCTCTACCTCGACGGCGAGCTCCAGATGTCCTACGAGCAGCCGTCGACCAAGTCGCTCTACCAGGTCGTCAGGCGCGACGACGACACGGGCGACGTCGTCGTCAAGGTCGTCAACCCCACCGCGACCGCGGCGCGCACGCAGGTGCACGTCGAGGGGCTCGGGGCCGGCACGGGCATCGCGTCCGAGGCGACGGTCACGGAGATGGTGGGCGCGCCGTCGGACACCAACACCAAGGCCGACCCCGAGCGGGTCGTCCCGGTGGAGCGGACGCTGACGGGCGTGGGGGAGGAGTTCTCCTACGAGTTCCCCGCGCACTCGATCACGTTCGTGCGGCTGCACGCGTCCGACGCGGCGCCCGAGCTCGACCTCGCGGTCGAGGTCTCGCCGCGCTGCCTGGCGGGGAAGGCATACGTCGCCGTGCGCGCGACGAACGGCGAGGACGTCCCGGTCTCGGTGACGCTCTCCACGCCGTTCGGGCAGAAGACGGTCGCGGACGTGGCGCCGGGCAAGAACGCGTACCAGTCGTTCGCGGCGCGCGCGACGTCGGCCCCGGCCGGCACCGCGAGCGTCACGGGCACGGCGCTGGTCGACGGCGAGCAGGTCACCACGACCGTCGACGTCGCCTACGACGCGCTCGACTGCGGCTGACCCCGAGGTAGAGCCCTGGTCGCCCGAGGTAGAGCCCTGGTACCGCGAGGTAGAGGCGTGGTCATGACCACGCCTCTACCTCGGCGGACCACGCCTCTACCTCGGCGACACAGCGGCTGAGCAGAACTCTTCCCTCGTGGCCGGTCCGGCAGGCCACGAGGGCGCGGCCCGCGCGCGCCTCGCGCGGGCCGCCCCACCCGACGAACCCGTCCGACGCGCGGACGACGACGCCCGCGCGCGACCCTGAGGAGCAACGATGCACCCCCGACCGACCGACGGCGTCCGCCGTCGACCCGGCGGCGCGGCCCGGCTGGCGGCCGTGGCGGCCGCCGCCGCGCTCGCCGTGACCGCGTGGGCACCGTCCGCCGTCGCGGCCGACGCCCTGCCCGCGCCCGTCCTCGACCTCGCGTTCGACGGCGACGTCGCCGACGCGAGCTCGCTCGCCCACCCCGTGGCCCTGCGCGGCCACACCGGCTCCGTGCCGACCGGCTACTCCTACGTCGACGGTGTCGACGGGGAGGGCCAGGCCCTGCGCCTGAGCGGGAGCACGTACCTCGACCTCGGGTCGTCGACCGCGCTGCAGCCCGAGGACCTGACGCTCTCGTTCTGGGTGGAGCCGAGCGGCAAGCTCTCGGGCGAGCACGTGATCACGTGGAACAAGCGGGCCTACAACTCCGACGGCTGGTACCTGTCGTCCGAGTCGGACACGGTGCCGCTCGCGCTGTCGGTCGGGCCGGCGTCGGGCCAGCCGTACAAGGTCCGCGTCGCGAGCTCCGACCGTGCGGCGTTCTTCCCGGCGGACGAGTGGACGCACGTCGTCGTCACGTACGACCACGTGACGAAGGACGTCGCGTTCTACCGCAACGGCGAGAAGGTCCCGTCCACGGTGGCCAACGCCGTCGGCGGCGACGCGACGGGCGTGCTCGGCTCCGACCCGGCGCTGCCCAAGACGATCGGCTTCAACGGGCCGCAGTACAACGGCGCGTACCTCAAGGCGACGCTCGACGACTACCGCGTGTACGACGCCGTCGCGGACCTGGGCGACGTCGTCGGGCTGTACGAGGAGAGCGGGCGCACGGTCGACCGCGACGCCGTCGCGCAGGACGACGCCGACGCGCTGTCGCTGCCCGAGCGCGCGACCGTCGCGCTCGTGCTCCCGACGACGGGCTCGCGCGGGTCGACCGTGTCGTGGCGGTCGTCGCACCCCGACGTGATCGCGACCGACGGGACCGTGGTGCGGCCCGCGATCGGCGAGGACGACGCGCACGTCACGCTCACCGCGACGGTGCGCTACCTCGACGGCGAGCCCGTGACGCGCGACCTCGAGGTCGTCGTGCCGGCGTTCGTCGACGAGACGCCGCTCGAGGACACGGCGCTGCCGTCCGTGCTGCTCTCCGACGACTTCCTCCAGAACGCCGCGGCGAAGGAGCACGAGTACCTGCTGAGCCTCGACTCCGAGACGTTCCTCTACGAGTTCTACAAGGTCGGTGGGCTCACCCCGACCACGGCCGCCGGGTACGGCGGCTGGGAGCGCAGCAACGCGGTGAACTTCCGCGGCCACGCGTTCGGCCACTACCTGTCGGCGCTCGCGATGTCGTGGTCCTCGACCCGGGACCCGGAGACCAAGGACGCGCTGTTCACCGAGATCGAGGAGGGCGTGGGTGGGCTCGCGCGCGTGCAGGACGCGTACGCCGCCGCCCACCCCGGCTCGGCCGGGTACGTCTCGGCGTTCCGCGAGTCGATCCTCGACCAGGTGCAGGGCACCGGGACGTCGGACGAGAACGTCATCGTGCCCTGGTACAACCTGCACAAGGTGCTCGCCGGGCTGCTCGACGTCGCCGAGTACGTCGACGGCCCCGTCGGGGACCAGGCGCTCGCCGTCGCGACCGACTTCGGGCTCTACGTCCAGGGCCGCGTGGCGAAGCTGCCGAGCACCGACGTCATGCTCCGCACCGAGTACGGCGGCATGAACGAGGCGCTGTACGAGCTGTTCGACCTCACGGGCGACGTCCGGATCAAGGAGGCGGCCGAGGCGTTCGACGAGGTGACGTTCTTCCGCCAGCTCGCCGCGGGCCAGGACGTGCTGCCGGGCAAGCACGCCAACACGCAGATCCCCAAGCTGCTCGGCGCGCTCAAGCGCTACCAGGTGTTCACGCAGAACCCCGAGTACTACGACCTGCTCACGCCCGCCGAGAAGGACGAGCTGCCGATGTACCTCGCGGCGGCGGAGAACTTCTTCGACGTCGTGGTGCGCGACCACACGTACGTCACCGGGGCGAACAGCCAGGCCGAGCACTTCCACGCGCCCGGCTCGCTGCACGAGCGCGCCGACGAGCAGGGCACGGCGCGCAACGCCGAGACGGCCGAGACGTGCAACGAGTACAACATGCTCAAGCTCGCGCGCGAGCTGTTCACGCTGAGCAAGGACGTGCGGTACGCGGACTACTACGAGAACACGTTCATCAACACGATCCTCGCGTCGCAGAACCCGGAGACGGGGACGACGACGTACTTCAACCCCATGGCGTCGGGCTACCACCGCGTGTACAACCTGCCGTTCACCGAGTTCTGGTGCTGCACCGGCACGGGCATGGAGAGCTTCTCCAAGCTCGGCGACTCGATCTACTTCACCGGCCAGGGCTCGGTGTGGGTGAACATGTTCTTCTCCTCGACGGTCGAGCACGCCGAGGAGAACCTGCGGCTCACGCAGGAGGCGAACCTGCCGAACGAGGACACCGTGACCTTCCGCGTCGACGCGCTCGACGGCGGTGCGGTCGCCGAGGACGCGACGCTTCGGCTGCGCGTGCCGTCGTGGATCGCGGGTGATCCTGGCCTGGAGGTGAACGGCGCCGCCGTCGAGCCGGTCGTGTCGCGCGGGTACGTCGTGCTGCCCGTCGCCGCGGGCGACGTCGTCCGGTACACGATGCCGATGGCGGCGTCCGTCGTCGACACCCCGGACAACCCGTACTTCGTGGCCTTCCGGTACGGGCCGGTCGTCCTCTCCGCGACCCTCGGCGAGGTCCCCGAGCCCGCGTGGCAGGGCACGGGCATTCTCGTCCGCTCCTCCACGCGCGACGCCGACGCCCAGACCACCATCACGGCGGCGAACATGGGCGCCGACGAGTGGAAGGAGCGCATCGCCGAGAACCTCGTGCGCGTCGAGGACGACGCCGAGGGCCGGGTGCAGCTCCGGCTGCGGAACACCGCCGACGGCGGCGACCTCGTCTTCACGCCCCACCACACCAACTGGGACGTGACCTACGGGCTCTACCTCAACCTCGACGAGCCGGACTCCGCGGCGTCGCAGGAGCGCATCCTGCGCGCCAAGCAGGAGCTGCGCGACGCCGACCGCACCGTCGACAGCCTGACGAGCTTCGACAACAACAACTTCGAGAACGCGAAGAACCTCAAGCAGAGCGGGTCGTCGGTCGGGACGTTCTCGGGCCGCCAGTTCCGCCACGCGAACGGCACGGGCTGGTTCAGCTACGACCTGATGATCGACCCGGCCTCGGCGTCGAACCACCTGGGCGTCACGCTGTACTCGGGCGACCAGGGTCGCGTCTTCGACGTGTACGTGAACGACGAGAAGCTGAAGACGATCACCACGGTCGCGAACGCCCCGACCAAGGACGAGCAGGGGTTCTACGTCGACACGACGCAGCTCCCCGCGAGGTACCTCGAGATCGGCGAGAACACGCGGTGGAAGGTCGACAGCGCGGGCGAGTACGTGCTCGACGAGGACGGCGAGCGCATCCCCGTGGTCACCGTGCGCTTCCAGGCGACGGGCGGCTGGGCCGGAGGCGTGTTCGGCGTCCGGGTCGACCGCGCGGCGTCCTACGACGCGACGCCCCGGCTCGCGGCGCTCGCGTTCGACACCGGCGCGCTCGCGCCAGCGTTCGACCCGGCCGTCACGGACTACACGCTCACCGTGCCCGAGGGCACGACGAGCGTCGTGCTGGACGCCGACCCGCACGTGCCGAGCGGCCTGGTCCGTGTCGACGGCGTGCTGATCGACGACACGCAGGGTCGCGTCGTGCCGCTCCCCGCGGACGGGAGCGCGCGGACCGTGGAGGTCGTCGGCGTCGCGCAGGACCACCGGACGGCCACGACCTACCGGGTCGAGATCGTGCCGGGGGCGGCGGCCGTCGTGCCGCTCGACGTCGAGGTCTCCCCGCGCTGCCTCGCGGGCAAGGTCTACGTGGCCGTGCGGGCGACGAACACGGGCGACGCGCCGGTGGACGTGACCCTGGCGACGCCGTACGGGGAGAGGTCCTACCCGGCCGTCGCCCCGGGCGCGAACGCGTACCAGTCGTTCGCCGCGCGCTCGGTGTCGGTCCCCGCCGGCACCGTGACCGTCACGGGCTCCGCGGTGCTCGACGGCCCCGACGGCCCGCGCGAGGTCACCACGGCGTACGACGTCCCTCTCGACGCCCGCGCCTGCGGCTGACGCCCGTCCCGCCGACGGAGCGACGCAGTCCGCCGGGGAGGTCCCGGGGCCACGGCCCCGCGACCACCCCGGCGGACCGTGGCCCGCGCCGGGCGGGCCCGAGAGCGATATCGGTATCGATACCGCTCTCCGCACGATCGACCATGACCTCGACGAGGAGGAGAGAGAGATGAGCAGGCAGGTGAGGGCGGCCGTCGCGGCGGCGCTGGCGGGAGTGCTCGCGCTCGGCGCGAGCACGACGTCCGCGGCGGTGGCGGACGAGTCGAGCGAGGGACCGGGAGGAACGAGCACGATCACCGGGCTGACGACCACCGACCACGGAGACGGGACGTACGGTGTCCCGCTGCTGGGCAGCGACGTCCCCGACATCTCCGTGGCACGCGTCCCCGCGGCCGAGAGCGACGAGGGTCGCGACGTCTACTACATGATCAGCACCACGATGCACCTCGCGCCGGGCGCGCCGATCATGAAGTCGTTCGACCTCGTGAACTGGGAGATCGTCGGGTACGTCTACGACCGGCTCGGCGTGGGCGACGTCTCCTCGCTGCGCAACGGGCAGAACGGCTACGGCAACGGTCAGTGGGCGTCGTCGTTGCGCTACCACGACGGCACGTTCTACGTGGTCTTCAACACCAACGACCTGGGCGGGTCCTACCTCTTCCGCACGGACGACGTCGAGCACGGCGCGTGGGAGCGCACCGCGCTCGGCCGGGGGTTCCACGACCCGTCGCTCTTCTTCGACGAGGCCGACGGCGGGACGCCGTACATCTTCTACGGCTCGGGCGCGACGAGCGCCGTCCGGCTGAACGACGACCTCACCGCGATCGAGGCGGACTTCCCGAACATCTTCCGTGCCGAGGACTACGCGGGCGAGCGGTTCGTCGGCGGGCTGTTCGAGGGCGCCCAGGTGCACTACATCGACGGCGAGTACTACGTCGCGATCATCACGTGGCCCAGCGGCCAGAACCGCCAGGAGGTGCTCCTCCGCTCGCCGCACCTGCTGGGTCGCTACGAGACCGCCGACGGGTCGAACCCGTACGTGGCGCGCAGCGCGCTGAACTCCGACGGCTTCGCCCAGGGCGGGCTCGTCGAGGTGCCCGACGGCGCGGGCGGCTACGAGTGGTGGGGCATGTTCTTCCGCGACACCTACCCGCTCGGACGCATCCCCGCGCTCATCCCCGCGACGTGGGAGGACGGCTGGCCCACGTTCGGCGACGACGGCGTGGTCCGCGTCGGCGACACGTTCGCCAAGCCGATCGTGCTGGACCCGGCGACGGAGCGCCGGGAGCGGCTGAAGAGCATCGTCGCCTCCGACGACTTCGCGAACGACGCCGAGCACCGCGCGTTCAGCGACACCGTCTGGGAGGTCCCCGACGCGCCCACGTACGACGAGTCCCTGCTCGGCGTCGAGCTCGTCGCCAACCCCGGGTTCGAGGACCCGACGACCGCACCCTGGGCAGCGCAGTTCGGGGCGACGCTGACGCGCGAGACGAGCGGCGCCGCGTCGGGAACGGGCGCGCTGCGCGTGGCGGGCCGGACGCTCAACGGCTCCGGCCCGAACCAGCAGCTCGGCGGGAAGATCCAGGCGGGCGTGACCTACGAGGTCTCGGCCCGGGTCCGGTACGCCACGGGGCCCTCGACGGTCCGCTTCAACCTGGTCGGCGACTGGGGTGCGGGCGTGAAGACCCTGGCCTGGGCGGACGCGACCCCCGGGGAGTGGGCCACGGTCCGCGGCACCTACACGGTGCCGACCGGCACGGACGTGAGCACGTTCAAGCTCGCGGTCGAGACGCCGTGGGCGAACCCGCAGCCGCCGTCGTCGAGCGTCGAGTACCTGCTCGACGACGTGTCCGTCGTGGGCCGCGCGCCGGACGTCGAGACGCCCACGCGCGAGGAGGTGTCGTACAACGGCTCCGACCTCGACCTCGCGTGGCAGTGGAACCACGCGCCGGACAACCGGTACTGGTCGCTCACCGAGCGCGAGGGCTGGCTGCGCCTGACCAACGGGCACGTCGTCACCGGCGAGGCGGAGTACACCAAGGCGCCCGGGCGCGACCTCACGTATCTCGAGGAGGCGCGCAACACCCTCGGGCAGCGCACGTTCGGCCCGACGTCGTCGGCCCAGACGAGGCTCGACGTCTCCGGCATGCTCGACGGCGACGTCGCCGGGCTCGCCGTCTACGGGCGCAGCTTCGCGTACGCGGGGATCCAGCAGGTCGACGGCGAGCGCACGCTCGGTCTCGTCACCCGGCTCCAGCCGTTCGCCGACACGATCGACCGCGAGGCGGTCGAGTCGTTCGTCCCCGGGTCGCAGGTCCCGCTGGGCGAGCGCACGGACGTCCACCTCAAGGCGGACGCGGACTTCGCCTCGCCGAACGGCCAGCTCTGGGTGCAGTACTCCTACAGCCTCGACGGGCGCACCTGGCAGCCGCTCGGGGCCCGCCAGGGGCCGCTCGTCATGGACTGGAGCCTGTCGCACTTCATGGGGTACCGGTTCGGCCTCTTCTCCTACGCCAAGGAGCGGACCGGCGGCCACGTGGACTTCGACCACTTCCTCCTGAGCGACGTGCTCGACGCGGACGGCGGCGCCGACCGGACGGCGCTCGACGCCGTCGTCGCCGAGGCCGAGGGGCTCGATCCGGCGCACTACACGGCCGAGTCGTGGTCCGCCGTCGCGAAGGAGCTGGCGGCGGCGCGGGCCACGACCGCGCCGTCGACGCAGAACGAGGCCGACGCACCCGCGCGGGCGCTCGCGCTCGCCGTCGCGTCGCTCGTGCGGGCCGACGTCGCCGAGGTCGCGTTCACGGCCGAGGCGAGCGTGCGCGCGCTGGCCGGGAAGGACTACGTCGCCGTGCGCGTGACGAACGACGAGGACGTCCCCGTCGACGTCGTCGTCACCACGCCGTACGGCAGCCGGTCGTTCGCCGACGTCGCGCCGGGCCGTCACGCGTACCAGGCCTTCGCGAGCCGCCTCGCGAGCGCCCCGGCGGGCGAGGTGACGGTCTCGGTCACCCGCTCGACCGACGGGTCCACCGCGACCCGCACGGTCACGTACGGCGGCTGACGCGCCGCCGACCCGCCGGCGGGTCGCTCGGGCGGGCCGCCGGTCCCGGACGAGAGGAGGGCGCACGACGACGGCGCGACACCGCCGTCGGGCACGACCGTCCGCGCGAGGCGCGCGGACGAGGCACGACACACACCGATCGAGGAGGATCCATGGACACGCACCACCGCAGACGACGCCGCCTGCGCGGCGCCGTCGCCGGGGCCGCGCTCGCGACGCTGCTCTCGGCGTCGCTCGCCGCGCTCCCGTCGTACGCCGCGGACGAGGAGCTGGTCGTCAACGGCGGCTTCGAGGACGGCACGACCGGCTGGTTCGTCAACAACGGCAACGCGACCGACAAGGCCGTGCTGTCGACCACCGACCAGGCGTTCGCGGGCGAGGCCGCGGCCCTGACCACCGAGCGCGCGACGACCGGCTCCGGTCCGATGCAGGACCTCAGCGGCAAGGTCCGCGCGGGCGAGACGTACGAGCTCACGGCGAAGATCCGGTACGACGCCGCCGCGGCCCCGGCCACCAAGCAGTTCTTCGCCACGATGCACTACGGCGGGGGGACGTACACGAACCTGGTGAGCGTCACCGCGACCAAGGGCCAGTGGGCGACGTTCGACGGCCGGTTCACGATCCCGGCCGACCAGAACGTCAGCACGGCGCGGCTGTTCTTCGAGACGCCGTGGACGAGCAACCCGTCCGCCGACCCGGCGACGCACCTCATGGACTTCGTGCTCGACGACGTCTCCGTCGTCGGCGCGGCGCCGCCCGGGCCGCCCTCGAAGACCATCGAGGTCCTCGGCAAGCTGCCCGGCGAGCACAACCCGCTCATCTCCCACAAGTTCGGGGCCGACGGGTTCGGGTTCGTCGAGGACGGGCGCGTGTACATGTACATGACGAACGACACCCAGGGCTATGCGCCCGACCCGGTGACGGGCGTCTCGCCGCAGATCAACTACGGCAGCATCAACCAGATCACGCTCATCTCGTCCGAGGACCTCGTGAACTGGACGGACCACGGCGAGATCCAGGTCGCCGGACCGCAGGGCGTCGCGCCGTTCACGAACAACTCGTGGGCGCCGGGCATGGCGAAGAAGACGGTCGACGGCGTCGACAAGTACTTCCTCTACTACGCCAACGGCGGCGGGTCGTCGAACGTCATCACGGGCGCCTCGCCGCTCGGGCCGTGGACGAGCGAGCGCGACAGCACGCTCATCGACGGGCGCACCCCGGGTGCCGAGGCCGTGGCCTGGAAGTTCGACCCGGCCCCGCTCGTCACCGACGACGGCGCGTACCTCTACTTCGGCGGCGGCCCGGCGTCGACGTCGATGCCCGCGGCGGAGCGGTTCAACAACCCGAAGAACATCCGCGTCATCGAGCTCGGCGACGACATGGTCTCGACGCAGGGCACCGCGGCCGTCGTGGACGCGCCCGTGGCGTTCGAGGCGGCGCAGGTCTTCGAGCGCGAGGGCAAGTACTACCTGTCGTACTCGTCGCACTTCGGCGGGAACGACTTCGGCGGCAACCAGGCCACGCTCCCGGGGTACCCGGGCGGCGGGCAGATCGGCTACATGATCTCCGACGACCCGATGTCGTTCCCCAAGGAGACGTACGCCGGCGTGATGTTCCCGAACCAGTCGCAGTTCTTCGGCGCGGGCACGGGCGGCAACAACCACCAGTCGGTGTTCGAGCTGGACGGCAAGTACTACTTCACGTACCACGCGCCGACGCTCAACAAGCGCATCAACGGGAACACCACGCAGGGCTACCGCAGCCCGCACATCCAGGAGCTGACGTTCAACGCGGACGGCACGGTCCAGCAGGTCGTCGGGGACTACGCGGGCGTGGACCAGGTCAAGGACCTCGACCCGTTCCAGGTGCTCGAGGCCGAGACGTTCGCGTGGCAGCAGGGCCTCGCCACCGCGAAGGTCGACGGCGGCTCGGCGCAGTTCGGGGACGCGGCGCCGAACCTCGTCGTCCGCGACGTCGACGCCGGGGACTGGTCGGCGCTGTCGTCGGTCGACTTCGGTGACGGTGCCGCGAGCGTCACGGCGCGCGTCAAGCCGCTCGTCGAGGGCGCCACCGTCGAGGTGCGCCTCGACGACCGCGAGGGTGCCGTCGTCGGGACGCTCGACCTCGACACCCCCGTCGGCGAGTGGGCGGACGTGACCGCCGCCCTCGAGGGGGCGAGCGGCGTCCACGACGTGTACTTCACGTTCGCCGGCCCCGCGGGCGCCGACCTCGTCGAGGTGGACACGTGGGAGTTCGCGGCCGACGCCGCCGCCCCGGCCGTCGAGCTCGACGTGACCGCGTCCGCACGCTGCCTCGCGGGCAAGGCCTACGTGGCGGTGCGCGCGACGAACTCCGGGGACGTCCCGGCCGACGTCACGCTCGCCACGCCGTTCGGCACGCGCGTCGTGGAGGACGTCGCGCCGGGCGCGAACGCGTACCAGTCGTTCGCGGCCCGGTCCACGTCGCTCGCGGCCGGGGTCGCGTCCGTCACGGGCACGGCCGTGCTCGACGGCGCCGACGTGAGCACGCCGTACGAGGCCGCGTTCGACGCGCTGGCCTGCGGGGGCTGAGGACGGGACGGACGGCGCGCACGTCGCGCCGAGACCCCCGGGAGCGGGTCGGCGTCCCGGACGCCGGCCCGCTCCGCCGCTGGAGCCGGGCGCCGCAGGAAACTCGATATCGGTTTCGACGACGTAGAGCGCCCTGGACCCTCGTCATGTTTGCGCTCACATGTTAGCGTTCACACGCGCGTCCGACGACGGACCTGCGACCGGCGCTGCCGCCGGGCACGACGACGAGGAGTCACCGATGACCTCACGCCACGAACCACCCCCGACGCCCGCGGAGCCCCGCGCCCGACGCCGACGCCGCTCGCTCGCCGCGCTGCTCGGGCTCGCACTGGTGGCACCGCTCGCGCCCGTGGGCGCGGCGGCCGCCGGCCCGATGCCCGCGGCACCCGCGCCGGTCCCGGCTGCGGCCGAGCCGAGCGCGGAGGGGCTCCGGCTCTGGCTCCCGCTCGACGAGACCGCGGGCACCGTCGCGCACGACGCCTCCGGCAACGGCCTGGACGGGACCCTCACCGGCTCCGGCGGCGGCTGGCAGCCCGGCCAGGGCCTGACGTTCGGCGGGTCGAACCACGTCGACCTGCCCGACGACCTCCTCGCCGGCTACGACGCCGTGACGGTGAGCGCGGACGTGTGGGTCGACGCGTCGCTGACCGGCAACTACTTCTTCTACACCCTCGGCAACCCGGCGGTCGGCACCCCGCAGTCCGGGAACGGCTACCTGTTCTCGACGGGCAACGCGAACTACCGCGCGTCGATCTCCGACCTCGCGTGGGGGCGCGAGCAGAACACCGCCAAGGCTCCCGCCGCCGCGCTGCAGCGCGGAGTCTGGAAGACGATCACGTACACGCTCGGCGGTGGCACCGCGCGGCTGTACGAGGACGGCGCGCAGGTCGGGCAGAACACCGCGGTGACCATCACGCCCGGTGCGATCGGCGGCGGCACGACGACCGCGAACGCGCTCGGGAAGTCGGCCTACGCCGCCGACAACCTCTTCAAGGGCCGCATGAAGGACTTCCGGCTCTACGACCGCGCGCTCACCGCGCAGGAGGTCGCCGACCTCGCGTCCACCGGCGCGCAGCACGCCGTCGCGGCCGACGCCGCGGCCCTCGACCTCGGCGACACGACCGCCGTCGTCACCGACCTCGCGCTCCCCGCGAAGGGCGTCGGCGGCTCGGCGGTGACCTGGGCCAGCTCCGACGAGGCGGTCGTCTCCGCGAGCGGTGCGGTCACGCGGCCCGCGGGCGACGAGCCCGCGACCGCGACGCTCACCGCGACGGTGGCCCTGCGCGGCGCGACCGAGACGCGGACGTTCGACGTCACGGTCCTGCCGGGCGACGGCGACCAGGCCAAGGCCGACGCCGCGGCCGCAGCGCTCGAGGTGACGAACCTCGACGACGTGCGCGGCAACCTGACCCTGCCCACCGCGGGGCTGCACGGCGCGAGCGTGACCTGGGCGTCGTCGTCGGGCACGATCACCCCGACGGGCGAGGTGACGCGCCCGGCCCACGGCGAGGACGCGGACACCGTGACCCTCACCGCGACGGTGACCGTGGGCGAGGCGACCGCCACGCGCGAGCTCGCGGCGCACGTCCCCGCGCTGCCCGAGCAGGAGGACCTCGCGGGCTACCTCTTCTCCTACTTCGTGGGCGAGGGCACCGCCACGGGCGAGCAGGTCTACTTCGGGCTCAGCCAGGGCAACGACCCGCTCAAGTACCAGAACCTCAACGACAATCAGCCCGTCCTCACGTCCGAGCTGGGGGAGAAGGGTCTGCGGGACCCGTTCATCATCCGCTCGCCCGAGGGCGACAAGTTCTACCAGATCGCGACCGACCTGCGGATCTACGACGGCAACGGCTGGGACGCGGCGCAGCGCACGGGCTCGAAGTCGATCATGGTGTGGGAGTCCACGGACCTCGTGAACTGGACCGACCAGCGCCTCGTGCAGGTCTCGCCCGACACCGCCGGCAACACGTGGGCGCCGGAGGCGTACTACGACGAGACGATCGGCGCGTACGTCGTGTTCTGGGCCTCGAAGCTCTACGCGGAGGACGACCCGGACCACACCGGCAACACCTACAACCGGATGATGTACGCCACGACGCGCGACTTCGTGACGTTCAGCGAGGCGCAGGTGTGGGTCGACCCGGGCTACTCGGTCATCGACTCGACCGTGACGCGGCACGACGGCCAGTACTACCGCTTCACCAAGGACGAGCGGAACAACACGTCGTCCACGCCGTGCTCCAAGTTCATCCTCGCGGAGAAGGCGGCCGAGCTGCGCTCGACGGACTACGAGTTCATCACCGACTGCATCGGCAAGGCGAACTCCCTCGGCGGCGGGATCAACCAGGGCGAGGGCCCGACGATCTTCAAGTCGAACACCGAGGAGAAGTGGTACCTCTTCATCGACGAGTTCGGCGGCCGCGGCTACGTGCCGTTCGAGTCGACCTCGCTCGACGCGGCCGAGTGGACCATGTCCACCGACTACGAGATGCCGTCGCGCCCGCGCCACGGCACGGTGCTCCCCGTGACGCAGGCCGAGTACGACCGCCTGCTGAAGACCTACCAGCCCGACGCGTTCGTCGAGTCCGTCGAGGACGTCGCCGTGACCGTCCAGACCGGCTCCGCGCCGGTGCTGCCCGCGAGCGTCACGGCACGCTTCGCCGACGGGTCCACGGGCTCGGTGGACGTCACGTGGGACGCGGTCGACCCGGCGTCCTACGCGCAGGCGGGGTCGTTCGAGGTCGCCGGCACGCTCGGCGGCGGCGTGAGCGTCCGCGCCCGCGCGGTCGTCACCGTGACCGACGACGTCGTCCCCGTCGAGGGCCTGAGCGTCACCCCCGAGTCGCTCGAGGTGGGCGTCGGCGGCACGCGGCAGCTCACCGCGACCGTCACGCCCGCCAACGCGACGGCGCGCGCGATCACGTGGGCGTCGGACGACGCGGACGTCGCCACGGTCTCGGCCGACGGCGTCGTCACGGGCGTCGGCGAGGGCCACGCGCTCGTCACGGCGACCACCGCCGACGGCTCGCACACCGCGTACGTGGCGGTCGAGGTGACCACGGAGATCCCGGGCCTCGTCGTGCGGTACGCGTTCGACGAGACGAGCGGCACGGCGGCGGCGAACACCGCGCCCGGGTCGACGTTCGGCCCGGCGACGCTGACCAACGGCGCGGCGTTCTCCGGCACCGGGGAGGGCGTCCGGCTCGACGGGACGGACGACTACGTCGACCTGCCCGACCACCTGCTCGCCGGACTCACCGACGTCACGGTCGCGCTCGACGTCAAGGTCGCGACGGACCAGGCGACGCCGTACTTCGTCTATGGTCTCGGCAACACGAGCGGCACGGCGGGCAACGGGTACCTGTTCACCACGGGCAACGCATACCGCACGTCGATCGCGACGGGGAACTGGACGACCGAGCAGACCGTCACCAAGAACGCGAACCTCCAGCGCGGGGTGTGGAAGCACCTGACGTACACCTTGTCCGGCACGACGGCCGTGCTCTACGAGGACGGCGTCGAGGTGGGCCGCCAGACGGGCGTCACGATCGACCCGAAGGACATCGGGAACGGCTCGACGCTCGCCAACTACATCGGCCGCTCGCTGTACTCGGGCGACCGCTACCTCAAGGGCTCGGTGCGGGACTTCCGGATCTACGACCGCGCGCTCACGGCGGACGAGGTCTACCAGATCGGGGCCGACCACACGGCGGTCACGGGCGCCGAGCTCGACGCGCTCAAGGTGCCCGCGATCGTCGACGGGGCGAGCTCGACCGTGACGCTCGCCGTCGAGCCGGGCACGGACGTCTCCGCGCTCGCGCCGGTCCTCACGGTCTCGCCGCGCGCGACGGTGACGCCCGCCAACGGCTCGGTGCAGGACCTCACGCAGCCTGTGGCGTACACCGTGACCGGGCCGGACGGGTCGTCGCGCACGTGGACGGTCCAGGCGAAGCAGATGGGCAGCCCCGTACTGCCGGGGACGTACGCCGACCCGAACATCGCGCAGTTCGGCGACACGTTCTACCTCTACGCCACGACCGACGGCACGCCGGGCTGGGGCGGCAAGGACTTCTACGTCTGGAAGTCCACCGACCTCGTGACGTGGGAGCGCTCGGAGCAGCCGTTCCTCACGCTCGACGGCGCGAACGGGAACGTCCCCTGGGCGACCGGCAACGCGTGGGCGCCCACGATCATCGAGCGGGACGGGAAGTACTGGTTCTACTTCTCCGGCCACAACCCGACGTACAACCGGAAGACGATCGGCGTCGCGGTGGCCGACAGCCCCGAAGGGCCGTTCACCGCGCAGCCGACGGCGATGATCACGAACGGCGAGGCGGTCACGTCCGGCCAGGCCATCGACCCGGCCGCGTTCCGCGACCCGGAGACCGGGAAGTACTGGCTCCTGTGGGGCAACGGCGGCCCGTCGAACGGCCCGGTCATGGCCGAGCTGAACGACGACATGACGTCGATCAAGCAGGACACGCTGCGGCGCATCCCCGGCCTGACCGACTTCCGCGAGGGCCTGTTCCTCAACTACCGGGACGGCGTCTACCACCTCACGTACTCGATCGACGACACGGGCTCGGAGAACTACCGGGTCGGCTACGCGACGTCGGACAGCATCGACGGACCGTGGACGTACCGCGGCGTGATCCTCGAGAAGGACGCCTCGCAGGGCATCCTCGGGACCGGGCACAGCTCGATCCTCAACGTCGAGGGCACGGACGACTGGTACATCGCGTACCACCGGTTCGCGATCCCCGGCGGCGACGGGACGCACCGCGAGACGACGATCGACCGCCTCACGTTCGGCGAGGACGGCCTCATCCAGAAGGTCGCGCCGACGCTCGAGAGCGTGGACCCGGTCGACGTCACCCCCGCCCCCCGGGTCGAGCTGACCGTCGAGGCCACGCCGCGGTGCCTCGCGGGCAAGGTCTACGTCGCGGTCCGGGCGACCAACGCGGGCGACGTGCCCGCCGACGTCACCCTCACGACCCCGTACGGCACGAGGACGTTCGCGGGCGTCGCCCCGGGCGCGAACGCCTACCAGTCGTTCGCGACCCGCGCGACGTCGGTCCCCGCCGGCACCGTGACCGTCACCGGCACGGCGACGCTCGACGGCACCCCGGCCATGACGACGTACGACGTCGCCTACGCCGCGCACGCCTGCGGCTGACGACCCCGCCGAGGTAGAGCCGCAGGTCGCGAGGTAGAGCTCCCCGAGCTCTACCTCGCGACCGCGGGCTCTACCTCGCGGCACGACCTGCATCTCGACGAGGAGAGGACGACATGAATTCCACACACCGAGGACGCTCGGCGCTCGCCGCCGGGCTCGTGGGGGCGCTCGCCGTCTCCACGCTCGCCACGGCGGTCGCCGCACCGGCGGCCGCAGACGTCGGGGGGCCCACCGACGACGGGCTCGTCGCGTGGTACCCGCTCGACGCCGCGAGCACGACCGGCGGCACGACGGCGAACCTCGCCGAGGGCTCGACGTTCGGCCCGGCCACCCTGGTGGGCGGCACGGCGACCCCCGACGGCACGACGCTCGACGGCACGGACGACTACGTCGACCTGCCGGACCACCTGCTCGCCGGGCTCACCGACGTCACGGTGAGCCTGGACGTGCTCGTGAGCCAGGACCAGGGGACGCCGTACTTCGTCTACGGGCTCGGCAACTCGAGCGGGACCGCGGGCAACGGCTACCTGTTCACGACGGGCAACGCCTACCGGACCTCGATCGCCACCGGGAACTGGTCGACCGAGCAGACGGTGACCAAGGGCTCCAACCTCCAGCGCGGCGTCTGGAAGACCCTCACGTACACGCTCACCGGCACGACCGCGACGCTCTACGAGGACGGCGTGCAGGTCAAGCAGGCCACGAACGTCACGACCGACCCCGGCCAGATCGGGGGCGGGCAGACGACCGCGAACTACGTCGGCCGCTCGCTCTACTCCGGCGACCGGTACCTCAAGGGCCAGGTCCGCGACTTCCGCCTCTACGACCGCGCGCTCACGGCGGCCGAGGCGGGCGAGCTCGCGGCGGAGACCTCGACGGCGGCTGCCGACGCCGACCTCGCCGCGCTCGACCTCGGCGACACGAGCGCCGTCACCACCGACCTCGTGCTGCCCACGACGGGCGCGCAGGGCTCGATCGTCACGTGGACGTCGTCGGACGCGGGCGTCGTCAGCGCCACGGGGAAGGTCACCCGGCCCGCCGCCGGCGAGGACGACGCGACGGTGACGCTCACGGCGCTCGTCACGCGCGGCGCGGTCGCCCGCACCGCGACGTTCGACGTCACCGTGCTCGCCCACCTCGCCCCCGCCGAGGCCGTGGCGTGGGACGCGAGCCACGTCGTCGTGCCGCACCTCGACGACGTGCGCGGCAACCTCACGCTGCCCGCCGACGGGGCCAACGGCTCCGCCCTCACGTGGGAGAGCTCCGACCCCGCGACCGTCTCGGCCACGGGCGAGGTGACGCGGCCCGCCCACGGCGAGCCGGCCGCCGTCGTGCGGCTCACCGCGACCGCGACCAAGGAGGGTGCGACCGCGACGCACACCTACGACGCGACGGTCCGCCCGCTGCCCGCCGCGGCCGACTACGAGGGCTACTTCTTCCCGTACTTCGAGGGGGAGAGCACCGCGGACGGCGAGTCGGTCTACTTCAGCGCGAGCAACGGCAACGACCCGCTCGACTGGGTGGAGCTCAACGACGGCGAGCCCGTGCTCACGTCGACGCTCGGCGAGAAGGGCCTGCGCGACCCGTTCATCATCCGCTCGCCCGAGGGCGACCGGTTCTTCCTCCTCGCGACCGACCTGCGGATCTACGGCGGCAACAACTTCGGCAACGCGCAGGAGCGCGGGTCACGCGCCCTCATGATCTGGGAGTCGACCGACCTCGTGCACTGGTCCGACCAGCGCATGGTCACGGTGTCGAGCGCGTACGCGGGCAACACGTGGGCGCCCGAGGCGTTCTGGGACGCGCAGCGCGGCGAGTACATCGTCTACTGGGCCTCGGCGCTCTACCCGACGACGTCGACCGACGGCCGCCGCATCGCCGACTCCTACCAGCGCATGATGTACGCCACGACGCGCGACTTCGTGACGTTCTCCGAGCCGCAGGTGTGGATCGACGAGAAGCGCGGCAACGGCCTCGGGATGATCGACTCGTCGATCGTCGAGCACGACGGCACGTACTACCGGTTCACCAAGGACGAGGCGTACATGATCCCGCGTCTCGAGAAGTCGACGGACCTGCGCTCGACCGACTGGGACCTCGTCGCCGAGAAGATCGGCTACGGCCAGCCCAACCCGTGGGGCGGCACGCTCACCGCGGGCGAGGGGCCGACCGTCTTCAAGTCGAACACCGAGGAGAAGTGGTACCTCTTCGTCGACCAGCCGAGCTACCACGGCGGCCAGGGCTACCTGCCGCTCGAGTCCACCGACCTCGACTCGGGCGTGTGGACGTCCGTCGACGCCCACCTGCCGAGCAGCCCCCGCCACGGCACCGTCCTGCCGATCACGGCCGCCGAGCACGCCGCGCTCCTCGCGGCCTACGGCGAGCAGCCGCCGGCGCCCGAGCTCGACCTCGCGGTCGAGGTCACGCCGCGCTGCCTCGCGGGCAAGGCGTACGTCGCCGTGCGCGCGACGAACGGCGAGGACGTCCCGGTGACCGTGACGCTCACGACGCCGTACGGCGAGAAGACGGTCGCCGACGTCGCGCCGGGGAAGAACGCGTACCAGTCGTTCGCCGCCCGCGCGACGGCGGTCCCGGCCGGGACCGTCACGGTGACCGGCGTCGCGACCCTCGACGGGAAGGAGGTGACGACCACGCGCGAGGCGCAGGTCGACGCGCTCGACTGCGCCTGACACCCGCGAGGCCGCACCCCGCCGAGGGAGAGGCGAGGTACCGCGAGGAGAGGCGTGGTCACGACCACGCCTCTCCCTCGACGGACCAGAGCCCTCCCTCGGCGACGCGGCGGCCGGGCGGAACCAGCACGAGCGTCGGACGCGGGGCTTCCCTCCTTGCCGCCGACGACGCTTCCACCACTCGACGACGAGTGAGAAGGAGCGACAGCTCATGCACGTGCACGACTCCAGCTATTCGCGGCGGGCCGTCCTACGGCTCGGGGCGCTGGCCGCCGGGGCGACCGGCGCCGTCGCGCTCGCGGGCGGCGGCAGCGCCCTCGCCGCGCCGCCGGCCCCGGCACTGACGGTCCCGAGCGGACCGCCCGTCAGCCGGGCCTTCCTGCGGTCCCTCGACCGCTCGGTGACCCTCGACGGCTGGGCCGCCGAGCCGTTCCCGATGTCCGACGTGACGCTCGCCCCGAGCGTCGCGACGCGCTCGCAGGACCAGATCCTGCACCTCGCGCGCGAGTACCCCGTGGACCGCGTCCTCGCGGTGTTCCGGCGCAACGCCGGGCTCGACACCCAGGGCGCGTCCGCGCCCGGCGGCTGGGAGGGCTTCGGCCACGCCAACGAGCAGCCGTGGGGACCCGACGACTACCCGGGCCGGGCGAACACCCAGACCGCGAACCTCCTGCGCGGCCACTACGGCGGGCACTTCCTGTCCATGGTGTCGCTCGCGTACGCAAGCACGGGCGAGACGGTGTTCCGCGACAAGGTGGACCAGATCGTCGAGGGCCTGGCGGAGGTCCAGACGGCGCTCGCGGCCATGGGGCGGTTCAGCCACCCCGGGTTCCTCGCGGCCTACGGCGAGTGGCAGTTCAGCCAGCTCGAGAAGTACGCGCCGTACGGCGAGATCTGGGCGCCGTACTACACGTGCCACAAGATCATGGCCGGTCTGCTCGAGGCCTACCGCCTCGCGGGGAACGACCAGGCGCTGGCGCTCGCGTCGTCCATGGCGGCGTGGGTGCACAGCCGCCTGTCGGTGCTGCCGCAGGCGCAGCTCGACCGGATGTGGGGCATCTACATCGCGGGCGAGTACGGCGGCATGAACGAGGTGCTCGCCGACATCGCGTCGATCACGGGCGACGACACGTACGTCGCCACGGCCAAGCTGTTCGACCTCAACACGCTCGTCGACGCGAGCGCCGCGGGCACGGACACGCTCAACGGCAAGCACGCGAACCAGCACATCCCGCAGTTCCCCGGCTACCTCAAGGTCTACGACCTCACGGGCGAGGAGCGGTACCTCAAGGCGGTCGAGGGCTTCTGGGGCATGGTCGTGCCCGGGCGCACGTACGCGCACGGCGGGCACGGCGAGGGCGAGCTGTTCGGACCGCCGAACACCGTCGCGGGCGACATCGGCGCGCGCAACGCCGAGACGTGCGGGACGTACAACATGCTCAAGCTCTCGCGCCTGCTGTACTTCCACTCGCTCGACCCGAAGTACATGGAGTACTACGAGCGCGGGCTGCTCAACCACATCGTCGGCTCGAAGAAGAACACGCAGTCCACGACGAGCCCTGACGTGACGTACATGTACGGCGTCAACCCGGGCACGCGGCGCGAGTACGGCAACACCGGCACGTGCTGCGGCGGGACCGGGCTCGAGAACCACGTCAAGTACCGCGACTCGGTGTACTTCCGGTCCGTCGACGGCGAGGTGCTGTACGTCAACCTCTACCTCGCCTCGACCCTGACGTGGGAGGAGAAGGGCTTCGAGGTCGTCCAGGAGACGCAGTACCCGAAGGTCGGCGCGACCCGCCTCACGGTGAACGGCTCCGGGCCGCTCGACCTGCGCCTGCGCGTGCCCGGCTGGGTGCGCAAGGGCTTCACGGTGACGGTCAACGGCGTGGAGCAGGAGCTCGACGCCGTGCCGGGGACGTACGTGAGCGTGTCGCGCTCGTGGTCGCCCGGCGACGTCGTCGAGGTGACGATGCCGCTGAGCATCCGCGCCGTGCCGACGATCGACAACCCCGCGATCCAGAGCATCGAGAACGGGCCGACGGTCCTGCTCGCGCGCAGCGCGTCGCGCGAGTACCTCAAGCTGTCGCTCTACGCCCACATGGGCCTCGACGGCACGCTCGAGGGCGCGTTCACCGATCTCGGGAACGGGTACTTCCGCCTCGGGGACCTCACGTTCGAGCCCGCGTGGTCGGGCGACGACACGCAGTACCACATGTACGTCGAGCGCTCCGAGCCCCGCGTGGTCTTCGCAGGGCTCGACAGCGGCGTCGCCAACGCCGCGCGGCCGAACGGGACGACGTTCCTCGACGTCGTGTGGGGCGACGGCGGCTTCGCCGACCGCGCCGCGTTCCTCCAGAAGGTCCAGCGCACGGTCGAGCAGTTCACCGCGGACGGCCTCCTGAGCCGCCGCGACGGTCAGAAGGTCCTGGTCACGGCGGGGAAGGCGAGGCTGGCATGAGCGCGCGCACCGACTCATCACGGGGCGCGGGCTCGGCCGTGCTCATCCCGCTCGGGCACGAGCCGGGGACACCCCGGGCCCGACGGCGCGTGGTCGCCACCGCGACCGTCCTCGCCCTCGCCCTCACGGGTGCGGGCGTCGGGGCGTGGGCCGCGACCTCGGGCACCGGGGACGAGGTCCTGGCGGCGGCCGACGAGGCGCCGTCGAACGTGGCGCTGCTCGGCACGCCCGAGGCGAGCTACACCGCGTCGTGGAACAAGGTCGAGGCCGTGAACGACGGCGCGGGCGTGAGCACCGGGGGAGCGCACGACGCGACCTGGGCGACGTGGAGCGGCGACCGACCCGCGACGCAGTGGCTCGAGTACTCGTGGCCCGCGCCGGTCACCGTGGACCGTTCCGTCGTCCGGTTCTGGTCCGACGGCACGGACGCGAACGGCGACAACGTGCGGGTCCCGGCGTCGTGGACGCTCCAGTACTGGGACGCGGACGCCGGCGCGTTCGTCGACGTCCCGAACCCGAGCGGCTACCCGACCGAGCGGCTCACGACCAATGAGACGACCTTCGACGCGGTGACGACGACGCGCCTGCGCGCGACGTTCGACCCGCTGCGGGGGACCACGGCGACGACGTACTCGGCCGTCGGGGTGTCCGAGTGGGAGGTCTGGGGCACGGGCGGCGTCGAGGAGCCGGAGCCGGTCGACCCCAACGGGCCGATCGACTACTCGCCCGTCCACATCCCCACGGACGTCGGCGTCCTGCCCGACCTCCCGGCTGAGATCGACGCGATCTTCACCGACGGTCGCGTCGAGACGGTCTCCGTGGACTGGGACGACGTGACGGCCGACGACGTCGCCGTCGCGGGGGCGTTCGAGGTCACCGGGACGTCGGACGCGCTCGTCGAGCCGGTGAGCGGCACGGTGCACGTGCGCGACGGCGCGCCGGGGGACGTCACCGCGGTGGACAACGTGAGCGTCGTGACGCTCGCGGGCACCGCCCCGGCGCTCCCGGCCACCGTCACGGCCGAGTACGAGGACGCGTCCAAGGACAGCCGCATCCCGGTGACCTGGGGCGCCGTGGACCCGGCCGACTACGCCGAGCCCGACGGCCTGTTCTTCGTCGCCGGGGACGTCGAGGGCACGGACGTGCCGGCCGAGGCCGTCGTGTTCGTCGTCGCGCCGGACACCGGCGAGGACACGACGCCGCCGACCGTCACCGTCACGGCGCAGCCCGGCCCGGCGACGTCGGGCTGGTACGTCCAGCACCCGACCGTCACGGTCGTGGCGTCCGACAACCGCGACCCGGCCCCGGCGGTCGAGGTCTCGGTCGACGGCGGCGCGTGGGCTCCCTACGACGGCCCGTTCGCGGTCGACGAGGACGGCGTGCGCACGGTCGAGGCGCGCGCGACCGACGCGGCGGGGAACGTCGGCACGGGTTCGCGCGAGCTCCGCGTGGACACGGTCGCGCCGGTGACGGTCGCGACGCTGCGCGAGGTCGGCAGCAGCGTCGAGATCACGCTCGCGGCCACGGACGCGGGATCGGGCGTCGACAAGGTGCAGTGGGAGGGCCCCGGCACGTTCTGGGGCACGTACACCGAGCCGTTCACGCGCGCGCTCACCGACGAGCCGCAGGTGATCGAGTTCGCCGCGACCGACGCGGCGGGCAACGAGGAGACGCGCCAGCAGGTCGTGCTGCCCGCGCTGGGCGGCGAGCCGGGGCTGGACCTCGCGGTCGAGGTGTCGCCGCGGTGCCTCGCCGGCAAGGCGTACGTCGCCGTGCGCGTCACGAACGGCGAGGACGTCCCGGTGTCGGTGTCGCTCTCGACGCCGTACGGCGAGAAGGCGTTCGCCGACGTGGCGCCCGGCAAGAACGCCTACCAGTCGTTCGCGACGCGCGCGACGTCGGCCCCGGCCGGCACCGCGACCGTCACCGGGACCGCCACGGTCGACGGCCCCGACGGACTCCAGGAGGTGACCTCCACGGTGGACGCGCCGTTCGCCGCGCTCGACTGCGGCTGACGCCGAGGTAGAGCCCTGGTACCGCGAGGTAGAGCCCCGGTACCGCGAGGTAGAGGCGTGGTCGTGACCACGCCTCTACCTCGCCACGGTGGGTGACCACAGACCCCCGGGTGGTGTGCCGGCACCGTCCGGGTCCGGCTCGGCCCCCGTCGCTCCTCGGAGCGGCGGGGGCCGAGCTTCGTGCTGCCGAGCTTCGTGCTGTCGGCGGCGTCGGCCGGCGGCGAGCGGGTGAACAACCTGGACAGATGTTCAGTTCAGGCGTCCAAGATGGCAAGATGATCGCGGCTGGACGCTCGTCCAGCCGGGTTCGGGGGGACCCAGCAGCGCCCGCCCCGGGCCGGACGAAGAGGTTCATCGCGTGACGACCACCCGCAGGCTGCTCGCCGCCCTCGTGATCGCCGGCTCCCTCGTCGTCCCCGCCGGCGCCGCCTCGGCCGCCGCACTCACCGCCGCCGTCCCCGACCCGGCCGACGGCGTGCGCGTGAGCGTCGAGATCACCGAGCGCGAGGTGCCCGCGGGGCCGCGCGTCGTCGTCGTGGGCGAAGGCCCCTTCGTCGTCGGCGGGGAGCTCGTGGTGCGCGGCACCGGCCTCGCGCCGCACACCACGTACGAGGTCTGGCTCGAGAGCGAGCCCGTGCTGCTCGGCACGGTCACGACCGACGCCGACGGTGCCTTCGAGCTCGTGACGACGATCCCCGCCGGGACGGCACCGGGCGAGCACCACATCCGCCTCGCCGCACCCGGTGACGGTGCCGACGTCCTGTCCGAGCCGTTCGTCGTCCTCGCCGCGCCGGGCGAGCCCCAGGAGCCCGGCGGCACGCCGTCCACGGGCACGGGCGTCACGACCGGCGGCGGGACGTCCGCCTCCCCGCGCCCGGGCGGCCTCGCCACGACCGGCACGGGGCTCGTCGGGGCCGCCGTGCTCGCGGGGCTGGCCGTCGCGGCCGGTGCCGCGCTGCGCCGTCGGGCGCACCAGGGCCGGTCCGCCGCCTGATCGGGGCGAGCCTCAGTCCTCGGGGGCCGCGTCCGCGACCTGCTCGCCCTCGTGGCGCCCGCGGTCGTCGCGCTCGTCGGCGGCGCGCTCCGCGGCGTCCATCGTGCGGTCGTCGACGACGAGCATGCCCAGCAGCGTCGCGGCCGACACCGCCGCCATGACCACGAACACGCTCCGCAGCCCGAAGAGCTCGCCGAGCGCGCCGCCGACCGCCGCCCCCAGCGGCATCGTCCCCCATGCCACGAGCCGGTAGCACGAGTTGAGGCGACCGAGCAGCGCGTCGGGCGTGATCCGCTGCCGGAGCGAGACGGTGACGACGTTCCACACGGCGATCCCCGCCCCGCCGACGGCGTAGACGGCGCCGATGACCCACGCGTCCGTCGTCACCGCGGGGACGCCCACGAGCGCGACGGTGCTGAGCACGGTCAGCGCCAGGGAGCGCGCCCGGCCGACGAGCGCGACGACGCGCTCCGCGACGAAGGACCCGGCGAACGCGCCGACGGCGGTCGTCGTGAGCAGCACGCCGTACGCGGGCTCGGACAGCCCCAGGGGCGAGTCGGGGCCGACGGCGTAGAGCACGAAGATCGCGAACGCGGCGTTGCTCGCGAAGTTGATGCCACCGACCATCAGGGCGAGCGTGCGCAGGATCCGGTCGTGCCACAGGAAGCGCAGGCCCTCGGCGATGTCGGCCCGCAGCGTCGTGCGGGTCGTGCGCTCGGGGCGGTACGAGCCGGGCAGGCCGACGAGCAGCCCGACGGCGATCGCCCACAACGCGCCCGGGAGGCCGAACGCCACCGCCGCGCCCGCAGCGACGAGCAGCCCGCCCAGCGGTGGCCCGACGAACTGGTTCGCGGTGAGCTCGGCCGCGTACAGGCGCCCGTTCGCCCGGGGGAGCGCGGTGCGCGGGACGACCTGCGGCAGGATCGACTGCGCGGCGGTGTCGTAGAGCGTCTCCGTGACGCCCACGCCGAACGCGACGACGTAGAGCACGGCGATGCTGCCGGCGTCGGGCACGAGCGCGACGGCGGCGAGCGCGACGACGAGCAGCGCGCGCGCCACGTTGGCGCCGATCATCGCGTGGCGCCGGTCGAGCCGGTCGGCGAGCGCGCCGGCGGGGAGCGCGAAGAGGAGCCAGGGCAACGTGAGCGCGAACGTCAGCCCGGCGACCAGCGCGGGCGAGTCGGTGTAGCGGACCGCGACGAGCGGCAGCGCGACCTTGAGCACGCCGTCGGCGAGGTTGGAGACCGTCGACGCGGTCCAGAGGCGCCGGAACGGCCCGCCCAGGGGCGTGCCGACCGTCCGTCGTCGGCGGGGTGCGAGGGCCATGGCGTCAGCATGGCACAGTGATCGAGAAATCCCAATCGATCGGTGGATCTCGATCGATCGACGTACGATGGGTGCCATGAGCGCCGAGCCCACGCCGCAGGAGCCCGCAGCGACGACGCGTGCGACGCCGCCCGCCGTGCCCGGACGGCGTCCGCCCACGGCGCTCGAGGCCAAGGCCCTCGCCCACCCCCTGCGCCAGCGCATCGTCCGGCAGTGCGGCACGCGCGAGATGACCAACAAGGAGCTCGCCGACCACCTCGGGGTCGCCCCCGGCACGGCCCTCCACCACGTCCGGCTCCTCGTCCGCGCCGGCCTGCTCGAGCCCGCCGACGTGCGCACCGGCGCCGGGGGAGCGCTCGAACGCCCCTACCGCGCGACCGGCGCGACCTGGTGGCTCGACGACCCCCTACGCGGCACGGCGCCCGACGTCCGGTTCGGACCCTTCGCCGCCGCGCTCGACGACGCCCTCGCCGCGGGTCCCGACGCCGTCTCGACGGCCGCGACCTTCGGCCTCCACCTCTCCGACGACGACGTCGCCGAGCTCGACCGGCGCATCCTCGCCGTCCTCGACGAGTACGTCGCGACCGACGACCAGCGCCTCGACCGCCCCCTGCACCGCGGGGTGTTCCTCCTGCACCGCCCGCAGCCCTGACCTGGCGCGGACGCGACCGCGCGGGCCGCAGCCCGACCCGACCCGGCGACGCGGGGGCTCAGGGGCGGGCGGCGAAGCGCTCCAGGAGGTCGGCGTGGCCGGAGACGATGAGGAGGTCGTTGGCGCTGATGCGGGTCTCGGGGGTCGCGTAGAGGAAGTCCTCGCCGGGGGACTTCACGCCGATGACCGTGACGCCGTAGCGCTCGCGGACCTTGGACTGCGCGAGCGTGAAGCCCTGGACCTCCTTGGGCGGGCGCATCTTGACGATCGTGAACCCGTCCTCGACCTCGATGTAGTCGAGCAGCTTGCCGGAGACCAGGTGCGCGACGCGGGATCCGGCGTCGGCCTCGGGGAACACGACGTGGTGCGCGCCGATGCGCTGGAGGATGCGCCCGTGCTCGGCGGAGATCGCCTTGGCCCAGATCTGGGGCGTGCCCATGTCGACGAGGTTGCCCGTGATGAGCACGCTCGCCTCGAGCGACGTGCCCACGCCGACGACCGCGACGGGGAAGTCGCGCGCGCCGAGCTGCTCGAGGGCGACGGGGTTGGACGCGTCGGCCTCGACGAGAGGGAGCTGCCCGCTCCACTGGGCGACGAGCTCGGGGTCGCGCTCGACGGCGAGCACGTCCTGGCCGAGGCGGTCGAGCGTGGCGGCGATGGCCGTCCCGAAGCGCCCGAGACCGATGACGAGCACGCCGGCGTCCTTGCGCGGCGCCTTCGCCTCGTCGCGGCGGGAGCGCTCGGCGCGCCCGCGCTCGACGATGCGCCGGGCGACGGGGTCCGCCGGCAGGGCGTCCTTCCCGGTCGTCGGCCCGGCGCTCGGGTCGGCGCCGCGGGAGAAGGGGTCGGTCACGGTGGGGCCTCTCGTGTGGTCGGGGTGGGTCGGTGGCGGTGCCCGACGGCGTACGCCGCGGCGGGCGGTCCGCTCACCCGATGATGGGGCGCTCCTCGGGGTAGCGCACGATGCGGCGACGGTCGCGCAGCGCGAGCGCGGCGGCGAACGTCATGGTGCCGGTGCGCCCGACGAACATGAGCCCGACGAGCACGTACTTGCCCGCATCCGGGAGGCTGGGCGTGATGCCGGTGCTGAGGCCGACCGTCGCGAACGCGGAGATCGTCTCGAAGAGGATGACGTCGAGCGTCTCGCCCGTGATCTCCAGCAGGAGCAGGCTCGCCAGCAGGACCGCGGTCGCACCGACGAAGGACACGGCGACGGCGAGCCGCAGGGTGTCGCGGGGGATGCGGCGCCCGAAGGCCTCCATGTCCCGGTCGCCGCGCGCCTCGGACACGATCGCGATGAGCATGACGGCGAGCGTCGTGACCTTGATGCCGCCCGCGGTCGACGCGGAGCCGCCGCCCACGAACATGAGGGCGTCGGTGATGAGCCAGCTCGCCTCGTGCATTCCGCCGGTGTCGACGGTGGAGAAGCCGCCCGAGCGGGGCATGACGCCCGCGAACAGCGAGGCGAGGAGCTTCTCCCCGAACGCGAGCGGGCCGAGCGTGCGTTGGTTCGTCCACTCGACGGCCGCGAACAGGACCGTGCCGACCACGACGAGGGCCGCGCTCGTCGTGAGCGTGAGCTTGGTGTGCAGGCTCCACTTCGACACGCGCTTGCGGTTGCGCATGACGTTGAGGATCACGGGGAAGCCGAGGGAGCCGATGAACACGCCGAGGATGATCGGCAGGCACAGCATCCAGTCGCCGACGTACGGCGCGAGGCCCTGCTCGGTCGGGATGAACCCGGCGTTGTTGAAGGCCGAGATGCCGTAGAAGATGCCGTGCCACGCGGCCTCGCCGAACGTCTCCTCGAGCACGATGAACCGGGGCAGCAGGAGCAGCGCGATGAGGAGCTCGAGCGACGTCGAGGTGATGACGACGACCCGCACGAGCGAGCCGACCTCGCCGAGCCGCGTCGTCTTCGTCTCGGACGCGGTGAGGAGCTTCTGCGTGAGGCCGATGCGCCGCGACACGGCCATGCCGAGGATCGACGCGAGCGTCATGACGCCGAGGCCGCCGATCTTGATGCCGAGCAGGATGACGACCTGCCCGTACGTCGACCAGTACGTGCCCGTCGGGACGACGACCAGACCCGTGACGCACACCGCGGACGTCGCGGTGAACAGGGCGTCGACGAACGGGGCAGCGCGACCGCTCGCGGTCGCCCAGGGGGCCATGAGGAGCGCGGTGAAGACCGCGATGACGGCGGCGAACACGGTGACGGCGAGGCGTGCGGGCGACTGCCGGGCGAGGCGGTCGACGATCTCCCGCCCCTTGAACAGGCGCCCGGTCATGCTCGTCGGCATGGAGCCTCCCTCACCACTCGCGTCACTCTGCCACGGGCCTGGTGACCCGTCATGTCGCCGCTCCGGCGCCGGGACATCATGCCGCGTCCGGCCCCCGTGCGCCGCACCGCGGTCCGGTGACCGGTCCGTCGGGGCGGGGGCGCGGCGCCGGGCGTTACCGTGAGCCATGCCCACGACCGACCCCCCGTCGTCGCCCGCCTCCGCCCGGGGGAGCGCCGCGGCGCCCGGATCCTGCGTCGTGTGGAGCCCCGAGCTCCTCGGGTACGACTTCGGTCCCGGGCACCCCATGTCCCCGGCCCGGCTCGACCTGACGATGGGCCTGGTGCGCGCGCTGGGCCTGCTCGACGGCGACGGTGCGCCTCAGGGTGCGCCCCGCGTCGTCGGGCCGGAGCCTGCGAGCGACGACGTCCTCGGCCTCGTGCACGAGCCGGCGTACGTCGCGGCCGTGCGCGCGGCGTCGGAGCACGGGACCCCCGACCCGGCCCGCGGTCTCGGCACCGAGGACGACCCGGTCTTCCCGGGGATGCACGAGGCCGCGGCCCGGATCGTGGCGGGCTCCTACGAGGCGGCGGGGGAGATCGCCGCGGGGCGCGTCGGGCACGCGGTGAACGTCGCGGGGGGCATGCACCACGCGAAGGCGGGCGCGGCGTCGGGCTTCTGCGTCTACAACGACGCGGCCGTCGCGATCCGGCGCCTCCTGGACGACGGCGTCGCGCGCGTCGCGTACGTCGACCTCGACGCCCACCACGGCGACGGCGTGGAGGAGGCGTTCTGGGACGACCCGCGCGTCCTCACCGTGTCCGTCCACCAGAGCGGCACGACGCTCTTTCCCGGTACCGGGCACCCGACCGACGTCGGGGGCGCGGGCGCCGAGGGCACGGCGGTCAACGTCGGGCTCCCGCGCCGCACGGACGGCGCGCGCTGGCTGCGCGCCGTCGACGCCGTCGTGCCGCCGGTGCTGCGGGCGTTCCGGCCCGAGGTCCTCGTCACCCAGCACGGGTGCGACGCGCACGGCGAGGACCCGCTCTCCGACCTCGACGTCTCCGTGGACGCCCAGCGCACGGCGCTCGCTCAGGTGCACGACCTCGCGCACGAGCTCACCGGCGGACGCTGGCTCGCGCTCGGCGGCGGCGGGTACGCGATCGCGCGCGTCGTGCCGCTCGTGTGGACGGCGGTCGTGGGGGAGGTCGTGCACCGGCCGGTGACGGCGGGCGAGCCGCTGCCCGAGGAGTGGCGCGCCCGCGTCGCCGAGGTCGCCGGGTTCGACGCCCCGCTCGCCTTCGGCCCGCCCGTCGACGTGCGCCGTTGGAGCAGCGGCTACGACCCCGACGACGACGTCGACCGCGCCGTCGCGGCCACGCGCCGCGCCGTCTTCCCGCTGCTCGGCCTCGACCCGCACTTCGACTGAGGCGGTCGTCCCCCGGGATGCCCGGGGCGTCGTGCGGGTCGCGCGCCGGGCGGCGTACCGGGGCACGAGCGCGAGCGGGTAGTCTAGGGGGCGGATTTCTCTCGTGTTGGTCGGCTCGCGGCGCCCTCGTGGTCGCCGGGCGCCCCGATCAACCGTGGACCACACGCGGCCGGTCGACCGGTCGCCGACCGACACGCCGCTCGAGCATTGCGAGGACCGTATGGGCTCCGTCATCAAGAAGCGCCGCAAGCGCATGGCCAAGAAGAAGCACCGCAAGCTGCTTCGCAAGACGCGTCACCAGCGTCGCAACAAGAAGTGACGTCGCGCGCGTCCTGACGCGCCGACCCGCCGTCGAGCCCGGCCCCTCCCGAGGGACCGGGCTCGACGCGTCTCCGACGGTCACGCGAGGTGGAGCCCTGGCCTACCAGGCCTCTACCTCGCGGGACCAGGGTCTTCCTAGGCGGCCCAGGGGTCTTCCTCGCGGGACCGGGGTTCTCTCTTGCGAGGGCGAGGGCGAGGGCGCCGGCTCGGGGGAGCGGGGTGGTCAGAGGCGCGAGATGCGGCGGTCGACGGCGCGGCGGACGGAGCGCAGGACGAGGGCGGCGGCCCAGGCGGCGCCGGCCCAGCTCGCGGTGCGGACGCTGCTGCGGGCGACGCGACGGCGTCGGCCGCGGAACTCGCGGATGGGCCAGCCGACGTCCTGCGCGTGCCGGCGCAGCCGCGCGTCGGGGTTGATGGGGCACGGGTGCCCCACGGCCTCCATCATCGTCACGTCGTTGAGCGAGTCGCCGTAGGCGTAGGACGCGTCGAGGTCGATGTCCTCGCGCTCGGCGAGCGCCCGCACCCCGGCGGCCTTGGCACGGCCGTGCATCATGTCGCCGACGAGCCGTCCCGTGTAGAAGCCGTCCTCGTGCTCGGCGACGGTGCCGAGGGCGCCGGTCGTGCCGAGGCGGCGGGCGATGAGCTCGCCGATCTCGACCGGGGTCGCGGAGACGAGCCACACCTGGTGGCCGGCGGCGAGGTGCTCGTCGAGCAGGCGGCGCGTGCCGGGGTAGATGCGCAGCGAGAGGACGGTGTCGTAGACCTCCTCCCCGATCGCGGTGACCTCGGCGACGGAGCGACCCGCGATGAGGGCGAGCGCGCGGGACCGGATGCGGTCGATCTGCTGCTTGTTCTCGCCGAACAGGAGGTAGCGCGCCTGGTGCACGGCGAAGCGCACGATGTCGAGCGTCGAGAAGAACTCCCGCTGGTACAGCGCGCGGGCGAGGTGGAACGACGACGCGCCGCGGATGATCGTGTTGTCCACGTCGAAGAACGCGGCGGTGCGGTGCGCGGGTGCGGGGGGTGTGCGGCCGGCGTCGGGCGCGGCCTCGGAGGCGGTCGACCCGGGGGTCGGGACGGGGCCCGGACCGGAAGACGTCGCCATGTCCCCACTCTAGGCGGTCCCGCGCTCGGCCCGGGGCCGCGTCCTCGTACCCTGGGAGGCGTGAGCACCTCCGACGCGCCGGCCCCTCCCGTCCTCCTCTACGGCCGAGCGGGTTGCCACCTGTGCGACGACGCGCGCGCCGTCGTCGCGGCGGTGTGCGCCGAGGCGGCCGTCGCGTGGGCGGAGGTGGACGTGGACGCGCCGGACGCGGACCCGGCGCTGCGCGAGCAGTACGGCGAGTACGTCCCGGTCGTGACGGTCGGCGGCGTGCAGCAGGGGTTCTGGCGCGTGGACGCCCGCCGGCTCGCCCGCGCGGTGGGTCGGATTTCGACGGCGCGCGCGGACCTGGGATGATTCCTCCCGGTGGAGCGCGACCGTCGACGAGGACGGTCCCAGGACGACGGGGTGACGGGTGGCTGAGCAGGTAGTCGGTGAGGTGACGGCGCCGGGTATCCCGAGCGCGACGGTGGCGCGGCTCCCGTCCTACCTGCGGGCGCTGCGCGACCTGGTGGCGCGGGGCGTCGCGACGACGTCGTCGGTCGAGCTCGCCGAGCTCTCCGGCGTCGGTCCGGCGCAGCTCCGCAAGGACCTGTCGTTCCTGGGCTCGTTCGGCACGCGCGGCGTGGGCTACGACGTGGACTCGCTCGCGCAGTACATCACCGAGGCGCTGGGGCTCGTGGACGAGCACCGCATCGCGATCGTCGGGATCGGCAACCTGGGGCACGCGCTCGCGAACTACTCGGGGTACGAGCAGCGGGGCTTCCACGTCGCGGCGCTCCTCGACGCGTCGCCGGAGGTCGTGGGCACGCGGGCGGCGGGCCTCGTCGTCGAGCACGTCGACGCGCTGGAGGAGGTCGTGGCGCGGGAGAAGGTGTCGATCGTGGTCCTCGCGACGCCGGCGGCGCACGCGCAGTCCGTCGCGGACCGGGTCGTGGCGGCGGGCGTGCGGGAGATCCTCAACTTCGCGCCGCGTGCGCTGCAGGTGCCCGCGGACGTCGACGTGCGCGGCGTGGACGTCGGCAGCGAGCTGCAGATCCTCGCGTTCCACTCCCAGGCGCGCGCGCTCGCCGAGGCGCAGGACCGCTGAACGACGAGGGGCCGCGTGCTCGCGCACGCGGCCCCTCGGGGCGGCACCCCTGCCGGGGGTGCAGTGTTTCGGGGAACGGTACCGGGGAAGAGTGTCCCGGGAGCCGGTCGTCAGGCCTGCTTGATGGCCGAGACGTCGAGGGCGATCTTGATCTTGTCGCCCACGAGCACGCCGCCGGTCTCGAGCGCGGCGTTCCAGGTGAGGCCGAACTCCTTGCGGGAGATCTCCGTGGTCGCCTCGAACCCGGCGCGCGCGTTGCCGAACGGGTCGGTCGCGGTGCCCGCGAACTCGGTCTCGAGCTCGACCGGCTTGGTCACGCCGTTGATGGTCAGGTCGCCCGCCACGACGAAGTCGTCGCCGTCGCCGGAGATGCTGGTCGACGCGAAGGTCCACGTCGGCTTGTTCTCGGCGTCCCAGAAGTCCGCGCTGCGCAGGTGGTTGTCGCGGTTCGCGTCGCCCGTGCTCACGGACGCGGCGTCGAGCTCGGCGGTCACGGAGGTCGACTCGAGGTCGTCGCCCACGGTGATGGTGCCGGCCGTGATGGCGAGCGTGCCGCGCACCTTGGAGATGCCGGCGTGGCGGACCGTGAAGGCCGCCTGCGAGTGGGACGAGTCGAGGGCGTAGGTACCGGCGTTGAGCCCGGCGGGCAGCGGCGTGGCCATGGGTGCTCCTGAAGGGGTCGAGGGTCCCGGGGGACCGAACTTGGTTGAAGGTTCAACTTCGCACGAGCGTATCAACAGCAGGGGGTGATCCGTCTATTCCCGGTGAGGTGGAACAATGTTCGGCGAGGTTCCACCCCTGAACCCGCCCCCGTCCGCCAGCGCCCGAGGACCCATGACCAGCAACGACGTCGACCACCAGCTGACGACGACCGCCCGCGGGACCACCGCGGCCACGAGCGAGGAGCCGCGCTGGCTCGACGCCGAGCAGCAGCGCCTGTGGCGCGCCTACCTCGACGGGACCGTGCGCTTCATCGAGTCGCTGGGGCGCGACCACGAGGAGCGGTCGGACGTGTCGCTCAACGAGTACGAGCTGCTGGTGCGGCTCTCGGAGAGCCCGGATCACACGCTGCGGATGTCCGCCCTCGCCGACGGGCTCGCCCGGTCCCGCAGCCGCGTGACCCACACCGTGGCGCGCATGGAGGCGCGCGGCCTGGTCCGGCGCTCGGCGAGCACGGGCGACCGCCGCGGGGTCAACTGCGAGATGACGACCGAGGGCTACCGCGTCCTCGTGGCGTCGGCTCCGGCCCACGTGGCCGCCGTGCGCCGGTTCATGGTCGACGTGCTCACGCCGGAGCAGTTCCGGGCGCTCGGCGAGGCGATGGCGGCCGTCGCCGAGGCGTGCAAGGCCGACCGCGACTCCTGACCCGGGTCGCTCCGGGAGCCGCCGGCCCGCGGGTGCCGGTCAGGGCCGGGAGTGCGGGACACTGGTGCGCATGGTCTCCACCATCGTCCACCTCCTGCGCCACGGCGAGGTCCACAACCCCGACGGCGTCCTCTACGGCCGCATCCCCGGCTACCACCTCTCCGAGCGAGGCCACGAGATGGCCCGCCGCGTCGCCGCGCACCTCGCGGGCGAGCCCGGGCCCGACGGCGCGTCCCGCCCCCGCGCGGACCTCGCCGTCGTCGTCGCGTCGCCGCTCCAGCGCGCCCAGGAGACGGCCACGCCCGCCGCCGAGGCGTTCGGGCTCGAGCTCGGCACCGACGACCGGCTCATCGAGGCCGCGAACCACTTCGAGGGCATGACCTTCGGCGTCGGGGACGGGTCGCTGCGCCACCCGCAGCACTGGCGCTTCCTGTGGAACCCGTTCCGGCCGTCCTGGGGCGAGCCGTACACCGAGCAGGTCGCGCGCATGCGCGCCGCGGTCGCCGACGCCCGGGACAAGGCCGCGGGCCACGAGGCGCTCCTCGTGAGCCACCAGCTCCCCGTGTGGCTCACGCGCCTGAGCTTCGAGAACCGCCGCCTGTGGCACGACCCGCGCAAGCGGCAGTGCTCGCTCGCGTCGCTCACGTCGCTGCACTTCGAGGACGACCGCCTCGTCGGCCTGCACTACTCCGAGCCGGTCGCCGACCTCCTCCCGGGCGCCGCGACCGTCGCGGGGGCGTGACGTCGGTCATGTCTCGCGCAGTCGTCGCCGTCCGGACGCCCGAACCGTCCCGTTCGGGAGTGGCGGAGGTCACGTCTCCCAGGTGGCGTCCAGGAACCCCGGGCAGGGTGCCTCCCGTGATGCCGCTGTGACCGCCAGCTCGCGCGCGCGTGCCGCGCGCGCCCTCCCGCCCGTCCGCCGCGTGCTGACCGCGGGCGTCGTGCTCGCCGCGACGCTCGGCCTCGCGGCGTGCGCCCAGGACTCCGGCGCGACGACGGACGTCGTGGGGCAGGGCTACGTCTCCGGCGACGGCTCGGTCCGCACCTGGGACGCGGGCGAGCGGGGCGACGTCGTCGCGCTCACCGGCACCGACTACGAGGGCGAGCCGGTCGACACGAGCGCCTGGCTGGGCGACGTCGTCGTGCTCAACACCTGGTACGCCGCGTGCGCGCCGTGCCGCGCCGAGGCGCCCGACCTCGTGGCCCTCGCGAACGACCGCGCCGACGACGGCGTGCAGGTGCTCGGCATCAACACGACCGACGAGGCGGGCGCCGCGCAGGCGTTCCAGCGCCGGTTCGAGGTGCCGTACCCGTCCATCGACGACCGCAGCGGGGAGGTCGTCGCGGCGCTCTCCGGCACGGTGCCGCTCCAGGCGGTCCCGTCGACGGTCGTGCTCGACCGCGAGGGCCGCGTCGCGGCACGCGTCATCGGGCTCGCCGAGGGCTCGACGCTGAACGCGCTCGTCGACGACGTGCTCGCCGAGGACGAGGCGGCCGGCTGACCGTGGTCACCCTCGCGTCCCTCGCCGCCACCGTCCCGGCCGCCGCGCTCCCCGCCGCCGCGACGAGCGTCGGCGACACGTTCGCCGCGACGGTCTGGAGCGGGTCGATGCTGCTGGCGGTCCCGGTGGCGATCCTGGCGGGGCTCGTCTCCTTCGCGTCGCCGTGCGTGCTGCCGCTCGTGCCCGGCTACGTCGGGTACGTCTCGGGCATGGCCGCGGCGAACGCCGGGAGCGGGCGTGGCGCGTCCGGAGGGACGACGACGGCCACGCGGGTCGCGGCGCCGAGCCGCGGCCGCGTCCTCGCGGGCGTCGGGCTCTTCGTCGCCGGCTTCACGCTCGTGTTCGTCGCGCTGATGGTCGCCGCCGGCGCGATCGGCGTGCACCTGGTCCGGTGGGAGGACGTCATCACGCGCGTCCTGGGCGTGGTCGTCATCCTCATGGGGCTCGCCTTCATGGGGGCGGTCCCGTTCCTCCAGCGCGAGCGGCGCCTGCACCTGAGCCCTCAGGCGGGGCTGTGGGGAGCGCCGCTGCTCGGCATCGTGTTCGGGCTCGGCTGGACGCCGTGCCTCGGTCCGACGCTCGTCGCCGTGCAGTCGCTGTCGCTGAACGAGGCCTCGGCGGGCCGTGGCGCGGTCCTCGGGGTCGCCTACTGCCTCGGTCTCGGCGTGCCGTTCCTGCTCATCGCGCTCGGGCTGCAGAGCTCGCAGCGCATGCTCGGCTTCCTGCGCCGGCACCGCCTCGCGATCATGCGGATCGGCGGCGGGCTGCTCGTGCTCATCGGCCTCGCGCTGGTCACGGGCCTGTGGACGACGTGGACGACGACCATGCAGGGCTGGATCGACGGCTACGTGACGGTGGTGTGAGATGACCGAGCGGACCGGCCAGGCCGAGAGATCAGAAGAGCGTCCGACGTCGACGGGCTACCGCCCCGAGGGCATCGACGACGCGTTCTCCGCGGGCGACGGCCCGGGTGACCGGACGCCGTCGGGTGGCGGGGGCGGCGCGGGAGGCGACGGCGGCCCGGCGCTCCCGAGGCTGGGGTGGCGCGGCACGCTGCGCTGGACGTGGCGGCAGCTCACGAGCATGCGCGTCGCGCTCATGCTCCTCATGCTGCTCGCGGTCGCGGCGGTGCCTGGCTCCGTCCTGCCGCAGCGCCCCCAGGACCCGGCGGCCGTGCTGCGGTACCTGCAGGAGAACCCGACGACGGGGGAGTGGCTCGACCGGCTCGGCTTCTTCGACGTCTACACCTCGGTGTGGTTCTCCGCGATCTACATCCTGCTGTTCGTCTCGCTCGTCGGCTGCATCCTGCCGCGCACGAAGGCGCACTGGCAGGCGCTGCGCACGCGGCCCCCGCGCACGCCGCGACGCTTCGACCGCTTCCCCGCGCAGGCGCGCGCCGTCACCGACGCCTCTCCGGACGAGGTCGTCGCGGCGGCGAGCAGCCACCTGCGCGGCCGGCTCCGCTGGCTGCCGACGTTCCGCGTCGACACGGGCGCCGAGGAGGCCGCCCCGGCGCGGGGCCGTGCCGCCGCGCGGCCCGCGGCACGGACGGTGTCCGCCGAGCGGGGCTACGTGCGCGAGACGGGCAACCTGCTGTTCCACCTGTCGCTCGTCGGCCTCCTCGTCGCGGTCGCGACGGGCCAGCTCCTGCACTACCGCGGCCAGGCGATCGTCACCGAGGGCCGCGGGTTCGCCAACGCGGTCGTCGACTACGACACGTTCGAGAACGGCGCGTGGTTCCGGCCGTCGTCGCTCGTGCCGTTCTCGATGACGCTCGACGCGTTCGAGTCGGAGTTCGCCCAGGACTCCGTCGCGTTCGCGCAGTCGCGCGACTTCACCGCGACGGTCACCGTGCGCGACCCCGACGGCGAGTCCCACGAGGAGACCATCAAGGTCAACCACCCGCTCACCGCCGGCGGCGCCAAGATCTACCTCCAGGGCAACGGGTTCGCGCCCGAGGTCACGGTGCACGACGCCGACGGCGAGGTGGCGTTCTCGGGCCGCGTGCCGTTCCTGCCCGAGGACACGATGTACACCTCGCGCGGCGTCATCAAGGTGCCCGACGTGTCGTCCGGCCTCGACCAGATCGGGCTCGTCGGGTACTTCCTCCCGACGGCCCAGCTCAGCGAGGACGGCGAGACCGCGGAGTCGGTGTACCCGCAGCCGATCAACCCGCTCCTCGTGCTCGAGGTCTACCGGGGCGACCTCGGTCTCGACGAGGGCCTGCCGCAGAACGTCTACCGCCTCGACACCGACGACCTCACGCCGTCGGTCGATGCGGACGGCGAGCGCGTGAAGCTGCTCGTCGCCCCGGGCGAGACGGTCGACCTGCCCGACGGCCTCGGCACGATCACGTTCGACTCGCTGCCGCGCTACGTCGCGCTCGACCTGCGCCACGACCCGTCGCTCACGTGGGTGCTCGTATTCTCGCTCGGCGCGCTCGCGGGTCTCGCCGTCTCGCTGTTCACCCCGCGCCGCCGCGTGTGGGTGCGCGCGTGGCGCGAGGAGGTCCCCGGTGACGGGGACGACGGCCCGCGCGAGCGCACCGTCGTCGCCGTCGCGGGTCTCGCCCGCGGGGACGACGCCGGGCTCCAGGGCGAGGTGGACTCGCTTCTCGCCGCGCTCCCGGGCGTGGCACCATCGGGTGAGGGTGACCTCACCACGTCGTCGGGACGCGCACCGGCCGACCGCACCCGCTCCACCGCGCGTCCCGCACAGGACCCGACCGCGCGACCGCGCACGAAAGGCTGACCGATGACCGTAGCCGAGCTGAGCCAGGACCTCGTCTGGGCCGCTGCGACTGCCCTGACCGTCGCGCTCGTCGCGTTCGCGATCGACCTCGCGCGGCTCGCGGGCCGCGCGGACGACGAGCGGGCCGAGGCACGGGCCGACGCGAAGGCGCCCGGCGCGGAGGTGCTCGCGGGCGCGGGCGCGCCCGTCTCGCCGTACGGCCCGGGCACGCCGGACGTCGTCGACGCCGCACCCGTCGCCGCGCCCGAGCCGTCGCGCAAGGCCGCCAACATCGGGATCTCGCTGACGTGGCTCGGGACGGCGCTGCTGCTCGTCGCGATCGTCACGCGCGGGATCGCTGCCGGCCGCACGCCGTGGGCCAACATGTACGAGTTCACGCTCGTCGGCGCGTTCGTCGCGCTCGCGGTGTTCCTGGCCGTGTCGCTCAAGCGGGACGTGCGCTTCCTCGGGTCGTTCGTCACGGGCCTCGCGGTGCTGTTCCTCGTGCTCGCGCAGAACGCGTTCTTCGTCGCCGCGACCGGCGTGCAGCCCGCGCTCCAGTCCTACTGGCTCGTCATCCACGTGGGCGTCGCGATCATCGCGACGGGCATCTTCACCGTCGCGTTCGTCACGTCGGTGCTCCAGCTCCTGCGCGACTCGCGCGACTCCGGGAACGCCTTCCTCGGCGCGCGCGGCTGGCGCTGGCTCGACTCGACGCCGGGCCCGCTCCAGCTCGAGGCGCTCAGCTTCCGCCTCAACGCGGTCGCGTTCGTGCTGTGGACGTTCACCATCATCGGCGGCGCGATCTGGGCGGAGCACGCCTGGGGCCGCTACTGGGGCTGGGACCCCAAGGAGGTCTGGAGCTTCGTCGTCTGGATCGTGTACGCGGCGTACCTGCACGCCCGCACGACCCGCGGCTGGTCCGGCCGCCGGGCGGCGTACTTCGTGATCGTCGGCTACGCGTGCGTCCTGTTCAACTTCACGGGCGTGAACCTGCTGTTCAACGGCAAGCACTCGTACTCCGGCCTCAACCCGGGCGACTGACCCGGTCCGACACCGCGCTCGACCTCACTGCGGTGGGTCGGTCAGCGGGCGGTGTCGTCGCCGTCGTCGGACCCGTTGCTCGCGCCGGGACGGTGCGCGTCGCCGTCGTCCTCGGTGCGGTCGTCCTCCGTCGTGCCCCCGGCCGCCGGGGGAGCGTCGTCCGTCGCGGGCGAGGGCGCCTCGTCCCGCGCCTGGCGGCGCTGCTGCTGCTCGAGCCGCCAGAGGAACTCGGGGTCGTCGTCGGGCGCGACGGGGGCGTTGCGACGGCGGCGCGTGCCGCCGTTCGACGCACCGCCCGACGGCCGACCGGCCGCGTACCGCGAGCCGGACCGCGACGCGGAGCGCTTGACGAGGATCCAGGCGATCGGACCGAGGAACGGCAGCAGGATGATGAGGACGATCCACAGCCCCTTCGGGATGCCGCCGCGCTCCTCCTCGTCGCTCGAGGCGAGGTCGACGAGCGCGTAGACCGCGAGGCCGACGGCGAGGAGGGGGAGCAGCACGCGAAGCATGGCTCCAGCCTACGGGCCGTACCCTGGAGTCGTGCCTGTCGTGATCTACTCCGTCCTGCGTCTGCTCCTCTTCGCGGTCGCGCTGGGCGTCCTCTGGTTCGCTGGCCTCCGGGGCTGGCTGCTCGTCCTGGTCGCCGCGGTCGTCGCGCTCATGCTGTCCTACCTGACGCTGCGCACGCCCCGTGAGGCGGCGTCGCGCTACCTCGCCGAGCGGGCCGAGCACCGCGCCCGGACGGGCGAGCGGTTCTCGCGCGAGATCGAGGACGACGCGGCGGCCGAGGACGCGGCCCTCGACGCGCAGGAGGACGCCGCCTCGAGAGGTGCGGACACGACGCCGACCGAGCAGCCCGGGGCGTCGTCGGCCCGCTGAGCCCTGCCGCTGCACCCCGGCGCAGGACCGACGGCGCTCAGAGCGCCAGCCCGACCCCCAGCAGCACGCCGTACGCGAGCTCGAACAGCCCGGTCCCGGCGAGCACGGGCACGAGGAGCGGCCCGCGTGCCCCCGCGATCACCGGGACCGTGAGCAGCACCGCGGGCAGCAGGAGCAGCAGGACGGCGAGCGACCAGGGCGCCGCGAACGCGCACACGACCGCCAGCAGCAGCGGGAACCAGATCATCGCGACGTAGCCCCGGCGGGCACGGAAGTCGCCGAGCCGCACCGCGAGCGTCCGCTTGCCCGCGACGACGTCGGTGGGGATGTCGCGGATGTTGTTCACCATGAGGATCGCGCACGCGAGCAGGCCCACCGCGACCGCGCCGACGGCCGACGGCCACGTCACGACGCCCGCCTGCGTGTACGTGGTGCCGAGCGTGGCCACGAGCCCGAAGAACACGAACACCCCGACCTCGCCGAGACCCCGGTAGCCGTAGGGGTTGCGCCCGCCCGTGTAGTACCAGCCCGCGAGGATCGCGAGGGCGCCGACGGCGACCAGCCACCAGTGGCCGGTCACCGCGCAGAGCACGAGCCCGAGCACGGCGGCGACGCCGAACGCGCCGAACGCCGCGGCGCGCACCTGACCGGGTCGCGCGGCGCCGGTCGCGGTGAGCCGCATGGGGCCGACGCGGTCGAGGTCGGTCCCCCGCACGCCGTCGGAGTAGTCGTTCGCGTAGTTCACGCCCACCTGGAGCGCGAGCGCGACGCCGAGGGCGAGCAGCGCGGGCCAGAAGGCGAAGCCGTCCACCTGGGCCGCGGCGCCGGACCCGACGATGACGGGCGTCGCGGCGGCGGGGAGGGTGCGCGGGCGCGCGCCCGCGACCCACTCGGTGGTGCTGGCCATGGTGCTCCGTCTCGGTCGTGCGGGTCGTGCAGGGTGGTGGGACCGCGGGCGGGCTCACCCAGGGGGGACCTGGAGGTGCCCGACGGCGAGCCGCGCCACCGCGGCGCGGTCCACCTTGCCGGGCCCGCGGCGCGGGAGCTCCCCGACGACGAGCACGCGACGCGGTGCCGCCGCACGCTCCAGCCTATCCGCGACGTGGTCCCGGACCGCCGCGAGGAGCGACGCCGGGGCGTCCGCGACGCCGCCGTCGGGGTGGGCGCCGTCGGCGGTCCACGGGGCGGGCGGACGCCCCGCCGTCGTGACGACCGCGACGACCTCCTGCCCCCACTCCGGGTGCGGCACGCCGACGACGCACGCCTCGCCCACGCCCTCGACCTCCACGACGAGGGCCTCGACCGCGGCCGGGGCGACGTTGACGCCGCCCGAGACGACGACGTCGTCGGCCCGGCCGAGCACGGTGAGAGTCGGGTCGTCCGGCGGCCCGTCGAGCCGACCGAGGTCGCTCGTGCGGAACCAGCGCGTGCCGTCGTCGTCGGTCCGGAACGCGTGCCCGGTCGCGCGGGGGTCACCGAGGTAGCCGTCCGCGAGGACGGGCCCGGCGAGCTCGACGACGCCCGCGGCCCCTCCCGACGCGTCCGTCCCCTCCTGGCCCGCGCCGAGCCGCACGCGCACGCCCGCGAGCGGGACGCCGTCGTACACGCACCCGCCGCTCGTCTCCGTCATGCCGTAGGTCGTGACGACGCGCGCGCCCGCCGCCCGCGCGCGGCGCAGCAGGGTGGGAGGCGTCGCGGCACCGCCCAGCAGGACCGCGTCAAGGGCGCAGAGCGCGTCGAGGCCCGCCGTGCCGCCGTCGGAGCCCGCGTCGGCCGCGACGAGGAGGCGGTGGAGCTGCGTCGGGACGAGCGAGACGTACCGGCGCTCCGTGGGCGGGGTGCGGCCGACGAGCGCCGCGAAGCCGGCGGGGGTGAAGGGCTCGTCCGGTGGCGCGACGGTGAGGCCTCGCCCGGCCGCGTGGGCGCGGGCGACGACCTGGACGCCCGCCACGTGCGTCGGGGGGAGCGTGAGGAGCCAGTGGCCCGGGCCGCCCAGCCGGTCGTGCGTCGCCGCGCCCGAGGCCCGCAGCGCGGTCGCGGACAGCACGACCTCGCGCGGCGCGCCCGTCGAGCCCGACGTGCGCAGGACGAGCGCGGCGCCTGGTGGGACGTCGGCGCGCCCGGGACGGTCGAGCAGCGGGACGGGCGCCACCGGGGCGCCCTCGCCGTCCAGGGCGGCGCCGACCGCCGCGACCAGGGCGTCGAGATCGGCGGGGACGACGGCGCGGTTCACCGGATCAGCGTAGGCCGGGCCGTAGGGTGGCCCGGAGACGCACGTCCGTCGCAGGGGCTGCCCCAGGACCGGTCCTGGGCCGACGGGAAGGTCGAGGATGACGAGGACGGGACGAGGGGCCGGCACGCTCCGGGCGGGGCTGGTCGCCGCGCTCGCCGCGGCGACGGTCCTGCTCGCGGGGTGCGGCGGCGAGCCCGCCGCGCCCGTGACGGAGACGGTCGACGCCGACGTGTCCGCGGACAAGGGCACGCCGCCGGAACCGGACGTGCCGCTGGTGTGGCCGCTCACCGGGGTCGCGGCCGAGGAGGTCGCCGACCGGCCGGCGCTCGCGGTGAAGATCGAGAACGCGCCCCAGGCGCGTCCGCAGACGGGCCTCGAGCAGGCCGACGTCGTGTGGGAGGAGGTCGTCGAGGGCGGCATCACGCGCTTCGTCGCCGTCTACCACTCGCAGGTCCCCGAGCGCGTGGGACCCGTCCGGTCGGTCCGGCCCATGGACCCCGCGATCGTCGGGCCGCTGCACGGGATCCTCGCGTACACCGGTGGGCAGCAGCCGTTCATCGACGCCGTCGGTGCGGCGGGCACCCAGTCGGTCGTCATGGACGAGGGCGACGACGGGTTCACCACGACGCGCGCGCGCCGGGCGCCGCACAACGTGTACGGCAGCCCGGAGGAGTTCTGGGCCCAGGCCGACGGCGACCGCACGTCGCCCCCGCCCGCCCAGCTCGTCTTCGCCCGGGAGCCGGGGTCCGGCACGGCCACCGTGGCAGGCGCGTCCGCGGCGCGCCTCGACGTCCGGCTCACGCACGCGAGCCGCGCCGTGTGGGAGTGGAGCGCCGACGAGGGCCGGTACGTGCGCAGCGAGGGCGACACCCCGGCCGTGTCGTCGGACGAGGTGCGGCTCGCGGCCACGAACGTCGTGCTGCTCGCCGCGCCGATGGAGAACACCTCGTTCAAGGATCCCGCGGGGGTGCCCGTCCCGGAGACGAGGCTCGTCGGGACCGGCGAGGGGGTCGTCGCGAGCGGCGGCAAGCAGGTGGCGGTGTCCTGGTCCAAGGAGGCGGTCGACGCCCCGCTCGTGCTCACGGGGGCGGACGGCGCGCCCGTCGAGCTCGAGCCCGGGGCCTCGTGGATCGAGCTCGTGCCGGTCGCGTCGGGGAGCTGGGAGATCTCCTGACGGCCCGCTCGCCCGGCGGCGGGCTCCAGGTCCTCCCCACGGCGTACGACCGCTCCGCCCCGAGGGGGACCGGTGGACGTCCAGGTCGAGCCGCGGGGCCGACGCGCCGACGGGGTCCCGGGCGGCACCGTGGAGTCATGGCAACCGTCGTCCCGCACCCCGCCCACCCGTCCCAGCCCGGCACCCCCGGCGAGGGCGCCCCGCGCCCGACCGAGGGCCAGCTACCGCCGTCCTACGCGCCGCGCACGCCGCGCGACGACGAGCCCGGCGTCGCCCGCTCGGCCGCGCCCGTCGCGATCTCGGTCGGGCTCCTGTTCGGCCTCGCCGTCGCCGCGGCGTTCGTCGGCCGCGGCCTCATCGAGATGCTGACGAGCTTCGTCGGCGGCTCCTGACCCGCAGGTCAGAACGCGTAGCCGAACCGGCCCCAGTCGGGGTCGCGGCGTTCGAGGAACGCGTCGCGGCCCTCCACGGCCTCGTCCGTGAGGTAGGCCAGCCGCGTCGCCTCGCCCGCGAAGACCTGCTGGCCCATGAGCCCGTCGTCCGCGAGGTTGAACGCGAACTTGAGCATCCGGATCGCCTGCGGCGACTTCGTCGCGATCACGCGCGCGTACTCGATCGCGAGCGCCTCCAGGTCGGCGTGGTCCGCGACCTCGTTCACCGCGCCCCACTCGTACGCGTCCTGCGCCGAGTACTCCCGCGCGAGGAAGAAGATCTCCCGCGCCCGCTTCTGCCCCACCTGCCGCGCCAGGTACGCCGAGCCGTAGCCCCCGTCGAACGACCCGACGTTCGCGTCGGTCTGCTTGAAGCGCGCGTGCTCGCGGCTCGCGATCGACAGGTCGGCGACGACGTGCAGCGAGTGCCCGCCTCCTGCGGCCCACCCGTTGACGACCGCGACCACGACCTTGGGCATCGTCCGGATCAGCCGCTGCACCTCGAGGATGTGCAGGCGCCCCGCACGCCCCGGGTCGACGGCGTCGCGCGTGTGCACCTCGCCGCCACCGTCGGGCGCGGTCGTGTACTGGTAGCCGGAGCGCCCGCGGATCCGCTGGTCGCCCCCGGAGCAGAACGCCCACCCGCCGTCCTTGGGGGACGGGCCGTTGCCCGTGAGGAGCACCGTCCCGACGTCGGACGTCATGCGCGCGTGGTCGAGCACGCGGTACAGCTCGTCCACGGTGTGGGGGCGGAACGCGTTGCGCACCTCGGGCCGGTCGAACGCGACGCGCACGACGGGCAGGTCGCGCACGACGGCGCCGTCGGCGTCGCGCTCCACGCCCCGGTGGTAGGTGACGTCGGTCAGTCCCTCGAACCCGGCGACGTCGCGCCACGCGCCCGGGTCGAACGTCTCCGACACCTGGCGGGGGAGCGCGTGCGGGCGGGGGCCGTCGGCGGGGGCTGCGGGGGTGGGGTCGGTGCTGGTCACGACCGTCACGGTAGCCGCTGCGGGGCGAGGCTCGCGCTCGGTGCGGGGGCCGGCTCCTCGGCGCGGCGTGCGGGCGCCGGCGCGTCGGGGCGCCGCGACGTCGCCGCGAGGCCGAGGACGAGCCCGGCCCCGACGACGAGGGTCCCGACGACGGAGCGGGCGTCGGGCGACTCGAACCCGAGGGCGACCGAGGCCCCGAGCGCCGCGACGGGCAGGAGACCCGCGAACAGCCCGGCCCGCGCGGGGCCGATCGCGGCGAGCCCGGAGTACCAGAGGAGGAACGCCACGGCCGTGACGACGACGGCGAGGTACGCGAGCGCGGCGAGCTCGGCCGCGTCGGGCACGACGAGGAACGCCTGCCCCGTGACCTGCTGCCGGACGAGGCCGAGCAGCGCGAGCTGCGGGACGGCGAGGACGCACGCGTACGCGGAGACGCGCAGCGCACCGAGCGTCGGCAGGAGCGGCACGGCGAGCAGCGAGAAGCACACCTCGCACGCGAGCGCGCCGAGCGCGAGCGCGACGCCGACGGGGTCGCCGGAGCCGCCGCCCTCGACGGCCACGACGCCGGCCGTCACCACGACCGCCGCCGCGAGGGTCCGGACCGCGACGCGGCGCGCCCGCAGCGCGGCGGCCGCGGCGAGCACGACCGGCGAGGCGCCGACGACGGCCCCGACGAGGGACGGGTCCGCGCGGCCCGCGCTCTCGACGACGAGGACGCTGAACCCCACGAGCCCGGTCGCGGCGAGCGCGAGGAGGCGGAGCAGCGCGCGCGGCGACGGCAGGACCCACGGCACGCGGCGCGCGGCGAGCACGGCGAGCAGGACGAGCGCCGCGACGGCGTAGCGCGCGGCCTGGCCGCCGAGCACCGGGAAGTCCGCGAGGGCGGCGGACGCGACGAACGACGAGCCGACGATCACCATGCCGACGGCGCACCGCAGGTCGCCGGACCCCGCCGGTCCGGGGAGGCCGGGCGCACGACCGACGACGTCGGACCGAGAGCCGTGGCGAGAGGGACGTGCGAGGAGGGACATGCGTCGACCGTAGGGACGCCCCTGGACCAGGGTGCAGGTCCAGATCCTGCCTGGTTCACTGGGCCAGATGGTGACCCGGATCGAGCCCGACGCGCTGCTGCTCGCCCTCGGCCCGCGCCCCGGGCGCGACGTCGGCCGGTGGCTGCAGGCCGGTCTGCGCGCGGCCGTGGTGGACGGGCGCCTCGAGGCGGGCGCGGCGCTCCCGTCGAGCCGCGACGCGGCGGCGGTGCTCGGCCTCTCGCGCGGCACCGTGACCACCGCCGTCGACGTGCTCGTCGGCGAAGGGCTGCTCGTGTCCCGGCCCCGGTCGGGGGTGGTCGTCGCGGCGCTGCCCGCGCCGCCGTCGGGCCGTCCGGGGACGGCGGCGGGCCCGGCCGGTGCGGTGCCCGGCGCGGAGCCCGGACCCCGGCGGGCGTCAGGGGCGGCGCGGCCGGCGAGCGTCGGGACGCCCGACCCTGCGCTCTTCCCCCGCGCCGCGTGGGCGCGCGCCGTGCGCGACGGGATGCGGGGACTGGCCGACGCCGACCTGGGCTACCCGGACCCGCAGGGGCTGCCGGCGCTGCGCGAGGCGCTCGCGGTCCACCTGCGCCGAGCGCGCGGCGCCCACGTCGGGGCGGAGGACGTGGTCGTGGTGAGCGGGGTCGCGCAGGCGCTCTCCCTCCTCGCCCGGCTGCTCGTCGCGGGGCGGGTCGCGGGCGCGCGACCGGCGGGGCCCGTGCGCGTGGCGGTCGAGGACCCGTCGTCGCGCGGGGCGCTCGAGCTGCTGCGCGACGCCGGCCTGCGCACCGTCGGCGTGCCGGTGGACACGGAGGGTCTGCGCGCGGACCTGCTGCCCGACGACGCGCGCGCCGTCCTCGTGACGCCCGCCCACCAGTTCCCGCGCGGGGTCGTGCTCGGCCCCGCGCGACGGCGCGCCCTCGTCGCCTGGGCCGCGGCGGGCGACCGCCTCGTGCTCGAGGACGACTACGACGCCGAGCTGCGCTACGACCGGGAGCCGGTCGCCTCGGTGCGGGCCCTGGACCCGGAGCGGGTCGTGCTGCTCGGCTCCGTGTCCAAGCTCCTCTCGCCCGCGCTGCGGCTCGGCTGGGTCGTGGCGCCGCCGCGCGTCGTCGGGCCCCTGGTGGAGGCGAAGCGGCACGCGGACCTCGGGACGTCCGTGCCCGAGCAGGCGGCGCTCGCGGCGCTGCTCGGCTCGGGCGCCTACCAGCGCCACCTGCGCCGGGCCCGGCTCGTGTACCAGCGGCGGCGGCGCCTGCTGCTCGACGCGCTCGCGCACGCCCTGCCCGGGGTCGAGGTGGGCGGGGTCGCCGCCGGGCTCCATCTCGTCGTCCCGCTCCCCGGCCCGGCCGCCGAGCGCGCCGCGGTCGCGGGCCTGCACGCGGCGGGCGTGCCCGCCGAGCCGCTGAGCGGGACGGGGGTGGACCGCCACGAGGCGGGGGTGGTGGTCGGGACCGCGCGCGTGCGCGACGGCGACGTCGAGCGCGTCGCGCGCGTGCTCCGGGCGGCGGTCTTGACGGGTCCCGGGTAACTGGTACGTTAGTACCAGTTCTGCGCACGACGGCGGGCCCTGCCACCCGGTGCGCCGACCCGAGGGAGTCTCCCCATGGCATGGATCGTCCTCATCCTCTCCGGCATGCTCGAGGCCGGCTGGGCTCTCAGCCTCAAGGCGTCGCACGGCTTCACCCGGCTGTGGCCGAGCGTCGCGTTCGTCGTCATGCTCGTCCTGAGCATGGTCGGCCTGAGCATCGCCCTGAAGTCCCTGCCCGTCGGCGTGGCCTACGGTGTCTGGGTGGGGATCGGCGCCTCGCTGACCGCGATCCTCGCCGTCGTCCTGTTCGACGAGCCCGTCACGATCCTCAAGGTGATCTCCCTCGTGCTGATCGTCGCGGGGGTCGTGGGGCTCAACCTCTCCGGGGGAGGGCACTGACACCGATGCCGACCGAGACCGTCGACCCGCGACCCGCACCGCGTCGTCAGGCGCGCGGGGTCGCGCGCCGTGACGCGATCGTCCGCGCCGCCGCGGACCTCATCCTCCAGGAGGGCCCCGCCGCGGTGACCCACCGCGCCGTCGCGTCCCGGGCCGACGTCCCGCTCGCCGCCACGACGTACTACTTCACCGGGCTCGACGACCTCATCGGCGCGGCCGGCGAGGTCGTCGTCTCCGGGTGGGCGGACCACGCGCGAGGAGCCGCCGAGCGGGCCGCGCGGGGCGGGGACCAGGCGCGCGAGGACGCGCACGTGCTCGTCGACGCGGTCCTGCCGCCCGGCGGGGAGAGCGAGCTGCGCGGCTTCTACGAGCACCTCGTGGGCGCGGGCCGCTACCCCGCGCTCGCGCGTGCCTACGGCGAGGGCCGGCAGGGGCTCGACGACGCCGTCGCCCAGCTCCTCGCGGTGCGCGGGCTCGCGAGCGTGCCGCCCGCGCTGCTCATCGCCGTGGTGGACGGCGCCGCGGTGAGCGCGCTGAGCGAGGGGCACGACGTGCGCGACCTCGCCCTGCAGCTCGTCCGCGAGCTCGTGGCCCGGTCGCGCGCGAGCTGACGACCGGCCGAGGACGGGTCGGGCACCGCGCCGGACGGTCGCGATAGCCTCGCGGGCCATGAGCCGTCGACCCGCGTCCACCCGACCCGCCCTGCGCGACCGCCTGGTCGCGGAGAGCGTCCGCTCGCTCACGTCGACCGGCGTCGCGCTCGTGCTGGGACCCCTCGCGGTCGTCCTCGCGGTCCGTCCGCTCGGGCTCGACGACGGCACCGCGCCCGTCGCGGCCGGCCTCCTCGTGTGGGTGGTGCTGTCGGGGCTGTACTGCGTGCTCACGTGCGTGGCGTTCGCCGGGCGTCGCGGGCCCGCGCTCGAGCAGGCGCTCGTCGCGGCGCACCCCGACGGCCGGGGCCGGGTCGGCACGTGGCTCCTCGGCGGGGGCTCGGCGGCGTGGTCGGTCCAGTTCGCGCTCATGGCCCTGCTCGTCGGGTTCGTGCTCGCCCAAGGGGTCGCGTGGGCCGCCGTCCCCGCGATCACGGTGCTCGGCGTCGCGGTGATCGTCGTGTCGTGGGTGACGGTCCTCGTCTCCTACTCCGTGCACTACGCCCGGCGCGACGTCGCGGCGGGCGACGGCGGGTTCGCGTTCCCGGGGCAGGGACCGCGGGCCTTCGCCGACTACGTGTACCTCGCGGCGGGCGTGAGCACCACGTTCTCCACCGCCGACGTCACCGTGCTCGACACGGGGACGCGCCGGATGGTCACGACGCACGCCGTCGTGGCGTTCGCGTTCAACGCGGTGATCGTCGCGCTCGTGGTCGCGGTGCTCGTGAACGCCTGAGCGGCGAGCCGACGCCCGGCGACGTGGGGGAGCGTGCGGTGGCCTAGCCTGGAGGGCGTGCCCGACCGCCTCGAGACCGTCGTCTACCGGACCCCTCTGACCACGCGGTTCCGCGGGCTCGACGCCCGCGACGGCGTGCTGCTGCGCGGGGAGGCGGGCTGGGGGGAGTTCTCGCCGTTCTGGGACTACGACGACGCCGAGTCGTCCGCCTGGCTGCGGGCCGCCCGCGAGGCGGCCGACCAGGGCTGGCCCGCCGCCGTCCGCGACCGCGTGCCCGTCAACGTCACGGTCCCCGCCGTCGGGCCGGACCGTGCGCGCGAGCTCGTCGCCGCGTCCGGCGGGTGCCGCACCGCGAAGGTCAAGGTCGCCCAGCGCGGACCCGACGGGACGCTCGAGCCCGTGGCCGCGGAGGTCGCGCGCCTCGAGGCCGTGCGCGACGCGCTCGGCCCGGGCGGGCGGGTCCGGGTCGACGCCAACGGTGCGTGGGACGCCGAGGAGGCCCTGCGGCGCCTGCCGCTCCTCGACCGGGCCGCCGGCGGGCTCGAGTACGTCGAGCAGCCGTGCGCGGACGTCGCCGGGCTGGCGGCCGTCCGGCGCGGGCAGCCGGGCGACAGGGCCGTGCCCGTGGCCGCGGACGAGTCGGTCCGCCGCGCCGAGGACCCGCTCGCCGTGGTCCGCGCCGACGCGGCGGACGTCGTCGTCCTCAAGGTCCAGCCCCTCGGCGGCGTGCGCGCGTGCCTCGACCTCGCCGACCAGATCGGGATCCCCGTCGTTGTGTCGTCCGCGCTCGAGTCGTCCGTGGGCATCGCCGCGGGCGTCGCGCTCGCCGCCGCGCTCCCCGAGCTCCCGTACGCGTGCGGCCTCGCGACGGTGAACCTCTTCGCGGCCGACGTCGTGGACCACCCGCTCGTCCCCGTCGACGGCGCCCTGCCCGTCGTCCGCCCCGAGCCCGCCGCCGCGGCGCTCGCGGCCACCGCGCCCGACGACGAGACGGACCGCCGCTGGCGCGAGCGGCTCGACCGCGTCGCCGGCCTGCTGCTCACGGGGGGTGCCCGGTGACCGCGCCCGTGGGCACGCCCGGCCGGGGCGCCGGCGCCCCGCCCGGCGGCGCGCACCTCGACGCTCTGCTCGACGGCCTGGACGCCCAGCCGCCGGCGGTGCGCAGCGCGTTCGTGCTCGTGCACCGGCTGCTGCACGAGGGCGTCGCCGACGTCGTCCTCGCGCCCGGGTCGCGCAGCGCGCCGCTCGCCTACGCTCTCGCGGCGGCGTCCGACCTCGGGCGCCTCACGCTGCACGTGCGCGTCGACGAGCGCGCGGCCGGCTTCCTCGCGCTCGGCCTGTCGCGCGGCGCCGGGCCGGTCGCTCGCGGGGGCGTCCCGCTGCCCCGGCCCGTCGCGGTCGTCACCACGTCCGGGACGGCCGTCGCGAACCTCCACCCCGCGGTGCTCGAGGCGCACCACACCGGCGTCCCGCTCGTGCTCCTCACCGCCGACCGGCCGCACGAGCTGCGCGGCACGGGCGCCAACCAGACGACGCACCAGGCCGGGATCTTCGGACCGGCCGTGCGGTTCGCCGCGGACGTCCCCGCGCCCGACGGGCGCCCGGGCGAGGTGCGCGACCTCCTCGCCGTCGCGACGCGTGCGCTCGCCGAGGCGGTCGGCGCCCGCTCGGGGCACCCCGGCCCGGTGCACCTCGACCTCGCCTACCGCGAGCCCCTCGTCCCCGACGCGGCGCCCGGCTCCGACGCGCCCGCCACGGACCCGCGCGGCGTCCGCGCGGCCGTCGTGCTGCCGGCCGCGGCGCCGCCCGAGCCGGCGGAGCCGCAGCCGGGCGGTGACGCCGCTCTCCCCGGCGTCGCTCCCGTCGCCGTGCCGGTCCCCGGCGGGCGGACCGTCGTCGTCGCGGGCGACGGCGCGGGCCGGGCCGCGCGCGTCCTCGCCGAGGCGCGCGGCTGGCCGCTGCTCGCGGAGCCGTCGTCGGGGGCGGCGGGCGGCCCGAACCTGGTCGCCGCGCACGCGCTCGTGCTCGGGGTCGACGAGCTCGTGGACGGCGTGGAGCACGTCGTCGTGCTCGGCCGGCCGACGCTCTCGCGGCCCGTGCAGCGCCTGCTCGGGCGGCCCGACGTCGAGGTGAGCGTCGTCGCACCGGGCGCCGGCCCGTGGCCCGACGCCGCGCGCAACGCGTCGACGGTCCTGACGGCGGTGCCCGAACGGTGGCTCGCCCCGCGCCTGGGTGCCCCGGACCCGTCCGGGCCCGTGCCCGGACCGGCGTCGGACCACGCGACCGACACGGGCTGGCTCGCGCGCTGGCGCGCGGCGTCGGCGGCGGCCGTCGAGGTCGTCGCCGCGGCGACCGACGGGTCACTGACCGACGGCCCGAGCGTGGCGCGCGCCGTGGTCGGCGCGTGCGGGCCGGACGACCTGCTCGTGGTCGGGTCGTCCAACCCGGTGCGGGACCTCGCCCTCGTGCTCGGCCTCGACGCGGACGCCCCGCGCGTCCTGGCGAACCGCGGCCTCGCCGGGATCGACGGCACCGTCTCGACCGCGCTCGGCGCGGCGGTCGCCACCGCCCGGCCGCACCGCCGCACGCGCGCGCTGCTCGGCGACCTCACGTTCCTCCACGACGCGGGCGGGCTGCTGCGCGGTCCGCACGAGCCGCACGTCGACCTGCAGCTCGTCGTGGTGAACGACGACGGCGGCTCGATCTTCGCGGGCCTCGAGCCGGGCGCCCTGGGGGAGACGTCCGCGGTGGCGGGGCGCACGTTCGAGCGGGTGTTCGCGACGCCGCACGGCGCGAACCTCGCCCAGCTCTGCGCGGGGTACGGCGTGGACCACCAGCTCGTGCAGGACGTCCCCTCGCTGCGGCACGCGCTCGCGGCCCCGAGCCACGGCGTCCAGGTGCTGGAGGTGCACGTGTCGCGGACGGACCGGCGAGAGGCCGGCCTGCGCCTGGGCGAGCGAGTGCGCGACGCCGTCCGCGCGGCGCTCGCGGCGGACCGCTGACGACGGCGCCCAGAACTCGCAGCGAACTCCCAGGCTCGTTCAAGCCTCGTTCAAGCGCGGCGGTGTGAAGTAGTGGGCAGAACCGAGGAGGCCCACCATGACGAACACCCCGGGCACGGAGCCCACCCCCACCACGCCGTCCCCCGACGCGCCCGCGTCGACGCCGGCCGCCACGCCCGCCGCCACGACCCCCGCCGCCGCCGAGCGTGCCGCGTCGGTCGCTGCCGAGACGCCCACCGGGGCGCCGACGCAGCCGCTCGGCCCGGTCGCCACGACGCAGCCGCTCCCGCCGACCGCGGCGCACCCGACCGCGCACCCGACGCAGCCGCTCGAGGCGCCGCAGCACGTGCAGCACCTCACCACGCCGCAGCCGGCCCCGACGGCGCACACCGCAGTGACGGCGATGCCCAACCCGTACGCGCGTCCCACGCAGCCCGGGCCGCACGCGCCGTCCGGCAGCTTCGGGCCGCCGCCCGCGCCGCCGGTCCCGACCGCGCAGGGCGCGGCGGACGCCCCGAAGCGTCGGCGCACCTGGGTGCCGGTCGTGAGCGCCGCCGCCGCGGCCGCGGTCCTCGCGAGCGTCGGCACCGCCGGCCTCACGGGCGCGTTCGGCGCCGACCAGGACTCCGCGTCGCTCGCCGACGTCGGCCAGCGCCAGGAGAGCACGGCCGCGCCCGTCTCCGACTCGTCCTCGCAGAACCCGAACTGGGAGTCCGTGACGAAGGCCGTCGCGCCGTCGGTCGTCGCGATCCAGGTGCAGACCTCGCAGGGCGGCGCCGAGGGGTCGGGCGTCATCATCGACGACAAGGGCCACGTGCTCACGAACAACCACGTCGTGTCCGGGGCGGAGAACGACACCGTCCAGGTGACGCTCAGCGACGGCCGGCTCTTCGAGGCGAAGATCGTCGGGCTCGACCCGGCGACGGACCTCGCCGTCGTGCAGCTCGTCGACGCGCCCGACGACCTGCAGCCCGCGACGCTCGGCGACTCCGACGACGTGAGCGTCGGCGAGTCGGTCCTCGCGGTGGGCAACCCGCTCGGCCTCGCGAACACCGCGACGACGGGCATCGTGTCGGCCGTCGACCGGCCGGTCTCCGCGTCGGGCGAGGACGGCGGCACGTCCGTCGTGACGAACGCCATCCAGATCGACGCCGCGATCAACCCCGGCAACTCCGGCGGCCCGCTGTTCGACGCGCAGGGTCGCGTCATCGGCATCACGTCGTCGATCGCCACGCTGTCGGGCGGCGGGACCCAGTCCGGCTCGATCGGCCTCGGGTTCGCCATCCCGGTGAACCTCGCGAAGTCGATCAGCGAGCAGCTCATCGAGAACGGCACCGCCGAGCACGCGTTCCTCGGCGTGACGCTCGCGGACGCGACCGCGACCGCGGACGGCGTCACGCGTCGCGGCGCCGAGGTCCAGGAGGTCACCGACGGGTCGCCCGCGGCCGACGCCGGCATCCGGTCCGGCGACGTGATCGTCGCGATCGACGACCACGCCGTCGGCGGCGCCGAGTCGCTCACCGCGTTCGTGCGCGAGCGCGCCGCGGGCGCGAAGTCCACGCTGACGGTGGTGCGCGACGGCAAGACGCTCGATCTCGACGTCACGCTCGCGACGCGTCCCGCGGACGACGAGACCACCGGCCAGGGGTCGCAGGGCGGCCAGGGGCAGCTTCCCGGCCAGGACGGTCAGGGGCAGCTCCCCGGCCAGGGCGACCAGGGTGGCGAGCAGGGCGGCGACCAGGGTCAGCAGACCGACCCGACGGACCCGGGCAACGTGCCCAACCCGTTCGACTGGTTCTTCGGCGGCCAGGGCTGACCCTGACGGGCACCCCGCGAGGGGCGCCCACGATCTGCGGGGGCGGGTCGTCGTGCCGGCACGCGCGACCCGTACCCCGCGCCACGTCCCGTCGCGACCTCTGACCGCGACGGGCGGGTGACCGGACCACGGACGTCCCCCCGCGGACCGGGTACCGCACCGAGCGGCCGGCACGGATCCCCGTGCCGGCCGCTCGTCGTCGGTCCGGACTGCTCAGTCGGTGGCGGCGCTCGGCGCCCACGGTGCGTCGCCGCCCGCCGCGGTCGGCGCCGCCGGTGCCTCCACGCGCTTGGTGAAGAAGCCGGCGGTCTCGGCGTAGCCGCCGGAGACGTAGAACTCCTTGGAGAGCCCGGTCGCGAGCCCGACGCGGCGTGCCCCGACCTCGGCGGCCCACTTCTCGGCGCTCTCGAGCAGGTGGCGGCCGATGCCCTGGCGGCGGTGCTGCGGGAGGACCGCGACCTCCTCGACCCGGCAGACGACGCCGCTGGACGCGAAGGTCAGGTGCCGGTTCGCGAGCAGGTACCCCACGACGCCCTGGTCGGGCAGCTCCGCGACCGCGAAGTACGTGTCGAGCGCGGCGAGCAGCGGGCCGAAGGACCGCTCGAACGCCTCCCGCTCGGGGTCGTGGCGAGGCAGCTCCAGGACGAGCGGCCACACGGCGTCGCGGTCGGCGACGACGGCCCGGCGGACGAGCACGCCGGACGGGGCGGTGGGACGAGGACGGGAAAACTGGGAGGAGTCGGACACCTCCCGAAACCTAGCAGCGCCGCGGGCGCCGGGCCCGGTCGTCCGGGTGGCGGTCGAAAGTCGGCGGGGGTGACGTTCCGCACGCAGGCACGCAGGCACGCAGGCACGCAGGCACGCAGGCACGCAGGCACGACCGCCCGGACGAGGCGGACGGCGCGCCGCGGTCGTCAGGCCCCGCCGAGCGCGTAGCGCATCGGCTCGAGCTTCGCCTCGGACTCGGCGACCTCGGCCGCCGGGTCGGAGGCCGCGACGATCCCGCAACCGGCGAACAGCCGCACCGACCGGGGGTCCGTCGCCGAGAGCTCGGCCGAGCGCAGCGCGATGCCCCACTCGCCGTCGCCGTCCGCGCCGAGCCACCCGACGGGCCCGGCGTACCGGCCGCGGTCCATGCCCTCGATCTCGCGGATGAGGTCGCGCGCGACGCTCGTCGGCGTACCGCACACGGCCGCGGACGGGTGCAGCGCCGCGGCGAGCGCGAGACTCGTCGGCCCGGGACCGGTGCCGGCCGACAGCGAGCCCGGCGCGCTCGCCCCGCGCGCGAGGACCGCGGTCACGTCCGACGCGAGGTGCATGACGTTCGGCAGGTGCAGCACGAACGGCGCGTCGGGGACGTTCATCGACGAGCAGAACGGGGCGAGGGCTTGCGCGACCGACCGCACGGCGTACTCGTGCTCCTCCAGGTCCTTCGACGACCGGGCGAGCTGGGCCGCCCGCAGGAGCGCCTCGTCGTCGGACAGCCCGCCGCGGCGGATCGTCCCCGCGAGCACGCGCGAGGTGACGAGACCCTTCTCGCTGCGGACCAGGAGCTCGGGCGTCGCGCCCACGAGGCCGTCGACGGAGAACGTCCAGCACGCCTCGTACGACGTCGCCAGCCGTGCGAGCAGCCAGCGCGGGTCGACGGGCTCGGCCGTGTGCGCGACGACGTCCCGCGCCAGCACGACCTTCTCGAGCGCGCCCGAGCGGATGCGCTCGACGCCCTCCGCGACGACGGCGGCCCAGTCGTCGGCCCGCAGCGCGCCGTCGTGCCACGCCACGGCGCCGGGCGCGGTGACGGGAGCGCGCGGCGTGCGGCGCAGCGCGTCCGTCGGGGAGGACGACAGGGAGCCCGCGGTGTCGACGGTCGTGAGCCACGCGTGGCCGTCGCGCCGACCGACGACGACGCGCGGCACGACGAGCACGCCGCCCGCGCGGACCGGGTCGTGGGCGTCGTCGCCGGGGGCGGAGTCGTCGAACGCGAACGACCCGAACGCGACCGGACCCGTCCCGGGCAGCCCCACCTCGTCGCGCACGACGGCGCGCGCGAGCGTCTCGTGCCACGCGGCCTCGGCGTCGGCGAACCGGCCCGGTCCCCACGTCTCGAGCCGCAGCGCCTCGCCCCAGCCCACGATCCCGTCGCCACGACGCACCCAGGCGAGCGGCCGCGCGTCGGGCAGGAGGTCGACGAGGGCGTCCAGGCCGCCGGGCAGGTCGGGGATCCGGGTGGTCCGCACGACGATGCTCGGCCGGGGTCGGGGCTGTGCGGCCGTGGCCGACGGTTCTGCAGTCATCGCCTCCCAGCGTAAGCCGCGCGCGCGGGTGCGCCCTGCGGTGCGGGGACGTGGAAGCATGGGCCGCATGCCCCGCGCCAACCTGGACAAGAAGCCCTCCGAGGTCGCGTCGATGTTCGACGGGATCGCCTCGCGCTACGACCTGACGAACGACATCATGTCGTTCGGCCAGGACCGTGCCTGGCGCCGGGCGACGGTGCGCGCGGTCGGTGCGCTGCCGGGGGAGAAGGTCCTCGACCTCGCGGCGGGGACCGGGACGTCGTCCGAGCCGTTCGCCGACGACGGGGTGCGCGTCGTGCCCTGCGACTTCTCGCTCGGCATGCTCCAGGTGGGCAAGGAGCGCCGGCCCGACCTGCCGTTCGTCGCCGGTGACGCGACGCGCCTGCCGTTCGCGGACGGCACGTTCGACGCCGTGACGATCTCGTTCGGCCTGCGCAACGTCGTCGACACCGAGGCGGCGCTGCGCGAGATGCTGCGCGTCGTGCGGCCCGGCGGGCGGGTCGTGATCTGCGAGTTCTCGACCCCGACGTGGGCACCGTTCCGCGTCGTGTACCAGGAGTACCTGGTGCAGGCGCTGCCGCGCATCGCCGCCGCGGTGACGCGCGAGGGCGGCTCGTACGAGTACCTCGCGGAGTCCATCGCCGCCTGGCCCGACCAGGTCGGTCTCGGCCGGCTCCTGCTCCGTGCGGGCTGGGAGAAGGTCGCCTACCGCAACCTCTCCGGCGGGATCGTCGCGCTCCACCGGGGCACGCGCCCCGCCTGACGCCGTCGCCGGAGCGGTCCTGGCGACGCCGAATTCACCCGTCCCGAGCGGCGGCTCCCCATGCCGGTCCGCGCCGTCCGGCCTACGGTCGAGGGACGAGCGCGGCCGAAGGGGGCCCGCGCGCGGCATGACGGGGGCACGACATGGAACGTCTGACCAAGGGTGCGCTGGCGATCGGGGCGGGTGCGCTGCTCCTCCTCGGAGGGGCCGGGACCTACGCGCTGTGGTCCGACTCGCAGGCCGTCGCCGAGGCGGGGGACATCAGCTCCGGCGACCTCGACCTCGCGCTGGGGACGGCCGCCTGGACGCTCAACGGGACCGCGGTCGCGGACGTCACGGCCGTCCGCATCGTCCCGGGCGACGTGCTGGCGCTCAGCCAGCCGATCACGGTGACCGCGATCGGCGACTCGCTGCAGGCGACCCTCGCCGTGAGCGGCACGGACGGCCTCACGGGCGACCAGGCGCTCGTCGACGCGCTCGACGTGGCGTTCGTGCTCGACGGGCCGCCGGCGTGGGCCACCGCCAACGGTGACGGGACGTACGAGGTCGCGCCGTCGACGGCCGCCTACCCGGCGGTCGACGCCGACGTCACGCTGACGTTCGACGCGGCCACCGCCGACCAGGTCGCGACGAGCTCCGTGGTGAACCTCTCGAGCCTGACGTTCACGCTCGAGCAGCACCTCTGAGAGGACCGCGGTGGGGGTCGACCTGTCCCGCCGCCGCGCCCGGGTCGCACGTCGTCGCGCCCGACCCGGTCCGGGCGGCGCGGGCGGACGCGTCGCGCACGGGCGGCGCGGTGCCGTGCGCGCCCTGGTCGTGCTCGCGCTCGCCGCGCTGCCGCTCTCCGCGGGTGCGGCGTGGGCGACGTGGTCGGCGTCGCAGCCCGTGAGCGGTGCGGACGTGCGGTCGGGCTCGTTCGGCGTCGAGACGTCGTGGCAGACGTTCCCCGACCTCACGGCGATGCTGCCGGGCCAGTCCCGCGACGGAGTGGTCGCCGTCACCCACACGGGCGACGGCACGTGGCGCTACCGGCTCGCGGTGGCCTACGAGGGGACCGTGCGGCCCACCGTCGCGTTCTACCCCGGGGCGACGTGCACGGGGACGGCCCTGCCCGCCGGGGCACTCAGTCCGCAGACGTACGCGCGCGGCGCGACGACGCAGGTGTGCGTCCGCTACACGCTGCCCGCGGGGAGCCCGAGCGACTGGCAGGGCCAGAGCGCCCAGGTCGCGGTGACGGTCACGCTCGAGAGCAGGCCGTCGTGACGCGCGGCGCCCGGCTCCGGGTGGTCGCCGCGCTGGCCGTGGCGCTCGCGCTCGTCGGCGGCCCGGCCGTCGCGTGGTGGACGGCGAGCGGGTCGCTCTGGACGACGGCGTCGGCGGGGACGATCCCCGCCCCGACCGGGACGACGTGCGCGACGACGGGCACCAACCTCGCGCGGAGCGCGACCGTGCGGTGGACCGCGCCGACGCCCGCCCCGGCCCGCTACCGCGTGACGATCGCGGGAGGCGGGCAGTCCACGACCACCGAGACCACGGCGACGCAGCTCGTCATCACCGAGTCGCTGCTCGGCGGGCTCCTCCAGTCGATCCTCGACCTGCTGCTCGGCGGCACGATCCTGCAGGTCAGCGTCCAGTCCGTCCACGCGTCGGGATGGGTCTCGGTCCCGAGCAACGCGGTCGCGGTCCGCGGCGCGCTCCTCGCGGGCACCGGGCTCTCGGGGGTCTCCTGTGGCTGAGCGGCCCCGCGGCGGGCGGCACCGCGAGCGCGGCGCGACGCGGCGGCACGGGCCGCTCGCCCGGGCGCTCGGCGTGCTCGCGCTCGGGTGCGCCGTCGCGCTCGCGCTCGTGGGGGTCGTCGTGCCGCTCGTGCTGGGGGCGACGCCGTACACGGTGCTCACCGGGTCCATGCGGCCGACGTACGCGCCCGGGACGATGGTCGTCGTCCGGCCGGTCGACGTCGCGCGCGTCGCGCCGGGGGACGTGGTCACGTACCAGCTCGTGTCGGGCCGGCCGGAGGTCGTCACCCACCGGGTCGTCGCCGTCGGGGTGGGGGCCGACGACGAGCGGGTGCTCACGACGCAGGGCGACGCCAACGCCGCACCCGACCCGGAGCCCGTCCGCCCCGTGCAGGTCCGCGGGTCGGTCGTCTACGCGGTCCCGCTGCTCGGGTGGGTGAGCTCCGCGGTGTCGGGGGACACGCGCCGCACCGTCGCCGTCGTGGCCGCCGCCGGGCTCCTCGGGTGGGGCGCCTGGCAGGTCGCGGCGGGACTGCGCGAGCGCGCGCGGCGCCGGAGGACCCCGGCGGCGGTCCCGTGAGCCGCGGCGCGGGCCGAGGGCCGCTCCGTGCGCTCGCCGGCGTGCTGCTCGCGGTCGTGCTCGCCGGGCCGGGCCAGGCGGCGGTGGGGGCGACGGCGGGCGCCTCGGTGGGGGCGACGTCGGGCACCTCGGTGGGCACCGGCGCGGTCGCTGCGTCGGGGGAGGAGGACGCGCTCCGGCTGAGCGCCGACGGCGCGACGTGGGCGACGGGCCTCCCGGCGTCCCTGTTCGGTCCGGACGCGCTCGTCGTGCCGGGAGCGACCGTCGCGCGCGACCTGTGGGTCCGCAACGACGGCCCGACGGCGGCGCGCGTCCTCGTGGACCTCGCGGCCGACGTTGACCCGGCCGTCGTGCGGACCGGGCTCGGCGCGTGGCTCGACGTCCGGCTGGACGGCGCGGCGCCGCTCGCCGCGACCTGGGAGGGGCCCGTCCTCGATCCCGGGGAGGTGGGCCGGGTGGAGGTGAGCGTCGCGATGTCGCCGGACGCGCCGTCGTCCACGCGCCGCTCGGTCGCCGGCGTGCTGGAGACGGTGCACCTCGTGGGCGTCCCGGGCACCGGCCCGGCGCCCGCCCCGGGGGAGCCGCCGTCGACCGGCCCCGGGCTGGCGCGCACCGGGGCCGACACGTGGTGGCTCGCGACCGCCGCGGCGCTCGCGGCCGGGGCCGGCCTGGCGCTCGCCCGGCTCGGGCGGGCCCGGGCGGCGTCGTCCGACGGTCGTTGACCTGCGGCGACGCGCGCCCGCCGCCCGCCGTGCGTCCCGCGGCGGCGCGGGGAGGCTAGGCCATGGCCGCTCCGGCCCCCTTGCCCGCCGGTCCCGATCCACAGGGTCGGGAGTCGTCGCGCGGGAGGACCTTCGTCACAGGATCTCCCAGGGAAGGGTCGCCTTGCTACACATCCCGCGTCGGGAGTGACTAGAGTGGCGATGTCCATTGTGACCGACTTCACAAGGACCGTGGGTGCGCCGTGTCCCGACCCGGGTCACGGTGGACCACCACGAGGTGTGTCCCGACGACCGGACGGTGAGGTGAGCACGGTGGGCGCGAGGCTCGACGACGCCGACGTCATCGTCGTGGGCGCGGGCCCGGCCGGCTCCGCGGCGGCCCACTACTGCGCCGCCGCCGGGCTGAGCGTCCTCCTGCTGGAGAAGTCGTCGTTCCCGCGCGACAAGATCTGCGGCGACGGCCTGACGCCGCGCGCGGTCGCCGAGCTCGTGCGCATGGGCGTGCCGACCCGCGCCGAGGACGGCTGGATCCGGAACCAGGGCCTGCGCGTCGTCGCGAGCGGCCGCTCGTGGGAGCTCGCGTGGCCCGACCTCGCGTCGTACCCCAGCTACGGCATGGCCCGCGCGCGCCACTCGTTCGACCGGACCCTCGCCGAGCACGCGCAGCGCACGGGGGCCAAGCTCCTGGAGCGCACCGCGGTCACCGGCCCCGTGCTCGACGAGCGCACCGGCCGCGTCGTCGGCGTCACCGCCCGCCCCGTGGACGACAAGGGCCGGCGCGCGGGCGACGAGGTCACCTACCGCGCGCCCGTCGTCATCGCGGCCGACGGCGTCTCGTCGCGCTTCGCGCTCGCGCTCGGCCTCGCGCGGCGCGAGGACCGCCCGATCGGCGTCGCCGTCCGCACGTACTTCCGCACCCCCCGCCACGACGACCCGTGGATGGAGTCCCACCTCGAGCTGTGGGACGGCACGCCGCGCGAGTCCAACCTGCTGCCCGGCTACGGCTGGATCTTCTCGCTCGGCGACGGGACGGCGAACGTCGGGCTCGGCTCCGTGAGCTCGACGCCGGCGCGCCAGTCCGCCGCGAACGTCGACTACAAGGACCTCTTCGCCACCTGGATGCGCAACGCGCCCGCCGAGTGGGAGTTCACGGAGGAGAACCGGCTCGCCCCGGTGCGCGGCGCGGCGCTGCCCATGGGCTTCAACCGCACGCCGCTGTACACGCGCGGCGTGCTGCTCGTCGGGGACTCGGGCGGCATGGTGAGCCCCTTCAACGGCGAGGGGATCGCCTACGCGATGCAGGCCGGGCGGGCGGCGGCCGACGTCGTCGCCCAGTCCCGCGTGCGGCTCACCGACGGCGGTCGCGAGCGCGCGCTCCAGACGTACCCGCGGATCATGCGCCGCGAGCTGGGCGGCTACTACACGCTCGGCCGGTACTTCGTGAAGCTCATCGAGCACCCCGAGATCATGCGGATCTGCACGCGCTACGGGCTCCCGCGCCCGGTGGTCATGCGGTTCGTCCTCAAGCTCCTGTCCGACTGCTACGAGCCCCGCGGCGGCGACTGGGTCGACCGCGTGATCGCGGGGCTGACGAGGGTGGTGCCCTCGTCATGAGCCCACGAGGTGGGCCCGCAACGACGCGGGCGCTCGCACCACCCAGAGGTCTTCCCGGACACCGCCCGGGCGTTCCCGTCCCGAGCCCCCACTCGAGGAGTACGCGATGACCAACCCGTACGTACCGCTTCTCGTCCTCATGGGCGTGGCCGCCGTGCTGGCTCTCGGCGGTGTCGCCGCGAGCGCGGTCATCGGCCCCAAGCGGTACAACCGCGCCAAGCTCGACGCCTACGAGTGCGGCATCGAGCCCACGCCCCACGCGATCGGCGGCGGGCGCTTCCCGATCAAGTACTACCTCGTCGCCATGACGTTCATCGTCTTCGACATCGAGGTCGTCTTCCTCTACCCGTGGGCGGTCGACTTCGCGACGCTCGCGACCTTCGGCCTCGTCGCGATGCTCGCGTTCCTCGCGCTCATCACGGTCCCGTTCGTCTACGAGTGGCGGCGGGGTGGTCTCGAGTGGGACTGAGCAGGCGACCGATCGTCCGCGGCAGCCGGCACCGGCGAGAGAACTAGGAGAACACCATGGGGATCGAGGAGGCTCCCTCGGGCTTCTTGCTCACCACGATCGAGGACCTCGCGGGGTACCTGCGCAAGGCGTCGCTCTGGCCCGTGACGTTCGGGCTGGCGTGCTGCGCGATCGAGATGATGGCCGCCGGCGCCTCGCGGTTCGACCTGTCGCGCTTCGGCATGGAGGTCTTCCGGGCCTCGCCGCGCCAGGCGGACCTCATGATCGTGGCCGGGCGCGTGAGCCAGAAGATGGCGCCGGTCGTGCGGCAGGTCTACGACCAGATGAGCGAGCCCAAGTGGGTGCTGTCGATGGGCGTGTGCGCGTCCAGCGGCGGCATGTTCAACAACTACGCGATCGTGCAGGGCGTCGACCACATCGTGCCGGTGGACATCTACCTGCCGGGCTGCCCGCCGCGTCCGGAGATGCTCATCAACGCGATCCTCGCGCTGCACGACCAGATCCAGCACGAGCCGCTCGGCGTGAACCGCAAGGAGGCGGCACGCGCCGCCGAGGCGGCCGCGCTCGAGGCGACGCCCACGTTCCAGATGAAGGGGCTGCTGCGGTGACGGACGAGAAGACGGGCGGCGGCACGCCCGTGCCGCAGCCCGAGGAGGTCTCCGGACCGCGGTCGGGCGACCTGGTGACCGGGGCGGGCGCGCCGCGCACGCTCGAGGTCGTCGAGGTGCGCGAGGGCATGTTCGGCGTCCACGGCTCGGGCGACACGTCGGGGTACGGCGGGCTCGTCCAGCCCGTCGCGATGCCCGGCGCGAGCCCGCGACCGTACGGGGGCTGGTTCGACGAGGTCGTCGACGTCCTCGCCGAGGTGCTCGCGGAGGGCGGCACGCGGTTCGAGGCGGCGGTGGAGCGCGTCGTGGTGGACCCGCCCGGCGCGCACGCCGAGCTGACGATCCACGTGCACCGCGACCACCTCGTCGAGGTGTGCCGCGCGCTGCGCGACGACCAGGACCTGCGGTTCGAGCTGAGCCTGGGCGTGAGCGGCGTGCACTTCCCGCACGACGTCGGCCGCGAGCTGCACGCCGTCTACCACCTCACGTCGATCACGCACGGGCGTCGGCTGCGCCTCGAGGTGTCGGTGCCCGACGCCGACCCGCACGTGCCGACCACGACGTCCGTCTACCCGACGAACGACTGGCACGAGCGCGAGACGTGGGACTTCTTCGGGATCGTCTTCGACGGCCACCCGTCGCTCGCGCGCATCGAGATGCCCGACGACTGGCCGGGCCACCCGCAGCGCAAGGACTACCCGCTCGGCGGGATCCCCGTCGAGTACAAGGGCGCGACCGTGCCCCCGCCCGACACGAGGAGGTCGTACTCGTGAGCACGCACACCACCGGCGCCCCCGGCGCCGCCCCGCACTCGACCCGCCCGCCCGTCGGCGACTTCGACCAGGGCGTCCCGAGCTTCGAGGCGTCGGGCGGCGACTGGGCGGACATCGCCGAGAGCGCCGTCGCGGCGGCCGCGCTCGGCGAGGAGCGCATCGTCGTCAACATGGGCCCGCAGCACCCGTCGACGCACGGCGTGCTCCGCCTCATGCTCGAGATCGACGGCGAGACGGTCACCGAGGCGCGCTGCGGCATCGGCTACCTGCACACCGGCATCGAGAAGAACATGGAGTACCGGACGTGGACGCAGGGCGTCACGTTCTGCACCCGCATGGACTACCTCGCGCCGCTGTTCCAGGAGACGGCGTACTGCCTCGCGGTCGAGAAGCTGCTCGGCATCACGGACGACGTGCCCGAGCGCGCGAGCGTCATCCGCGTGCTCATGATGGAGCTCAACCGCATCGCGTCCCACCTCGTGTGCCTCGGCACCGGCGGCAACGAGATGGGCGCGACGACCGTCATGACCATCGCGTTCACCGCGCGCGAGGAGATCCTGCGGATCTTCGAGGCGGTCACGGGCCTGCGCATGAACAACGCGTACGTCCGCCCCGGCGGCGTCGCGCAGGACGTGCCGCCGGACCTCGTCGAGCAGGTCCGCAAGGCCGACCCGCTCATCCGCCGGTACCTCGGCCAGCTCGGCGACCTCATGCTGGCCAACCCGATCTTCAAGGGCCGGCTCGTCGGCGTGGGGCACCTCAACCTCGCGGGCTGCATGGCGCTCGGCGTCACCGGGCCGGTGCTGCGCTCCACGGGCCACCCGTACGACGTGCGCAAGTCCGACCCGTACTGCGGCTACGAGACGTACGACTTCGACGTCCCCACCGCGACGGGCGCCGACTGCTACGACAGGGTCGTGCTGCGCCTCGAGGAGTGCTACCAGTCGCTGCACATCGTCGCGCAGTGCCTCGAGCGCCTCGAGCAGACGGCCGGGCAGCCCGTGATGGTGGGCGACCGCAAGATCGCGTGGCCCGCGCAGCTCGCGATCGGGAGCGACGGCCAGGGCAACTCGCTCGACCACATCAAGGAGATCATGGGCACCTCCATGGAGGCCCTGATCCACCACTTCAAGCTCGTCACCGAGGGCTTCCGCGTCCCGGTCGGGCAGGCGTGGCAGACCGTGGAGCACCCGCGCGGCGAGCTCGGGGTGCACCTCGTGTCCGACGGCGGCACGCGCCCCTACCGGGCGCACTTCCGCGACCCGTCGTTCAACAACCTCCAGGCCGTGGCGGCGATGTGCGAGGGCGGCCAGGTGGCCGACGTCGTGGTCGCCGTCGCCTCCCTGGACCCCGTGCTGGGAGGGGTGGACCGATGACCATCGACGCCGGACCTGCGACGAACGGCACGCCCGCGGGCGCCCCGCGCCCCGGGTACGACGCGGAGACGACGGCGCGCCTCGCCGCCGACGCCGCGCAGATCGTCGCGCGCTACCCCGAGTCGCGCTCGGCGCTGCTCCCCATGCTGCACCTCGTGCAGTCCGAGGACGGCTACGTCTCGCGCGACGGCATCCTGTTCTGCGCGGAGCAGCTCGGCCTCACCGCGGCCGAGGTCTCCGCCGTCGCGACGTTCTACACGCAGTACAAGCGCCACCCCAACGGGACGTACACCGTGGGGGTCTGCACCAACACGCTGTGCGCGATCATGGGCGGCGACGCGATCTTCGACGAGCTCTCCGACCACCTCGGCGTCGGCCACGACGAGACGACGGAGGACGGCGCGATCACGCTCGAGCGCGTCGAGTGCAACGCGGCCTGCGACTACGCGCCGGTCATGATGGTCAACTGGGAGTTCTTCGACAACCAGACACCCGGGTCGGCGACCGACGTCGTCGACCGCCTCCGCGCGGGCGAGCCCGTCGCCCCGACCCGGGGCGCCGCGAGCGTGTGCACCTTCAAGCAGATGAGCCGCGTCCTCGCGGGCTTCCCCGACGGCCGCGCCGACGAGGGCGTCGGTGCCGGCGAGCCCACCCTCGCCGGCCTCCGCCTCGCGCGCGAGCAGGGCTGGACCGCCCCCGGCACCGACCAGGCCCCTACCTCGCCGGACCAGGGCTCTACCTCGGCTGGCGAGCCGGCTCCCGAGAGGCCCGTGACGGGCGGTGAGCAGTCGAGCGCCGAGCGGACGCCGACGACCGGCGCCGACGTCGACCCCGGTGGCAAGGCCGAGTCCCCCGGCACCCAGCCCGACCCGTCGAAGGGAGCGGACGCATGAGCGAGCAGCAGGGCACCGTGACCCGGCCGGCACCGGACCCGCTGACCCCCGTCCTGTCGGACACGTGGGACGCGGACCGGTCCTGGACGCTGGCGTCGTACGTGGACCGCGGCGGGTACGCGGGGCTGCGCGCGGCGCTCGCCCAGGACCCGGCGGACGTCGTCGCGACGGTCAAGGCGTCGGGCCTGCGCGGCCGTGGCGGCGCGGGCTTCCCGACGGGCATGAAGTGGGGCTTCCTGCCCGCGCCCGACGGCGGCCCGCGGTACCTGGTCGTCAACGCGGACGAGTCCGAGCCGGGCACGTGCAAGGACATCCCGCTCATGCTGGCGAGCCCGCAGGCGCTCGTGGAGGGCGTCGCGATCACGTCGTACGCGATCGGGTGCCACCACGCGTTCATCTACGTGCGCGGCGAGGTCCTGCACGTGTACCGCCGCCTGCTGCGCGCGGTCGAGGAGGCGTACGAGGCCGGGTTCCTGGGCAAGAACGTCCAGGGCTCGGGCTTCGACCTGGACGTCACGGTCCACGCCGGTGCGGGCGCGTACATCTGCGGCGAGGAGACGGCGCTGCTGGACTCGCTCGAGGGCCGCCGCGGCCAGCCGCGGCTCAAGCCGCCGTTCCCGGCGGTCGCGGGCCTGTACGCGCGCCCGACCGTCGTCAACAACGTGGAGTCCATCGCGAGCGTGCCCTCGATCGTCGCGCGCGGCGCCGACTGGTTCACGTCGATGGGCACGGAGCGGTCGGCCGGGTTCGGCCTGTTCTCGCTCTCGGGCCACGTGACGCGTCCCGGGCAGTACGAGGCACCGCTCGGCACGACGCTGCGCGAGCTGCTCGACCTCGCGGGCGGGATGCGGGGCGGCAAGGCGCTGAAGTTCTGGACGCCGGGCGGCTCGTCGACGCCGCTGTTCACCGACGCCCACCTCGACACCCCCCTCGACTACGAGTCGGTCGCGGCGGCGGGCTCGATGCTCGGCACGCGCGCGCTCCAGCTCTTCGACGAGACGACGTGCGTCGTGCGGGCCGTGAGCCGGTGGACGGACTTCTACGCGCACGAGTCGTGCGGCAAGTGCACGCCGTGCCGCGAGGGCACGTACTGGATGAAGCAGGTGCTGGCGCGCATCGAGGCGGGCCAGGGCACGGAGTCCGACCTCGACCTGCTCCTCGACACGTGCGACAACATCCTGGGCCGCGCGTTCTGCGCGCTCGGCGACGGCGCCACGTCGCCCGTGACGAGCAGCATCGAGCTGTTCCGCGACGAGTACGAGGCGCACATCACGGAGCACCGCTGCCCGTTCGACCCCGCCGCAGCGGCCCTCTTCGACTACACGCCCCGCCCGGCCCGCGTCCTGACGGCAGGAGTGCACTGATGACGACCACGACCCCCGCCCCGGGCACCGGCTCCGCCGCCGCTCCCACGGGTGGCGCGGCCAAGCCCCCGGTCCCCGCGGACCACGTGACGTTCACGATCGACGACGTCGAGATGTCGGTGCCGAAGGGCACGCTCGTGATCCGCGCGGCAGAGCAGATCGGGATCCAGATCCCGCGGTTCTGCGACCACCCCCTGCTGGAGCCGGCGGGCGCGTGCCGCCAGTGCCTCGTCGAGGTGGCGACGCCGGACCGCGAGGGCAACGTCCGGCCCATGCCGAAGCCCCAGGCGTCGTGCACGCTCGAGGCGACTCCCGGCATGGTGGTCAAGACGCAGCGCACGAGCCCGGTCGCCGACAAGGCGCAGCACGGGATCATGGAGCTGCTGCTCATCAACCACCCGCTCGACTGCCCGGTGTGCGACAAGGGCGGCGAGTGCCCGCTGCAGAACCAGGCGATGAGCAACGGTCGCGCGACGAGCCGGTTCGTGGACGTCAAGCGCACGTTCCCCAAGCCGATCGCGGTCTCGACGACGATCCTGCTCGACCGCGAGCGCTGCGTGCTGTGCCAGCGGTGCACGCGCTTCTCCCAGGAGATCGCGGGCGACGCGTTCATCGACCTCCAGAAGCGCGGCGCCGCGCAGCAGATCGGCCGGTTCGACGAGGCGGTGCTGGACTTCGCGCCGCCCGCGGGTCAGGCGCCGGGAGACCGCCCGGTCGGGCTCGCGCTCGAGGACGAGTCGGGGCTGCCGTTCGCGTCGTACTTCTCGGGCAACACCGTGCAGATCTGCCCGGTGGGCGCGCTCACGGGCGCGGCGTACCGGTTCCGCTCGCGCCCGTTCGACCTGGTCTCGACCCCCGGGGTCTCCGAGCACGACTCGTCGGGGTCGGCGATCCGCGTCGACCACCGCCGCGGCGTCGTGCTGCGCCGCCTCGCGGGCGAGGACCCGCTGGTGAACGAGGAGTGGATCACTGACCGCGACCGCTTCGCGTTCACGTGGCAGTCCGCGCCGGACCGCCTGACGCACCCCCTCGTGCGCGACCGCGAGGTCGCCCCGGACGGGTCGGTGACGCGGGGCGAGCTGCGCCCCGCCTCCTGGGCGGAGGCGCTCGAGGTCGCGGCCGACGCCCTGACGCGGGCTCGCGACGCCGGGGGCGTCGCCGTCCTGCCGGGCGGCCGGCTCACCCTCGAGGACGCCTACGCGTACGCGAAGCTCGCGCGCACGTGGCTGCGCACGAACGACGTCGACCACCGCGCCCGCGCCCACAGCGCCGAGGAGGCGGAGTTCCTGGCGCACGCCGTCGCGGGCCGGGCCGTCGGCCACGCCGGCGGCGTGACCTTCACCGACCTCGAGAAGGCGCCCGCGGTCCTCCTCGTCGGCCTGGAGGCCGAGGAGGAGGCGGGCGTGACGTTCCTGCGCCTGCGCAAGGGCGCCGTGCGGCACGGGGTGCGGGTGTTCTCCGTCGCGCCGTTCGCGTCGCGCGGCGTGCAGCGCATGCACGGCACGCTCCTCCCCGCCGCGCCGGGCACCGAGGCGGAGTGGCTCGACGGCATCGCCGCGGGCGGCCAGGTCCGCACGCTCGACGAGGCCGAGGGCACCGACCTCCTCGCCGAGGTCAGCGACGCGCTCCGGGCGCCGGGCGCCGTGATCCTCGTCGGCGAGCGGCTCGCCGCGACGCGCGGCGGGTACAGCGCGCTGCTGCGCGCGGTCGCCGCGACGGGCGCACGCCTCGCGTGGGTCCCGCGGCGCGCCGGCGAGCGCGGCGGCGTCGAGGCCGGCACCCTGCCGAACCTCCTGCCGGGCGGACGCCCGGTCGCCGACGCCGCGGCCCGTGTCGACGTCGCGACGGTCTGGGGCGTGGCCGCCACGGACGACCAGCCGACCGGGCTCCCCGCGACCGCGGGCCGCGACGTGGGGGAGATGCTCGACGCCCTGTCCGTCGGCCAGCTCGCGGGCGTGCTCGTCGGCGGCCTCGAGCTCGACGACCTGCCGGACCCCGCGCACGCGCGCCGCGCGCTCGAGGCGGCGGACGTCGTCGTCTCGCTCGAGGTGCGGCGTTCGGCGGTGACCGAGCTGGCGGACGTCGTGCTCCCCGTGGCGCCGCCCGTCGAGCGCGAGGGGGCGTTCGTGAGCTGGGAAGGCCGCGTGCGCCGGTTCCCGGCGGCGCTCGCCTCGACGGCGATGACGGACCACCGCGTGCTCGACGCGCTCGCCGACGCCGCGGGCGTCAGCCTCGGCCTCGGCACCGTGGACGCGGTGCGCGCCGAGCTGGACCAGCTCGTGGGCGACGGCGCGTGGGACGGCGAGCGCGCCGCCGCGCCGGACGTCGAGACCACCGAGCCGCCCGCCGTCGCACCCGGGACCGCGGTCCTCGCGAGCTGGCGCCTCCTGCTCGACGACGCGCGCGGCCAGGACGGCGAGCGCTACCTCGCGGGGACGGCGAAGCGGCCGGTCGCGCGGCTGTCCGCGACGACGGCCGCCGCGGTCGACGTGTTCGACGGCGACCTCGTGCGCGTCTCGACGGACCGGGGCGCGGTCACGCTCCCGGTGGTGGTGACCGACATGGTCGACCACGTGGTGTGGCTGCCGCTGCGGTCGCCGGGATCGTCCGTGCACGCGGCGCTCGGCGCCGTGCCGGGCGACGTCGTCCGGCTCGGCCCCGGGAGCACCGACGGAGGGGAGGGCGCATGAGGCTCGTCCACGCACTCGCTGCCGAGACCGCGGGCGTGCCCGGGATCACGGCGAACTTCTCGCAGGACAACGGCTGGACCTACCTCGTCAAGGCCGTCCTCATCCTCGTGTTCCTGCTGACGAGCGTGCTGTTCGCGATCTGGTTCGAGCGCAAGGTCGTCGCGCGCATGCAGGTGCGCCCGGGCCCCAACTGGCACGGCCCGTTCGGCCTGCTCCAGTCGCTCGCCGACGCGATGAAGCTCCTGCTCAAGGAGGACATCACCGTCAAGGCGGCGGACAAGTTCGTCTACCTGCTCGCCCCGATGATCTCCGTGTTCTGCGCGCTGCTCGTGTTCGCGGTCATCCCGTTCGGGCCCGAGGTGCAGATCCCGTTCACGGACTACGTGACGCCCGCCCAGCTCACGGACTTCCCGGTCGCGACGCTCTACATCCTCGCGTGCGCGTCGCTCGGCGTGTACGGGATCGTGCTCGGCGGCTGGTCGTCCGGCTCGACGTACCCGCTGCTCGGGTCGGTCCGCTCGACGGCCCAGGTCATCAGCTACGAGCTCGCGATGGGCCTCTCGCTCGTCTCCGTCTTCCTCATGGCGGGGTCGATGTCGACCTCGCGCATCGTCGACTCGCAGACGCAGCTCTGGTGGTTCCTCCCGCTCCTGCCCGCGTTCGTCATCTACGTCATCTCCATGGTCGGCGAGACCAACCGCCTGCCGTTCGACCTCCCCGAGGCCGAGGGCGAGCTCGTGTCCGGGTACATGACCGAGTACTCGTCGATGAAGTTCGCGTGGTTCTTCCTCGCGGAGTACATCAACATGCTCAACGTCTCCGCCGTCGCGACGACGCTCTTCCTCGGCGGGTGGCGCGCCCCGTGGCCGCTCTCGGCGATCAACGACGGGATGTTCAACGAGGGCTGGTGGCCCATCCTCTGGTTCCTCGTCAAGGTCTGGGCCGTCATGTTCTTCTTCGTGTGGGTCCGCGGCACGCTGCTGCGCCTGCGCTACGACCAGTTCATGCGGTTCGGCTGGAAGGTCCTCATCCCGTTCGCCCTCGCGTGGCTCGTGCTGCTCGCCGTCGCCCAGGCCGTGCGCCAGTTCCTCGACGTCGACCTCCGCGTCTTCGTCGGCATCGCCGTCGCGCTGGCCCTGGTGGTCGTGGTGGTCGTCTGGTTCTGGCCCGAGAAGAAGGCCCCACCCGGAGCGACGCCCCGCGCCGCGGGTACCGGGCCCGAGCCGTTCGACGCGTTCGCGGGCGGGTTCCCCGTCCCGCCGCTGCCGGGCCAGTCGCTCCCGCCCTCGCCCCGCCGCCGCGCCCTCGTGCCCGACGACACGGGCTCGCCCGGGGCGTCCCGCTCGCCGGGCACCGGTGCCCCCCGAGACACACCGCACGACAAGGAGGTCGACCGTGGCTGACGACCAGAAGCCGGCCCGTCCCGGCGAGTACGAGGTCCGCCGCCCGCAGGCGAAGGGGCTGCGCGAGGCGCTCGCGCCCGTCGCCGGGTTCGGCGTGACCTTCGCGTCGATGTTCCGGCCGACGGTCACCGAGCAGTACCCGCGCCAGAAGGTGCCGACGAAGCCGCGGTACCACGGACGGCACCAGCTCAACCGGTACCCCGACGGGCTCGAGAAGTGCATCGGCTGCGAGCTGTGCGCGTGGGCGTGCCCCGCGGACGCGATCTACGTCGAAGGTGCCGACAACGCCGACCTGCCCGACGGCGGCCACATGTCGCCGGGCGAGCGGTACGGGCGCGTCTACCAGATCAACTACCTGCGCTGCATCTTCTGCGGCCTGTGCATCGAGGCCTGCCCGACGCGCGCGCTGACGATGACCAACGAGTACGAGCTCGCGGGCCCGACGCGCGAGGGCATGATCTGGGAGAAGCAGGACCTGCTCGCGCCGCTCCAGGAGCGGATGCTCGCCGCGCCCCACCCGATGGTCCCGGGGACCTCGGACACCGAGTACTACCGCGGGGAGGTGAGCGGCCCGGTGGCCGAGCAGGTGGACTGGGTGCGCGAGCACCGTCCGGACGACCCGACCCTCCCGCCCGAGCCCACGGGGCCGCCGCCGGAGGTCCGGCGGGTCACCCCGACCTCGGGGCGCTCCGCCGGCGCGTCGGCCCGGAAGGCCGCCCGGTGACCGCGAGCGGCGGCGAGGCGGTCCTCTTCTGGGTCCTCGCCCCCCTCATGGTCCTCGCGGCGCTCTCGCTGCTCTTCGCCCGCAAGGCGGTGCACGCCGCCATCGCGGTCATGTTCGTCATGGTCGACCTCGCGATCCTCTACATCGCGCAGGAGGCGTCGTTCCTCGGCGTCGTCCAGGTGGTCGTGTACACGGGCGCCGTGATGATGCTGTTCCTCTTCGTGCTCATGCTCGTCGGCGTCGACGCGTCGGACTCGCTCGTGGAGACGATCCGCGGGCAGCGCTGGCTCGGCGTGCTCCTCGGGCTCGGGCTCGGGGTCGTGCTGGTGGGCGTGGTCGCGCAGGCGACCTTCCCGCCGTCGGTCGGGCTGGAGCTCGCCAACGCGGCGACGAACCCCGTGGCGCTCGCCCGCGTGCTCTTCGCGGACTACGTCTTCGCCATGGAGGTCGTGGGCATCCTGCTCATCACCGCCGCGGTCTCGGCGCTCGTGCTCACGCACCGGCGCCGGCTCACCCCGAAGGTGGGTCAGCGCGAGCAGGCCGACGCGAAGGTCGCCGCGCTGCCCGCGGGCGGCCGGCTCACGCCGCTCGCCGCCCCCGGCGTGTACGCGCAGAACAACGCCATGGACACCCCGGCGCTCGACCCCCAGGGCCGGCCCATCGAGGAGTCGGTCTCCCGCATCCTGCGCATCCGTGGCCAGGAGCGGTCGGCCGGGACCATCCTCGAGGCCGAGCGCGAGGTGCTCGTCGAGCACGAGCCCCTGCGGGCGCTGCCCGCCCTGCGGGCCCAGGACGCGAACGAGCGCACGGTGCAGGCCGCGACCGCCGACGAGCCGCAGGGCGAGGCGCCCGCCGGCGACGTCGGCGGGCCGGACGACCCGGGCCGGTCCCGCGTGCCCGGCGGCGCCACCGATGCGGTGCCGGACGGCGGCCCCGGCGCGACCCCGGGAGGAGAGGACTGATGGAGCTCACCAACTACCTCGTGCTCGCGGCGATCCTGTTCTCGATCGGTGCCGCGACCGTGCTGCTGCGGCGCAACGCGATCATCGTGTTCATGGGCATCGAGCTCATGCTCAACGCGACCAACCTCGCGTTCGTCACCTTCGCCCGGATGCACGGCGACGTGACCGGGCAGGTGCTCGCCTTCTTCGTCATGGTCGTCGCGGCGGCCGAGGTCGTCGTCGGCCTCGCGATCATCGTGTCCATCTTCCGCACCCGTCGGTCCGCCTCGGTCGACGACGTCAACCTGCTCAAGAGCTGAGGGGCCGGCACCGATGACGACGCTCCTTCCCGCCCTGCCCACGGCGAGCGGACTGCTGGCCGCGACCGACGTCGTGCCCGCGTCCGAGACCGTGCCGGGCGCGTTCCTCGCGGCACCGTACCTGGTGCTGCTCCCGCTCCTCGGGGCGGCCGTCCTCCTCCTCGCCGGGCGCCGCAGCGACCGCTGGGGCGCGTGGTTCGGCGTCCTCATGTCGGGCGCCGCCTTCGTGGTGGGCCTGGTCCTCTTCCTCGTGATGCTCGGGCTCCCCGTCGACGAGCGCGTGGTCGACTTCCGGATCGGCGACTGGATCGTCTCCGGCGGCCTCGACCTCGCGATGGGCCTGCGGATCGACCCGCTGTCCCTGACGTTCGTCCTCCTCGTGACGTTCGTCGGCACGCTCATCCACGTCTACGCGGTCGCCTACATGGCGCACGACCGCGACCGGCGCCGGTTCTTCGCGTACCTCAACCTGTTCGTCGCGGCGATGCTCGTGCTCGTCCTCGCCGACTCCTACCTCCTGCTGTTCGTCGGCTGGGAGGGCGTGGGCCTGGCGTCGTACCTGCTCATCGGGTTCTGGAACCACAACCGCGCGTACGCGGTCGCGGCCAAGAAGGCGTTCGTCATGAACCGCGTGGGCGACATCGGGCTCATCGTCGCGCTCATGCTGATGTTCGCGACGTTCGGCGCGGTCGACTTCACCACCGTGTTCGCGCAGGCGCCGGAGGCGTCGACCGCCGTGCTCACCGCGACGAGCATCGCGCTCCTGCTCGCCGCGTGCGGCAAGTCGGCGCAGTTCCCGCTCCAGGCGTGGCTCGGGGACGCCATGGCGGGCCCGACGCCGGTCTCCGCCCTCATCCACGCGGCCACCATGGTCACGGCGGGCGTCTACCTCGTCGTGCGGTCCGCGCCGATCTTCGAGGGCGCGCCCACCGCGCAGCTCGTCGTCGTCATCGTCGGCGCGGTGACGCTCCTCTTCGGGGCGATCGTGGGCTGCGCCAAGGACGACATCAAGAAGGCGCTCGCCGCCTCGACCATGTCCCAGATCGGGTACATGATCCTCGCCGCCGGGCTCGGGCCGATCGGGTACGCGTTCGCGATCTTCCACCTCGTGACGCACGGCTTCTTCAAGGCCGGGATGTTCCTCGGCGCGGGGTCCGTCATGCACGGCATGGACGACCAGGTCGACATGCGCCGGTTCGGCGGTCTCGCGCGGTACATGAAGGTCACCTGGATCACGTTCATGATGGGCTGGCTCGCGATCCTCGGGATCCCGCCGTTCTCGGGCTTCTGGAGCAAGGACAAGATCATCGAGGCCGCGTTCGTGCCCGTCGACGGCGAGCCGTGGCGGGCGTGGGTGTTCGGCGGCGTCGCGCTCCTGGGCGCCGGGATCACGGCGTTCTACATGTCGCGCCTGTTCTTCATGACGTTCTCCGGTCGCCGCCGCTGGAACGACGGCAGCGGCTCCGTGGACGGCCTCGGCCCGCAGGACGGCCCGGTGCAGCACCCGCACGAGTCGCCCCGCCTCATGACCTGGCCGATGATCGTCCTCGCCGTCGGCTCGGTGGCCCTGGGCGGCATCCTCGCCGCGGGCTCGCGGTTCGTCACGTGGCTCGAGCCGGTCACCGGGCACGCCGAGCACCACGAGCCGGTCCTGCCGGTGTGGTCGCTCATCACCCTGACGCTCCTGCTCGTCCTCGCCGGCGCGGCCCTCGCCTGGCGGCAGTACGCGATGTCGAGCGTCCCGGTCCGTGCGCCGCGCGGCTCCGTCCTCACGCGCGCCGCCCGGCGCGACCTGTACCAGGACGACGTCAACGAGGCCGTGTTCATGCGGCCCGGCCAGTACCTCACGCGCTCGCTCGTCTACGCCGACAAGGAGATGGTCGACGGCGGCTGGATGGGCCTCGCCGGCCTGATCGGCCGGATCGGGGAGTGGCTGCGCGGGTCGCAGAACGGCTACGTGCGCTCGTACGGCGCGACGATGCTCGGCGGCCTCGTGGTGATCGTCGCCGTCGTCCTCGCCCTGACCACCGGCTCCGCGAGCTGAGAGGGAGACACCCATGACTACCTCCGTCCCCTGGCTGTCCCTGCTCGTCGCCTGGCCCCTGGTGGGTGCCGCGGCGGTGTGGCTCACGGCCGCGGCCCGCACGCGCGGCGTCGGCGCGGGAGCGCTGCGCACCGTGCGCGGCATCGCCCTCGGCGCCGCGCTCGTCGAGCTGGGCCTGCTCGTCGGCGCCTTCACCGCGTTCGACACGTCCGCCGCCGGCACGCACCAGCTCACCGAGACGTACCGCTGGATCCCGCAGATCGGCGCGAGCTACGCGGTGGGCGCCGACGGCGTCGCGCTCGCGCTCGTGGCGCTGTCGGTCCTGCTCGTCCCGCTCGTCGTGCTGGCCGCGTGGAAGGAGCAGGACGGCGACGTGCGCCGCCTGCGCCACTACCTCGCGCTCGTGCTGCTGCTCGAGGCGTTCATGGTCGCGGTCTTCGTCGCGCGCGACGTGTTCCTCTTCTACGTCCTCTTCGAGGCGATGCTGATCCCGGTCTACTTCATGATCGGCGGGTTCGGCGTCGGGGCGCGGCGGCGCTACGCGGCGGTGAAGTTCCTGCTGTTCTCGCTCGCGGGCGGGCTCATCATGCTCGCGGCCGTCATCGCGCTGTACGTGCAGGTGCCGATCGACCCGACGACGGGCGCGCGTCCCGAGGACGCGTTCCTCACGTCGAACCTCGTCGAGACGTTCGCCGCGTCGCCCATGCCCGTCACGACCGAGCGCCTGCTGTTCCTCGGGTTCTTCCTCGCGTTCGCCATCAAGGCGCCGCTCTTCCCCGTCCACACCTGGCTGCCCGACGCCGCGCAGCACGCTCCCGCGGGCACCTCCACGCTCCTCGTGGGCGTGCTGGACAAGGTCGGCACGTTCGGGATGCTCACGCTGTGCCTCCCGCTCTTCCCGCACGCGAGCGCGTGGGCGGCCCCCGTCGTGGTCGTCCTGGCGGTCGTCTCGATCCTCTACGGCGCGCTCATGGCGATCGGGCAGAGCGACCTCATGCGACTCGTCGCCTACACGTCGGTGTCCCACTTCGGGTTCATCGTGCTCGGCATCTTCGCGTTCACGTCGCTCAGCGTGTCCGGGTCGTCGCTGTACATGGTCAACCATGGCATCTCGACCGGCGCGCTGTTCCTCCTGGCGGGCTTCCTCATCGCCCGGCACCCGGAGCGCTCGCAGCGCATCGCGGACTACGGCGGCCTCCAGAAGGTCGTCCCCGTGCTCGCGGGGACGTTCCTCGTGGCCGGCCTCTCCGCGCTGTCGCTGCCGGGTCTGTCGACGTTCGTCAGCGAGATCATGGTGCTGGTCGGCACGTTCGCGCGCAGCCCCTGGGCCGCGCTCGTCGCGGTGCTCGGCGTCGTGCTGGCCGCGCTCTACGTGCTGCTGACCTACCAGCGGATCTTCACGGGCGGCACCCGCGAGGGGCTCGACGCGCTCCCGGACCTCGGTGCGCGCGAGAAGTGGGTCGTCGCACCGCTGATCACGGTCCTCCTCGTCCTCGGCTTCTACCCGGCGCCCGCGCTCGACCTCGTGCGCGAGCCCGCGGAGGTCACCCTGTCCGACCTCGCGGTCGCCGGCGTCGAGGACCCGCCGCGCTCCGACCCGTTCGCCGAGGGCGCCGAGCAGGCCGCCCTCGAGAGCCAGGGGTCGTCCGTCACTCGTAGCTCCGACGAAGGGAGCGAGTCGTGAACGACTCCTTCGTGGCCCCCACGGTCGACTGGCTCTACCTCGCCCCGATCCTCGTCGTGCTGGGCGCCGGCGTCGTCGGCGTGCTGATCGAGGCGTTCGTGCCCGCGCGCGTCCGTCGCACGACGCAGGTCGTCCTCGCGCTGCTCGCGACGGCCGCGGCGTTCGCGCTCGTCGTCGTGCTGTGGCGCGACCCGGCCGTGCAGGGGTCCGCCCAGGCGGCTCCCGGGGTCCGGGTGCTCGGCGGATCCATGGTCGTCGACCCCTTCGGCCTCGCGATCCAGGGGATCGTCGTCCTCCTCGCGTTCCTCGCGATCCTCGTGATCGCCGACAAGACGTCGACCGGCCAGGACGCGTTCGCGCCGTCCGCGGCGGCGGTACCGGGGTCGCCGTACGAGGACCTCACGCGGCGCAAGGGCCTCGAGCAGACCGAGGTCTACCCGCTCGTGCTCTTCGCCGTCGGCGGCATGATGATCTTCCCCGCGACCGGCAACCTCCTCGTGATGTTCGTCGCGCTCGAGGTGCTCTCGCTCCCGCTGTACGTGCTCTCCGCGATGGCCCGCCGCCGTCGCCTCCTCTCGCAGGAGGCGTCGTTCAAGTACTTCCTCCTCGGTGCGTTCGCGTCCGCCCTGTTCGTGTTCGGCGTCGCGCTCGTCTACGGGTTCGCCGGCTCGGTCGACCTCGTCGAGGTGTACCAGTCGCTCGCGACGCCCGGAGGCCCGCTCGCGACCATGCCGGGGCTCGTCGTCGTGGGCGTCCTGCTCATCCTCGCGGGCCTGCTCTTCAAGATCGGTGCGGCTCCGTTCCACGCCTGGACGCCCGACGTCTACCAGGGCGCCCCGACGCCCATCACGGGCTTCATGGCCGCGTGCACCAAGGCGGCGGCGTTCGGCGCTCTGCTGCGCGTCCTGTACGTCGTGAGCCTCGGGCTCGCGCAGTCCTCGCCCACGGCGCGCGAGGACCTGTTCGTCGCGCTCTGGGTCGTCACGCTGCTCACGATGGTCGTCGGGACCGTCGTCGGTGCCGTGCAGACCGACGTCAAGCGGCTGCTCGCGTACTCGTCGATCGCGCACGCGGGCTTCATCCTCGTGGGCGTCGTCGGGTTCTCGCAGCTCTCGCTGCGCGCGACCGTCTTCTACCTGCTCGTCTACGGCCTCGCGACGGTCGGCGCGTTCGCGGTCGTCACGCTGGTGCGCGAGACCGCCCCCGTGCGCGAGCGCGTGCCGGCCACGGTGGGAGCCGGGGCCGACGGGGCGGGCGACCCCGCGGACAACGTGACCGACGGGGCGGCGGAGCAGCCGGTCGCCGTGCTCGGCGAGGCGACGCACCTCGCGCAGTGGGCGGGGCTCGGTCGCCGGAGCCCGTGGCTCGCGGGCGTGTTCTCCCTCTTCCTCCTCTCCATGGCGGGCATCCCGCTCACGGCGGGCTTCGTGGCGAAGTTCACCGCGTTCGGCGCGGCCATCGCCGGGCCCGACGGCCGGGGCGGGGGGTCGACGTGGGTGCTCGCCGTCGTGGGCGTGATCGCGTCGGCCGTCGCGGTGTTCTTCTACGTCCGGATCATCGTCCTGATGTTCTTCACCGCTCCCTCCGGGGGAGCCGCGGAGGGGACGGACGACGACGGCGGCGCGGTCGAGCGGCCGGGCGTGACCGTCGTCCGGTCGACCGGTCCGACGACGATCGCGATCGCGGTGTGCGCTCTCGGGGTGCTCCTCCTCGGTGTGTTCCCGTCCCCGGTTCTCGATCTGGCGGCCGAGGCGGTTAAGTTCGTCCCGTGACCTCTGTTCCTCCCGTGCCGCGTGAGCGGACCGCGCCCGTGACGACCACCGCGATCCCGATCTCGGACCCCGAGCTCGCGGCCGCCCTCACCGAGCGGCTCGCCGGGGTCGAGGCTCGGCTGCGCGAGGCCGTCGCGCACGCCGACCCGCTCGCCGACACGGCGTCCCGCCACCTCGTCAACGCGGGGGGCAAGCGGCTGCGGCCGCTGCTCACCCTGCTCGCCGCCGAGCTCGGGGACGGGACGCGTCCGGAGGTGGTGGAGTCCGCGGTCGTCGTCGAGCTCACGCACCTCGCGTCGCTGTACCACGACGACGTCATGGACTCCGCCCCGGTGCGCCGGGGGGCCCCGTCTGCGCACGCCGTGTGGGGGAACTCGGTCGCCATCATGGTCGGCGACCTCCTCTTTGCGCGTGCCGCGTCGACCGTCGCGGCGCTCGGGCCCGAGGCCGTGCTCATCCAGGCACGCACCTTCGAGCGGCTGTGCCTGGGCCAGCTCCACGAGACGATCGGCCCGGGGGAGGGCGACGACCCCGTCGAGCACTACCTCGAGGTGCTCGCCGACAAGACGGCCTCGCTGCTCTCGACGTCCGCGCGGCTCGGCGCCCTGTTCGCCGGGTGCCCGACGGCCGTCGTCGACACGGTCGCGGCCTACGGGGAGAAGCTCGGGGTCGCGTTCCAGCTCGCCGACGACGTGCTCGACCTGGCGTCGTCGGGCGACGAGTCGGGCAAGACGCCGGGGACGGACCTGCGCGAGAAGGTGCCGACCATGCCGGTGCTGCTGCTCCGTGCCCGGATCGCGAACGGGACCGCGAGCGAGGCGGACGCCCGGCTCGTCGAGCTTCTCGACTCCGACCTGACGGACGACGCCGCCCTCGCCACGGCCGTGGCCGCGCTGCGACGCCACGAGGTGCTCGGCGAGACGCGCGCGCTGGCGGTGCGCTGGGCGCGCTCCGCCGTGGAGGAGCTCGACGCGCTCCCCGCGGGGCCGGTCACCGACGCGCTGCGCTCCTTCGCGGAGGCGCTCGCCGACCGCGCCGCCTGACCGTCGCGCGGGGTGATCTTTTTCCCGGCCCACGACGGCCGGGGACGCCGGTGCGACCCGACGGCATCGTTGCCTCCGTCATCGAGTTGACCTGCTCGGACGCCCCCGACCGGGGAATCTCGCCCGACGCGGGACGGCGTCCGGGGAGCGCGGGGTGGGGAGCGCTCCCCATCGGACGGGTGTCGGTTTTCACCCGGTCTCCCGCTATCCTCGGTTGCGCGATCGGTGGGGCCGCCTGGTATGTGCGAGATCGAGGGGGCTGGAGAAGGGGGCCGATCGTCTCCCGATCCAACTCCTCGGAGGACCTGTGGGTTTCCTGGCGCGTCTGAACGAGCACCGTCGCACCGTCGCGTCGGTGAGCACCGTGTCGGTGTTCTCGACGGCGCTGGTCGGGATGGCGCTGTTCTACGAGGGCGAGGCCACGGCGGACGTGGACCTGAACGACTCGGGCGTGTGGGTGACGAAGTCGTCGGCCGGGCTGCTGGGTCGGTTCAACTACGAGTCGCAGGCGATGGACGGGACGCTGAACGCGGGCAGCGCGTCGTTCGACGTGCAGCAGGACGCGGGCCGGGTGCTGCTGGACGACTCCGGGACGAGCTCCGCGTCCCCCGTGAACGTCGCGCACCTCAAGCTGGACGGACAGGTTCGTCTGCCGGCGGGGGCGCAGGTGGTCTCCGGTGGCGCGACGACGGCGATCCTCGACGGCGAGGAGGGTCTGCTGTGGGTGCTGCCGTTCGACGGGGCGGCCTCGTTCGACGCGGAGAAGACGGACCCGACGGTCGAGGTCGAGGGCGGGGGAGCCCTCACGGTGTCGCAGGACGGGACGGTGTTCGCGGCGATCCCGTCGACGGGGACGTTGTGGACGGTGGCGACGACGTCCAAGGGCACCGCGGACGGCGACCCGTCGTCCTCCTCCCTGCCCGTGGGCAAGGGCGCGGAGGTCGAGGTGACCGCGGTGGGCGACAAGCCGGTCGTGCTCGACCGGTCGGGCTCGCAGCTCGTGCTCCCGGGTGGCAAGACGGTGACCCTGGACGACGGCGCCGAGGCGCGGCTCCAGCAGCCGTCCGCGGGGTCGGCGAACGTCGTCGTGGCGACGACCGGGGGGCTGGTCACGCAGCCGCTCAAGGGTGGCGACGCGCTGCGGCGCTCGGCCGAGGGGCGCCCGGCCGCGCCGGTGCAGCTCGGCGGCTGCACGTACGGGGCGTGGGCCTCGACGGGTCAGGTGATCCGTGACTGCGACGGCACCGACCGCGACCTGGACACCCGCCTGGAGGGGATCGATCCGCAGGCGCGTCTGGAGTACCGGGTGAACCGGCGCGTGATCGTGCTGAACGACCTGTCGGCGGGGACGTTGTGGATGGCGGCGGACGAGTACCAGAAGGTCGACGACTGGGACGTGCAGATGCCGGAGGAGGCCGAGGGTGAGGAGTCCGACGCGGAGCTGACGAACCCGGAGCAGGTGGACCAGTTCATCGCGGACCGGTCGCAGCCGAACAAGCCGCCGCAGCCGCAGGACGACAGCTTCGGGGTGCGTCCGGGTCGCACGACGATCCTGCCGGTGCTGGGCAACGACGTGGACCCGGACGGGGACGTGATGACGGCGTCGCTGGCGGGGGACTCTCCGGCCAACGCGACGGTGCAGGCGATCATGGGCGGTGCGGCGCTGCAGGCGGTGGTGCCCGAGGACGCGCAGGGTACGGGCACGTTCCGGTACTCGGTCGCGGACGGTCGCGGTGGTGTGGCCGAGGCCGGCGTCACGCTGAAGGTCTCGCCGTGGGGGGAGAACGCGCCGCCGGAGCAGACGGGTGACCCGGTGCTGCGGGTGGCTCAGGGTGGTCGGGCCACGATCAAGGTCCTGCCGTACTTCAAGGACCCGGACGGGGACGACCTGTACCTCGCCTCGGCCGCGGCGACGGTGGCCGGGGACGACGTGCGCTCGCGCCCGGACGGGACCGTGGAGTTCCGCGACGGCGGCGGCTCCACCGGCCGCAAGGTGGTCACGGTCACCGTGGCGGACGGGCAGGGTGGCGTCTTCGAGGGCAAGCTGCTGGTGGACGTGGTGCCGGGCCCCCAGCCGCCGGTGGCGGTGAACGATCACGTGGTGGTGCCGGCGGGGCAGCCGGTGACGGTGGAGCCGTTGCGCAACGACACCGATCCGAACGGTGACGAGCTGCGGCTGGCGTCGGTGTCGGAGTCCGCTCCCGCGGAGATCACGCCGAACTATGACGCGGGGACGTTCACGTTCGTGTCGATGGAGCCGCGGTCGTACGACCTGACGTACCAGGTCACCGATGGTCCGAACGCGACGACGGGTCTGGTGCGGGTGGACGTGCTGGCGCCGTCGGAGGCCGAGGGTGCCCCGATCGTGGTGACCGACACCGCCCTGCTCCCGGCGGGCGGCAGCACGCTCGTGGACGTGCTGGCCAACGACACCGACCCCGCCGGCGGCGTCCTCGTCGTCCAGTCGGTCAAGGTCCCCGCGGACGCGGGCGTCTCCGTCGCCGTGCTCGCCCACCAGATGCTGCGCATCACGGAGCTGCGCCAGCTCGACGGACCGGTCACCGTCACCTACACCGTGTCGAACGGCACGGAGTCCGCCCCGGGCGAGGTGCGGGTCATCCCGGTGCCGGCGCCGACGCGGTTGCAGCCGCCGCAGGCGGCGGCGGACGAGGTCACGGTGCACGCCGGGGACGTGGTGACGATCCCGGTGCTGAAGAACGACACCCACCCCGACGGGCTGGAGCTGTTCCTGCAGCCCGAGCTCGAGCAGGACGTGGACCCCGCCCTGGGCGAGGCGTTCGTCTCGGAGGACACGCTGCGGTTCAAGGCCGGCCCCGAGGCCGGGACCGCGTACGCGATCTACCGGGTGCGCGACGTCAACGGGCAGGAGGACTCCGCCCAGGTCACGATCCGCATCCGCGACGGCGAGGACAACGCACCCCCGCAGCCCCGCGAGATCGACGCCCGCGTGCTGTCCGGGTCCAGCGTGCGCATCGCGGTCCCCCTGGACGGGATCGACCCCGACGGCGACTCCGTCCAGGTCACCGGTATCGCGTCCCCGGCGGGCAAGGGGACGGTCGGCGTGGTCGACGGCTTCCTCGAGTACACCGCCGCGAAGAACGCGGTGGGGCTCGACACCTTCACCTACACGGTGCTCGACGCCCGCGGGGCGACGGCGACCGGCACCGTGCGCGTGGGGATCGCGCGCCCGGGGGAGACGAACCAGCCTCCTGTGGCGGTGGACGACGAGATCACGGTGCGCCCGGGGCGCACGGTCTCGGTCGCGGCCCTGGCCAACGACACCGACCCCGACGGCGACCAGGTCGGCCTGGTCCCCGGCGCCATCGAGGACACCCACGACCTGGACGCCGAGGTCGTGACCGACCGCATCGTCCTGACCTCCCCCGACGCCGACGGCGCCTACACGTTCTACTACCAGGTCCAGGACACCTACGGCGCCCGCGCCACCGGCGCCGTCACCGTCAACGTCGCCGCCGACGCACCCCTGCTGCCCCCCGTCGCCCGCGACGACACCGTGCCCGTCGAGGACATCCTCGGCAAGACCGAGGTCACCGTCCCCGTCCTGGACAACGACGCCGACCCCGACGGCGCCGCGACCGAGCTCACCGTCACCACCGACGCGACCACCGCCACCGTCACCGACACCGGCGAGCTCGTCGTCACCCTCACCGAGAACCGCCAGGTCATCACCTACACCGCCACCGACATCGACGGCCTCACCGCCAAGGCCTTCGTCAAGGTGCCCGGCCTCACCGACCAGAGGCCGACGCTCCGGCCGGGGACGCAGCTCGAGGTGCTGGCCGGGGAGTCCCTGCCGATCGACATCACCGAGCACGTGCTCGTGGTCGAGGGCAAGACGCCGCGCCTGACGACCGAGGACGCCGTGAAGGTCACCGAGGGCTCGCGCGAGGTCCCGTCGGTGACCCAGATCGTCTACACGCCCGACCCCGCCTACACCGGGCCGGCGTCGGTGTCGTTCGAGGTGACCGACGGGTCCGGCCCGGACGACCCCGAGGGGCACACCAACGTCCTGACCATCCCCGTCCAGGTCCTGCCTCCGGAGAACCTCGCGCCCGAGCTCGTCGGGTCCCCGGCGCTCGACGTGGCCGCGGGCGAGGAGGCCTCGGTCGACCTCGCACGCTTCGCCACGGACGCCGACGGAGACCCGCTGACGTTCACCGCGTCCTCGGGCGGTGCGCAGGGCATCACGGTCTCGGTCGAGGGCAGCACCCTGCACGCCCAGGCCACGCCCGAGGTGCCCAAGGGCTCGGTCGTGCAGGTCCCGATCACCGTCACCGACGGCGAGCACCCCCCGGTCGAGGGCACCGCGACCCTCACCGTCGTGGCCTCCACCCGACCCCTGGTCCGCGCCAACACCGACACGGTCGACGACGCCCACCAGGGCAAGGCCACGAAGGTCGACGTGCTCGCGAACGACTCGAACCCGTTCCCCGACACACCGCTGAAGCTCGTCGACGCCGTCGTGGAGACCGGGCAGGGTTCGGCTGACCTGGCCGGTGACCAGGTCAGCGTCACGCCCCGCGACGACTTCGTCGGCGTCATGGTGGTCCGGTACCGGGTGCAGGACGCGACCAAGGACCCCGACCGCGAGGTCGAGGGTCGGATCCAGCTCAAGGTGCTCGGCAAGCCGGAGGCCCCCGCGACCCCGCAGGTCGAGGAGGTGCGGTCCAAGACGGTCGTGCTGTCCTGGGACCCGCCGAACAACAACGGCGCCGAGATCACCGGCTACACCGTGCGCTCCCAGAACGGCTACGAGAAGGCCTGCGGCACCACGACCTGCACCCTCGACGGCCTGACGAACAACGTCAAGTACACCTTCACCGTGTTCGCGACCAACGCCGTCGGCGACGGACCCGCGTCCCCGCCCTCGGCCGAGGCCCGCCCCGACGAGAAGCCCGACCCGCCCGCCGCACCCACCCTCGAGTTCGGCGACCAGTCCCTGACCGTCACCTGGACCAACAAGACCTACACCGACCGCTCGCCCATCGAGACGGTCGACCTGGAGATCTCCCCGGCGCCGCCGGGCGGGGCGGTCCAGAAGACCGCGCTCGTCGGGACCTCGGTGACCTGGGACGGGCTGAAGAACGGCGTCGCGTACAAGGTGCGCGTCCGGGCGAACAACCTCGCGCCCGACCCCTCGGACTGGGGCGAGTACTCGACGGCGGAGACGCCCGCGGGCAAGCCGGCCGCGCCGGCGAAGCCGACCGTGAAGCGCACCTCGATCGGCGACACGTCGCAGATGCAGGTCGCGTGGACCGCTCCGTCCGACAACGGCGCGGCGATCTCGAAGTACACGATCGAGGCGCTCCAGGGCGGCTCCGTCGTGAAGACCGCCACCGCGGGGGCGGGAGCGACCTCGACGACGATCGGGGTCTCCGCGGACACGACCGGCTACACGTTCCGCGTGCGGGCGCACAACAAGGCGACCGACAAGTTCGGCGACGCCGAGTTCTCGCCCGCGTCCGACCCGGTGCGCGCCTTCGCGGCGCCGAGCACGGTGAGCAACCTCCGGGCTACGGCGAACGGGACGAACAATCAGATCCAGCTCTCGTTCGGTGCGGCGTCCGGCAACGGGGTGAAGGCGAGCGAGATCTCCTACGAGTACGCGGCCGGGGACGGCTGGAAGAAGCTCGCCGACAACAAGATCGTGGGCGGGCTGACCAACGGAAAGGCGTACTCGATCAAGGTTCGCGCCGTCGCCAACGTCGACGGCGCGAACCAGGCCGGCGAGAGCACGACCGCCAACTCGGCCACCCCGTACGGACCGCCGCCCCGCCCGACGGTCTCGGCGAGCGGCGGCAAGGGCCAGGTGACCTTCAAGGTCTCCGGCTCGACGAACGGTCGCAACGTGACGATCACGGTCAGCGGGGCGAAGTCCGGGTCGTTCGGCATCTCCCAGTCCGCCGGCTCGGGGTCGAACACGTACACCGCGAGCGGGCTCGGCTACGGCGAGACCGCCAAGCTGTGCGCCGTCGCGAAGGACAGCGAGGGCAACACGTCCGCCGAGGCGTGCGACTCGGCCAAGACCGAGGCGCGCCCGGTGCCGACGCTCTACAAGCACTCCGACGCCCAGGGCGAGGAGGGGTGCGGGGACAGCTCGTGCCGCTGGCTCGGCATCGACCCCAACGGCGCGACCGGATCGGTCCAGTACCAGTGCTGGGGCTCGGACGGCGGCTGGCACAGGTTCTCGCCGTCGTCGAACTACTCCAACGAGTGGTGGACCATCAACCTCAGCAACGGCCGCCAGCGGCTCCAGTGCTACTACGGCTGGCCGGGCCAGCAGGTCCAGGTGAAGTTCTCCGACGGGACGAGCACACCGGTCATGGGCTGGTAGCCCCCCGCCCGTCCGCTCTACAGCACGCAACGAGAAACGGAAACTCATGAGCACGATGACCCCCGAGCAGGCCACCTGGTTCGCTCAGACCTTCGACCGCCTCGTCGGCAACGTGGGCCAGGCCGTCCTGGGCAAGGCGCACGTGGTGCGCCTCACCCTGACGTGCATGCTCTCCGAGGGCCACATCCTCCTCGAGGACGCACCCGGCACGGGCAAGACGTCGCTCGCCCGCGCCCTCGCGGCGAGCGTCCAGGGCACGAACAACCGCATCCAGTTCACGCCCGACCTCCTTCCGTCGGACGTCACGGGCGTGACGATCTACGACCAGAAGACGGGACAGTTCGAGTTCCACCAGGGCCCGATCTTCGCGTCGATCGTGCTCGCGGACGAGATCAACCGCGCGTCGCCCAAGACGCAGTCGGCGCTCCTCGAGGTCATGGAGGAGGGGCGGGTCACCGTCGACGGCGTGGGCCACGACGTCGGGCGCCCGTTCATGGTCATCGCGACGCAGAACCCCATCGAGCAGGCCGGCACCTACCGGCTGCCCGAGGCACAGCTCGACCGCTTCCTCATGAAGGCGTCGATCGGGTACCCGGACCACGCGTCGACGGTCGAGATCCTCTCCGGTGCGTCCGTCCGCGACCGGAGCAAGACGCTCCAGCCGCTCATCACGACGCAGGCCGTGACGGAGATGGCCGAGCTCGGCGCGCGCGTGCACGTCGACGGCGCGGTCCTGGAGTACGTCTCCCGGCTCGCCGAGGAGACGCGCAACGCGCCCGAGGTCCGCGTCGGCGTCTCCGTCCGTGGCTCGCTCGCGCTCGTGCGCTGCGCCAAGGTCTGGGCCGCGGCCCACGGCCGCAACTACGTGCTGCCGGACGACATCAAGGAGCTCGCGCAGCCGGCGTGGGCGCACCGCCTCGTGCTCGACCCGGAGGCCGAGTTCGCCGGCGCCACGAACGAGGCCGTGCTCGGCCGGCTCCTCGCCGACGTCGCGGCGCCGCAGGAGCGACGCTCCGCCTGACCGGACGTACGGCGCTCCCCACGCCGCCCGCCCACTCCGCCCGTCGGGTGCCCCACGCACCGTCGACCTGGCGGACCGTCCTCCCCCGCACCGACCGAGAGCCCATCGCATGAACGCCTCACACGGCCCCTCGACCGGCCGCCCGAGCACCCGCTCGAGCAGCCCGAGCGGCAGGACCGGCACGCCACCCGCGTCGTCGGCCCTCGCCGGACTGCTCCGACCCCTCGCAGCGCCCCTCGCCCGGGTCGCGGCGCCGATCGGGCGCGCGCTGGCGCCGGTGACGAGGGCGGTCGAGCCGGTGACGTCGGCGGTCAGCCCGTTCGGCTGGGCCGCGCTCGTCGTCACCGTCGGGGCGTGGTGGGCCGGGCTCGCCCTCTCCTGGCTCGAGCTGCTGGTGGTCGCGATCCTGCTCACGGTGGCGCTGCTCGCTGCGGTGGCGTTCGTGCTGGGCCGCTTCCGCTACGCCGTCGTGCTCGACCTCGCGCAGCAGCGCGTCACGGTCGGCGACCGCGCCGTCGGCCGGCTCGACGTGCGCAACGACTCGGGCCGGCCGCTGCTCCCCTCGGTCATGGAGCTGCCGGTGGGGCAGGGCATGGCGACGTTCCCCGTGCCGCGCCTGCGTCCCCAGGCGAGCCACGAGGAGATCTTCACGGTGCCGACGCACCGGCGCTCGGTGATCTCCGTGGGACCCGTGCGCTCGGTGCGGGCGGACCCGCTCGGTCTGCTGCGCCGCGAGGTCGTCTGGACCGAGCCCGAGGAGCTCTTCGTGCACCCGCGCGTGAAGAACCTCTCGGGCTCGTCCACGGGCTTCCTCAAGGACCTCGAGGGCCGCGTCACGACGGACATCTCCAACTCGGACGTCTCGTTCCACGCGCTGCGCGACTACGTCCCGGGCGACGACCGCCGGCACATCCACTGGAAGACGACGGCCCGCACCGGGCAGCTCATGGTCCGCCAGTTCGAGGAGACCCGCCGGTCGCACCTCGCCGTGCTCCTCTCGACGCGTGCCGAGGACTACGCGCACGACGACGAGTTCGAGCTCGCCGTGAGCGCGTGCGGGTCGCTCGGCCTCCAGGCGATCAAGGAGGACCGCGGGGTCACCGTCCTCGTCAACGACGGCAACCTGCGCGGCGACCACCGCACCCGGCTGCTCGACGACCTCGCGCGCGTCGAGACGCGCGCGCAGCGGACGTCCCTCGTGGACGTCGCGCGCGTCGCGGGGCTGACGATCAGCGACGCCTCGGTCGTGGCCTTCGTCGTCGGCAGCAGGGTGACGCCGACCGAGCTGCGGGCGGCGTCCGCCCGGCTTCCCCAGGACGTCCGCGTCATGGCGATCCAGTGCGTCCCCGGGGCCTCGCTCAGCCGGCACGCCATCGCGGAGCTCGTCGTCCTCACCATCGGCGAGCTCGGTGAGCTCCCCCTCGCCCTGCGGAGGCTGAACGACTGATGAGCGCTCCCAGCACCACGACGCGCGGCTCGCGCCGCGCCACCCCGGTCGGCACGCCGCCGCCGTCCTCCGGTACCTCGCAGCGCAACACGACCCGGCTGCGCGGGGCCGACACCCCGCGCGCGCTCACGGCCCTCGGGGCCGTCGACGCGCTCGCGCTCGTCCTCGTCCTCGGCGCGGTCGCCGTCGGGTTCGGGCCCGTGTGGGGGTCCACCGGGTACCTCCTCCCGGCCGCGGGGGGCGCCGTCGTCGGGCTCCTGGTCGCGTGGCTCGGCGCCTGGCGCCGGTGGTCCGCCGCCACGGTCCTCGTGGTCGCGGTCGTCGCGTATCTGCTCCTCGGTGGCGCGCTCGCGCTGCCGGCGGACGCGATCGGCGGCGTGGTCCCGTCGCTGCAGACGATCACCGACCTGCTCCGTGGCGCCGTCACGGGCTGGAAGGAGTTCGTCACCACGGTCCCGCCGCTGCACTCCTTCCCGGAGCTCGCGGTGGTCCCGTACCTCCTCATGCTCGCGACCGCGCTCCTCGCGGGGACGATCGCGTGGCGCGCGCGCCGTGCCGAGTGGGCGCTCGTCCCCGTCGTGGTCGCGTTCGTGGGGGTCATCCTCCTCGGGACCGTCATCGCGGCGTTCCCGGTGGTGCAGGGTCTCGTCGTGGGCGGCGTGGGCCTGCTGTGGGCCGGGTGGCGGGTCACGGCCGCGCGCTTCGGGGCGCACCAGATCACGACCGAGGCGAGCAAGGCCGCGACGCGGCGGCTCTGGTGGCACCGCGTGCGCACCGGCGCGGCGATGCTGGTCGTCGGCGGCGTCGCCGCGGCGTTCGCCGCGCCCGTGCTGCTCCCGGACGCGCCGCGCACCGTGCTGCGCGAGACGGTCGTGCCGCCCCTCGACCTGCACGAGTACGTGAGCCCGCTCACGGCGTTCCGCAAGTACGCCAAGGACATGCGCGAGGACGAGCTGTTCACCGTGCAGGGGCTCCCGGCAGGCGCCAAGGTCCGCCTCGCCGGTCTCGACACGTACAACGGCGTCGTCTACGACGTCTCCAGCGGGCTGCCCGGCTCGGGCGTCTACACGCGCGCGGGCGAGGAGATCGCGACCGTCGCGTCCGGGACTCCGACGCGCGTCGAGGTCCAGGTCGGGGACTACACCGGCGTGTGGGTGCCCGACGTCGGCACGCTGGAGGGCATCACCTACGGGGGCGACCGCGCGCGCGAGCTCGGCGAGACCACGTACTACAACTCGACCACGGGGACCGCGCTGACGACCGCCGGGCTGCGACCGGGCGACTCGTACACGCTCGACACGCTCGTCACGGTCGAGCCCACGGAGGACGACCTGCGGGCGGGCGCGATCGACCAGTCGATCGAGGTGCCGAGGCCGCCCAAGGACGCGCTGCCCGCGTCGCTCGCGGGCAAGGCCGCGCAGTTCATGGGGGAGGAGACCGAGCCCGTCGACCAGCTCTTCGCGCTCCGCGACGGCCTCGTGGCCAGCGGCGTCTTCTCCAGCGGGCTCGACACCCAGCCCCCCTCGCGTCCGGGCCACTCGGCGGAGCGCATCGACACGCTCCTCGCGGACGAGGAGATGGTGGGCGACGACGAGCAGTTCGCGGTGGCGCTCGCCCTCATGGCCAACCAGGCCGGCATCCCCGCGCGCGTGGTCATGGGCTTCTACCCCGACATGGAGAAGAACCCGCTCGAGCCGGGCGAGCCCTTCACCGCGACCGGGACCGACGTGCACGCGTGGGCGGAGGTGCCGTTCGTCGGCTACGGGTGGGTGCCGATCACGGCGATCCCCGACGAGGACAACAAGATCCAGCCGGAGCCCAAGAGCCTCCAGGTGCCCAAGCCCCCGATCCTCGAGGACCCGGAACCGCCGGAGGAGCCCGCCGAGGCCGAGGCCGGCAAGGTCGACGACGAGGAGAAGGAGAAGGCCGAGAGCGACGGCTTCGACTGGGGCCAGGCGGCCCTCGTCGCCGTCGCCGTGGTGGTGCCGCTCGCGCTCCTCGCCCTGCCGGTGATCCTGGTGCTCGCCTACAAGGCGCGTCGCCGGGCGCGGCGCCGCGCGGCGGCACGTCCCGTCGACCGGGTGAGCGGAGGCTGGCGCGAGGTCCTGGACACCGCGACGGACCTCGGCACGCCCGTCCCCGCCGGGTCCACGCGGCGCGAGGGCGCCGGCCTCCTCTCCCAGGCGTACGGCGCGACGGCGACGATCCCGCTGGCGCACCGCGCCGACGCGACCGTCTTCGGCCAGGGCGAGCCGACCGAGCAGGAGATCGAGGCCTTCTGGGCGGACGTGGACACCGTCGTCGGGGGGCTACGCTCCTCCGTGAACCGTCGGGCCCGCGTCCGCGCCGCACTCTCGCTGCGGTCGGTCCGCGCGGCCTCCGGTTCGTCGGGTCTGCGCCGGTGGCTGCCCGGCCGCCGCGCCGGCACGAAGGGTGGCGCCGTGCCCCCGGCGGCAGGGTCGTCGTCGGAGCCGACGAGACGACAGGGAGACGAGTCATGAGCGACGTGACGTGCGCCGCGTGCGGGTCCGCGCAGTCCGCGGGGTCCGCGTTCTGCGCCGTGTGCGGGCAGCCCTTCCCCCGGACGGGTCGCCCGGTCGCCGAGCCGGCCGCGGGCCCGGTCGGCAGCGTCCAGGCCGTCGCCGCGCGCGCGGGGGCGGACCTGCCGTACGCGGCCGTCCCGCACTCGGCGCCGGACACCACGACGGAGCCCGAGGTCTACGCGGCGACCCAGAAGGCGTTCGGCCCGGCCGTCGCCGCGCCGTCGGCGTCCTCGCTCGCGACCGCCCCGTTCGCGGGGAGGGGACGGCGGTTCCTCGCCTACGTGGTCGACGTCGCGGTCCCGGGCCTCGTCGCGCTGGTGGTCGTCGTCGCGGGCCTCGCGATGGTCGGGACGCCGCTCGGCAGCGTCCAGGTCGTGACGCAGGACGAGGCCGCCGCGCTCTTCGGCAAGATCCTCGTGGTCTACGTCGTCGCCGGGGTGCTCGCGCTCGCGTGGTGGGTGGGCGTCTGGTTCTGGGAGGGCTCGACGGGCAAGACGCTCGGCAACCTCCTCACCGGCATCCGCACGGTCGACGCCGGGACGCGCGAGCCGGTCGGCTTCGGCCGGGCGGCGCTGCGCTGGATCATCGTCGGCGTCGTGCCCCTGGGCGGGATCCTCGTGGTCCTGCTCAGCCCGGGCTTCGACTCCTCCGGCCGGTCGCAGGGGTGGCACGACAAGGCGGGCCGCTCGCTCGTGCTCGACGTGCGCGGTGTCAGCCCCGCCTCCTCGTCGCCCTCCGGCTACGAGGGCGTGGCCACGCTCATGGCCGGTGCGCCCGCGGGTGCCTCCCACGGCGCCGCCGGGACCTACGCCTCGGCGCCCCAGCCCGGCTACGCCCCCGCACCGGCTCAGCCTGGGTACGCCCCCGCACCGGCTCCGACGGGGTACGCGCCCTACCCGCCCGCCCCGCTGGGCGGCCAGGGTCCTGCGGCCCCGGCGGCTCCAGGAGGCACGGCGTCGTTCGCCCCGTCGGCGCCGACGTCGCCGTCGGGTCCGGCGCCGGCCGCACCCGTCCCGGACCCCTGGGCCTTCCCGTCCTCCGCGGCGCCCGCGGGCGACGGACTGATCACGGGCGTCCCGGGCGTCGGGAGCGGGTCGACCCCGGCCGCGCCGCCGGTCCCCGCCACGCCCGCGCCCGCCGCTCCGCCGGCGGCGACGTCCCCCGCCCCCGTGGTGACGCCCGCGGCCCCCGCACCCGCCGTCGCGCCCACGCCCGAGCCCGCCGAGGCGGAGTGGGACAGCACGCGCATGACGGCGCGGGACGTCCGCGCCATGGACCCCGCACCCGACGTCTCGGTCGTCATCGAGCTCGAGTCCGGAGAGCGTCGTGCCGTCGACCGCCCGACCCTGCTCGGCCGCAACCCGCAGGCGCCCGACGACGGGCCGTGGAACCTCGTCGCGGTCGACGACCCGACGCGGTCCGTCTCCAAGACCCACGCCGAGCTCCGCGTGGACCCGAGCGGCCTGTGGCTCACGGACCGCGGCTCCACCAACGGCACCGTCGTCTCGGTGCCGGGAGCCCCGCCGCGCGTCGCCGAGCCGGGGACCCGGGTGCGCGTCCCCGTCGGTGCGACGATCCACGTCGGGGACCGCCGCATCGTCGTCCACCCCGGTGCCGCATGACGACCGAGCTGCCGGCCGAGGTCCACCTCGCCTGGGGCGCGGCGTCGCACCGGGGCGCGCGCCGGCTCCTCAACGAGGACCGGTTCCTCGTCTCGCGCTCCGTCTTCTTCGTCGCCGACGGCATGGGCGGCCACGAGGCGGGCGAGGTCGCGAGCGCGACGGCCGTCGAGGCCCTCCGACCCCTCGCCGACCTCGACGTCGTCACGCCGGACGAGGTCCGCGAGCGGATCACGGTCGCGCAGGAGAACGTGCAGGCCATCGTCACCGAGCCCGGCCGGGGGGCGGGCACCACCGTGACCGGCGTGGTCGTCTCGGAGCAGGACGGGAACCCGTACTGGCTCGTCGTCAACGTCGGCGACTCGCGCACGTACCACCTCGCCGGCGGTCGTCTCGAGCAGGTGAGCGTCGACCACTCGGAGGTCCAGGAGATGGTCGACGCCGGGCTGCTGACGCCCGCGGAGGCCCTCACGCACCCGCGGCGGCACGTCGTCACCCGCGCGCTCGGCTCGCGCAACGCCCCGCAGGTGGACTTCTGGTACCTGCCGATCGAGCGGCACGACCGCGTCCTGGTCTGCTCGGACGGCCTGACGGGCGAGCTCACGGACGAGCGGATCACGGAGGTCCTGCTCTCCACGCCCGACCCGCAGGCGGCCGCCGAGCGCCTGGTCCACGAGGCCATCGCGGCCGGGGGCCGGGATAACATCACAGTCGTCGTCGTCGACGCGACGGGCGTGTCCGACGACACGAGCGGTGGGAGCACGACGCCGCGCGACCACGCCGCGGCACCGGGTCCGGTCGTCGACGAGGACACGCTGCCCAGGGATGTTCGTCTCCAGATCGGGGGTCTGACGTGACGCTGCGCTACGTCACGGGAACCGCACGCGCCGTCGTGCGAGGCGGCACGGTCGTCGTGCTGCCGGGTCCGGTGGAGGCCTCGCTCGTCGAGCAGGTCTGGGACCAGCTCGGCACTGACGCAGGGGTCGTCGAGGTGCTCCAGGTCCTCACCGGCGCCTTCGGCTCGAGCCTGCGGACCGTGCCGCCGTTCGTGGTGGCGGTGGTCGCGGACCGTCGCGTCCACGTCGCCGCGCGCGGCCGGGTGACCGTGACCCTCGAGCTCGACGGCGGCGAGCGCGTGCGGGTCGAGGGCGAGGGCGTCACGACCTGGTCCGAGCGCGTCCTGGACGACGTCGTCGAGCTGCTCGTGCGCTCCGACACCGGTGTCGTCGGCACCCTCGACGAGGCGCCCGCCGGGGAGCCCCTGCTCGGGGACGCGGCCACGCTGCCGCTCGTCTCCGGCGTGGTCCTCGCGGGCGCCGTCGCGTGGCCGCTCGTCGAACGCCCCGCCCGGTCGGCTGCCGCGGACCTCGTGGACGACGACGCGCCCGCCGCCGAGCCCGCGCCGGCGGACCGGCCCTCCTGGGGCTCGGCCACCGAGCCGACGGCGGTGGAGCCCGAGTCCGTCCCCGTGCCGGCCGCGCCGCCGCTCGGCGCGACGCTCCGCCTCCCCGAGGAGACCATCGCGCCCGAGCCGGAGTCCGACGTCCCGACCCCGCCGGTGCTCGCGGACGAGCCCGCGGCAGCGGTCGAGGCGTCCGAGGCCGCCGCGGCTCCGGAGGAGGACGACGACTACTCGCACCTGTGGGGGTCGACCATCCTGCGGACCGTCGAGGATGCCGCGGTGCGCACCGAGGACGACGAGGAGCACGACGAGCCGGCACCCCCGGACGCCGTGACCCCGCCCGTCCCGCCGGCCCCGGTCGCGGAGGAACCGCCCGTGCCGTCGCCGGTCCCGTCCGGCGACGGGCTCATCGCCGGCGTCCCGCGGGAGTGGACGGGCGCGACGCCGGCCGCGGCGCACCGCGCCGCGACGGTCCTCGACCCCGACGGCGAGCCCGCCGAGGCCGAGGGAGAGCCCGGGCTCGACCACGACGGCCACACCGTGCACTCGTCCGCCATCGCGGACCTGCGCGCGGCCGCGCAGGACGCGGGCGGGGCCGCTCCGGTGCCGCCGCCGCCGTCGTTCAGCGCGCCGCCCGGCCCGGGACAGCAGCAGATCCTCGCGCGGACGTGCGCGCAGGGGCACGCGAACCCGCCGTCGCGGGACGCGTGCGCGCTCTGCGGCGGGCCCCTCGAGGGCGACGCCGCGCTGGCGGTCCGCCCGCCGCTCGGCCGCGTCGTGGTGTCGACCGGGCAGACGGTCGAGCTCGACCGTCCCGTCGTCGTGGGCCGTCGGCCGCGCACGCCCCGGTCGCAGGCGGCGGAGCTGCCCCGCCTGGTGACGGTGCCCAGCCCGCAGCAGGACATCTCGCGCTCGCACCTCGAGATCACGCTCGAGGGGTGGCACGTCCTCGTGAGCGACATGGCCACGACCAACGGGACCACGCTGCTGCGCGCGGGCCAGCCGCCGCGACGCCTGCACCCGTCGGAGCCGGTCCTCGTCATCGACGGCGACGTCGCTGACCTCGGCGACGGCGTGACCCTCGTCTTCGAGGGGATCCGGTGAGCACCAAGCGCGCGCCGTCCCCGCCGCCGGAGATCAAGGGCTTCGAGTACGTCTCGCTGGTCGGCTCGGGCGGGTTCTCCGACGTCTTCCTGTACCAGCAGCAGCGCCCCCGCCGGCGGGTCGCGGTCAAGGTCCTGCTGCACGAGTGGTCCAGCCACTCGCAGCGGGCGGCGTTCGACGCCGAGGCCGACCTCATGGCGACGCTCTCGACCCACCCGTCGATCGTCACGATGTACGAGGCGGACATCGCCGACGACGGGCGCCCGTACCTCGCCATGGAGTACTGCTCGCGCCCCAACCTCGGCGCGCGGTACCGCACCGAGCGGCTCTCGGTGGCCGAGGCGCTGCGCACGGCGGTCCAGATCGCGGGTGCCGTCGAGACGGCGCACCGCGCGGGCATCCTGCACCGCGACATCAAGCCGGCGAACATCCTGGTCACCGAGTACGGCCACCCGGCGCTCACGGACTTCGGCATCTCCTCGACGGTCGACGACGCCGCGCGCGCCGAGGGCATGTCGATCCCGTGGTCCCCGCCCGAGTCGTTCGCCGAGCCGCCCCGCAGCGGGATCGCGACCGACGTCTGGGCGCTCGCGGCGACGACGTACACGCTGCTCGCGGGCCGGACGCCGTTCGAGGTGCCCGGCGGCTCCAACTCGAGCGCCAACCTCATCTCCCGCATCGAGACCTCGCCGCTGCCCCCGACGGGCCGCACGGACGTCCCGGCCTCGCTCGAGCGCGTGCTCGCGACGGCGATGGAGAAGAACCCCGGGTCGCGCTACCCGACGGTCCTCGCGTTCGCGCGCGCCCTCCAGCAGGTGCAGAACGAGCTGTCGTACGCGGTCACCCCGATCGACCTGCTCGACGACTCGGGCCACGTGCAGGAGGAGGAGCCGGACGACGACGCCGGGACCCGCCTGCGGCAGGTCGTGTCGATCGACCCCTCGGGTCCGGGCGGGACGTCGTCGGGGCCCGTCGCCCCGAGCCGGCCGACCCAGCCCACGACGCCGCTGCGGCCGGGTCAGCCGGGCGCGCCGTGGCCCGGCCAGACCGTCGCGCCCGGACCGGCCGCCCCGCAGCAGCAGCCGGGACCGCGCGCCCCGCAGCAGCCCTACGCGCCCGCGGCCTGGAACCAGGGCGCGCCCGCGCACACCGCGGGCACCGCACCGACCTCCGTCGTCGGCGCCGGCGGGCACGCGCCCGTCGCCGAGCTCACGGACCCGTCCCGAATGTACCCCGGCGCCCGGCGCCCGGGGGCCTGGGGCCAGCCGCCCGTCGAGGACACCGTCCACCGGCCCACCGGGCCGGAGGACGGCGGACCGGCCGCCGCGCCCGCGGAGGAGCGGTCGGTCCGCGGCGCGCTGTGGGCGACGCTCGCCGGCGTCGTCGGGGTCGCGGTCGCGGTCGGCGGGTTCTTCCTGCTGCGGCCGGACGCCCCCGTGGACGACACGGACACCGGCGGGGGCGGCGAGGAGACGGCCGCCACGGACGACGACTTCCTGCCGTCGGACAACCTCGGCGACCTCGTCCCGCCCGTGAACGATCTCGTGGGCACCTACGACCCGGCGCGCGAGGTCGCCACGTTCACGTGGCGGTACGACTCGGACAAGGCGCAGGACGGCGACTCGTTCGCCTGGAAGAAGCTGGACCCCATCGAGGAGACCCCCTACAAGGAGATCTTCGACGAGACGACCGTCGAGCTCCGGGCGAAGCCGGGCGAGAAGGTCTGCATCGAGGTCGTCGTGCTCCGGGACGGTCGGCCGTCCGCGGCGCCCGGGAAGGTGTGCGTGACGGCGGAGGGAGCGGCGTGAGCGAGCTCGCGGTCGAGTTCTGCGGGGAGTGGTTCCGCCCGTCCGTGGACGGCGACCCGTTCGACATCGGGCGGGACGGCGACCTCGCGATCGAGGACAACCCGTACCTGCACCGCCGCTTCCTGCGCATCTCGCACGAGGGCGGCATCTGGTGGCTCGCCAACGTCGGGACGCTCATCTCCGCGACGGTGTGCGACTCGGGTGGCGGGGTGCAGTCCTGGCTCTCGCCGGGCAACCGCCTTCCGATCGTCTTCCCCACGACGTCGATCGTGTTCACGGCCGGGCCGACCACGTACGAGCTCACCGCGCAGCTGCACGGGGCGCCGTACCAGGAGATCCGCTCCGAGGACACGGAGTCGGGCGGCGCGACGACCATCGGCATGATCACCTTCACGACGAGCCAGAAGCAGCTCATCGTGGCGCTGGCCGAGCCGATGCTGCGACGCGACGGCACCGGCCTGTCGGAGATCCCGTCGTCGGCCGCGGCCGCTGCCCGCCTGGGCTGGGCGACGACGCGCTTCAACCGCAAGCTCGACAACGTGTGCGACAAGCTCGACCGGATCGGGGTCAAGGGCCTGCGCGGCGGGCCCGGAGCGCTGGCGACGAACCGCCGTGCGCGCCTCGTTGAGTACGCGGTGGCGTCGCGCCTCGTGACCTCGGCCGACCTGCCCCTGCTCGACCTCACCGACGACGGCTGACCCCGCGGGTCCCGGCGGGCGCGCCCGACGCGCGCCCCGCCCGGTCGCGCCCTCCCCGGCGCCGCCGACCGTCGTGGCATCCCACCTGCCCGTCCCTCTCCCCGGACCTGAACAGGAAACTCCGTGCGAATCAAGCTCACGCTGCACCGCCCTGACGCCAGCACGACCAACGTCGCCGTCACGGCGGACGCGACGGCCACGGTGCGCGACGTCGCCGAGGCGCTGTTCGCGGGCGACCCCACCCGGTCGGGCACCGCCGTCCCGGACCGGCTCACGCTCCAGGTCGGCACCGCGCCGTCGGGGTCCGGGCAGGGGCGCGTGCTGTCCCCGACGAGCGACCTCACCGAGGCGGGGCTGCGGTCCGGGTCGACGGTGTCGATCGTGCGCGTCTCCGAGCAGTTCGACGCGCCTGGGCAGGACCGCGGAGCGGCCGTCGCCGTCCTGCGCGTGCTCGAGGGGCCGGACGCGGGGCGCGAGTTCCCGCTGCCCGTGGGGACGAGCTACCTCGGCCGCGACCGCAACATGGACATCCGGCTGAGCGACCCGCAGATCTCCAAGCGGCACGCCCGCCTCACGGTCGGCGAGACGATCGAGATCACGGACACCAACTCGGCCAACGGGCTCGTCATGGGCGGCCAGCGCATGACGCGCTCGACGCTCACGTCGTCGGACACGGTGACGATCGGCAGCACGGTCGTGTCCGTCGTCGCGCTGCACCGCACGACGAGCCTCGCGCCGACGAGCCCGGTCGTCGAGTTCAACCGGTCCCCGCGCGTCGTCGCGCGCTTCCCCGAGCGCAAGCTCAAGGCGCCCAAGCCGCCGCAGCCGCCGGAGCCGCAGCGCTTCCCCTACCTGGCCATGGTCGCGCCGCTCCTCATGGGCGCGATCCTCTACTCCGTCACGCGCAACGTCCTGTCGATCGTCTTCGTCGGCCTGAGCCCGATCCTCATGCTCGGTAACTACCTCGACCAGAAGGTGCAGGCGAGGCGCAAGCTCAAGGCGCAGCGCGAGCAGTTCGAGGCGGGGGTCGTCGCGATGCGCGAGACGATCGACCGCACGCACGCCGTCGAGCGCGCCGTGCGCCTCTCGGAGGCGCCGTCGGTGGGCGACACGGTCGACGCGGTCCGGCGCCTCGGCGGGCTGATGTGGACGCACCGCCCGGAGCACGACGCGTTCCTGACGGTCCGCATCGGGCTCGGCGCCGCGCCGTCGCGCACCCAGCTCGAGCAGCCGGGCGAGAACAACACGCTGCCGGAGTACTGGAACGAGCTGGAGAAGCTGCACGCCCAGTGCGCGACGATCTCGGGCGTCCCGGTCGTCGCGCGCCTGCGCACGGACGGCGCGCTCGGCGTCGCCGGTGCGGGGTCCGCGGTCGACGCCGTCGCGCGCGGGATCCTCGTCCAGCTCGCGGGCCTGCACTCGCCGTCGGAGCTCGTGCTCGCGGCCATGACGTCGCAGCGCTCGCGCGCCGACTGGGAGTGGCTCGAGTGGCTGCCGCACACCGGGTCGCCGCACAGCCCGCTGGGTGGCGACCACCTGGCCGACAACCCGGGCGCCGCGCAGGCGCTGCTGTCGCAGCTCGAGGACCTGGTCGAGGCGCGCGGGGCAGACCTCGACACGCACGCCGAGCTGCGCGGGCCGATCGACCCCGAGGAGGGCGAGGACACGCCCAAGCCGGTGCTGCCGACCGTCGTCGTGCTCGTCGAGGACGACGCCCCGGTGGACCGCTCGCGCCTCACGCGCCTCGTGGAGCGCGGCGCGGACGCGGGCGTGCACGTCGTCTGGGTCGCCCCCTCGGTAGAGCAGCTCCCGGCCGCGTGCCGCACGTTCGTCCTCGTGGACACCGTCGACGCCGCGGCCGCGCCGGGTGCCACCGCGGGCGCCACGAGCGGCGAGGTCCGGGTCGGCCGCCTGTCGTTCCCCGTGGCGTGCGAGACGGTGGACCTCGCGACGGCCCACGAGGTGGCGCGCATCCTGGCCCCGGTGGTCGACGTCGGCGCGCCCGTCGACGACGACTCCGACCTCCCGCGCTCGGTCTCGTACCTCACGCTCGCGGGTACCGCGCTGGCCGAGGACCCGGGCCGCCTCATCGACGCGTGGCGCGAGAACGGCTCCCTGACGCCGCGCGACGGCTCGCCGCCCGTGCGGCGCAAGGCGCCGACGAACCTGCGCGGCCTCGTCGGGCACTCGGGGACGGAGCCCCTCTACCTCGACCTGCGCACGCAGGGCCCGCACGCGCTCGTGGGCGGTACGACCGGTGCGGGCAAGTCGGAGTTCCTCCAGTCCTGGGTGCTCGGCATGGCCGCCGCCCACAGCCCGGACCGCGTGACGTTCCTCTTCGTCGACTACAAGGGCGGCGCCGCGTTCGCGGACTGCGTGCACCTCCCGCACACCGTCGGCCTCGTCACCGACCTGTCGCCGCACCTGGTGCGCCGCGCCCTCACGTCGCTGCGCGCCGAGCTGCGCTACCGCGAGCACCTGCTCAACCGGAAGAAGGCCAAGGACCTCGCCTCGCTGGAGCGGACCGGCGACCCCGACGCGCCGCCGAGCCTGCTCATCGTGGTCGACGAGTTCGCGGCCCTCGTCAACGAGGTCCCGGAGTTCGTCGACGGCGTCGTGGACGTCGCCCAGCGTGGTCGCTCGCTCGGCCTGCACCTCATCCTCGCGACGCAGCGTCCGGCCGGCGTCATCAAGGACAACCTGCGCGCGAACACGAACCTGCGCGTCGCGCTGCGCATGGCCGACGAGGACGACTCGACGGACATCCTCGGCATCCCGATGGCCGCGCACTTCGACCCGTCGATCCCGGGCCGCGGCGCCGTGAAGACCGGCCCCGGGCGTATCACGCCGTTCCAGACCGGCTACGCGGGCGGATGGACGACCTCGCGCCCCGAGCGGCCCCGCATCGACGTCCAGGAGATGGCGTTCGGCTCCGACATCCGCTGGGAGCTGCCCGAGCCCGAGGTCGAGGAGGTCACCGACCCGGGTCCCAACGACATCGCCCGAGTGGTCGCGACGATCTCGCGGGCCGCGACGGAGGCCGCGGTCCCGATGCCGCGCAAGCCCTGGCTGGCCGAGCTCGCCCCGACCTACGACCTCGCGCGGCTGCCCAACCCGCGCACCGACACGATGCTCCTCCTCGGCGTGGAGGACGACCCGACGACCCAGGCGCAGCCCACGGTCTTCTACGAGCCCGACCGCGACGGCAACATGGCGATCTACGGCACGGGCGGCTCGGGCAAGAGCGCGACCCTGCGGACGATCGCCGTCTCCGCGGCGATCACGGCGCGCGGCGGCCCCGTCCAGGTCTACGCGATCGACGCGGGCGCGAGCGGCCTGCGCATGCTCGAGGACCTGCCCCACGTCGGCGCGGTCATCGCGGGCGACGACGAGGAGCGCGTCCAGCGCGTGCTGCGCACGCTGCGCGACCTCGTCGACGAGCGCTCGGCCCGGTACGCCTCGGTCCGTGCGGGCAGCCTCGACGAGTACCGGCGCCTCGCGAACGCCCCCGACGAGCCGCGCATCCTGCTGCTGGTCGACGGGATCGGCGCGTTCCGCGAGTCCTACGAGTTCCGGCCCGCGCACGCGTTCCCCGTGTGGGGCGCGTTCACGGCGATCGCGACCGACGGCCGCCAGGTCGGCGTGCACGTCGTCGTCGCGGGCGACCGCGCGGCGTCGGTCCCGACGTCGCTGGGGTCGACGATCCAGAAGCGGCTCGTGCTGCGCCTGGCGAGCGAGGACGACTACCTGACGCTCGGCGTCCCCAAGGACGTCCTGTCGCTCACGTCCCCGCCCGGCCGCGGTGTGCTCGACGAGAACGAGGTCCAGATCGCGGTCCTGGGCGGCGACCCGAACGTGGCGCTGCAGGCGCGCGAGCTGGGCAAGCTGCGCGACGCGATGACGCGCCTCGGCATCCAGCAGGCGCCGGGCGTCGAGCGGCTGCCCGACAGCTTCGCGCTGGACACGCTGCCCGAGGTCACGGGGGGCCGGCCGACCATCGGTCTCGACGACCTCGACATCGCCCCGGTGGCGCTGCCCGCCCGGGGGACGTTCATGCTCTCGGGTCCGCCCGGGGGCGGTCGCACGACGGCGCTCGTCACCATCGCCCAGGCGGTGCGCCGGGCGCGCGCGGGCCGGGTCGTGTACCTCTCGCCGCGCCGCACGAGCATCTCGGCGCTCGACGCGTGGGACACGGCGGCGACGTCGCCCGAGGAGGTCGTGACGCTCCTCGAGTCGCTCACGCAGGCGCTCGACGGCGGGTCGCTGCGGCCCGGTGCGCTCACCGTGCTCGTCGAGTCGGTGACGGAGTTCACGGGGACGCCGGCGGAGCAGCCGCTCGTCGCGTTCGTGCGGGCCGCCACGCGTGCCGAGCAGCTCGTCGTGGGCGAGGCCGAGTCGTCGACCTGGGGGCAGGCGTGGGCCATCGCGCAGCCGTTCAAGGCGGGTCGCAGCGGTCTGCTCCTCACGCCGGGCGACCTCGACGGCGACACGTTGCTCGGGACCGGTCTCGGCCGGATCCGGCGCGCGGACTTCCCGCCGGGACGAGGCTTCCTCGTCGTCTCCGGGAGGGCGCGCAAGCTGCACGTCGCGCTCCCGCGGTAGCGACGTGACGCCCGTGGGGACCTCATGGGGACACCTCCCCATCGACGGGGCTCGCGGGCCGATGGTTGAGTAGGGCCATCGACAACGGGACGACGTCCACGCAGGGTGGGGGTCGAGACACAGAAGGAGAACACCATGGCTGGTGGCATGTGGGGCGCGAACGTCGAGGAGCTGCGTGGGCTCGGTCAGACGCTGCAGCAGAAGGCGGACGAGATCCGCACGACCATGCAGAACCTGAACTCGCAGATCCAGAGCGTGCCGTGGGAGGGCCCCGACGCCCAGCAGTTCAAGGGCAGCGACTGGCCGGCCGCGCAGACGCAGCTCAACAACGTCGCGCAGACGCTGACGGACGCGGGCCAGAAGGCCACGCAGAACGCGCAGCAGCAGGAGCAGGCTTCGAACAGCTGATCCGCTGAGCTCCACGCAGGGCGCGGGACCCGGGACGGGTCCCGCGCCCTCCGTGTGCCCGGGGTCGGACGTGGCGCGCTGACGGGCGGCCGGGCGGTCGGTGGTCCGACGGTCTGCGAGACTGCTGGCGCGCCCCGCGCCGCCGGCGCGCGACGAGAGCGACCGAGAGGACCTGACGCATGGCCGAGCTGCGCTACCCGAGCGACGACTTCCCCGCGCCCGTGGGGGTGCGGCTCGACGCGCCCGACCGCTGGGTCCCGCTGCCCCACGTCGCCCTGCCGCTCGCGCTCGGGCGCGAGGTCGAGGAGGGGGAGTTCAACCCGAACGTCATCGTCGTGGTCTCGCGCATCCGGGCCGAGCAGACGCTCGACGACGCGCACGCCGAGGTGCTGCGCAAGCTCAAGCCGCTGCCGCGGCTGCGTCAGCTCGACGGCGGCGACGTGGACGTGGACGGCCTGCCGGGGCGGTGGGTCGAGGCGTCCTTCAAGGGCGGCGGGGGAGCGGTGCTGGTGCAGTCGGTGCGGACGGTCGTCGTCCCGCGCGGGCCGGTGGCCGACCTCGTCCAGACGACGGGGACGTGCACGCTCCTCCAGCACCCGTGGGCCGCGGCGGAGATCCGCGCGATCCAGGAGAGCCTGTGCGTCGACCGCTGACCCGGCGTTACATTCGCCCGGATCACAAGACGAGGTATCCACCAGGCGAGACCGGTGAGACCCTGGTCATGGAGGAGAGGGCCCGAGTGAGGCGACCCTCACCCCAGTCGTACAATCGAGAGGTCTCCTGCGGCCGGTACCCACTCCGGTCGACGCGGAACGGCCCGTCGGCCGCGCGGGAGAGACCCCCGTCCTCGACCGGAAGGCGCACCGTCCTGTGAGCAGCATCCGTCCACTGCGCGTCGCGATCGTCGGCGCTGGTCCCGCCGGGATCTACGCCGCGGACATCCTGTCCAAGACCGACCTCGACGTGAGCATCGACCTGTTCGAGCGTCTGCCTGCGCCGTTCGGCCTCGTGCGCTACGGCGTCGCGCCGGACCACCCGCGCATCAAGCAGATCATCGTGGCGCTCCACAAGGTGCTGAGCCGCGGCGACATCCGCCTGCTCGCGAACGTGGACTACGGCGTCGACCTCAAGCTGGACGACCTGCGCCAGTACTACGACGCGGTGATCTTCTCCACGGGATCGATCCGCGACGCGGCCCTGCCGATCGAGGGCATCGACCTGCCGGGCTCGTACGGCGCGGCCGACTTCGTGTCCTGGTACGACGGCCACCCCGACGTCCCGCGCACGTGGCCGCTCGAGGCGCAGCAGGTCGCGGTCGTCGGGGCCGGCAACGTGGCGCTCGACGTCGCGCGCGTGCTCGCCAAGCACGCGGACGACCTGCTGCCGACCGAGGTCCCGCAGAACGTCTACGAGATCCTCAAGGCCTCGCCGGTCACGGACGTGCACGTCTTCGCCCGCCGAGGGCCGGCGCAGGCCAAGTTCTCGCCGCTCGAGCTGCGGGAGCTGGGCCACGTCCCCGACGTCGACGTCATCGTGTACCCGGAGGACTTCGAGTTCGACGAGGGGTCGATGGCGGCCATCAGCTCGTCCAACCAGACCAAGCAGGTCGTCAAGACCCTCACGGACTGGACGCTCAAGGACCCGAGCGAGAACACGGCGTCGCGCCGCCTGCACCTGCACTTCCTCCACGCGCCGGCGGCGGTCCTCGGCGACGGCAAGGTCGAGGCGCTGCGCACCGAGCGCACGCGGCTCAACGGCGACGGCACCGTCTCCGGCACGGGCGAGTTCCACGAGTGGCCCGTGCAGGCCGTGTACCGCGCGGTCGGCTACTTCGGGTCGCCGCTGCCGGAGATCCCGTTCGACGAGCTCAAGGGCGTCATCCCGAACCGCGAGGGCCGGGTCATCGACATCGACGGCGAGCACATCCCCGGCGTGTACGCGACGGGCTGGATCAAGCGCGGCCCCGTCGGCCTCATCGGCCACACCAAGTCGGACGCCTCCGAGACGATCCGCCACCTCGTCGAGGACGTCACCGGTGCGGGCGACGGCGGCGACGTCGCGGCCGCGGACCTCGCGGCGGGGCGCGTCGCCCCGCTCGGGGACCCCGAGGCCGTCGTGGAGTTCCTCCGCGAGCGCGGCGTCGACCACATCGAGTGGTCCGGCTGGGAGCTGCTCGACGCGTACGAGCGCTCCCTCGGCGAGCCGCACGGGCGCGAGCGCATCAAGGTCGTGCCGCGCGAGGACATGATCCGCGTGGCGCGCGGCGAGACGCAGGTCGGCTGACCCGGCGGTCGCGCCCGAGCACCTGAGCACGACGGCGCCCCACCCGCTCCGGGTGGGGCGCCGTCGTCGTCGTGCCCGGGAACGGGACGGTCGCCTCGGGCGTTCATCAGGTGGGCGTCGACGGGGTCGGCGCCCGTCGGGTGCCCGGCGGACCACGCGGGTGCCCGGGGCGCGGAAGGGAGCACAGCGTGGGGCGTCAGCACTTCAACGGTCTCAAGACGGCCGGCCTGTTCGGCGTCATGTGGGCCATCGTCCTCGGCCTCTGGGCGCTGTTCGGCGCCAGGGCGAACCTGCTGTGGCTGTTCGTCGGCATCGGGCTCGTGACGACGTTCTACGGGTACTGGAACTCCGACAAGATCGCGATCCGCGCGATGCACGCGCGCCCCGTGAGCGAGCTCGAGCAGCCCGCGATGTACCGGATCGTGCGCGAGCTCTCGACGGAGGCGCGCCAGCCGATGCCCCGCCTCTACGTCTCGCCGACGCAGGCGCCCAACGCGTTCGCGACGGGCCGCAACCCCAGGAACGCGGCCGTGTGCTGCACGGAGGGCATCCTGCGCCTCCTCGACGAGCGCGAGCTGCGCGGGGTGCTCGGGCACGAGCTCATGCACGTGTACAACCGCGACATCCTCACGTCGTCGGTCGCGGGCGCGCTGGCAGGCGTGATCACGTCGCTCGCGCAGTTCCTGCTGATCTTCGGCGGTGACCGCGACCGCGGCGGCAACCCGCTCGCGGCGATCGCGATGGTCGTCCTCGCGCCCGTCGCGGCGATGCTGATCCAGCTCGCCATCTCGCGCACGCGCGAGTACGACGCCGACGAGGACGGCGCGAAGCTCACGGGCGACCCGCTCGCCCTCGCGTCCGCGCTGCGCAAGCTCGACGCGGGCACGCAGCGGGCCCCGCTCCCGCAGAACCGCGACCTCGTGGACGTCTCGCACCTCATGATCGCGAACCCGTTCCGTGGTGCGGGCGTCGCCAAGATGTTCGCGACCCACCCCCTGATGGCGGAGCGCATCAAGCGGCTCGAGACGATGGCCGGCCACGGCCCGGGCTACGGCGGCATCACCTACCACTGACGGGCGCGGGGCGGCGTGCCGGGCGGGGCCACGGGCGCGGCAGACGCGCAGCGCCGACGCGCGGGGCAGGTGGCACGATGACCCCGTGCCCCGCCGCCGAACGCATCTCGCGCGCGACCTCGCCCTCGTGCTCCTCGCCGTCGGCGGGCCCACGCTCGTGCTGCGCCAACGGCACGGCCACGGGTGGATTGTCGACGACGTGGTCACCGCCGTGACGGTCTCGGGTCTCGCGTGCCTGTCCGCCGCGGTCGGTCTCGCGCTGACGCGGCGCGCGCCCGGCCCGGTCGCGCGCGAGACGGCGCTCTACGTCGTCGTGGGCGTCTTCACCGCCGTCGGGGCGGCCGTCGGCACGTGGCGCGTCCTCGACGACCAGGCGCTCGCCCAGGGCTGGGTCGGCCTGCTCGCCGCGTACGTCGCGGTCGCCCTCCACGTCGGGCTGGCGGTCACGGCGCGGAGGCGCCGCCCGGCGCGCTGACCCCCAGCGCGTCGAGGAGGACGGCGGCGACGCCGTCGTCGTCGTTCGCGGCGGTGCGGTCGGTCGCCGCGGCCAGGACGTCGGGGTGCGCGTTCGCGACGGCGAACGAGCGGCCCGCCCAGCGCAGCATGGGCAGGTCGTTGGGCATGTCCCCGAACGCCCAGACGTCGCGGGCGTCGACGCCGAGCCGGTCGCACCAGCGCGCGAGCGCGGCGTCCTTCGTCACGGCCGGGGCGAGCAGCTCGGCGAGGCCCGCCGCCCCGGAGTAGGCGAGGTGCGCCCGGTCGCCGACCGCGTCGCGCACGCGCGCGAAGAACGTCTCCTGCGCCGTCGTCTGCCCGTCCGCGACGACGACGGGCTGCGTCGCGGGGGCGTCCTCGACCGGCGCGCCGGGGTCCCGCGCGAGGATCTTGCCGACGGGCTGCCGGGGGCCGGTGCCGGGGGTGGCGCCGGGGGCGGCGAGCGTCGACTCGACCGCGGCGACGACGTCCGCGTCGTCGTCCGGGGTGGAGCGGAAGCCCGGGTCGAACGTCGGCCCGTCGACTCTCTCGAACGCGAGCGCGACGCCCGGCACGGCGGCGCGCAGGTCGGCGACGAGCGCGGCCGCCTCGTCCGGGGCGAAGCCGCACACGTCGAGCGGGCTCGCGGTGGCCAGGTCCCACACGGCCGCGCCGCCGAGGCAGATGACGTGCCCGTGCCCGCCGACGACGTCGGCGAGCTGGTCGAGCCAGCGCGGCGGGCGCGCCGTGACGAACACCACCTCCACCCCGGCGTCCTCGGCGGCGCGCAGCGCGGCGCGCGTGCGCTCCGAGACGGTCCCGTCGGACCGCAGGAGCGTGCCGTCGAGGTCCGTCGCGACGACGCGCGGGAGCGCGCTCGACGACGCGGCAGGGCGACCCGGTGCGACCGGGGACGCGCCGCCGTCGCGCAGGGTCACGGCGAGCGCTACCGGTAGTTCGTGAACTGCAGCGCGACGTCGAGGTCGGCGCTCTTGAGCAGCGCGATGACGGCCTGCAGGTCGTCGCGCGACTTGCTCGTCACGCGGACCTCGTCGCCCGTGATCTGGGTCTTGACGGCTTTGGGCGCCTCGTCGCGGATGATCTTGGTGATCTTCTTCGCGTTCTCGCTCGACAGGCCCTCCTTGAGGGTCGCCGCGAGGCGGTACTCCTTGCCCGACGCCTTGGGCTCCTTGTCGCCCGTGTCGAGGGACTTGAGGGAGATGCCGCGCTTGATGAGCTTGGTCTCGAAGACGTCGAGGATGGCGAGCACGCGCTCGGCCGAGTTGGCGGTCATCACGATGCTCTCGCCGCTCCACGCGATCGACGCGCCGACGTTGCGGAAGTCGTAGCGCTGCGCGACCTCCTTGGCCGCCTGGTTCAGCGCGTTGTCGACCTCCTGGCGGTCGACCTTGCTCACGATGTCGAACGACGAGTCGGCCATGGGTGGTCCTCTCTCGGGCCGGAACGGGTGCTGGGTCCCACCGTAGTCGAGCGGGCTCAGGCTCGGGTCGCGAGACGCGTCGCGCGCGCCGCCCGCAGCCCGTCGACGGAGAGCACGACGAGCGCGGCCCACACGAGCCCGAAGCCGGCCCACCGGGTCGGCGACATGGGCTCGTGGAACACGAGGAGGCCGACGAGGAACTGCAGCGCCGGGCCGAGGTACTGCAGGAGCCCGACGACGCTCAGCGGGAGCCGTCGCGCGGCGGCGCTGAAGAGGAGCAGCGGCAGGGCCGTGACGATCCCGGCGGACGCCAGCAGGAGCGCGTGGCCGGTCCCCTCGGCGCCGAACGTGCCGGCGCCCGTCGTGCCGAGCCAGACCAGGTACGCCAGGGCGACGGGGGTGAGCACGGCCGTCTCCACGGCGAGGCCCGGCAGCGCCTCGACCGTCCGGCCCACGCGGTTCTTCACGAGGCCGTAGAGGCCGAACGAGGCCGCGAGCGCGAGCGCGATCCACGGCAGCCCTCCCGAGCCGGTGCTGATGACGACCACGGCGGCGACGCCGATGCCGACGGCCGCCCACTGCGCCGGGCGCAGCCGCTCGCGCAGCACGGCGACGGCGAGCAGGACCGTGACGAGCGGGTTGATGAAGTACCCGAGCGCGGCGTCGAGCACGTGGCCGCTGAGCACGCCGTACACGTAGACGGTCCAGTTGGTCACGATGAGGACGGCGGCGACGGCGAGCACGCCGAGCGTGCGCGGGGTGCGCAGCGCGGTGACGAACCCGCCGAGCTGGCGCGTCGCGGCGAGGAGCACGAGGCAGAAGAGCAGGCTCCACACGACCCGGTGCGCGATGATCTCGAGCGGCGCCGCCGGCTCCAGGAGCGGGAAGTACAGGGGCATCGCGCCCCAGAGGAAGAACGCGCCGGCACCGAGCAGGAGGCCCCAGCGGTCGGTCGGGGCGGGGGCGCCGCGCGGGGGGCCCGACGGCGCGGCTGGAGCGGGCGCGGACGGTGCGGCGGTGGGGGCGGGGCCGGGGGTCCCGGTGCCGGGGAGGTGGTCCGGCGCGGGGGAGGGGTGGGTCACCGCACCACTCTACGGACGGGTGCCCACAGGCGGATTTCGCACCTGGTCCGGTCGGGCTGTATCGTTGGCACGCCCGCACGGCAGGGGCTGCACCTGGTGCAGCCGCTCTCGGCGAGCGACAACTCCACACGGCAGGTTGCCCGAGCGGCCAAAGGGATCTGACTGTAAATCAGACGGCTCAGCCTTCGGGGGTTCGAATCCCTCACCTGCCACCGGAACGGCGGGGCGTCACCTACGGGTGGCGCCCCGTCGTCGTCGTCCCGGACGGCGCGCGACGCCGGTGGAGAGCGAGGCCGGAGGGCCCAGGAACGGCGGAACGGCGCCGATTTCGTTCGACGCCGTGTTCCGTGTAGAGTTTTCCGCGCTGCCCCGATAGCTCAGTCGGCAGAGCATCTCCATGGTAAGGAGAAGGTCAAGGGTTCGATTCCCTTTCGGGGCTCTGTGGTGACGCGGGGCCGTCTTGCTGGAATACTGCGAGACGGCCTCGCGTTCAGTCACGCGGCGGGGTAGCTCAGATGGTTAGAGCGCACGACTCATAATCGTGAGGTCGCGGGTTCGATCCCCGCCTCCGCTACCACTTTCGACAACCTCGCACGGCGGCCGGCGTCGTGCGACCTGCACAGCACATGCGCCCTCCGGAGGCGCGAGAGGTGGCTCACTACCGTGGCAAGCAAGAGCGCTGACGTTCGCCCCAAGATCACGCTGGCCTGCGTGGACTGCAAGGAGCGCAACTACATCACGAAGAAGAACCGTCGCAACGACCCGGACCGCCTGGAGCTCGCGAAGTTCTGCCCGCGCTGCGGCAAGCACACCGCGCACCGCGAGACCCGCTGAGCCTCCGGCTCCGCGCCCGCGCACCGCAGTGAGCGTCAACCTGGCCTACGTCGGCCGCGAGTACCCCGCCAACGCGCCGTACTCGGTGGGACGCGAGAAGCTGCGCGAGTTCTCCGGCGCCGTCGGCGCCACCCACCCCGTGCACCATGACCTCGTGGCGGCGCGGGGTGCTGGCTATCCGGACCTCGTCGCACCTCCGACCTTCGCGGTCGTCGTCGCCCAGCGGGCGGAGGGGCAGCTCATCGAGGACCCGGAGGCGGGCATCGACTTCTCGCGCGTCGTCCACGCGGACGAGCGCTTCACGCACCACCGGCCGATCGTCGCGGGCGACGAGCTCGTGACCGTGCTGCACGTGGACTCGATCGTCGAGCGAGCCGGCCTCGCCATGGTCACCACGCGCTGCGAGATCGCCGCGCTCCTGCCCGACGGCGGTACCGAGCCGGTCTCGACCGTCACCTCCACCCTCGCCGTCCGCGGGGAGGGCGCATGAGCACCGACGTCACTCGCCCCGTCCTCGCCGACCTCTCCGTCGGCGACGTGATCGGGACGCGCACGGTCGAGGTCGACCGCGCGCGCCTCGTCCGCTACGCCGGCGCGAGCGGCGACTTCAACCCGATCCACTGGAACGACGCCTTCGCGACGGAGGTCGGTCTGCCGGGCGTCATCGCGCACGGCATGTTCACCATGGGCGCCGCCGTCGCGCTGGTCGAGGACTGGGCCGGTGACCCGGGCGCCGTCGTCGACTACCAGACGCGCTTCACGCGCCCCGTGGCCGTGCCGAACCCCGGCGTCGCGACGCTGGAGGTCACCGGCACCGTCGGCGCCGTGGACGCCGACGCCGGCACCGTCCGCGTCGACCTCACGGTCACGTTCGAGGGTGCGCGCGTCCTCGGCAAGACGCAGGCCGTCGTCCGCCTCTGACCCGAGGTCGCCTCGGGCGACCCCGCGCTCCCGACGCCACGAGGGCGCCGCACCCGGCCGGGTGCGGCGCCCTCGTCGTCCCGCTCGGACTCAGCAGGTCTCCCAGCAGTCGGGGCCGCCGCTCTCCCGGGGCGGCCCGGCGACCTCCCCCTCGTCGAGGTACGTGGTGTGCTCCACGACGTGCTGCAGCGCGGCACCCTCGTCGCTCGTCCCCGCGGTCGGGTCGTCGGCGGTGGGCTCGGAGCCGGACGTGCCGAGGTCGACGTCGAAGGTGAGCTCGAGGAAGCGGTGCTCGGTGGTGTCGTAGACGAGGCGCACGATCCGGTTGCTCTGGTCCTCGCCCACCCACTCGAGACCCTCTCCGGTGCGACCCTGCGTGTCCTGGACGGCACCCAACGGGGTGCTGCCCGTCAGCCCGTTCAGGGTGGCCCAGAGCCCGTCGCGCACGGCGGGCGAGGTCGGCCCGCTCGTGAGGAGGTTCCACGTCTTCTGGGCGAGCGCGTCCTCGTTCACCGACCCGAGCTCCGCCCGGATGCTGTCGCGCAGGAGCGCGTCGAGCTCCGCGGGGTCCGTCGGGAGCGTGGCGAGCGCGTCCCAGCTGAGCCGGACGAGCTCCCCGTCGACGACGAGCGACCCGAACGTCGAGCCGGGCCAGGGCTCCAGGGCCTCGTCGCCTTCCAACGCTCGGTACGAGTCGCCCTCCGGGTCGCGGGCGGTCCAGTACGTGATGCCCTGCGTGCTCTCTTCCGTCCGTCCGTCGCTGGTCGTGTTCGTCGTGGTCGTCAGGGTCCGGACGCGCCAGTACGGCCCGTCGGAGGGTCCGTTGCCCTGCGGTCTCCCGTCGGGACCCAGGGCCGCGGCGTCGCCGCCGCTCGCCGGGGCGAGCTGCGAGGGATGGGTGGGACTGGGCTCCGCCCAGTAGCTCGCCGCGCCCACCCCGCCGGCGACGACCGCGAGCGCGCACAGGCCCGAGACCAGGGTGCGGCGCCGCCGTCGGGTGCGACGGGCCGTCGGGAGCACGCGGTCGGTGTCGACGTCGATGCGGGGGGCGAGCGTGTCGACCCGCGCACGGAGCGCGTGGACGAACGTCTCGTCGTCGGTCGGAAGGGTGCCGGTCATGGCTGCCTCCTGTCGGTCTGGTCGCTGGTCGGGTGGTGCGGCAGGCGGGCGGTGCGCAGCGCACCGCCCCGCGCGTCGGCGGGATCGGCGGCGCCGAGGACCGAGCGGAGCTGGGCGAGCCCGCGCGACGCCGTGGACTTGACGGTGCCGACGGAGACGCCGAGGTCGTCCGCGACCTCTCTCTCGCTCAGCCCGACGAGGTGGCGCAGCACGACGATCCGGCGCTGGCGGGCCGTGAGCGTCGCGAGCGCGCGGACGAGGACGTCCCGCTCGGCGTGCTGGTCGGCCCGGGCGTCGCTCGCGGTCTCGGGGAGGTCGGGCGGGGCGACGAGCACCTCGCGGCGTCGGCGGCGCCACGTGTCGACCCGCAGGTTCGCGAGCGTGCGGCGGGCGTAGGCGTACGGGTCGCGCTCGCGCGCCGTGCGCCAGTGCAGGTACGTCCGGGTGAGTGCCTGCTGGACGAGCTCGTCGGCCAGGTGCACGTCGCCGCACAGCAGCCACGCGGTGCGCGCGAGCCGCGGTGCGGCGCTCGCCATGAAGTCGCTGAACTCCTGCTCGTGCGAGGTGACGGCGCGCACGACGGGGAGGACGGCGTCCGGGGGTGGGCTCTCGTCGGGCTCGTCGTCGGCCGAGAGGGCGATCGCGTTCACGGTCATGACTGTCACACGCGTGGCCGCGCCGGAAGGTTGAGTCTCGTGCCGAGACCGGAGCGCAGATTTCGACATCGTTCGCCACGGCCCGCCCCCTTTCGCCATGGGAACGCTCCCACTACCGTGGGTCGCGCACCTCACGACGTCGAAGGAGACGCTCATGACCCAGCACGGCGGCCGCGCCGCACCCCACGAACCTCGCGATCTCGACCCCGCTCCCGCGCCCTCGCGGGGGCTCGACCGTCGCGCCGTCCTCGCGCTCGGCGGAGCGCTCGCGCTCGCCGGGCTCACGGCGACCCCGGCGGCGGCACGACCGGGCGCGACCCTGCCCGCGGCAGCGGGCGCCGTCGGGCAGACGGCCGGTGGCCCGACGCGGAGCCGCGCGGCGTCGGTCCAGCGCGCCCACGGCTTCCTCGCCGCGGCGACCGACGCCTACCCCGAGGTCAACCCCGGCCCGCGGCTCGCGCAGTCCTACGCCGACCAGCTCGGCCTGTTCTCCACGGCGTTCGTCTACGACAACGCCCTCGCCGTCCTCGCGACGCTCACGGCGGGGCGCCGCTACCTCGACCGCGCCCGCGCGCTCGGCGACGGGCTCGTGTTCGCGCTCGAGAACGACCCCGACCACGACGACGGCCGCCTGCGTCAGGCGTACAACGTCGGGCCGTACACGTTCTACGACGGCACGCCGCAGGAGCACGGCCTCGTGCTGCCCGACGGGACGGCGAACGTCGGGTGGCAGTTCGGCTTCCTCGGGACGGCGGTCGGGGACATGGCCTGGCCCGGCATCGCCCTGCTGCACCTGTACGCGGCGACGCGCGACGCGCGCTACCGGGACGCCGCGCTGCGGATCGGCGAGTGGATCGTCGCGCACACGTGGTCCCGGGCGCCCCTCGGCGGCTTCTCGTTCGGCGTCGACGGCGCGAACGTCCCGATCCCCAACGGCTCGACCGAGCACAACATCGACTGCGTCGCGTTCTTCCGCCAGCTCGGCTCCGTGACGCGCGACCGGCGCTGGGACCGGGCCGCCGAGCACGCCCGTGCGTTCGTCGACCGCATGTGGGAGCCCGACGGCGGCTACCTGTACACCGGCACGAACGACGGCACCGAGATCAACCGGGACCCGCTCCCGCTCGACCCGCAGACGTGGGGCTGGCTCGCGCTGCGCGAGCGCCGCTACGCCCGCGCGCTCGACTGGGCGGACGACGCGCTGGCCGCACGGGACGTCGCGGGCGAGGGCGTGTCGCAGCTCCCCGCCGGGACGGTCGTCGAGGGCGTGACGTTCTCGAGCGCCAGCCTCACGTCGAGCGCGTCGTACAACGGGCTGCCGGTGCACCAGCAGGGGGTGTGGCTGGAGGGCACGGCGCAGCTCGCGTCGGCGCTCGCGGACCGCGGGGCGCGCGGGCGGGGGAACCGCGACGACCGGCGGCGGGGACGCCGCGGCTGCGAGCGGGACGACGACCGGGTCCGGGCCGAGGGTCTGCTGCGCGAGGTGCAGGGCGTGCAGGAGGGCGTCGGCGCCGGTCAGACGATGGGCGGCGCGGCGCTGCCGGACCGCGGCGGCGTCGTCGCCGCGTCGAGCCTGCTCGACTCGGGCTTCGGGTTCGGGTACTTCCAGGTGCAGCACGTCGGGGCGACGTCCTGGTACGTCATGGCGGCCGCGCGGGCGAACCCGCTGCAGCCCGGTCGCCTCGGCTGACCCGCCGGTGTCAGGTGGTGGGGGCGGGGCCCGTCGTCGTCCCCACCACGAGCTCGACGTCGAGCTCGGCCGTCGTCGGGCTCTCGCCCGCGAGCTGGCGGATGACGGCGACACCGAGCTCGGAGCCCTTGCGGGCGAGCGGCTGGTGGACGCTCGTGAGGACGTCCGGGGCGAGCCAGGGCAGGTCGAGCCCGTCGAACCCCGCTACGGAGACGTCGTCGGGCACCCGCAGGCCGAGCTCGCGCGCGGCGAGCAGGGCGCCCGCGGCGAGCAGGTCGGAGTGGGCGATGACCGCCGTGGGTCGGGTGGCGGGGTCGGCCGGCTCGGTCGACCCGTCCGCGCCCGGGCGTCCCAGGAGGGCCAGCGTCGCGGAGCGGCCGTGCTCGACGAGCGACGCCTCGGTCTCCCAGCTCGCGACGGGCTCGACGACGTCCCGCACGCCCGCGAGCCGGTTCGCCGTCGGCGTACGGTCCACCTGGGCGAGCCGCCGCGCGTCGATCGGCCCGCTGCGGTCGGAGTTGTCGAGGGGGAGCGAGACCTCCGCGATGCGGGCGTGGCCCAGGTCGACGAGGTGCCGTACGGCGTCGGCCGTCCCGACCCGGTCGCGGATCGCGACGAGCGGGGTGCCCTCGACCGCGCGTCCCTCCCCGATGACGACGGGCACGCCGCGCCGCTGGAGCGCGGCGAGCGTCGCGTCGTCCGACCCCACGCCCCACACGAGGACGGCGACGTCCATGGCCGCGCTCTCGACGAGGGGGTCGACGGCGCGGGCCGGGTCGTCCGACGGGATGCCGGGGATGAGGAGGACGCCGAGGCCGTTCTCGCCGAGGGTCGAGACGAGGCCGTCGAGCACCTGGACGGCGACGGGGTCCCGGAACGCTCGGCGGAGCTGGTCGCCGACGACGACGCCCACGACGCCGGACCGCCCCGACCGGAGCTGGCGGCCGAGCGGGTTGGGCCCCGTGTACCCGAGCTCCTTCGCCGCGTCGAGCACCCGGGCCCGGGTCTCGGGGGTGATCGGTCCCGCGCCGGAGAAGGCGAGCGACGCCGTCGAGACGGAGACGCCGGCGAGCTCGGCGACCTTCGCGAGCGTGGGGCGGTGGGCCGACGGCCCGGCCGCGGGCTCCCGGTTCCCGGGGGTGTCGCTCATCACGCTCCCTGCCTCCCGCGCGCGCGGGATTCTCGATTGACGCGCGGCCAGCGTACCCGCACACTGGTGACCATGCCTCGAATCGATTCGAAGCGCACCCTCGTCCGTCGGATCGAATCGATTCGAGGAGGTGCTGCGCAGTCACCGACCGACCTCCTGTCCGACCCCCGCGCCCTGTCCCGGGCGCGCTGGGTCCTGCTGGGCGTGTTCGCGCTCAACGGCGGCATGATGTCGAGCTGGCTCGCGCGCATCCCCTCGGTGCGCGACGCGCTCGGCCTCACCCCCGCCGACCTCGGCGTCGTGCTGCTCGCGGGTGCCGTCGGTGCGCTCGCCACGGTCACCGCCGCCGGCCCCTTCGTCACGCGCTTCGGCGGCCGCGTCGCGTTCGCCGTCTCCGCGGTCCTGTTCGGCGTCGCGTTCCTGCTGCTCGGCCTCGGCCCCGCGACGGGCTCCGTCCCGCTGCTCGCCGCGGGCATCTTCGTCAACGGCATGGCGTTCTCGCTCGGCAACGTCCCGATGAACGTCGAGAGCGCGGGCATCGAGCGGCGCGTCGGGCGCACCATCCTGCCCCAGTTCCACGCCGCGTTCTCCGTCGGCGCCGTCGTCGGCTCGCTCGTCGGCGCGGCCTGCGCCCACGCGCAGGTCCCCGTGCTCGTCCAGTTCGTCGCGACGGGCGCCGTCGCCATGGCCTGGCGCCTCGCCGCGATCCCCGCGACGGTCCACGACACGCTCCCGACGCGCGCCCCGGCGGACGCTCCCGCCCCGGTCGAGGCGCTCGGCGACGCCGTCGTCGACGTCGAGACGGCCGGGCTCCGCGCGCGCCTCGCCCGTCGTGGCGCACGGCTCGGGGCGGCGCTCTCGGCCTGGCGCGAGCCGCGCACGCTGCTCATCGGCCTCGTCATCCTCTCGGCCGCGCTGTCCGAGGGGTCGGCCAACGACTGGCTCTCGCTCGCCGTCGTCGACGGGTTCGCGCAGACCGAGGCCGTCGGGGCCGTCGTGTTCGGCACGTTCGTCGCGGCCATGACGGTCATGCGGCTCGCCGGGACCCGCCTCATCGACCGCTTCGGCCGCGTGACCGTGCTCCGCGCCTCGGGCGTCGCGTCGATCGCCGGGCTGCTCCTCTTCGGGTTCGCGCCGACGCTCCCGCTCGCCGGGGCCGGGGTCGTGCTCTGGGGCTTCGGTGCGGCGCTCGCGGTGCCCGTCGGCATCGCCGCCGCGTCCGACGAGCCGCTGCGCGCCGCCAGCCGCGTGTCCGTCGTGTCCGCGTTCGCGTCGATGGCGTCGCTCGCCGCACCGCCCCTGCTCGGGCTCGCCGCCGAGGCCATGGGCGCGCGCCACGCGCTCGTGCTCATCGTCGCCGCGATGGTCCTCAGCGTCCTCCTCGCGCGCCAGGTCACGCCCCTGCGCACCCCGGCCGCGCTCGCCGCCCGGGCGCCGCGTCGCCCGGCGGGTGTGGACGACGGCGTGCCGTCCGGGGTGGAGGATGGACCCGAGACCGACGCACCGGTCGCCGTGGACGCCGTCGACCGCACGGTCGACGTCGACCGGGACGGCGCGACCGGCGCCGTCCCGGACGAGGCCGACGACGCGCACCGCCCCCGCCGGGCGCGCCGGCCCCGCGCGACGCCCCGCACCGGGGCGTCCGTCACCGTCCGCCGTGCCGCCGCCCGTCGCCCCCGAAACCGCCTGTCGCACCGTCGCGAGGAGACCTCCGCATGACCGCCGCCCGCACCGACCGTCGTGTCGTCGCGCTCGCCACCTGGGCCGTGTTCGCGGTCTTCTTCCTCAACGGCTTCAACTTCGCGACCTGGGCGTCCCGCCTGCCCGCGGTCCGGGACTCCCTCGGCTTCACCGAGGCCCAGATGGGCCTCCTGCTGCTCTTCATGGCCGTCGGCTCGCTGCTCGCGCTGCCGCTCTCCGGCATGGTCGTGCAGCGGCTCGGCGCGTCGAAGGCGGTCACGCTGTTCGCCGTGACCAACGTCGTCGGCCTCGTCACCGCCGTCACGGGCGTGGCCACGGGGGAGGACGTCGTCGTGCGGGTCGGGCTCTTCCTCGCCGGCATCGGCACGGGCGTGTGGGACGCCGCGATGAACCTCGAGGGCGCCGCCGTCGAGCAGCGGCTCGGCAAGGCGATCATGCCGCGCTTCCACGCCGGCTTCTCGTTCGGCACCATGGCGGGCGCGGGCGTCGGGGCCCTCATGGCCGCGCTGCACGTCCCGGTCCAGGCGCACCTCACGGCCGCCGTCGTGCTGAGCCTCCTCGGCGTCCTGTGGTGCGTGCGGTTCTTCCTCCCGGCCGGGCAGGTGGACCACGCCGTCGTCGACGCGTCGGAGGACGCCGCGGGCTCGGACCCCGCCGCCGCGGCGGGGAGCGGCGCACCCCTCACCGCGTCGGAGAACGCGCGCGGCGCGCTCAGCGCGTGGACCGAGCCGCGCACGCTCCTCATCGGGCTCGTCGTCCTCGCCGCCGCGCTCACCGAGGGCGCCGCGAACGACTGGGTCAGCCTCGCCGTCGTCGACGGCTTCGAGACGTCCGACGCGATGGGGGCGGTCGGCCTCGCCGTGTTCCTCACGGCCATGACCGGGATGCGCCTGCTCGGCACGGGGCTGCTCGACCGGTACGGCCGCGTCACCGTGCTGCGGCTCGGGGCGGCGCTCGCCCTCGTCGGGCTGCTGCTCTTCACGCTCTCGCCGAGCATCTGGCTCGCGCTGCTCGGCGTCGTCGCGTGGGGCATGGGCGCGGCGCTCGGCTTCCCTGTCGGGATGAGCGCAGCCTCCGACGACCCGGCGCGCGCCGCCGTGCGCGTGAGCGTCGTCGCGACCATCGGCTACTCCGCGTTCTTCATGGGCCCGCCCCTCATCGGGTTCCTCGCCGAGCACGTCGGCTACCGCGCCGCGCTCCTCGTCATCGCGGTGCCCGTGGTCGTCGGACTGCTGGTCGTCGGCGCCACCCGCCCCCTCCCGACCGCGGCCGGCTCCGCGGGCCAGCAGGCCGCCCAGCGCTCCGAGGAGACCCCCAACCGCTGACCCGCACCGACCGCAGGGCTTGCCGAGGTAGAGCCCTGGTCGGCCGAGGTAGAGGCGTGGTTTGCCGAGGTAGAGCCGTGGTCGTGGCCGACGGCGGTCTGGTCGCCCTGGGTGGTCGGGGTGGGTGGTGGTGCCGCGTCTACCATCCGCCGCTCGTTCCTCGCGGCTCCCGCCAGGCCCGCCACGACGCGGCACCACCACCCACCCCGCCCTGCGGTGTCTCGCCCTGGTCTGGGCTTGCCTCGGGCGACTGCCCGCAGTGTCAGCTTCGCCCGCACGGTTCCCGCTGCTGCATGCGGCCGGCGCACGAGAATGCCGCACGCGCCGGCGCCGGCGCCGGCGCCGACGCCGCTGCGCCGCGGACCCGAACCCGCAGGCGGCAGAGGTCGGGTGCGCCGGGGACCCGACCCTGCGAGGTCGACCGTGCGAACGGTGACGGGGGCCGGCCGGGGCGGGGGCGAACTACGCTGGGGCGGTGACGTGCGAACCCCTCACCCCCGTCGACCGCGACCTGCCCGAGATCGTCCGGACCGCGCCGGGCCTGCGGCCCGACGCCGTCGGCGCGCCCTCGTTGGCGGAGCTGACGACACTGCGCGTGGGCGGTCCGGCGGACCGGTACGTCGAGGCGCACAGCGAGGCCGAGCTGCTGGAGACCGTGCGGGCCGCGGACGACGCCGGGGAGCCGCTCCTCGTGATCGGCGGCGGGTCGAACCTGCTCGTCGGTGACGAGGGGTTCGGCGGGGTCGTCGTGCGCGACCTGCGCCGCGGGATCACCGTGGACGCGGAGGACTCGTGCGGCGGCGCGAGCTTCCACGCCCCGGCCGGCCAGGACTGGGACGAGCTCGTCGCGCGTGCGGTCGCGGAGGAGTGGGTGGGCGTCGAGGCGCTGTCCGGCATCCCGGGCACCGTCGGCGCCGCGCCCGTCCAGAACATCGGCGCGTACGGTCAGGAGGTCTCGGGCGTGATCTCGACCGTGCGGGTGTGGGACCGTCGGCGGTCGCGCGTGCGCACGCTGGCCCTGGGCGAGCTCGCGTTCGGGTACCGCACGTCGCTGCTGAAGCGCAGCATGCACGCCGCGGTGAGCGGTGACGACGAGCCCGACGGCCCGTGGTACCCGTCCCCGCGCTACGTGGTCCTCGACGTCGGCTTCCAGTCCCGGCTCGGCTCGCTGTCCGCCCCGGTCGCGTACCCGGAGCTCGCCCGGACGCTCGGCGTGCAGGTCGGCGACCGGGCCCCGAGCGCCGACGTGCGCGACGCCGTCCTGGCACTGCGGGCGCGCAAGGGCATGCTGCTCGACGGCGTCGGCCCGGACGCCGCGCCCGCGTCGCCCGAGTCGCCCGACGGCGCCGTGCCCGGGGAGACGGGTCCGGACCACGACCGCTGGAGCGCCGGGTCGTTCTTCACGAACCCCGTCGTCCCGGCGGAGCAGGCCGATCTGCTCCCGGCGGAGGCGCCGCGCTACCCGGTGCGCTCGGCGACGCCGTCCCGCACGACGGGGCCGAGCCTCGGCGAGATCGACCCGACGCTCGTCAAGACGTCCGCGGCGTGGCTCATCGAGCACGCCGGGTTCACCAAGGGCTTCGGCGTCCACGGCCCGGCGAGCCTCGCGCGGCTGTCGACCCGGCACACCCTGGCGCTCACCAACCGGGGCGGCGCGAGCGCGGAGGACCTGGTCGAGCTCGCGCGCGCCGTCCGCGACGGCGTGCGCGAGGCGTTCGGCGTCGATCTGGTCCCGGAGCCCGTCCTCGTCGGCGTCTCCCTCTGACCGACCCACGACCGTGGGTCAGTAGACGAGGACCGTGGTGCCCGGGTCGGCGTGCCAGGTGTCCCAGAGCCAGTTCATCGCCGAGTTCGCGACGCGCACGCACCCGTGCGACGCGGGCCACGGTGGGATCGAGCCCGAGCCGTGCACCGCGATGCCGCCGGTGAAGAACTTGGGGCGCCACATGTCGCCGAGCTCGAGGCTCGACGAGTGGTTGCCGTCGACCTGCCGGCCCACGTGGAACTCTCCGCGCGGCGTGCCCGCCCGGTAGGTTCGGCCCTTCGCCTCGTACGACTCGCCGTTGCCCGACGACGCGTTGACGACCGTGACGACCCGGCCGTCCTCGACGGCGAGCAGGAGCTGGCGGTCGAGGTCGATCTCGATGACCTTCCCCGACCCGCTGCGGGGCTGCGGCGTGACGCCCTGGTCGAGCGCGGCCTGCGTCGCGGGGCCCACGACGCCGTCGCGCGAGAGCCCGGCCGCCTTCTGCAGCGCCCACACGGCCTGCTGCGTGCCGCCGCCGAAGTCGCCGTCGGGCGCGCCGATGAAGTAGCCGAGGTCGGCGAGACGCTGCTGCAGGGCGACGACGCGCTCGCCGGTCGCGCCGCGCGCGAGCTCCTCCGGCTCGACGGGTGCGGGCGGCGGCTCGGGGGTGGGCTCCGGCGCGGGCGGAGGCGTGCTCGGCTCGGGCTCCGGGGTCTCGGTGGCGGGCGGTTCGGCCGTCGGCGTCTCCGTCGGCTCGGGCGTGGTCTCCGTCGGGCTCGGGCTCGCGGGCGCCGTCGTCGCGGGCCCGTCCGCGGTGGCCGACGGCGTCCGGCCGGGCTCGAGGTCGGGCAGCCCGGCCTGGCAGCCTGCGAGCGCCAGCGCCGCGACCAGCGTGGAGACGACGGCGAGCGACGCCGCGCGGGTACCGCGCCGACGTCGGCCCGGTCCGCGCCCCGCTGCCGCGGGAGCGGCGCACGCCGCGTCCCCCGCCGTCGTGCGCGTCGCAGCGCCCGTCCGCGCGCTCGCGGAAGCTCCGTCCACCTGTTCCCCCTCACGTGTGCCGCGGCGTCCGCCGCGGAGCACCATCATGCGCCCGGCGAGTGCCTCGGACGTCCGTGCCGGGCGCCTGTCGGCGGATCGTGACCCTGTCGTGACGCGGCGACGGGTCGGGGCGGGCCGGACGGGCTCGGCCGTCCGCCGACCGCCGGACCGTGACCGCGGGCGCTCGCCCGGTCGGCGCTCCGTCCAGCGCGGGTCGTCCAGCGCCGTCCGGTGCCGTTCGACGCCGTTCACCGTGGTTCAGCGTCCGGCGTCCCCCGGCCCGGGTGGCTCGTGGAGCAGCGCCCCGCGCACGACGTCGAGGATCGCGTCGTCGGACAGGCCCGCCTCGCGGCCGGCGCGCACGAGCTCGTGCGCGGCGTGGCGGGCGGCGACGTCGCTCGCGGAGACGCCGTCGGCCACGACGGTCCCGGCGCGACGCCGCGTCGTGACGACCCCGGCCGCCTCGAGCTCGCGGTACGCGCGCGCCACGGTCCCGGGCGCGAGCCCGAGGTCCGTGGCGAGCGCGCGGATCGTCGGCAGGCGGTCGCCGACGCGTAGGCGACCGGCGGCGACGTGCGCGACGACCTGCGACCGGATCTGCTCGTACGGCGCGATCCCCGAGCGCAGGTCGATCTCGACGCGCAGCTCAGCGGGCGGCACGACCTGCCCCTGCCATCACGGGTGCGCCCGCGCGGTCGTCGGCCCACGCGTCCGGGTCCGCGGCGGGCCGGACGGCGACCACGACGGCCGTCAGCGCCAGCCCGACCGCGACGACGACGAGCACGACCGCCCCCGGGTAGCCCACCCGCGCCGCGGCGTTCGCACCGGTGCCGAGCATCCCCGCGGCCGTCAGCCCGAGCGCGAGCTGCGCGCCCCGCAGGACCCGATGCGCGGACGCGCGGCGCAGGCCGACGTCCCACGTCTCCTCGACGTGCGCGACGGCGGGCCGACGCGCGACGAGCCGCAGGACGCCCTCGGCGCCCGCGACCAGCAGCACGGCCGCGAGCGCGAGCCACACGCCGTAGAACGTGCCGGGGTAGGGGCTCGCGGTCGAGGTCGTGTCGCCGAGGACGCGGGTCACCGACCGCCCGTCGTCGCCCGCCGTGAGCGCCCCGACGGCCGCGAGCAGCCCGACGAGCGCCCCGAGCGACCAGGTGAGGCGCCGCAGGCCGCGGGGCGCGACGTCGGCGACGGTCCGGGGGCGCAGCGTGGCCGCGCGGACGGCGGTCCGCTGGCGCGGCCAGGTGCGTTCCCCGACGGCGTGCGCGCCGAGGAACGTGAGCCCGACGACCGCGGGGGAGAGACCCACGAGCACGCCCTCGGAGAGGCCCCCGACGGAGGTCGCGGCGGCCTGGGCGACGACCGCGCCGACGAGGAGCGCGGCCGTCACCGCGGCGACGCTCACGGTCGTCGCGTGCCGCCGGGCGGCGCGGCGCACCGGGTCCTCCGGGGCGAGCCTCTGGAGCGACGGCTCGGGCGCGCGCGTCGCGGCGCGCACGGCGAGCACCACCGCGACGCCGAGCGCCACCAGGACGGCGAGGACCGCGCCGGTCCACGCGAGGTCGTACGCCGCGGGGAGGAAGAGGCCGGCGCCCTGCGGGCCCTCCGAAGTTTGTATCAACACGTCAGTACATTGGCACGCGCGCCTCGGCCCGTCAAGACCCCACGGATCCCGGACCGGCGCGCCCGGATGAGAGGTCTCTCATCCCGGTCTCACCCGCGAGCCACGCGCGCGAGGTTGCCTGGGGCCATGACGCTCGCCCCTCCCGCGCCCGACCAGCGCGCCTGGCTCGACCTGCTCACCGCCCCCGAGGCGGGAGAGCTGCTCGCCGTGGCGCTGGGCGCCGACGGCGCGAGCCTCGACACGTGGCGCGTCCACCAGGTGCACGCGCGCCCCGGCGCGGAGGTCACCGTCGGGTACGACGTCGTCGCCCGCCGGGCGCTCGCGGCCGGGCCGGGCGGGGGCACCGCCGCGGCCGACGCCGCCGAGTACCTGCTCGCGACGACGGCGCCCCTCTCGCCCGACGCGGTGGGGGCGGGGGTCGTCCGCCTCGCGGACGGTCCGCGCGTCGTGCACGTGTGGCGCCACCCCGCCGACCCGCTGCTGCCCGGCCTCGCCGCCGCGTGCGACGCGGGCGAGCTCGCCCGCCGCCTCGCGGCGGCCGGGGCGCTCGCGCCCGGCGAGGCCGTGGAGTCGGTGACGATGGTCGCCTACCGCCCGCTCCGGCGCGCGGTGCTGCGCGCGCGGACGTCCGCGCGCACGGTCTACGTCAAGGTCGTCCGGCCCGACCGGGCGCGCTCGCTCGTCCGTCGGCACGACCTCTTCCGGTCCACCACCGTGAACGCCCCCCGCTGCCTCGCATGGGACGACGACGGCGTGGTCGTCTTCGAGGAGGCGCGCGGCCCGTCGCTCGCGCAGCACCTCGCGGCGCTCGGCCCGGACGGCCAGCCCACCGCGATCGACCCGCGCGAGCTCCTGCGCGCGCTCGACGCCCTCCCGGCCCGCGCGACGACGCTGCGCCGCCGCCCCGCGTGGTCCGAGCGCGTCGAGCACTACGCGGCGTCGGCGCTCGCGGTGCACGCGCTGGACCCGGCGCGCGTGGACCGCGTCGCGCGCGCGGTCCGGACGGCCGTCGCGACGCGCGACCCCGGGCCGGTCGTCGCGACGCACGGCGACTTCTACGAGGCGAACGTCCTGCTCGACGTCCCGGCGGCCGCCGGCGACCCCGCCGCGCCGGGGGCCGGTGGCGCCCGCGTCGGCGTCCTGCTCGACGTCGACACGCTCGGCCCCGGGCATCGCGTCGACGACCTCGCGTGCCTCGTCGCGCACCTCGCCGTGCTCCCGTCGCTCGCCCCCGCGGTGTACGGGGGCGTACGTGCGCTCGTCGACCGGTGCCTGGCCGTGTTCGACGAGCGCGTCGACCCCGCGGCCCTGCGGGCGCGCGCGGCCGGCGTCGTGCTGTCCCTCACGGCCGGTGCGGCGACGCGCGACCTCGCCGACGCGTGGCTGCGGGTCGCGGAGGGGCTGCTGGACGCGGCCCCCGGGACGGTCGCCGCCGAGCTCGCCCCCGTTCCTGAGAGCACTCTCATCGGCGCCTCCTCGGCATCTCACGCGTGACCGAGAGGCTCGGACCATGCACGACCGAGGGGTCGTGCGCACCATCGGACGAAGGAGAAGGATCATGAAGGCACGCAGCGCATGGATCGTCACCGGGGCGCTCGGCGCGGTCGGTCTTGGAGCGACGGTGGCGACCGCCCAGGGCGCGTTCGACGCCCCCGAGCCGGCGACCGTCTCGCCGTCGGTCCAGGTCAGCACGTCGAGCACGCCGACCGGCTCGCCGACCGACGCACCCGCCACGTCCGCGACGCCCAGCCCGACCGACGTCCAGAACGGGACGTCGATCACGACCGTCACGGCGAACACGTCCGCGTCCCCGAGCACCGCGGGCTCGGCGGACACGTCCGGCTCGGCCGTGACGAGCCAGACCCCGAACACGCCCAACACCCCGCCCACGGCGAACACGCCGCAGACGCCGAACACCCCGCCCAGCCCGGTCACGCCGCCGTCGCCGCAGTCGGCCGACTGACCGAGGCGCACCCAGGGCCACCGTGCCGAACCCGGGTCCGCGGGTCACGAGGGACCACCTCGTGACCCGCAGGCCCGGGTTCGACGTGTCAGGGGTGCGTCCGCGCCCGTCAGGTCGGCAGGCGGGACCGCGGACCCGGCAGGTCAGCGGTCCCGCAGGTCAGCGGGCGACGTCGGCGAGCCGGTAGCCCATGCCGCGCACGGTGACGAAGTGCTCGGCCCCGAGCTTGTTGCGCAGGTAGCGCACGTACACGTCGACGACGTTCGAGCCGGGGTCGAAGTCGTACCCCCACACGCGCGACAGGAGCTGCTCGCGGCTCAGCACCTGGCCGGGGTTGCGCAGGAACGCCTCGGCGAGCGCGAACTCGCGCGCCGAGAGGTCGACCTCGCGCTCCGCGGTGCGCGCGCGGCGCGTGCGCAGGTCGAGGCTCAGGGCGCCGTGGGTGAGCACCGTGACCTCGCCCGCGGGCTCGCTGCGCAGGCGCAGCCGGATGCGCGCGAGCAGCTCCTCGAACCGGAACGGCTTGGCCATGTAGTCGTCGGCGCCGCCCTCGAGCCCGGCGACGGTGTCGGTGACCGACGTGCGCGCGGTGAGGATGATGACGGGGATCGCGTTGCCCGTCTCCCGCAGGCGCCGCAGCACGGTGAAGCCGTCCTGGTCGGGCAGGCCCAGGTCGAGCACGAGGAGCGCGAAGTCACCGGTGCCGGCGAGGTCGAGAGCCTCCCGTCCCGTCGCGACGGTCGTGCTGGCGTATCCCGCCGCGCGCAGCCCCTTGGCCACGAACGACGCGATGCGGGTCTCGTCCTCGGCGACGAGGATCTGGCTCACCGGGTGGTCCTTCCGTCGGGGGCGGGGTACGAGGGCGGACGGCGGTCGTCGGGAGCCGCGTCCGGCGGTACCGGCGGCCCGGGGTCGGGCGGCGGCAACGACGGGGTGGCGGCGGACGGCGCGCTGGGCACCGTCGGTGCGGTGGGCGCCACCGGGGCAGGCGCGGGGGGCCGTCCGGGCGCGGAGCCGTGCGGCCCGGGCGTCGGGCCGGCCGCGTCGGGGGACGCGGCGACGACCGGGACGAGCGGGAGGTCCAGCGTGAACGTCGACCCGACGCCGGGCGTCGACGCGACGAGCACCCGGCCGCCGTGGCCCTCCGCGATCGCCGCGACGATCGCGAGGCCGAGCCCGGCGCCCTCCGGGTGGGCGGCTCCGGGCGTGGTGGCCTGGGCGAACCGCTCGAAGACGCGCGCCTGCTGCTCGGGGGCGATCCCGACGCCCTCGTCGCGGACCCATGCGCGCACGCGCGTGCCGTCGTCGGACACCGCCGAGCCGAGCGCGACGACGGACCCGGGCGCCGAGAACTTCACCGCGTTGGCGGCGAGCTGCAGCAGCGCCTGGGTGAGGCGCTGCGCGTCGGCGCGCACGGCGACGTCGGCCCGCGCGTCGACGAGCCAGCGGCGCTCGCCGAGCGTCCGGACCTTGTCGTGCACGTCGTCGAGGAGGCGGCCGAGGTCCGTGTCGACCGGGCGGACGAAGTCGGGGCGACCGGCGGTCGCGAGCGTCACGAGGTCGTCGACGAGCCGGTTCATGCGGTCGAGCTCGTCGAGCGCGAGGTCGCGCGTCTCGGACGCGTCCGTGGCGTCGTGCGGGTCCATGAGCTCGAGGTGCCCCCGGACCACGGTGAGCGGGGTGCGCAGCTCGTGCCCGACGTCGTCGATGAGCCGCCGCTGCGAGTCGAACGCCCCCTCGATCCGGTCGAGCATGCCGTTCACCGTGCGCGACAGGTCCGAGAGGTCGTCGTTGCCGGTCACCGGGATGCGCGCGGACAGGTCGGTCTCGCCGATGTCCTGCGCGGTGCGTGACAGCGTGCGGATCGGCTGGAGGAGGCGCCCGGCGACGGCCCACCCCGCGACGCCGATGAGCACGAGGGCGCCGAGCGCCACGACCGCGTAGGTCCGGAAGACCTGCGCGAACTCGGCGTGCTCGGCCGAGCGGTCGTAGGCGAGCACGAGGGCCGCGGGCTCCTGGCCGGCCGCGGCGCCCGAGCCGCCGACCGTGTGGACCGGCGCGACGAGGGCGCGGTACTCGGCCGTCGCGGTCCGCGGGGAGCGCAGCACGACGTCGTCGCCCGACGCGAGCGGGGACAGCGTGGCGACGAGCTCGGGATCGTCCTCGAGCCGCAGCCGCACCTCCTGCTGCGAGACGAGCGGCGTCCGGCCCTCGCGCAGCCCGAGGATGCCCTCGTTGTGCGCGGGGACCGTGAGCTGGATCGAGGCGACGACGACGTCCTCGGCGGACGTGAAGGGCTCGCCCGTGACGGGGTTCACCCCGGACTCCGCGAGCTGCGCGAGCTCGTTCGCGCTCCGGGTCAGGCTCTCGTCGATGCGCGCGTCGATCTGCCCGCGCTGCAGGAACCAGGCCGCGCCGCCGGCGAGGAGGAGCGCGAGGGCGGAGAGCCCGAGGAACGCCGCGAGCATGCGGGTGCGGACGGTCAGCCCCGCGCGGCGCGTCCGGCGGCTCACCCGTCGCCCCGGTCGGAACCGCTGCGGTCGTCGTCGTCGTCATCGTCGTCGTCGCTCGACGGCGGGGCGGGCGTCACGCGGTCGTCGTCGTCATCGTCATCCCCATCGTCGTCGTCCCCGTCGTGGTCGTCGTCGGAGGCGGTCGGCGAGGGGGCGGGCGTGGTCGTCGGCGGGGCGGGAGCGGGCGTCACGACCACGGCGCCCCCGATCTCCCGGTCCTGCGGGCGCGCGGCCAGCGCACCGGCGGCGGCCGCGCCTCCGAGGGCGAGCACGAGCACCCCCACGAGCCACGCGACGGTCCGGCGAGTCATGGCCCCAGTATCCGAGAGCAGGATGAGCCGCACATGAGAAGGGGAGGCGGCCGGTCAGGCTCCCGCGAGCCAGTCGTCGACGCCGGCCAGCAGGCGCTCCTTCGTGCCCGACGACGCCCGGCTCGCCCGGATCGACGACCGCGCCAGCGCGGCGAGCTCGTCGTCGGAGAACCCGTGCTCGTGGCGCGCCGTCTCGTACTGCGCCACGAGGCGGGACCCGAAGAGCAGGGGGTCGTCCGCGCCGAGCGCGACCCGGGCCCCGGCGTCGACGAGCGCCCCGAGCGGCACCTGACCGGCGTCCTCGTACACCCCGAGGGAGACGTTGGACGCCGGGCACACCTCGAGCGCGATCCCGCGGTCCACGACGTCGTCCAGCACGTGCCGGTCCTCCGCGGACCGCACGCCGTGGCCCAGCCGGTCCGGGACGAGCTCGCGCACCACCTCGTGCACGTGCGCCGGCCCGAGCAGCTCGCCCCCGTGCGGCACGGACGCGAGCCCGGCGCGCCGCGCGATGGCGAACGCGCGCGCGAACTCCGCGGTGTCCCCGCGGCGCTCGTCGTTGCTCAGGCCGAACCCCACGACCTCGCCCGCCCCCTCGCCCGCGTACTGCGCCGCGAGGCGCGCGAGCGTGCGCGCGTCCAGCGGGTGCCGCATGCGCGACGCCGCCACGACCACCGCGACCTCCGTCCCCGTCGCGGCGCTCGCGGACCGCGCCGCGTCGAGCACGATCTCCACCGCCGGGGTGATGCCGCCGACGAACGGCGCGTACGACGTCGGGTCCACCTGGATCTCGAGGCGCCCCGACCCCTCGGCCGCGTCGTCCTGCGCGGCCTCCAGCACGATGCGGCGCATGTCGGCCTCGGAGCGCACGCACGCCCGCGCGGCGTCGTACAGGCGCTGGAACCGGAACCAGCCGCGCTCGGTCGGGGGGAGCCGGAGCGGGTCGCCGTCGACGAGCGCGTGCGGCAGCCGCACGCCGTACTGCGCGGCGAGGTCGCGCAGCGTGTCCGGGCGCATCGACCCGGTGAAGTGCAGGTGCAGGTGGGCCTTGGGAAGCGTCGCCAGGTCTCGCACACGGGGAGTCTGTCACGCGGACCCGGCCCGCGCGTCGGCACGGGCCGGGGCCCGACGGCGGTCCGCCCCCGGCGCGGGCCCCGCCCGGCGCGACGTCGGCTCAGGTCCCGGTGAGGAACCCGCGCTGCATGGCGACCGTCACCGCGGCGGTCCGGTCGTCCACCCCGAGCTTGGCGAACGCGCGGAGCAGGTGCGTCTTCACGGTCGCCTCCGCGATGAACAGCTCCTGCCCGACCGCCGCGTTCGACAGCCCGCGCGCGACGAGGCGCAGCACCTCGACCTCCCGGTCCGTGAGCCGGTCCGCCCCGCGGACCGACGTGACGAGCCGGGTCGCGACGCTCGGCGCGAGCACGGTCTGCCCGCGTGCCGCGGCGCGCACCCCCGCGACCAGCTCGTCGCGGGGCGTGTCCTTGAGCAGGTAGCCGGTGGCCCCCGCCTCGACCGCGCGCAGGATGTCGGCGTCGGTCTCGTACGTCGTGAGCACGACGACGCGCGGGCCGCTGGCCGCGCCGCCGCGCCCCGCGCCCCGGCCGGGCGCGCCGACGATGGCCGCCGTCGCGCCGACGCCGTCGAGCACGGGCATCCGCAGGTCCATGAGCACCACGTCGGGCGCCAGCTCGCGGGCGAGCGCCACCGCCTGCTCGCCGTCGCCCGCCTCGCCGACGACCTCCAGGTCGGGCTCGGCGGCCAGCATGCCGGTGATCCCCGAGCGCACGACCGGGTGGTCGTCCACGACGAGCACCCGGACGACGCCGTCCCCGGTCGGGCTCATCGCACGTCTCCCGCCCGCGTCGTCGCGCGCGCGCCCGTGGCCGGTCCGTCCGGCGACGCGCCGGCGGGCAGGCGCACCGCGACGCGCGTCCCGCCGCCGGGAGCCGGCCCCACCTCGAGGCTCCCGCCCTCCGCCGCCACGCGCTCCCGCATGCCCCGCAGCCCGTAGCCCTCGGTGAACCCCGGCGCGTCCGCGGGCAGGCCGCGCCCGTCGTCGGACACCTCGAGGACCGTCCCCTCCGCGTCCTGCCGGAGGTCCACGCGCACGGCCGCCGCAGCCGCGTGCCGCCGGACGTTCGCGAGCGCCTCCTGGGCGGACCGCAGGAGGACGACGTCGTCCGCGCTCGACAGCCGGAGGGCCTCCGGCGCCGTGAGCTCGACGCGCGTCCCGGTCTCCTCCGCGAACCGGCCCGCGAGCCGGCGCAGGGCCTCGCTCAGCGTGCCGCCCTGCAGCGGTGCGGGGGCCGAGGCGGCGACGAGCGCGCGCGCCTCGGCGAGGTTGTCGCGCGCCGTCGACTCCACGAGCGCGAGCCGCTCGCGCGCGGCGTCGGCGGCGCCCCGGTCGAGGTCGGCGCTCGCGGCCTGCGCGAGCATGACCACGCTCGTGAACCCCTGCGCGAGCGTGTCGTGGATCTCCTGGGCGACGCGCTCGCGCTCGGCGAGCACCCCCGCCTCGTGGGAGGCGCGGCCGAGCTCGGCCTGCGTCGCGCGCAGCTCGTCGACCAGACGGGCGTGCCGCTCCGCCTGGCGCATCGTGTGCGCGGTCCACAGCCCGAGGCTCAGCGCGAACGCGAGCGCGACCCCCATCTGCGGGGCGGAGCTCGCGAGCTCGTCCGGCTCGACCCGGCCCGTCGCCGGGTCGAACGCGAGCGCGAGCGCGGTGCCCGCGGCGAGCGCGACGCACAGCACCACCTGTGCCCACAGGTGCTCCGAGAGCATCCAGATCTGCGTGAACACCGCGAACAGCAGGAGCGTGCCGAGGGCGTCCTGCCCGACGACGACGAGCGTGCAGGCGACCGCGACGACGAGGTACACGTGGGCCGTCACCTGGTCCCGCGTCCGCGCGGCCCGTCGTCCCCAGCCGAGGTACCCGACGAGGATCACGGCGACCGCCGCGAGCGAGACCGCGAGCGCCGTACCGCGGACGTCCGCGGTGAGGAGCGCGAGCGCGCTGAGCACGACGATGACGGAGAACGCCACGTCCCACCAGCGCACGTCGCGCGCCCACGTGCCGTCGAGCTGGGCGGTCGCGGCGTCGGCGGTGTCGACCACCCCCGCGACCGCCCCGCCCGGCGGCGGCGTCTCAGCCGTCGTCACGGCGCCGCCACCGGAACGAGCGTGCACCGACCACGAGCCCCACGACCAGCCATGCGACCAGTACAGCAGCGGTCGCGCCGTGCTGCCACGACCCCGACGGCTCGAGGGCCGCCGCCTGCTCCGGGAGGAACACCGAGCGCATACCCTGCGCCATCCACTTGAGGGGGAACAGCGACGCGACGGTCTGCATCCACGACGGCAGCGCGAAGAACGCGAAGAAGACCCCGGAGATGAACTGCAGCACGAGGACGACGGGCGTGACGACCGCCGTCGCGGACTTGCCGGACCGCGGCAGCGACGAGAACGCCACCCCGCACACCGCGCCCGCGGCGCACCCGAGCACGAACACCCAGGCGAACGTCGCGAGCCGCGCGCCGCCGTCGGGCATCTCCCACGGCATGGGGACGTCGTAGACCGTCGCGGCGAGCGCCAGGAGCAGACCGGTCTGCACGACCGACGTCAGCAGGACGAGCCCGACCTTGCCGTAGAAGTACGCGGACGGCGGCAGCGGGGTAGAGCGCAGCCGCTTGAGCGAGCCGTCGTCGCGCTCGACCGCGATGGAGATCGCGAGCGACTGGAAGCTCGTGAGCATGACGCCGGTCGCGATCATGCCGGGCAGGAAGTACTGCGCGAACGGCACGGAGTACGCGGCCGTGCCCTGGTCCTGCCCGTCGAACACCGTCGCGAAGATCGCGAGCATGATGAGCGGGTACGTGAAGATGAAGATCACGGCGTCGCGCTCGCGGAAGAACGCGCGCAGCTCCGCGCGGGTGCGCTCGATCCCCAGCCGGCCGGCGCCGGGCAGGGCGGCGGGTCGGGCGGAGCGCGTGGGCCGGGCGGCGGTCGGGGCGGTGGTCACTTGCGGGCCTCCTCGGGGACGACGGCGGTCGTGCCGTCGGGCGTGCGGTCCCCGGCGGGCGCGCCGGGGGAGTCGGGGGAGTCAGGCGCGGGCGTGCGGGCGGGCGGGGCGGCGGGTGCCGTGGTCGGCTCGCCGATGAGCTCGAGGTAGACGTCCTCCAGGCTCGGGCGGGTCACCGCGAGGCCGGGGACCTCGCCGTCGGGGCCGGCGAAGCGCGCGGCGAGGGACGCGACGAGAGCGGTGGGGGAGTCGGTGCGCTCCGACCGCCAGGCGCCGTCGTCCAGCCAGCGGACCTCCGGACGGCGCGCGTCCGGGCCGCCGAGGCGGTCGGGCGCGTCGAGCGCGACGACCCGGCCCGCGCGCACGACGGCCGCGCGGTCGGCCAGGTGCGCGGCCTCGTCCAGGTAGTGCGTGGTGAGCAGGATCGTCGTGCCGTCCTCGCGCAGCGAGCGGACCAGCGCCCAGAACGCGCGGCGGGCCTGCGGGTCGAACCCGGTCGTCGGCTCGTCGAGGAACAGCAGCTCCGGCCGCCCCACGATGCCGAGCGCGACGTCCAGGCGGCGACGCTGGCCGCCGGAGAGCTGGCGCGTGCGGGTCCGGGCCTTCTCGCGCAGCCCGACGGCGTCGATCACCTCGTCCGGATCCCGCGGCGCGGGGTAGAACGTCGCGAAGTGCCGGACGATCTCGGCGACCGTGAGCTCGGCCTGGTCGCGCGAGTCCTGGAGCACGACGCCGATGCGCGAGCGCCAGGCGCGGCCGGCGGTCTGGGGGTCCTCGCCGAGCACGAGGACCTCGCCCGCGTCGCGGCGCCGGAAGCCCTCGAGGATCTCGACGGTCGTCGTCTTGCCGGCGCCGTTGGGCCCGAGGACGGCGAAGATCTCGCCGCGCTCGACCCGCAGGTCGACGCCGTCGACCGCCCGCTTGGCGCCGTAGCTCTTGCGCAGGCCACGGACCTCGACGGCCGGGCCGCTCTGCCGGGCGCCCGCGGTGGGGGAGCCGGTGGGGAGGGATGTCGTCGTCATGGGACCAGCCTGTCGGCGAGGCTCCGTCGCCCGCGACGGCCGTTCGTCCGGACCTCGTGTCCACCGATCGGTGGACGGCGGTTCGACCAGGGGCCGCGCGTCGCGTACAGTGATCCCTCGGTGGTTGACGCCCGCCACGCTGGCCCGCGCCCGAGACGCGTGTTTCGTCCCGGGGCCGGGGGCTCGTACGGCGTCGTCGAGCACGAAGGGTAGTGGCGCAATTGGTAGCGCAGCGGTCTCCAAAACCGCAGGTTGCAGGTTCGAGTCCTGTCTACCCTGCACGGCGTGGCTCTCGTGGGACCTTCCCGGGAACCACGCGCGGCCCGGCACCGGGTCGCACCGAGGGTTCGAGCAGGTCCCGCACGTGAGCGATGGGGAAGAACGAGTGAGCGAATCGCCGTCAGAGGCCGTGGGTGCAGGCGGCGCACGCGCCGACGAGGTGAAGAAGAAGGGCCGTCCGTCCGCGGACAAGAAGCCCAACATCTTCGCGCGCATCGCCCTGTTCGTGCGCCAGGTGGTCGCCGAGCTCCGCAAGGTCGTCACGCCGACGCGCTCGGAGCTCATCACCTACACGACGGTGGTCCTGGTCTTCGTGGTCGTGGTCATGGCCTTCGTGACCGTGCTCGACCTCGGGATCGGCAAGGCCGTCATGTGGGTCTTCGGCTAGCGAGCCCCCTCCGCCCGGTCGTGCCGGGCCTCACCACGGCTTCCGGCGCCCCTCGGGGCGCCGTCGGCGCTTCCAGAAGAAGTCATCGAGCAGTTCGTCAGAAAGCAGGTTCGTTCGTGTCCCAGGAGTCGCTGGACCAGACGGAGAACGTCGACCCGACGCAGCCCGAGGGTGCCCAGGACGACGTCGAGGAGACCACGGACGTCCCGGCGGTCGACGAGGCTGACGAGACGGCCGACGCGGACGCCGCGGTCGACGAGGTGGACGAGGACGCGTCGGAGGACGAGGCGTCGGAGGACGACCGCCCCGCCGACGAGGACGGCGACGTCATCGAGGACCCGGTCGCGGAGTTCAAGCGCACGCTGCGCACGCAGCTCGGCGACTGGTACGTCATCCACTCCTACGCGGGCTACGAGAACCGCGTGAAGGCCAACCTGGAGAACCGCATCCAGAGCCTGAACATGGAGGACTACATCTTCCAGATCGAGGTCCCCATGGAGGAGGTGGCCGAGATCAAGAACGCGCAGAAGAAGATCGTCCGACGCGTGCGCATCCCGGGCTACGTCCTCGTCCGCATGGACCTCACCGACGAGTCGTGGGGCGCCGTGCGCCACACCCCGGGTGTCACGGGCTTCGTCGGACACACCCACCAGCCCGTGCCGCTGACGCTCGACGAGGTCTTCTCGATGCTCGCGCCGATGCTGGCCCCCGCCCCGGAGCCCGGCAAGCCCGCCCAGGCCGCCGCGAAGGCACCGGTCGAGGTCGACTTCACGGTCGGTGAGTCGGTCACCGTCACGGACGGCCCGTTCGACACGCTGCCCGCCACGATCTCCGAGATCAACGTCGAGAACCAGAAGCTCAAGGTCCTCGTCTCCATCTTCGGCCGGGAGACCCCGGTCGAGCTGTCGTTCAACCAGGTCGCCAAGATCTGACGCGCCGCACGGCACCGGCCGTGCGCGCGTGAGCGCAGTACTGCAACCGGGTCATCGCCCACGGCGTCGGCCCACGAGAAGAAAGTCAGGGAAGAGTCATGCCTCCCAAGAAGAAGGTCTCCGGCCTCATCAAGCTCCAGATCCAGGCCGGTGCGGCGACGCCCGCCCCGCCGATCGGCCCCGCGCTCGGTCAGCACGGCGTGAACATCATGGAGTTCTGCAAGGCCTACAACGCGGCGACCGAGTCGCAGCGCGGCAACGTCATCCCCGTGGAGATCACGGTCTACGAGGACCGTTCGTTCACGTTCGTGACGAAGACCCCGCCGGCCGCGGAGCTCATCAAGAAGGCCGCGGGCGTGCAGAAGGGCTCGGCCACGCCGCACACCGTCAAGGTCGCGAAGATCACCGCCGACCAGGTGCGCGAGATCGCCCAGACCAAGCTCGAGGACCTCAACGCGAACGACCTCGACGCCGCGTCGAAGATCATCGCGGGCACGGCCCGCTCGATGGGCATCACCGTCGAGGGCTGACGCCCTCCCCGCCGGCCCCTGGATCGTTCCCCACGGTCACGACCTCCTGGGGAGCGATCCGGGGTTCGGCACACCAAGACCGTCCGTCCACGACCGTGGACGGCAGTGGCAGGGTCCGCGCGGACCCGCAGACCACGACTGCAGAAGGAGAAGCAGATGGCAACGCGCAGCAAGGCGTACCGCAACGCCGAGGAGAAGATCGACCGCGAGCGTCTCTACGCGCCGCTCGAGGCGGTCCGTCTCGCCAAGGAGACGTCGACCGTGAAGTACGACGCGACCGTCGAGGTCGTGTTCCGCCTGGGTGTCGACCCGCGCAAGGCGGACCAGATGGTCCGCGGCACGGTCAACCTGCCCCACGGCACGGGCAAGACGGCCCGCGTCATCGTCTTCGCGAACGCGGCGAAGGCTGAGGAGGCCCGTGCGGCCGGCGCCGACGAGGTCGGCGGCGACGACCTCATCGAGAAGGTCGCCGGTGGCTACACCGACTTCGACGCCGCCGTGGCGACGCCGGACCTCATGGGCAAGGTCGGCCGCCTGGGCAAGGTGCTCGGTCCCCGTGGTCTCATGCCGAACCCGAAGACCGGCACCGTGACGATGGACGTGGCGAAGGCCGTGTCCGACATCAAGGGCGGCAAGATCGAGTTCCGCGTCGACAAGCACGCGAACCTGCACTTCATCATCGGCAAGGTCTCGTTCGACGAGAAGGCGCTCGTGGAGAACTACGCGGCGGCCCTCGAAGAGGTCCTGCGTCTCAAGCCGTCGTCCTCGAAGGGCCGGTACATCACCAAGGCCACGCTGACGACGACGATGGGCCCCGGCATCCCGCTGGACCAGTCCAAGACGACGAAGCTGCTGGAGGACGACGCCGCCTGACGGCAGTCCTCTCCGCGGGTGGTTCCCCACCCGCACCACGCACGACGGCGCGGCACCCTGCGAGGGTGCCGCGCCGTCGTCGTCTCCGTACGCGCCCTGCCACCAACGCCGAGCCCGGGATCCCTCCCCAGCATCGATGGTCTCTCGGGAAGGATCCCGGGTTCGGCAGCAGAGGGGACCAGCAGAGGCGCGACGGGCCGGGCGCCGCACCTCCGGTGCGACGCCCGGCCCGTCGTGGGTCAGCGGGACGGCGTCAGCAGGCGCCGAGGTCCTTCCAGACGCCCCACTGCCCGCTCTGCGTCGGGTTCTCGTTCGTCGTCCACCACTTCGCCTCGTAGGTGTGGCCCTGGAGGGAGACGCGGTTGCCGCCGGTGTAGACGGCCGACGCGGACCACGCCGGGGCGGTGCAGGTGCCCGGGTCCGTGGGGTCCGTGGGGTCGGTCGGGTCGGTCGGGTCCGTGGGGTCGGTCGGGTCGGTCGGGTCCGTGGGGTCCGTCGGCGTGGTTGGGCCGCTGGCGAGGCGAGAGCCGATGACGGAGGCGACCTGGTAGTTGTTCGTCTTGTCCCAGTTGATCGACCAGGTCATGACGCCGCCGATCTTGCCGTACGGCGTCGCGGGCTTGAACGAACCGCAGCCGGTGCCGACCTCGAGGCAGTCGACGGCCTTCACGACGTTGGCGAGCGGCTGGTAGCCACCGCCGGCGGCCTTCTGGACCGCGGGCACGCCGATGCCGACCTGGTCGGGGCGCAGACCCATCTCGAGCTGGATGCAGGACAGCGCGGTGAGGAAGTCGACCGTGCCCTGCGAGTAGACCTGCTGGTTGCAGCCCATCATCGAGCCCGAGTTGTAGTACTGGGTGTTGACGATCGTGAGGATGTCCTTGATCGCGAGGGTGAGCTGGTAGTACCCCATGCTCGTCGCCTGGTAGTCGATCGTCTGCGGCGCCATCGTGAGGACGAGGCTCGGGCCGGCCTTCGCGGAGAGCTGGTGCAGCGCGCTCGACATGTACGTCGCGTTGATGCCGTGCTCGAGGTCGATGTCGACGCCGTCGAAGCCGTACTCCTGCATGAGCCCGTACGCGGTGTCGGCGAAGTTCTTGGCCTCGGTCGCGTTGGAGACGATGACGTTGCCCTTCTCGCCGCCGACGGAGAGCACGACCTTGCGGCCCTGCGAGCGGATCGTCGCGATGTCCGCCTTGAACTGCGCCTCGGTGTAGCCGCCCAGCTCCGCGCTGGAGAGGTTGAACGTGATGCCGCCCGGCGTTCCGGCCAGGTTGTCGGCGAAGGCGACCGCGACGAGGTTGTACGCCTGCGGGATCTCCGACAGGCGCATCGTCACGGAGCCGTTGTCGAAGTTGTGCCAGTAGCCGGTGAGCCACTGCGTGCTGCCCGACGCCGCGGCGGCGGGTGCGGCGACGGCCGGCGCGGGCGCCGCGGTCGCGGGCGCTGCGGCGAGGGCGCCGCCCGCGGCGACGGTCGCGGCGGCGACGACGGTGGCGAGGGCGCGCAGCGCGCGCCCGGTACGGCCGCGCGCGCGGCCGGAGAGGACTGGTGTCACGGAAGTGCTCCTCGTGCTCGGGCGGGTCGCGACGTCGCGGCCCCGCCGGTCCGCACCCGCGGTGGGCGCAGGGGTCGTCCTGCACGCTAGGAGCCCGTGCCGTCCCGTGGCATGAGGGATTCCCCGGCAGTTCCCGGGCCCGGCATACGGGGGAACACCTAGACGGCGACCCGGCCCGACGGCGATCCTGAGGCCGGTGGGCGGCGTCGCGACGAACGATGGGCGACGGATGTATCAGACGGGTGACCCGTCCCTCTTGTCCCGGTGGAGGAGTGTCGGCCGACGCTCCGACCCGCGTGTCGAAGGAGCGAGATGGGACGCAGCCGCACGAGCCAGGAGGGGTGTGACCAGTGACGATGGTTGTCGACCCCACCGGCCCGGCCATAGAATCAGGCGCTTCCGGGGACCCCCCGCTGATGCCTGGACGGACGAGCGTGCCGAGGACAGTGCCCCCCATGACGAGAACGACCGACGAGGTGGCCGACACCGACGAACCCGGGCTGAGCCTGGGGGACCGGGGCGCGCTCGCGCTCCTCGAGTACCGCGACGGTCGCCCCCACGCCCTCGGCGAGTTCGTCCGCGAGGCGACGCCCCTGCTCTGGCACACGGTGCGGGCCCAGGGCGTCGAGCGCGAGCAGGCCGACGACATCGTCCAGACCGTGTGGGTCGCGCTCGTGCGCAACGCGACGACGATCAAGGAACCGCACGCCGTCCTCAAGTGGCTGCTCATCACGGCCAAGCGCGCCGCGTGGGAGGCCGTGCGCAAGCACCGCGACGAGGCGAAGCGCCGCACCGAGCTCCCCGACGACACCGACGAGGGAGTGCCGGAGCTCCCCTCGGGCGACCCGACGCCGGACGTCGAGGTGCTCCGCAACGAGCGCGACCGCTCGCTGTGGGCCGCGCTGGACCAGCTGCCGGACCGCTGCCGGCGGCTCCTGCGGCTGGTGTCGCTCGCCGACCGACCCGACTACAAGGCCATCTCGGCCGCGATCGGCATGCCCGTCGGGAGCATCGGCTCCACGCGCGGTCGCTGCCTCGCCAAGCTGCGCGACATCATCGACGACCAGGGGGAATCGTGGGAAGCATCATGAGCACCGAGCCGACGCACAGCCCCGACGAGCCGCTCGACGCCGTCGACCTCGCGCTGCTCGCGGAGCTGGCGCGGATCGCGGAGGAGATCGACCCCGTGCCCGACGGCCTCGTGGAGCGGTCGCTGTTCGCGATCACCCTCGCCGGCCTCGAGGCCGAGGTCATGGAGCTGGAGTACGTCCAGGTCCCCGAGATGTCCGTGCGGGGCGACGCTCCGCCCGTCGAGGCGCGCACCATCACGTTCACGTCCGAGTCCGTCACGGTCATGATCTCGCTGTCGGCGACCGACGACGGACGCATCCGCATCGACGGCTGGGCCGCCCCGGCGACGGCGCTGCGCGTCGAGCTGCACCGCCCCGGCACCGTCAGCGAGACCACGAGCGACGACGACGGCCGCTTCGTCTTCGACGCCGTCGACCGCGGCCCGGCGAGCCTCGTCGTGCGCCGTGCCGACGGCGCCGGCGGCGCCGTGAGCACCCCGGTCGTCGAGCTGTAGCCGCCCTCGTGCCGCGGGCGACCTCTCGCCCGCGGCACGACGGCGTCCCGCCCCCACCCCCTTCCGCGCACCCGTGCGCGGCCGCGCCCGTCGACGTCGACGCCCGCGGCACCGACTGAACGCCATCCCTCGAGGAGGAGCACGTGAGCGAGACCCCCGAACCCCCCGTCGACGTGACCGGCCCGGGCTACTACGGCGACAGGCCGAACCGGCTCCAGTGGCGCACGCGTACGATCGACCCGGTCAGCGCGCCGCGCCGCGCGGGGAAGCAGTCCCCCCACCCGACGTGGTATGTCGGCGACCGCATCCTCATCCCCGAGTCGCCGTTCGACCGCGAGGGCAACCGCTCGCTCCGGTGGCTCGAGCGCGCGGCGGCCGACCGCGGGCTCTGGGTCGAGGTGCAGGAGGAGAGCATCGAGGACGCCGAGCTCGTGCGCGAGGCCGACCTCGACCCCGAGACGACGCGCGACCTGCTCAAGACCTTCGGCTACTCCGTGCGTCTGCACTACCGCGACGACCGCCAGGGCGCGCTCCCCGATGCCTGGGGGCTGATCGAGGAGCTGCGCGGGCGGCTGTGCCCCGACGACGGGTGCAGCCCGCGGCTCGCTCTGGACCACATGATCGCGCCGACGCCGTTCATCGGCGGCCAGCCCTACACCCAGCCGTTCCCGTACACGCAGCCGCTGCCGTACACGCAGCCGTTGCCGTACACACAGCCGCTGCCGTACACGCAGCCGTTGCCGTACACACAGCCGCTGCCGTACACGCAGTCGCTCGGTGCGGGGACCGCGGAGTACGCCGTGCCGGGATCCGGCGGACGGACACCGGTGAGCTGGATCGGCCCCGTGCCGCGGCGCAGGCTTCCCGCCGGCGCGAACCCCTACGTGTCGGGCGACGGGGTGCGGCGTCCTGTCGTCGCGGTGCTCGACACCGGCGTGGGCGAGCACCCGTGGTTCGACGACGACCTGGAGACGCGGGGGACGGTCGTCGTGCGCGACCCGGAGCTCCTCGGGCAGCCCCTCTCCACCCTCCCCCCGACGGAGTACCCGTACGAGGATCCCGAGATCGGAGGCGTCTCGGTCTCGCCGCTCACCGGGCCGCTCGACGCCGTGGCCGGGCACGGGACCTTCATCGCGGGCCTCGTCCACCAGCTCTGCCCGGACGCCGTCATCCTCGCCCCGCGTCTCTACGGAGGGTCGGGGGTCGTCCCCGAGCGGGAGCTCCTCCGCTCGCTGCGGAGGCTGCTGCTCTGGCACGTCCTCGGGCTGACGGGCCGCGACGGCTACGCGCCGATCGACGTCCTGGTGCTCTCGCTCGGCTACTACCACGAGCGTCCCGAGGACGCCGACTTCGACGCCCCGTTCGGAGCGCTCATCCGAGCGCTCCGTCGCTACGGGGTCATCGTCGTCGTCTCGTCGGGCAACGACGGGCAGACCCGGCCGACCTACCCGGCCGCGTTCGCCCCGCGCATCGACCGGAAGGTGAGCCCGCCCGTCCCGTTCGACGGGGTCGCTCTCCCCGAGGACGAGCCGCCGGTGCTCGCCGTAGGAGCCCAGAACCCGGACGGGACGGTGTCGCTCTTCAGCAACGACGGTCCGTGGATCACGTGCACCCGGCCCGGTGCCTCGTTGGTCTCGACCATCCCGCGGACCATCGACGGCGCTGTCGCGCCGTCCCGGCACGTGCGCGAGCTGTGGGGCCCGGGCTTCCGCGCGACGATCGACCCTGAGGGCTTCCAGGGCGGGTTCGCCACGTGGAGCGGGACGTCCTTCGCCGCACCTGTGCTCGCCGGTGAGCTGGCGGCCACGCTGCTCGACCGCATCGCCGACGATCCCACCGCGCCCGGTGTGGTGGACCCGGGCCGGGGTGCGCCCGAGCGCTGCGCCTGGCTGTGGCCGTCCATTACCCTGGCGACGGGTCTGGTCCCGACCCCGGGTGACGACGCATGAGGTGATGAGTGGTCAGCAACCAGGCGGTGCTCGAGTCCCGCCTGGCGGCCGCACAGGCGACGAACGCCCGTGGGCGCCACCGGCGCGCGATCCGTGCCTTCGAGGAGATCGTCGCCGAGGTCGAGGCGCAGGGGGACGGGGCGACTCGCGAGGCCGTGTACGTGGCCGCCCGGGCAGGCATGAGTCGCGCCGTCGCGGAGTTCGAGCTGTCCGGGTCGCTGGACGACGCGCTCGGGCGGCTCGCGCTCCTCGAGGAGCGCGGGGCCGCCCTGGGCATGTACGACCTGCAGTTCGTCGTGCGCGCCCAGCGCGGGCTCCTCCGGCTGCGGACGGGCGACGTGCGGGAGGCGCTCGTCGAGATGGAGGAGGCGGCCACGGGCGTCGACGACGCGCGCCCGCTCGACGCCGCGGTGCTCATGCTGAACCTCGGGTCGCTGCGGCTCGAGCTCGGCGACGCCGAGGGAGCGAGCCGCGACCTGGACGACGCCGTGCGCCGGGGCGTCGCGCTCGGGGACGACCTCCTCGTCTCCAAGGCGCGCCACAACCTCGGGTACGCGGAGTACCTCCGTGGCGATCTCCCGGTCGCGCTGCGTGCGATGGACGAGGCCGCCGACCAGGCGCCGGACCGGCACGCCGCGGTCGGTCTGATCGACCGCGCGCAGGTCCTGCTCGACGCCGGCCTGCTGACCGAGGCCGACGACGCGCTGCGCGAGGCGCGCGAGCACCTCTCGCGCTACCGCATGCTGCGCGACCTCGCCGAGGTCGAGCTGGTGCGGTCGCGCGTCGTGCTCGGCCTGCGGCGCTACGCCGACGCCCGCCGCCTGGCCCGGTCGGCGTCGCGCCGGTTCGACCGGCTCGGGAACACCCCGTGGATGCTGCGAGCCCGCGTCGCCGAGCTGCAGGCGGCGCTCACGGAGCACCGGTCGGACGGCGTGACGCCGACGACGGCACGGCGGCACGCCGGCTGGGCGCTCGCCCTCGCGCGCGAGGGCGAGGCGCTCGGCGGAGCCGCCGGCCTCGGCGTGACGATCCCGGCCCAGCTCCTCGCGGCCGAGTGGCTCGTGACCGCGGGGGACGTTCCCGCCGCGCAGGACGTCCTGGCGCAGGTTCCCGGGCGGCTCGACCGCGCCCCGCTGCCCGTGCGGCTGCAGCACGAGGCCGTGCTCGCCCAGCTCGCGTTCGCGGCCGGGGACCGCCGTGGCGGCGTGCGGGCCGTGCGGCGCGGCCAGTCGGCCCTCGCCGAGCACCGCGCGCGGCTCGGCTCCGTGGACGCGGTGACGGCGTCGGCCGTGCACGGGGTCCGGCTCGGCAACGTGGACGTGGCGGCGGCGCTGCGGACGCGGCGCCCGGGGACGATCTTCGACGCGGTCGAGCGCGGCCGCGCGGCGTTCGCCGGCACCGGCCGTGTGCGGCCTCCGTCGGACCCGGTCCTCGCAGACCTCCTCGCCGCGGCGCGCCGTGAGGTCGAGGCAGCCCGCGCGCTCGGCGCGCCCTCGGACCCCTCGCACCTCACCCGTCGCCAGGACCACCTGCGGTCTGCCCGTCGGCTGCAGGACGACGCGCGTCGCCGCGCCTGGCAGCACGGGGGAGAGGCCGCCACGCCGCTGGCCACGACGGAGCGCCGGCTCCGGGCCGCGCTCGCCGCGGCGGGCTCCGACGCCGTGGTCGCCGACCTCGTGGTCGAGGGCGACGACGTCCTCGCCGTCCGCGTGTCCGCGGCGGGGACGCGGCTCGTGCGGCTCGCGCCGCGCACGACGGTCGCAGAGCGCGTGCGCCGCGCGCGGGCCGACTTCGCGGTCCTCTCCAACGTGCTCATCCCCGTCCCGATGCGGGAGGCGGCGGTCGCGTCGCTCACGCGCACCCTGACCGCGCTCGACGACGCGCTCGTCGTCCCTCTGGAGGCCGACGGCGACCTGCACCTCGCCGCGCGCGACCTCCTGCTCGCGCTCCCGTGGGCCTCTCTGCCGTCACGGCGCGGGCGACGGACGTGGGCGAACTCGTGGGTGGACCTGCGGGTCGGGGACCCGACGCGGCGTGCCGACGAGGCGCTCGTCGTCGCCGGCCCCGGGCTGCGGTTCTCGGGTGCGGAGGCCAAGCTCGTCGCGTCGGTCTGGGAGGGCTCCGAGGCCCTCGCGGGCGAGGACGCCACGTGCGAGGCGGTGGTCGAGGGCCTCCGGAGCGCCGGGGTGGTCCACCTCGCGGCGCACGGGACGCACGAGACCGACAACCCGCTCTTCTCCTCTCTGCGGCTCGCCGACGGCCCGCTGTTCGCGCACGAGCTGGACGGGATCGACCTGCACGGCGTGGTCGTGGTCCTCTCGGCGTGCGAGGTGGGGCTCTCGACGCCGCGCATCGGCGGCGAGTCCCTCGGCCTGACGAGCGTGCTGCTGCGCCTCGGCGCGCGAGCGGTGGTCGCGAGCGTCGCCCCGCTGCGCGACGACGTCGCCGCGCGCGTCATGCCCTCGCTCCACGCCGAGCTGCGCGACGGCGCCATGCCGGGGACGGCGCTCGCCCGCGCCGTCGCCGACGAGCCCGAGCCCGTCCCGCTCGTGTGCTTCGGGCCGCTGGTGCTCTGACCGGGCAGGGGAGCGGAGGCAGCGCCTCGGTGCGCGACCGCGGTTTGGAGCACCCGCCGACGTCCCGTACGATGGGCGTGTACCCAAGACCGCCGGTCGTCCGATGCTGCCCGCAGACTCCGTCTGCAGGACGTGACGGACCGAAGTCCCACCACGAGGTGGAGGCCAGCGCAGGTAGCGAATCGACGACGTCCGCCCGGCCCCGCCGCGCGTGCGACTGCGAGCCCCGCGCCTGCGCGGGGCTCTTTCTCGTTCCGGGACGGACGCCGGTGGTACCACCACCGGAAGGATTGCCATGGCGAGGCCGGACAAGGCAGCCGCAGTCGCCGAGATCTCGGACAAGTTCCGCGACTCGAACGCTGCCGTGCTGACCGAGTACCGCGGGCTCACCGTCGCGCAGCTCAAGCAGCTGCGTCGGTCGCTCAGCGGCAACGCAACCTACGCCGTGGTGAAGAACACGCTGACCGCCATCGCGGCCAAGGAGGCCGGTGTCGAGGGACTCGACGCCGACCTGCAGGGCCCGTCGGCAATCGCCTTCGTCACCGGGGACCCGGTCGAGGCTGCCAAGGGTCTGCGTGACTTCGCCAAGGCGAACCCCGCGCTGGTCATCAAGGGCGGTGTCCTCGACGGGCGCCCCCTGACCGCCGCGGAGGTCACGAAGCTCGCGGACCTCGAGTCCCGCGAGGTCCTGCTGGCCAAGGCGGCCGGCGCGATGAAGGCCAAGCTCTTCCAGGCTGCCTACGTCTTCACCGCGAACACCGCCCAGGCCGCCCGCGTCATCGATGCCCTGCGTCAGAAGCAGGAATCGGAGGGCGCTGCCGCCTGATCCCGCGCCCGGGGCACGCCCCGGTCTCGTGATCCACGCAGCGCAAGCACACACCCCGCTTCTGGCAGGCCCGCACCGGGCCGCTGCCGAGCACCGACCGAAAGGAACGCCATCATGGCGAAGCTCAGCACCGACGAGCTCATCGAGCAGTTCAAGGAGCTCACCCTCATCGAGCTCAACGAGTTCGTGAAGGCCTTCGAGGAGACCTTCGAGGTCACCGCCGCCGCTCCCGCCGCCGTCGCGGTCGCCGCCCCCGCGGGTGGCTCGGGCGACGCCCCGGCCGAGGAGGAGAAGGACGAGTTCGACGTCATCCTCGAGGCCGCCGGCGACAAGAAGATCCAGGTCATCAAGGAGGTGCGCGCGCTCACGTCCCTCGGCCTGAAGGAGGCCAAGGACCTCGTGGACGGTGCCCCGAAGCCGGTCCTGGAGGGCGCGAACAAGGAGACGGCCGAGAAGGCCAAGGCTGCCCTCGAGGGCGCCGGCGCCACGGTCACCCTCAAGTGATCTCGCCGGTCCCGTCGTGACGGGACCGGTCAGCACGCCGCACGAGGCCCGCACCCCGCCCGGGGTGCGGGCCTCGTCGTCGTTCTCGGCGCCCGACGACGTGGGCGGGCCGGGGAGCGCGGCGCCGAGGTGGGCGTGCACGTCGTCGGGCACCCGGGCGGGCGCACCGGCTTCACGGAACGGCCACGAGTGTGCCACCATGTGCGGGTCGACGACGCAGGACAGCGAGGTCGACAACAAGCAGGTTCGCGACCCGCGAGACGGGTCGGAGGCGGGCGACGAGGCCCGCGCGAGTACCGGTGAGGCGTTCACGCGTCGGGAACCGGGCGGGGTCGCACGCCCCGGGGTTGTGTCACGATGCGTTGTGGGCTATGCTCACGCTTTGCGCTGTCCTGTGCCCCCGATCTCAAATACCCCCGACCCCCTCGTCGACGTACGTGCGCGTCCGCGAGGTGTCGTGGTGGCGGTGATCGTGTTCAGCCCGGCGGTGCAGCGTTCTTTCGATCTGCAGGGAAGGACCCCTCTTGGCTGCCTCGCGCACCCCTTCTGCTCCGACCGCCGACGCCATCGCGAACCGCACCGCATCGCGTCGCCTCTCCTTCGCCAAGATCTACGAGCCCCTCGAGGTCCCCGACCTGCTGGGCCTCCAGACCGAGAGCTTCGACTGGCTCCTCGGCAACGAGGCGTGGCAGGCGCGTGTCGCCGCCGCGTCCGCGGCCGGCCGCCAGGACGTGCCCTCGACGTCGGGTCTCGAGGAGATCTTCGAGGAGATCTCCCCGATCGAGGACTTCGGGTCCTCGATGTCGCTGTCGTTCTCCAACCACCGCTTCGAGCCGCCGAAGTACACGGCCGACGAGTGCAAGGAGAAGGACTTCACGTACGCCGCGCCGCTCTTCGTCACCGCGGAGTTCGTCAACTACAACACCGGCGAGATCAAGAGCCAGACGGTCTTCATGGGCGACTTCCCGCTCATGACCGAGCGCGGCACCTTCATCATCAACGGCACCGAGCGCGTCGTCGTCTCCCAGCTCGTCCGCTCGCCCGGCGTCTACTTCGAGCGCGCCGCCGACAAGACGAGCGACAAGGACATCTTCTCGGCGAAGATCATCCCCTCGCGCGGCGCCTGGCTCGAGTTCGAGATCGACAAGCGCGACGCCGTCGGCGTGCGCGTCGACCGCAAGCGCAAGCAGTCCGTCACGGTGCTGCTCAAGGCGCTCGGCCTGACCGAGTCGGAGATCCGCGAGCAGTTCGCCGACTTCCCGTCGGTGCTCGACACGCTCGAGAAGGACCACGTCCACACCCAGGACGAGGCCCTCGTCGACCTGTACCGCAAGATCCGCCCGGGCGAGCCGCCGACGGTCGAGGCCGGCCGCGCGCTGCTCGAGAACTTCTACTTCAACCCGAAGCGCTACGACCTCGCGAAGGTCGGCCGCTACAAGGCGAACAAGAAGCTCGGCATCGACGCGCCGCTCACGGACTCCACGCTCTCCGTCTCGGACGTCGTCGCGACGATCAAGTACCTCGCGGCCCTGCACGCCGACCACGCGTCCATCCCGGGCACCCGGAACGGCGAGGCCGTCGAGGTGCGCGTCGAGACGGACGACATCGACCACTTCGGCAACCGTCGCATCCGCGCCGTCGGCGAGCTCATCCAGAACCAGGTCCGCACCGGCCTGTCCCGGATGGAGCGCGTCGTGCGCGAGCGCATGACGACGCAGGACGTCGAGGCGATCACGCCGCAGACGCTCATCAACATCCGCCCGGTCGTGGCGTCCATCCGCGAGTTCTTCGGCACGTCGCAGCTCTCGCAGTTCATGGACCAGAACAACCCGCTCGCGGGCCTGACGCACAAGCGTCGTCTCTCGGCCCTCGGCCCGGGCGGTCTGTCGCGCGACCGCGCCGGCATGGAGGTCCGTGACGTCCACCCGTCGCACTACGGCCGCATGTGCCCGATCGAGACCCCTGAGGGTCCGAACATCGGTCTGATCGGCTCGCTCGCGTCGTACGGGCGCATCAACCCGTTCGGCTTCATCGAGACGCCGTACCGCAAGGTGACGGCGGGCAAGGTGACCGACGAGGTCGTCTACCTCACGGCCGACGACGAGGACCGCCACGTCATCGCGCAGGCGAACCAGACGCTCAACGCCGACGGCTCCTTCGCGGACGAGCGCGTGCTCGTGCGCACCAAGGGCGGCGAGGTCGAGATCGTCCCCGGCGCGCAGGTCGACTACATGGACGTCTCGCCGCGCCAGATGGTCTCGGTCGCGACGGCGCTCATCCCGTTCCTCGAGCACGACGACGCCAACCGCGCCCTCATGGGTGCGAACATGCAGCGCCAGGCCGTGCCGCTGGTCCGCTCCGAGGCCCCGCTCGTCGGGACCGGCATGGAGTGGCGCGCGGCCGTCGACGCGGGCGACGTCGTCGTCGCGTCGAAGCCCGGTGTCGTCACCGAGGTCTCGGCCGACCTCGTGCTCGTCGCGAACGACGACGGCACGACCGGCAGCTACCGGATCGCGAAGTTCCGCCGCTCCAACCAGGGCACGAGCTACAACCAGCGCGTGCTCGTCGACGAGGGCCAGCGCGTCGAGCCCGGCTCCGTCCTCGCGGACGGCCCGGCGACCGACGAGGGCGAGCTCGCGCTCGGCCGCAACCTCCTCGTGGCGTTCATGTCGTGGGAGGGCCACAACTACGAGGACGCGATCATCCTCAGCCAGCGTCTCGTGCAGGACGACGTGCTCTCCTCGATCCACATCGAGGAGCACGAGGTCGACGCGCGCGACACCAAGCTGGGCCCGGAGGAGATCACGCGGGACATCCCGAACGTCTCCGAGGACGTCCTCGCGGACCTCGACGAGCGCGGCATCATCCGCATCGGCGCCGAGGTCGGCGCGGGCGACGTCCTGGTCGGCAAGGTCACCCCGAAGGGCGAGACCGAGCTGACCCCGGAGGAGCGCCTGCTGCGCGCGATCTTCGGCGAGAAGGCGCGCGAGGTGCGCGACACGTCCCTCAAGGTGCCCCACGGCGAGTCCGGCACGGTCATCGGCGTGCGCGAGTTCAACCGCGAGGACGGCGACGAGCTGCCCGCGGGCGTGAACCAGCTCGTGCGCGTCTACATCGCGCAGCGCCGCAAGATCACGGACGGCGACAAGCTCGCCGGCCGTCACGGCAACAAGGGCGTCATCTCCAAGATCCTGCCCGTCGAGGACATGCCGTTCCTCGCGGACGGGACCCCGGTCGACGTCGTCCTCAACCCGCTGGGCGTCCCCGGTCGCATGAACGTCGGCCAGGTCCTCGAGACCCACCTCGGGTGGGTCGCGAAGCAGGGCTGGGACATCTCGCTGGCCGAGGGCAAGGACCTCTCCTGGCGGGAGAACGTCCCGGAGATCGCCGCGACGTCCGAGCCGGGCCGTCCCGTCGCCACCCCGGTGTTCGACGGCGTCCACGAGGACGCGCTCACGGGCCTGCTCTCGACGACGATCCCGAACCGCGACGGCGACCGCATGGTCGGCGCCGACGGCAAGGCGCGCCTCTTCGACGGCCGCTCCGGCGAGCCGTTCCCCGAGGCGGTGTCGGTGGGCTACATGTACATCCTCAAGCTCCACCACCTGGTCGACGACAAGATCCACGCGCGCTCGACCGGCCCGTACTCGATGATCACGCAGCAGCCGCTGGGTGGTAAGGCGCAGTTCGGCGGCCAGCGCTTCGGCGAGATGGAGGTGTGGGCCCTCGAGGCGTACGGCGCGGCCTACACGCTCCAGGAGCTCCTCACCATCAAGTCGGACGACGTCCCCGGCCGCGTCAAGGTCTACGAGGCGATCGTCAAGGGCGAGAACATCCCCGACTCGGGCATCCCGGAGTCCTTCAAGGTCCTCCTCAAGGAGATGCAGTCGCTGTGCCTGAACGTCGAGGTGCTCTCGAGCGACGGCGTGTCCATCGAGATGCGGGAGTCGGACGACGACGTGTACCGCGCAGCAGAAGAGCTCGGCATCGACCTGTCGCGCCGCCCCAACGCGGCGTCCAGCGTCGACGAGATCTGATCTCGGGCAGGCGGGAGCGGGTCACCCCGCTCCCGCCGACGACCCCGCACCAACCGTCTTTATGGCGTCGGCACCGGCCCCGGCCGGTCCCGGCAGACGAAGGAAGTAGGACAACTTGCTCGACGTCAACGTCTTCGACGAGCTGCGTATCGGCCTGGCCACGGCCGACGACATCCGTGCGTGGTCGCACGGTGAGGTGAAGAAGCCCGAGACCATCAACTACCGCACCCTCAAGCCCGAGAAGGACGGACTCTTCTGCGAGAAGATCTTCGGCCCGACCCGGGACTGGGAGTGCTACTGCGGCAAGTACAAGCGCGTGCGCTTCAAGGGCATCATCTGCGAGCGCTGCGGCGTCGAGGTGACGCGCTCGAAGGTGCGTCGTGAGCGCATGGGCCACATCGAGCTCGCCGCGCCCGTCACGCACATCTGGTTCTTCAAGGGCGTGCCCTCGCGCCTCGGCTACCTGCTCGACCTCGCCCCGAAGGACCTCGAGAAGGTCATCTACTTCGCGGCGTACATGATCACCTCGGTCGACGAGGAGGGCCGCCAGGAGGACCTCCCCAACCTCCAGAACGAGATCGACCTGGAGAAGAAGGAGATCGCGGACGCCCGCGACAACGACATCAACGCCCGCGCCCAGAAGCTCGAGGCCGACCTGGCCGAGCTCGAGGCCGAGGGTGCCAAGGCCGACGCGCGCCGCAAGGTCCGCGACTCGGCCGAGCGCGAGATGGCGCAGATCCGCAAGCGCGCGGACGCGCAGCTCGACCGCCTCGACCAGGTGTGGGACCGCTTCAAGAACCTCAAGGTCGCCGACCTCGAGGGCGACGAGATGCTCTACCGCGCCCTCCAGGACCGCTACGGCACGTACTTCGAGGGTTCGATGGGCGCCGCGGCGATCCAGAAGCGTCTCCAGGACTTCGACCTGGAGGCGGAGGCCGAGTCCCTGCGCGAGACCATCCGCTCGGGCAAGGGCCAGCGCAAGACGCGTGCCCTCAAGCGCCTCAAGGTCGTCAACGCGTTCCTCACGACGACGAACTCGCCCACGGGCATGGTGCTCGACGCCGTCCCGGTCATCCCGCCGGACCTGCGCCCGATGGTGCAGCTCGACGGTGGCCGCTTCGCGACGAGCGACCTCAACGACCTGTACCGCCGCGTGATCAACCGGAACAACCGCCTGAAGCGTCTGCTCGACCTGGGCGCGCCGGAGATCATCGTCAACAACGAGAAGCGGATGCTCCAGGAGGCCGTCGACTCGCTGTTCGACAACGGCCGTCGTGGTCGTCCGGTCACGGGCCCGGGCAACCGCCCGCTGAAGTCCATCTCGGACATGCTCAAGGGCAAGCAGGGTCGTTTCCGTCAGAACCTGCTCGGCAAGCGCGTCGACTACTCGGGCCGTTCGGTCATCGTCGTCGGCCCGCAGCTCAAGCTGCACCAGTGCGGCCTGCCGAAGCAGATGGCGCTCGAGCTGTTCAAGCCGTTCGTCATGAAGCGGCTCGTGGACCTCAACCACGCGCAGAACATCAAGAGCGCCAAGCGCATGGTCGAGCGTGCCCGCCCGGTCGTGTGGGACGTGCTCGAGGAGGTCATCACCGAGCACCCGGTGCTGCTCAACCGTGCGCCGACGCTGCACCGCCTGGGCATCCAGGCGTTCGAGCCGCAGCTCGTCGAGGGCAAGGCGATCCACCTGCACCCGCTCGTGTGCGCCGCGTTCAACGCGGACTTCGACGGTGACCAGATGGCCGTCCACCTGCCCCTGAGCGCGGAGGCGCAGGCCGAGGCCCGCATCCTCATGCTCTCGAGCAACAACATCCTCAAGCCGTCGGACGGTCGTCCGGTGACCATGCCCTCGCAGGACATGATCATCGGTCTGTACCACCTGACGAGCGACCGCAAGGGCGCCGAGGGCGAGGGCCGCGCGTTCGGCTCGGTCGCCGAGGCGATCATGGCGTTCGACCAGGGCACCCTGGACCTGAACGCCGAGGTGAAGATCCGCCTGACGGACCTCGTCCCGCCGGTCTCCGGCTTCGAGGCTCCCGAGGGCTGGGAGGAGGGTCAGCCGATCCTCTTCGACACCACGCTCGGTCGCGCGCTGTTCAACGAGACGCTCCCCGTCGACTACCCGTACGTGAACTCCGTGGTCGACAAGAAGCGCCTCTCGGCGATCGTCAACGAGCTCGCGGAGCGCTACCCGAAGGTCGAGGTCGCGGCGTCGCTCGACGCGCTGAAGGCCGCCGGCTTCCGCTGGGCGACCCGCTCGGGCGTCACGATCGCGATCTCCGACGTCGCCACCCCGGCGGCGAAGGCGGAGATCCTCGAGCAGCACGAGGAGCGCGCGCTCAAGGTCCAGCAGCAGTACGACCGTGGTCTCATCACGGACGACGAGCGCCGTCAGGAGCTCATCGAGATCTGGACCCAGGCGACGGACAAGGTCGCCTCCGTCATGCGCGAGAACCTCGAGGCGAACGACCGCAACACCGTGTACCGCATGGTCGGCTCGGGTGCCCGTGGTAACTGGATGCAGGTGCGTCAGATCGCCGGCATGCGCGGTCTCGTGGCGAACCCGAAGGGCGAGATCATCCCGCGCCCGATCAAGTCCAACTACCGCGAGGGCCTGTCCGTCCTGGAGTACTTCATCGCGACGCACGGCGCCCGCAAGGGTCTGGCGGACACCGCTCTGCGGACCGCCGACTCGGGCTACCTCACGCGTCGTCTCGTGGACGTGTCGCAGGACGTCATCGTCCGCGAGGAGGACTGCGGCACGGAGCGCGGCCTGACGCTGCCGATCGCGGAGGAGCTCGCGGGCATCCTCGTGCGCCACCCGAAGGTGGAGACGAGCGTCTACTCGCGCACCCTCGCGGCCGACCTGGTCGACCCCGACGGGAACGTCGTCGGCAAGGCCGGCGACGACGCGGGCGACGTCCTCATCGACGCCGCGGTGGCCGCGGGCGTCCGCGAGGCCAAGGTCCGCTCGGTCCTCACGTGCGAGTCGCGCGTCGGCACGTGCGCCAAGTGCTACGGACGCTCGCTCGCCACGGGCAAGCTCGTCGACATCGGCGAGGCGGTCGGCATCATCGCCGCCCAGTCGATCGGTGAGCCGGGCACGCAGCTGACGATGCGTACCTTCCACACCGGTGGTGTCGCCTCCGCGGACGACATCACGCAGGGTCTGCCGCGTGTCACGGAGCTCTTCGAGGCCCGCACCCCCAAGGGTGAGGCGCCCATCGCGGAGTTCTCGGGCCGCATCGCGATCGACGACTCGGAGCGCTCGCGCCGTCTGGTGCTCACGCCGGACGACGGCTCGGAGGAGATCGCCTACCCGGTGACCAAGCGTGCGCGCCTGCTCGTGCAGGACGGCGACCACGTCAACGTCGGCACGCAGCTCGTCCAGGGTGCGGTGGACCCCAAGAAGGTCCTGCGCATCCTCGGCCCGCGCGCCACGCAGAAGCACCTGGTGGACGAGGTCCAGGAGGTCTACCGCTCCCAGGGCGTGGACATCCACGACAAGCACATCGAGGTCATCGTGCGGCAGATGCTGCGTCGCGTGACCGTGCTCGACTCGGGCGACTCGCACCTCCTGCCGGGCGAGCTCGCCGAGCGCGGCCGCTTCGAGGACGCGAACCGTCGTGCGGTGGCGGAGGGTGGCCAGCCGGCCTCCGGCCGTCCCGAGCTGATGGGCATCACGAAGGCGTCGCTCGCGACGGACTCGTGGCTGTCGGCGGCCTCCTTCCAGGAGACGACGCGCGTGCTCACCGAGGCGTCGATGAGCGGTCGTCGCGACCCGCTCCTCGGCCTCAAGGAGAACGTCATCATCGGTAAGCTCATCCCGGCCGGTACCGGTCTGCCCCGGTACACCAAGGTCCAGGTCGAGCCGACCGAGCAGGCCAAGACCGAGCTCTACCCGAGCTTCGGCTACGACGAGATCGACTTCCCGGCGCTCGGCATGGGCTCCGGCGAGGCGATCCCGCTCGAGGACCTGGACTTCGGCGACTACCGCTGAGAGATCACGC
>NZ_JAMXST010000007.1 GCF_024124905.1 Cellulosimicrobium cellulans
GGCGCCGTCGTGCGTGCGGGGGGAGCGGGGGCGTCAGACCAGGTCGACGAGGTCCGCGACGGAGTCGACGACCTTGCTCGGGCGGAACGGGAACCGGTCGACGTCGGACATCTTCGTGGAGCCCGTCATGACGAGGTACGTGTACAGCCCGGCCTCGATGCCCGCGACGACGTCCGTGTCCATCCGATCGCCGATCATCGCCGTCTTCTCGGAGTGCGCGTCGATGCGGTTGAGCGCCGAGCGGAACATCATCGGGTTCGGCTTGCCGACGAAGTATGGTTTGCGGCCCGTCGCGGCCGTGATCATGGCCGCCACCGCGCCCGTCGCGGGCAGCGGGCCCTCCTGGGACGGGCCGGTCGTGTCCGGGTTGGTGCAGATGAAGCGCGAGCCGCCGAGGATGAGGCGGATCGCCTTGGTGATCGCCTCGAACGAGTACGTGCGGGTCTCGCCCAGCACCACGTAGTCCGGGTCGGACTCGGTGAGCGTGTAGCCCGCCTCGTAGAGCGCCGTCGTCAGCCCCGCCTCGCCGACCGCGTACGCGCTGCCGCTCGGGATCTGGTCGCTGAGGAACTGGGCGGTGGCCAGCGCCGACGTCCAGATCGACTCCTCGGGCACGTCGATGCCCGACGTCGCGAGGCGCGCGCGCAGGTCGCGCGCCGTGAAGATCGAGTTGTTCGTGAGGATGAGGAACGGGCGGCCCTTGTCGCGCAGCGCCCGCACGAACTCGGGGGCGCCGGGGATCGCGTGCCCCTCGTGGACGAGCACGCCGTCCATGTCCGTCAGCCAGCTCGTGATCTCTCGTGTCATCTCAGGCGTCCTTCCCGTCCTTCTCGCCCTGCCCGACGGCGGTCGTGCCCTCGGTGACGGCCGGATCGCCGTCGGTGCCCGCCGCGTCGGCCGCGACCTGCGCCTCGAGCGCCGCGGCGCGCTTCTCGGCGCGGCGCCCGCGCCAGACCTCCACGATCATCGGGACCACCGAGAGGAACACGATGAGCAGGACGAGCGCCTCGATGTTGTCCTTGACGAACGTGATGTTCCCCAGCAGGTAGCCGAGCCACGTGAGGCCCACGGCCCACAGCAGCGCACCGAGCGCGTTGAACCCCACGAAGTGCCGGTAGTGCATCTTGCCGACGCCCGCGGCGACCGGCGCGTACGTGCGCACGATGGGCACGAAGCGGGCGATGACGATCGTCCGGCCGCCGTACTTCTCGAAGTAGGCGTTGGTCTGGTCGATGTACTTGCGCTTGAAGAACCGCGAGTCCGGGCGGTCGAACACCTTGGGCCCGACGGTGCGTCCGATGAGGTACGCCGTCTGGTCGCCGAGGAACGCCGCGGCGAAGAGCAGCGCGAGCAGCACGGGCAGGCTGATCTGCAGCGAGTCCTGCGCGACGAGCGCGCCCGCGGTGAAGAGCAGCGAGTCGCCCGGCAGGATCGGGAACAGCAGGCCCGTCTCGATGAAGATCACGACCACGATGCCGACGAGCGCGGCGTCCCCGAAGCGCTCGATGAGCGTCATCGGGTCCATCCAGTCCGGGCCGAGGGCGGCGACGGGTCCGGCGGCGCCGAGGCCCGCGGCGTGCGCGGCCCCGGGCAGGGCGGAGGCGAGCTCGGCGAGGGTGTTCACGGGTCACCAGCGTAGTGGGGGCCGGGCACCCGCCCCCGACGCCGGGTGTGCTCCGGCTGTGAAGGTCCCGCGCGGCCCGTCTGCCGGTCCTGGGCCGGCGCCGGGCAGAATGTCCGGCATGGCGAGCATCGCGGTGGTGGGCGGGACCGGCGCGGCAGGCCGCGCCGTCGTGCAGGAGGCCGCCGCGCGCGGCCACGAGGTGCGCGTGCTCTCGCGGCACGCGCCCGACGACGACGCGCGCGTCGCGGGCACGACGCACCACCGCGTCGACCTCCTCGGGTCCGACGGCGCCGTCGTCGCGGCGCTCGACGCGGCGCTCGCTGGGACCGACGCCGTGGTCGACGCGAGCAACGGGATGTCGCCGGGGGCGATGAAGGTGTTCACGGTCGGGGCGGGCCGCCTGGCGGAGGCGGCGCGCCGCGCCGGGACGGGCCGCGTCGTCGTGCTCTCCATCGTGAACGTCGACCAGGGGGACTACGGGTACTACCGCGCGAAGGCCGAGCAGGAGCGGGTCCTGTCGTCCGGCGGCGTCCCGACGACGGTCGTGCGCGCGACCCAGTTCCACGAGTTCCTCGAGATCTTCCTCGGGCGCGACGGGCGGCTCGGCCGGTGGGCTCGCCTCGGCCTCCTGCCCGTGCCGCGCGGGGTGCGGTTCCAGCCGATCGCGCTCGCCGACGTCGCGCGGGCGCTCGTCGACGCCGCCGAGGGGACGCCGCCCGCGGGCGGCGTGCCGGGGCCGGGGCCGGACGCGACGACGGTGACGATCGGCGGCCCCGAGGTCCTCGACGCCCGCGAGATGGCGCGCGCGTGGCGCGCCGCGCACGGCTCGCGCCGCCCCGTCGTCGGGGTGCCTCTGCCCGGGCCGCTGGGCGAGTTCTTCCGCGCGGGCCGCAACCTCGTGCCCGAGCGCCGCTACGGGACGGTCACGTACCGCGACTGGCTCGGGTCCCGCGCGTGACGCCGTCCGACGCCCCGCGCGAGGTGCCGCCCGGGGCGCGCCCCGCCGTCGGGCACGACGGCGAGCGCGCCGAGGACCGCGCCGAGGAGCGGGAGGTGGGGGTCGGGCCGTGGCCCGGCGGGCCGGACGCGTGGCCGCGCGTCCCGGACCCCGAGGGCCCGCCCGGGGCGACCCGCGTCGACCCGCGCTACGACCCCGAGCTGCTCGCGCACGGCGACCGGCGCAACGTCGTCGACGCCTACCGCTACTGGACCGTCGAGGCGGTCGTCGCGGACCTCGACGCGCGCCGCGACCCGGCGCGCTCCCTGCACGTCGCGATCGAGAACTGGGCGCACGACCTCAACATCGGCTCCGTCGTGCGCACGGCGAACGCGTTCAACGTGGCGGGCGTGCACGTCGTCGGGCGGCGCCGGTGGAACCGTCGCGGCGCGATGGTCACCGACCGCTACCTCCACGTGCACCACCACGCGTCCGTCGACGACCTCGCGACCTGGGCCGCGGGGGAGGGGCTGCCGCTCCTCGGCGTCGACAACCTCCCGGGCTCCGTCCCGATCGAGGGGTACGCGCTGCCCGCGTCGTGCGTGCTGCTGCTCGGCCAGGAGTCGACCGGGCTGACGCCCGAGGCGGTCGCCGCGTGCCGTGCCGTCCTGCACATCACCCAGCACGGCTCGACCCGATCCCTCAACGCCGGGGCGGCGGGCGCGATCGCCCTGCACGCGTGGGCCGCGCAGCACCTCGCCCCGGGCGACGGCGCGACGGAGGGCCGGGCCGTGGTCACGCGGCGACCACAGGTCGAACGGCCCTGACCCTGCGCTGTCATCCATGCCAGACTTTGACCTGACAGTCCACCCCGCACGACTCCACAGGAGCTCCGCATGCCCATCGCAACCCCCGAGGTCTACGCCGAGATGATCGACCGGGCGAAGGCAGGCTCGTTCGCCTACCCGGCCGTCAACATCACCTCGTCGCAGACCATCACCGCCGCGCTCCAGGGCTTTGCCGAGGCCGAGTCCGACGGCATCATCCAGGTCTCCGTGGGCGGCGCCGAGTACGGCTCGGGTTCGACGGTCAAGGACCGCATCGCCGGTTCGCTCGCGCTCGCGGCGTACGCGCGCGAGGTCGCGAAGAACTACCCGGTGCAGATCGCGATCCACACCGACCACTGCGTCAAGAAGAACCTCGACTCGTGGGTCCGCCCGCTCCTGGCCCTCGAGGCCGAGCAGGTGAAGAACGGCGGCCTGCCGACGTTCCAGTCGCACATGTACGACGGCTCCGACGTCCCGCTGGACGAGAACCTCACGATCGCGGCGGAGCTCCTCGAGCTCTCGCAGGCCGCGCGCACGATCCTCGAGATCGAGGTCGGCGTCGTCGGCGGCGAGGAGGACGGCCACGAGGCCGAGATCAACGAGAAGCTCTACACCACGGTCGAGGACGGCCTCGCGACGGTCGCGGCGCTCGGCACGGGCGAGAAGGGCCGCTACCTGACGGCCCTCACGTTCGGCAACGTGCACGGCGTGTACAAGCCGGGCGCGGTCAAGCTCCGCCCGGAGATCCTCAAGGAGATCCAGGACGCCGTCGGCGCGAAGGTCGGCAAGGCGAACCCGTTCGACCTGGTCTTCCACGGCGGCTCGGGCTCCACGGCCGAGGAGATCTCGGCCGCGGTCGACTTCGGCGTCATCAAGATGAACATCGACACCGACACGCAGTACGCGTTCACGCGTCCGGTCGTCGGCCACATGTTCTCGAACTACGACGGCGTCCTGAAGGTCGACGGCGAGGTCGGCAACAAGAAGGCCTACGACCCGCGCGCCTGGGGCAAGCTGGCCGAGGCCGGCATGGCCGCCCGCATCATCGAGGCGTCGCAGCAGCTGCGCTCGGCGGGCAACAAGATCCGCTGACGCCCCGAGAGCCGGCGCTGCGCCGGCTCCGGACGCGCGAAGGCCCCCGGTCCGTACGGACCGGGGGCCTTCGTCGTGGGTCGTGCCGGTGGGATTCCGGTGACGCCGGGTCGTGACCCGTGCGGCAGGGTGGCGCCGGCCTCAGTCCGTGGCGCCCGCGCCGTTGCCCGGAGGCTCGTCGAGGTCGAAGCCGGGGTCCACGTCGACGATGTCGAGCAGCTCGCCGATGCGGGTCACCTCGAGGAGGAACCGGACCGTCGGCGGAGCGCGCAGGACGCGGACCCGGTGCGGGCCGCGCGACGCGAGACGCGCGAGGAACGCCACGCCGGACGAGTCCATGAAGGTGACGTGGTGCGCGTCGATCTCGACGGGGAGCCCGGAGTCCTCCGCCGCGGCGGTCGCCTCCTGGAGGTCGGCGCCGAGGTCGGCGTCGATCTCGCCCGAGAGGACGATGCGGGCCCGCGTCGTCCCCACGATGACGTGCACGCTCGCCGGGTCGCCCGCCCCGGCGGGGTCGCCGGCGACGCCGACCGGACGGTCGGCGGCCGAGGGTGTACCTTCGCGCACCGGCGCTCCTCTCTGCGTGGTCCCGACCCGTTCCGGTCTCGGGAAGCACCAATCTACGGTTGAATGTCCAGTCGGGACAGTAACGCGACCGTGGCGTCCGGATCCAGACGATCGACGCACGGACCGTCGGAGGTGACGATGGGCAGCTCGCCGGGGCTCGGCACCGACCTGCCCGCGCACGTCCAGGAGCTCTGCACGCGCGCCATGGAGGGCGCCGGCGTCGCGATGTTCGTCACCGGCCCCCGCTCGGACGAGATGCCGATCGTGTGGGTGAACGCCGCGTTCGAGCGCCAGACCGGGTTCGCCGCGGCCGAGGTCGTCGGCCGCAGCCCCCACGTCCTCGAGTCGCTCCTGTCGGAGCCGGTGGACGCGCAGGAGCTGCGCACGGCCATCGCGGAGGAGCGCGAGATCACGCACACGGTCCGCGCGCTGCGCCGCGACGGCTCCCCGGTGTGGACGCAGCTCTCGCTCGCCCCGCTCGCCGGCCCGGACGGCGCCGTCACCCACTGGGTCGGGGTGCAGGTCGACGTCTCCGAGCACCTCGAGCGGTACGCGGCCCAGGTCGCGTCCCTCGCGCTGGAGCGGCGCGAGCGTGCCGTGCTCGACGTCGTCTCCCGCAGCTCGGACCTCCTGGCCGACCTCGACCAGCCGTACGCGCTGCGTGACATCACCGAGCTCCTCGCGGGGTACGTCGTCGACTGGGCCGGCTTCTACCTCAACGACGACGGGCTCCGGTACGCGGAGGGCGTCGACACGGCAGCGCCCCCGAGCGGCCGGGGTCAGCGCCACGGCCGCTACACGCCCGGCGCGTTCCCGGTCGCGCCCGGCCTGCACACGACCGACGCGCTCGGCGACTCCGCGGCCGTCACCGGCTCGGTGCCGCGCGTGCGCCTGGTGGACGTGCCCGACCGCGTCCAGGACGTCCTGGACGGGCGCATCGAGGGCCCCGTCACCCTCGACCTCTCCTCGACGTACCCGCAGTGGTCGGCCTCCGGCTGGCTCCAGCGCGACCTGCACCACCGGCTCGCCGGCCTGCCGCACCGTCCGGGCTCCGTGACGGTCACGGCGGTCCCGGGTCGACGCCGCATCCTCGGCCTGCTCGTCACGGGCGACGCGTCCGACGTGGGGCCCCACGGGCTCGGCACCGAGACGGAGGCGCGCGAGGGCGTGCGCACGCTCCTGCAGGTCATCGCGCGCCGCGCCGGCACCGCGATCGACAACGTACGGCTCTACGCGCGCGAGCACCGCCTCGCCGAGACGCTGCAGCGGGCGATGCTGCCCGAGCAGGCCGACGTCACCGGGCTCGACGTCTGGACCTACTACGCGCCCAACTCCGAGCACGCCCAGGTGGGCGGCGACTGGTACGACGTCCTGCAGATCGCGCCGGACGTCGTCGGGCTCGTCATCGGCGACGTCGTGGGCCACGACGTCGAGGCGGCGGCCGCGATGGGCCAGCTCCGCTCGGTCGTCCGGTCGTACGCGTACGAGCTCACGACGCCCGGGCCGGTGCTCGAGCGCGTCGACCAGCTCGTCCAGGGCATGCGCATCCCGCGCTCCGCGAGCCTCGTGTACGCGGCGCTCACGCAGCCCGACGCCGAGCAGCCCGACGACGCGTGGCGGATCGAGTACTCGCGCGCCGGGCACCTGCCCCCGCTCCTGCTGCGCGACGGCACGGTGACGCAGCTCGACGACGCCGGGGGCGCGCTCGTCGGGTTCGGCGGCCGCAGCAGGTCGACGGGCGTCGCGGCGCTCGCGCCGGGCGACACGCTCGTCTTCTACACCGACGGGCTCATCGAGCGCCGGGACCGCGCCCTGCGGGTGGGGCTCGAGGCGCTCGTCGCGGCGTCCGAGGCCGTCACGGCCGTCGACGCCGCGGGCGTGGGCGAGGAGCTGCTGTCCCGCCTCGCAGACGCCCCCGAGGACGACGTCGCGCTCGTCGTGGTGCGCATCCCCGACCCGGTGCACGACGCGTCGGCCGTCGTGCTGAGCCCGCGCAGCCGCCGCTGGCTCCTGCCGAGCGAGCCCGCGTCGATCGGGCGCGCGCGGCACGCCGTCGTGCGCACGTGCCAGGCGTGGGGCGTGCGCGACAGCGCGAACGCGGAGCTCGTCGTCTCCGAGCTGGTGGCGAACGGCGTCCTGCACGGCTGGGGGCACCTCGCGCTGCGCCTCTTCGACACGGGCGACGGCATCCGCGTCGAGGTGGAGGACTCCAACCCGGCGCCGCCCGTCCCGACGGACGGGCACCCGAACCGCATGGGCGGGTTCGGCATGCAGATCGTCGAGCGGCTCGCGGACTGGGGCTGGCGCCCGACGGCGTCCGGCAAGCTCGTCTGGGCGACGCTGCGGCCCTCCGGGCGGTAGCCGGTCGTCGCCGACGAGACCCGACCGTCAGGCCGGGGGCTCGACCTTCGCGAAGCCGGACGGCGGCGTCGCGGGCTCGCAGCGGTGGTCGGAGTCGATGCGGAAGAGCTCGAGCGCCCCGCACACCTCCAGCACGAACAGGTCGCGGTCGTCGCAGCCGCGCAGCACCGTGGCGCCGCCGCGCTTGCGTCCCGAGTCCGCGAGCGAGATGAGGAACGCGGCGCCGGTGGAGTCCATGAACGTCACGCGGCACATGTCGATCACGAGGAGCTGACGGCGCAGCCCGACGACGCGGGCCGCGATCTCCGGGAACTGGTCGCGCTCGGCGAGATCGAGGTCTCCGGCGATGACGAGAGTCGTCGTCGCGGGGGAGGTGGCGATCTCGATCATGTCGTCGACTCTAATCGTCGCCCGGGTGGGTCGCGCGCCCACCGCCCCTGCACGGCGGTCGCGCGACCCGGGCCGTCAGCGCAGCGCGCGGACCTCATCGGCCGACGTGCCGGAGTCGCGCAGGAACTGCTCGCAGCGCTCGGCCTCCTCGACCTCGCCGATGTACGCCGCGCACTCCGCGAGCGCGAGCAGCGCCCGCAGGAAGCCCTGGTTCGGGACGTGGTCGGCGGGAATCGGTCCCTGACCCCGCCAGCCGGCCCGGCGCAGGGAGTCGAGGCCGCGGTGGTACCCGGTGCGCGCGAACGCGTAGGCCGTCACGGCGCCGCGGGACCCGTTCTCGTGGAGGAAGTCCTCGGCGAGGTACGCCCACGCGAGCGAGCTCGCCGGGGTGCGGGCCGCGATCTCGTACGGGTCGCCGTCGGCGGCGATGGCGTCGCGGACGTGCGCGAAGTCGTCGGGGAGGCGGACCGGCGCGGGGCCGTCGAGGAGGTTCGCGTGCGTGTCGCTCATGGAGCCATTCTGCCCGCCCGGGATGCGCCCGGCACCGGAACGTGCCGAACCCGGGGTCGCTCCCCACGCGGGCCGCACGATGAGGAGCGATCACGGGCTCGGCGGACGCGCCGTGGACGACGGACGCCCGAAAGGTCAATGGCCGGTAAACTCGGCGCCGGTCCCCGGGTGACTGCCGCCCGGGTGACGCCTCGGGCCCGCGGGCCCAGCGCCGTCGGGCACGACCTGCCCGCTCCGCTCCGGACGCCGGTGCGCCCACGACCATGACCGGCCCGAGGAACAGGCAGTGCGAAAGTGGGGATTCCATGCCAGGCGTGGTGCTCGTCGGTGCCCAGTGGGGCGATGAGGGCAAGGGCAAGGCGACCGACCTCCTCGGCTCCCGGGTCGACTACGTGGTCAAGTTCAACGGCGGCAACAACGCCGGCCACACGGTCGTCATCGGGGACGAGAAGTACGCGCTCCACCTGCTGCCGTCGGGCATCCTGTCCCCGGGCGTCACGCCGGTCATCGCGAACGGCGTCGTCGTGGACATCGAGGTGCTGTTCCAGGAGCTCGACGACCTGATCTCGCGCGGCGTGGACGTCTCGCGCCTGCTCGTCTCGGGCTCGGCGCACGTCATCGCGGGCTACCACCGCACGATCGACAAGGTGAGCGAGCGGTTCCTCGGCAAGCGCCGCATCGGCACGACCGGCCGCGGGATCGGCCCGGCGTACGCGGACAAGATCAACCGCGTCGGGATCCGCATCTGGGACCTGTTCGACGAGAAGATCCTCGCGGAGAAGATCGAGGGCTCGCTCGACCAGAAGAACCACCTGCTGGTGAAGGTCTACAACCGCCGCGCCATCACGGTCGACGAGACCGTGGCCGAGCTGCTGCAGTACGCCGACCGGCTCAAGCCGATGGTGGCGGACACGGCGCTCGAGCTGAACAAGGCGCTCGACGCGGGCAAGAACGTCCTCTTCGAGGGCGGCCAGGCGACGATGCTCGACGTCGACCACGGGACGTACCCGTTCGTCACGTCGTCCAACGCGACCGCGGGCGGCGCGCTCACAGGCTCCGGCGTCGGGCCGACGCGCGTCAGCTCCGTGATCGGCGTCATCAAGGCGTACACGACCCGCGTGGGCGAGGGCCCGTTCCCGACCGAGCTGTTCGACGCGAACGGCGAGTACCTGCTCAAGCAGGGCGGCGAGTACGGCGTGACGACGGGCCGCGCGCGCCGCTGCGGCTGGTACGACTCGGTGATCGCGCGCTACGCGACCCGCGTCAACGGCATCACCGACATGGTGCTCACCAAGCTCGACATCCTCACCGGGTTCGAGAAGGTGCCGGTGTGCGTCGCGTACGACGTGGACGGCGTCCGGTACGACGAGATGCCGCTCGACCAGACCGCGTTCCACCACGCGAAGCCGATCTACGAGGAGCTCGACGGCTGGTGGGAGGACATCTCCGGCGCCCGCACGTTCGAGGACCTGCCGACGAACGCGCAGCGCTACGTGCTCGCGCTCGAGGAGATGTCCGGCACCCGGATCTCCGCGATCGGCGTCGGCCCGAGCCGCGACGCGATCATCCCGCGCCACGACCTCATCCACTGACGCCTCGTCGCCGAGCCGACGACGGACGCCGACCACGGCCCGGACGCCCCGCGGGGTGTCCGGGCCGTCTCGGTAGACTCGGCGCCCGTGAAGATCCTCGTCGTCGGGACCGGTGCCCGCGAGCACGCCATCGTCCACGCCCTCGCGCACGAGGCCGACCGCCCGGGCGCCGAGCCGCACGAGCTGCACGCCGCCCCCGGGAACCCCGGCATCGGGGACCTCGCGACGCTGCACGCGGTCGACCAGAACGACGGCGCCGCGGTGGCCGCGCTCGCGACCGGCCTGGGCGTCGACCTCGTCGTCGTCGGCCCGGAGGCGCCGCTCGTCGCGGGCGTCGGGGACGCGGTGCGCGAGGCGGGGATCCCGGTGTTCGGGCCCAGCGCCGAGGCGGCGCGGCTCGAGGGCTCCAAGGCGTTCGCCAAGGACGTCATGGCGGCGGCGTCCGTCCCGACGGCGCTCGCGCACGTCTGCACCGACGTCGACCAGGTCGCGGCCGCGGTCGACGCGTTCGGCGCCCCCTACGTCATCAAGGACGACGGCCTCGCCGCGGGCAAGGGCGTCGTCGTCACGGAGGACCGGCAGGCCGCGCTCGAGCACGCCGCGGCGTGCTTCGCGACCCCGCGCCGCGCCGCCGACGGCACGCCCGAGGACCCGCGCGTCGTCGTCGAGGAGTACCTCGACGGCCCGGAGGTCTCGCTCTTCTGCGTGAGCGACGGCGCGACCGTCGTCCCGCTCGCGCCGGCCCAGGACTTCAAGCGCGCGTTCGACGCCGACGCCGGTCCCAACACGGGCGGCATGGGCGCCTACAGCCCGCTCCCCTGGGCGCCGGAGGGCCTCGTCGACGAGGTCGTCACGCGCGTCGCGCAGCCGACGATCGACGAGATGGCGCGCCGCGGCACCCCGTTCGTCGGCGTCCTGTACGTGGGGCTCGCGCTGACGAGCCGCGGCACGCGCGTCGTCGAGTTCAACGCGCGGTTCGGAGACCCGGAGACGCAGTCCGTGCTCACGCGCCTCGCGACGCCGCTGTCCGCCGTGATGCTCGCGGCGGCGCAGGGACGCCTCGCCGAGGTCGGCCCGCTGCGCTGGCACGACGACGCGTCGGTCACCGTCGTCGTCGCGGCGCACGGCTACCCGGGCGCCGTGCGCGGAGGCGACCCGATCACGGGCATCGACGCGGCGGAGGCCGTCGAGGGCGTGCACGTGCTCCACGCGGGGACGTCGCGCGGGGACGACGGCGGCCTGGTCGCCGCGGGCGGCCGCGTGCTGTCGGTCGTGGCGCGCGGCGCCGACCTGGCCGAGGCGCGCCGTCGGGCGTACGCCGCGGTCGACCGCATCGTGCTCCCGGGCTCGCACCACCGCACGGACATCGCGGCGAAGGCCGCCGCGGGCGAGGTCACCCTCGCGGGCTGACGCCCGCCGTCGGGCCGCCCGCCGACCCCGACGCGCCCGGGCGCCCGGGCGCACGACCTCTCCCGCCGTTGAACACGACATGGCGGTCGCTTTCACGCTGATAACGACCCCCATGTCGTGTTCGGCGCCCTGGGGGGGTGGGTCCTGTCAGGCTCGGTGCCACTTCTGGGCCGCGGTGCCGTTGCACGTCCAGATCTGGAGCTTCGTCCCGTCGGTGCTGTTGCTGCTCGGGACGTCCACGCACTTGTTCGCGAGGACGGACACGAGGTCGCCCGCGCCGCTCAGGACGAACTGCTGGGCGGGGTTGCCGCTGCAGTTCGCGAGCTGCACGGCGGTCCCGTCGGCCGTGGCGGCCCAGGCCACGTCCATGCACTTGCCACCCGCGCGGACCGTGCCGTCGGGCTCGAACGTCCAGCGCTGCGCGCTCGTCCCGTTGCAGGTCCAGAGCTGGAGCCGCTTGCCGTCGCTGAAGTCCGAGCTCGGGACGTCGATGCACTTGCCCGCGAGCCCGACGAGCGCGCTGCCCGAGCCGCCGCCCGTGGTGACGAGGGACAGCCCGTACGCCGAGAGGATCGGGTTCACGGGCTGGTAGATGAACTTGCCGCCGTTCGAGCAGTCGTTGATACGGCCCGACGTGACGCCCTGCGCCTGGTTGCCCGAGATCACGGAGCCGCCGGAGTCGCCGCCCTCGGCGCACGCGGAGCCGCGCACGAGCCCGGGGATGTCGCCGTTGCCGTAGTTCACGGTGATGTTCTTCTGCTCGATGACGCCGCAGCGCCAGCCCGTCGTCGCGCCGGACCGGCAGACGGACGCGCCCACGGGCGCCTCGGCGGACCCGGCGACGTCGACCGTGCCGCCCGCGTAGTTGTTCACGCGGGGGACGGGGGTGAACCCGGCGTCGACGCGCACCCAGGCGTAGTCGTGGCCGGGGAACGACGCCGCCTGGACCGTGCCCATGCGCGCCCAGCTCGCCGTGAGCACCTCCTTGCCGGCGGCGCCGCAGTGCCCGGCCGTGACGAAGCCGCCCTGGACGGCGAAGCCGATCGAGCAGGCCGAGCCCGACGACGCCCCGGGGTCCCGCGTGATGTACCGGTCGCCGCCGCGCACGTCGGCCGCGAGCTCGTACGGTGCGTCGACGACCTCGGTCCGTACGGCCGACGGGTCGACCCCCGACGCGGCGACGAACGCCTCGGCCGCGCCGGCGTCGAGCGACTCGACCACGACCTCGTTCGTCGTCACGTCCACGTACCAGGCCTGGACGGCGTCGGGCGTCCCCGCGTGGTCGAGGTCTGCGGCGAGCGCGTCCAGGTCGGCGAGGCTGTGCTCGACGACGACGGCCTCGGCGCCGGCCGCCTCGACCTCCGGGACGGCGGAGGGGTCCGTGACGGCGACGACGGGCGTCGCGGCGTCGGCGTCGACCCACGTGCCGGCGTACGCCGCGCCCAGACCGCCGCTCAGCGACTGCTCGACGGCGCCTGTCGCGGCGTCGAGCGCGAGCCGGTCGGCGACGCCGGCCGCGTCGAGGCCCAGGTCGCGCTCCAGCGCGCGGAGCTGGCCGGGGGACAGGTCGTCGGGCCCGGGAACGGGGTCGGCGAGCAGCGCGGGGGCCCCGGCCCCGGTGGTCGGCGGTGCGGCGACGGGTGCGCTCGCGCTCGCCGACGTCGCGAGCCCGACGCTCGCGGCGATCACGCCGATCCCGGTTGCTAGCGCTGTCAGGCGATGGTGCATCGTGCCGTGGTGCATCGTTGCCTCCTCGGTGCGGATGTCGCCCTGCCGTCGTCGGCAGGGTCGGGACAGCGGTGCGGGCGCCCCCCGAGGGGGCTGCTCCGATGCGTGCCCCCGACGGTGAGGGAGCGCTCCCACGACCGTCCTGACGGCACAGTAGCGGCTTCGGCGGCGTTCGTCGCGCCGGGTTCGACGGCGGTCCTCGTCCCGTGCTGTCAGGTGCGGTCGGCCCGGCGCCCGACGGGACGCCGGGCCGGGCCGCCTCTCGGTGGTGGGCGGGGAGGGCGACCTGTCGTCGGACACGGTGCCGCGCCGGTGGAGGGCGGTGCGAGACTAGGGGCCGTGACCGACACCCCTCAGGATCCTGCCTCGGCCCTCTCGCTCGGCGAGGTGGACGCCCTCGACACCGCGGCGCTCGACCTGCCCGGCTGGACGCACGTGTACTCCGGCAAGGTGCGCGACCTCTACGCACCGGACCTGCCCGCCGTCGGCGGCGTGCACCCGCTCGGCGACGTCGTGCTCGTCGTCGCGAGCGACCGGGTCAGCGCGTACGACCACGTGCTGTCGCCCGGGATCCCCGACAAGGGCGTCGTGCTCACGCAGCTCAGCCTGTGGTGGTTCGAGCAGCTCGCCGACCTCGTGCCGAACCACGTGGTGTCGACCGAGGTGTCGTCGGAGCCGGGCGACGGCCTCGTGCCCGACGTCGTCGCCGGCCGCGCGATGATCTGTCGCCGCCTCGACATGTTCCCCGTCGAGTGCGTGGCGCGCGGCTACCTCACCGGCTCCGGGCTCGTCGAGTACCGCGCCGGGGGAGAGGTCTGCGGCGTGCCGCTGCCCGCCGGGCTGGTCGACGGCTCGCGCCTGCCCGAGCCGATCTTCACGCCCGCGACCAAGGCTGCCGTGGGCGAGCACGACGAGAACGTCTCCTTCGACGTCGTCGCGGAGCAGATCGGCCTCGACGACGCCACGCGCCTGCGGGAGCTCACGCTCGCCGTCTACGCGCGCGCCGAGCAGATCGCGCGCGAGCGCGGCGTGATCCTCGCGGACACCAAGCTCGAGTTCGGCGTGGACCCGACCACCGGCCGGACCGTCCTCGGCGACGAGGTGCTCACGCCCGACTCGTCGCGGTTCTGGCCCGCGGACCAGTGGGAGCCGGGGCGCGCGCAGCCGAGCTACGACAAGCAGTTCGTCCGCGACTGGCTCGTGTCGCCCGCATCCGGGTGGGACCGCGCGTCCGACACCCCGCCGCCCTCGATCCCCGCAGAGGTCGTCACGCGCACCCGCGCCCGGTACCTTGAGGCGTACGAGCGGCTCACGGGCTCGACGCTCGGCTGAGTCGTCGGGCGGTCCGGGCGGCGCCCGGGCGCACGTAGGTGTGCCCGCTCGGCGCGGTCCACCGGACCGAGCCGTCGGCGAGCAGGGCGGGCCGCCAGCCGTCGCGCGCGCGCACGACCCGGTGGTGCCGGCAGAGCGCGACGAGGTTGTCGGCCTCCTGCGCGGCGGCCGCGGCGGCGTCGTCCGCGCCCGGCCGCGGTGCCACGACGTGGTCGAGGTCGCAACGGAACGCCGGGACGCGGCAGCCAGGGAAGACGCAGGTCTCGTCGCGCGCGAGGACGCGCGCGACGGTCCGCGGCGACGGTCGTGCCCTGCCGCGCTCCATGGCCGGGGCGAGTGCGAGCGGTGCTGCCACGCGAACCTCCCTGCGTCGTCGAGCCGTGGTTCGTGCGAGGGCGGGGAAGGGGCAGGACCCCGCCCTCGCACCGTGCCCGAGCGTGCGTCTCGAACACGTGTTCGACTCTAGCGGCACCCTCCGACACGCGTCGAGGGTTGGCTCTATGGGTCGTCATCCGATATATATCGTTCATGGCACCGAGCCCTCCCGCGTTCCGCATGACCGAGCAGGCGTACCTCGTGCTGCTCTCCCTCAGCGCGGAGCCGCGGCACGGGTACGCGGTGATCCAGGCCGTGCGCGAGCTGTCCGACGGCCGCACCCGGCTCGGGGCCGGCACCCTCTACGGCAACCTCGACCGGCTCGTGGCGGCCGGGCTCGTCGAGCCGACCGGCGAAGAGGTCGTCGACGGCCGCCTCCGGCGCTACTACCGCGCCACCGACGACGGGCGCCGCGCGGCCCGGACGGAGACCCTCCGCCTCGCCGAGCTCGCCGAGCGCGCGCGGCGGTCCCTGGAACGCCACGGCCCGGCGGGTGCCGCCGACGGCCTCGCGGGGAGCGGCGCGTGAGCGCGGGCGGCGCGGACCGGTACGAGCGGTCCGCCCGGTTCTGGCTCCGCGCCTACCCGCCGCGCTGGCGTCGCCTCCACGGCGACGAGGCGCTCGCGGTCCTGTTCGACCTCGCGCCCGCACCCGACGACGCCGGGGCGCCGCACGGCATCGGCGCGCGCGAGGCGTGGGGGCTGGTGCGTGCGGGCTGGGCGCTGCGCCGGCGGGAGCACCCGCCGCTCGGGCGCTGGTTGCTGTACCGGCTGTTCGACGCCCGGCCGCCCGCGCGCTACTGGTGGTGGGTGGCCGACGACATCCACGGCGTGCTCTACCCCTGGCGCGTGACCATGACGGGGCTCGGGACCGCTCTCGCGATCTTCTACGGCTGGCCGGTGCTGGCGCAGCTCCTGTTCTCCGACGACGTCACCAGGCCCGACCTCTGGCTGATCCTCCTGTGGTGCGGGACGTTCCTCGGCGGAGGGCTCCTCTTCCGCCGTTCGCACGTCGCGCGAGCGTGGCGCAAGCACGTGCTCGACGGCAACATCCCCGTGGACGTCCCGGCAGACCCGCCGCGGGCAGCCGGGGCCTGAGCCCGGCAGCGCCGTCGTGCCACGGTGCGGACGGCCGCCGGACGTCGCCCGGGCGCCCGGTAGACTGGGCGCGGAATCCCGCCGTCGGCTCCCGCTCGTCCCGTCCCACCGACCGTCCTCGACGGCCGTGACGTGGTCGGGATCCCGGAGCCCCGGCCCTCCCGAACTCTCTCGCCAAGGAGCCCCCGTGGGACGCGTCGTCGTCGAGGTCATGCCCAAGCCCGAGATCCTGGACCCGCAGGGCAAGGCCGTCGTCGGGGCGCTGCCGCGCCTCGGCTTCACCCAGTTCACGTCCGTCCGCCAGGGCAAGCGGTTCGAGCTCGAGGTCGACGGCCCGGTCACGCCGGAGATCCTCGCCGCCGCCGAGGAGGCCGCGGTCAAGGTGCTGTCGAACCCGGTGATCGAGGACGTTGTGCGCGTCGCCGACATCGAGGCCGACGCCGCCGCGACGATCACGTCCGAGGGGCTCGCCTGATGAGCGGCGCGACGCTCGCGACGGCGCGGATCGGCGTCGTCACCTTCCCCGGCACGCTCGACGACCGCGACGCGGCGCGCGCGGTGCGCCTCGCGGGCGGCGAGGCCGTGTCGCTGTGGCACGCGGACGCCGACCTGCACGGCGTCGACGCGGTCGTCCTGCCCGGTGGCTTCTCCTACGGCGACTACCTGCGCGCGGGCGCGATCAGCCGCTTCGCGCCCGTCATGGAGTCGATCGTCGACGCGGCGGCGGGCGGCATGCCGGTCCTGGGCATCTGCAACGGCTTCCAGGTCCTCACCGAGGCCCACCTGCTGCCCGGCTCGATGGTCAAGAACGACCACCTGCACTTCATCTGCCGCGAGCAGGTCCTCGTGGTCGAGAACGCCGAGACGGCCTGGACGCGCGACTACACGGTCGGCCAGCGCATCACGGTCCCGCTGAAGAACCAGGACGGGCAGTTCGTCGCGGACGACCGCACGCTCGACGAGCTCGAGGCCGAGGGCCGCGTCGTCTTCCGCTACGACGGCTGGAACCCGAACGGCTCGCGCCGCGGCATCGCCGGCATCACCAACGCCGCGGGCAACGTCGTCGGCCTCATGCCGCACCCCGAGCACGCCGTCGAGGCGGGCTTCGGGCCCGCGAACGAGGCCGGCCCCCGTGCCGGCACCGACGGGCTCGGCTTCTTCACGTCGGTCCTGGGCGCGCTCGTCCACGCATGACCGGGTCGGCGTGACCGGCGCGCCCTCGCGCGTCCTGCCCGACGGCGTCGGGGGCCCGGGCACGCGCGTCACCGTCGAGGCGGTCCCCGGGGACGACGCCGCGGCCGAGCTCCTGCGCACGCGTCAGCAGGCGGAGCTCGCCGCGCGGTACGGCGAGCCCGTCGCGGGCGCGTTCGAGCCCGAGGCGTCGGTCGCGAACGTCGTGGTCCGGGCGGGCGGCGAGCCGGTCGCGTTCGTCGCGCTGCGCGACGTGTCGGGCACGCCCGACGGCCGCGGCGGGACGCACCCCGCGCGCACCGGGGAGGTGAAGCGCCTCTGGGTCGAGCCCGACCACCGCGGCCGCGGTCACGCGCGCACCGCGATGCGGGCCGTGCACCGGCACGCGGTCGTCGCCGGGCTCGAACGCGTGGTCCTGGAGACCGGGACGCTCCAGCCCGAGTCGATCGACCTCTACCTCGCGCTCGGGTACGTCCCGATCGAGTCGTACGGCCACTACGCCGGACACCCGCTCTCGCGCTGCTTCGCGCTCGACCTGAGGGCCGCGTGCGGTCCGGGCGTCGGCACCGGCACCGCGGACGAGACGTCGGCGACGAGCGGCCGGCTCGGGGCGAGCATCCCGCGGGCGACCGTGGGCCCGAGCGAGCCCGCGAGCGTCGCTGCCCGTGAGGTCGTGGAGGTCCGCCCCGTCCCGTGGGACGACCCGGACGCGGCAGCACTGCGCCGGGAGATGCACGAGACGTCGTCCGCCGTCCTCTACCCCGAGCTGTTCGGCGGGCTCGACGCCGCGGGCGGGTTCGACGCGGTCGACGCGCGCCTGGGCGACGACGTGGTGACGACCCTCGTCGCCTACCGGGACGGGGAGGCCGTCGGGTGTGCGTCGCTGCGTCGCCCCGCACCGGGGGCGCCCGCCGACGCGCTCGAGGTGAAGAAGGTCTTCGTGCGCCCACGGGCACGCAGGACCGGGACGGCCCGCAGGCTCCTCGACGGGCTCGAGGCCGTCGCGCGCGAGCGCGGGGCGGCCCGGCTCCTGCTCGAGACGGGGATCCGCCAACCGGGCGCGATCGCGCTCTACCGCTCGCTCGGGTACCGCGCCGTCCTCGCTTTCCCGCCGTACGTCGGCGACAACCACGTCGCGCTCTGCTTCGCGAAGCCGCTGGTCTGAGGGTCGCACCAGGGGACTCTCGGGGTCGTGCCGGATATGCCCGCGGTGTCCGCCTCCGCTAGGGTGTCCCCGTGATCCCCCTCGCGACCGGTGCCTACTCCGTGGCCTCCGTCGTCATCGAGCTCCTCGGCTGGGTCGCCGCGGTCGCGTCGCGGGTGCCGGGCCGGGTCGGGGTCCTCGCGGGCGAGCTGCGCGAGACCGCCGTCGAGTGGGGGCTCCCGGTGGGCGACGTGTCCGACCTCTACGCCGCCTTCCCCGTGCGCCTCGCGCTCGCCGTCGGGGCGGTCGCGCTCGTGTGCGCGGTCGTCGCCCTCGTGCACGGCCTCCGGGAGCGTCAGCGCGCCGGCGGGTCCACCGACGCGTCGCGCGTCAGCGGGCGCTGAGCAGCGGCGCGACCTCCCGCCCGAGGAAGCGGACGAACCCCTCCACGTCCGGCTCGTCCGCGGTCGGCTGGACCGCGACGGCCGTCGCGCCCGCGTCCGCCAGGGCCAGGACGGCTGCGGCGATCGTCGCGGCGTCGCCGCCCGCGCCGATGCCCTGACCCGCCTCCTTCCCCCACAGCGGCACCTCGCGGTCGACGCGCTCCTGCGCGCCGGGACCGGTCGCCGCGATGAGCGTCGCGTGGACGTCGAAGCCGTCGACGGCTCCGCCCGCGCGTGCCGCGTCCGTCGCGACGCGCACGTCGTCCGGGGTGAGCGCGTTCGCGAGGATCAGTCCGTCGCCCAGCTCTCCTGCCAGCGCGAGCGAGCGGGGACCCACGCCCCCGAGCCACAGGGGGACGGGCTGCGTGGGAGGCCAGTCGAGCCGCACGTCGTCGAGCGTGACGTACCGCCCCGCCGTCGTGACCTCCTCGCCCGCGAGCAGGCTCCGCAGCGTCGTGGCGTGCTCGCGCAGCAACGTCAGCGGTGACGCGACACGGACCCCCGCCTGCCCCATCCACTCCTGCACGCCGTGGCCGACGCCCGCGACGAGCCGTCCGGGGAACATCCGGGCGAGCGTCGCGACCTCCATCGCGGTGATCGCCGTGCTGCGCAGCGGGGCCGGCATGAGCCCGATGCCGACGCGCACGTGCTCGGTCCAGGCCAGCGCGGCGGCAGCCGACGCGAGGCCCGACTGCTTGAAGCAGTCCTCCCACACCCAGAGGTCGTCGAGGCCGGCCTCCTCCGCGGTCGTGGCGAGCCGCCGCAGGCTCTCCGGGGCGTGGGTGGGCACGAACGCGATACCGAGCCGTGGTGTCGTCATGCCCGTCATCGTGCCGGACGCCACCGACACCCGGCCGTCCGCTCAGCCGTCGTCGCGGCGAGCGCGTGACCTGCCGCGGGCGGACCGTCGTGCGAGCGCGTCGGCCCGCGCCAGGAAGGCGAGCTGCGCCGCGACGGACTGGCGTGCCGCGGCGAGGACGGACGGGTCGACGTCGGCGTAGACGCGCGCGACGACCCGCTCCACGGCGTCGTCCGCACCCGCGGTCAGGCCGAGCGCGGCGAGCGTCGCCCGGACCTGGGACAGGCGTTCGAGCCGGTGCGCGCGGTACGCACGCACCCGTTCCGCGAGGTCGTCGACGACCGGCCCGTGGCCGGGGAGCCCCGTCGTCCGGCCCGGCCCCGCGGCGGCGACGGCCTCGATCGCGTCGAGGCTCGCGAGGTAGGCGCCGAGCGAGCCGTCGGGTGCGGCGATCACCGTCGTGCCGGTCCCGAGCACGGTGTCCCCGGTGAGGACCGTCGTGCCCGACGGCGGCCCCGCGTCGCCGGCGGCGGTGTCACCCGACCGGGTGCCGCCGGGCGGCACGTCGCCGAGGGTCGCGTCGCCGAGATGCTGGTCGGCGGGTGCCTCGCCGTCCGGGCGTGCGCCGCCCCTGGCGAGGTCGCCGGGCGTGGTGAGCGGACCGTCGTCGGGCAGGACGAGGCAGACCGAGTCGGCGGTGTGGCCCGGGGTGGCGCGCACGACGACGCGCAGCCCGGCGGCCTCGATGACCTCGCCGTCGCGCAGGGGCGAGCCACCGTGGCAGTGCGCCGGGTCCGCGGCGCGCACCGGCGCCGCGGTCCGCTCCCGCAGCCCGGGAGCCCCGGCCGTGTGGTCGGCGTGGCGGTGCGTGACGAGCACGAGCTCGACCGGCCCGGCCGCCGCCAGCGCGTCGAGGTGCACCGCGTCGTCGGGCCCCGGGTCCACGACGACGCACGTCGCCGACCCGGGCGCGCGCAGCACGTACGAGCACGTGCCGTCGAGCGTCATCGGGCCCGGGTTGTCGGCGCGCAGCACCGCGGCGAGCCGGGTCACGGGCGTGGGCGCGGTCATCTCGGGCCGCCTCAGGCGCGGTGCCGCAGGACCGACGGGCGCCCCTCGTCGTCCCACTGGGAGAAGCGCGCGTCGATGAGGGGGCCGACGAGGTCGTACGTCTCCCACGTGTCCGGCACGCGGTACACGTCCTCGGGCTCGCCGTCGCCGGGGCTCACCGCGTCGACGTAGTCCTCCAGGTAGAGGCCGCCGTCGTCCTCGTCCTCCTCGTCGCCGGCGTAGTACGCGCTCGCGAAGGCCGCGCCGACGGCGTCGAGGTCCTCGTCGACGAGCCTGCCGTCGCACACGTCGAGCACGAACGCGCCGGGCGTCGTCCTCCGGTCGCGCAGCGCGGCGAGCTCGTCCGCGGCGTCGTCGGCGAGCTCCTCGGAGACGTGCCCGCCGAGCACCGCCCACGCGAGGAACATGCCGATGTGCGTCGCGCCCGCCTCGGGGCCGGCCTCCGGCGGGTACCCCTCGCCGTCGGAGTGCCAGGCCGCGTCGTCGTACTTCGTCGTCATGCGGTGACGCTACAGCCTCCCGCCGACCACGACATGAGGGTCGATATCCCGCGGATCACGAGCCTCATGTCGTGTTCGACGGCGTGCCAGGTCGTGTTCGGCAGCGAGGCGGGTGGATGGCCCGACGGGCGGTCGGCGGGTCAGGCCGCGAAGTGGCCGGCGAGGGCGGCCGCGAGGAGCTCGAGCGTGCGGGTGCGGCCCGGGGTGGAGTCGAGCGGCTCGTCGGCGCGCGACGCCGCGACCGGCACGATCATCACCTCGTCGACGCCGTGGCGCTCGGCGAGCCGACGGACCTCGGCCGCGGCGTCGTCGGGCGTCCCGACGGCCCAGCGGCGCAGGCTGTCCTCGACCATCTGCCCGGCCGCGCCGTCGAGGGGCGCCGCCAGAGCCTCCTCCACGGTCTCCAGCGCGGTGAGCGGCTGACCGGTGCGCAGCCGCGACATCATGCGCGCCTGCGGGAGCGCGCGGGCGCGTGCCTCGTCCTCCGTCTCCGCCACGACGGCGTTGAGCGTGAGGAACGTGCGCGGCTCGGGGAACGCCTCGCTCGGGCGGTAGCCCTCGCGGTAGAGCGCGAGGATCTCGTCGACGCCCTGCCCGGAGAAGTGGTTGGCGAACACGTAGGGCAGCCCGAGCTCGGCCGCGAGGCGCGCGGAGTAGTCGCTCGACCCGAGCAGCCAGACGGTCGGTGCGCCGTCGGCGGCGGGGGTCGCGTGCACGTCGTACACCTGGCCGCTCGTGAGGCGCAGGGTCGCGCCCTGCGGGCTCATGAGCGCGAGGATGTCGGTCACGTGCTGGGGGAACCGGTCGACGTCGGCCGTCGGGCCGGTGATGCGCAGGAGCTGCGTGACGACGGGGTCGGAGCCCGGCGCGCGGCCGATGCCGAGGTCGACCCGGCCGGGGGCGATCGCCTCGAGCGCCGCGAACTGCTCCGCGACGACGAGCGGCGCGTGGTTGGGGAGCATGACCCCACCCGAGCCGACCCGGATGCGGTCGGTGACCGACGCCGCCGCGGCGATCATGACGGGCGGCGTCGACGCCGCGACCGCGGGCATGTTGTGGTGCTCGGCGAACCAGTAGCGCTCGTACCCGAGCCGGTCCGCGAGGCGGACCAGGTCGAGCGACGCCCGCACCGCCTGGGTGCTGGACTGGCCCGAGCGGACGGGCACGAGGTCGAGGACGGACAGGCGGGGGGTCTGGGTGCTCACCCTGGTGCCAACCGGCGACCCCCAAGCCTCATTCCCCGTGAGTGCCGCGGCACGTCTGCCAGGATGGTCGCCATGGACGTCCCCTCGATGATCATGGGCGCCGCGATCGCGTCCGTCGTCTGGATCGTGCTCGTGCCGTGGGGCCGGCTGAAGGAGCTGCGCGAGCGGGATCAGGCGGAGCGCGCGGAGGACTGACCGCCCGGAAGCGGCGTCCGCAGCCCGCTCGCCCGGTGGACCGGGCTCGTGACCGCCGTGCGGACCGCGTCCTCGGAGCCGACGACACGCACGAACGACTGCGCGCGCGTCACCGCCGTGTAGAGCAGCTCGCGCGTGAGCAGCGGCGACGTCGCGGGCGGCAGCACGAGCGTCACGCGCTCGAACTGGCTGCCCTGCGCGCGGTGGACCGTCATGGCGTGCACGGTCTCCACCGGCGGGAGGCGGTGCGTCCGCACGCGCAGCGGCGCACGCGGGTCGCCGAACACGGCGACGACGCCGACGCCCCCGGGCTCGGCGACGAGCACGCCGGTGTCGCCGTTGTAGAGACCCACCTCGGCGTCGTTCGTCGTGACCAGCAGCGGTCGGCCCGCGACCCACGGGGAGTCGGTCGCGTAGTGGCCCGTGGCCTCCTCGACCCAGGCCTCGACCTGCGCCGCCCACCGGCCCCGACCGGCGGGGCCGCGCCGGTGCGCGACCATGACGCGGTGCCGGGCGAGGGCGTCGAGCGCGGCCCGCGCGTCACCCGCCCGAGCCGCCTCGACGAGCAGCGTGCCCGCGGCCACGGCGTCCGCGCGGACGGTGGCCAGCACGGCCTCGTCGGGCACGTCGTCGGGGGTCTCGAGGAACTGGACGGTCCCGTGGCCCGCGCGCAGGAGCGCGAGCGTCGCCTCCGCGTCCCCGGCCCGGATCGCCGCCGCGAGCGGCAGGATCTCGGAGTCGCGGTCCTGGCGGTGGACGGTGCGCAGCCGCACGACGCCGTTGCCCAGGACCGCGCGGTCGTCCACCTCGCCGACGGCGGGCGGCGGGGAGCCGGCGAGCGCGACGTCGGCCGTCGCGACCACGACGCCCGCCGTCGCGGGCGGCGCGACCGGCGCCCGGTGCACGAGGTCCCCGAGCACGGCCCCGGCCTCGACGGACGCGAGCTGGTCGGGGTCGCCGACGAGCACGAGCCGCGCGTCGGGCCGCAGCGCCTCGAGCAGCCGCGCCATGAGCGGCAGGGCGACCATCGAGGTCTCGTCGACGACCACCACGTCGTGCGGCAGATGGTGGTGCGCGTCGTGCCGGAACCGGGTGCTGCTGCCCGGCCGGAAGCCGAGCAGGCGGTGCAGCGTCGTCGCGACGGGGGCGCCGACGCGCTCGCGGTCGGCGGCGTCCGGGAACCCGGCGACGACCTCGCGCACCGCCTCCTGCAGGCGCGCGGCCGCCTTGCCCGTGGGCGCGGCGAGCGCCACGCGCAGCGCGGCGCCGGACGTGGTGCCGGCGGACGACGAGGTCGGGAGCGCGGCGTCGTGCAGGACGGCGAGCAGGCGCGCGACCGTCGTCGTCTTGCCCGTCCCCGGACCGCCCGTGAGCACCGTGAGCCGGCGCGTCGCGGCGTGCGCGGCGGCGAGGCGCTGCCGGGTGTCGTCCGCCGCGGGAAAGAGGCGGGCGAGGGCGGCGTCGAGGCGGTCGCCGTCCACGGGCAGGTCGTCCGCGGCGAGCCGACCGTCGACGTCGTGCCGCACCGCGAGCTCGTCGCGCCAGTACCGGTCGAGGTACAGGGCGCCGCCCACCCAGCGCGCGGGACGGTCCGCCGGCCCGTCGACGCCCGCCGCGACGAGGGGGCTGCGCGCGACCGCTGACGCCCACGCGGTCCGGTCCGGCCAGGGCAGGTCCGTGGCGTCGGTGCGCGCCGCCTCCTCGTCCTCGGGCAGCTCCAGCGACCCCAGGTCGTCGAGGCGCACGCACACCGACCCGCTGCGCACCGCGCGCACGGCGAGCGCGACCGCGAGCAGCACCTGGTCGTCCTGCTCGCCCGTGAGGTGGCCGAGCCGCAGCGCGACGCGCAGGTCGGCCGCGGAGACCACGCGCGCGGCGTTGAACGCGGCGAGCCACGCGCGCACCCCGACGGCGAGGCGCGGGTCGCCCTCGTCCACCGGAGGGGCCGGGGGCGCGGCGGGCACCGTCGCGCCGAGAGGGGCCGTGGTCATGCGCGACCTCCGTCGAGCAGGGCGGACAGGGCGACGACGAGCCCCGGCGGGGGCGTCCAGGCGACGACGCCGTACGGCGCGCCGTCGGGACCGGTCGGGGTGTCGGGGCCGGCCATGCCGCGCACGAACAGGTACGCGCCGCCCGCGAGGTCGCGGTCGGGGTCGTAGTCGCGCACGCGCCAGCGCAGGTAGCGGTGCAGCGCGACGAGGTAGAGCACGAGCTGGAGGGGGTAGTGCGAGGCGAGCATCGCGTCGCGCGTCGCGTCCGGGTGGTAGTCGCCGACGGCGAGCGGCACCCCGGGCGGACCGACCCGGTTCGTCTTGTAGTCGACGACGAGGTAGCGCCGGCGGCCCGTGGTGTCGGGCCGACCGTCCGGCCCCGCGACCGGAACCCGCAGCACCGCGTCGATCGACCCCGTGAGGTACCCCCGCAGCGGGACGCCGCCGCCCGCCGCTCCGCTCGCCCCGGAGCCGTCCGCCGCCTCGTCGGCCAGCGCGGCGAGCAGGTCGGGGTAGCGGGCGAACGCGTCGTCGGCGGGCAGGTGGGCGCGCAGGACGTCGGCGAGGTCGCGCAGCGTCGAGGGCGTGACGCCCTCGGTCTCGTCCCCGCCCGCGAGCGGGAGCTCGAACTCGAGCTCGGGCAGGCGGTCGCGCGGGTCGACGTCGGCGAGCGTGAGCCCGCCCGCGATCGGTCCGAGCGGGGTGCGCAGCGACAGGCCCAGCGCCGCCGCGAGCGACACGGGCTCCACCCCGGGCACGCGGACCGTCGCCGCCTGCGCGCACCGGGCGCGGACCTCGGCATCGAGGTCGTCCGCCGCGGTGTCGACGTACTCGAGGATCTCGTGCACCAGCGTGCCGAACGCCGTGCCCCCCGGCTGCCCCTCGTAGGGCGAGGGGACGTCGGCGCCCGGACGGGTCGTGGGCGCTCCGCCCGGCACCTCGGCCGGCACAGCGCCCGTCCCGTCGTCGTCCGGCGTCTCCTCCGGCTCGTCCTGGACACCCGGGTCCTCGGGCTCGCTCTCGATCCCGCCGACCGGACCGTGGTGCGCCGCCGCGGTGAGCGCCGAGTACGACGCGCGCCGCCACTCGCGGTCGGGCAGGTGCGTCGCGGCGGCGAGGGCGAGGTCGGACCCGGCGCGGGCTCCGGGCGACCAGCGCTCGCCCTTCGGCCGGGCATCGACCTGCTCGACGACGACCGTCCCGCCCGAGCGCGCGGCGACCGCCTCGAACGCGGACCGGACGGCGTCGTCGCGCATCGCGTCGGGGCGGGCGTGGCGGCCCGGCTCGCCGCCGAGCATCCGGTCCGCGAGCAGCAGGCGCGTGAGCGGGCCGGACCCGGTGCTGCGCTTGGTCGGCGTCCAGTGCACGACGACCTGGTGCCGGGCGCGCGTGAGGGCGACGTACAGCAGCCGCAGGTCCTCGCCCAGCTCCTCGTCGCGCCAGCGCGCCTTGGCGTCCACGAACCCGGGGGAGCCGACACCGCCCAGGTGCAGGACGCGCTGCCCGTGGTCGTCGTGGAACGCGAACAGCTCCTGGTCGTCCGACTCGAACCGCTCCCAGCCGAACGGGACGTACACGACGCCGAACTCCAGGCCCTTCGCGGCGTGGACGGTGACGACCTGCACGGCGGCGGCGTCGGTCTCGAGGCGCCGGGTGCGCTCGTCGGTGAAGACGGTGCCGACCTCCGCGATCCGGGCGCGCAGCCACGCCGTGAGGGCGGCCGTGCCCAGCCCGTCGGTGACGGCGGCCTCGTGGAGCGCCTGCGTGACGTGGCGCAGGTCGGTGAGGTAGCGCTCGCCGTCGACCCGGGCCATGACCCGCGCGGTCGTACCTCCCCGGGCCGCGACCTCCGCGACCGCGGCCACGCCGCGGTCCGCGAGCAGACGCGCCCAGGTCCGGACGGTGTCCCCGAGCTCGTCGTGGTCGGCGTCGCCGGCGGTCGCGAGCCGCTGCGCGTCCCAGCCGACGAAGGGGGTGAGGGCGAGCGCCGTCGCGCGGCGGTGCAGACCGGGCTGCTCCAGCGCGGCGAGCAGGGTGAGCCAGTCCTGGGCCGCCGCCGAGCCGAACACGCTCGACGGCCCCGACACGACCGCGGGCACGCCGAGCGCGACGAGCGCGGAGCGCACCGCCTCGGCCTGCGCGTTCGTCCGGGTGAGCACCGCGACGTCGCGCGGCTCCAGCGGCCGCCACCGCCCCGTGCCGGTGCCCACGCCGTCGTCGCCCGCCGCGCCGAGGGCGTCGTCGCGCACGCGGTCGCCGCCGCCGTCGGCGGTCCCCAGCCGCCCCGCGACGTCCGCCGCGACGTCCCGGGCCAGCAGGCTGCGGGCGTCCGGGGCCGACGGCGCCGACGACCCGCCGAGGCGGTAGGCACGCCGCGTGACCTGCCGCAGCCGCACCGGCGCGCCGCCGGAGAAGCGCGGCTCGGGGTGTGCCGCGTCGACCGGGCGCACGACGATGCGCGGGTCGCCGAGCGCCGTCTCGCCCAGCAGCGCGTGCAGGCCCGCGAGGAGCGGTCCGTCGCTGCGCCAGCTCGTGCTGAGCGTCGCGGTGTCCGTCGCGTCCTCGACCGCGCGCAGGTACGTCACGACGTCCGCGCCGCGGAACGCGTAGATCGCCTGCTTGGGGTCGCCGATGAGCACCAGCGTGCGGCACTCCTCGGGGTGCCCGTGGAACGCCGTCCGCAGGATCTCCCACTGCTCGGGGTCGGTGTCCTGGAACTCGTCCACCATGACGACGCGGAACCGCGACCGGACCCGTCGCGCCGCGGTCGCGCCGTGCTCGGGGTCGGTCAGCGCGCGGCGCAGCAGCACGAGCAGGTCGTCGTAGTCGAGCAGGTGCATCGCGCGCTTGCGCGCCTCCACCTCGCGACGGGCCGCGACCGCGACCTCGTACCGCGCCGCCGCCACCGACCCCTCGGCCGCGTCCGCCGGCGCGACCACCGCCCCGTGGTCGCTCACCGCCGCCCGGGCGACGTCGCGCACGTCGCGCGGCGAGAGGATCGGCTCCGGCTCGTCGGCGAACCGCCGCACGTACAGGTCGTCGGTGACCTCCTCGACGAGGTCCGCGACGTCCGGCAGGAAGCTCGTCGCGAGGTCGACGTCGGCCGCCGTCCCCAGCGCGGTGAGCATCTGCTGGCAGAAGCCGTGCGTCGTGGTGATGGTCGCGGCGTCGAGCTGGGACAGCGCGACGCGCAGGCGCTCGCGGCGGCGGTCGAGCTCGTCGTCGTCGACCGCGGCGAGGAACGCGACGAGGTCGTCCCGGCTGGACGCCGGCGCGGGCCCGCGCAGCGCGCGCTCGGTCGCGACGAGGCGCTCGCGGACGCGGTCGCGCAGCTCCGAGGTCGCGGCGCGGCCGAAGGTCACGAGCATGATCTCCGGCAGGGCGGCCACGCCCTCGGCGACGTAGCGCGTCGTGAGGGTCGCGATCGTGTGGGTCTTGCCCGTGCCGGCGCTCGCCTCGAGCACGACCGTCCCGCTCGGCAGCGCGCCGAACGGGTCGAAGCGCCGGGGTGCGCTGCTCGTCCCCGCCGTGCCCCCGTGCGCGGGGGCGCCGTCGGTCGCGGTCCGGGACGTCGCGCCGTTCACCGGGCACCTCGCAGCTCGTTCTCCAGCAGGGGCTCCCACACGCGGCGCGCGAGCGCACCGAGGCGGGTCGGGTCGTCGGGGAAGCGGCCCAGGTCGGCCGTGGTGGCGAGCCCCGCGACGTCGGGGAGGGCCGGGTCCTGGCCCCACGCGAGGACGACGTACGGGTCCTTGCGCTCGAAGCCCTTGTTCCACGCCCAGCCCGCGCGCATCAGGGCGTCGCGCGCGTCGCTCGTGCGCCGCTCCTCCGTGTAGCGCAGCGACACGTCGGGCAGCAGCGGCAACGGCTCGCGCGCCGCCTCGTCGCGCAGCGCCACGAGGTCCGCGAGGACCCGGGACGCCGTCTCGCGGTCCGGCGGGGTGAGGGTGGACCACGCGACGCCCGGGCCCCGGGACGAGCGACCGATCGCGACGGCGTCCCACGGGCGGCCCGGGTCGCTCGCCGTGAGCGCGAGCGCCTGGACCCAGGCGCGCAGCCGGTGCTTGGGACCGAGCCGCGAGTACTCGGTGCGCACGACCCGCGCCCCGTGCACGCCCGGCACGCTCCCGACGAGGGTGCGGCCGTCGGGCAGCACGGCGCGGACGTCGACCGTCTCCGCGGAGCTCAGCACGTCCTGGCTCACCGGGCGGCCCGCGGCGAGGTCGGCCTCGCGCGCGGCCTCCACGGCGGCGACGCGCAGCGGGCCGACGGCGCGGACCACCTCCTGCAACGCCGAGCGGCCCAGCTCGCGCGGCGGGACCTGGCCCCGGCGCCACTCGGCCTGCATCGCCCGGTTCGGGTCGACGCCGGCGAGCGCGGCGCGGAGCACGCGGTCGCCCACGCCCCAGCCCGCGAGGCCGGTGAGCGCGAGCGGGAGGCGGTCCTCGACGTCGTCCTCCTCCAGCACGAGCCCGACGTCGAGCGTGTGCTGCGCGAACCAGCGCGGCGCGTTCTCCAGCAGGCGGACCAGGTCGTCGAGCTCGACGTCGGCGCGGGCGTCCGCCCCGGCGTCCGGGACCTCGCCGGCCGGCTGGCCGCTCTCGGTCACGGCCAGCAGCGAGAGCGGCGCGCCCACCAGCGCCCCGACCGGCTGACGCGTCTCGCGCGCCTGGCGGGCGCCGTCGAACGCCGCGCCGTCGTGGCTGAACGGACCCGGCACGCCCAGAGCGCCCGGGATGAAGTTGCGCTCGTCCACGGTCTGCAGCGGGTGCTGCACGACGACGTGCTCGCGCGCCGGGCGCCCGTCGGGAGTCCGCGCCACGCGGTCGAGCGCGTCGAGCAGCTCCGCGACGGGGACCGCCGGCGGGCGGGCGGCGCCGGTGCGCTCGTCGGCGCCCGTGTGCACGACGACGAGGTGGTCGCCCGCCGCCGCGACGGCGTCGAGGAAGATCTGCCGGTCCTCGCTGCGCGCGTCGCGCTCGCCGATCTCCGGGTGCCGCGCGAGCAGGTCGTCGCCCGCGGGAGCGGTGGTGCGGGGGAAGACGCCGTCGTCGAGGCCCAGGAGGCACACGACCCGGTGCGGCACCGAGCGCATCGGTTCGAGCGAGCACACGGTCAGCGCGCCCGTGCGGAACCCGGCACGGGTCGGGCGCCCCGCGAGACGGTCGTCGAGCAGCGCGCGCACGTCCGCGAGCCGCAGCGCGACCCCGCCGTGCGCGGCGCCCGCCGCGCGCACGTCGCCCAGCACGCGGCGCGCGGAGCCGATCTGCCACCCCTCCGTGGGCGGCGCCTCGGCGAGCAGCGTGAGCGCGCGGTCGAGCGCGTCGAGCCAGTGCGCCAGCGGGTGCACCCCGTCGAGCGCGCGCAGCGTCTCCGTCAGCCGTGCGACGAGCTCTGCGAGGCGGCCCGCGAGGTCCACGTCGGTCGAGCCGACGTCGTCCAGCGGCAGCGCCGGCCCGACGAACCGCGCGTCCTCGTCCGCCATCGCCGCGCCGAGCAGGAGCCGGTCGAGCGCCGCGTCCCACGTGCCCTGCCGCACGTGCCCGTCGATCCCGAACCGGGCCCGGCGCGCGCCGTCCTCGCCCCAGTGCACGCCCGCCTCGACGGCCCACTGGCGCAGGCGGTCCACGTCGTCGTCGGAGAACCGGAACCGGCGCCGGACCGGCGCGCTCGCCGCGAGGTCGAGCACCTCCGACGCCGTGACGCGGCCGTCTGCGAGGCGCAGCAGCGTGGCGAGCAGCGCGAGCACGGGGTTGGTCGTCCCGGCGCCGCGGTCGGCGAGGCTGACCCGCAGGCGCTGACCGGGGTGCGCGTCCTCGCCGAGCTCGGGGACCGCGCCGAACGTCGCCGTGACGAGGGGCGCGAACGTCTCGACGTCGGGGCACAGCACGATCACGTCGCGCGCCTGGAGCGTCGGGTCGGCGGAGAACAGGCCGACCAGCGTCTCGCGCAGGACCTCGACCTGGCGCGCGCGGCCGTGGCACGCGAGCACCTGCACGGACCGGTCCGCCGGGTCGAGCAGGTGCGCGCCGTCGGGCTCGTCCGCCCGCAGCGCGGACTGCAGCGCGCCGAGCAGCGTCGGGGGGGTCGGCGCGGCCGCGTGGTGCGTCTCGACCGACCCACCGGCTGAGAGCCGGAGCTGCAGCTCGACCGCGTCACGGCCGGTCGACGCGAGGAACGGGTGCCGGGCGAGCGTGGGCAGGTCTGCGCGACGCCGCGTGCCCGCGTGGTCCGGGGCGGTGTCCTCGGTGAGGTCGTCGCTCGTGGCGGGGGCGCCGTCGTAAGCCGCGACCTTCTCCCACAGCGCGGGCGACGGGTGCACGAGCCACAGGTGGACGTCGCGGTGCTCGGCGAGCGCGTGCAGCACGCGCAGCTCGTCCTCCGGGAGCCGCGTCGGGCCGAACACGGACAGCCGCGGCGGGAGGTCGACGGCCGCGGGGTCGGCGCGGAGCGCGGCGACCGCGTCCTCGACACGACGAGCGGGGTCCGTGGCCGGGACGCGGTCGACCAGGCGGCGCCAGAGCTCGGGCTGCCAGGCGAGGTCGTCCGGGGTGTCGCCGGTCTTCGGCGATGGGGCCGACCACGCGAGCACCACCTCGGGCCGCTGCCGCGCGTAGTCGACGAGCAGGTCCGCGAGCCGACGCGCGAGCGTCAGGCGCCGGCCCCGGCGCACCTCGTCGCCCGGGTCGCCGACGTACCGCGCGAGCGGTGCCGCCCAGGGCTCGGCGAGGTGCGCGTCGAGCACCTCGAGCACCGACCAGGCGAGCCGCTCGGGGCGCCACGGGTCGTCGTCGGGGTCGAGGTCGGTGAGGTCCGCGACGACCTGCTCCACGAGCCGGCGCGGGCCGCGGAAGTCCACGTTCGCGCAGATCCCCGACGTCTCGCCCGCGCCCAGGTGGTGCGAGAGCCGCTGCGCGAGCCACCGCTCGACCCCGCGCGTCGGGACGGCCACGACGTCCGGCGTGAACGGGTCCTCCGGCGCCTCGGCGAGCACGGCGGCGAGCGGCGCCACGAGCGCCTCGGCACGCTCGGAGCGGTGCACGTGCAGCAAGGGGACCCCTGTCGGTGGTGGCGGACCGGTCGTCGCGCCCGCCGGTCGGCCGGGCGCTACGAGGAATCTACGAGGTGCGTCCCACACCGTCGAACCGCCGTCCACATCGTCGGGAACGACGGTGCCGTCCTGGGCGGACGTGCCGGCTGACGCACGCCCGACCGAGAGGCGCACGCCGGAGCGCGTCGCTCGCTCGGATGTGCGTCACTCGACCTCCGGCTCAGCGCGCCGTGCGACGAACACCCACTCGCGGCCCGGGCGGTCGGGCGCGTCGCGGACGTCCACGACCTCGAAGCCGCACGCCACCAGCGACGCCTCGACCTCGTCGCGCTCGCGGAAGCGCAGCGTCGAGTCGGAGTGCAGCTCGGTGCCGTCGGGCAGCACGGTCGTGTCGTGGAAGGACACGAACGGGAGCGACACGTCGGTGAGGTCGGTCCACGACTCGACCGGCCCGACGTCGGGCACGTCCACGCGTACGGTCGTCGCCTCGCGGACCCAGCCCTCCCAGGCCCGGCGCGCGGGGTCGCGCGTCTCGAAGACCAGCCACCCGTCCGGGACCAGCGCGGAGCGGACGCCGCGCAGCGTCGCGGCCCACGCGTCGTCGGTGAGGAACACCTGCGCGACGTTCGCCGTCATCGTCGCGAGGTCGACCCGGAGCGGCGGGAGCGTCGTCGCGTCGCCGTGCAGCCAGCGCACGCGGTCGCCGCCCGGCTTGGTGCGCGCGACGTCGAGCGACGCGCCCGCCGGGTCGACGCCGACCACCTCGATCCCACGCCCCGCCAGGAGGCACGCGAACGTCCCGGTGCCGCACCCGACGTCGAGCACGCGCCGCGCGCCGAGCTCGTCGACGATCGCGACGTACGCGTCGAGGTCGCTGCGGTCCGGGTCGAGCGGGTCGTAGAGCGCGGCGAGGCGAGGGTCGTCGAAGATCGCGTCGGGCATCCCCCGACGCTACGAAGGCCCGCACGGCCGGTCCACACCATTCCGGAGCACCGCGCCGACCATGCGCCTGTTGCCCGCCGACCATGCTGTTGTGGCCCGTCCCGACGGCGGGACGGGCCACGACCACATGGTCGGCGCGAGGGTCGTCAGGCGTCGAGCGCCTGCTCCACGTCCTCGATGACGTCGAGCGGGTCTTCCAGACCCACCGACAGGCGCACGGTCGTCTCCGCGATCCCGACGGCGGCGCGGCCCTCGGGGCCGAGCTTGCGGTGCGTCGTCGTGGCGGGGTGCGTGATCAGTGACTTCGCGTCGCCGAGGTTGTTGGAGATGTCGACGACCTGGAGCGCGTCGAGGAACGTGAACGCGCGCTTCTTCGCCGTCTCGGGGTCGGTGCCCTCGGGGACGGCGAGGTCGAACGTCACGACCGTGCCGCCGCCGCTCTGCTGCGACCGCGCGAGCTCCCGCTGCGGGTGCGACGCGAGGAACGGGTAGCGCACTCGGCCGATCCCAGGGAGCTGCTCGAGCGCCTCGGCCACCTGCGCGGCCGCCGTGTTCTGCGCCGCGACGCGCACCGGGAGCGTCTCCAGACCCTTGAGCAGCACCCACGCGTTGAAGGCCGAGAGCGACGGCCCCGTGTTGCGGAGGAACGTCTGCACGGGCCCGTTGACGTACTCCTCGGTCCCGAGGATCGCGCCGCCGAGCACGCGGCCCTGCCCGTCGATGTGCTTGGTCGCCGAGTACACGACGACGTCCGCGCCGAGCTCGAGCGGCTTCTGCAGCAGCGGCGTCGCGAAGACGTTGTCGAGCACCACCACCGCGCCCGCGGCGTGCGCGAGCTCGCTCACGCGCCGCGCGTCGACGATGTCCTGCATGGGGTTGGACGGGGTCTCGAAGAACACGACGTCCGCGGGCGTCGAGAGCGCCTCCTCCCACTGGGAGAGCACGTGCCCGTCGACGTAGTCCGTCCGGACGCCCCACTTCGCGAAGATCTCGTCGAAGATGACGATGCTCGACCCGAACAGCGCGCGCGCCGCGACGATCCGCGACCCGGAACCGACGAGCGCGGCGAGCGACGTGAACACCGCGGACATGCCGGACGCCGTCGCGTAGCAGGCCTCGGCGCCCTCGAGCAGGCGCAGGCGCTCCTCGAACGCGTGCACCGTCGGGTTGCCGTAGCGCGAGTAGACGAACCGGTCGAGCTCGCCCTTGAACGCCGCCTCGGCGTCGGCGGCGCGGTCGTACGTGTACCCCTGCGTGAGGAACAACGCCTCGGAGGTCTCCTGGAACTCCGTGCGGTGGTGGCCGCCGCGCACGGCGAGCGTCGCGGGGCGCGCGCTCGCGGGCAGGGGCTTGCGGCCGGAGCCGCCGGGGACGCTCCCGGGCTGCGCGGCGCTCACCGGGCGGCCTCGTCGTAGGTCGTGGTGGGCAGGCCGCGCACCTTCCAGCCCTCGACGTCGCGCAGGCCCGAGAGCCCCTGGGCGCCCTCGAAGCCCTCGAGCACGTTGTACGACGGCCCGAGACCGGCGGCCGTGGCCGCGCGCGCGGCGCCGATCGACCGCTGGCCCGAGCGACACAGGAACACGACGGGGCGCTCGTCGCCGGGCGTGAGACCCGCCTCGACGAGCTGGTCCACGAAGCGCGGGTTGGGCCCGGCCGGGGTCACCCACTCGTCGAACACGACGTCGCGGTCGAGGTCCGTGGCGTCGGGCACGCCGATGGTGCGCCACTCGCCCTCGGTGCGGACGTCCACGAGGACGGCGCGCTCGTCGTTCGTCAGCAGGTCCCACGCCTGCTGGGGGGTGAGGTCGCCGGCGTAGCCGACGGCGGGTCGCGCGTCGGGTACGGCCGACGTCTGCTGGGACTGGTCGCTCATGAGTCCTCCTCCATCGATCGTGGCAGTAGCACCCTGCGCCCGGCCGCCTCGCGACGGACCGGGGGGTTGCTGCGGCGTCGACGTGCCACGTCACTCGGCCGCTCCGGATGGTTGCTCGGGATCGTACGCCACCCGTCCGACGCGTGGAACGCCCGTCTCGGGGAGCGGCCTCCGGGAGGGGGGTGCCCGACGTCGGACGGTCGCGCTAGCGTGATCGCGCGCCGGGGCGGGGTCCCGGGAGCGAAGGGGGGAGACGGTGGCCAGCGTGCGACGACGGGCGGTGGGCGCGGCCGTGGTGGCGGGCGTGGTCGGGACGGGCGTCGTCCTGCTGTGGACGGCGCCCGGAGGCGAGGACGCCCCGCAGACGGTGGTGCACGTCGTCGGGGACGCGGTCCCCGGGCTGCCCACCGAGCGGCCGCGGGTCGTCCAGGTCGAACCCGACGAGGACCTCGTCTCGCCCTTCCCCTCCCGAGAGGCGCTCGACGGCGACGCGCACACGGGGGAGCCGATCGACCTGGCCGAGCACACCGTCGGCGGGTACGAGGGCTGGTGGACCTCGGACGGCGACGGCGAGGCGTGCGACGCCTACGCCGACGCGCACCCGGAGGTCGTGCTGGTCAGCACGCGCACCGGTGAGGTCGTCGAGGCGCACACGAACGGCGTACGGCTCCAGCGTCCTCCGCAGACGCCACCGGGGGACCCGGCCGAGTGGCCGCCCGACTCCGTCGTCGTGCTCGATGCGCGGACCGGAGCGGTGCTCGACGCGTTCGAGGTCGACGAGTCCGGGTGGCGCCTCGACCTGCCCGTGGACTGCGTCCCGCCATCCGAGACACCGTGACCACCGGTTGACACGCTCCGTGCCGCGCGCACATCCTGGACGCAGGTCATGAGTGCCAGCGTGAAACCCCGGTTTGCTGGCCGGCAACCCTCCTCTCGCGGCGGGGTGCCCCGGGTGACGACCAGGCCGTACGCCGACCGGCGCGCGGCAAGCGCGGGGATCACCGTCCCCGGACTGCCCTCGGAGGACTGTGTCATGACTGCTCTCGCCCACGTCTCGTGTCCGACCGAGGTCTCGGAGGCCCCCGACCTCGTAGCGGTCGCCGGCGCGCCCGCGCTCCTGCCCGTCGTCGGCGCGGACACGCTCGTCCCGCTCGTCGACGGCCGGAGCGTCCCGTACGCGAACCTCGACGTGGCGGCGTCGGCGCCGGCGCTCCGCTCGGTCGCGGACCGCGTGACCGAGGTGCTGCCGCTCTACGCGAGCGTGCACCGGGGCGCCGGGTACCTGTCGCAGGTCTCGACCGCGCTCTACGAGGCCTCGCGCCGCACGATCGGCGCGTTCGTCGGCGCGCGCGAGGACGACGTCACGGTCGTCACGCGCAACACGACCGACTCGCTCAACCTGCTCGCGGGCTGCGTCCCGGCGAACGCGGACGGGACGCCCGGGCGCGTGCTCGTCCTTGACGTCGAGCACCACGCGAACCTCCTGCCGTGGCAGCGCACGGGCGGCGCGACGGTCCTCGCCGGCGGCGCGTCCGTCGCGGAGACGCTGTCCGGCCTGCGCACCGAGCTCGCACGCTTCCCGTACGCCCTGGTCGCCGTGACCGGGGCGTCGAACGTCACGGGCGAGTCGCTCCCCGTCGCGGACGTCGTGCGGGCCGCCCACGACGCCGGCGCGCGCGTCGTGCTCGACGGCGCCCAGCTCGTCCCGCACCGCGGGTTCTCCCTCGCGGGCTCCGGGGTCGACTACGTCGCGTTCTCCGGCCACAAGACGTACGCGCCGTTCGGCGCGGGCGCGCTCGTGGGTCGCCGCGACTGGCTCGACGCGGGGACCCCGTACCTCGCCGGGGGCGGGGCGGTGCGGCAGGTCGCTCTCACCGGCACGCAGTGGCAGACGGCGCCCGCGCGCCACGAGGCAGGGTCGCCGAACGTCGTGGGCGCCGCGGCGCTCGCGGCCGCGTGCGACGCGCTCGCGGCGCTCGACCCGGCCGACCTCCACGCCCACGAGGCGACCCTGCGCGCGGCGCTCGTCGCCGGGCTGGAGGCGGTCCCGGGCGTGCGCGTCGTGCGGGTCTGGGAGGACGCCGTCGACCCGGTCGGCGTCGTGACGTTCTCCGTCGAGGGCCACGACCCGGGCCTCGTCGCCGCGTACCTCTCCGCCGAGCACGGCATCGGTGTGCGCGACGGTCGCTTCTGCGCCCACCCGCTGCTCGCGCGCCTCGGGTACGACGCGGGCGCCATCCGGGCGTCGGTCGGTGTCGGGACGACGGGTGCCGACGTCGTCCGCCTCGTCGAGGCCGTGCGGTCGTACGTGGAACAGGGGCCGACGACGCGGTACGAGGTCGTCGACGGCTGCTGGGCCGTCGCCGACGACCCGCGCCCGGTACCGGCGGGCTCGGGCCTGGAGGGCCTCTTCGCCACGGCCGCGGCGGGCTTCCTCGCCGACGCCGCGGGGTGCGGCCCCGCCGCATGACCACGAGATAGCGACCTCCCGCCGAGGGAGCGACAGGCAGCCCTGTCGAGGCACCGGAGGTCGCTACCTCGGACGGGCGTCGCTCTCTCGCGGCCGCTCGGGCAACTGTTCACCCGAGCGTCGACGAGCGTTGTCCACCGTGTCGCCGGAGCCTCTTGGCGGCGTCGTCCGGGTGTGCTCTGATATGCGCTGTGCTGCACGACGTCGTCCTCTCGGGGCACGGCTTCCGCCTGGAACCGTTGGCCCTGGAGCACGCTGAGACACTGGCCGGCCTCATCGACGAGGCGATGTGGTCAGGCATGAGCATCCCCATGCCCTTCGGGGTCGCGGGGATGGCCGAGCTGGTGGCCGCGACGCGCGCCGCGCCCGACCTGACGGGCTTCGTCGTGCGCGCCACCGGCCCCGACGGGGCCCCGGGCGACGTGCTCGGCAGCACGGCGTTCCGCGACCTGTCGCTCGTCGACCGCCGGGTCGAGGTCGGCCGGACGTTCTACGCCCGCTCCACGTGGGGGAGCCTCGTCAACCCCGTGACCAAGTGGCTGTTGCTGCGGCACGCGTTCGAGACGTGGGACGTGCACCGTGTCGGCTTCCGCGTCGACACGCGCAACACGCGCTCGCTCGGGGCCATGCGGCGGCTCGGCGCCTACGAGGAGGGCGTCATGCGCGGCCACCGCACCGCGCCCGACGGGACGCGCGCCGACTCCGTGATGTTCTCGATCCTCGCGCCCGAGTGGCCGACCGTCGAGGTCGGCCTCCTGGAGCGCATCAACGCGCCGCGCGTCGTGCCCGTGCTCGCCCCGGCGCACCCGGTGGCCCCGCTCCCGCTCGCCGCGTCGTAGACCCGTCGCCCCGGCCGGCAGGCTCGACGGCGGTGCCGCGGACGCGGGACGCCGCGAGGGCCCCGCCGGAGCGGAGCCCTCGCGAGCAGATCAGGGGCAGGGACTAGCGGTCGAACGCGTCCTTGACGTCGTCGCCCGCCTGCTTGACGTCAGCCTTCGCCTGGTCCTTCTTGCCCTCGGCCTCGAGCCGCTCGTTGTCCGTGAGCTTGCCCGCGCCCTCCTTGAGCTTGCCACCCGCCTCCTCGGCGGCGTGCTTGGCCTTGTCTCCGAGTCCCATGAGTGCTCCTCTCGTCGGTACCGCTCGACCGTAGGCACGGTCCCGGTCGCTCGCACGCGGTCGGGCACCCCGGGTGTGGTGGGATGTGCGGGTGCTGCACGACACCACCCTCGAAGGCTTCGGAGTCCGCCTCGTCCCGCTCGACGAGAGCCATGCGCCCGCGCTCGGCGCGCTCGTCGACGACGGCATCTGGGCCGGCATGTCCAGCCGCGTGCCGCGCGGGACCGACGCGATGGCCGGGTACGTCCGGGACGCCGTCGCCGCCCCCGGCCGGCTCGCGTTCGCCGTCGTCGGCCCCGGGGCCGCGACCGACGGCGCGGAGGTCGTCCGCGGGTCGACGTCCCTCTACGAGTGGGTGCCCTCCCAGGGCCGGATCGAGCTCGGCTCGACGTTCTACGCGCGCGAGTGGTGGGGCGGCGTGACCAACCCGGCGTGCAAGTACCTGCTGCTGCGGCACGCGTTCGAGGACCTGGGCGTCGCGCGCGTCGCGCTGCGGGCCGACGCGCGCAACAGCCGGTCCATCGGCGCGATCCGGCGTCTGGGCGCCGTGCCCGAGGGCGTGCTCCGCAGCCACCGCGTCGCGCCCGACGGGTCGCGCCAGGACACCGCCTACTTCTCGGTCCTGCTCGACGAGTGGCCGACCGTCCGCGACGGCCTGCTGGCCCGTCTGGCCTGATCGGCGGGCTCGCCGAGCACGAGCCTCCGTGGTGTCGAGAACGGGTTGGTGTCGCTATCCGCTCGACAGCGACACCAACCCCGTGTTCGGCAGCGGGGCGTCAGGGGCGGGGGGTGGCCCGGCCTGCGAGGTGGAGGCGGCCCTTGCCGTCCCACGCCTGGTAGACGACGCCCGTCGTCGGGTCGCCCGCGCCGTCCGGTACGGCGGGCGGGACCTGCCCGACGGCGTCCCGCACCGCGGCGGGCACGTCGCCCGCCGGGCGCAGCGCCACGTCGACGGTGCTCGGCAGGAGGACCGGCTTGGCGAACGAGACCGTCCAGTCGTAGGCGTCACCGCGGCGGGGCCCCGACTCGGCGAGCGCCCGCGCGGCGGTGTACATGCCGTGCGCGATGGCGCGCGGGAACCCGAACGCCTTGGCGCCGAGCCCCGACGTGTGGATCGGGTTCCGGTCGCCGGAGACGGCCGCGTACGCGCGGCCCGTCCCGGCGCCGAGCGCCCAGCGCGCCGTCGGGAGCGGCGCGACGAAGGCATCGACCCCCGAGGTGGCCTCGGCGTCCTCGTCCGCCGGGTCGCCTGGGAGCGTGACGCCCTTCGCGAGGTACGTCGAGACGCCGCGGTACGCGAGCGTCGTCGCCGGCAGGCCGCTGCCCGCCGCGCGCTCGTCGTCGGTGCGCTCGACGGAGACCTCGGTGACGAGGTCCACCTGGACCCCGCGCCGGTGCGGCCGCAGCCGCTCCGCCCAGGCGCGCACCTCGAGCGTGTCCCCGAGCCGCACCGGACGCAGCACGGACACCGCGTTCGCGAGGTGCACCATGCCGAGCAGCGGCAGCGGGAAGTCCGTCCGGACCATGACGGCCGTCGCGAGGGGGAAGCCGAGCACGTGCAGGTACCCGGCGGGCAGCACCTCCGACGGGGCCTCGCCCACGAGGCGCGCGTACCGCGCGAGGTGCGCGGCGCTGCCCACGTGGCCGGGCGCGGCGTCGTCGCCCGTCGGCACGCCCGCGACGCGGTACGTGACGTCGGGCAGCGCGAGGTCGCGTCGGCCGCCGCCCCCGGGGAGGCGGTGCGCCGCCGCGATCCGGCCCGACGCCGCGACCCCGCGCACGTACAGCCCGCCGAGCCCCGGGATCGCGGGCAGCGTCTCGACGCGCGCGGGGGCGGTCCCGGCGGGAGCGGCAGCGGCGCCGTCGGGCGACCTGGGCGCGGCGGTCACCGGCCCACCACGTTCTGCCCGCACACGCGCAGCACCTGCCCGTTGACGCCCGCGGCCCCGGGCGACGCGAGGAACGCGATCGCCTCGGCGACGTCCACGGGCTGGCCGCCCTGCTGGAGCGACGCGACGCGACGCGCGACCTCGCGCTGGACGAACGGGATCGACGCCGTCATGTCCGTCTCGATGAACCCCGGCGCGACGGCGTTCGCCGTGCCCCCGACCTCGGCGAGACGACGCGCGAACGCCCGCGTGTGGCCGATGACGCCCGCCTTCGAGAACGCGTAGTTCGCCTGGCCGCGGTTGCCCGCGATGCCGCTCGTCGACGCGAGCGACACGACGCGCGGCGCGGACGAGAACCCGTTCGCGCCGAGCAGGTACTCCGTGATGCGGAGCTGCGCGGCGAGGTTCACCGCGATCACGGCGTCCCACTTGTCCGCGGACATGTTGGCGAGCAGCTTGTCGCGCAGGATCCCCGCGTTGTGCACCAGGACGTCGAGCCCGCCGTGCCGCGCGCGGGCGTGCTCGAGGATGCGCGCGCCCGCGTCGTCGGCGGTCACGTCGAGCTGGAGCGCCGTGCCCCTGATCTCGTTCGCGACCTTGGCGAGCGCCTCGCCCGCCGCGGGCACGTCGACCACGACGACCTTCGCGCCGTCGCGCGCGAGCGTCCGGGCGACCTGCGCGCCGATGCCGCGGGCCGCGCCGGTCACGACGGCGACCTTGCCGGCGAGCGGCTGGTCGGCTCCGGCGGCCGTCCCACCCGCCGAGGGAGAGCCCTGGTCTGCCGGCGTGGCGGCGCCGACCCGGAGGAGCTGGCCGTCGACGAACGCGGACCTGGCGGACAGGAAGAAGCGGAGGGTCGCGAGGACACTCGGGCTGTCGACGGGGGCGTCGTCGGTCACCTGGATGCCGTTGCCGGTCGCGCCGTAGCGCAGCTCCTTCGCGACGGAGCGCAGGAACCCGTCGACGCCCTCGCGGGCGGCGGCGAGCTCGGGAGAGTCGGTGTCGGCGGGGGCGCGCGAGATCGTCACGACGCGGCCGTTCGGCGCGAGGCGGCGCAGCGTCGCGGAGAGCGCCATGACGGGCGCCGACGCGTCCTCCGGGCGCTCGATCTCGCTGAGCACGACGACGACCGCGCCCCAGCGGGTCGTGTCGTCCGGGGTCTGGCGGACGTCGAGGTCCCAGGCGAGCAGGGCCTCGGCGACGCGGTCGGCGTCGTCGCGCACGCCGGGCGTGCCGCCGAGGACGAGCACGGGCCCGACGGTGAGCGGGTCGCCCGCGCGGAAGCGGCGCAGGACCGCGGGGCGCGGGAGGCCGAGCTTCTTGGCGAGCGTCTTCGTGAAGCCGGAGTTGACGGCCTGGACGTAGGAGTCGGTCACGGTGGTTCCTCTCGGGTCGTCGGGCCGTCAGGCGGGGGTGTCGGTCGCGGGGACGGACTCGAGGATCGCGGCGACGCCGAGGCCGCCCGCGGCGCACACGGAGATCAGCGCCCGCGCGGGCGCCCCGGTCTCGGCGGTGCGCTGCGCGAGGAGCTTGGCCGCCGTCGCGACGATGCGGCCGCCGGTCGCCGCGAAGGGGTGGCCCGCGGCGAGCGAGGACCCGTTGACGTTGAGCCGCGAGCGGTCGATCGACCCGAGCGCGCCGTCGAGACCCAGCTCGGTGCGGCAGTACTCGTCGTCCTCCCAGGCCTTGAGCGTCGTGAGGACCGTGGAGGCGAACGCCTCGTGGATCTCGTACAGGTCGAAGTCGCCGAGCGCGAGGCCGTTGCGCGCGAGCAGGCGCGGGACGGCGTGCGCGGGGGCCATCAGGAGGCCCTCGTGGCCGTGCACGAAGTCGACCGCGGCGGTCTCGGCGTCGACGACGCGCGCGAGGAGCGGCAGGTCCCGCTCGCGCGCCCAGTCGGCCGACGCGAGCAGGACGGTCGACGCGCCGTCGGTCAGCGGCGTCGAGTTGCCCGCGGTCATGGTCGGGGTGACGCCCTCGAGGCGCTTGCCGTACACGGGCTTGAGCGCGGCGAGCTTCTCGAGCGACGAGTCGGTGCGCAGGTTGTCGTCGCGCACGAGCCCGCGGAAGGGGGTGACGAGGTCGTCGAAGAACCCGGCGTCCCACGCGGCCGCGAGGTGCTCGTGGCTCGCGAGCGCGAGCTCGTCCTGCGCCTCGCGCTCGATGCCCCAGCGTGCCGTCGTGATCGCCTGGTGCTCGCCCATCGACAGTCCGGTGCGCGGCTCGTCCGTCGCGGGGGTCAGGGGCGCGAGGTCGGCGGGGCGGACCTTGGCGAACGCCTTGACGCGCTGGCCGAACGTCTTGGCGTGGCTCGCCTCCAGCAGCGCGCGACGCAGGCCCTCGCTCACGGCGATCGGGGCGTCGGACACGGTGTCGGAGCCTCCCGCGACGCCCGACTCGACCTGGCCGAGCCGGATCTTGTTCGCGACGGCGATCGTCGCCTCGAGGCCGGTCGCACAGGCCTGCTGGAGGTCGTAGGCGGGGGTCTCGGGGGAGAGGGACGAGCCGAGCACGGACTCGCGGACGAGGTTGAAGTCGCGCGAGTGCTTGAGCACGGCGCCGCCGACGACCTCCCCGAGCCGCTCGCCCTGGAGGCCGAAGCGCGCGACGAGCCCGTCGAGCGCGGCCGTGAACATCTCCTGGTTGCTCGCGGACGAGTACTTCTTGCCGGCACGGGCGAACGGGATGCGGTTCCCGCCGACGACCCAGGCGTCGCGGGGGGCGCCCGGGGCGCTGGTCGCCGGGACGTGCTCGGGGGCCTGCTCGGGGGTCTGGCGGGGGCTGGTGCGGTTGGCCACTGTGCCTCACTTCCTGTCCGTGCTCGCTGCGCTGCGTCGGTCCGGCCCGGGGAGGGGGCCCCTGTGCGAGGTCGACGGCGATGCCGCAGTCGACGCCGCGCGGAGGCGAGGGGAGAGGGCCGGCTGGTGTCCAATACCAAGAGTACCTGATACTCTCGGTTTCGTGAGTCGGGTCACAGGGCCGTGCCCTGCCCGACGCGGTGCCGCGGAACAGGCACCGACGACATCGAGGTCGGGCGCAACGGAGGGCGACGTGAACACAGGTGCCGACGCGCGAGCGGCCACCCGAGGACGGGTGCAGCCGGGCGCGGCGGTGGACGGCCGGTCGACCCGCTGGGACGAGCACCGGGCGGCGCGCCGCGCGGAGCTCATCCGGGCGGCGAGCAAGGCCGTGCACCGCGGGGGCCCCGGGGTCTCCATGGACGAGATCGCGGCGGCGTCAGGAACGTCGAAGTCGATCATCTACCGCTACTTCGACGACAAGACGGGACTGCAGGTCGCGCTCGGCTCCGCCGTCGTGGGGCAGATGCACGACGCGCTGACCCAGGCCGCCGAGTCGGCCGAGACCCCCAAGCGCGCGCTGCGCGCGATGGTCGGCGTCTACCTCGAGATGATCGAGAGCTCGCCGAACGTGTACTACTTCGTCACCCGGACGAGCGCCGTCGCGGGGACGGAGGAGCCCGCCGCGCAGCTCGCCGCGAGCGGGCTCACGAACGGGACGACCGGCGCGAGCCGCGCACCCCTCGCGGCGTTCCTCGACTCGGTGATCGAGCTCGTCGCCGAGCCGTTCGCGCGCGTCACCGACGTCTCTCCCGCCGACGCCGCAGCCTGGGCCGCGGGCGCCGTCGGGTTCGTGCGGGGCGCCGGGGAGTGGTGGCTCGGCCACCGCGACCGGGCCGACGTCCCGGACCGCGAGCAGCTCACCGAGCGCGTCGCCGCCTGGCTCTGGGCCGGGCCGGTCGGCGTCCTCTCCCACAACCCGGGCACCCCCCGCACCCACGGCGACCGGCGCACGTCGCCCGCGACCCGTCGCGACGGCGTCCGCCCCGCCACCGACCGCCCTGAGCACCCGGCGACCGCCTCAGAACTCAAGGAGATCCCATGACCGCCACGTCCGACCGTCCCGCCCTCGCGCAGCGCGCGTCGACCACGGGTGACGCGAGCGCGACGCCGCACGGCGAGGCCCGCGTCGACGTCGCCTCCCTCGAGAAGCTTCTGCTCGGCCGGTGGGCGGACCTGCGCGCGACGGCGCGCGCCACCGCGGGCGAGGAGGCGTTCCAGCGCATCGAGGGCCTGACCCTGCGCGAGCACCGCGAGCGCGTGCTGGAGCAGATGCGCCTGCTCGTCGGCAAGGGGCAGGTCTGGCGCGGGTACCCCGAGCGCCTCGGCGGCGCGGACGACGCGGGCGGCAACCTCGCCGGGTTCGAGGAGCTCGTCGCGGCCGACCCGTCGCTCCAGATCAAGGCGGGCGTCCAGTGGGGCCTGTTCGGTGCGGCGATCCTGCACCTCGGCACGCCCGAGCAGCAGGACCGCCTCCTCCCGGGTGCGATGGACCTCTCGGTGCCCGGCGCGTTCGCGATGACGGAGATCGGCCACGGGTCCGACGTCGCGAGCATCGGCACCACCGCGACCTACGACCCGGAGACCGAGGAGTTCGTCATCCACACCCCGTTCCGCGGGGCGTGGAAGGAGTTCCTCGGCAACGCGGGCGTGCACGGCGTCGCGGCGGTCGTGTTCGCCCAGCTGATCACCAAGAACGTCAACCACGGCGTGCACGCGTTCTACGTGCCGATCCGCGACACCACGGGCGAGCGTGACGAGCTCGGCCGGCTTCCGTTCCTGCCGGGCGTGGGTGGCGAGGACGACGGCCAGAAGGGCGGGCTCAACGGCATCGACAACGGCCGCCTGCACTTCGACCACGTGCGGATCCCGCGCACCGACCTGCTCGCCCGCTACGGCTCGGTCGACGCCGACGGCACGTACTCGAGCCCGATCGAGAGCCCGGGACGCCGGTTCTTCACGATGCTCGGGTCGCTCGTGCAGGGGCGCGTGTCCCTCGACGGCGCCGCCGTGACGGCCTCGAAGCTCGGCCTCGCGATCGCGGTGCGGTACGCGAACGAGCGCCGCCAGTTCACGGGGGCGAGCGCCACCGAGGAGGTCGTGCTCCTCGACTACGGCACGCACAAGCGCCGCCTGATCGTGCCGATCGCGGAGACGTACGCCGCGCACTTCGCGCACGACCGCCTGCTCGACCTGTTCCACTCCGTGTTCTCCGGCGAGGAGGACACCCCGGAGCAGCGGGAGGACCTTGAGACGACGGCCGCCGCGCTCAAGGCGACGAGCACGCGGTTCGCGCTCGACGTGCTCCAGGAGACGCGCGAGGCGTGCGGCGGGGCCGGGTTCATCACGGCCAACCGCATCACGAGCCTGCGCGCCGACCTCGACGTCTACGCGACGTTCGAGGGCGACAACACCGTGCTGCTCCAGCTCGTCGCCAAGCGGCTGCTCGCCGACTACGGCAAGCAGTTCAAGGGCATCACCCCGGGCCAGATGGCGCGCGTCGTCGTCGAGCGCGCGGGCGACATGGCCCTGCACCGCACGCCGCTCAAGCGCGCCGCGCAGGCGCTCGCCGACGTCGGCGACCCGCGCCGCGCCGCCGGCCACCTGCGCGACCCCGAGACGCAGCGTGCGCTGCTCACCGACCGGGTCGAGACGATGGTCGCCGACGTGGCCCAGGCGCTGCGTCCCGCCCAGAAGGCCGACCCGGAGACGGCGACGAACCTCTTCAACGCCCACCAGGTCGAGCTCGTCGAGGCGGCGCGGGCCCACGCGGAGCTGCTGCGCTGGGAGGCCTTCACGCAGGCGCTGGAGACGATCGAGGACGCGGGCACGCGCGAGGTCCTCACGACTGTGCGCGACCTGTTCGGCCTGAGCCTCGTCGAGCGCCACCTCGCGTGGTACCTGCTCAACGGTCGTCTCTCGACGCAGCGCGCCCGGACGGTCACGAGCTACCTGGACCGCCTCATCGACCGCCTGCGCCCGCACGCGCAGGACCTCGTCGACGCGTGGGGGTACGGCCCCGAGCACCTGCGCGCGACGATCGCGACCGGCATCGAGAAGGAGCGCCAGGACGAGGCGCGCGACTACTACCGGCGCCTGCGCGCGAGCGGCGACGAGCCGCGGAGCGAGAAGTCGCTGCGCAAGGCCGCGAAGGGCGGCCCCCAGGCCCACTGACCTGATGGCGGCCGGCCCCTGACCGGCCCGTCCCCGGAACGTCCTCGGCACAGCAGGCGGAGCGGTACCGCCGCCGAGGTCGGGCCCGGGCGGCACGACGCCCACCAGCCGTCGTGCCGCCCGGGCCGTTGCCGTCCGGTCCCCGATCCCGCCGAACACGACATGGGGGTCGTTCTGGACCTGAGAACGACCCCCATGTCGTGCTCGACCGCGTGCGACGTCGTGCTCGGCGCGGCACGGGCGCTGCCGGTCAGGTCGGGTTGCAGCGTGCCGCCATCGTGGCGAGCAGCCCGACGTCGGGCCGCCACGGCTCGAGGTTCCACGTCGCCTTGTCCGGGGCGCCCACCGCGTGGCACACGAGCTGGTCGTGCATCGTCGGCGTGTCGGCCTCCGGCTCGGCCGCGACGACCTGCGCCCAGACGAGCTCCTGGCCCGCCTGGCCCGCGGCGCGCGCCCACGCGGTCGGGTCGACGGCGAGCGACCGTCCGCCCTCGCGCTCGCCCCAGTCGGTGCTCCGCACCGCCTGCGTGCCCAGCGTCACGACGACGTCCCAGGCCGCGGGCGGGCCGGTGTCGGTCCCGCTCGTCTCGTCGGCACCGGACGAGGCGTCCGGCGTGGTGCCCGACGGCGTCCCGGTCGCGGGCGCGAGCGTCACCTCCGCGCGGTGGGCATCCAGAAGCGCGACCCGCACGCCGGGGGCGTCGGGTGCGGGCGGACCGACGACGCGCGGGGCGTCGAGCCCGCCGACGGGCGTGCCGGCGTCGTCCAGGACGGTCAGGGTGCCGTCCGGGTGGCGCACGAGCGAGCCGTGCTCGACCGAGACCAGAGCCGGGGCGTCGGCGAGCACGAGCGAGACGTCCGACGCGCCCTCCTCGCCCGGGGAGACAGTCGCGGCCGGAGCACCCTCGCCCTCCGCGGTCGACGCGAGCGCGGGCGCCGCGACCTCGACGGTCGCCGAGCCGACGGGCACCCGCACGACCGTGGGGTCCGCAGTCGTGTCGCCACCTGCCTCTGCTGTGCCGTCGTCGCCGGGCTCGCCGGACGTGCCGTCCGCCCGGGTCGTCGGGACCGGGCCGTGGCTCGGTGAGGACGTGCCGTCGTCGGGCGTGCACCCGGCGAGGACGACGAGCGCGAGGACGCCGGTGGCGAGCGCCCGCGTCGTCGCACGGGGGTGGCGCCGCGCACCGGCACGGCCGGGCCGGGTCACGACGGCACGGGGAGCAGGCCCGCCCAGCGCCGGCCGAGGTCGACGAGCCCCACGCGCCGGAGCGCGTCGACCTCGTCGGGCGTGAACCAGCCGACGTCGTCGGTCGACTCGTCCTCCTCGACGCGCAGCCCGCCGCCCACCACGTGGGCGCGGTAGACGATCCGGATCGCGTGGAGCGACCGGTCGCGGTCCTCGGCGCGCAGCCGGTCCTCGGCGTCGATCACGATGCTGTCGACGCCGAGCAGGCCGTCGAGCTCGACGTCGTAGCCGGTCTCCTCGCGCACCTCGCGGACGGCCGCGGCCTCCGGGTGCTCGCCGGGGTCGATGCCGCCGCCGGGCAGGGTCCACCCGTCGCGGCCTCCCTCGCTCCAGTGGGGGAGGAGCATCCTCCCGTCCTCACGGACGATCACGGCGTAGGCGGCGACGCGGATCTGCATGGACCCATCATGCGCGACGACCGTCGTCGAGCCCTGCGTCGGCGGCGACCAGGCGGGTCCGCCGCGCCGAGCATGCGAGCCGCCCGCCCCGACGCCCGGACGGCCGGCATGCTCGACCGGTGGAAGGGGGGACTCTTGCGCGAACAACCGATGTCGAATACTCTGAATCAAGTATTCGGAGGTGAGCAATGTCCCGTCGTCCCGTGTCCAACCCGCTCGCGCTCGCCGTGCTCGCGAGCCTCGCCGAGCGACCGATGTACCCGTACGAGATCACGACGACCCTGCGCGAGCGGGGCAAGGACGACAGCATCCGGCTCAACTTCGGCTCGCTGTACTCCGTCATCAAGTCGCTCGAGAAGCACGGCTTCATCACGCCGTCGCACTCGGAGCGCGAGGGCAACCGGCCCGAGCGCGTCGTCTACGAGATCACGGAGGCGGGCAAGGTCGAGGCAGCCGCGTGGCTGCGCGAGCTGCTCGCCGTGCCGTCCAAGGAGTACCCAGACGTCGAGGCGGGGCTGTCGCTCATCGCGATGCTCTCGCCCGAGGAGGTCGCGGCGCTCCTGCGCGCGCGCCTCGCGTCGCTCGACAACGAGATCCGCACGCGCGACGCCGGGCTCGCCGGCGCCGCGGCGGCCGGGCTGCCCGAGATCTTCCTCGTCGAGGCCGACTACCGGCTCGCCATGCTGCGCGCGGAGCGCACGTGGATCGACCGGTTCGCCGCACGCCTGGAGGCGGGCGAGGTCGGTGGCCAGGACGGCTGGGCCGAGATGGCGCGCCTGCGCGCCGCGGGTGCCTCGCCCGAGGAGATCGAGGAGGTCGTGCGCCGCCACCTGCCCGCCGACCTCACCCCCTGAACCACCGGCGCGCGCCCGACGAGGGCGCGCGCCGGACGGAGAAAGAGTGGTGGCCCGGATGCGCCAACATCCGGACCACCGAGCCCGAGTCGTCCCGCCGGAACCGACGGAACTGCTGCGTCAACAGTCACCCAGGGCCCTCCCATGCTAGCCGCGCGGGAGAGGCCACCCCCGGCGAGACGGCTCCCGACACAAGGAGCCTCATCGTGCCCTCCACCACCCGCGCGCGGGAGACGGCGATCGACGCCGTCGACCTGCGCAAGACCTACCCGGGCGGCCGCGGCCGCCCGCCCGTGCACGCGCTCGACGGCCTGTCGTTCGCCGTGCCCGCGGGGACCGTGTTCGCCCTGCTCGGCCCCAACGGCGCGGGCAAGTCGACGACGGCCAAGATCCTCACGACGCTCAGCCGCGCGGACTCGGGCACGGCGACCGTCGCCGGCATCGACGTCGCGCGCCAGCCCGAGCGCGTGCGGCGCGCGATCGGCTACGTCGCGCAGAAGCCCGTGACCGACCCCATGGACACCGGGCGCGAGAACCTCGTCCTCGCGGGCCGGCTCCAGGGCCTCGGCGCGCGCGCCGCCCGCACCCGGGCGACCGAGCTGCTCGACCGGTTCTCCCTCGCGGACGCGGCCGACCGCCTCGTGAAGACGTACAGCGGCGGCATGGCGCGCAAGCTCGACGTCGCGATGGGGATCGTGCACCGGCCGCAGGTCCTGTTCCTCGACGAGCCGACGACCGGGCTCGACCCCGAGGCGCGCGCCGAGATGTGGGCGGAGATCGAGCGCATGACCGCGCGCGAGAGGATGACGATCCTCCTCACCACGCACTACCTGGACGAGGCCGACCGCCTCGCCGCGAACCTCGCGATCGTCGACCACGGCCGCGTCGCCGTCGCGGGGACCCCCGACGCGCTGAAGGACGAGCTGCGCGGCGACGGGATCGTCGTCGAGCTCGCGGCCCCGACCGCCGCGGCGTCCGGGCTGCCCGACGGCGGTGCCGCCCTCGCGGCCCGCGTCACCGCCGCGGTCGGCACGTGCGCGGGCGTCCGCGACGTGCACGTCGAGGGCCGCACCCTGCGCGCCCGGGCCGACTCGGGCGCCGTCGCGCTGCCCGCCGTCCTCACCGCGCTCGACGCCGCGGGGCTCCCCGTCGCGTCGGCGACGCTCGCGCGCCCGAGCCTCGACGACGTGTACCTGCGGCACACGGGCCGCACGTTCACGGCCGCGCAGTCCTCCGCGGACGCGCCGGCCGGGGGCCGCCCGGGAGCCGATGCCGGCGCGACCGTCGAGGGGGTGGCGGCATGACCGCCGTCGTGCACACCGGGCTGCTCACCGCGCGGGCGCTGCGCCAGGGCGCGCGCATCCCCGTGTTCATGGTCATGAACCTCGTGCAGCCCATGATCTGGCTGCTGCTGTTCGGGCAGCTCTTCCAGGCGGTCGTCGAGATCCCCGGGTTCTCCACGGGCGGGACGTACCTCGAGTTCATCACGCCCGGCGTCGTCATGATGACGGCGATGTTCGGGGCGGCGTGGGCCGGGACGTCGTACGTGCAGGACATGGACCGCGGCGTCATGGACCGCTTCCTCACGTCGCCGGCGTCGCGCGGCGCGCTCATGGCGTCGACGATGATCTACCAGGCCGTCATCGCGGTCGGGCAGGCGCTCGTCGTGCTCGCGGTCGCGTGGCTGTGCGGCGCGCGGTTCGGCAGCACGCCCGGCGAGACGACGCTCGGCGTCCTCGCGTTGCTGCTCGCCGTCGTGCTGCTCACGGCCCTCTTCTCGGCCCTGAGCAACGCCATGGCCCTGCTCACCGGGCAGCAGGAGGCGCTCATCGGCATCTCGCAGCTCATCACGCTGCCGCTCATGTTCCTGTCGTCCGCCGTGATGGACACGCGTCTGTCCGCGGACTGGGTGGCCGACGTCGCGCGGTACAACCCGTTCGACTGGGCCGTCGTCGCGGGGCGCGAGGCGCTCGCCGCCTCGCCGGACTGGGGCGTGGTGTGGGGTCGGCTCGGGCTGCTCGCGCTCGCGGCGGTCGTCATGGGCTGGCTCGCGACGCAGGCCTTCCGCACCCGCCAGCGCTCGGCCTGACGCCGCGCACGACGTCCGCCCGAGGCCCACGGCCCCGGGCGGACGTCGTCGCTCACCGGGAGCCGTCGTCGTCGGACTCGTCCGGGACCTCGTCCTCCAGGCGCGACACGTCGGAGAACGCGATCTGGCGGTGCCGCACCGAGCGGTTGTACAGCCACGTGACGAACGAGAGCAGGACCCCCAGGCCGACGAGCGCGCCCGCGATGACGTACTGCTCCTGCTGCTCGGCGCTGCGCGCCCACGGGCCGGCGAGGTACGCGCACGTGAGCGCGCCGAGGACCGCGAGCCACGTGCGGGTGCGGAAGTGCTGGTGGTCGACGCGGTCGCGGCGCAGCACGAGGAGCGCGACGTTGACGATCGTGAACACGACGAGCAGGAGCAGCGACGTCGTGCCGCCGAGCAGCGCGATCGCGTTGGTGCCCGCCTCGGTCCCCGACTGCCGCACGACGTACACGATGAGCGCGAACGCGATGGCCGTCGTCACGAGGATCGACACCCACGGCGTCCGGCGGAACGGGTGCACCTGGCCGAACGCGCGAGGCAGCACGCCCTGGTTCGCCATGCCGTAGAGCAGGCGCGACGCCATGAGCATGTTGATGAGCGCCGAGTTCGCGACCGCGAACATGCCGATGAACGGGAAGATCGTGTCGAACGGCAGGTTCGGCGCCCCCGCCGCGACGACCTGCGTGAGCGCGGACCCCTTCGAGTCGTCCACGAGGTCGCCGACGGGCACGAGCGCGACGGCCGTGATCGCGACGAGCACGTAGATCGCGCCCGTGATCGACAGCCCGGTGAGCATCATGCGCGGGAAGTCGCGCACGGGGTTCTTGCACTCCTCGGCCATGTTCACCGAGTCCTCGAAGCCCACCATGGCGAAGAACGCGAGCGTCGTCGCGGCCGTCACGGCGAGGAACACGCTCTTGTCGTCCGCGCTCTCGAACACCACGACGCGGGAGAAGTCGGCGCGGCCCTGCGTCGTCGCCCACAGCCCGACGAAGATCACGAGCAGCAGGCCGGACAGCTCGACGAGCGACAGCACGACGTTCGCCCGGACGCTCTCGCCGACGCCCCGGAAGTTGACGAGCGCGACGAGGGCCATGAAGCCGAGCGCGATGAGGAGCCTGCCGTCGCCGCCCGTCGGGAGGGCCAGCCCGAAGCCGTCGGAGACGAACCCGGCGAACGCGTTGGACGCCGTCGACGCCGACGTGATGCCCGAGCTCATGACCATGAACGCGACCACGAACGTCAGCAGGTGGATGCCGAACGCCTTGTGCGTGTAGAGCGCCGCGCCGGCGGCGCTCGGGTACTTGGTGACGAGCTCGAGGTAGGAGAACGCGGTGATCGTCGCGACGACGAACGCGAGCAGGAACGGCAGCCACGCCGCCCCGCCGACCTCGCCCGCGACCTGGCCCGTGAGCGCGTACACGCCCGTGCCGAGGATGTCCCCGACGATGAACAGGAGCAGGAGCCTGGGCCCCATGACCCGCTTGAGCTCCGGCTGCTGCCGTTCCTCCGTGCGACCCGCGGTCTGGCTCATGAGAGGCTCCCTCGCGTCTCGACGTCCCGAACCTCCATGGAACCCCCGGCCGCGGCCTCGTGTCAGCGCGAACGCGCGCGTGTCGCCTCCGGCCCGCCGAACCCGGGGTCGCTCCCCAGGTCGGCCGGCGGGTGGGGAGTGATCCCGGGCTCGGCGGACGTCGGGCGTGCGCTGGTGGCGTGACGCGGACGTCGGCGCAGGACGCCCGTCGTCGTCGCGACGCCCAGCAGGAGCACGACGCCGCCCAGCAGCTCGGCCGCGTTCGGCACCTCGTCGAGCACGACCCACGCCGCGAGCATCCCCACGGGCGGCACGAGCATCGTGAACGGCACCACCGCCGACGCCGGGTACCGGGCGAGCAGCGTGTTCCAGATCCCGTAGCCCACGAGGCTCGCGAGCCACGCGGTGTACAGGGTCGACAGGACCGGCGCGAGCGTGAGGTGCGTGAGCGCGTGCCCGACGACGTCCGGCCCGTCGAGCGCGAGCGACAGCCCGAGCATGGGGACCGGGACGACGAGCGCCGACCACACCGTCATCGACAACCCGTCCAGCCCGGGCCGCGAGGAAACGCCCCGGCCCGCCGAGGTAGAACCCTGGTCGGCCGAGGTAGAGCCCTGGTCGGCCGGGGTAGAGCCCCGGTCTCGCGATGTAGCGCCCTGGTCGCGTCGGCCGGCCCGGCGCGCGACGACGTTGCCCACCGCCCACGACGCCGCGGCGGCGAGGGTCACGACGAACGCGAGCGCCGGCGTCGACGCGCTGCGCCCCGCGCCGACGACGACGAGCCCGGCGGCACCCACCAGGACGCCGACGAGCTGCGAGCGCGTCGGCACCTCGCGCAGCGCGGCGGCGGCGAACAGGACGGTGAGCCCGACCTGCGCCTGGAGCACGAGCGACGCGAGCCCGGCGGGCATGCCGAGCGCGAGCGCGGTGTAGAGCAGGCCGAACTGGCCGAGGCTCATGAACGTGCCGACGAGCAGCACGTCCCGCCAGCGCGCGCGGGGCCGGGGGACGAGGAAGATCGCCGGGACGAGCACGACGAGGAAGCGCAGGGCGACGAACAGCGTGGGCGGCACGTCGCCCAGGCCGAGGTCGATGACGACGAAGTTCACGCCCCACAGGACGGCGACGAGGACGGCGAGAAGGGACGAGCGCAGGGGCATGGGTACGAGGGTGCGCCCTGGTCATCGTGCACGTCCAGCGCACGGTCGTGCACAGTTCTCGGTAGCTCTGCTAACCGATAGCCTGGGGTCATGATCGACCTCGCCGCCGTGGACGCGCTGCTCGCCGTCGACCGCACCGGGACCGTGCACGCCGCGGCGCGCGACCTCGGGTACACGCCGTCCGCCGTCTCGCAGCAGGTCAAGCGCCTGGAGCGCGACCTCGGCGCGCGCCTGCTCGACCGCGAGGGGCGCGGCGTCGTCCTCACGGCCGCCGGCCGGCGCGTGGTCGAGGAGGGACGCGCGCTGCGCGAGCAGGTCGAGTCGCTCCGCGCGCGTCTGCACGACGCCGGCGCCCGCCCCACGGGGACCGTGCGCCTCGGGTCGTTCTCGACGGCGGTGCGCGGCGTCGTCGCGCCGCTCGTCGCGCGCGTGCGGGACGACGTCCCGGACCTGCGCCTCGTCGTCGAGGAGACCGAGCCGTGGGACGCGGTCGCGGCCGTCGCGGCGGGGACCCTGGACCTCGCGCTCGTGCACCACTGGGAGGGCGTCGGCCTCGCGCTCCCGCCGAGCCTGCGCGCCGAGGAGCTGTTCCGCGACGAGGCCGACGTCCTGGTGCACGCGTCGAGCCCGCTCGCGGGCCGGGCCGCGCTCACGCCGTCGGACCTGCTCGACGAGACGTGGGTCTGCACGCCCGACGGCACCATCTGCTACGAGTGGTTCTGCCACATGTTCGCGCGCGAGCCGCGCGTCCCGCGCATCGACTTCCGGTGCCTCGAGTTCGCGTCGCAGGTCGAGGTCGTCGCGCAGGACCTCGCCGTCGCGCTCGTCCCGCGACTGGGCCGGGGACCCCTGCCGTCCGACGTCGTCGCGGTGCCCGTGCGCGAGCCCGTCCCGACCCGCCCGGTGACGGTCGTGTGGCGCGCGACCATGACCGACGCCCCCGCGGTCCGCTACCTCCGCGAGCGCCTGCGCGCCGTCGCGCCCTGACCAGGCGCCGAGCTCGGGATCGCTCCTCACCCTCGGCCGTGCGTGGGGAGAGATCCCGGGTTCGGCGGCACCAAGGGCGAGGGGTCCGCCGCCGGAACTTCGTGGGCGCGTGGTCCGTTGAGGTCGGCGAGCGCGTCAGCGCCGCACCCGTCCGACGAAGGGGCCCGATGACCGAGCACGAGCCGACCCGGCGGTCCGCCGACCCGCGCGCCGTGGCGATCGCGGGCCTGATGACCGTCGCCTGGTACGCCGTGCCCGACGTCGTCCGGCCGCGCTGGGCCCGTGCGCTCGCCAAGACCGCGGTCGCGACGGCGGGTGCCGTGCTCACGGTGACCTCGACCGCGGAGGGTCGCGACGCGCGCGAGGGCGTCCGGTCGCTGCGCGACGCCGTCCGGTCGCCCGACGACGCCGGCGACCACGTCGCGGCGGCGAGCACCGGGACGACCGGCGGCCCCGGGGCCGAGCCGGCGGACGGCGCCGCGCGCGAGGACAACACGTACGTGCCGGACCGCGAGGAGCCGACACCGGTCCCGCCCGGCGTCGTCGCGGCCGGAGCGATCGGGGGAGTCGCGCTCGCGACGACGCTCGCCGTCGCCGGGGAGAAGTGGGTCTACCGCCGCGGGGAGCGGCTGCGCGCACGGGGCGTCCGGCTGCCGCACACGCGCGTCGGGCTCGTGCTCGGCGCGCTGGCCGTGGCGCTCGCGGCGGCGGAGCCGCTCCTGTGGAACGCTGAGGACCGCTGAGGCAGCGACCCGGGCCGGCCCGCCGGCGGGAGGTCGTGCACCGTGCGGCCTCGCGGACCGGGAGGGGCCGAGGATGATCGGGTTCGGGCTGGCGCTCGCGGGGGTCGCCGCGGCGATCCACGGGTACATCTTCGTCATGGAGTCGCTCACGTGGACGAGCGCGCGCACGCGCGCGACCTTCGGCACGTCGCGCGAGGAGGCCGCGGCGACGAAGGAGCTCGCGTTCAACCAGGGCTTCTACAACCTGTTCCTCGCGGTGCTCGTCGTGCTCGGGATCGTCCTGTACGCGACGGGCCGGCACGACGTGGGCCTCACGCTCGTCCTCGCGGGCGCCGGGTCGATGGTCGCCGCCGGGCTCGTGCTGATCCTCTCGTCGCCGTCCAAGGCGCGCGCCGCGCTGGTGCAGCTCGTCCCGCCGCTGCTGGGCGTCGTGGGGGTCGTCGTCGGCCTCGTCTCCTGACACCCGCCTGCTGGGGCCGCCCACGTGGTCGGCCCCAGGCGGGACCGGGAGGGGGACGACGGGGACGCCGACCGGAGGGCGGACGGGACCACGAGGCCCGGCGACCCGCCGGTAGACTGGGCCCCGCGCCGTCGTGCGCTCCCCGCATCAGCGCCCACCCGAGGGAAACGATGACCGCCCCCGCACCCCAGGCTTCCGCACGCTCCGACGCTCGTCCCGCCGCAGGACCGACGCTGGACACCGTCGAGCACGCCGCCGCCACTCCCGACGAGGTCCAGCCGTACGCCGAGCTCGGCCTCAAGCCCGACGAGTACCAGCGCATCCGCGACATCCTGGGGCGCCGCCCCACGGCCGCGGAGCTCGCGATGTACTCGGTCATGTGGTCCGAGCACTGCTCGTACAAGTCGTCCAAGGTCCACCTGTCGAAGTTCGGCGCGGCCACCACGGACGAGATGAAGAAGCACCTGCTCGTCGGCATCGGCGAGAACGCGGGCGTCGTCGACATCGGCGACGGCTGGGCCGTGACGTTCAAGGTCGAGTCGCACAACCACCCGTCGTTCGTCGAGCCCTACCAGGGCGCCGCGACGGGTGTCGGCGGCATCGTGCGCGACATCATCTCGATGGGCGCGCGCCCCGTCGCCGTCATGGACCAGCTCCGCTTCGGCGCCGTCGACCACCCGGACACGGCGCGCGTCGTGCACGGCGTCGTGAGCGGCGTCGGCGGCTACGGCAACAGCCTCGGCCTGCCGAACATCGGCGGCGAGCTCGTCTTCGACTCCTCGTACCAGGGCAACCCCCTCGTCAACGCGCTGTGCCTCGGCGTGCTGCGCCACGAGGACATCCACCTCGCCAACGCCTCGGGCGTGGGCAACAAGGTCGTGCTGTTCGGCGCCCGCACGGGCGGCGACGGCATCGGCGGCGCCTCGATCCTCGCCTCGGAGACGTTCGAGGACGGCGTGCCCGCCAAGCGCCCGAGCGTCCAGGTGGGCGACCCCTTCATGGAGAAGGTCCTCATCGAGTGCTGCCTCGAGCTGTACGCGGCGCAGGTCGTGGAGGGCATCCAGGACCTCGGCGCCGCCGGCATCTCGTGCGCGACGTCGGAGCTCGCCTCGAACGGCGACGGCGGCATGCACGTGTGGCTCGACGACGTCCTGCTGCGCGACCCGACGCTCAACGCGGGCGAGATCCTCATGTCCGAGTCGCAGGAGCGCATGATGGCGGTCGTCGCGCCCGACAAGCTCGACGAGTTCCTCGCGATCACCCGCAAGTGGGACGTCGAGACTGCCGTTATCGGCGAGGTCAACGACTCCGGGCGCCTGACGATCGACCACCACGGCGAGCGCATCGTCGACGTCGACCCGCGGACCGTCGCGCACGAGGGCCCGGTCTACCACCGCCCGTACGCGCGCCCGTCGTGGCAGGACGGGCTCAACGCCCGCACCGTCGAGGCCGACGCGCTCGCCCGCCCCGAGAGCGGGGACGAGCTCCGCGCGACGGCCCTGCGCCTCCTCGCGTCGCCCAACCTCGCGTCCAAGGAGTGGGTGACGAACCAGTACGACCGGTTCGTCCAGGGCAACACCGCGCTCGCGCAGCCCGACGACTCGGGCGTGGTCCGCGTCGACGAGTCCACCGGCCTCGGCGTCGCGCTCGCGACGGACGCGAACGGCCGCTACGGCAAGCTTGACCCGCGTACGGGCGCACGCCTCGCGCTCGCCGAGGCGTACCGCAACGTCGCGACGACGGGCGCCCGCCCGCTCGCCGTGACCGACTGCCTCAACTTCGGCTCGCCCGAGGACCCCGACTCGATGTGGCAGCTCGTCGAGGCGATCGAGGGCCTCGCGGACGCGTGCCGCGAGCTCGGCGTGCCGGTGACGGGCGGCAACGTGTCGCTCTACAACGGGACCGGCGAGCCGGGGCAGATCGACTCGTCGATCCACCCGACCCCGGTCGTGGGCGTGCTCGGCGTGCTCGACGACGTCGCGCACGCGACGCCGTCGGGCTGGCGCGAGACGGGGGAGAGCATCTACCTCCTCGGCACCACGCGTGCGGAGCTCGACGGGTCGGCGTGGGCCGACGTCGAGCACGGCCACCTGGGCGGCGTGCCCCCGCGGGTGGACCTCGCGGCCGAGAAGGCGCTCGCCGGCGTCCTCGTCAACGCGAGCCGCGACGACCTCGTGTCGGCCGCGCACGACCTCTCCGAGGGCGGGCTCGCGCAGGCGCTCCTCGAGGCGTCGCTGCGCTTCGGCGTCGGGGCCACCGTGTCGCTCGACGCGCTGACCGAGCGCGACGGCGTCACCCCGTTCGAGGCGCTGTTCTCCGAGTCGACGGCCCGCGCGCTCGTCGCGGTGCCGCGGGGCGAGGAGTCCAAGCTCGTCGACGCGTGCGTCGCGCGCGGCGTCCCCGTGCTGAAGATCGGCGAGACGGGCACCGAGCCCGGCGCCGTCGCCGAGTCGGGCGAGGCGCTCGAGGTCGCGGGCCTGTTCACCATCCCGCTCAGCGAGGCGGACGCGGCCTTCCGCGGCACGCTCCCGGCCATCTTCGGCTGAAACCCCGCACCCCCGACGCCCCGGTCACCGCCCAGGTGACCGGGGCGTCGTCGTCCGTGGACCCTGCCCGACCACGACACAGCCCGCTGTCGAGCACGACATGAGGGTCGTTCTCCGCCCGAGAACGACCCTCATGTCGTGCTCGGCGGACCGGGGGCGCCATGCTGGGCGGGTTTCGTGGAGGTCGGCGGGCGAGGCGGCGCGGGGGGTCGCCGCGTGCGCCGCGACGGTGTCAGAGTCCGGGCATGACCCCGGCGACCACGAGCCTCCCGTCCGCGCGCGTCACGGCCCGACGGCGGCCGGGCGGTCCGGTCCTCACCGTCCTGCTGGCGGCGGGGACGGTCGTGGTCGTCCTGCTGACGCTCGCGCGGGCGGTGCCGTACGACGCGGTGACGCCGCTCGCGCAGGTCGTCGGGTTCACGCCGTTCGTCGCGGCGGCGGCCGTCGGCGGCCTCGTGGTCACGCTCGTCGCGCGCCGGTGGGTCCTCGCGGCGCTGCTCGCGGTCTGCGTCGCCGCCCAGGCGGTGTGGCTCGTGCCCGCGTTCGTGCCCGGCCCGGCGCCGCCCGACGACGCGGCGTCGCTGCGCGTGATGGGTGCCAACGCGTGGCTCGGGTCGGCGGACGCGGACGCGCTGGTCCGCCTCGTCCGCGAGCAGGACGTCCAGGTGCTCGCGGTGCTGGAGCTGACGACCGACCTGCGCGAGCGGCTCGTCGCGGCGGGCATCGAGGACGTGCTCCCGTACGGCGTCGATGCCAAGGTCGGGTCCGGGGCGCTCGGCAGCGGGCTGTGGAGCGCGCTGCCGCTCGACGACGTCGACCTCGAGCCGTTCTCCAACGACGCGATGCCGTCCGCGACCGTGGAGGTCGACGGCGTGCCCGTGCGGGTCACCGCCGTGCACCCGATCCCGCCGATCCCGGAGTACGTGCGGGTCTGGGGCGAGGAGACGGCCGCGCTCGCCGAGCGCGCGGCCGCGAACCCGCTCCCGCAGGTGCTCGTCGGCGACTTCAACGCGACCCACGACCACGCGACGTTCCGGCGACTGCTGGGCGAGCGGTTCCACGACGCGAGCCGCGCGTCGGGAAGCGGTCTGGACCTGTCGTGGTCGCCGCGCCCGGGCACGGTGCCGCCGGTCCTGAACCTCGACCACGTGGTGACGGACCGGGAGAACGTCGTGACCGACGTCGCCTCCCTGCCCGTGCCCGGCAGCGACCACCGCGCGATCGTCGCGACGGTCCACGTGCCCCGCCCCTGACGCCGAACCCGGGGTTGCTCCCCGGTTCGGCGCCGAACCCGGGAGCAACCCCGGGTTCGGCGCACGGGGGTGGTGTGTGCGGTCAGCTGCGCGCGGGCTCCGGGGAATCGACGGGGGTCTCGTGGTGCGGGTGGCGGCGCTCCAGGGCGGCGCCCTCGACGTCGACGTCGGGCAGGACGCGGTCGAGCCAGCGGGGGAGCCACCACGCCTTGTCGCCGACGAGGTGCATGAGCGCCGGGACGAGCAGCATCCGCACGACGAACGCGTCGACCAGCACGCCGAACGCGAGCGCGAACCCGATGGGCCGGATCATCGCGCTGTGCGAGAAGACGAACCCGCCGAAGACGGAGATCATGATGATCGCCGCGGCCGTCACCACGGCCCGGCCCGCGCGCACGCCCTGGACGATCGCGACGCGCGCCGGGGCGCCGTGCGCGTACGCCTCGCGCATCCCCGAGCCGAGGAAGAGCTGGTAGTCCATCGCGAGGCCGAACAGGATGCCGACGAGGATCGTGGGCAGGAAGTTGAGGATCGGGCCCGGCGTCTCGACGCCGAACACCCCCGAGAGCCAGCCCCACTGGTAGATCGCGACGACCCCGCCGAGCGCGGCGAAGTAGGACAGGATGAACCCGAGCGTCGCGACGACCGGCACGAAGATCGACCGGAACACCAGCACGAGGATGACGAGCGACAGCCCGACGACGACCGCGAGGTAGATCGGCAGCGCCTGCGCGAGCTTGTCGGAGATGTCGATGTTGCCGCTGGCCGAGCCGGCGACGCCCAGCGTCACGTCCCCATCGAGGGGCTCGAGCGCGCGCAGGTCGTGCACGAGCTCCTCGGTGGACTCGCTCGTGGGCCCCTCGGCGGGGATCACCTGGAACGCGGCGACGGTGCGGTCCGCGGAGGTCCCGACCGGGGCGACCGCGACGACGTCGTCGAGCGCGAAGAGCGACCGCGCGACCTGCACCTGGTACTCCAGCGCCTCCGCCTCGGTGGGCTCGCCCGGGAGGTCGGCGACGACGAGCAGCGGGCCGTTGGTGCCCTCGCCGAACTGCTCGGCGATCGTCGAGTACGCGCGGTACTGCGTGGAGTCGTGCGCCTCCGACGACCCGTCGGGCAGGTTGGTCCGCAGGTCGAGCGCGGGGAGCGCGATCACCCCGAGCGCCACGACGGCGAGGATCGCCGTGCCCACGGCGCGCAGCGTGGACATCGGGCGGACGGGCTTCGTCCCGTCCAGAGCGGTCGTGCCCGACGGCGCGGCGTCGGTCGCGGCGCCCGGCTCGCCCGGAGTCTGGGTCCCGGCGAGCGCGGCGCGCTCACGGCGGCTGAGGATGCGCGTCCCGATCATGCTCAGCAGGGCGGGCGTGAGGGTGACGGCGATGAGCACGGCGATCGCGACGCAGAGCGCGCCGACGGTCCCCATGAGGCCGAGGAACGGGATGCCGGTGACGTTGAGCGCGAGGAGCGCGATGAGCACCGTGGCGCCGGCGAACACCACGGCGTTGCCCGACGTGCCGTTCGCGAGCGCGATCGACTCCTGGACGTCGTCGCCCTGCTTGAGCTGGCGGCGGTGCCGGTTGACGATGAACAGCGAGTAGTCGATCCCGACCGCGAGCCCGAGCATGAGGCCGAGCACGGGGGTCACCGACGACATCTCGACCACGCCGGAGAGCGACATCGCGGCGAGCGCACCGATGCCGACACCGATGAGCGCGGTGAGGATCGGCAGCCCCGCGCCGACGAGCGTGCCGAGCATGACGACCAGCACGATCGCCGCGACGACGAGGCCGATCGCCTCGCCGACGCCGAAGACCTGGGGGACGCCCTGCGTGATGTCGGACGAGAAGTCCGTCTGGACACCCTCGACCGGGTCGTCGGTGAAGACCGCGACGAGGTCGTCCTTGGTCTGCTGCTCGATGCTCATGTTCGGCTCGGTGAACGCGACGCTCGCGACGGCGGCGCTCCCGTCCTCGGACACCATGCGGATCTCCGACGCCATCTCGAGCAGCGGCGCGGAGGCCTCGAGCTGGGCGGACTGCTCCTCGAGCGTCGTGCTCTGGTCCTCCAGCGCGGTCATTTGCTTGTCGAGCGCCGCGGCCTGGGCGTCGAGCTCGGCGCGCCCGGCGTCGAGCTCGGCCTGCTGCGCGTCGAGCTGGGGCGCCACCTGGTCGAGCGCGCCCGCGGCCTGGGCCTGCGCGCGTGCCGCGTCGAGCTGGGCCTGGCCCTCGTCGAGCTGGGTCCGCGCGGCGTCGAGCTGCTCCTGGCCCGCGGCGAGCTGCGTGCGACCGTCCTCGAGCTGCGTGCGCCCGGCCTCGATCTGGGTGCGGCCGTCCTCGACCTGCTGACGCTGGTCCGCGAGCTCGGCCTGCGTGGCGAACGGGTCGACGGCCGTCTCGACGCCGTCGACCTCCTCGGCCGCGGCGAGGCGGTCGGAGATCGCCGCCTCCTGCTCGGGCGTGAACGCCGAGCCGTCCTCCGTGGCGAAGACGACGGTGCCGCTCCCGCCCGATGCCTCCGGGAGCGCCGTCTGCAGGCGCTCCGTCACCTCGGCGGTCGGGGTGCCCGGGATGGAGAAGCTGCTCGCGAGCGAGCCGCCGAACGCGACGAACGCCGCCCCGGCGAGCACGAGCACCGCGAGCCATGCGGCGAGGACGGTCCGCGCGCGGCGCGCGCTGGCACGCCCGAGGCGGTAGAGGAGTTCAGCCATGAGGGTCCTTCGGTGGGGAGTCCGGGGTGGTCCGGTGGGCGGTGCGGCGTGCGGTCCGGTGGCGGTCGGGGAGGTGAGGGCGGGAGGCGTCAGGCGGGGAGCTCCCAGCCTGAGCGCATGCGCGCGACGAGACGGTCGAGGAGGTTCGCCCACACGCGGCGCGAGGCGTCGTCGTCGGCGGCGCCGGTCGCGGCCCACCAGCGGCGCTGGATCACCAGGACCCCGGCCATGAGCGCGCCGACGAGCATCTCGATCTCGAGCGGGTCGACGTCGGGGTGCCGCCGCGTGGTCTCGGCGACCAGGCGCTCGGCGAGGTGGGTGAACGTGCGCACGACCATCGTCGTGACGCGGGGGGTGGGCTCGGTCGCGGTGCCGCCGAGGGCACGCGTGAGGTAGGCCATCGGGCCGACGAGGTCGGTGCCGCGGAGCGCGGCGGTGAGGTCGTCGAGCGGGGTCGTGCGGTCGGTGCCGGGGTCCGCGGCGCTCGCCCCGAGCGCGTCGACCACGGTGCCCAGCACGTCCTCGCACACCTCGACCACCACGTCGTCGAGCGCCGCGAAGTGGTTGAAGATCGTGCGCCGCGCGACGTCGGCGCGTGCGGCCAGGTCGTCGACCGTGAACCGGGCGCCCCCGTTCTCCTCCATGAGCGACGCGGCGGCATCGACGATCGCGCGGCGGTGCCGCGCGCGCAGCGCGGCGCGGCGATCGGTCGCGGGGCCGGTCGCGGGGTCGGCCGCCAGGTCGGGCGCGGGCACGCCCGACGGCTCGGTCGCGGAGGGGAGGGGCACGTCATGACACTAAGTGCATCGATGCACTCGGTGCAAACAGCGTCGTGGTGCTCAAAGTTGACCGATTGAGTCCAGTATGTGGGAAGGTCTCCTCGGTGCGTTGACACCCCGCGGTGGCCGCTCGTAAGTTCCCGCGCAACCGAGGTCGACGTACCCCGGTCACAGGACATGGTCATGAGCTCCGACGCCAAGCCCCGGCTCGTCGGACGGCAACCCTCCCGCGCGGTGGGGTGCCCCGGGTGAGGACCAGGTCCCGCGTCGCGCGGACCACGCGCGGCGCGGGGCAACGACGCGGAGCCCGGCGACGGGCACGAAGGAGACGGACGATGGATCGGCGAATGTCGAGCACCGCGGTGAGCACCGCGCACGTGTCGACGTGCCCCTGTCCGTTCGCGGGCGCCCCCGGCGCCCCCGCCCTCGGGGCCACGGGTCCCGCGCCCGTCGCCTGTTGTCGCTGACGACGACCCGTCTCTGACACCCCGCGCCACCCGCGCGCGGTCCGGGTCCCTCCCGGCTTCCCCAGCCCGTCCTGCCGCCGCGCGCGGCCGGACCCCCCTGCCCACCCTCCGGCACCCCGCCGCGCCCTGAGCGCGCCGTCGGCTCAACTGAGAACGGATCCTCGCGATGTCCGACCCCCGCCCCGCCCGCACCCTCCACCTCGGCGTCGACCTCACCGACGCCGGCGCGCACCCCGCCGCCTGGCGGACCGTGGGCTCCCAGGCCCAGCGGCTCTTCGACGCCAAGCGCCTCGTGGAGCTCGTGGCCACCGCCCAGCGCGGCCTGCTCGACCTCGTCACGCTCGACGACGCGTTCACGCTCCAGCCGGGCCGCAACGGGTCCGTGCGCGGCCGGCTCGACGCCGCGCTCGTCGCGTCCCGGCTCGCGCCCCGCAGCGCGGGCATCGGCCTCGTCCCGACCGTCACCACCACGCACACCGAGCCGTTCCACGTGTCCAAGGCGATCGCGACGATCGACCACGTGAGCTCCGGGCGCGCGGGATGGCAGGTCGGGTGGTCCACGACCCCGGCCGAGGCCGCGGCCTTCGGGCGCAAGGGCGCCCAGGACGAGCCCGACGCCGTGGCCGAGGCGGACGAGGCGGTCGAGGTCGTCACGCGGCTCTGGGACTCGTGGGAGGACGACGCCGAGATCCGCGACGTCGCGACGGGCCGGTTCGTGGACCGCGAGAAGCTCCACTACGTCGACCACGAGGGCATCCGGTTCGCCGTCAAGGGGCCGTCGATCACGCCGCGCCCGCCGCAGGGCCAGCCGCCCGTCGTCGTCCGGGCGGACACGCCTGCGTCGCTCGACCTCGCGGCCCGCCGGGCCGACGTCGTCCGGGTCCGCGCCGCGACCCGCGACGAGGCCGTCACGCTCCGGTCGCAGGTGCGCGACGCGGCCGCGGACGCCGGGCGCGACCCCGACGCGCTGCGGGTCCTCGTCGACGCCTACGTCGTCGTCGGCGACACGCGCGCGAGCGCGCAGGCCCGCCTCGACCTGCTCGAGGACCTCGAGGGCGTCTCGTGGGACACCGACTCGCTCACGCACGTCGGCACGGCGCGCGACCTCGCCGTCACGGTCGAGGAGTGGGTGCACGCCGGTGCCGCCGACGGCTTCCTGCTGCGGCCGTCGTCGCTGAGCACGGACCTCGACGCGATCGTCGACGGCGTGGTGCCGCTGCTCCAGGGCGCGGGCCTGTTCCGCACCGCCTACCCCGGGACGACGCTGCGCGACACGCTCGGCCTCCCGCTCCCCGCCAACCGCTACGCGGCGATCGCCTGACCCCGGACGGACCGACGACATGAGCACGCGCCCCCGCAAGCAGATCCACCTCGGCGCCCACTTCCCGGGCGTCAACAACACCACCGTCTGGAGCGACCCCCGCTCGCGCAGCCAGATCGACTTCGCCTCGTTCGAGCACCTCGCCCGCCGCGCCGAGGACGCCAAGCTCGACTTCTTCTTCCTCGCCGAGGGCCTGCGCCTGCGCGAGCACAAGGGCCGCATCCACGACCTCGACGTCGTGGGTCGCCCCGACACGCTGCCCGTGCTCGCCGCGCTCGCGGCGGTCACGGACCGCCTCGGCCTCGCGGGCACGATCAACACGACGTTCAACGAGCCGTGGGAGCTCGCGAAGCAGTTCGCGACGCTCGACCTGCTCTCCGAGGGCCGCGCGGCCTGGAACCTCGTGACGAGCCCCGACGCCTTCACGGGCGCCAACTTCCGCCGCGGCGGGTACCTGCCCTACCCCGAGCGCTACGCCCGGGCGGCCGAGGTCGTCGAGGTCGCGCGCGCCCTGTGGGACTCGTGGGACGACGACGCCGTGCTGGCCGACCGGATCGCGGGCGAGTTCTTGCGCCCCGGGTCGGTGCGGCCGGTCGCGCACCACGGGACGTACGCGGACGTCGTCGGGCTGTTCGAGACGCCGCGCGGACCGCAGGGGCACCCCGTCCTGTTCCAGGCCGGCGACTCCGCCGACGGGCGCGACTTCGCCGCCGCGACCGCCGACGTCGTGTTCTCCGCGCACTCGACGTTCGACGCCGGGCGCGCGTTCTACGAGGACGTCAAGGGACGGCTCGCGGCCCACGGGCGCGAGCGCGACTCCCTGAAGATCCTGCCCGCGACCGTCGTCGTGCTGGGCGACACGCCCGCCGAGGCCGAGGAGCGCGCTCGCGAGATCCGGCTCCAGCAGGTCTCCGGGCCGACGGCCATCGCGTTCCTCGAGCAGGTCTGGGGCCGCGACCTCGAGGCGTACGACCCCGAGGGACCGCTGCCCGACGTCGAGCCCGACACGGAGAACCTGTCGATCACGCGGGGCCGCGTGCGGCACGCGAAGGACCCGGCGGCGGTCGCCGCGGCGTGGCGCGAGCAGGCCGAGGCGAACGGCTGGTCGATCCGCGAGCTCGTCATCCAGGTGACGTCGCGCGGCGGCTTCGTCGGCACGCCGCAGCAGGTCGCGGACGACATCGACCGCCACGTCCAGGAGGACGCGTCCGACGGCTTCATCCTCGTCCCGCACCTCACGCCGGGCGGGCTCGACGACGTCTTCGACCAGGTCGTTCCGCTGCTCCAGGAGCGCGGCTCGTTCCGCACCGAGTACGAGGGCACGACCCTGCGCGAGCACCTCGGCCTCGCGCGGCCCGGCACCGCGCCGCGCGCCGCCGACCCCGAGCCCTCGGCGGCCTCCGCCGAGCTCGTCGGCCGACCGTAGCCGTCCCGCACGCACCCGCACCGCAGACCTGCACCGTACCGACCTCGGAGGACCCATGAGCCAGAGCACGCTGACCGCCACGGGCACCGTGGCCGACGACCCCGCCGCCCCCGGGACGGCCGACGAGGCGCACGACGCCGCCGCGTGGGCGGCATGGCACGCCGAGCGCGAGGAGGGGCTCCGGCCGCCGCACGGCTGGCTGAGCCTCGTCGCGTACCACTGGCTCCCGGCCGAGCCCGCCGCGCTGCCCGGCGTGCCCGGGCTCTGGTGGGCCGACGCCGACGGCGCGCACCACCGCGCGGACGAGGGCGGCGCCGTCCGGGCGACGACGGGCGACTCCGTCGGGACCGTGGTCGTCACGGAGGGTGGGTCCTCGGTCGCGGGCACGTTCCTGCCGGACGGCCGGGACGCGGGCGACCCGGCGGACGGGGGCGAGACGCGCGAGGTCGCGGTGGAGGTCGTGCGCCGCACGGGCCGGTACGCCGTCCGGCTGCGCGACCCGCTCGCTCCGGCCCGGACGGGGTTCGACGGCGTCCCGACGTTCGCCTACGACCCCGCCTGGGTCGTGGACGCGGCGGTGCGCTGGTACGACGCGCCGCGGCCCGTCGTCGTCGGCGCCGCGCGCCCCGGGCTCGTGCACCACGTGAGCACGGTCGGCGAGGTCGACCTCGCGGTCGAGCGCGACGGCGTCGTCCACCGGGCGACGCTCGTCCTCACGGGCACGGCCGGCGGCGCGGTGACGCTGCTGTTCAGCGACGAGGCGGACGACGTCGCGCCCTGGCGCGTCCTGTGGGTGGACGCCGACGTGGCGCCCGGCACCGAGGGGCGCGTGCGGCTCGACCTCAACCGGGCGATCAACCTCCCGTACGCGTTCAGCGACGTCGGGACGTGCCCGGCGCCGGTCGAGGGCAACCACGTGCCGTTCGCCGTCACCGCGGGCGAGAGGGCACCGCGGTGACCGCGCTCGCGGCCGTCCCGGCCACGGCGGGACCGTCCGGGGCGACGGGGTCGAGCGCTGCGGTGCGCGAGGTCCGGTCCGTCGCGATGCACGACCCGCTCGTGCGGCCGCTGCTCGACGAGCTGTCCCACGAGTACTGGACGCGGTACCAGCGCGTGCTGAGCGCCGAGGAGCTCCGCGCCGAGATGGAGCACTACCCCGCGCAGGACTTCGCGGCGCCGCACGGCGAGCTCGTGCTGGTGCTGGAGGACGGCGAGCCGGTCGCGGGCGGCGCGTTCCGCCGTCGGACCGAGCCGGAGCTCGGCGACCCGGCACGCCTCGCCCGGCCGTCCGCGCGCTGCACCGACGGGACGCCCGCCGTGCGCACCGCCGAGCTCAAGCGGATCTGGACGCACTCGGCGCACCGGCGCCGCGGGCTGGCGCGCCTCGTGCTGGCGGAGCTGGAGCGCCGCGCCGTCGAGCGCGGCTACCGGCGCGTGTACCTCACGACGGGCCCGCGCCAGCCCGAGGCCGCCGGCCTGTACCTCGCGACCGGCTACACGCCCCTGTTCGACACCGGGACCGATCCCGAGGAGATCGGCCCGCTCGCCTTCGAGAAGTGGTTGGAGGTCGCGTCATGAGCACCGTGTCGCTCCCGCAGGACGAGTCCCGGCAGCTCGCGCCGCCGTCGGGCCGGCACCCCGCCGACCGGAGCGGCGGTGTCGAGGACGCGCTGCCGCTCGAGAGCCTGCGCATCGTCCCCGCGCGACACCCGGGCCGCTGGGCCGCGACGGCCGGCGTCGCGGTGCTGCTCGCCATGGTCGTCAGCTCGCTCGTGACGAACGACCGCTGGGAGTGGGGCGTCGTCGCGCAGTACCTCACGTGGCCGTCGATCCTCGAGGGCGCGTGGGCGACGATCCGCCTGACGCTCGTCGCGTCGGTCGTCGGGTTCGCGCTCGGCACGGTCCTCGCGCTCATGCGCCTCTCGCGCTCGCCGCTCCTCCAGTCGGTGTCGTGGACGTACACGTGGGTGTTCCGGTCGGTGCCGCTGCTGCTGCAGCTCCTGCTCTGGTACAACCTCGCGTACCTCTACCCGTACCTCAGCGTCGGCATCCCCTTCGGGCCCGAGTTCCTGTACTTCGACACGCTGTCCGTGATCGACAAGTTCTGGGCCGCGATCCTCGGGCTCGGGCTCTCGCAGGCCGCGTACTCGGCGGAGATCGTGCGGGCCGGGATCCTCTCGGTCGACCAGGGGCAGCAGGAGGCCGCCGCGTCGCTCGGCATCCCCAAGCGGCGCGAGGTGAGCCGCATCATCCTGCCGCAGGCGATGCGCTCCATCATCCCGACGGCCGTCAACGAGGTGATCGGGCTCCTCAAGGGCACGTCGATCGTCTACGTGCTCGCGTACGGCGAGCTGTTCTACATCGTCAGCGTCATCTACGGCCGCAACGGCCGCGTCGTGCCGCTGCTCATCGTCGCGTCGATCTGGTACCTCGTGCTCACCACGCTCATCACGGTCGTCCAGTACTACGTCGAGCGGCACTACGCGAAGGGTGCCGTACGCACGCTGCCGCCGACGCCGCTGCAGAAGGCGCGCTGGACCGTCCTGGTCTGGGCGTCGCGGCTCTCCGGCCGGCCCGTGCCCGACTCCGTCCCGCCCGCGTACGCGGCCCGCGCCCGCGTGGGCGTGCTGACGCGCACCGCGCGCACGGCGGGAGGTGCGGCGTGAGCGCCGTCGTCGCGACCACCGACGTCGCGACCGCCGGGCTCGTCGAGATCCACGGCGTCCACAAGAGCTTCGGCACCCTCGAGGTGCTGCGCGACGTGTCGCTCACCGTCCCGCCCGGGTCCGTGACGGTCGTGCTCGGCCCGTCCGGCTCCGGGAAGTCGACGCTGCTGCGCGCGATCAACCACCTGGAGAAGGTCGACAAGGGGTTCATCTCGCTCGACGGCGAGCTCATCGGGTACCGCCGCAAGGGCAACACCCTGCGCGAGCTCAAGGAGCGCGAGATCCTCGGCCAGCGCACCCAGATCGGGTTCGTCTTCCAGAGCTTCAACCTGTTCCCGCACCTCACCGCGCTCGAGAACGTCGTCGAGGCGCCGGTCTCGGCGCAGCGTCGCCGCCGCGAGGACGTCGAGCCGGAGGCCCGCGCGCTGCTCGAGCGCGTCGGGCTCGCGGACAAGGCCGACGCGCGGCCGCGCCAGCTCTCCGGCGGGCAGCAGCAGCGCGTCGCCATCGCCCGCGCGCTCGCGCTGCGGCCCAAGGTGCTGCTGTTCGACGAGCCGACCTCGGCGCTCGACCCCGAGCTCGTGGGGGAGGTGCTCGAGGTCATCAAGGACGTCGCGAGCACCGGCACGACGCTCGTCGTCGTCACGCACGAGATCGGCTTCGCCCGCGAGGTCGCCGACACCGTCGTGTTCATGGACGACGGCGTCGTCGTGGAGCAGGGCACGCCCGCCGAGGTGCTCGACCACCCGCGCCACGACCGCACCCGGGCCTTCCTCCAGAAGGTCCTCTGACCCGGGGCGAGCCGGGGTCCTCGACCCGCAGCCGCCCCGCGTACCGCGCCCACCACCGCTTCCCGACGTCGTCACCCGCGACCGGCCGCCCGGCCGTCCCGCACCGCACTCCCGCGTCACCCCGACGCACCACCCGAGAGGTAGGACACCCGTGACCGCAACGACCACCCGCGCCCGCGCCCCCCGCGCGCTCGCCGCCCTCGCCGTCGTGCCCCTGCTGGCGCTCGCGGCCTGCTCCGGGGTGAGCACCGAGGCCCCGGCGGCCGCGGACGAGGGCGCGGCCTCCTCCGACGGCACGACGGAGAGCACGACGTCCGTCTCGGACGCCCTCGACGTGAGCACGAGCCCCGACCAGGACCGCATCCGCACCACCGAGTCGGCGGAGGCCGTCGCGCTCCTCCCGGACGCCTGGAAGGACAAGGACGAGCTCGTCGTCGCGATCTCCGCGGGCGCCGCGCCGCCGCTCGGCTTCCTCGCCGACGACGACGAGACCCCCATCGGCAACGAGACCGACATCGCGCAGCTCGTCGCCGACGCGCTCGGCAAGGACCTGCGCCTCGAGGTCAAGGCCTGGGCCGACTGGCCGCTCGCGCTCGGCTCGGGCGACGTCGACGCCGTGATCTCCAACGTCACGGTGACCGAGGAGCGCAAGGAGACCATCGACTTCTCCACGTACCGCAACGACGAGCTCGGCTGGCTCGTGGGCGCCGACTCCGACATCACGTCGATCACGAAGCGCGAGGACATCGCGGGCAAGGTCGTCGCCGTCGGCTCCGGGACGAACCAGGAGAAGATCGTGCTCGAGTGGGACCGCCTCAACCAGGAGGACGGCCTCGAGCCCATCCAGGGCCCCGAGTACTACGAGCAGTTCTCCGACGTCCTGCTCGCGCTCCAGTCCGGGCGCATCGAGACGTACGTCGGGCCCAACGCGTCGCTCGCGTACCAGGCGGCGATCTCCCCGCAGGACTTCAGGGTCGTCGGCACGCTCAACGGCGGCTGGCCCGACACCGCGCAGATCGCCGTCGCCACGAAGAAGGGCAACGAGGTGGCCCCGGCCATCACCGCCGCGATCAACCACGCCATCGAGGACGGCACGTACCTCCAGGTGCTGCAGCGGTGGGGCCTGGAGTCCGAGGCCGTCGAGGAGTCGCAGACCAACCCGCCCGGCCTCCCGAAGACGGAGTGACCCGCGCATGACCACCAGCACCCAGCACGTCGACCACCTCGTGGTCGGGGGCGGCGTCATGGGCTCGGCCGCCGCGTGGCAGCTCGCCCGGCGCGGGCGCGACGTCCTGCTGCTCGAGCGCTTCGCCCCCGGGCACGCGCACGGTGCCTCCCACGGGACGTCGCGCATCTACCGCACGACGTACGCCGAGCCCGAGTACCTCGACCTCGCGCAGGAGGCGCTCCGCCTGTGGCGCGAGGTCGAGGACGAGACCGGGACCGAGCTGCTCACGGTCACGGGCGGCGTCAGCCACGGGCGGCGCGACGGCGCGGCCGAGCGCCGCGCGGACGCGATCGGTGCGGCGTTCGCGGCCCGCGGGATCGAGCACGAGTGGCTCGACCCCGCGGCCGCGGCCGAGCGCTGGCCGGGGCTGCGGTTCGAGGGCCGGGTGCTGCACGAGGTCGCGACGGCCGGGCGGCTCCACGCCGACCGCGCCGTCGCGGCCCTCCAGGGCGCGGCCGCCGCGAGCGGCGCCGACGTCCGCCACGAGACCGCCGTCCGGCACGTCGAGCGCGTCCCGGAGGGCGTGCGCGTCGTCACCGACGGCGGCGACGTCGTCGCGCGGGTCGTCGTCGTGACCGTCGGGGCGTGGAGCGCCGGCCTCCTCGGCGGTCCCGCCGGCGGGCTGCTGGGGCAGGAGCTCCCGCTCGTCGTGACCCAGGAGCAGCCCGCGCACTTCGCGCTCGCCCCGGGCGCGTCCCCGCAGGGGTGGCCGGCGTTCACGCACGACGTCGGTCCCGGCACCGCGTGGCCGAGCGGCGTCTACGGCCTCGCGACCCCGGGCGAGGGCGTCAAGGTCGGCTTCCACGGGGTCGGGCCCGTCGTCGACCCCGACCGGCGCTCCTACCGGCCCGAGCCGGGTCAGCTCGCCGTGCTGCGCGACTACGTCCGCACGTGGCTGCCCGGCCTCGACCCCGACGCCTACGTCCCCGTGAGCTGCACCTACACGACGACGCCGGACCACGACTTCGTGCTCGACCGGCGCGGTCCGGTCGTCGTCGGCGCCGGGTTCTCCGGCCACGGCTTCAAGTTCGCCCCGGCGGTCGGCCGCGTGCTCGCCGACCTCGCCACCCGTCCCGACGACGCGCTCGCGGCCGAGCGGTTCGCGCTCGCCCGCCTCTCCGCACTCCCCGAGAGGACCGCCTCATGACGTCCACACCCGTCACCGTCCCGGCCGTCGTGCGTCCGGCCCGCCGCGACCGCCGCGACGGCGGCCCGCGCGACCTGGAGAGCGACCTGACCGACGTGCCCACCGGTGCCCGGCCCGACGCCGGCGTGCCCGACGGTGCGGTGCTCGACGGCGCGCGCGCCGCGGTCGGGGCGCGCTACGGCGTCGCGCCGGACGTCGCGGACGTCGCGGCGCCCGGTGCCGTCGTCGGGCTGGCACGCCGTGCCGCAGTCGGCCGGGCGCGCGACGCGGTCCGCCCCGCGGACGTGCTCGGCACCGTGCTCGGGCACCGCAGCGTGCGTCGCTACCGCACCGATCCGCTCGCCGACCACGTCGTCCCGACGCTCGTCGCCGCCGCGCAGTCCGCACCGACGTCGTCGAACCTCCAGCTCTGGAGCGTCGTCGCCGTCACCGACGCCGCGCGCAAGGACCGGCTCGCGGCGCTCGCGGGCGACCAGGAGCACGTCCGCACCGCGCCGCTGCTGCTCGTCTGGCTCGCCGACGTCGCCCGGGCGCGCGCCCTCGGGGAGCGCGAGGGCGTCCGGCTCGAGGCGACCGACTACCTCGAGACGACGGTCGTGGCGTTCCTCGACGCCGCGCTCGCCGCGCAGAACGCGGTCGTCGCCGCCGAGTCGCTCGGGCTCGGCACCGTGTACATCGGCGCGCTGCGCAACCACCCGGCCCAGGTCGCGGCCGAGCTCGGCCTGCCCGAGGGCGTCGTCGCGGTCGTGGGGCTCGTCGTCGGGCACCCCGACCCTGCGGGCGGCGAGCGCGTCAAGCCCCGGCTGCCGCAGGCGGCGGTGCTGCACCCCGAGCGCTACCACGGCGACCAGGCGGAGCACGTCGCGGCGTACGAGCAGCGCATCGCGCCCTTCTACCGCGAGGAGGGGCTCGACGGCGGCTGGCGCGACCGCGTCGTCGACCGCCTGCGCGTCCCCGGCGCGCTGCGCGGGCGCGCCCACCTGCGACCCACGCTCGCTGCGCTCGGGTTCCCGTCCAAGTAGGAGCCCCGGTCCCGTCCCGCCGCCGGGAGCAGTCGGGACCCACCGCTCCACCGGCCGCTGCGCCGCCACCGGCCGCCGCACCACGACCAGCCGCACCACCGAAGGAAGCCATGTCCTCCCACCCGCACCCGACCGCCACCCCCGGCGGTCCGCGACCGGCGTCCGGCCGCGTCCCGCTGTCCGTCCTCGACCTCGCGATCGTTCCCGAGGGGGCGACGGGCCAGGACGCGGTGCGCCGCGCCGTCGGGCTCGCGCGCGACCTCGACCGGCTCGGTTACCACCGCGTCTGGTACGCCGAGCACCACCTGTCGCCCGGTGTCGGCTCCGCGTCGCCCGCCGTGCTCGCCGCGGCCGTCGCGGCCCGGACCGAGCGCATCCGCGTCGGCAGCGGCGCGGTGCTGCTGAGCACGACGAGCCCGCTCGTCGCCGCCGAGCAGTTCGGGACGATCGCCGCGCTGCACCCGGGCCGGGTCGACCTCGGGCTGGGCCGGGCCTTCACCCCGCCGAAGGACGCGACGGGTTCGCAGGGCAGCACGCAGGGCACGGACGGCCCGCTGCGCGCCGCGCGGTCCGGCGCGACCGGGCCGCGCGTCGTCGAGGGGCTCTACGTCCCCGGCGCGCCGCCGTCGAACCTCAACGACTCCGTGCTGCGCGAGCGGATCCTCGCGCAGAAGCGGATCGTCGGGGCGTCGCGCACGCCCGTCAGCTTCCGCGAGGAGCTGGACCTCGTGCTCGGCCTGCGTGCCGGGACGTACCGCGACGAGCACGGGACGCCGTACGTGAGCCCGCCCGTCGAGGGTGCCGACTGGGACCTGTGGGTCCTCGCGTCGAGCCCCGGCGAGAGCGCGCGCGTCGCGGGCGAGCTCGGGCTGCCGATCGCCGCGAACTACCACGTGGCGCCGTCGGCGACGATCGACACCGTCGCCGCCTACCGCGCGGCGTTCCGGCCGGGCGTGCTCGACGAGCCGTACGTCGTCGTGTCCGCCGACGTGCTCGTCGCCGACACGATCGAGCGCGCCCGGGAGCTCGCGACACCGTTCGCGGACTGGGTGCTCTCCATCCGCCGCGGCGCCGACGGCGCGATCGCGTACCCCGAGCCGGGTACGTCGCCCGCGTGGGAGGACCGCCCGGAGGCTGAGCGCGCGCTCGTCGCGGACCGCGTCGACACGCGCATCGTCGGCGACCCGGAGACGGTCGTGCAGCGGCTCGAGACGCTGCGCCGCGCGACGGGTGCCGACGAGCTGCTCGTCACCACCGCGACCCACGACGCCGACGACGCCCGTCGCTCGTTCGAGCTGCTCGCCGAGCACTGGTTCGCGGGAAGCCCCGCCCCCGCCACACCCGCACTCGCCACCACCCCCTAACGCGAGATCGACCCGCGCGTCGCCAGATCGACCTCCTGAGGGTCGATCTCGGACGTGCGGGTCGATCTCGCGACGACCCCTCGAAGGAGAAACCCATGACGACCACCCCACCCCTCCAGGCCGCGACCGACGCCGCGGCCAAGGTCGCCGACGGCGCGCTGCTCATCGACGTGCGCTCCGCCGGCGGCCGCGCCGCGCACGGCGAGATCCCCGGCGCCACGCTCGCCGACCGCCACGACCTCGACGCCCTGTTCGGTCCCGCCGAGAACCCGGCGATCTCGCTCGACACGCCCGTCGTCGTCGTGTGCGGGTCGCCGAACGGCTCCGGACCCGTCGCCGAGGCGCTCGCCGAGCGCGGGTACACGAACGTCTCGCACGTCGACGGCGGCTTCCCGGCCTGGAAGGACGCCGGCCTCCCGGCGTCGGAGCCGGTCGAGGCGTCGCCCGCGACGTCTCCGGAGTCGACGGCGTCCCCGGACCCGACGGCGCCCGCCCGGTCCTGAGCGGCCGACCGGACCGCACCACGTCTGCCCGGCTCGCGCAGCACCGGCACCGCGAACCCGCACCCGCGCACCACCCACGACGACACCTACGGAGATCCTCATGCCCGTCGAGTTCCTCGGCATCGCCACGACCAACGACGCGTCGGAGACCACCGAGCGCACGACCGCCGCGTTCGACCCTGCCTACCTCGAGCGCCTCGTGCGTGCGCACGAGGACAACGGCTGGACGCGCATCCTCTTCGCCTACGGCTCCTCCGGCCCGGAGCCCGCGGCGCTCGCCGCCTACACCGCGGCTCGCCTGCAGTCGATCGAGCTGCTGCTCGCGCACCGGCCCAACGTGTCCTACCCGACGTACGCCGCCAAGACGTTCGCGACGCTCGACCAGCTCTCCGGCGGGCGGTTCTCCGTGCACTTCATCACCGGTGGCAACGACCACGAGCAGGGCCGCGAAGGCGACACGCTGACCAAGGACGAGCGGTACGCGCGCACCCACGAGTACATCCAGATCGTCAAGCAGGCCTGGTCGAGCGCCGAGCCGTTCGACCACCACGGGCCGTTCTACGACTTCGACGACTTCGTGCTCGACGCCAAGCCGTTCGAGGGCCGCACCCCGACCATCTCGTTCGGCGGGTCGTCGGACGCCGCGTTCCGCGTCGGCGCGGCCGAGGCCGACATCTACGCCGTCTGGGGCGAGCCGCTCGACCGCACGGCCGAGCAGATCGCGCGCGTGCACGCCGAGGCCGCCGCCGCGGGCCGGGCCACCCCGCCGCGCATCCACGCCGCGTTCCGGCCGATCGTCGCGCCGACCGAGGAGCTCGCCTGGGAGAAGGCGCACCGCATCCTCGACCGGATCGAGGCGCGCAAGGCCGCCGCGGGGGGACAGCTCAGCCGTCGGCACCCGATCGACAAGCCCGAGAACGCGGGTTCCCAGCGCCTGCTCGAGATCGCCGCCCAGGGCGAGCGCTTCGACACCGCCCTGTGGACAGCGACCGCGAAGGCGACCGGCGGCGCCGGCAACTCCAACGCGCTCGTCGGCACGCCCGAGCAGGTCGCCGAGGCGCTGCTCGCGTACTACGACCTCGGCGTCCGCGTCATCTCGGCCCGCGGCTACGACCTGCTCGACGACGCGATCGACTTCGGCCGGTACGTCATCCCGATCGTCCGCGAGGAGGTCGCGAAGCGCGACGCCGCGACCGCGGAGGCCGCCGCGGCCTGACGGGCCCGGGACCGAGATCGGCAGAGAAGGACGAGATCGGCAGCCCCGGCCGAGATCGGCGCGTGCAGGTGCCGACCTCGGCCGGCGCTGCCGATCTCGCTGGCGGGCCCGCCCGGCCCGACCACGGACGACGACAGCAAGGAGCAGGACCGTGCGGTTCCAGGTACTCGACATCGTGTTCAACCCGCCCCACCCCGTGACCGGGGCGGCCGTCGCGCCGTCCGACCGGTTGAACCGGGTCGTCGAGACGGCGGTGCTGGCGGAGGAGCTCGGCTTCGACTCGTTCGCGGTGGGGGAGCGGCACGCGGGGGAGGTGCTGTCGTCGGCGCCGACGGTGATCCTCGGTGCGGTCGCGGCGCGGACGTCGCGCATCCTGCTGAGCACGGGCGTCACCGTGCTGTCGCTGCTCGACCCGATCCGGGTCGCCGAGGACCTCGCGACGGTGGACCAGCTCAGCCGCGGGCGGCTGGAGATCGTCATCGGCAAGGGCAACGAGGTGCTCCAGTACCCGCTGCTGGGGCTCGACATCGACAAGCAGTACGAGTACCTCCAGGAGAACTACGAGCTGCTGCGCCTGCTGCTGTCGGAGGAGGACGTGAGCTGGAGCGGGCGGCACCGCCACGCGCTGGAGCACGCGACGACGCTGCCGCGTCCGTTCGCGGGGCCGTTCCGGATCTGGCACGGGTCGGCGACGTCGCGCTTCGCGGTGGACCTCGCGGCCCGGTACGGGGACCCGATCGTCAGCGCCAACGCGTTGCAGCCGCGCGAGAACTACCAGGTGCTCATCGACCGGTACCGCGAGCAGTACGCGGCGCACGGGCACGACCCGGCGTACGGGTTCGTCGGGTCGGGCTCGGGCGGGCTGTTCCTCGCCGACACGACGGAGGAGGCGATCGAGCAGTACCGCCCGATCTACGAGGGCCAGGTCGCGGCGGCGGCGCGTCGGGGCTACGGGCCGGACGCCGTCGGGAAGGCGCCGAGCTTCCGGACGGTCGAGGACGCCGTCGAGCGCGGTCCGGCGCTGGTGGGCTCGCCGGAGCGCGTCGCGGAGAAGATCCTCGACTATCACGCGTCCTACGGGCACGACCTCCAGTCCGTCTCGGTCAACCATCTGATCCCCGCGGCGCAGCAGGAGGACGTGCTGCGCCGGTTCGCGGAGGAGGTCGTGCCCGTCGTGCAGGCCGAGGTGAAGACCGACCTGTGGAGCCCGGCCGACGCCCGCCGCGCGGCGGGGTTCACCGCGGCCTGAGCGATCCCGCCGGACCGGAGGGGAGGGGCCCGTCTCGCCCGGCGAGGCGGGCCCTCGCCGTGCTCGTGGCAGCCCCGCCGACGGGTCACGACGTCGCGGAGCAGGAAACAACCGTCCGCCTGGCGGGACGACCGTCTCGATACTTGACTCAACCGGTCGAGATTGTCTTTCCTGCTCCCAGGTGACGAGCGTCAGCACGCAGGCCCGGCTCGCTGACCAGCAACCCTTCGACGTGACGGGGTGCTCCGGGAACGACCTGACCGCGTGGCTCCCGCCGCGCGGTAAGCACGGCACCCCGGTGGGTTCCCCCGCCGCGCCGGCCCTCGGCCCGGCGCGGACGACCACCGGCGCCGGACGACCGCCGGTCCTCAGCCGGCACACGAGGAGAGCAGCACGACATGATCCCCACACCTCACCGACGCCGGTCCCTGACCGCCGCCGCGGCCGCCGCCGCGACGGGTCTCCTGCTCGCCGCGTGCGGTGGCGGCGCCGGCACCTCCGACGACGACGGGTCGCCCAGCCCGTCCGGCGAGCCGGTCGCGGGCGGCGACCTGACCTTCGCGATCACCGTCGACTCGCACTGCATCGACCCGCAGCAGGTCGGCAACAACGACGCCATCGCGGCGGCCCGCCAGACCGTCGCCTCCCTCACCGCGCAGGACCCGGAGACGGGCGAGATCCTGCCGTGGCTCGCGGAGAGCTGGGAGGTGAACGAGGACGCGTCGAGCTACACGTTCCACCTGCGCGACGACGCGACCTACGCCGACGGCACGCCGATCGACGCCGAGTCGGTCAAGACGAACTTCGACGCGATCGTCGCGCTCGGCGCGACGGCGTCGCTCGGGTCGCAGTACCTCGTCGGCTACGAGGGCACGACGGTCACGGACCCGCAGACCCTCACGGTCGACTTCGCGGCGCCGAGCGCCCAGTTCCTCCAGGCGACCTCGACGTTCTCGCTCGGCCTCCTCGCGCCGTCGTCGGCCGACCTGAGCGTCGAGGACCGCTGCGCGGGCAAGTTCGTCGGCTCCGGCCCGTTCTCCGTCAAGTCCTACACGCAGGACCAGGAGATCGTGCTCGAGAAGGTCGCGGGCTACGCGTGGGGCTCGGAGGCCAACGACCACCAGGGCGAGGCCTACCTCGACACGGTGACGTTCAAGGTCATCCCCGAGGCGAGCGTGCGCAGCGGCAGCCTGCAGTCCGGGCAGATCGACGCCACGGCCGCGATCTCGACCGTCGACCTCCCGCAGTTCGACGGGAACGGGTTCTGGCTCGAGTACCGCGCCAACCCGGGCGTCGTGTTCAACCTCTTCCCCAACGAGTCGAGCCCGCTCGCGGGCGACGAGGCCGTGCGGACGGCGATCCTCAAGGGCATCGACCGCGAGCAGATCGCGGACACCGTGCTCAGCGAGCAGGACGAGCCGGCCACGAGCGTGCTCTCGCACTCGACGCCGCTCTACGAGAGCGTCGCGGACGAGCTCGCCTACGACCCCGAGGGCGCGAAGAAGATCCTCGACGACGCGGGCTGGGTCGAGGGCGCCGACGGCGTGCGGGAGAAGGACGGCCAGAAGCTCTCCACGACCGTGACGTTCTGGCAGGTGCCGGAGCCGCTCGAGCTGGTCCAGCAGCAGCTCGCGCAGATCGGCGTGGACCTCCAGCTCCAGCACGTGACCGTCGCCGAGTCGCAGGCGATCAAGGAGAGCGGCGACTTCGACTTCGACTACTACAACCTCACGCGCTCCGACCCGGACGTGCTGCGCACGATCTTCTCGGCGAATGCGCGCAACATCAACCAGCGCGACGCGGAGGAGGTCGACGACCTGCTCGACGCGTCGGCCGCGGCGACCGACCCGGCCGAGCGCCAGGAGCTCGTCACGGAGGCGTCGCGCCTGCTCGTGCAGAAGGGGCACGCGATCCCGGTTTACGAGCTCTCGACGACCATCGCGGCCGCCGACACGGTCCACGGCCTGACGTTCGAGGCGTCGTCGCGCCTCGACTTCTACGACGCCTGGGTCACCCAGGGCTGACCCGCCGGGCCCGCCTGCCCGACGTCGCGGCGTCGGGCAGGCGGGCATCCCCCACGGAAGGAGGCCGACCATGGGCCGGTACGTCCTGCGTCGCGCCGGGCAGGGCCTGTTCGTGCTCTGGGCGGCGTTCACCATCTCGTTCTTCGTCCTCTACCTGCTGCCCAGCGACCCGGCCGCGCTCATGGCGAGCGGCGGGGGCGAGGCGGACCAGGTGGACCCCGCGCTGCTCGACGCCCTGCGCGCCCAGTACGGCCTCGACCGGCCCGTGCTCGTGCAGTACGCCGACGCGCTGTGGCACGCGCTGCGGCTCGACTTCGGGACGTCGTACGCGTCGGGCGCGCCTGCGACCCAGCTCGTGCTCCAGGCGCTCCCCGAGACGCTCCGGCTCACGGCCGCGGCGCTCGTCCTCGCCGTCGTGGCGGGCGCCGGCATCGCGATCGCGAGCACGTTCCCGCGCGCGGCGTGGCTGCGCCACGCGCTCGCGTCGCTCCCGCCGCTCGGCGTCGCCCTGCCGCCGTTCTGGCTGGGCCTGCTCCTGCTGCAGTGGTTCTCCTTCCAGCTCCCGCTGTTCCCCGCGATCGGCAACGAGGGCGCGATCAGCCTCGTGCTGCCGGCGATCACGCTCGCCGTCCCGGCGAGCGCCGCGCTCGCCCAGGTGCTCGCGCGGAGCCTGCGCGGGACGCTCGGTGAGCCGTACGTCGAGACGGCGCGCGCGAAGGGCGCGAGCCGGGCGCGCGTGCACTTCGGCCACGCGCTGCGCAACGCCGCGATCCCCGCGCTGACCGTCCTGGGGGTCGTCGTGGGCGGGCTGCTCGGCGGCACGGTCGTCACGGAGACGGTGTTCTCGCGCGCGGGCCTCGGGCGACTCACGGTCACGTCCGTGGACGCGCAGGACATCCCCGTCGTGCAGGCGGTCGTCGTGCTCTCCGCGCTCGTGTTCGTGGTCGTCACGCTCGTGGTCGACCTGCTCTACCCCCTGCTCGACCCCCGGATCGACGCACGACAGAAGGCGGTGGCTGCATGAGCACCAGGCCAGGGGTGCGCATCGTGCTCCGCGACGCGGTCGAGGTCCCGACGACCGCGAGCGACCGCGCGACCGCTCCGACGCGAGACGTCCCGCGGACGGACGTCCCGCCGTCGGGCGACGCGCGGCCGGGGAGCCCGGAGGTCCCCGAGCCGCGGGCGCCCGAGGAGATCGAGGTCGAGGACCGCGAGGACGCGCGCGCGATCCTCCGGCACGGCCGCGTGCGGACCCAGGGCACGGCGGGCCGGTGGCGGCGCGGGGTGCGGTACGCCGTGCGGCGTCCCGGGCTGGTCGTCGCCGTGCTCGTCGTCCTGCTCGTCACGGCGTGGGCGGTCGTCCCGCAGCTCTTCACGGCGTACGACCCGCTGACGGGCGTGCCCGCGGACCGGCTCCAGCCGCCGTCCGGCGCGCACCTGTTCGGCACCGACCACCTGGGGCGCGACGTGTACGCGCGCGTCGTCCACGGCGCGTCGGCGTCGCTCAGCGCGACCGTCATCGCGGTCGCGGTCGGGCTCGTCGCCGGGTCGTTGCTCGGCCTGCTCGCGGGGTTCGTGCGCGGGTGGGTGGACGACGTCGTCGGCCGGTTCGTCGACGTGCTGCTCGCGATCCCGAGCATCCTGCTCTCGCTCGCGATCATCACGGCGCTCGGGTTCGGGACGGTCAAGGTCGCGATCGCCGTCGGCATCACGAGCGTCGCGACGTTCGCACGCGTCATGCGGGCCGAGGTCCTGCGGACCTCGACGTCGGTGTACGTCGAGGCGGCCCGTGCGTCGGGCGTGCGCTGGTACGGCGTGCTCGGACGCCACGTGCTGCCCAACTCGACGGGACCGGTGCTCGCGCTCGTCGCGCTCGAGCTCGGGACGGCCGTGCTCGCCATCTCGGCGCTGAGCTTCCTCGGCTACGGGACGCCGCCGCCCGCGCCCGAGTGGGGGTCGCTCGTCTCGGGCGGGCGCGACTACCTGGCCACCGCGTGGTGGCTCACGACCATGCCGGGCCTCGTGATCGTCGCCGTCGTGCTGTCGGCGAACCGCATCGCGCGGGCCCTGGAACGGACCGGAGGGGACGCATGACCGCCACGACGCCGACCACCCAGGAGCGTCCCGGCCCGACGTCGGGCGAGGCGCCCGCGCTCGAGATCCGCGGGCTCGAGGTCGCCTACCGCACGCGCGACGGCGGCTCGTACGCCGCCGTCCGCGGCGTCGACCTCACGGTCGGGGCGGGCGAGGTCGTCGCGCTCGTGGGCGAGTCCGGGTCGGGCAAGAGCACGACGGCGCACGCGGCCCTGCACCTGCTCTCGCGCGGGGGAGCGGTGACGGGCGGGACCATCCGCCTCGGTGGGCGCGACGTCGGACGGCTCTCCGAGAAGGAGTGGCAGCAGGTGCGGGGCCGCGACGTCGGGCTCGTGCCGCAGGACCCGACGGTGTCCCTCAACCCCGTCACGCGCGTGGGCGACCAGGTCGCGGAGGTGCTCGTCATCCACGGGCTCGCGCGGCGCAAGGAGGCGCGCGAGCGCGCGGTCGAGCTGCTGCGCCAGGCCGGGATCGACGACCCGGAGGCCCGCGCACGGCAGTACCCGTCGCAGCTCTCCGGCGGGATGCGCCAGCGCGTGCTCATCGCGATCGCCGTCGCGGCCCGGCCGCGCCTCGTCGTCGCGGACGAGCCCACGAGCGCGCTCGACGTGACCGTCCAGCGCCGCATCCTCGACCACCTCGACGGCCTCGTGCGCGACCTGGGCACCGCGGTCCTGCTCATCACGCACGACCTCGGCGTCGCGGCGGACCGCGCCGACCGGATCGTCGTGCTCGAGCGCGGGGTCGTCGTCGAGGAGGGCACCGCGGACCAGGTGCTGCACGACCCGCGCCACCCCTACACCCAGCAGCTCATCGCCGCGGCGCCGAGCCTCGCGAGCTCGCGCCTCGTCGGGGGCGGCACGCCGGAGACGGCGCCGGACGACGGCGTCGTCCCGCGCGCCGACGCGAGCCGCGCCGCGGTCGTGAGCCGCGCCGACGGTCAGGGGACCGCGGTGCCCGACGGCGCCGGCCCGGACACCGCGAGCGTGCCTGTCCTCGCGGTGCGGGACCTGCGCAAGGAGTTCACGCTGCCGCGCGGGTCGGCGCACCGGACGCTCGTCGCCGTGGACGGCGTGAGCTTCGCCGTCGGGCGCGGCGAGACGTACGCGCTCGTGGGGGAGTCGGGGTCGGGCAAGAGCACGACGGCGCGTCTCGCCCTCCGGCTCGAGCGGCCCACCGCGGGCACGGTGGAGTTCGCGGGCGAGGACATCACGACGGCGCGCGGCGAGCGGCTGCGGTCGCTGCGTCGCGGCTTCCAGGTGGTCTACCAGTCCCCGTACGCGTCGCTCGACCCGCGGTTCACCGTCGAGCAGATCGTCACCGAGCCGCTCCGGGCGTACCGGGTCGGGTCGCCGTCCGAGCGGGCGGACCGGGCACGTGCGCTCGTCGAGGACGTCGCGCTCCCGCCCGACGTGCTCCGACGGGGACCGCGCGAGCTCTCGGGCGGGCAGCGCCAGCGCGTCGCCATCGCGCGGGCGCTCGCGCTGAACCCCGCGCTCGTCGTGCTCGACGAGCCCGTCTCGGCGCTCGACGTGTCCGTGCAGGCGCAGATCCTCGAGCTGCTCGTGCGGCTCCAGGCCGAGCACGGGCTCGCGTACCTGTTCATCTCGCACGACCTCGCGGTCGTGCGGCAGGTGTCCGACCACGTCGGCGTCATGCACCGCGGGCGCGTCGTCGAGCAGGGCCCGGCCGAGCAGATCCTGCTCGACCCGCAGGAGGAGTACACGCGCGAGCTCGTCGCGGCCATCCCCGGCCGCCGCGCGCTCCAGGACGCGCCCCGGGCGTCGTCCACGACAGCAGGGAGGGCACGATGACCGTCACCGCACGACCCGCAGCACCCGGCGTCCGGCCCGGGACCAGGGCGACGCCCGGGCCGCGCGTGCTCGCGGAGCCCGCCCCCGCGCCGTCGCGCACCGAGCTCGCGGGCCGCACCACCGAGCTGCTCCAGGCGATGATCCGCAACGCGTGCGTCAACGACGGCACCGTCGGCTCGGGGCAGGAAGTGCGCAACGCGCGCGCCGTCGCCGACGCGCTCGACGGCCTCGACCTCGAGGTCGAGTGGGTCGAGCCGCGCCCCGGCCGCACGTCGCTCGTCGCGCGCCTGCGCGGCACGGACCCGGAGGCGCCCTCGCTCGCGCTCGTCGGGCACACCGACGTCGTGCCCGTCGAGCCGGAGGGGTGGACGCGCGACCCGTTCGGCGGCGAGCTCGTCGACGGCTGGGTGTGGGGTCGTGGCGCGATCGACATGCTGGGGCTCACGTCCGCGTTCACGGTCGTCACGCGCGCGATCGCGGAGAGCGGGCGGCGGCTGCGCGGCGACCTCGTGCTCGCTGCCGTCGCCGACGAGGAGCACGGCAGCACGTGGGGCGTCGACTGGATCACGCAGCACCGGTACGACCTCGTGGACGTCGACGCGGTCCTCACGGAGTCGGGCGGGGTGCCGCTCGGGCCTCGGGGGAGCCGCACGATCGCGGTGGGGGAGAAGGGCGGCGCGGGGCGCCGGCTGCGCGTCGTCGGGCGCCCGGGGCACGGGTCGGGGCCGTACGGGTCGCTCAACGCGATCGTGCTCGCGGCGGAGGCCGTGCGGCGGATCACCGCGCACCGAGGCCCCGTCGTCATCAGGGACCTGTGGCGCCGCTACGTCGACGCGCTCGACCTCGCGCCCGACGTGCGGGCCGCGCTGCTCGACCCCGCCCGGATCGACGACGCGCTGCCCGCGCTCGGCGCGCTCGCGTCCGTCGCGCACGCCACGACGCACACGACCGTCGCGCCGACCGTGCTGCACGCCGGGTCGAAGCCCAACGTCATCCCCGGGCTCGCGGAGGTCACGCTCGACATCCGCGTCCTCCCGGGCGCGACCCCGCAGGACGTGGCCGACCTGCTCGACGACGCGCTCGGCGACCTGCGCGAGCACGTGCACGTCGAGGGTGACTGGTTCGGCGAGGCGTCGCAGTCGCCCACCGACGGCGCGGCGTACGCGGCGATCGAGCGGGCAGTGCGCGCGCACGCGGGCGCCGACGTCGTGCCGGTCCTCGGGACCGGCGGCACGGACGGGCGCTTCTTCCGTCGCCGCGGCGTGCCGGCCTACGGGTTCGGCCTGCTCAGCGAGCAGTGGGACCCGGGGGTGTTCCGTTCGCTGTTCCACGGGAACGACGAGCGCGTCGACGTCGAGTCGCTCGGGCTCACCGCCACCGCGCTGCACGACGTCGTGACGAGCTACCTCGGGTGAACGGTCATCCGGATGACGGCCTGCCGTGGCGGTGACGACGGACGGTCGGGCGTCGCGGGCCGTGCTGCGGGTCTGCCTCGCGACCGGGTTCGTCACGCTGCTGGACTCGGCGATCCTCACCGTCGCGGCACCGGCGCTGCGCAGCGAGCTCGGGGCGACGACCGCGCAGCTCCAGTGGATCCTCGCCGGGTACTCCCTGACCTTCGGGCTCGCGCTCGTCCCGGCGGGCCGCCTCGGCGACCGGCTCGGGCGCGGCCGACCCCTGGCCGTCGGGCTGGCCTTGTTCGCCGCGGGGAGCCTCGTCGGCGCGACGGCGTCCGACGCCGACGTGCTCGTCGCCGCGCGACTGCTCCAGGGCGTCGGCGCCGGGACCGCGAACCCGCAGGTCATCGGGCTGCTCCAGGACCACTACGCCGGGCCGGCCCGCGCACGTGCGCTCGGCGCGTACGCCTCGACGGGGGCGTTCGCCATGGTCCTGTCCCCGCTCGTCGGTGGCGGCATCCTGTCCGGGCTCGGACCGGCGGCGGGGTGGCGCGCCGCCGTCGGGCTCGCCGCGCCCCTGGGGCTCGCCGTGGCCGTCGTCGCCCTGCGCGTGCTGCGTCGCGGCTCGACGCGAGCGGGTGGCCTGACCCCGCGCGGCGCGCCCGGTCGCGACGGCGGTGCCGGGGAGGGCCGGGCAGCAGGCCGTCCGGCCGGCGAGGGCCTGTCCGCGAGCCGCGCCCGCGGTGGCCGCGTCGGCGGCGGGTTCGACGCCGTCGGGCTGGTGCTCGTCACGCTCGTGACGCTCGGGCTGCTCGTCCCGTTCGTCGCCGAGGGGCCGCGAGCCGTCGTGCTGCCGCTGTCGCTCGGGGTGCTCGCGGCCGCCGTCGGGGCGCTCGTCGTGTGGGAGCCGCGCTACGCACGGCGCGGTCGGACACCGGTTCTCGCACCCGTCCTCCTGCGTTCCCCGACCTACGTGCTGGGCTGCGTCGTCGCGGCGTTCAGCTTCGGGGCCGCGCTCGGGTACTCCGCCGTCCTCATGCTGTTCCTCCAGGACGGCGCGGGCCTCAGCCCGGTCCAGGCAGGCCTGGTCACGACGCCGGGCGCGATCGCGTCGGTCGTGGCGGCGAACCTCTCGTGGCGGCTGTTCCGCCGGTTCGGCCGCCGCGGCGTGTCCGTGGCCGTCGGCGCGAAGGCGCTCGTCGCCGCCGGCACGGCGCTCGCGGTGGCGGTCGCGCCCACGGCCACGGTGGTCGCCGTGCTCGTCCTGTCGCAGGTGCTGACGGGCGTCGTCGGGGGGCTGACGATCTCGCCCAACCAGACGCTGACGCTCGAGGGTGCCCCCGGCACGGAGCGCGGCGTCGCCGGCGCGGCGCTCCAGCTCGTGCAGCGCGTCGCCGCGACGGTCTGCATCGCCGCGATGACGGGCACGTTCGTGGGCCGGACCGACGGCGCGGTCCCGGGCGTCCTCGACGCCCATCGCGACGGACTCGTCGTCGTGAGCGCCGCCGTCGCGGCACTGGCGCTCGTCGCGTGGGCGGCGTCCCTGCTCGACGGACGGCTCGCCCGCCCCGCCGCGAGGTAGAGCCGCAGGTCGCGAGGTAGAACACCAGGGGTTCTACCTCGCGACCTGCGGCTCTCCCTCGCGGGGCCGGGCTGGATCAGGCCTCGCGGTTCTCCGACGAGAGGAACCAGGCCTGCTTCTCCAGGTCGGCGATGATCTCGTGCAGGATGTCGGCGGTCGTCGGGTCCTCGGCGTCGACGGCGTCGTGCACCTCGCGCACGACCTCGACGGTCTGGGCGATGCGCTCGACGATCGCGTCGACCGTGTCGCCGACGGACACGAGGCCGGCCGGGTACGGGGAGAGGTCCGTCGTGGTCGCGACGGTCTCGGTGCGGCCGTCGGGCACGACCTGGAGCGCGCGCATGCGCTCGGCGACGGTGTCGCTGTGCTCGCGCGCGACGTCCACGACGTCGTCGAGCTGGAGGTGCAGGTCGCGGAACCCGCGGCCCGTGACGTTCCAGTGGGCCTGCTTGCCCTGGACGTGCAGGTCGACGAGCGCGACGAGCACGCGCTGCAGGTGGGAGCGGAGCGCCTCCGACGCCTCGAAGCGGGCGGTGGCGCGGTGGATGGTGGGTGCGGACATGGTGCTCCTCGCTCTCTCGGGGGTCTCCCGGAACGTGCGGCGGTCACCCGGCTTCCGTCGGTGCCGACTCGTGACTCGTTCTCTTGAACGATTCCAGACTAGGCACCATTCCCCGTCCCCGCCAGCAAGGACAGGCGTGCCTGACCTGCGGTGACACGTCGGCGGCACCCGCCGCGACGAGACCCGTCACGTTCTCTCGCCAGGTGAGAGGACCGGCCCTCGCTCTTGCCGCGGGGCGCTCGCGGTGGTCCGCTGGCGGCATGACCGACGACCGTCACCCCGCCGCTCCCGCCCCCGCACGCCCGACCGCACGCACGCTCGGTACGGGCGACGCCGCGCTCACCGTCTCCGCCCTCGGGTTCGGCGGCATGTCCGTCACGGACGCGTACGGACCCGCGGACGTCGGCGAGGCGGAGGCCGTGCTGCGCCGGGCGGTCGAGCTCGGCGTCACGCTCGTCGACACGGCCGACGTCTACGGCCACGGGCGCAACGAGGAGCTCATCGGTCGCGTGCTGAGCGCTCACCGGGACGAGATCGTCCTCGCGTCGAAGTTCGGGCTCCCGCCCGCGGGCGGCCACCCCGACGGCCGCCGGGTCGACGGGCGCCCCGAGTACGTGCGCTCGGCGGTCGACGCGAGCCTGCGCCGCCTCGGCACCGACCGGCTCGACCTGTACTACCTGCACCGCATCGACCCGCAGGTCCCGATCGAGGAGACCGTCGGGGCGCTCGCGGAGCTCGTCGAGGCGGGCAAGGTCCGGACGATCGGGCTCTCGGAGCCCTCGGCGGCCACCGTGCGCCGCGCGCACACGGTGCACCCGATCACCGCCGTGCAGAGCGAGTACTCCCTGTGGACGCGCGACCCGGAGGACGAGGTGCTGCCCGTGCTGCGCGAGCTCGGGATCGGGTTCGTGCCCTTCTCGCCCTTGGGCCGCGGCATCCTCACGGGCACCGTGGACGCGACCGACGGCTTCGCCGAGGACGACGTGCGCCGTTCCCACGCGCGCTACGCCGGCGAGGCGTTCGAGCACAACCGCGGCCTGGTCCGCTCGCTCGAGCAGCTCGCCGCCGAGCGTGGCGTCACGACGGCGCAGCTCGCGCTCGCGTGGCTCCTCGCCCAAGGTGACGACATCGTCCCGATCCCCGGCACCAAGCGCCTCGCGTACCTCGAGCAGAACGTCGCGGCCGCCTCGGTCGAGCTCACCCCGGACGACGTCGCGGCGATCGGAGCGGCCATCCCGCGCGGGGCCGTGCAGGGCGTCCGCCACCCGCAGCCGGACCTGCTCGCGGGATGAGCGCCGACGCAGCGGCCGAGCCCGCGACACCCGCGTCCCCGCCCGACGAGGCGGCCGCCCGCCGCCCGCTCGCCGTGCACTGGTTCCTGCCGACGTCGGGCGACGCACGCGGGATCGTCGACGGCGCGCACGCGAAGGACACGCCCGGCCGGGCGACCGGGTTCCGCGCGCCGTCGCTCGACTACCTGGAGCAGGTCGCGGTCGCTGCCGACCGCCTCGGCTACGAGGGCGTGCTCACACCGACGGGGACGTGGTGCGAGGACGCGTGGCTCGTCACGTCCGCGCTGATCCGCAGCACGGAGCGGCTGAAGTTCCTCGTCGCGTTCCGCCCGGGCCTCGTCTCGCCGACGCTCGCGGCGCAGATGGCCGCGACCTTCCAGCGCCTGTCCGGTGGACGGCTGCTCCTCAACGTCGTCACGGGCGGCGACGAGAACGAGATGCGCAGGTTCGGCGACTGGCTCGAGCACGACGAGCGGTACGACCGCACGCGCGAGTTCCTCGAGGTCGTGCGCGGCGTGTGGGAGGAGGCGCCGCTCTCGTACGAGGGCACGCACTACCGGATCGCCGACGCCCGGACGTCCGCGCCGCCGGACCCGCGCCCCGAGATCTTCTTCGGCGGATCGTCGGAGGCCGCGCTGCCCGTCGCGGCGGCCCAGGCCGACGTCTACCTCACGTGGGGCGAGCCGCCCGCGCAGGCGCGCGAGAAGATCGAGCGCGTGCGCGAGCTCGCCGTCGCGCAGGGACGCACGATCCGCTTCGGGGTGCGCCTGCACGTCATCACGCGCGACCGGTCGGCCGACGCGTGGGACGTCGCGCAGCGGTTCCTCGACGACCTCACGCCCGAGCAGATCGCGGGCGCCCAGCGGCTCCTGGGCTCGTCCGGGTCGGTCGGGCAGCAGCGCATGGTCGCGCTCCACGGCGGCGGTGACCTCGCGGCCACCCGGCGCGCGCGGGACCTCGAGATCCACCCCGGGCTGTGGGCAGGCGTCGGGCTCGTGCGCGGCGGCGCCGGGACGGCGCTCGTCGGCAGCCACGAAGAGGTCGCCGACCTGATCGAGGAGTACCGCGCGGCCGGGTTCGACGAGCTCGTCCTCTCGGGCTACCCGCACCTCGAGGAGGCGTACTGGTTCGCGGAGGGCGTCCGCCCGCTCCTCGACGCGCGGGGGCTCACGGCGCCCGCCGCCCGCCACGGCGCGAGCACGGCTCGCACGCACGCCGTGCCCTTCTGACGGGCGCTCGCCCGAAGGCCTCTGCGGCCGACGCTCGCCCACGCCGCACGACGCGTACGGGCGGCGCTGCCGCGCGCCCTCTCGGCGACGTATCCCTGAGACACATTGTCTCGGGATGAGAGATTTCTGCGCGGACCGTTCCCGCCCGTCGGCGGGCCTCGGTAGACATCTCGCACGGTCAAGAGCACCAGCGCCAAGTTCCGGCTCGCTGGTCAGCAACCCCCTCGTCACGGCGGGGTGCTCCGGGAGATGACCTGGCCCCACCGGCACGGAGACGTCCTGCCGGAACGGCAAGCGTGTACGACCTTCCGCCCGGCGACCCGGTGCGCCTCAGAGCGCCCGCGTCCGGGCACCGAGAAACAAGGAGCGTTTCCCCATGGCTTCGTCGAAGCTTCGATCTCTCGCTGCCGCGGGCCTCGTGCTCGCCGCGCTCGTGTTGTCCGCGTGCGCGGGGACCGCGGACGCGACACCACCAGATCCTGACAGCACGGCGTCGGGCGGAGAACGGAAGACCGTCACCGTCACGGACGAGCTCGGGCGCGAGGTGGAGCTCACCGTCCCGGTCCAGTCGGTCGCCATCGGCTACAACTGGTACAACATCGAGCTCGTCCGCGGTGTCGGGGCCGGTGACCGTGTCGTCGGCGTGAGCGCCGAGGGCGTCGAGGACACCCCGGGCAACGCTCCCTACTGGGAGTCCGTTCCGGGTACCGAGGCCATCGTCTCGCGGGCCGCCGAGTTCAACTACGACGAGATCATCGCCGCCGGGCCCGAGCTCTTCATCACGCTCAGCAACTCTCCCTACGAGGAGGCGATCGAGAAGCTCGAGCCGTTCGGCATCCCCGTCCTCGTCGTGACGGCGTGGGAGCCGCGGCTCTTCGAGAAGAACGTCGAGCTGCTCGGCACGGTGTTCGGCACCGAGGAGCGTGCCGCGGAGTTCGCAGGGCTGTACCGCGAAGTGGCCGACCTCCTCGACGAGCGGACCGCCCACCTCCCCGACGACCAGCGCAAGAGCGTCTACTTCGAGAACGGCGAGGCGAACGTCACGGGCGTCCCCGGGTCGGGCTGGCACGACATCATCGAGCTCGCCGGAGGCACCAACGTCTTCGGGGACATCGACTTCGCCTCCGACCCCAACCGCGGGGGCACGGTCCACACGACTCCTGTCGACCCCGCCGACGTCCTCGAACGGGATCCCGACCTGGTCCTGCGGCACGGCATCGACGGGCTCGTCGCCGGCTACGAGCCGTTCCCCGAGGACGCCGCCGCGACTCTCGCCGACGAGCTCGTCGCCCGCCCCGGCTGGTCCGAGCTGACCGCCGTGCGCAACGGCGACGTCTTCGTCGCGAACAACTTCTGGACGAGCGCTCTCGCGAAGGAGATCGGCGCCCTGGGGCTCGCCACCTGGCTGCACCCCGAGCTCTTCGAGGACGTGGACACGGAGGAGTTCTTCCGTCGCTGGGTGGAGGACTTCCAGCAGACGCCGTACGAGCACACCGCGGACAAGTACGTCTACCGATGGGGTGACCACCGATGAGCGCGCCCGCACTCGACGACGCGGAGATCGCGCAGATCGCGGAGATCGAGCGGGGCCTCGCCCGAGGACGTCGTCGGCACGGGCTGGGAAAGCTGCTCGTGCTGGGAGGCGCGGTGGCGGTGACCCTCGTGGTCACGGTCCTCACCCTCCAGATCGGTGCCGGAGGCATCACCCCGCAGGACGTCGTCGACGCCCTCGTCGCCAAGACGACCGGTGTCGCGCCGTCCGACGCGCAGGAGCTGCGGCTGTTCACGACCGTGTGGGAGCTGCGCGTCCCCCGCGCGGGCCTCGCTCTGCTCGGCGGTGGTGCGCTGGCGATCGCCGGCGTCCTGTTCCAGGGTCTTCTGCGCAACCCGCTCGTCAGCCCCTTCACGCTGGGCATCGCCCCTGCTGCCGCGTTCGGCGCCGCGCTCGCGCTCCTCTTCGTCCAGGGACAGGGCGCCTCGACGACGTCGGCGCTCGTCGGCGGTGCGCTCGTGACCGGGCTCGGCTGCGCGGCGATCGTCCTGGGCCTGGCGGCGACGAAGAAGATGCAGCCCACGACCCTGATCCTCCTGGGCATCGCGCTCACCCAGCTCTTCACCGCGCTCACCGCCGGGCTCCAGTACATCGCGAACGAGGAGACGCTGGCGGCGATCGTGCGCTGGACCTGGGGAACGGTGAACGGGGCGGTCTGGTACCAGGTCGTGACGCTCGCGGTCCTGCTGGTCGTCGCCGTTCCGTACGTGCAGTGGCGCAGCTCCGCGGTGAACGCGATCGCGTTCGCCGGAGACGACGCCGCTCGGAGCCTCGGCGTCCCCGTCAGCCGGGTGCGGATCGAGCTGATCTTCGTCGCCGTGCTCATCACCTCGGTGACGATCAGCTTCACGGGCATCATCGGCTTCGTCGGTCTCGTCGGACCGCACATCGCGCGTCTCGTGATCGGCGCGGACCACCGGTTCCTCCTGCCGTTCTCCGCGCTCGTCGGGGGACTCCTGCTCGTCGTGGCCGACGCCGTGGGCCGGATCGTCCTCGCGCCGGCTCTCGTGCCGGTCGGCATCGTCGACGCTCTCGTCGGTGCTCCCGTGTTCCTCTACCTGATCCTCGCGCGGAAGAGGTCGTTCGGATGAGCCTCGAGATCACCGGCCTGGACGTCGGCTACGGGCGACGACAGGTGCTCAGCGGCCTGGACCTGTCGGTCGCCCGGGGCAGCGTCCTCGGTCTGCTCGGCCCGAACGGCTCGGGCAAGTCGACGCTCATCAAGTCGGTCAGCCGGATCGTCCGGCCGTCGGGCGGGCAGATCACGTGGGACGACGCCGATCTGGCGGCGCTGTCGCGGCGGGACCTCGCGCGCGTCGTCGCGTACGTCCCCCAGTCCATCGAGCTCTCGTTCTCGCTCTCGGTGCGCGAGGCGGTCCTGCTCGGCCGGACGCCGCACTTCGGGTCGCGTCCGCGGCGAGCCGACTGGGAGCGCGTCGAGGAGGCGATCGTGCGCCTCGGGCTGACCGAGATCGCCGACCGGAGCGTCACGGAGCTCTCCGGCGGCCAGGCCCAGCGGGTCCTCATCGCACGAGCGCTCGCGCAGGAGCCGCAGGTGCTGCTTCTCGACGAGCCCACGTCGGCGCTCGACCTGCGCTACCAGCTGCAGACCCTGCACCTCGCGCACCAGGTGGCTCGTTCCCGTGGGATCGCGGTCGTGGTCTCGATCCACGACCTGAACCACGCGGCGCGGTTCTGCGACGAGGTCGCCTTCCTGCTCGACGGGCGCATCCTGCGGCACGGCACCGCGCACGAGGTCTACGACCCCGAGCTCATCCGACGCGTCTACGACGTCGACGTGGACCTCACCGAGCACGACGGCATCGTCGAGGTGCGCCCCCGTCTGCGGGCGGAACGCCTGGTCCTCGCGGCCCCGGCGGTCGCCGGACGCTCCTGAGACTCGCATGACCAACCCGGACACGAGGAGAGACACATGACGACCGGACGGACGACGGGGAGCCGAGGCGGAGGGCTCCTGCTCGGGCTCCTGCTCGGCGGCGCAGCCCGCGCGTGGCGCAAACCGTGGAGCAGAGCGGACGAGGTCGTCGACCTCGCCCTGTACTCCGACCTCACGCAGCAGGCCGAGGCGGCGAAGCTCCACACGATCTTCCTGGCGGACGGCGTCGCGACCGACGTCGCCGACCCGCAGCCCGGGCTCGAGCCCGTGACGTTGCTCAGCGCGCTGGCCGCCCGGACGGAGCGGATCGGGCTGGTCGGCTCGGTGTCGACGTCGTTCTCCGCGCCGTACAACGTGGCGCGGCAGATCGCCTCGCTCGACCACATCTCCCGTGGTCGCGCAGGGTGGAACATCGTGACGTCCGCGTGGGGCGGGGAGAACTTCGGCATCGAGCTGCCGCCGCACGACGAGCGCTACGCGATCGCCGAGGAGTTCACGCGGGTCGTCGAGGAGCTGTGGTCCTCCTGGGAGCCGGGCGCGATCGTGCGAGACCTCGAACGCAACCTCTTCGTCGACCCCGCGAAGGTCCGGCAGATCGACTGGACGTCCGAGCACTTCTCGGTCCGTGGTCCCCTCAACGTGCCGCGCACGCCGCAGGGGCGTCCGATCCTCGCGCAGGCGGGCTCGTCCGAGGCCGGCAAGGCCTTCGGCGCGCGGCACGCAGACCTGATCTTCACGACCGGGCTCGTCGACCTCGCGGAGTCGCAGGAGCTGTACGACGACGTGCGCAAGCGCGCCGCCGACGCGGGGCGGCACCCCGGGAGCATCAAGATCCTCCCGGGCGTCGCCCCCGTCATCGGGTCCTCCGACGCGGAGGCGCGACGCATCTGGGAGGAGTCGCACGAGCACCTCGACCTCGTGCGGGCCCGTGAGTCCTTGTCGAAGCAGTTCGGCGGCATCGATCTCTCGGGGTACGAGTGGGACCAGCCGGTCCTGGTCTCGGAGCTGCCCGAGGAAGAGGCCGTCGAGGGCCGACGCTCGCGCTACGGCGTCCTGCGGAGGCTGCTGGCTACCGGGGAGCTCACGACGCTCCGCGACCTGGTGCTGTATCACGCGAGCGCCGCGGGGCACTGGTTCCCGGTGGGATCGGTCGAGCGTGTCGCGGACGCGCTCCAGGAGCGCTACGAGAGCGGTGCGGCGGACGGCTTCAACATCCTGCCCTTCTTCCTCGAGTATCCCGGCGGTCTGGACGCCGTGACGGAGGGCCTCGTCCCGGAGCTGCAGCGCCGCGGACTCTTCCACACCGAGTACGAGCACGAGACGCTGCGCGAGAACCTCGGTCTCGCGCCCATCGACGAGGAGACGGCATGAGCATCACCACGAGCACCTCACCGCAGGTCGGCGCGGAGCCCTCGGCACGCACGACGGGAAGCCTCGACCCCCTGCCGGACGTCCCCGAGCCGCCGGCGCGCGACGTGCGCTGGGAGCTGGCTGCGGCTCTGCGCATCTTCGGGCGTGCCGGCTACGAGTTCGGCTTCAACGGACACGTGTCCGCACGCGCGCCCGAGGCGCCGGGCCACTACTGGGTCAATCCGTTCGGTCTCTCCATCTCGTCGGTCACGCCTCGCGACCTCGTCCTCGTGGACGAGGACGGGCAGGTCGTGGACCCCCGGGTCTCGGCCGCCATCAACGGCTTCGCGGGGAACCTCCGGCTGCACCGCGAGATCGACGACGCCGCGGTCGTCGTCCACCTGCACACGCCGAGCGGTTTCGCGTGGTCGTCTCTCGGACGGCCGCTCGAGCCGGTGACCACCGACGCGGCGCTCGTCGCGGGCCTCCAGGGCCTGACGACGTCGATCTGGGACGGGGCCACCTCGCCGTCGGCCGTCGAGCACGCGCGGGCAGGTGCCCGGGTGATCCTGCAGCGCGGGCACGGCTTCGTCACGCTCGGTCGCTCCGTCGGCGAGGCGGCGTTCTACCTCCTCGCCGCGGAGCGCGCGGCCGCGGCGAACCTCGCCCTCGTGGGGGTGCCTGACAAGGGCGTGCTCCCACCGGAGGTGGTCGAGCGGTGGACCCTTCGCCCGGAGCTCGCGCGGGCGCACTTCGAGAACGCCTTCACCCTCGTCGAGGCGGAGGGGCTGCGATGACCGCCACCGAGCTCGTGCGCGGTCGCGCGGCCGGGACCGGTCCGGCCGAGCCGCTCACCCTGTCCACGCTCGCCGCCGCGCTGACGGCACCCCGGGGCTTCGGGGACCAGAGCCTGCTCTCGCCGCGGCCGGACTCGATCCGTCTCCTGGGAGGAATCCCCGATCCCGGCGCGCTGCCGGTCGACGAGCTGCGCGACGCGCTCGGCGAGGTGTGGGACGCGGGCGGCGGCGTCGCCTCGCTGCAGTACTCCGGGACCCAGGGTCTCGCCGGGCTCCGGGAATGGATCGCGGAGCGCGAGGGCGTCGACGCGTCGCGGGTCGTCATCACGAGCGGCGGGCTGCACGGCCTGTCGCTCACCGTGCAGGCGCTGGTCGAGCGGGGCGCGACGGTTGCCGTCGACAACCCCGTCTTCCCGATCTTCCTCCGGGTGCTCGAGCTCGTGGACGCCCGGACGCTCCCCGTCCCGGTCGAGGCGGACGGGCTCGACGTCGCGCATCTCGCGCGGCGTCTCGCCGAGGGTGAACGCGTCGCGGCCGTGTACACGGTTCCCGACTTCCACAACCCGACCCAGGGCACCCTCTCCGCGGACAAGCGAGCTGCCCTCGTGGCGCTCGCGGAGCGGTACGGCTTCGTGGTCATCGCGGACGACCCCTACCGCGAGCTGCGCTTCGCCGGGGTGGACCAGGGCCGCCGCACCTTCTTCGACTCGGAGCACGTGGTGCACGTCAACACGTTCACCAAGACGCTGGGCCCGGGCCTGCGGCTCGGGTGGCTCGTCCTCCCGGAGTCGCTCGTCACGCCGGTCGTCCGGTTGCGCAACAGGCAGGACTCCCATTCGTCGACGTTCGTCCAGACGCTCGTCGAGCACCTCCTCCTCTCCCGCGCCGGCTGGTTCGACGACACCCTCGCCCGGGCGAACGCGCTCTACGAGCACCGGGCCCGAGTGCTCGTCGACGAGCTCGAGAACCAGCTCCCCGGCGCGTTCGAGATCACCGCGCCGGAGGGAGGGTTCTTCCTGTGGCCACGCCTGGTCGACGACTCCGTGGACACGCACGAGCTGCACCGGCACGCGACGGCTGAAGGGGTCGACTACCAGCAGGGCGAGTTCTTCGCGACGGGCCCGGGGACCGACTCGGCCCGGCGCCTGCGCCTGGCCTACGGGGACCGCACCGACGCCGAGCTGCGCGCCGCCGTCGGGCGGTTGTCCGTCGCGTACCGTGCGGCGACGAGGGTCTGAGGGCGACGCCAGGGCCCAGGACCGCGGGTCACGCCCGCGCAGGAGTCGGCGCCGCGGCCCTCCGGCGTGCTCGCACGCCGGTGAGCGCCAGGGTCAGCTGCGCGACCCAGAGCACGAGGACCGCGGGCACGACGACGGCGCTCGCGACCTCGGCGGCGTGATAGCCGCGCGGGACCGGGACGGCCACCGGTATCGGCTGGGTGTACGTCAGGAGGAACCCGACGGGGATCGCCACGATCCACAGCGCGACGGTCACGACGGCGTAGGGGAGCGGGACGTCGTCGGCGGATCGCATGCGCCCGACCCACGTCCCTAGCAGGGGAGCGAGCGCGAGCAGGCCGGCGACCGGGATCGCCGCGACCACGAACCCTGCCAGGAGCAGTCCGCCGCCCGCGGCGACGGCCCCGGCCACGAAGCACAGCGGGAGCACGAGCGCTGCCCAGAGCTGGCCGCGGAACGCGGTCCTCCGCAGCCGTCGTGCTGTCGCCATCGGTCGCCCCCCCGTCGCCCTGACCCGCGTCGTCGCGCGCCGTCGTCGGCATCGTACGGCGGCGCGGTCGTCCAGGGGATGGTGCGCGCGACCCATGGCTCGCGGCGGCGTGCGGACCTAGACTGGAGGTGTCTCGTGGTCTCTCGCGCAGAGGTCGGCTCCGATGTCGTGGCTGCTGATGGTCTGGTGCGCGACGGCGTGCACGGTCGCCGCCGTGTGGTGGGTGCTGCGCCGCGCCGGCCGACCCCCGAGCCACCGGACGACCGGCCGACCGCACCTGCTGCGCCGCCGCCCGACGCCCCCCGACCCGCTCGCCACGCTCGCGCTCCAGGTGCGGCTGAGCGAGCTCGCGGCGGAGATGCGGCGCATCGAGGCGGACCCGGACGTCTACGCCCGTGCCCACCACTACCTCGCGGTCCAGGGCGCCTACGACGCCTTGCTCCGGGAGGCGTGCCGGCTCACGGGTCTCTCGGTCGAGGACGCTCCGCTGCGGGCCGGCTTCCGCACGGGCGACGACGAGCGGTTCCGCGAGGAGCTCGAGCTGAGCGCGCGCGGCTGGAGCTGGTGACCGGTCCGCCCGTGAGGGGCGGCACGGGACGGGCGAGGGGCCCGACGGCGGTCGTACCGCCGTCGGGCCCCTCGCCCCGTGGGGCTGCTGGGTTCGCTCTCAGAGCGCCGAGTGGTCCCCGATCCGGTGGTACGTGCGGTCGTGGTAGACGAGCGGCGACGGGGTGCCGGCCACCTCGTCGCGCCGGGGGCCCGCACCCGTGCCGACGCTCGACGCGAGCGCTCGCAGCGAGACGAGGTAGGAGTCGCCCACCGGCGTGCGCTGTACCACGCGGCCCCGGACCCACGAGAGGGCCCCGTCGATGACGGGTTCCCCGGTGCCGAGGCGGGACCAGCCGCCGTCGGCGAACCGGTCGATGCCGCTCGTGGCGAAGCGCGCCGAGACGTCGTCCTGGTGGTCGGCGAGGAAGCTCACCGCGAGCGTCCGTGCCGCCGACACGGCGGGCCACGACGACGACGTCGACGCGAGCGAGAACGCGAGCAGCGGCGGTGCGGCCGAGACGGAGATGACCGACGTCGCGGTGAACCCGACGAGGCGGCCGTCGTGCTCGAGCGCGATCACGGCGACCCCCGCGGGGTGGCCGCGGAACACGGCCTTGTACTCGTCGGGGGAGAGCTGCGGCTCGTCCTGCTCCGCCAGGAGGGCCTCCAGGTGGGTGAGCTCGGCGGTCATCGGGCCACCCCCGCGAACGCGTCGGCGACGGCGTGGTCGGCGGGCGCCGGGCCGTCCGCGGGGAGGGGCGTCGCGGCGCGACGGAGGGTGTCGCCCTCGCGGGCGAGCCACGCGTCCACGACCGGGCCCAGGTCCGCGAGCTGTGGCTCGGTGACCGTGAGGGAGCGGGTCGGGACGACGGCGCCGAGCTCGACGAGCACGGGCCGCAGGTGCACCTCGCCGACGAGCGCGTGGGCGGGGTTGCCCGACACGACGAGCGGCACGACGACGACGCCCGCGAGCCCGTCCGGGCCGTAGAGGTCGAGGAACGCCTTGAGGAGCCCGGTGTACGACGCCTTGTAGACCGGCGTCGCCACGACGGCGACGGTCGCCGTGGCCAGCCGGTCGCGCGCGGCGTCCGCCGCGGGGCGCTCGGGACCGAGGATCTCGGCGGCGAAGGCCGCGAGGTCGATCGTCGCGACGTCGGTCGTGCCGAGGAGGCTCGCGACACGGTGCGCCACGGTCTCGGCCGCGTCCAGCGTCCGTGAGCCGGGGCGCGGGTTGCCGGAGACGGCGAGGACCGTCGAGGAGGGGGAGCGGTGGGTCATGTGTACCTCGCAGTAGTCGTCGATCACGCTTGCCGCGCGGCCGTCCCGCGGGTGCGGGGCCGGTCGCGCGCGGCCTGGTCATCTCCCGGAGCACCCCGCCGTGACAGGGGGTTGCCGACCAGCGAGCCGGGGCTTGGCGCTGGTGCTCGTGACCTGGGGACGGGTATAGCAACGGCCCCGCGAAAACCGCACCGAAGTAGTCGGGTTTCTCAGTGGGTGGACGGTTGTGTCGTCCGGGGGTACCTGCGGCCGTGCCCACGACGGGCCCACGACGTGCCCGGGGAGCCGTGCCGGAGCCCGGGCACGACGGGTGCGAGGCCGGTGCGAGGCCCGTGCGAGGCCCGACGAGATGCGCAGGGAGTGAGACGGCGGTACGGGAACTTCTGGCACAGGCGTACCGTCAGCAGGAGTTTCCGTCCGCCCAGACGAGGAGAGCCCATGGACAGCCGACTGCAGTCCGTCTACGACGAGGTCCTGCGTCGCAACCCCGGCGAGGCCGAGTTCCACCAGGCCGTGCGCGAGGTCTTCGACTCGCTCGGCCCCGTGCTGCGCAAGCACCCGCGCTACGTCGAGGCGGCCGTCCTCGAGCGTGTCTGCGAGCCCGAGCGCCAGATCATCTTCCGGGTCCCGTGGGTGGACGACACGGGCCGCGTGCAGATCAACCGCGGCTTCCGCGTCGAGTTCAACTCCGCGCTCGGCCCGTACAAGGGCGGCCTGCGGTTCCACCCGTCGGTCTACCTCGGGATCGTGAAGTTCCTCGGCTTCGAGCAGATCTTCAAGAACTCGCTCACGGGCATGCCGATCGGCGGCGGCAAGGGCGGGTCGGACTTCGACCCCCGCGGCCGCTCCGACGGCGAGGTCATGCGGTTCTGCCAGTCGTTCATGACCGAGCTCTACCGGCACATCGGCGAGAACACCGACGTCCCGGCCGGCGACATCGGCGTGGGCGGTCGTGAGATCGGGTACCTGTTCGGGCAGTACAAGCGCATCACCAACCGCTACGAGTCCGGCGTCCTCACGGGCAAGGGCATCTCCTGGGGCGGTTCGCTCGTGCGCACCGAGGCGACGGGCTACGGCACCGTGCTCTTCGCGCAGAGCATGCTGGAGACGCGCGGGCAGGACCTCGACGGCCGGCGCGTCGTGGTCTCGGGCTCGGGCAACGTCGCGATCTACGCGACCGCCAAGGCGCAGCAGCTCGGCGCGAACGTCGTCGCCTTCTCCGACTCCTCCGGCTACGTCGTCGACGAGGCGGGTGTCGACCTCGACCTGCTGCGCCAGATCAAGGAGGTCGAGCGCGGCCGCGTCGCCGACTACGCGGCTCGTCGACCCGGGGCGCGCGTCGTCACCGACGGGTCCATCTGGGACGTGCCGTGCGACGTCGCGCTGCCGTGCGCGACGCAGAACGAGCTCGACGAGGGTGCGGCCAAGCAGCTCGTCGCGAACGGCGTCGTCGCGGTCGCCGAGGGCGCCAACATGCCGACGACGCCCTCCGCCGTCGCGCTCCTCCAGGAGGCGGGCGTGCTGTTCGCGCCCGGCAAGGCCGCGAACGCGGGCGGCGTCGCGACCTCGGCGCTCGAGATGCAGCAGAACGCGTCGCGCGACGCGTGGTCGTTCGAGTACACGGAGGAGCGGCTCGCGCAGATCATGGCGGGCATCCACGACCGGTGCGTCGAGACGGCCGACGAGCACGGCGCGCCCGGCAACTACGTGCTCGGCGCCAACATCGCGGGCTTCACCAAGGTCGCCGACGCGATCCTCGCGCTCGGCGTCATCTGACCGTCGTCTACCCTGGCCGACGGCCGCCGTCGCGCACGCCGCGCGACGCGACGGCCGTCGGACCGGACGACGGGAGAACGCAGTGACGACCACCGACCCCGAGGGCCCCGCCGTGCGCGCGAGCCGTGACGTCGTGCTCGAGCTCGCGGTGCAGGATCCCGAGGGCGTGCGGGTTGCCGCGTCCGTGGGCGCTCGGCGGGTCGAGCTGTGCGTCGGACTGGGCGCGACCGGCGGGCTCACGCCGAGCGCCGGCCTCGTCGAGGCGGCCGTCGTGGCGGCCGCCGACGCCGCAGGACGTGCACCCGTGGAGGTGCACGTCCTCGTGCGTCCGCGCCCGGGAGGGTTCGTCCTCTCGGCAGCCGACCTCGACGTGCAGGTCCGCGACGTCCGGGCCGCGGTCGCGGCGGGTGCGGCGGGCGTCGTGGTGGGCGCCCTGACCCCGGACGGCGTCGTGGACGTCGCCGCCGTGCGCACCCTCGTCGAGGCCGCCGACGGCCGCGAGGTGACGTTCCACCGCGCGGTCGACGTCGTGGCCGACCCGCTCGCAGCGCTCGACGCGCTCGCGGGCGTCGGCGTGCGGCGCGTGCTCACGTCGGGCGGCGCCTCTCGCAGCATCGACGGCGTCGACCGCCTGCGCGCCATGTCGGTGCACGCCCGCGGACCCCTGGGCGGCCGCGTCGAGGTCATGGCGGGTGGGGGCGTGCGGCCCCAGGACGTCGGCGCGCTCGTGGCCGCCGGCGTGGACGCCGTGCACCTCTCCGCGAAGCGGGTCGTCGCGGACGACGCCGGGCCCGGGGGCGGCGGGGACGCCGGCTACGAGGTCACGGACCCGGAGGTCGCCGCGGCCGCGCGCGCGGCGCTCGACGCCACGCGCTGACGGCCCGGCTCGCCCCCGCGCTCCGGCGCGCGCAAGCCGTCCACGGTACGGCGTCTCGACGGCCGGCCCTGCCCACGCGGGGGTCGGCCGTCGTCGTCTCAGGTGCGCGTCGACGGCTCATGTCTCAGTTAGGTAACTTTCCTGTCGTATTAGCGGGCGACCCGGGATCGATTAGTTAGTGTTCCTGCCACACGCCTCCGGGCGCCACGACGAACGACGCGACGACGCGTCGTCCACGCGAAAGGACCGATGATGATTCGAAGCACGGCGCGCAAGCGTCTGCTCACGGCGGTTGCGCTCGTGACCGGCGTGACCCTGATGGCGACGGGCTGCTCCGGCTCCGGGAACGGCGACGGCGACGAGACCGCCGACGGTGGGCGCACGCTCAACGTGTGGGCCGGTACGCAGACGCCGATCGTCGCGAACTTCAACCCGTACTCGCCGAACCCGCTGCACGCGGCCAACGGCGCGATCTACGAGCCGCTCTTCTACTACAACAAGGCGCAGGCCAGCGACCCCGAGCCCCGTCTCGGCGAGTCTTTCGAGTGGTCCGAGGACGGCACCGAGCTCACGGTGAAGCTCCGCGAGGGCGTCAAGTGGACCGACGGCGAGGACTTCGACGCCGACGACGTCGTGTTCTCGCACACCAACGAGGCCGCCAAGCGCGACTTCGTCGTCTCGGTCGAGGCCGTCGACCCGTACACCGTGAAGTGGACGTTCGACTCCCCGCAGTTCACGTCCGAGGTCCAGCTCCTCGGTACGTCGCTCGTCGTGCCGGAGCACATCTGGTCCGAGGTCGACGACCTCGTGACGTTCGCCAACGAGAACCCGGTCGGCACCGGCCCGTACAAGGCCGACGCGGTCACCGAGGCGGCCTACACGGTCGTCGCGAACGAGGACTACTGGGCCGGCGCGCCCAAGGTCAAGAAGGTCCGCTACCTCGGCATCGACCAGAACCAGAGCGCCGAGGACCTCATGACGACGGGCAAGGTCGACTGGACGGCCATGTTCGTGGCCGACCCCGACCGCATCACCGCGGACGGGCGCCTCAGCATGATCAACACGCCGCAGGACCCGACGACGATCTACACCTGCGTGTCGGTCGACCTCGGCTGCACCGGCCCGCAGACCGACGTCGCGGTGCGCCAGGCGATCAACCTCGCCATGGACCGCACCGAGATCAACGAGAAGGCGTTCGCCGGCCTCGCCGCGACCGCGTCCCCGACGTTCGCGCTGCTCGGCCGCGACGACCGCTGGATCTCGCCCGACGTCGAGGCGGAGAGCCCGCAGTCGGCCGACGCCGCGGCCGCGTCGAAGGTCCTCGAGGACGCCGGCTACACCAAGGGCGCGGACGGCATCTACGAGAAGGACGGCCAGAAGGTCGAGATGACCCTCATCACGGTCGACGGCTGGAACGACTACAACGCGGTCGGCGACCTGCTCGTCGAGCAGGCGAAGGCCGCCGGCATCTCGATCGTCCACAACAAGATCACGCAGCAGGAGATGTCGGACGCGCGCGTCGCGGGCACCTACCAGCTCATGGTCGGGGGCATCACGGGCCCGTCGCTGGACGACCCGTTCAGCATCTACCGCCAGTGGATGACGACGGACTACACGCGTCCGGTCGGCGAGGTCATGGAGTCCGGCCTCTTCAACTACGTGCGCTACACCAACCCCACGGTCGACGCCGCGGTCGAGGCGGCCGCCTCGACGAACGACGAGGCCGCGAAGCAGGAGCAGTACGCGATCATCCAGGAGGAGATCGTCCGTGACCTGCCCTACATCCCGGTGGTCGTGAACGCCTCGCAGACGTTCATGGACACGAAGGACTTCACGGGCTGGCCGACCGAGGACGACCTCTACGCCTTCCCGCCGTCGTGGAGCACGGTCTCGCTGGGCGTCGTGCTCTCGAAGCTCGAGCCGGCGAGCTGATGCGGCCGCGCCGAGGAGGAGGAACGGGGAACGAGGGACACGCATCATGAGGTACTACGCACGACGGATCACGTTCTACGTGATCACCCTCTGGGCAGCGGTCTCGCTGAACTTCCTCATCCCGAAGCTCATGCCTGGTGACCCCAAGCAGATCTTCATCGACAAGTTCCTGCGCAAGGGCGGCGAGCTGACGCCCCAGATGCAGAACAGCATCGACCTCCTCTTCGGCGCGGACGGCGACGCCTCCCTGTGGGACCAGTACGTGGACTACTGGGGGCGCCTGTTCCAGGGAGATCTCGGGATCTCCATCACGTACTACCCCCAGCCCGTCACCGAGCTGATCGGCCAGGCCCTCCCCTGGACGGTCGGGCTCGTGGGACTCGCGACGATCATCTCGTTCGTCCTGGGTGTCGGGCTGGGGGCGTGGGCCGGCTGGAAGCGCGGCACGTGGGTGGACAGCATCATCCCCGCGTCGACCCTGCTCCAGGCGGTGCCCTACTTCTGGCTCGCCCTCATCCTCGTCTCGGTCTTCTCGGTCTCGACCGGATGGTTCCCGCGGATCGGCAGCTACGACATCTTCGGCTTCGACAACGGACCGGAGTGGTCGTGGGCGTTCGTCGGCAGCGTGATCTACCACGGGTTCCTGCCCGCGCTGACGATCGTGCTCTCGTCGGTGGGGGGCTGGCTGCTCGGGATGCGCAACATGATGGTGTCCACGCTGTCCGAGGACTACGTCACGACGGCCGAGGCCAAGGGCCTGCGCCGCATGCGCGTGGCGATCACCTACGCGACCCGCAACGCCGCGCTCCCGTCGTTCGCCGGGTTCGGCGTCGCGCTCGGGTTCGTCGTGGCCGGGTCGGTCGTCATGGAGCAGGTCTTCAGCTACCCGGGCCTGGGCAAGCTCCTGTTCAACGCGGTCCAGGCGAGCGACTTCGCACTCATGCAGGGCACGTTCCTCGTCATCACGCTCGCCGTGCTCGCCGCGAACTTCCTCATGGACATCATCTACGGATTCATCGACCCGAGGGCGCGCGCCAATGTCTGACAACACCCGCGACACGGAGATCGTGACCCCCGCCGCCGACGCGGCACCCGTGGCCACGGTCGTCGCCGACGGCCTCGCGCCGGCGACGACGACCGAGGGGATCGTCCCGGACGTGCGGGACGTCCCCGCGGCGCTCGACCAGGACGCCCCTGCCGCGCCCGCCCGCCGTGGCCTGCGCGCGATGCTCCCGCGCCGGTCCGGCAAGCTCACCGCGGGGATCGTCCTCGTGGCCGGCATCCTGCTGTTCACGTTCGTCGCGCCGTTCTTCACGCAGGACCCGCGCTCGACGGCGAACGCGCGGTTCCTGCCGCCGAGCGCCGAGCACCTGCTCGGCACCAACCACATCGGCAACGACATCTTCGCCCAGGTGGCGTACGGCGGGCAGGGCTCGCTCATGGTCGGCCTCGTCGCCGGCGCGATCGCGCTCGTGCTGTCGATCGTGTTCGGCATCGTCGCGGGGTACCGCGGGCGGTTCACCGACGAGGCCCTCTCGCTCGTCACGAACATCATGCTCGTCATCCCGGGCCTGCCGCTGATCATCGTCATCTCGGCGTACCTGCAGACGCGCTCGCTCCTCATCGTCGCGGTGATCCTCGGGCTGACGGCGTGGCCGGGTGCGGCGATCGTGCTCCGGATGCAGGCGAAGTCGCTGCGTGCCCGCGACTACGTGTCCGCGGCACGCGTCGCGGGGGAGAAGACGCCGCGGATCATCCTCGTGGAGATCTTCCCCAACCTCCTGCCGCTCCTCACGGCCCAGTTCCTCGGCGCGGTGCTGCTCGCGATCCTCGCGGAGGCGGGGCTCTCGTTCCTCGGGCTGGGACCCTCCGGCTCGATCACGTGGGGCACGATCCTCAACCAGGCGAGCGCCAACAACGCGCTGAGCCTCGGCATGTGGTGGTGGTTCGTCCCGCCCGGCCTGCTCATCGCCCTCTTCGGCTGCGGGCTCGCGCTCATCAACTTCAGCCTCGACGAGATCATCAACCCCCGCCTGCGCCTGGGGCCGGCGGCCGTGAAGAGCGTGCGCAAGGCCCGCAAGGCCGGCCTCGCCGTGGACGCGGACCCCGCCGGCACCGGACCGGACACCGCCGGCGGCACCGACAGCGACCCTGACGGCACGGACACCGACACCGACGACGCGAAGGAGACGGTGGGCGCATGACCGCCACGACCACGGCCGCCGAGCCGCTCACCAGCGAGCGCCACACCGCCTACCTCGTCGGCAAGGAGCCGGTGCTCACCGCGCGGAACGTCTCGATCGACTACGAGGTCGAGCCGGTCGTCCATGCCGTGAAGGACGTGTCGCTCACGCTGCACCGTGGCGAGATCCTCGGTCTCGCCGGGGAGTCGGGCTGCGGCAAGACCACGCTCGCCTACGGACTCAACCGCCTCCTCAAGCCCCCGGCCCTCCTCACGTCCGGGTCGGTGACGTTCCACGACCAGGGCGGCGACGACGTCGACGTCGTCGCGCTCTCGGGGGACGCGTTGCGCGCGTTCCGCTGGGACAAGGTCTCGATGGTGTTCCAGGGCGCGATGAACTCGCTCAACCCGGTCATCAGCGTGCGCGACCAGCTCGGGGACGTGCTCAAGACCCACCGGCCGGAGATGGCGCGCAAGGAGCGGGCGACCCGTTCCGCCGAGCTCCTCGAGCTCGTGGGCGTCGACCCCCTGCGTCTCGACAGCTACGCGCACGAGCTCTCGGGCGGCATGCGGCAGCGCGTCATGATCGCGATGGCGCTCGCGCTCAACCCGCAGGTCATGATCATGGACGAGCCGACGACGGCGCTCGACGTCGTGGTCCAGCGCGGGATCCTGCGGGAGATCATGCGGCTGCGCGAGCAGCTCGGGTTCGCCGTCGTCTTCATCACGCACGACCTCCCGCTCCTGCTGGAGATCAGCGACCGCATCGCGGTGATGCTGCGCGGCGAGATCGTCGAGATCGACACGGCGGAGTCGATCTACGAGGACGCCCAGCACCCCTACACGCGGCGCCTGCTGGGCTCGTTCCCGAGCCTCACGGGCGACCGTGGCTCGTTCGTCCGCACGGGCGAGGGCACCGGCGAGAACCAGGAAGGACCGCACGCATGAGCACCCTCGAGGTCCGCAACCTGGTCAAGGACTTCTCGATCCGCAAGGGGCTGCGCCGCACGCGCCTGCGCGCGGTGAACGACGTGTCGTTCACGCTGGAGCCCGGCAAGACGATCGCGGTCGTCGGCGAGTCCGGCTCGGGCAAGTCGACGGTGGCGCGCATGATCGCCCAGCTCGAGACGCCGACGTCGGGCGAGATCCTGCTGGACGGCACGCCGTCCGCGACCCGCGGACGCGGGCTCGACGCCTACCGGCACGACGTGCAGATGGTGTTCCAGGACCCGTTCGCCTCGCTCAACCCGTTCCACACGGTGGCCCACCACCTCGAGCGGCCGCTGCGCCTGCACAAGGTCGCCCGCGGGCGTCAGGCGATCGACGCGCGGGTCCACGAGCTCCTGGAGCGCGTGAACCTCACCCCGGCGCCGGTGTTCGCGGCCAAGCAGCCGCACGAGATGTCGGGCGGGCAGCGCCAGCGCGTCGCGATCGCCCGGGCCCTCGCGCCGGGTGCACGGTTCCTCGTGGCGGACGAGCCGGTGTCGATGCTCGACGTGTCGATCCGGCTCGGGGTGCTCAACCTGCTTGCGCGGCTGCAGCGCGAGGAGAACCTGGGGGTCCTCTACATCACGCACGACCTCGCGACCGCGCGGCACTTCAGCGACGAGATCCTCGTGATGTTCCGGGGGAACGTCGTCGAGCGCGGGCCGTCGGACCAGGTGATCCTCGACCCGCAGCACGACTACACCAAGCTGCTCCTCGGTGCGGCGCCGGAACCCCGGAACCACGGGAAGCTCCGTGAGGAGGTGCGCCGCGAGCTCGCGGCGGCCGCGGCGGGCTCGGGCGACGACGCCGCGCGCGACCGGTTCGGGACGCGCGGGATGTGAGACCGGCGCACCCGTCGCCCGCTCGATCCGGGCGGCGGGTGCCGCCTCCAGCCGTACGCGTCGGTGGTGACGCGTACCCGCCGCGCGGGCCAGGTCTGTCGGACGCCCTGGCCCGCGCGCCCTCCTGCGCGCGCCGTCGTCTCCGACCCGGAGGTCGTGACGGCCCCGTAGGCGATCGGGCGGGAGACGGCCAAGTCGCGGGTGGGTAGGGTCGGGCTCGTGCCCGCCCGTCAGCTGCGCCTGGTGCGCCCCGCCGAGCCCCCCGCCCCGATGCCCCCCGTGGACCCGGTCGCCACGGTGACCGACGCGCTCGCGGCGCTGCGCCGTGAGATGGAGGTCCCGGAGTCGTTCCCCGTCGAGGTGCTCGCCGAGGCGGAGGCGGTCGTCCGGGACGGCGGCGCCGTCCTCGGCGACGGCCGCGTCGACCTGCGCGACGTCCCGTTCGTGACGATCGACCCGCCCGGGTCGATGGACCTCGACCAGGCGCTCCACCTCGAGCGCGCCGGGGACGACCCGGCGGATCCCGCCGGCGCGGCGTTCGTCGTGCACTACGCCATCGCCGACGTCGGCGCGTTCGTCGCGCCGGGCGGGGCGATCGACGCCGAGGTGCACGAGCGCGGGACGACGCTCTACGCGCCCGACGGCCGCACCCCGCTTCACCCCGCCGTGCTCTCCGAGGGCGCGGCGAGCCTCCTGCCGGACCAGGAGCGCCCCGCGGCGGCGTGGCGCGTCGTGCTCGACGCGCGCGGCGAGATCCTCGACGCGACGGTGCGCCGCGCCGTCGTGCGGTCGACGCGACGCCTCACCTACGACGAGGCCCAGGCCGCGATCGACGCGGGCGGGGCCGAGGACGCGGTGGGTGCCGCGCTCCTGCTGCTCCGCGAGGTGGGCGAGCTGCGGCTCGCGCGCGAGCGGGAGCGCGGGGGAGTGTCGCTCGAGGTCCCGGAGCAGGAGATCGTCACGCGCGACGACGGGTCGTTCGGCCTCGAGTTCCGCTCGACCCTCCCGGCGGAGGGGTGGAACGCCCAGATCTCGCTGCTCACGGGGATCGCGGCGGCGCGCCTCATGCGCGCGGGCGGGGTCGGCGTCTTCCGGGCGCTGCCCGAGGCCGACCCGCGCGACCTCGCGCGCCTGCGCCGCACGGCGCGCGCGCTCGGCATCGACTGGCCGCGCGAGACGGCGTACGCCGACCTCGTGCCGACCCTCGACTCGCGCGTGCCGCGCCACGCGGCCTTCCTCAACGAGGCGACGTCGCTCTTCCGCGGCGCGTCGTACGAGGCGTTCGGAGGGACGGGGCAGGAGCCCGGAGTGCCCGACGACGCCGCGCACGCCGCGATCGGCGCGGAGTACGCCCACGTCACGGCGCCGCTGCGCCGGCTCGTGGACCGCTACGGCACGGAGGTCTGCCTCGCCCTGTGCGCGGGCGAGGACGTGCCGCGCTGGGTGCTCGACGCGCTGCCCGGCCTGCCCCGCACGATGGCGCGGACGGGCCAGCGCGCGGGCTCGTACGAGCGCGCGATCGTGGACGTCGTCGAGGCGGCGCTGCTCAGCGGGCGCGAGGGGGAGCAGTTCGACGGCGTCGTCGTCGACGTCGAGGACGACCGGGAGCGCGGGCGGCGCGTCGAGCGGGAGGGCGGCGACGCTGCGGGTGCGCGGCGCGGGCAGGTCGTCCTCTCCGACCCCGCGGTCCGGGCTCCGGTCGAGGGTGCGGACCTCCCGCTCGGCGACCCGGTGCGCGCGACGCTGCGCGAGGCGTCGGTGGCCGAGCGTCGGGTCCGGTTCACCGTCGGCTGAGGACGCGCGCGCCGTCCTAGGCTGTCCTCGTGCCTGCCCGACGACGCACCGACCCCGCCGCCGGCCGCCTCGCCCTGGCGGCGTGGCGCGCCGACCCCGCCGACCGCGCGGCCGTGACGACCGCGGTGCGGTTCACGCTCGAGGAGCTCGCGGACGTCGCGCCCGGGCACACCGTGGAGGTGCGGGTCCCCCCGGCCGGCGCGGTCCAGGCGGTCGAGGGCCCCCGGCACACCCGGGGGACGCCGCCCAACGTCGTGGAGACGGACCCGCAGACGTGGCTCGGCCTGGTGACCGGCGCGGTCGCGTGGGCCGACGCGGTCGCCGACGGGCGCGTCCGTGCCTCCGGCGAGCGGTCCGACATCTCGTGGCTCCTGCCGCTCCAGGCGGCCCGCCCGCGCTGAGCGCGTCGCGCTGCCCGGCGGCGCGTGTTACTGCTGCGTAACGTTCTCGGCTCCAGGTCTGGCGGCGCGGGACGTGGAGGGCTAGCGTCCGATGATGATCGGCCGCCGTCCGCGCGGGCGCTCGCAGCACGACGACGTGCGGCGACGTTCTCGCGGCGGTGACGTGGCAGCAACCGCCCGTTCATCCAGGTGGGGTGCGATGTCCTGCGGAGGCAGGGCGTCGACCCGTCCCGAGTCGTGGACTCGATCGATGGACGCGCGACTGCTGCCCGGCCGTCCGCACGAGATGAAGGAGTCAGCGTGACCGACCACCAGCACCTGCGGCGACGGAGGGTGGTGGCGGGCACGTTGACCGTGGCGCTCGCCGCACCGCTGTCCGTCGCCGCGGCCACCGCCGCGAGCGCGGCGCCCGACGGGTCGGGCCTCGTCATCAACGAGGCCTACCTGAGCGGCGGCAGCGCCAACGCCCCCTACACCCACAAGTTCGTCGAGCTGTACAACCCCACGCAGGCGGCGATCGACCTCTCCGGCATGTCGCTCCAGTACCGCTCGGCGACGGGGACGGGCGCCTTCACCGGCGTCACGCCGCTGACGGGGACGGTCGCGCCCGGGGGCTACTTCCTCGTGCAGGGCGGCTCCAACGGCTCGAACGGTGCGGCCCTGCCGACGCCGGACGCGACCGGGGGCCTCAACCCGTCGGGCACGACGGGCACCCTCGCGCTCGTGCGCTCCACGTCGGCGGTCACGCTGCCCGCGGGGAACGCCGCGGGCGCCGCGAACGTCGTGGACCTCGTCGGGTACGGGACGTCGAACACGTTCGAGACCGCCGTGAGCCCCGCGCCGTCGGCCAACAACGTGCCCGCGTCGATCAACCGGACCGGCTTCGCGGACACCGACGACAACAGCAAGGACTTCACGCTCTCCAGCACCGTCACCCCGCAGAACAGCGGCGACGACGGCGGCGGCCCCGGCCCCGAGCCGGGCGAGGTCGTCCCGATCGCGGAGATCCAGGGGACGGGCGCGGCGAGCCCGCTCGTCGGCCAGACCGTCACGACGCGCGGCGTCGTCACCGCCACCTACCCCACCGGCGGCTACGACGGCTTCTACCTGCAGACCGAGGGCACGGGCGGCGACCTCGACGCGTCGCACACGGCGTCGGACGCGATCTTCGTCTACTCCAAGGCCGGTGCCGCGGCCGTGCAGGTCGGCGACCACGTCGAGGTCACGGGCGCGGTGTCCGAGTACTTCACGCTGACCCAGATCACGCCCGCCGCGGGCGGCTGGACGGTCCTCGACGAGGCGGCCGAGGCGGTCAAGCCCGCGAACGTCGCGTTCCCCGCGACCGACGCGGCGCGCGAGGTGCTCGAGGGCATGCTCGTGCAGCCCGCGGGCGACTACGTCGTCGCGGACAACTACGACACGAACTTCTACGGCTCGTTCCTGCTCGCCGCGGGCACGGACCCGTTCGTCCAGCCGACGTCGGCCGGGCGCCCGGGCAGCGCGGAGGCCGCGGCCGCCGTCGCGGACCGCGCGGCGCGGGCCGTCGTGCTCGACGACGGGGCGACGACCAACTTCAACAACACGGCGAACAAGGGCATCCCGCTCCCGTACCTCACGGGCGGGGCGCCGGCGCGCGTCGGCGCGGGCGTGTCCTTCACGACGCCCGTCATCCTCGACTACCGGTTCGACGCGTGGACGTTCCAGCCGCTGACGCAGCTCACCGCCGGTGACGGCGGGAACGCCGCCACCGTGCAGCCGGCCACGTTCGCGAACACGCGCGAGGACGCCCCGGCCGAGGTCGGGGGCGACCTGTCGGTCGCGACGTTCAACGTGCTCAACTACTTCACGACGACCGGCGACCAGCTCACGGGCTGCACCTACTACACGGACCGCGCCGGCAACCCCATCACGGTCAACCGTGGCTGCGACGCCCGGGGCGCCGCGAACGCGGAGAACCTCGAGCGCCAGGAGACCAAGATCGTCGCGGCGATCGACGCGCTCGACGCCGACGTCGTCGCGCTCATGGAGATCGAGAACTCGACGCCGTTCGGCAAGGACCGCGACCAGGCGCTCTCCGACCTCGTCGACGCGCTCAACGACGCCGCGGGCGCCGACGAGTGGGCGTTCGTGCCGTCGCCGGCCGCGCTGCCGGACGACGAGGACGTGATCCGGCTCGCGTACATCTACCAGGTGGACGCGGCCGAGCCGGTCGGGGAGTCTCGGATCCTGCTCGACGACGCGGCGTTCGTCAACGCGCGCGAGCCGCTCGCGCAGGTGTTCCAGCCGGTCGGCGGGATCTCCGAGGGCGACGACGCCGCCAGCGACGACGTGCTCGTCGTCGCGAACCACTTCAAGTCGAAGGGCTCCGGCACGCCCGTGCTGCCCGGCGACGAGGACTCGGGCGACGGTCAGGGCTCGTTCAACGCGTCGCGCGTCGCGCAGGCGACGGCGCTCGTCGGCTTCGCCGAGGACGTCGCGGCGGACGCGGGCACGGACACGATCCTGCTCGCGGGCGACTTCAACTCGTACTCGCAGGAGGACCCGCTCGAGGTCCTCAAGGACGCGGGCTACACGGACCTCGGCGAGACGACCGGCGAGCACACGTACCTTTTCGACGGGTACGTCGGCTCGCTCGACCACGTGTTCGCCTCGGCTGGCGCGGCCAGCGCCGTCACCGGCACGGACGTGTGGAACATCAACTCGGTCGAGCCGATCGCCAACGAGTACAGCCGGTACAACTACAACGCGTCGATCCTCTACGACACGACGCCGTTCCGGTCGTCCGACCACGACCCGGTGCTCGTCGGCCTCCAGCTCGGCGACGCCGCGCCGGGCACGACGCAGCTCGACCTGCTGGCGATCAACGACTTCCACGGTCGGGTCGACGCCAACACCGTGAAGTTCGCGGGCACGATCGAGCAGCTGCGCGCCGCGAACCCCGACGGGACGGCCTTCGTGTCGGCGGGCGACAACATCGGCGCGTCGCTGTTCGCGTCGGCGCTCCAGCAGGACCAGCCGACGATCGACGTGCTGAACGCGCTCGACCTCGCGGCCTCCGCCGTGGGCAACCACGAGTTCGACCAGGGCTTCGCGGACCTCACGGGCCGTGTCAGCGACGAGGCCGACTGGGCCTACCTGGGCGCGAACGTGTACGACAAGGGCACGACGAACCCGGCGCTGCCGGAGTACCAGGTCGTCGAGATCGACGGGCTCGACGTCGGGTTCGTGGGCGTCGTGACGGAGGAGACCCCGACGCTCGTCACGCCGTCCGGCATCGCGGACCTCGACTTCGGGGACCCGGTCGAGGCGCTCAACCGCGTCACCGCCCAGCTCCAGGACGGCGACCCGGCGAACGGCGAGGCCGACGTGGTCGTGGGTCTCGTCCACGAGGGTGCGTCCGCGGGCACGCCCGACGGCGCGACGCTCGAGGAGGAGGTCGCCGCGGGCGGCGCCTTCGCGGACATCGTCAACGAGACCGACGCGCGGGTCGCGGCGATCTTCACGGGCCACACCCACAAGCAGTACGCGTGGGACGCGCCCGTCCCGGGCGTCCCGGGCAAGACCCGCCCGATCGTCCAGACCGGCAACTACGGCGAGTTCATCGGGCACGTCTCCCTCACCGTGGACACCACGACCCACGAGGTCACGGCGTACACGGCGCAGAACGTGGCCCGCACGACGACGGACGACGCGACGCTCGTCGCGACGTACCCGCGGGTCGCGGCGGTCAAGACGATCGTCGACGCGGCGCTCCAGCAGGCCGAGATCATCGGCGCGCAGCCGATCGGCGAGGTGACCGCGGACATCACGACCGCGTTCGCGGGCGGCTCGTACACGGGTCCCGGCGGGACGTACGTGGGCCCCGGCCCGAACCCGACGTCCGGTCGTGACGACCGCGCGTCGGAGTCGACGCTCGGCAACCTCGTCGCCGACTCGCTCCTCGCGACGCTGTCCGACCCCGCGCGCGGCGGTGCAGACATCGGCGTCGTCAACCCGGGCGGGCTCCGCAGCGAGCTCTTCCACGACGGTGACGGCGTCATCACCTACGCCGAGGCCAACGCGGTGCTGCCGTTCGTCAACAACCTGTGGACCGTGACCCTCACGGGCGAGCAGGTCGTCGAGATGCTCGAGCAGCAGTGGCAGACGGACAAGGACGGCAACCGGCCGTCCCGTCCGTACCTCGCCCTGGGGCTCTCGGACAACGTGTCGTGGACGGCGAGCACCGCCGACCTGCTCGCGACGCCCGGGAGCAACGTCTCGTCCGTGACGATCAACGGCGAGCCGATCGACCTCGCGGGCGAGTACCGCGTGGCGACGTTCTCGTTCCTCGCCACCGGCGGCGACAACTTCCGGGTGTTCACCGAGGGCACGGACCCGCGCGACTCCGGTCTGGTCGACCGGGACGCGTGGATCGCCTACCTGAAGGACAGCTCGCCGGTGTCGCCGTCGTTCGACCGCTCGCGCGTGGTGGTGGACGAGCTGCCCGGCACGGTGACCGCAGGCGACGACGTGAGCGTGGCCCTCTCGCATCTCGACCTCACCTCGCTCGGCTCCCCGCTGAACACCTCGGTGGACGGCTACCTCGTCGCGGCGGACGCCACGTTCGACCCGGCGAACCCGGGCACCCCGGCGGGTACCGCCGCGGTGACGGGCGGGGCGGCCACGCTGACGGCGACGGTCCCGGCCGACGCCGCGGCGGGGGAGTACGACCTGTGGGTCGTCGCGTCGCCGAGCGGCACGACCGCCCGGATCCCGGTCACGGTCGAGGCCGCGGCCCCGACCGTGGTGCTCGAGAACGTCGAGGCCTCTGCCCGCTGCATGGGGAAGTTCGTCCACGTCGCGGTCCGGGCGACCAACGGCGAGGACGTCCCGGTCGAGGTCGTCGTCGAGACGCCCTACGGGTCCAAGCGGTTCCCGAACCTCCAGCCGGGCAAGAACGCGTACCAGTCGTTCAACACCCGGGCCACGTCGGTCGAGGGTGGGACGGTGACCTTCACCGCCACGCTGGACGGCGTGACGCAGGAGTACGAGGTCCCGTTCGAGGGCCAGACCTGCGGCTGACGGTTCGCTGACGCCGTGCGGCGCCGCCGACGAGGCGGCGCCGCGTCCCGCGACCCGGGTCCCGTCCGACGGGCCCGGGTCGCGGTGCGTCCGGGCCCGGCGGGCGAGACGCTCGAGCCCGCCCGCCCGTGCTCGGGCGCACGGGGCTCTCAGCAACCGCGGGTAGGGTCGTGGTCGTGAGCCCCGAGCAGTCCCCCGTGCCCGACGCCGACGCCCCCGACGGGTCGGCGGCACCCGACGCGGTGCGCGGCACAGCGCCCGACGTGGAGCCCGACGCAGCGCCGTCGGCGCCCCTCGCGTCCGCAGGTGCCGACGGCGCCGTGCCCGCGGGTGCGGCCGGGACGGGCCGCGCCGAGCGCGAGGCCGAGGCCGAGGACGCGACCGAGGCGGGGGACGAGGTCGAGATCGAGACCGTCGTGGATCCGGCGACGGTCCGCCGCGCGCCGCGCTACGGGGCGTTCTTCGCCGTCGGCGTGGTGCTGGGCACGGTGCTCGGCCTCGGGATCGGCGGCGCCTGGCTGCAGTCGCCGGCCGCCGCCCCGGTCTTCAAGCCGGGCGTCTACTTCACCGTCATCGTCGTCACGTGCGCCGCGCTCGGCGCGGCCGTCGCCGGCCTGTGGGCGGTCCTCGCGGACCGGCGGAGCCTGCGCGGGCGTCGCTGAGCGACCTCGCCGGAGCTGACGCCGGCTCGGCGTCAGCCGGGTCCGTCGTCGCCCACGTGCCAGCGCTCGCGCACCAGGGCGCGGTATCGCGCGGCCCTGGTCACACCGACCACCACGACGCACAGCGCCGCGAGGGTCGCGGCGGCCAGGGCCGCCGCCGTGGCGGCGACCGGCACCCCGTCGACCAGGAGCGCGACGCCGCCGCCCGCCAGACCGGCCAGGACGGAGGGCACGAGCATCCCGGAACCGGCCAGGAGCACGAGGGCGACCGTCGTGGACGCCGACCAGGGGGACAGGAGCTCCCGGACGACGTCGTCGGCGGGCGGCGCGGACGGCTCCGGGGAGCGCAGGAGGGCGAGCCCCGCACGGCGCTGGCGTCCCTGTCGTGACACCGGGAGCAGGAGCCACGTCGCGCCGAGGAGGAGCGTCGCCCCGACCAGCGTGCCGCCCACGCCGACGAGGACGTCGATCGACACCTCGCCCACCGGTCCGTAGTGCCGGTCCGGGCTGAACTTGCCCGGGTGCCGCATCCACAGACCGATCAGGAACAGGACGAAGCCGACCATGCCGGCGCCGCCCAGCACGGCGGCGGCTCGGTCGTTCCGGCGCGCGACCCGCCCGTCGGGGCGCGCGGGGGCCGGCGGCCCGAGCGCTGCGCGCCGCCGCCGCTCGGCCTCCTCGGCGTAGCGGACCTCGTTCGGTCCCCACGTCGTCCGCACGACGTCCTGCCACGCGGACCAGCGCGCGCGCAGCCCGGGCAGGAGCAGCAGGCCGACCGCGGCCACCACCCCGACGACCGCGGAGACCGCGACGGTCGGCGTGCGCTCCGCGTCGTCACGGTCCATCGCGAAGAGCCCGACCGCCCCGGCGAGGAGCGCGAGCACGAGGTACGTCCAGGCGAGCCCGGTGAGCGCGCCCGCCGGGCTCGACTCCGCCACGCGCTTGCGCACCGAGTGCGGCGGGACGTCGGTGCGGGCGCGGCCCTCGCCCAGCAGGGCGCGGGTGACCGCGAGCGTCGCCGCGGCGTGCACCGGCACGAAGACCGGCACGGCGACCGCGAGGGTCAGGATCCACCAGCCCGTCGTCGAGCGCAGGACCTCGTCGGCCTCGTACCGCACGTCGGGGACGAGCTCACCGCCGACGAGCGCGAGACCGAGGAGGACGAGGAAGCCGAGGACCGCGCCGACGAGGAACGCCCCGCCGCCCGCCGTGAGGGCATCGAGCCGGGCCGGGCCCGCGGCGGCGCGGACCTCCACGAACCGGTAGGCCGCTCGCTCGCGGCGGTGCCGTGGCCGGTCGTCGCGGCCCCGGTCGCCACGGCCTCGGGGGGAGCGGTCGACGCGGGAGGGAGGCACGCGGGCAGGATAGCGAGCGGTGTCCCGTGGTCGGGACAGCCCGGTCGCGGCGGTGCCGGGTCAGCCGGGGACCGGCGCGCCGACCGGCCGGGGAGCGGCGGACGTCGGCGCGCCCTCGGCCGGGGCGAGCCGCACGGCGACCCCCGGCGCGAGACCCAGCGTCCGGGCCTCCGCGCGGGTCACGACGACGGACACCACCTCGTCCGCGGTCGCCACCTCGGCACGCACCTCGAAGCCGACGCGCGTCGTGCGGGTCACGACGCCCGGCACGGGGCCGCCGGGGCGGGAGGGCGCGGCGTCGTCGGCGCTGCCGTCCGGCGTGCCGTTGCCCAGCACCTCGACGTGGACGTCGTGCGGGCGCACGAGGACGCCGCCGAGCCGGGTCACCGGCCCGAGGAAGCCCATGACGAAGTCGTTCGCGGGGCGGTCGTAGAGGTCGTCGGGCGTGCCGACCTGCTCGATGCGGCCCTCGTTGACGACGACGATCTCGTCCGCGACCTCCAGCGCCTCCTCCTGGTCGTGCGTGACGAACACCGTGGTCACGGGGATCTCGTCGTGCAGGCGGCGCAGCCAGTCGCGGAGCTCCTTGCGAACCTTGGCGTCGAGCGCGCCGAACGGCTCGTCGAGCAGCAGCACGCTCGGCCGGATCGCGAGGGCGCGCGCGAGCGCCATGCGCTGTCGCTGCCCGCCCGAGAGCTGCGAGGGCAGGCGGTGCGCGAAGCTCTCCAGGTGCACGAGGCGCAGGAGCTCGTCGACGCGCTCGGCGATCTCGGCCTTCGGGGTGCGGCGGATCTCGAGCCCGAACGCGACGTTCCGCGCGACGCTCAGGTGCTTGAACGCCGCGTAGTGCTGGAAGACGAAGCCCACGTTGCGTCGTCGGGCCGGGAGGTTCGTGGCGTCGCGACCCTCGATCTCGATCTCGCCGGAGTCGGGGACCTCGAGGCCGGCGACGACGCGCAGGAGCGTGGACTTGCCCCCGCCGCTCGGGCCGAGCAGCGCGGTGAGGCGACCGGTCGGCACGGAGACGGAGACGTCGTTGAGCGCGACGAAGTCGCCGAAGGTCTTGCGGACGTTGCGGATCTCGATGCTCATGCGTCGGCCTCCGTGGGGGCGGCGGTTCGGGGGGCGGTGCGGCGGGTGCGGGTGCCGGCGGCGTCGTCGGAACGGAGGAAGGTCACCGCGACGATGCACGCGACGGACACCGACGCGAGCAGGAAGGCGACCGCGTAGGCCGTGCCCTGCTCGAAGTCCTGGTAGCGCTGCTCGACGAGGAGCGTGGAGGTCTGGGTGCGGCCCTCGAAGTTGCCGGACACGACCTTGACGGCACCGAACTCGCCGAGCGCCCGGGCGAGCGTGAGCACGACGCCGTAGACGACCGCCCACTTGATCGCGGGCAGGGTGATGCGCCGGAAGGTCTGGAACCAGCTCGCCCCGAGGCTCGTCGCGGCGAGCTCCTCGTCCGTGCCGAGCTCCGTGAGGACGGGTACGACCTCCCGGATGACGAGCGGGAGGCACACGAACGCCGTCGCGAGGACGATGCCCGGTGGCGCGAAGATGACCTGGAGCCCGGCGTCCTCGAGCGCTCCGCCGAACCAGCCGTTCTTGCCGTACACGAGGACGAGCGAGAGCCCGACGACGATGGGGGAGACCGACAGCGGGAGGTCGAGCAGGGCGTTGAGGAGGGCCTTGCCGGGGAAGTCGTACCGCACGATGAGCATCGAGATCCCGACGCCGAAGACCGTGTTGATCAGCACGACCTGCACCGCGACGGCGGCGGTGAGCTGGAGGGCGAAGACGACGGACGGGTCGGCGAGCGCGCGCTGGAACGTCTCGAGGCCGTCCGCGAACGCGCCCCGCACGACGAGGGAGACGGGCCACCCGACGAGCAGCACCAGGTAGACGACCACGACGGCGCGCAGCGTGCGCCGTACCCAGGGGGAGCTATCCACGACGGGCCACCCTTCGCTGGAGGAGCTGGATCGTCGCGATGACGAGGAGGGACACGAGCAGGAGCACCGAGGCCACGGCCGCGGCCTGCTCGGGCTGGCCGTTCTCCAGGTAGGCCAGGATCCGCACGGAGCCGACCTCGGTGCGCATCGGCAGGTTGCCGGAGAGCAGCACGAGCGCGCCGTACTCGCTGATCGCGCGCGCGAACGACAGCGCCGCTCCCGCGGTGATCGCGGGCGCGAGCGCGGGGAGGACCACGCGGCGGAACGTCGTGGACCGTGTCGCGCCGAGGGACGCGGCGGCCTCCTCGACGTCGCGGTCGAGCTCGGCGAGCACGGGCTGCACGCTGCGGACCACGAAGGGCAGCGTGACGAAGAGGAACGCGAGGAAGACGGCGGCGCGCGTGTTCGCGACGTCGATCCCCAGCGGCCCCGACGGCCCGTACAGCGCGAGCAGCACGAGTCCGGCGACGATCGTGGGGAGCGCGAACGGGATGTCGATGAGCACCTCGAGGAGCCGCTTGCCGGGGAACCGGTCGCGCACGAGGACCCACGCGATCAGCGTGCCCATGACGACGTTGACGGCGGTCACGGCGAGCGCCTGCGTGACCGTGAGCGTGAGCGCCGCCGCCGTCTGCGGCTGGGTGATCGCGGCGACGAACGCGGGCCACCCGCCGGCGGACGTCTCGACGAGCACCGCGATCAGCGGCACGAGGGCGAGCGCCGAGAACCACACGAGCGCGACGCCGAGGCCGAGCCCCGAGGCCGCGGTCAGGCGGTAGGGGCCGTTGGGCGTCCGACGTGCCCGGCGGACCCGGGGCGGCCGGGACGCGGCCGGGGCCGGGCGGCGCTCGCGCGCCGCCCGGCCCGGTCGTTCAGCGAGGGTCGAGGCCACGGGTCACTGCTTCCCGGTCTCGGCCTGGATCTTCGTCACGAGGCCCTCGTCGCCGAAGAACTTGTCGTTCGTGGCCGACCACCCGCCGAAGTCGTCGGCGATGGTGAGGAGCGTCGGGACGGCCGGGAACGGGTCGCTCGGGTCGTTCGCGCCCTCGACCTCGAAGTCGACGTCGTCGCCGGTCAGGGGCCGGAAGCCCACGTGCGCGAACGCCTCCTGGCCCTCGGGCGTGAGGACGAAGTCGAGGTAGCTCTGCGCCTTGGGGTCGGCGTCGACCGTCACCGCGGCCGGGTTCTCGATGAGGAGCGTCTGGTCGGGGACCACGTAGTCGAACGTCTCGCCGTTCTGCCGCGCGAGGATCGCCTCGTTCTCGTAGGAGAGGAGGACGTCGCCGGTCCCGGACGTGAAGGCGGTCGTCGCGTCGCGGCCGCTCCCCGGGAGCGCGACGGCGTTGGTGAAGAACTTCCGCAGGTACTCCGTCGCGTCCTCCTCGGAGCCGCCGTTCGCGATGACGCTGCCCCAGCCGGCAAGGATGTTCCAGCGCGCCGAGCCCGACGATCCGGGGTTCGGGGTCACGATCTCGACGCCGGGCTGGACGATGTCCTCCCAGCTCTGGATGTTCTTCGGGTTGCCCTCGCGGACCACGAGCACGACGACCGACTGGCTGACGATGCCCTTGTTCTCGCCCGCGTTCCAGTCGTCCGCCACGAGGCCCGCGTCGACGAGGCGCGTCACGTCGCCCTCGAGCGAGAAGTGCACGTAGTCGGCCTTCAGCCCGTCGGCGACGGCGCGGCTCTGGTCGCCGGAGGCGCCGTACGACGTCTCCCACGTGACGCCCTGGCCGTCCTCGGTCTGGCCCCACAGCTCCTGCGCGGCGTCGTTGCCCGCCTTCGGGACGGCGAATCCGACGAGGGAGAGCGTCGTGGGCTCGACGTCGGAGCTCCCGTCGCCGCTCGCGTCGCCGCCGCCCGACCCGTCGACGGCGGTCGGCGCGCAGGCGGTGAGGACCAGGGCGGTGGCTGCCGCGGCAGCCGCGAGGGTGATCGTCGTCCGGAGGCGTCGCATGGTGTCGTCCTTCGTCGGGGTCCCGGGGAGACCGGGAGCGGGTGGTCGAGCAGGAGGTCGAGCAGGAGGTCGAGCGGGTGGTCGATCAGGTGACCGAGCGGCACGGCCGGCACGGCCGGTGTGATACTCGACTGCCGCGGTCGAGTAAGTCGAGATTCAAGCGCGCCGTTCCCACGCAGCGAAACCCCTGCCCGACAGGTGGGACGACGTAACGCCACCGTGAACGACGGTCCGTGCGTCGCCGCGCGGCCTGCGCCGCCCAGGTCGTCCGCATGACCTCGCGCTTCGGTCCCGACGCGCCTGCTGTGGGACACTGAGGTACGTGGCCCCCCGCGGAGATGGACTTCTCAACCACGACCTCATGCCCGGCGAGAAAGGCCCCCAGGACGCCTGCGGCGTCTTCGGTGTCTGGGCGCCCGGCGAAGAGGTCGCCAAGCTCGCCTACTTCGGGCTGTACGCGCTGCAGCACCGAGGCCAGGAGTCGGCCGGCATCGCCACCAGCAACGGTGAGCAGATCCTGGTCTACAAGGACATGGGACTCGTCTCCCAGGTGTTCGACGAGACGGCCCTCAACGCCCTGACGGGGCACATCGCCGTCGGGCACTGCCGGTACTCGACCACCGGTGGCGTGACGTGGGAGAACGCCCAGCCGACGCTCGGCGCCACCGCGTCCGGGACCGTCGCGCTCGGGCACAACGGCAACCTCACCAACTCGGCCGAGCTCGTCAACCTCGTCGCGGAGCGCTACGGCAGCCAGCGCCGCGGCGAGCTCGCGCGCGGCAACACCACGGACACCGCGCTCGTCACCGCGCTCCTCGCCGGGGACGCCGACCACACGCTCGAGGCCACGGCGCTCGAGGTGCTCCCGCGGCTGCGCGGTGCGTTCTCGCTCGTCTTCATGGACGAGCGCACCCTCTACGCCGCGCGCGACCCGCAGGGCGTGCGCCCGCTCGTCCTCGGCCGTCTCGAGCGGGGCTGGGTCGTCGCGAGCGAGACGCCGGCGCTCGACATCGTCGGCGCGTCGTTCGTGCGCGAGGTCGAGCCGGGCGAGCTCATCGCGATCGACGCGGACGGCTTGCGCTCGCAGCGCTTCGCGCCGGCCGAGCGTGCGGGCTGCGTCTTCGAGTACGTCTACCTCGCGCGCCCGGACACCTCGATCAACGGCCGCTCGGTGCACGCCGCCCGCGTCGAGATGGGCCGCCAGCTCGCGCGCGAGCACTCCGTCGAGGCCGACCTCGTCATCCCGGTCCCCGAGTCCGGCACGCCCGCGGCGGTCGGCTACGCCGCCGAGTCCGGCATCCCGTTCGGCCAGGGCCTGACCAAGAACGCCTACGTGGGACGCACGTTCATCCAGCCGTCCGACACGCTGCGCCAGCTCGGCATCCGGCTCAAGCTCAACCCGCTGCGCGACGTCATCCGGGGCAAGCGCCTCGTCGTCGTCGACGACTCGATCGTGCGCGGCAACACGCAGCGCGCGCTCATCCGCATGCTGCGCGAGGCCGGCGCGGCCGAGGTGCACGTGCGCATCAGCTCCCCGCCCGTGAAGTGGCCGTGCTTCTACGGCATCGACTTCGCGTCCCGCGCCGAGCTCATCGCGAACGGCCTCTCGCCGGACGAGATCGGGCAGTCGCTCGGCGCCGACAGCCTGGGCTACATCTCGACCGAGGGGATGATCGCGGCGACCGAGCAGCCGTCGTCGCAGCTCTGCACGGCGTGCTTCACGGGGAAGTACCCCATCGAGCTGCCGCCGGACGACCAGCTCGGCAAGCACCTTCTCGAGCAGGCCGAGCTCCCGCTCGGCGCGCCCGAGGACGGGCTGCGCAGCCTGTCGGTGACCGCCGGCGGTGCCGGCGCGCTGCAGCACCCGTGAGACCACCCCTGCGCCCGAACCCGAGACCCCAGCACCCGCACCACCGGCGCGTGCGCCGCACGACCTCCTTGGAGCCGACACCGTGACTGCCGACTCGCCCCAGACGGGCCTCACCTACGCCGCCGCGGGCGTCGACACCGAGGCCGGTGACAAGGCCGTCGAGCTCATGAAGGACGCGGTGCGCCGGACCCACGGGCCGCAGGTCCTCGGCGGCGTGGGCGGCTTCGCGGGGCTCTACGACTTCTCCGAGGTCGCGACGTACCGCCGCCCTCTGCTCGCGACGTCGACCGACGGCGTGGGCACCAAGGTCGCGATCGCCCAGGCGCTCGACGTCCACGACACGATCGGGTTCGACCTCGTCGGCATGGTCGTGGACGACATCGTCGTGGTCGGCGCCAAGCCGCTGTTCATGACGGACTACATCGCGTGCGGCAAGGTCGTGCCCGAGCGCATCGCGGGCATCGTCCGCGGCATCGCGGCGGCCTGCGAGGTCGCGGGCACCGCGCTCGTGGGCGGCGAGACCGCCGAGCACCCGGGTCTTCTCGGCGCGGACGAGTACGACGTCGCCGGCGCGGCGACGGGCGTCGTCGAGGCCGACCGGCTGCTCGGCCCCGAGCGGGTGCGCGAGGGCGACGTGCTCGTCGCCATGGCCTCGTCGGGCCTGCACTCGAACGGCTACTCGCTCGTGCGTGCCGTGCTCAAGCACGCGGGCTGGGGCCTCGAGCGGCACGTCGACGAGCTCGGGCGCACGGTCGGCGAGGAGCTCCTGGAGCCGACGCGCGTCTACGCGAGCGACTGCCTCGCGCTGGCCGCCGACGACGCCGCGCAGGTCCACGCGTTCACGCACGTCACGGGCGGCGGGCTCGCCGCGAACCTCGCGCGCGTCCTGCCCGCCGGGCTCGTCGGGGTCGTGGACCGCGCGAGCTGGGACGTCCCGCCGGTCTTCCGGCTCGTGCGCGAGCTGGGCGGCGTCCCGCGCGGCGATCTCGAGAACACGCTCAACCTCGGCGTCGGCATGGTCGCGGTGGTCGGCGCGGACGGCGTCGATGCCGCGCTCGCTCGCTGCGCCGCGCTCGGCGTCCCCGCGTGGGTGCTCGGCTCGGTCGAGGCCTTCGACCCGGCGGCGGCCCGGGACGTCGCGGACGGCGACCTCGTCGCGGGTACCAAGGGCGTCCAGGCGGGCGCCGTGCGGCTCGTCGGCGACTACCGCGCCTGACCGACGGTGCCCCGGGCGGGTGGGCTCCTGCCGATCCGCTCGGGGGAGGCCGCTCTCGCGGCGGGCACGACGACGTCAGGGTGCGGCGGCGGTCATGGGTGCCGAGGCCTCGGGGCCAACGGGGCCCGGCGGAGGCCTCGGGCGAACGAGGCGCGGTGGGCCGGTGCGCCAGGGTGCACAGATCACGAACGACCGCGCCGTCGCCTACCGGGGGGCAGGCGACGGCGCAGTCGAGGTCGAGACGCTTCCGCGGAAGACCGCGGCGATCAAAGGAGGTCGACGACCGTCAGCGGTCGTCGGACCAGTCGTTGTAGCGCTGGTCGTAGCGCTCGAGGTCGTCCGACGACTCGGCGCCGAAGCGCGAGTCCGTCACGACATCCGTGTGGCTGTGACCGGTGAGCTCTTGCTCGAGCGCACTGTAGTTCGTCTCGGGGCTGTAGTACTTCAGCGCGCGAGCGACCTTGGTCTGCTTTGCCTTCTGACGGCCGCGGCCCATGGCTCCGACCCCCTCAACGTAGAAGCGGGGCGGCTACGTGCTCAGACGTGCGGCCCCGGGGTGTAGTTTCGTCTGTTCAGGGTCCAACGGTACATGCTCGGGGCCTATTCCATCCACTCAGAAGGCCGTGACGGACCGCGGACGTGCCTACCGTCACACACTCTCCACGAGCGGGGGAGCGGGCCCGCCTCAGGCGAGGCCGGGCAGGGCACGGGGAGCACGCCCCGTAAGCCGCACGAGCGCCTATCCGGCCGATACGACCATAGGCGGCCTAATTCACCCGTCCGTCAAGTCGCCCGAAATCCGCATGCTGCGACAATGGAGAGTACTGGCGTCGTGCTGTCGTCGTGATCCGGGGTATCTGCCGGACCAGCGCGTACCAGGAGGAGGTGTCGTGATGTCCATGCACGGAGAGTCCGAGGTTCTGCTCACGCCCGCCGAGGTCGCCAGCCTGTTCCGCGTCGATCCCAAGACGGTCACCCGGTGGGCGAAGGCGGGCAAGCTCTCGTCGATCCGCACGCTCGGGGGGCACCGCCGCTACCGCGAGTCCGAGGTCCGGGCGCTGCTCGGCGCCGCCAGCGAGCCCGCGGAGGGCACCGACAAGTCCTGAGCCGACCGCGCGCCGCGCCGCCGGCACGGTCGGCGCGTCGGATCGGCAGGCAGAAAAAACGCCCCGGCGAGAACGCGCCGGGGCGAGCGCTCGTCGGAGACTACGAGCGCCGGCGCAGGATCGCCGCCGTGACGAGCGCGACGCCGGCCACCACGGCACCCAGCAGCAGCTTGACGTTGCGCGACCGGTCGGGGTCCTCCTCCGGCAACCCGCCACCGGTCAGGAACGCGCCCGTGTCCGAGGCCGCCTGCTTCGCCTGCTGCGCCGCGGCCTTCGCCTGGACGCGCGGGTCCAGGCGGGTCGTGAGCTCGTCGATCGTCCCCGCGAGCTCGGCGCGCGTGCGCGCGATCTCGTCCTCGAGCTGGGACTGGGACAGCGGGGGCACCGGGGCCCCGTCGGTTCCGCTCACGGGCGCAGTCCTTCCTTGATCGTCGCGACGTCTTCCTTGATGCTGTCGACCGCCCCGGTCGGGGTCGGCGGGACGCCGCGCTGGAGCTGCTTGACGCCGACGAACGCGAGCGTACCGGCGACGAGCACGAGGGCCAGGCCGACGATCAGCGCGGCGAGCCACAGCGGCATCACGGTCGCGAGCCCCTCCATGGCGGAGTGGAAGAGGAAGCCCAGCCCGTAGAGGACGAGCACCCCGCCCACGACGAGCAGGCCGATGCCGATGCCGGCGTGCTTGGCCTTCGTCGTGAGCTCGGCCTTCGCGAGCGCGATCTCGGACCGGACGAGGCGGGTCGCCTGCTCGGACAGCCGCTCGACGAGCTGCCCGACCGTCGGCTTCTGCTCCTCGGGCGGGATGCGCCCGTCGATCCAGTCGCTCATCTCTCCGCCTTTCCGCAGGTGACCCCACCACTCAACCGGCACCCGGGGCGGTGCGCAACTCCCCGCGGGCCTGGGAGGCGCCGGAGAGGGAGGGCCGGGCGGCACCGCCGCCGCGACGAGAAAGACCCCCGCCTGGATCCCGGGCGGGGGTCTCTTCGGTGGCTCCGACCGGCGTCGATCCGGTGACCTTTCGATTTTCAGTCGAACGCTCTACCAACTGAGCTACAGAGCCATGGGGGAAGAGCCCGGCCGGCCGATGCCGACCGGGCTCTTCGCCTCACGCGACCCTGACGGGACTTGAACCCGCGACCTCCGCCGTGACAGGGCGGCGCGCTAACCAACTGCGCTACAGGGCCTTGCTGTTCTTCGCGAGACACACCTTAACACCAGGGGACCCGGTGGTTTTCACCAGTGAACCTGGTGGTGTGGTGGCCCGCTTTCGAACCGAGAGGATCGTACCGTACCGATGAGCCGATCCGTAAATCCGCTGGTGGCCACCGGTCCCGGCGCGATCTCGCGTACCCCCAACGGGATTCGAACCCGTGCTACCGCCGTGAAAGGGCGGGGTCCTAGGCCGCTAGACGATGGGGGCTCAGGAACGTGCGCCAGTGTACAGCGGCGGGACCGTGACCTCCTGGTCGGGTCGTGGTCGACCCGTGGTCGCCTCCTCGGCCGGGCCTGCCCGCGGACGGTGCCGCGGGACGGTGCAGCGGGACGGTGCAGCGGGACGACGCCACGGGCGGTGCCCGCGACGGGGGAGGATGGTCGCGTGGTGGAGATGACGCGGGCCGAGTTCGAGGACGCCGTGCGCGACGGGCTGGACCTCGTCCCCGAGGACCTCGCGGCGCAGATGGACAACGTGGTGGTGCTCGTCGAGGACGACGCGCCCGCCGACGACCCCGACCTCCTCGGGCTCTACGAGGGCGTCCCCCTCACCGAGCGGGACCACATGTGGGCGGCGGGGGCGCTGCCCGACCGCATCACGATCTTCCGCAACCCCACCCTCGCGATCTGCGAGACGCGCGAGGACGTGGTGGAGGAGGTCGCGGTGACGGTCGTCCACGAGATCGCGCACCACTTCGGCATCGACGACGACCGCCTGCACGAGCTCGGCTGGGACTGAGGTCGCACAGCGCGGGGGCGCCGATCGCTACGATCGGCTGGTGACGACGAGCGCCGCGAGCGACCCCCGGCACGACGGCGCGCACGACCACGAGGCGGTCGCGCGCCTGCTCCACGCGCTCGCGGACCCGAGCCGGCTCGCCATCGTGCACCTGCTCACCGGCGCGGAGCGGCGCGTCGTCGACCTCACGCGCGAGCTGGGGCTCGCGCAGTCCACGGTCTCTGCGCACCTGACCACCCTGCGCGACGTCGGGGTCGTGGCGGTCCGCCGCGAGGGGCGCTCGTCCTGGTACCGGCTCGTGCGGCCCGAGGTGGCGCACCTGCTCGCCGACGCGGAGCACGTCGCGCTCGCTCCCTGACCCCGCGCGGTGACGCGCCTCACGGCGCAGCCGGTCTGGTATTCATCGTCGATCACCGATATCATCGGTAACTGACGATGAATGGAGGGTTCATGGGAGCCGGACACGACCACGGCGCGGGGGGTGCCGCGCCCGACCACCGCGCGCGGCTCGCGGTCGCCTTCGGGATCACCGCGACGATCCTCGTCGCGCAGGCCGTCGGCGCGGTCCTCACGGGGAGCCTCGCGCTCCTCACGGACACGGCGCACATGCTCACCGACACGACGGGGCTGGCCGTGGCGCTCGTCGCGGCGTCGCTCGTGCTGCGGCCCGCGACCAAGCGCCGGACCTGGGGATTCCGCCGCGTCGAGGTGCTCGCCGCCCTCGCGCAGGCGGCGCTCCTCCTCGCGGTCGGCGCGTACGCCGTCGTCGAGGGCGTCCGACGGCTGTTCTCGCCGCCGGAGGTCCCCTCGTCCGAGTTGCTGGTCTTCGGGATCGTCGGCCTCGTCGGCAACGTCGTCGCGATCGCCGTCCTCGCGTCCGGGCGCCGCGCCAACCTCAACCTGCGCGCGGCGTTCCTGGAGGTCGTCAACGACGCCCTGGGGTCGGTCGGGGTGATCGTGGCCGCCGTCGTCATCGCGACGACCGGGTACCAGCAGGCCGACGCGATCGCCGGGCTCTTCATCGCGCTGCTCATCGTCCCGCGCGCCTTCCGCCTCCTGCGCGAGGCGACGGCCGTGCTCATGGAGTTCACGCCGGAGGGGCTGGACCTCGACGACGTCCGGGCGCACATCCTCTCGCTCGACCACGTCGAGGACGTGCACGACCTCCACGCGTCGACCGTCGCGACGGGGCTGCCGACCATCTCCGCGCACGTCGTCGTCGACGCCGCGTGCTTCCGGGACGGTCACGCGCTCGAGATCACGGAGCGCGTCCGTGCGTGCGTCGCGCACCACTTCCCGGTCTCCGTCGAGCACTCGACGTTCCAGCTCGAGACGGCGGCCCTGCGCGACCGCGAGGCCCACGGCCACGCGTAGGGCGGCGGCCACCACGGGTCCGGCAGCTCGGCGGGGGGAGCGGGGCGGCCCCACTAGGGTGGGTGCCATGACGATCCTCGTGACCGGCGGAGCCGGGTACATCGGCGCGCACGTGGTGCGCCTCCTGCAGGAGCGCGGCGAGAAGGTGGTCGTGGTCGACGACCTCAGCACCGGTCGCGCGGACCGTGTCGGCGACGCGACGCTCGTCGAGGTCGACGTCGCGTCCCCGGAGGCGGTGGACGTGCTGACGCGCGCCCTCACCGAGCACGACGTCCGCGCGGTGATCCACTTCGCGGCGCGCAAGCAGGTGGGGGAGTCGGTCGAGAAGCCGGCCTGGTACTACCAGCAGAACGTCGGCGGGTTCACGAACCTCGTGACCGCGATGCAGGCGGCCGGCGTCGACCGCCTCGTGTTCTCGTCCTCGGCGGCGACGTACGGGATGCCCTCGGTCTCGCTCGTCGAGGAGAAGCTGCACGCCGAGCCGATCAACCCCTACGGCGAGACCAAGCTCGTCGGCGAGTGGCTGGGTCGCGCGGCCGGCCGCGCCTGGGGCCTGCGGTTCGTCGCGCTGCGCTACTTCAACGTCGCCGGCGCCGGCTGGCCCGACCTCGGCGACCCCGCCGTGCTCAACCTCGTCCCCATGGTGCTCGACCGCCTGGAGCGCGGCGAGCAGCCCAAGATCTTCGGCGACGACTACCCGACGCCGGACGGCACGTGCATCCGTGACTACATCCACGTCCTGGACCTCGCGCACGCGCACCTCGCGGCGCTCGGGTACCTCGACGTCGCGGAGCGCCCCTTCGACGTGTTCAACGTCGGGACGGGGCAGGGGTCGTCGGTGCGCGAGGTCATCGACGAGATCGGGCGCGTGAGCGGGCTCGACGTCACGCCGGAGGTCCTGCCGCGGCGCGCGGGCGACCCGCCGCAGCTCGTCGGCGACCCGCGCCGGATCAACGAGCTCTTCGGCTGGACGGCGACGAACGGGCTGCCCGAGATCATCGCGTCGGCGTGGGAGGCCTGGCAGGCGGGCCCGCGGCGCATCGAGGTCGCGGCGCACGACGCGGCGGAGGGCGCTCCCGAGGTGTGAGTCTGCGCGTCCCGTGCGACCCTACATTCCTCAGCATGCTGAGGAATGTCCGGGGAGGTGCCCCGGCGACGGGAGACGGGACGAGGACGTGGGCGACCAGAACGACCCGGCACGGCTGTACGACCTGACCGCCGCGCGCACGAGCCGGGTCGTGCTCGCGTCCTACTCGACCTCGTTCGGGCTGGGCGCGCGCCTGCTCGACGTGCCGACGCGCGACGGGATCGACGCCGTCTACGGACTCGTCCGCATCGCCGACGAGGTCGTGGACACGCGCCGCGGCGACGGTGCGGCCGACCTCCTCGACGAGCTGGAGGCGGAGACGGCGAAGGCGCTCGACCGCGGGTGGTCGACGAACCTCGTCGTGCACTCGTTCGCCCTGACCGCCCGCCGGTGCGGCATCGGCCACGGCGAGGTCGACCCCTTCTTCGCGTCGATGCGCACGGACCTCACGGTGCGCGTGCACGACCGCGAGAGCTACGAGCGGTACGTGTACGGCTCGGCGGAGGTCGTCGGCCTCATGTGCCTCGCGGTCTTCCTCAACGCGCGCCGTCGCCCCGGGGAGCCCCTGCGGGTCGCGGACCCGGTCCTCGTCCGCGGGGCACGAGCGCTCGGCGCCGCGTTCCAGAAGATCAACTTCCTGCGCGACCTGCGCACCGACCACGACGAGCTCGGGCGCGCCTACCTGCCCGGCGTCGTCCCGGGCCGGTTGCGCCGTCGCGACGTCGAGGCGTTCTGCCGGGAGGTCGAGGAGGACCTCGCGGCGGCGCGGGCGGCGCTCCCGGGGCTCCCGGTGCGACCCCGCGTCGCGGTCGCCGCGACCGTCGCCGTGTACGAGCGGCTGCTCGCCCGGCTCGCGGCGACGCCGCCCGAGGACATCCTGCGGGCGCGCGTGCGCGTCCCCGACACCGTGAAGGTCGCGCTGGCCGCGCGGGCGGCGGGCGGCCAGCTCCTCGGGCAGATGGCGTCGGGCCGACCCGCGCGCCCGCGGAAGGTGCTCGCGTGAGGGCACCGCGCGTCGTCGTGGTCGGAGGCGGGATCTCCGGGCTCGCCACCGCGGCGCTGCTCGCGCGCGGGGGCGCGGCCGTCACGCTGCTGGAGCGCCACGCGGACTTGGGCGGCCGAGCCGGCACGCTCGAGCTGGACGGGTTCCGCTTCGACACCGGGCCGTCCTGGTACTTCATGCCGGAGGTGGTCGAGCACTTCTTCGCGCTCCTCGGCGCGCGCGTCGAGGACCACCTCGACCTCGTGCCGCTCGACCCGGCCTACCGCGTGTTCTTCGAGCCCGACGGACCGGGCGGCGCGGCGTCCACGTTCGAGCTCTCGGCGAGCCCGGGCGTGAACCGCGCCCGGCTCGACGCGATCGAGCCCGGGGCCGGCGACCGCGTGGCCGCGTACGCGGCCACGGCGAGCGAGGCCTACGGGCTCGCGCTCGACCACTTCCTCTACACCACGTTCGAGCGGCCCGACCGCGCGCTCGCGCCGGAGGTGCTGCGCCGTCTCCCGCGCCTCGCCGCGCTGCTGCGCGAGCCGCTCGCCGACCGTGCCGCGCGCGCGGTGGAGGACCCGCGGCTCCGCCAGCTCCTCGGGTACCACGCCGTCTTCCTCGGCTCCTCGCCCTACCGCGCGCCCGCGCTGTACTCCCTCATGAGCCACCTCGACCTCGTCGACGGCGTCCGGTACCCCCGCGGCGGGATGCACACGCTGATCGAGGCCGTGGCGCGGCTCGCGCGCGCGGAGGGGGCCGAGCTCCGGACCGGCGCGGACGTCGCCGGGATCGAGGTGGCCCCCGGTGCCCGACGGCGCGGGCGCGTCACGGGCGTCCGCCTCGCCTCGGGCGAGCTCGTCGAGGCGGACCTCGTCGTGTCGGCCGCCGACCGGCACCACACGGAGACCGCGCTCCTCGCCCCGCGGTGGGCGGACCTGCCCGCCGCGGCGTGGGACGACAAGGGGCCGGGGATCTCGGCCCTGCTCGTGCTCGCGGGAGTGCGGGGCGCGCTGCCCGAGCTCGCGCACCACTCCCTCTTCTTCACGCGCGACTGGCCCGCGAACTTCGACGCCGTGCTCGGCGCCGACCGGCGCAGCGACCCCGCGGGGCTGCGCGTCCCCGACCCCGCCTCGCTCTACGTGTCGCGCACCTCCGCGACCGACGGGCCGTCGTCGTCCGCGCCCGCGGCCCCGCCCGGGCACGAGAACCTCTTCCTCCTCGTCCCGTTCCCCGCCGACCCGACGCTCGGCGCCGACGCCGCGTCGCGCCGCGCGCTCGACGCGCTCGCGGACCGCTACCTCGCGCAGGTCGGGCGCTGGGCCGGGATCGAGGACCTCCCGGGTCGGGTCGTCACGCGGCGCGTGCTCGGGCCCGCCCACTTCGCGACCGAGCTCTCGTCGTGGCGCGGCGGCGCGCTCGGCATGGAGCACACCCTCCGGCAGTCGGCTCTGTGGCGGCCCGGCACGGCGGCCCGCCGTGTCGACGGGCTCTACCACGCCGGGGGTGGGAGCATCCCGGGCGTGGGACTGCCGATGTGCCTCATCAGCGCCGAGCTCGTCGCGAAGCGCCTGCTCGGCGAGACGTCGGCACGCCCGCTGCCGACGCCGTTGCGCCCCGGCTACCTCGCGGCGAGCCGTCGGCCCGAGCGGATCCGGCCGTCGGGTGCGCGACCGGTCGAGGTCCGCCGGTGACGGGTCTGGTCTACCTCGGCGCGCTCGCGGTCTCGCTCGGCGGCCTCGCCGTGCTCGACCGGCGCTTCCGCCTCGCGTTCTGGGCGGAGCGGCGCCGTGCCGCGCTCACGGTCGGTCTCGGCGTCGTCGGCTTCCTCGCGTGGGACGTCGCAGGCCTCGCGCTCGGGATCTTCGCGCGCGGGGAGAGCCCGTGGATGACGGGGCTCCTGCTCGCGCCCGACCTCCCCGTCGAGGAGGCGGTCTTCCTGACGCTGCTGTGCTACACCGCGCTGCTGGGCTGGCGCGGCGCCGAGCGCGTGCTCGCCGCGCGACGGAGCCGGGCGGAGGGCGACGCGTGACGAACCTCGTGCTCAACGTCGTCGTCCTCGCGGTGCTCGTCGCGGTGTCGTGGCGCGTGCTGCGCCGGCTGCGACCCGGGCCGCTCGTGTGGACGGCCGTCGTGATGTGCGTGCTCACCCTCGTGTTCGACACGCTGATGATCGCCGCCGACCTGTACGTCTACCACCCGGACAAGATCCTCGGCGTCTACCTGTGGGGGGCGCCGCTCGAGGACTTCGCGTACGCGCTCGCCGCCGCGCTCGGGATGCCGGGGCTGTGGACGGTGCTCGGTCGCGAGCGCACCGGGTCCGAGCACGGTCGTGCCGCGGAGGACGAGCGGTGAAGGACGTGCTCGCCGCGTCGCGGCCCTTCTCCTGGATCAACACCGCGTACCCGTTCGCCGCGGGGTACCTCGTCGCGACCGGCGGGCGCGCCGACCTCGCGCTCGTGGTCGGGACGCTGTACTTCCTCGTCCCGTACAACCTGCTCATGTACGGCGTGAACGACGTCTTCGACTACGCGAGCGACCTGCGCAACCCGCGCAAGGGCGGGATCGAGGGCGCGCTGGCCGACCCGGCGACGGCCCGCGTCACGCACCGCCGCATCCTGCGCGCGTGCGTCGCGACCAACGTGCCGTTCCTCGTCGCGCTCCTGCTCCTCGGCGACCCGCTCGCGGGCGCGGTCCTCGCGCTCGTGGTGTTCGGCGTCGTCGCGTACTCGGCGCCGCGGCTGCGGTTCAAGGAGCGCCCGTTCCTCGACTCGTTCACGTCGGCGATGCACTTCGTCGGGCCGTTGCTGTACGCGCTCGTGCTCGTCGACGCGGACCTCTCCGCGCGGTCCGTCTGGCCCGTGCTCGCCGGCTTCGTGCTCTGGGGCATGGCGTCGCACGCGTTCGGCGCGGTGCAGGACGTGCGCGCGGACCGCGAGGGCGGCATCGCGTCCGTCGCGACGGCGATCGGCGCACACGCGACCGTGCTCGCCGCCGCAGCGGCGTACGTCGCGGCGGCCGTCGTGCTCGCGGTGCTCCCGTGGCCCGGCGTCCTCGCCGCGCTGCTCCCGCTGCCGTACGCCGTCAATGTGCTGCGGTTCCGCGACGTGCGCGACGACGACTGCGAGCGCGCCAACGCGGGCTGGCGCGCGTTCCTGTGGCTCAACCTCGTCACCGGGTTCCTCGTGACGATGCTGCTCCTCGCGGACGCCCTCACCTGACGCGCCCCGCGTCGCCGGGCACGGACGACGAGGCCCCGGTCCGCGAGGTCGTCGCGGTGCCGGGGCCGTCGTCGGGGGAGCGGCTCGTCAGGAGAGGTCGCCGTACTCCCAGTGCCAGGGCTCGTTCTTCGAGCCGCCGGCGCGGGCCCACTCGGGGTTGTCCCAGCCGTAGGCCGGCGCGTTGGCGCGCATCCACTCGTACTGCGCGGTGCCGTAGCCCTGGATGCCGCCGCCGAGGTCGAGCGCGAGCGCCCAGCCGTGGTTCGACATGCCCGGGGGCGCGGCGAAGTAGCCGCGCGACGCCTTGACCGCGACCTGCGAGGCGTAGGAGCGGTACGAGTCCGTCACGGAGAGGTCCGCGCCGAACGTCTCGCGGAACTTCTGGTTGAGCGCCTCGATCTGGTGGGCGGCGTCGCAGCGGAGCTGCTCGCCCGGCGCGAACGACAGCTCGCACAGGGCGCTCGCGGGGATCTGCCCGTTGCCGAAGCCCGCCGTGGAGGCGGCCCACTGGTCGAGCTGTGCCGCGATCTCCTCGGCCGACGGCGGACCGGGCACGACCTGCACGGTCACGCCCGAGCCGGCCGCGTCGAGCAGCGTGGAGAGCTCGGCCGTCAGCGCGGCGATCTCCTCGGTGGACCCCGCGGGCGCCGGCGTCTCGGCGGCGTCGGTGGTGGCGTCCGTCGCCGTCCCGGTGGTGAGGTCGGGCGACGCGGTCGCCGCCTCGGAGGCCGCCGCGTCCTCCTCGGGGGACTCGGTCGAGGTGTCAGCGCTCGTCGCGGCGTCGGGTGCCGCCGCGGTCTCCGCCTCGTCCGACGACTCGTCCGACGCCGTGGCCAGGTCCGGCACGGTCGGCTCGAGCGTCGGGAGGGCGGCGAGGTCCTCGAGGGACGTGCGGGCCGAGGATCGGCTCGCACGGTCGGAGCCGCGTTCGGCGAGGTGAGGCACGCTCGCTTCGAGGGTGTCGGACGCGGTCAGCAGCGCGTCGCCCTCGGTGTCGACCGCGGCGTTGTCGTCGGCGGACCCGTCGTCGGCGGTGTCGGCTGCCGTGTCGTCGGCGGTCCCGCCCAGCCCGGAGTCGGCGAGCGAGGGCAGGCCGGCGAACGCCGACGAGCCGTCGGTCGGGGAGGCCGCGGTGACGGCCGTGCTGAGCCGGGTGCGCGCGTCCTCGATCTGGGCGATCTGCTCGGGCGTCAGCCCGGCGGCGCCCTCCCCGGTGAGGAACTGTGCCCGCACGAGGGCGTCGCTCGCCGCGTCGACGGTGGCGGGGTCGGCCGCGATCGCGCCCAGGGTCACCGGCGCCGTGCCGGCAGCGGTCGACGTGGTCGGTGCCGCGGACGAGGAGTCGGCGGGCACGTCCGCCGACGGCGCACCGCCGTCGGCGAAGGCGGCCGCGGCGGTGCTCGCGGTGAGCGCGACGGCCGCCACGGCGGCACCGGTCCCGAGGGTCCGGCGACGGCCGGGAGCGACGCGGGCAGCGCCCTGCGCGCCGCGGCGCGCGGCGGAGGCGAGGGCTGCGGGGAGCGAGGCCCGGCTCGCGGTGTGGCGGCCCATCTAGCGTGCCTCGCCGGGGGCGGCGGGGCACGCGCCGGTGGTGCTGGACGTGTGCGGTGCGGTCTTCTGGTGCTGTGCAGTGGTCAAGCGAGCGATCCGATCATCGGGTCGTGGTCGCGGGCGGTCGAGCGCGGAAGCGCTCCCATCCCTGGTGCACCTGCGCAGGACGGAGCGCTGGGTGACCACGACGGCGTGCGGTCGGGGCGGGACGCGTGCGCCCTCTCACCACGACGCCGGCTGGTCTGGTCGCAGGGTGGACCACGGAGACCGGTCGGCTGTTCCATCTTCAACTAGACGTGCGTCCAGCGGGACCCCCTGACGGGGGGAAGCCTCGGGAATGGGGTGCCGACCGTGTGGTCAGGATGTGAAGAGGGTACGTGTCACCCGTCCTGCGTCCCGCGTGACGGCCGACCCGACGAGCGTGCCGAGGGCGATCCCGAACACGGCGACGACCGCGTTGGCGATCTCCTGGGCCGCCTCCGGGCCGCCGTTCACCAGGTCCGAGAGGCCCAGCAGGCTGAGCGCCCCGGGCACGAGGAGCCAGAACGCCGGGAGGGTCGTGACGGCGGCGGGCGGTCCGTGCGGCGTCCGCTCGACCAGCGCGGCGAGCGGCGCGATGACGAGGGCACCCACGAACCCCGCGAGCGGGGCGGCGGCGAGCGCCCCGGCGAGCTGGGCCGCGTACGCGCCGAGCAGGACGAGCAGCACCCAGGGGAGCGAGCCCCGCGGCGACGAGGCGAAGTACATCTGCCCGAGCCCGACGGCGAGGATCCCCACCCACGGCGCCCACCACCCGAGCTGGTCCGCGGCGGGGGCGGCGACGAGCGGGCCCGCGACCGCGGCCCCCGCGACGACGCCGAACACGAGCAGCAGGAGCTGCGCGACCCCGTAGACGAGCCGGCTCGCGCCGGCGACGATCTGGTTGCCCGTCAGCTCGATCGCGGCGACCGTGAGCACCGAGCCGGGCAGGAACGACACGAGGGGCGGCACGAGCACGCTCAGCGGGTCGTCGCCGAGCCAGGGGTGGACGACGTCGACCGCCAGGAGCGTCACGACGAACGCCGCGACGACGGGCAGGGCGGTGGCGAGCGTCGGCCACCGCGTCCCGAGCCAGCGGAGGGCGCCGACGAGGATCCCGAGCGCGAGGTAGACCGGCAGGAGCCGGGCGGTGGGGTTGAGCACGAGGCCGAACCCGACCGTGAGCAGCCCGTGGCCGACGATCGTGAGCACCGCGCCGAAGCGGGGCGGCCGCTCCACGATCGCGCGCAGCTCGGCCCGCGCGTCGGCGAGCGGGACGTCGGTCGTGCGCAGGCGGCGCACGAGGGTCGTGAGCGCCCCGATCTGGTCGAGGTTGAGACCGCTCGCGGCAGCACCCGCGAAGTCGGCGACCGTGCCGCCCGCCGTGCTCACCCGGACGAAGACACCCGTGGGGAGGACGAGCGTGCCCACGGTGGACGCGCCCGAGCGTCGCGCGACGGCCTCCAGGTCGTCCTCGACGTCGGTCACGGAGCGTCCGGAGTCGAGCAGCGCCGTCCCCAGCTCGCGCAGGAGCGGGACGAGGTCGGGGGACACCTCGGGCGGCTCGGGATCGACCGCGGGGGGCGGCTCGTCGCCCAGCGCGCGCAGCACGCGGCGCACGACGGACGGGGCGCGTCGCACGTCGTCGAGCCAGCTCGCCCTGCGCCCGCGGGTCAGGGCGGGTCCCCGGTGCTCGCGGCGACGAGCGCGAGCAGGGCCCGCGCGTACGCGTCGGCGGCGTCCGCCGCGGCGAACGTGCCGAGGTCGTCGAGCACCTCGGTGCGGACGACGTACCCGGCGTCCGACCGTTCGAGCGCGCGGAAGGTGCCCCCGAGCAGCTCCCGGAGCTGCTCTTCGAGCGGGTGCCACAGCGCGTCCTCGAGCGCGACCGAGTCGAGCGCCCACTCGGTCGTCCCGTTGAAGCCGAGCACGACGCCGGTGTCGAACTCGTGCGGCTCGATCGTCATGTCGCTCACGGTGAAGACGTCGCCGTCGCCGCCCGTGGCGAGGAGGCGGAAGCGGTCGCCCGACGCCGGCGACCACCGCACGCCCGCGTCGCGCAGCGCGAGCGCGAGCTCCCACGAGATCATGCCTGCCACGGTAGGCCCGGCCCGCGCGGCCCGCACGAGCGACCGCCCGGAGGTGACCCCCGGTCGCCCTGCCTAGCCTGAGGTGATGGACACGGAGCTGGAGAACACGACCGACGTGCTCGTCACGCTGGGCGCGGTCGCGGCGGGAGTCGTCGTCGCGTTCGTCCTGGGGACCGTGATCTCCGCCGTCGTGCGGCGGGCCGGCCGGCGCAGCGAGCTCGCGCGCGACCTGTCGCGGCGGCTGCGCCGACCGGACCGCGCGGTCCTGACCGTCGTCGCGGTGTGGGTGGCGGTCCGTCTGACGACCGACGCCTCGACGCCCTGGCGCCCGGCGGTCGAGCACCTCCTGCTCATCGCGCTCATCCTGGCCGGTGCGTGGTGGGTGGGCGCCATCGCGTTCGTGCTCGAGGACTCCGCGCTGCAGCGCTACCGCATGGACACCGCGGACAACCGGCACGCGCGCCGCGTCCGGACGCAGATCACGGTGCTGCGCCGGCTCACCGTCGCGGTGATCGTCGTGTGCGCGGTCGCGGGCATCCTGCTCACGTTCCCCGCCGCGCGCGCCGCCGGGGCGAGCCTGCTCGCGTCGGCGGGGCTCATCTCGATCGTCGCGGGCCTCGCCGCGCAGACGTCGCTCGCGAACGTGTTCGCGGGCATGCAGATCGCGTTCACCGACGCCATCCGCGTGGACGACGTCGTGGTGCTCGAGGGCGAGTGGGGGCGGATCGAGGAGATCACCATGACGTACGTCGTGGTGCACCTCTGGGACGACCGCCGCCTCATCATGCCGTCCACGTACTTCACGACGACGCCGTTCCAGAACTGGACCCGCCGCGCCGCCGACCTGCTGGGCACGGTCGAGCTCGACCTCGACTTCGAGGTGCCGGTCGGGCCGATGCGGGCCGAGCTGCGGCGTCTCCTCGCGCTCACCGACCTGTGGGACGAGCGCGTCGGCATCCTCCAGGTGACCGACGCTGTCGGGGGCCTCGTGCGGGTCCGCGCCCTCGTCAGCGCGCACGACGCCCCGACGCTGTTCGACCTGCGGTGCTTCGTCCGGGAGGGCCTGGTCGACTGGCTGCAGCGCGCCGCCCCGCAGGGCCTGCCCCGGACCCGGCTCGAGCGCGCTGCGGACGCCGCCGACCTCCTGCCGGGGGAGCCGGGCGAGCCCGCCGCGGCGGACGCCGAGCGGCCCGACGGGACCGGCACGGGCGGCGACGGGGTCCCCGTGGCCCCGGCGCGACCGCCGCGCCTCCCCGCGGAGCGCGGGTCGCGGCGGGCCGACGCGCCCGTGGTCCTCGGGACGATCCGGCGCGCGGGGAAGGGCGCCGGCGCGGCGCCGAGCGAGGACCCGACGCGGCTCGTCGGGGTCGTGCCCGGCCCGGCGGGGCGCCCGGACGAGCGGGACGTGGACGCCGGCGCCGGTCACGACCGCGCCGGCCACGACGCCGAGGTGCCGGGCGGGACCCGGCCGCTCCCCGCCGTCGGGCACGACGTGCACGGCGACGCGACTCCCGAGGCCGCGGAGTCCGCCTTCTTCAGCGGGACGCCCGAGGGGGAGGAACGGTCGCGCGCGTTCGCCGGGCCGGGTCAGGACGTCATCGACGAGCGCGAGCGCACGGCCGAGCACGGCGCCGTGCCGGACCACGACGCGCCGGGCGACGCACCCGACGCGGGGGCGCCGCGCGACCCCGCCGACGACGGGGACGGCGTCCGCGAGGACGACGACCGCCGACCCGGTACCTGAGGACGGGACCCGGACGCGTCCCCGGCGCGCCCGACGGCGAGCGGATCAGGTCAGGCCGGGGACCTCGACCGTCACGTCGGCGTACGGCGCGACGAGGAGGGTCGTGGTCGCCCACCCGCGCGTGAGCAGGCCGGTGTCGGAGTCGGGCTCGGAGTGCCGCTCCGTGCCGGAGTACTGGAGCACCAGGTGCCGGTCGCCGTCCTCGTGGATGTTCGCCTGGACGAGCCCGAACGTCGCGAGCGGCGCCTGGCGCAGACCGCGCAGCCGGTCCGGCGGGACGTCGGGGACGTTGACGTTGAGCGTGCGGCGGTCGAGCGGGACGTCCCGCGACGCGGCGTCGTCCATCCACGCGAGCACGTGGTCGGTGACGAGGCGCGCGGTGTCCCAGTGCTGCGGCTCCGCCGCGTCCACCGAGACGGCGAGCGACCGGATCCCGTGCGTCATCGCCGACAGCGCCGCGCCGACCGTCCCGGAGTGCAGGATCGCGTTGCCGGTGTTGGCGCCCTTGTTCGCCCCCGAGAGCAGGAGGTCCGGCCGGGGTCCGAACCCGCCGTAGGCGGCGACGAAGGCGATGAGCGCGGGGGCGGCGCGGACGGCGTAGGAGGTCACGTCGTCGGGCAGGCCCGGCGCGCGGCGCGGCTCGACGGCGAGCCGCCCGTCGCGCTCGGCGCCGAGCAGGGACGCGCTGGCGCCCGACGACTCGCGGGCGGGGGCCGCGACGACGACCTCGTAGCCGGCGTCGAGCGCCGCCCCGGCGAGGACCGCCAGGCCGGGGGAGTCGATCCCGTCGTCGTTGGTCACGAGGGCGCGCACGGTGGTTCTCCTCTGTCGTCGGGGGTCGGGGTCGGGGGGTGGGGGTAGCCGGCCCGGCGGCCGGGTTCAGGTGCGGGCCTCGCGCACCGTGATGCGGCGCGCGAGGCGCTCGATCTGGTCGCGGCGGCCCGTGCCGAGCCCGCGCCGCGTGACGTTGAGCGCGCCCGCCGCGGCGCCCAGGCGCACGGCGTCCGGGAGCTCGAGGCCGCGGCCCAGCCCGACGGCGATGCCGGCCGTCATGGAGTCGCCCGCGCCACGGTGGTCGACGGTCGTGATGCGCGGAGTGCGCACGGTGTACGTGTGCTCGCGCGTCACGAGCAGCGAGGGGTCGTGCGCGCGCGACACGACGACCGCGCGCGGCCCGGCGTCGACCATGCCGCGCGCGGCGGCGAGCAGGGCCGCCTCGGTGTCGTCGTCGGCGAACCCGCCGTCGACCATCTCCTCGTGGCTGATCTTGAGCACCGCGCCGGGCGCGTCGGCCACGGCGCGCGCCTGCTCCCCGGAGAGGTCGGCGACCACCTGGCGCTCCGAGGCGTGCAGGTCGCGCGCGAGCCGCCCGAAGAACGACGCCGGGACCCCGATCGCGGTCTCCGACCCGGTGAGGATGGTCACCGCGGCGTCGAGCCCGGAGACGAGGACGGTGCCGTACAGGTCGTCGACCTCGTGGCGGTTGAGCGGGAACGGGTCCATCGTCACGACCTCCTCCCGGTGGCCGCTGCGCCGGTCGTGGACGTACGCGCCGTTGCCGCCGGTCGTCGTCGCGCGCAGGTCGAGGTGCTCGGCGCGCGCGAGGTGCGCCGCGACCGTGCCCGTCTCCCCGCCGAACGGGCCGCACACCACGACCTGCGCGCCGAGCGAGTACGCCATGCGCGCGAGCCACAGCCCCTGGCCGCCGGGGTGGACGTGCACCTCGGGCGAGGTCTCGTACGGCCCGGCGGGCTCGATCTCCACGGTGAGCAGCGGTGTCAGCGCGAGCACGCACACCGCCGGGGCGCGCGCGGCTCCCGGGCCGGAGGGGTCGGACGGGTCGGGCGGGGTGGGGAGCGGACCGGGCGAGGGCGTCGGGGTGGCGCTCATCCGTCCACGCTAGGGGCGCGGCGGCCGGTTCACCCGCCGAGGATCCTCGAACCGCGCGTCGAGCCAGCCGGCGAGCCGGTCCGGCCGGTCGGTCATGATGCCGTCGACGCCCTGCGCGAGGAGGTCGTCCCACTCGTCCGTCGTGTTCGCGGTCCAGGCGTGCACGCGCAGCCCCGCGCCGCGGAGCGTGTCCACGAGGCCCGGCTCGTGCGCGAGGAGCGCGACCTCCGGGTTGCAGGCCACGACCCCCAGGTCCGCGCACACGCTGACGAGCTCGGCGAGGCTGTCGGGGTGCAGCGCGAGCAGGAGCGCGCGGTCGAGGTGCCCGGCGGCGTCGCGCAGCGCGGCGACCGTGGGGGGCCAGAACGACTGGACGAGCACCCGGTCCGCAAGCCCGGCGTCGTCGACCTGCTTGGTCACGAGCAGGACGTCCTCGACCGACCAGACGCCCTTGAGCTCGACGAGGAGCCCGACACCCGGGTGCGCGACGGCGAACCGCGCGACCTCCGCGAACGTCGGGACGCGCTGGCCCGCGAACGCGCGCGAGAACGACGACCCGGCGTCGAGAGCGCGCACCTCGGCCAGCGTGAGCCCGTCCACGCGGCCGGTCCCGTCCGTCGTCTCGTCCACGACGTCGTCGTGCAGCACGACGACCTGCCGGTCGGCCGTGAGGTGCACGTCGAGCTCGATCGCGTCGGCGCCCGCGCGCACCGCGGCCTCGAACGCCGCGAGCGTGTTCTGCGGCGCGACGGACGAGTTGCCGCGGTGCCCGACGACGAGGGGTCGGCCCCCGCGGTCGGCCGCGGCCCGGAGCAGGGGCGGCGCGTGCGTCGTGCGCTGGTCCGGGGTGCGACCCGGAGCGGTGGGTGGCATGGGGTCAGTCTCGCGCGCGACCCGCGCGCCCGTCCTGCCGGGGCCGCCTCCGGGCAGACCGTTCCGCGAACGTTCACCCGGCGTGCGACCGTCAGCGGCGGCGGCCCGTGAGCGCGAGGAGGTGCGTGAGGTCGTCGGCGCCGTCGTCGACGTCGAGCGGGCCGCGGAACAGCGGGCCCGGCTCGAGGAACGTCGAGCGCGACTCCGCGTAGTGCAGCGCCCACGCGACCAGGGCGGGCTCGCCCGCCTCGTCCGCCCCGACGGCGCGGGCCAGGTCCCACGCGTGCACCACGAGGTCGAACGTCATCTGGGCGCAGTACTCCGCGCCCGACTCGTCGCCGTAGGACAGGTGCACGCGGCGGTCCAGGGCGTCGGGAGCGAGGAACGCCTCGCGGGCCTGGACGGACGCGTCGACCCACCGGTCCACCGGGTCGTCGCCGAGCACGTCGCCCTCGAAGACGGTGCCCACGTCCTCGATCCAGCGCCCGGCGAGCAGCTCCGGGGCCCAGAGCTGCTCGGCGGTGAGGTGGTTGACGAGGTCGCGCACCGTCCAGTCGGCGTCCGGGGTGGGCAGCGCCCACTGGTCGTCGCGCAGCGGGCGGACGAGCGCGTCGAACGCGCCGATCGCGTCGCCGTGGGCGGCGAGGACGTCCATGCGGCACCTCCCGGGGGCCTCGTGAGCCTCCACCGTGGCACGCCGGGCGGCGCGCCGCAGGTCGAGCGCGGCGCGTCGACGAGCACGGGTCGAGCGCGGCCCGCGGCCCCCGGGGACGGGGAGGGCCGCGGGCCGCCGTCTCACACCGACACGACGATCTTCACGTGGTCGTCCTTGTGGTCGATGAGCTCGCGGTACCCCTTCTCCACGACGTCCTCGACGGCGATGCGGCTCGTGACGAACGGGGCGAGGTCGACCTTGCCCTCCTGCACGAGCCGGATGACCGCCGGGTGGTCGTCGGCGTACCCGATGGCGCCCTTGATCGTGAGCTCGCGCAGCAGCACCGTCATGACGTCGAGCGTCGGCCGCGCGGAGAACAGCGCCACGATCTGGAGCGTGCCGCCCGCCTTGAGCGCGTGGGTCAGGGTGTCGAGCACCGGCTGTGCGCCCGAGCACTCGATCGCGACGTCCGCGCCGCGGCCGTCGGTGAGCTCGAGCACGCGCGCGGCGACGTCGACCTCGCGCGGGTCGAGCACGACGTCGGCCACGCCCGTCTCCAGCGCCTTGGCCTTGCGCGCCCCACTCACCTCCGTGACGATCGTCCGCGCCCCGATCGCGTGCAGGACGGCGCACGTCAGCAGGCCGATCGGCCCCGCCCCGCCCACGAGGACGGTGTCGCCCGCCTGAGCCCCGGACAGCCGCACGCCGTGGTACGCGACGGCCAGCGGCTCGATCAGCGCGGCCTGGTCCAGCGGGACGTCGCCCACCGGGTGCACCCACCGGCGCTCGACGACGATGTGCTCGGACAGCCCGCCGCCGCGGCCGGAGATCCCGATGAACCCCATCTTCACGCACGCGTTGTACAGGCCGTCGCGGCACGGCGGGCACTCGCCGCACACCATGAACGGCTCGACCACCACGGCATCCCCGACCGCGAGCCCGTCGACGCCCTCGCCGAGCTCCTCCACGACCCCGGAGAACTCGTGGCCGAACACGACGGGCAGCGTCTCGCCCGACAGCGGGTGCGGCTCGGTCTCCGACGGCGCGGGCGGGAAGGGGCCCTCGAGGTACAGGTGCAGGTCGGACCCGCAGATGCCCGTCCACGCGGGCCGGATCTTCACGGTGCCCGGCCTGGTCTCGGGCTCCGGGACGTCCTCGATCCGGAGGTCTTCCTTGCCGTGGTACCGCGCCGCCTTCATCGTCCTCACCTCGTCCGTCGGGCCGCGCGCACCGGTCGGTGCGCGGCGGGCGGTCCCCGGACCGGTCCTCGGTGAGCCCTCGGCGGGCCGTGGCGACCGACCGCACCTCCACGCTAGGCCGCGGTCCGGCCCGCACGCCGCGCCGAAGGTCCTCGGGGACGAGGCCGGTCGTCGTCGGCGCTCGTCCGGGAGGCGGGCAGCGGGCGCCGGAGGGCGGCGCCGCGGGCGCCGCCGCGATACTGGAGCCCGTGACCACGACCCGCACCCGCGCACGCCGACCCGCCCCTCAGCACGGCGGGAGCCGCGCGTGATCGACAGGTGGACGTGGCCGGCGTACGTCGGCGTCATCGGCGGCGCGCTGGTCTTCGCGGCGTTCCTCGTGCCCGCCCTCGCGTGGCAGTCGCGCCGGTACGGCGGCCTGAGCGGCCGCCGCCTGGTCGGGGCCGCGGCCGTCGCCGTCTACGGGGTGGCGCTCGTCGCGTACACGCTCCTACCGCTGCCCGGCGGCGACCTCGCCGCGTGGTGCGCCCGGTACGGCGTCGCGGGGGCGGAGCTCGTGCCGTTCCACTCCCTGGTCGACATCCGGCGTGACACCGCCGGCCTCGGCGCCGGCGCGACCCTGCGCAGCGCGGCCGTGCTCCAGGTCGTGTTCAACGTCGTCCTGTTCGTCCCGTGGGGGCTGCTCGTGCGGCGCTACCTGGGGCGCGGCGTCGTCGTCGCGACGCTCTCCGGGCTGGCCGCGTCGGTGCTCGTCGAGACCACCCAGTACACGGGGATCTTCGGGCTCATCCCGTGCTCGTACCGCGTCGCGGACGTCGACGACGTCCTGACCAACACGCTCGGCGCGTTCCTCGGGGCGCTCGCAGCGCCGCTCGTGCTGCGGTGGATGCCGCGCGCCGCGGAGCTCGAGGCGCGCCGGGACGAGGCGCGACCCGTGACGGTGTGGCGCCGCTGGCTCGGGATGCTGCTCGACGCGCTGCTCGTCACCGCGCTCGGGGTGGTGCTCCAGGTGGGCTACCGCACGGTGCTCCTCCTGCTCGGGCGTCCGCTGCCCGACGGGACGGACTGGCCGCAGTGGCTGCTCGGCACGCTCGTCCCGTTCGCGCTCGTGTTCGTCGTGCCGACGTTCCTCGGCAGCGGCGCGTCCTGGGGGCAGCGGACCGTGTGGCTCGCGCCGCGCTGGGCGGGCCGGCCCGGCACGACGGCGCAGCGCGTCGCCCGCGCGGCGGCCGGGGGCGCGCTGTGGGGGGCGCTGGGCCTGCTCGCCGACCTGCCGACGGACGTCCCGGCGGCGCTCGCGGTGGTGGGCGACGTGGCCGCGCCGGTCGCGTGGCTGTTCGCCGTGGTGTCGGTCGCCGCGGTCCCGTTCACGCGCGGACGGCGCGGGCTCTCCGGGGCGGTGACCGGGGCGGAGGTCGTCGACGCGCGGGAGGCGGCGCTCAGTCCTGCGTGAGGAGCCCGACGGTCAGGGCGATCGCGCCCCAGATCACGAGCCCGCCGCCGACGGCGATCGCCATCCCGTTCGCCCCGGTCGACCCGGCTCGGCGCGCGCCGCGGGCGGCCGTCGCGGCGATCGCGAGGCCGGACACGACGAGCACAGCCCCTGCCACGATCCAGAACATCGCGAACACCGTCCCATACGTCCCCTGTGCTCCGCATCGTGGACGGGCGTCCAGGCCAGCCGGATCGGGGAGCGCTCAGGGGCGGGCGCCCCGGCGACCAGCGGGTTTCCCCGCTCGGCGGCCTTCACGGAGAGCGAACACGCGGTCGCCGAGGGGGACCGAGCGGTGAGACGGGTTGCGTCGAGGGGGTGACGCCCCGCACGGTGTGCGCGTGCACCCTCCTGCGTCCCCGCCGGTCCGTCGCGTCCTCTTCCCGGGGCGTCACCACGTCGTCACGCGCTACCAGGTCGACTACCTCCGGGCGCTGCGCGCCGGGCTCGTGCGCGACCTCGACGGGCACCGCGTGCGGTGCGCGCCCGACGTCGAGGTGGTCTGGGTGGTCACGTCCGCGAACCACGCGGGCACGCGCCGCAACCCGCTGCCGGGCCACCGGCGCGAGGCGCTCGTCGAGAACGTGACGACCCGGGAGGGGCTCCGGTCCGTCGTCGTGCCGGTGCCCGACGTGGCGCCGGACGACCGGTTCGCGCACCTCGTCGTCACGAGCGTCGCCACGGCGACGGGCGTCGCGCCCGACCCCGCCGACACCGTCGTCGCGTGCTCGACGCCCGCGCTCGTCGACGCGTACCGCGCGCTCGGCTACCGCGTCGCGGGCGTGGAGCTCGACGCCGCCGAGCCGGGCGGTGAGCTGCCCGCCCGCCCGTGGGACGTCGTCGAGCAGATCGCCGCGGGCGACGAGCGCTGGCGCGACGTCGCGCACCCGGCCGTCCCGGAGTTCTACGCGCGCTACCGGTTCGTGGAGGACGTGCGGCGGATCTTCGCCGACCCCGTCGTCTCGGGCGACGGCGACCTCACCTCGACGCGCGACTACCGCACGTACGCCGCCGCGTTCGAGGATGCGTCGGCGCGCAAGTGGGCCCAGGTGGCGCCGCACGTGCGGCCCGGGCGGATCGTCGACATCGGCTGCGCGACCGGCGGCCTCCTGGAGCACGTCGCGCGCGAGCCGCGCCTGCACGAGTCCGACCTGTTCGGGGTCGACGTCGCGCGGCACCTCGTGGCCGAGGCCGAGCACAAGAAGGCCCAGGGCGCGTTCGCGAACCCGCACGTGTGGTTCGTGCAGGCCAACATCCTCGACCGGTCCGTGATGCCCGACGCGACGGTCGACACGACCCTCACGATCGCCCTCACGCACGAGGTCTCGTCGTACGGGGACGGCGTGCGCGACGTTGAGACGTTCGCGCGCCGCGTCCACGCCCACACCCGGCCCGGCGGGGTGTGGATCAACTCCGACGTGTGCGGCCCGGCCGAGCCGGACCGCGTCGTCGTGCTCACCCTGCGGACCGACGACGGCGCCGCCGCCACCGGGGACGGGCCGGGCGGGGCGCGGGCCGACCTCGACGGCCTCGCGCGCGCGGACGTCGCCGCGTGGGTCGGCGCGCTGTCCACCGACGCGCGCCTGGTCCAGTTCGCGCACGACTTCCCGCGCCTGTCCGGCGCTGCGTTCGCGCCCGAGCGCCTGGCGCCGGGGTCGTGGCGGCTCACGCTGCGCGAGGCGATGGAGTTCCTGACCCGCAAGGACTACGTCGACAACTGGCTGTCCGAGTGCCACGAGCGGTTCTGCGACCTCAGCGGCCCGCGGTGGGCCGACCTGCTCGCCGACACCGGCTTCGAGCTCGAGCCGGGCAGCGGCGCGTGGCGCAACGAGTGGGTCGTCGAGCACGCCCTCGCGCCCGTCGCCGCGCTGCACGACGCCGCGACCGGCGAGCCCGTCGACTGGCCCGACACCCACGTCCTCACCGTCGCCCGCCGCCCCGAGCTCGCCTGACCCGGCCCCGGGCCCGACCCCGCCGAGGGAGAGCCCTGGTGCACCCAGGTAGAGCCCTGGTCATGACCAGGGCTCTACCTCGGGAGATCGGGGCGGCGGCGTCGTACGCTCGGAGACGTGCTCCTCGACGCCCGCACGCTGCGCGGCCTCCAGGACGGGACGGTGACGCTCGCGTTCCGCCGCTGGACGACGCCGCGCGTGAAGGTGGGGACGCTCCAGCGGACGCGGATCGGGGTCGTCGAGGTGACGTCCGTCGAGCGCGTCGCGGTCGGGCCGGACGGCGCACCGCTCGTGTCCGACGACGAGGCGCGCCTCGCGGGGATGGCCTCACTGGAGCGCGTGCTCGCCCGGGGAGCCGCGCGCGAGGGCGACCTCTACCGCGTGGGCATCCGCCTGGCGGGTCCCGACCCGCGCGTCGCGCTGCGCGAGGACGCCGACCTGGACGCGGCCGCCGTCGAGCAGATCCGCGCGGCGCTGGACCGCAAGGACCGCGCCGCCGCCGCGCCGTGGACCCGGCAGTACCTCGAGTTGGTCGCGGCGAACGAGGGCGTCGTCGCGCGCGAGCTCGCCGCCGGCCTCGGGATGGCGCGCGACGACTTCAAGGTTCGCGTGCGCCGGCTCAAGGAGCTCGGCCTCACCGAGAGCCTGGACGTCGGCTACCGTCTCTCCCCGCGCGGCCGGGCCTACCTCGACGCGACCTCGCCCGGCTCCTGACGGGCCGGTGGGCGGTCAGCCTCCGTCGCGCCGTCGCGCGACGTCAGGTGGCGGACGCCTCGACCGGTCGGCGAGAGGTCGCGCTCGACGGCGACGACGGGCCGACAGGATCGGCGGGCTCGCCGATCGCGGGGAGGCCGTCGATGCTCGTCGAGTTCTTGGTGACCCGGTAGTCGTCGAGCTGCTCGGGCGTCTTGCGACCCGCCCAGCGGTCGAGCAGGTCGCGGTCCTCGACGAGCTCGAGGTGCGGGACGGAGAACCCGCACGAGTCGGAGACGCGCGTGACGTCCACGACGACGACGCCGCGCTGCCCGGCGGTCTCCGTCTTGGCGAAGTGCCCGCGCAGCGCGTCGAACTCCGCGCTCCCGGCCTCGACGTACCGGCCCGTGCCGTGGAACCGGACGATGGTGGGCGGCCCGGAGAACACGCAGAACATCACGACGATGCGCCCGTTCTCCCGCAGGTGCGCGGGAGCCTCCGCGCCCGACCCGGTGTAGTCGAGGTAGGCGACGCGGTGCGGCGAGAGCACGGCGAACGTGCCGGCCATGCCCTTGGGCGAGACGTTGACGTGGCCGTCCGCCGCGAGCGGGGCGGTCCCGACGAAGAACACCGGCTGCGCGAGGACGAACGACGCGAGCCGGTCGGTGATCTCTGCGTGGACGGTGCCCATGGGGCGAGTCTGGCACCGGCGTGGGAGGGCGTCGGTAGTGTCCGGTGGATGAGCACGAGGACGGCACCTGACGACCCCAAGGCGACGCTGCTGCGGTACCTCGGGCGGGAGCGGGACGCGCTGCTGGCCAAGGCGGAGGGGCTGAGCGAGTACGACGTCCGCCGTCCGCTCACGCGCACCGGCACGAACGTCCTGGGACTCGTGAAGCACGTGGGCAGCGTGCAGCTCGGCTATCTCCACGAGGCGTTCGGCGGCACGCACGACCTGGAGCTGCCCTGGTTCGCCGACGGTGCGGACGTGAACGCCGACATGTGGGCCACGGCGGACGAGAGTCGGGAGGAGATCCTGGAGCTCTTCCGCCGGTCGTCGGAGCTGTGCGACGCGACCGTGGCGTCGCTCGACCTCGACGCGCCCGGCCACGTGCCGTGGTGGCGCCCGGAGAACCGCGACGTCACGCTCCACCAGGTGCTCGTGCACGTGCTCGCGGAGGTGGCGCACCACGCCGGCCACGCGGACATCGTGCGGGAGCTCGTCGACGGCGCTGCGGGGGACGGCCGGGGCAACCTGCCCGCGCTCGACGAGGCCGAGTGGGCGGCCTACCGGGAGCGGCTGGAGGCGTCCGCCGTCGAGGCTGCGCGGCGCGCGGGCGAGCGCCCCTGACCGCGAGATCGGCCCGCCCGTCGCCAGATCGGCCTCCGGAGGGTCGATCTCGGACGCTCGGGTCGATCTCGGCGCCGGGGTGAACGGCACCCGTACGAGCGCGGTCAGCCGCGCTCGAGCAGGACCGCGACCTCGTAGTGCGACGTCTGCGGGAACATGTCGAGCACCCGGGCGGCGCGCGGGTGCAGCGACGGCATGCGCGCGAGGTCGCGCGCGAGCGACGTCGCGTTGCAGCTCGAGTAGACGACGTGCCCGACGCCGGACTCCTCGAGCCACATGCTGAGCGTCTCCCCGATGCCGCGCCGCGGCGGGTTGACGACGACGAGGTCGGGCGCGACGTGCCGCGACAGCGCGAACGCCGTCGCGTCCTGCGCGAGGAACGTCGCGCGGTCGAGGCCGGCGTCGCGCGCGGTGAGCCGCGCGCTCGCGACGGCCTCGGCGCTCGTCTCGACGCCGACGACGTCCCGGCCCGGTCCCGCGACGTGCAGCGCGAACCCGCCCACCCCGCAGTAGAGGTCCCAGACCGTGGCGGGCGCGGCGTCGTCGACCCACTCGCGGCCCTGGCGGTAGAGCGCGGCGGCGACGTCGGTGTTGGTCTGGAAGAAGCTCTGAGGGCGCAGGTGCAGGTCGATCCCGTTGACGCGCATGCGCAGCGTCTCGGCGTCCGTGAGGAGGATCTCCGTCTCGCCCTCGACCACGGCCTTGTGCTCCGGGTGCAGGTTCACCGAGACGACGCGCAGCGCCGGCAGCGCGTCGAGCAGGCTCGGCAGGTGCTTGCGGACCCGGGGGAGCGACTCGGTGGACCGCAGGACGAACCGTGCCATGAGGTCGCCGTCGGGGGACAGCGTCACCAGCACGTACTTGAGCTCGCCGCGACGGGCGCGCACGTCGTAGGGGACGAGCCGCGCGCGGGTCACGAAGTCCGCGAACGCCGGGAACGACGCCTGGAGCGCGGCCGGGTAGAGCGGGCAGTCGGTGAGGTCGACGCCGCCGCCCTCGCCGAGGATGCCGAGCACCGGGGCGTCCGTCGTGCCGGTCACGACCATCTTCGCCTTGTTGCGGAAGCCCGACTCCGCCGAGTCGACCGTGGGCAGCCAGGTCAGGTCGGGCGCGAGCGGCGCGAGGAGGTCGGCGCAGTGCTCCTGCTTGCCGGTGAGCTGCGCCGGGTAAGCGAGCTCGAGGAGGCTGCACGACCGGCACCGGCCGGCGTCGTAGTGGTGGCACTGCACTCGTTCGAGTCTAGGTGCCGGGCAGGCCCGGGTGCGGTGGGGGCCGTGCGGCGACGTCGTGGGAGCGCTCCCTGGCGCGTTGGCGTGGCGTCCGCTACGGTCGTGGCAGCGCTCCCACACCTCGTGCGGCAGTGCCGTCGCCGGGCCGTCCGGCGAGTGCGGTTTCGACGGAGCAACCGAACAAGGAGCAGACCTGGCATGAGTCTCGACAGGCGGAGAAGAAGCAGACGAGCGTGGGCCGCCCTGTGCGCGGCGGTCCTCGCGGTGAGCGGGGCGGTCGTCGGTGCGGCGGCCCCCGCGAGCGCGGTCCCGGCGACCATCCCGCTCACGATCACCAACGACTCGGGCAAGGGGCCGATCTACCTGTACGTCCTCGGCGAGCGCGACGGCGTCGCCGGCTGGGCCGACGCGGGCGGCACGTTCCACCCGTGGCCCGGCGGGGTGGGGCCCGTGCCCGTCCCGGCGCCCGACGCGTCGATCGCGGGCCCCGGCCCCGGCCAGTCCGTGACGATCCGGCTCCCGAAGCTGTCCGGGCGCGTCTACTACTCGTACGGCCAGAAGATGACGTTCCAGATCGTGCTCGACGGGCGGCTCGTCCAGCCCGCGGTCCAGAACGACTCCGACCCCAACCGGAACATCCTCTTCAACTGGACCGAGTACACGCTCAACGACGGCGGGCTGTGGATCAACAGCACGCAGGTGGACCACTGGTCCGCGCCGTACCAGGTGGGCGTCCAGCGCGCCGACGGGCAGGTCCTCAGCACGGGCATGCTCACGCCGAACGGCTACGAGGCGTTCTACACGGCCCTCGAGAGCGCGGGGTGGGGCGGGCTCGTGCAGCGCGCCCCTGACGGGAGCCGCCTGCGCGCGCTCAACCCGTCGCACGGGATCGACGTCGGCAAGATCTCCTCGGCGTCGATCGACTCGTACGTCACCGAGGTGTGGAACTCCTACCGCACGCGCGACATGGTCGTCACGCCGTTCTCCCACGAGCCCGGCACGCAGTTCCGCGGGCGGGTCGACGGCGACTGGTTCCGGTTCAGGAACGCGTCCGGGCAGGAGGTCGCAGCCTTCAAGAAGCCCGACGCGTCGAGCGTGTACGGGTGCCACAAGGACCTCCAGGCGCCCAACGACCACGTCGTCGGGCCGATCGCCCGCACCTTGTGCGCGGCGCTCATCCGCACCACGGCGCTGACGAACCCGAACCAGCCCGACGCGAGCGACGCCGGCTTCTACCAGGACGCGCGCACCAACGTCTACGCCAAGCTCGCGCACCAGCAGATGGCGAACGGCCGGGCGTACGCCTTCGCGTTCGACGACGTCGGCGCGCACGAGTCGCTCGTCCACGACGGCAACCCCCAGGCCGCCTTCATCAAGCTGGACCCGTTCACGGGCGCCGCGACGCCCATCGGCGACAACGGTGGCAGCACCGAGCAGCCGAACCCCGGCGGCGGCCTGCCGACCGGCACCGGGACGATCCGCGCCGGCGCCGCGCTGTGCCTCGACGTGCCGTGGGCCGACCCGACCGACACCAACCAGGTCCAGCTCGCGAACTGCAGCGGCAACGCGGCGCAGCAGTGGACGCGCGGGTCCGACGGGACCGTGCGCGCGCTGGGCAAGTGCCTCGACGTCGCCCGCAGCGGGACCGCGGACGGCACCGTCGTGTGGATCTACACGTGCAACGGCACGGGCGCCCAGCAGTGGGTCTACGACTCCGGCACCCAGGCCCTGCGCAACCCGCAGTCCGGCAAGTGCCTCGACGCCCAGGGTGGGGCGCCGCTCCACGACGGCCAGAAGGTCCAGCTCTGGACCTGCAACCAGACCGAGGCCCAGCGCTGGTCGTTCTGACGCCGCCCCGTCCCTGACCTGGCAGCACGCCCGGGTGCCCGACGCCGCCCGCTCGCGGGACGTCGTCGGGCACCCGGGGCTTCGTCGAGCGTGCACCGGGGCCGGCGACGGGCGACCCCGAGGTCTCCCTGCCCGCGGTGCGCGGGGCGACCCGGGCGGTGTCCGCGGTGCGTCAGGCGGGCTTGGTCGCCTTGCCGTCGAGCCACAGGGTGTCGGACTCGTCGCGGTGCGTGCCGTCGGACCCCACGTGCTTCGACGAGATCTGCGGGCCCTTGGTGATGACGTGCACGATCGCCATGCCGTGCCCGCGCCCGAGCCCGTAGTCGTCCTTGAGCCACTCGAGGATCGGCGTCGCCTTCGTGGACTCGTCGAACCCGCGCTCGTGCGCCAGGTCGACGAGCTGGCGCGGGGTGAGGCCGGTCTTGTCCTCGACCGCGTCGAGATAGGCCTGGAAGGACATGCGTGCTCCTCGTCGTCGGGGGGGGGCCGCTCGACCCGCCGGTGAACCTACCGACGGCCGCCCACACCCGGACTCATCGGCCGGGCGGCGGCGTCCTCCGCGCGGGCCGGGGCGGTCGGCTGCCCGACCGCAGCACGTCCGTCACCGCGTTCTCCACCAGGACCGGCACGAAGTCGCGCACGTGCGCTGTCTGGTAGCGCCCGAGCTCCGCGAGCACCTGGTCGCGGACGTCGTCCACCGGCACCTCCGGGAAGCGCGCACTGATCCGCTCGACCACGACGTCGATCTCGCGGTCCTCGTCCTCCATCGCCATGACCCGACGTTCCGGCCCTACGGTGCGGGGCACAACCAACAGCGGATGAACACGAGGCGCACGCGCCGCGCCGCCCGCATGCGGTCCTCGGATCCCGGTACGCTCGGGCAACCGATGTGGACGATCCTCGTGCTGTGCGCGTTCCTCGCACTCCTGGCCGCCGCGGTGTGGCCGGCGGTGCGGCGCCGTGGTGCCCCGGGTCGTCGGTTCCGTGCCGTCCTCGCAGCCACGACCGCGACGCTCGTCCTGGGCCTGATGCTCGTGACCGTGGCGCCTCGCGACGTCACCGACGACGGACAGCGGTACACGTGCATCGAGGAGCCGCTCGGCGGGCTGAACCCGCTGTCGTCCGACGCGACCGACGCGTGCGTCCAGGCGAGCTGGACGACGATCGCCGTCGTGCTGCTCGGGTGCGCGGCACTGGTGGCAGCGGAGCACGTCGTGGTCCGCCGTCGTGCACGCTGACCGCGGTCGCTCGCCCGCGGGGCGGCGCGCGCGGAGAGTGGGCCCCGTGGGGTTCGAACCCACAACCTACGGATTAAAAGTCCGCAGCTCTGCCAATTGAGCTAGAGGCCCTGGACGCCCGGCGGCGTCCAGGCACAGGCTACCCGCGCGCCCGGGTCGGCAGTTCGCCACGACGTCGGCGGTCCCTGCCGATATCGGCAACCGGGAGCGCCGATCTCGGCAGGAGCTGCCGACCGCGGGTGTAGCGGGCGCGCGGGCGCGGACCCTACGCGCGTCGTCGGGCGCTGTCACGCGCGGTCTTGGTCCGTGAGAAATTCGGTGAGAATCGGGCGATTCGCTTGCGAGTCGAGCCCGTTCTTGTTTCGGTGGAGTGGACCGAGGGGCCCGCGGGAGGGTGCACCGACGGCAGGTCACGCCGGCCAGGCGTGAGCCGCACGGACGTGTCCCGCAGGCCCCGCCCGGCGACGAGAGGAGCTCTCGTGCTCACCCTGACCGACAACGCCCGTACCGCTGTCCACGACCTGCAGACCCAGGCCGGTGTCCCGGAGGGAGGCGGTCTGCGGATCGCCGAGTCCGCGGACCAGGCGGGCAGCTTCGAGCTCGCGCTCGTGCCCGGCCCGCAGCCTGACGACACGGTGGTCGAGGACGGTGAGGCGAAGGTGTTCGTGGAGTCCGCCACGGCCCCGACCCTCGCGAACCTCACGCTCGACACGGACCCGAACGCGCAGGGCCCGGCGTTCGTCCTGACTCCTCAGGGCTGACACCACCAGTTCTCCCGGCGCCCGCGCCGGACGATCTCGACGACGCGTCCTCCTCCTCCTCCAGGCGCGTCTCTGGTCGCACGACGGGCCGTCCGCTCCGGCGGGCGGCCCGTCGTCGTGCCGGGCGGCGGCAGCCTCTTCGCGCCGTCCTCAGGCCGCCCGCCCCACGATCCACGAGCCGCCGAGCACGGCGGCGCCCAGCGTGACGACGAGGAACACCCCGACCCAGAACAGCCCGGGCAGGTGCGTGAGGCGCGCGAGGATGTCGGCGTCGGAGGTCGCCGCCCGTCCGCGCGACCGCTCGCTCTGCAGCTCCAGCACGGGCCGGACCGCCCCGAGCAGCAGGAACCACGTGACGGCGTAGGCGACGGCGCTCTGCACGTCGGGCGACGCCCACCACGACACGCCGACGAGCGCGGCTCCCGTGACGAGCACGGACCACAGCCCGAACCAGTTGCGGATCTGCAGCAGCATGAGGGCGAGCAGCACGACGAGCAGCCACAGCAGCCCGACGGCGTAGCCCTGGCGCAGGAGCGCGGCGGCCCCGAGCCCGATGAGGCCCGGTCCGACGTACCCCAGGAACGCGGTGAGGATCATGCCGAACCCGCGCGGCCGGCCAGACGACACGGTGAGGCCGGAGGTGTCGGAGTGCAGCCGGATGCCCGAGAGGCGCCGTCCGGTGAGCAGCGCGGCGAGCGCGTGCGAGGCCTCGTGCGCGATCGTCACGACGTGCCGCGCGACGCGCCAGACCGGCGTGACCAGCACGACCGCCAGGGCGAGCACGCCCATCGCCACGACGACGGCGGTCGCCGGGGGAGCGACGGGCGTCGTCGCGGCCTCCCACACCTGCCCGACGACGTCCCCCACGGAGGAGGCGACGTCGCCTCCGGAGGTGGTCCCGCCGTCGGACAGCACGGCTCGGGCTACGGCGAGGGAGGGCGTCGGCGCGTGCACGCGCGCCATTCCACCACAGACGGCTCGGAGCCCGCCGAGAACGACTCCGCGCGCGGTCGAGCACGACATGGCGGTCGCGAAGACGCCGTTGACGTCCTCCATGTCGTGTTCGGCGGCGGACCCGGCGCGTGCCACCGGCGACGAGACGCACCTCACCCGTGCTCCGGCGTCCGGCATGAGACACTGGAGGTTCGAGGGCAGCGCGATCCCGCGCGCCCCGCGTCGTGGAGATCCCCCCGGATTGCGTGCGGCGGACCCCGACCTTGAGCCCCGAGAGGCCCATCACCTGTGACTTCCTTTGCCGACTTCGGCCTGCCCACCCCTGTCGTGCGCGAGCTCTCTCGCCAGGGCATCGACTCCCCGTTCCCCATCCAGACCGCCACGCTGCCCGACTCGCTGAAGGGCCGTGACGTCCTCGGCCGCGGCCGCACGGGCTCCGGCAAGACCCTCGCGTTCTCGCTGCCGACCGTCTCGCGCCTGTCGTGGGCCAAGTCGTCGCGCCAGCCGCGCCGGCCGCGCGCCCTCGTGCTGTGCCCGACGCGCGAGCTCGCCAACCAGATCAACGCCACGATGGAGCCGGTCGCGAAGGCGCTCGGCCTCGTGACGACGACGATCTTCGGCGGCGTCGCGCAGTCGCGGCAGGTCGCCGCGCTCGACAAGGGCGTGGACATCGTCATCGCGTGCCCCGGCCGCCTCGAGGACCTCCTCAACCAGCGCCTGCTCACGCTCGACGGCGTCGAGATCACGGTGCTCGACGAGGCCGACCACATGGCCGACCTCGGGTTCCTGCCCGGCGTGAAGCGCATCATGGACAAGACGCCGAAGCAGGGTCAGCGCATGCTGTTCTCCGCGACGCTCGACAACGGCGTGGACCAGCTCGTCAAGCGCTACCTCAGCAGCCCGGTGCGCCACTCGGTGGACGACGCCGCGGCGGCGCCCCCGCAGATGACGCACCACATCCTCGCGGTGCGCGACGCGGACGCGAAGAAGCAGATCGTGCACGAGCTCGCGTCCGGCACGGGCCGCCGCGTGCTGTTCATGCGCACCAAGCACCAGGCGAAGAAGCTCGCGAAGCAGCTCACCGCGAACGGCGTCCCGGCCGTCGACCTGCACGGCAACCTCGGCCAGGGCGCGCGCGAGCGCAACCTCGAGGCGTTCTCCTCGGGCGCGGTCAAGGTGCTCGTCGCGACGGACATCGCGGCGCGCGGCATCCACGTCGACGACGTGGAGCTCGTCGTGCACGTCGACCCGCCGGCCGAGCACAAGGCGTACCTGCACCGCTCGGGCCGCACCGCGCGCGCCGGGTCGGAGGGGGTCGTCGTCACCGTCATGCTCCCGGAGCAGCGCGGCGACGTGCGCGACCTCACGCGCAAGGCGAAGATCACCGCCCAGCCGAAGCCGGTCGCGCCCGGCGACGCGACGATCAAGGGCCTCGTCGGCGAGGTCGCGGAGTACGTGCGCCCGGCGGACATCACACCGCCGCAGACGCAGGCGAAGCGCGGCACCACGTCCACCAACGGCGGGTCTCGCGCGTCGCGCCGCAACCGCGGCGGGCAGGGCGGCGGCCGTCCCGCGGCCCAGGGCGCCGGCCAGGGCACGACGGCGCAGCGCGGCCAGGGCGGCCAGCGCGCGTCGGGTGCGGGTCGCCCCGAGGGCGGCGGCCGGGACGGACGCGGCGCCTCGGGCACCGGGAACGGCTCGACGGGCCAGTCCGCAGGTCGCCGCCGCGGCGGCCGCGGCCGCGCGCAGCGCCCGGCCGGCGGCTCGAGCACCGTCTACTCGACGTCCAGCCCGCGCTGACTCGTCGCCCACCCGGTTGTGGGCATGAGATGGGCCCGGTCTCCTCGTCGAGACCGGGCCCATTTCACGCCCACAACGGAGGGTGACGGTCGGGAACAGCGCGGCGGGGCGCGGGGTTGGGATGGTCGGAGGTGGATCATGACCAGCCAGACCCACGAGAACCAGCCCTACGAGGTCGTCAAGACCGACGACGAGTGGCGCGCCGAGCTGTCACCGCAGGAGTTCGCCGTGCTGCGGCAGGCGGGGACGGAGCGCGCCTGGACGGGCGAGCTGCTCGACGAGAAGCGCGTCGGCGTCTACGCGTGTCGGGCGTGCGGCAACGAGCTGTTCCGGTCGGACACCAAGTTCGACTCGCACTGCGGGTGGCCGAGCTTCTTCAGCCCGCTCGCGGGAGACCGCGTCGAGCTCCTCACCGACCGCAGCCTCGGCATGGTGCGGACGGAGGTGCGCTGCGCGCGCTGCGGGTCGCACCTGGGCCACGTGTTCGACGACGCGCCCCAGACCCCGACGGGCGACCGGTTCTGCATGAACTCGGTCAGCCTGACCTTCCAGGCCGCGTCGGAGTAGCCGACCGGGCGCTGGCCCCCGTGTCGACCGCGCACGCGAGCCCGACGCCCACCAGATAGCAGACCAGGTCCCGCACCGCGAACGTGCTGCCCAGCAGCCACGCCGCGGGCGGGACCGCGTCGTTCACGGCCGCGGCCAGGCCCGTCGCCTGCAGCGCCTCGACCGCCCAGCACCAGCCGAGCGCGACGGCGCCCGCGACGACGGGGCGGACGCGCGCGAGGACCAGGACCACCAGGACGTACGTCGCGACGGCGTACAGGACGTCACCGCCGACGTCCCCCCACGGGTCGGGCACGCGCGTCGCGACGACGAGCCCCGCGAGCACGACCAGCCCGAGGACGAGGGCGACGAGGATCCGACGCCGTCGCCGAGGCCCTGAGATCGCGGGCGCGACGAGGCCGCGGGCCGGACGGTCGCCGTCGGGCACGGTCACGCCGCGGGGGTGCGAGCCGTCACCGGTTCGCGGACCAGCGCACGACGTCCTCGGAGTAGCGGTGCAGGAGCGACGCGAGCGTCGCGACGTCGCGCCGGTCCCATCCCTCCAGCGCCTCGGTGATCGAGGTGACCCGACCGCTGTGCGCGGCGTGGAGCCGCGTCTCGCCGTCGGGCGTGAGGGTGATGAGCTGTCCGCGCGAGTCGTCGGGGTCGACCTCGCGCGCGACGAGGCCCAGGGCGTGGAGCCGGCTGAGCTGGCGCGAGATCGTCGCCCGCCCGACGCCGAAGTGCGCGGCGAGCTCCGAGCCGCGGACACCCGGGTGGTCGGCGATGTGCGCGAGCAGCGGGTAGGCGCTGGCCTCGAGGTCCGGGTGGATCCGGCGTGCCATGGCGGTCGCGGCCGCCCCGCCGCGGCGCAGGAGGACCCGCAGCTCACGTTCGAGGTCGACGTACGCGACGTCCGGCTCTGCGTCGCGCGTGGCGTCGGGAACGGTGCGGGTGGGAGCGGTCTCGGCGGGCACACGCCCATCATGACGCCCGGGACGGCCAACGGTCACGCCCGTCCGAAAACCTCACCCGCTGGACGGCCGACCAACACGCCGAGTGCAGGAAATATGCGGCCCCGAACCGATTCGAGACCGCATATTCCCTGCACCCAGCGTGCGGGGTGGCTCAGCGGGACGAGCGGACCGTCCGCTCGTCGTCGACCACGCCCGCCGGCTCGAACGCCTCGAGGAGGGTGGACTCCGTCTCCTCGGTGAGGGTCACGCGGTCCGGGGTCGCGTCGACGGGGGCCTCGCTGCCGGCGAGCGCAGCCTCCTTCTCGAGGCGCTCCTGCAGGCCGGTCTTGGTCCCGAGCGGCACCTCCTTGAGGAACGCCACGGCGATCAGCGCGATCAGCGCGAGCGGCACCGCGACGAGGAAGATCTCGGCGATCCCGTCGCCGTAGGACTTCTCGACGAGGTCCTTGATCGGCGCCGGCAGGGTCGAGACGTCGGGCACGGCGTTGCCGCCGCCCATCGAGTCGGCCGGGATGCCGAGCGTGGTCAGGCCGTCCTGGATCGACGTCGTGACCTTGGTCGCGAGCACCGCGCCGAGCACGGACACGCCGATCGCGCCGCCGAGGCTGCGGAAGAACGCGACCGTCGAGGTGCCGGCGCCCATCTCGTCGACGTCGAGCGTGTTCTGCACGGCCAGCACGAGGTTCTGCATGAGCATGCCCATGCTGACGCCGAGGAAGAACAGGTAGACGCTGATGAGCGTGAAGCTCGTGTGGTAGTCGATCGTCGACAGGGCGAACAGCGACGCCACGAGGACCGCGCCACCCGTGACCATGAAGGCCTTGTAGCGGCCGTACCGCGTGATGAGCTGGCCGAACAGGGTCGACGCGACGAACGTGCCGATGATCATCGGGACCGTCAGGAGACCCGACTCGGTCGGCGTCTTGCCGCGCGCCACCTGCATGTACTGGCTGAGGAACACGGCGGTGCCGAACATCGCGACGCCGACCGCGACCGAGGCGACGACCGCGAGGACGAACGTGCGGTTCTTGAAGAGGTGCAGCGGGATGAGGGGCTCGGGGGTCACGCGCTCGACGAGCACGGCACCGACGAGCGCGAGGACCGCGCCGCCGACCATGGCGAAGGTCTGCCACGAGAGCCACTCGAAGTTCTGCCCGGCGAACGTCACCCACAGCAGGAGCGAGGACACGCCGGCGCTGATGAGGATCGCGCCCCAGTAGTCGATCCGGACGACGCGGCGCGCGACCTTCGGCAGGTGCAGCGTGCGCTGGAGCACGATGATCGCGGCGATCGCGAACGGCAGGCCGACGAAGAAGTTGAGGCGCCAGCTCACGGCGTCGGTGAGGACGCCGCCCAGGAGCGGTCCGCCGATCTGGCTCACGGCCATGATGCCGCCCATGAGCCCCATGAACTTGCCGCGCTCGCGCGGCGAGATGATGTCCGTGATGAGCACGGTGGCGAGGGCCATGAGGCCGCCCGCGCCGATGCCCTGGAAGGCGCGGAGCGCGATGAGCGTCCCGACGTTCTGCGACAGGCCGGCGAGGGCGGAGGACACGACCGCGACGACGAGCGCGACCTGAATGAGGACCTTGCGGTTGGTGAGGTCGGCGAGCTTGCCCCAGATCGGGGTCGAGATCGTCATGGCGAGCAGGGTCGAGGTGACGACCCAGGTGTAGGACGACTGCGATCCGTCGAGGTCGCTGACGATCTTGGGGAGCGAGCTGGAGACGATCGAGCTCGCGAGGATCGCGACGAACATGCCGAGGAGGATCCCGGAGAGGGACTCCATGACCTCGCGACGGGTCATGGACGACTCGGCGCCGCCGGGCGGGGCGGTGCGTTCTGGGGTGGTGCTGGTCATGAGGCGCTGAGGTTCCTTGCTCACGGGGCCGTGTCGGAGGGCCGGCGTGTCGTGGGGCGGTGTCAGGTGGTCTGGTGGCCGGTCCGCGCGGCGGCGCGGGCGGCGGTCGGGGGACGTGCCCGACGGCGGTGGTGCCGCCGGGCGCCGTCGGTCACCCGGTCGTGCGGGGTGCGGCGTGGCCGGCGACGACCGCGGAGGCCACGCGCTCGATCTGGCGCGTGGCCTCGACGATCTCCTCGTCGCGCCACTCGGCGAACGTCGTGGCGGCGAGGGAGTCGATGTGCTCGTACGCCCGCAGGACGAGCCCGCGCCCCGCGTCGGTGAGCTCGACGGTCCGGGCGCGCCGGTCGTCGTCGTCCACCGTGCGGCGGACGAGGCCCTCGTCGACCAGGTGGCTCACCTGGCGGCTGGCCACGGAGAGGTCGACGCGGAGCTTCGCGGCGATGTCCCCGAGCTGGACGGGACCGCACCGCTGGAGCATGCGGAGCAGGCCGAACGACGAACGCGGGATGTCGAGGTCGCGCGCGATGCGGACGGCCGACTCGCGCTGGGCGCGGGCCAGCTCGTCGAGCGCGCGGATGAGGCCCGCCGCGGGGGACGGGTCGGGTGCGAGCTCGGGGTCCGCGGTGGTCGCGGCGGGGGTGATGACGGGCACGGGCACTCCTTGGTTGCTGCAGGCAAGCATACTCCTCGCAGTTGCTTTCAGCAACCATTGTGCGGAGCAAGGAATTCCCGACCGGGCTCACAGGACCCGGACACGGCCGAACCCGGGGTCGCTCCTCAGGTGGCGGACGCCGTGGGGAGCGACCCCGGGTTCGGCAGGAGGGCTAGTGCGCCGTGCGGCCTACGCGTTCGTCGCCCATGTCCTCGAGCTCGACACCCTTCGTCTCCGGGACCTTGCTGAAGACGAAGACGAACGACAGCGCCGCGAAGACCGCGTACATGAGATAGGGGATCGAGGCACCGAACGCCGACAGCATCGGCGGGAACGTGAGGGTGATCGCGAAGTTCGCGAGCCACTGCGCCATGGCCGCGACGCCGAGCGCGGCCGCACGGATGCGGTTCGGGAACATCTCGCCGAGCAGCACCCAGACGAGCGGCCCCCACGACGCCCCGAAGAACACGACGAACGCGTTCGCCGCGACCAGGGCGATGGGGCCCCACGGGTCGGGCAGGGTGATGTTGTCACCGGTCCCGCTCGACTGCGTGAAGGCGAGCGCCATGATGCCGAGCGACAGCGTCATGCCCGCCGAGCCGATGAGCAGGATCGGACGACGACCCACCTTGTCCACGAGCGCGATCGCGATGAACGTCACCGCGACGTTCGTCACCGACGTGATCGTCGAGACGAGGAACGACTGGCTCTCGTCGAACCCGACCGCCTGCCACAGCGTCGTCGAGTAGTAGAAGATCACGTTGATCCCGACGAACTGCTGGAACACCGACAGCAGGATGCCGACCCACACGATCGGCTTGAGCCCGAACGTCGAGCCCTTGAGCGTCCCCTCCTGGGCGTTCTTCTCGTCGACCGCGATCGAACGGTGGATCTGTGCGATGCGGTCGTCGACGTCCTCGTCCGGGCCCAGGACGGACTCCAGCACGGCGCGCGCCTCGTCGTCGCGACCCTTCGCCACCAGGTAGCGCGGCGACTCCGGGATGCGCATCGCGAGGATGCCGTACACGGCGGCCGGGATCACGCAGAGGAGGAACATCCACCGCCACGCCTCCCACCCGAACCACAGCTCGTTGGAGGCGCCGCCCGCCGTCTCGGCGAGGAGCTGGTCGGACAGCAGCGCCGCGAAGATGCCGACCGTGATCGCGAGCTGCTGCAGCGACCCCATGCGACCGCGCAGCCGCGCCGGCGCGATCTCCGCGATGTAGGCCGGGGCGATGACGGACGCGATGCCGATGCCGACACCCGCCATGAAGCGCCAGATCGCGAGGTCGAACGCCGACCACGCGATCGCGGACAGGATCGAGGACGCGAAGAACAGGATCGCGCCGAACACCATCACGCGCGTGCGGCCCCAGCGGTCGGCCAGCCGGCCGCCCGACCACGCTCCGAGCGCGCAGCCGAGGAGCGCGATCGCGACGACGAGCCCCGTGACGGCCGAGTCGAGGTCGAACTGGCCCTCGATCGCAGCGACGGCCCCGTTGATGACCGAGCTGTCGAAGCCGAAGAGGAACCCGCCGACGGCGGCGGCGACGGCCAGACCGATCGCCTTCCGGTGCGCGCTGCGTGCGCTCACGGTCGCGTGACCTGCTGCGTCGCTGCTCGACATCTCGTCCTCCGCTCCGTCCCGGAGCCGGTCGAGGCCCCTCTCGTCACTGTAGGGCGGGGTGCTTTCGGCGGCGCGGCGAACGGGGGTGCCGCCTCGCCGGGGCCTCGGGTCGCTGGTCGTCCGCCACGGCGGGGGTACCGGGACGGTGCGACCGGGCCCCCACCGGGTGGACACTGGGCGCGTGCCCGACGACGTCCCCGCCACCCCCGCAGGCCGGCCCGACCCCGGTCGGTCCGACCGCACGCAACGACCCCGCCGCCCGGCGATGCTCGACCCCCGCGACGCCGACGAGCTCCCCGGCGAGCTCGACCCCGCGCTCCGCGACCAGGTCGCGCACACGACCGCGCACGCGATCGTCCACCGCGCGCGCGACACCGAGGACCCGGAGGTCGTCGAGCGCCTGGTCCACCTCGTGGAGACCGAGGGGCTCGACGTCGTCGCCGGCCTGTGGTCCGACGCCGCCCCGAACTCCCTGCCGGGCGCGCTCTGGCGGCTCTACGTGCTGCGCGAGTGGGTCCGCCGCGACCCGCAGACGGTGACGCTGCGGTACCGCCTCGGGGTCGACGCCGCCCCCGTCCACGAGGCCATCGCCGGCGTCCCCCGACCACCCGGCCCCCAGGACGTGCGCGACCTCGTCGATGCCGTGCTCTCCGGCGTGTTCACCGGCGACCTCGCCGTCGCGCTCGAGCGGGCCGGGTCGTTCTGCCGCATCCTCGCGACCGGCGCCGCGTTCGACGCCGACGCGCGCGAGGTCGCTGACCCCGACGGCGCGCTCCGCACGACCCGCGGCGCCGGGTCGCTCCTCCGCACCGCCCAAGAGCTCGAGCACGCCGCCGAGCTCTGGCGCGCCGACCGCCTCGACTGAACCCCCGAGGGAGACCGCCGACCGCGTGAGGTAGAGCCCTGGTCGCGCGAGGTAGAGGCCTGGTTGGACAAGGTAGAGCCGTGGTTCTTGTGTTCGACGGCGAGTGGTTGCCTTGGGTGGGCGGGGTGGGTGGTGGTGCCGCGTCTACCATCCGCCGCTCGTTCCTCGCGGCTCCCGCCAGGCCCGACCACGACGCGGCACCACCACCCACCCCGCCCTATGTCGTCTCGCCCTGGTCAGTCCTCGCCCGGGCGACGGCCCGCGGTGGTCGTTCACGACTTGCCGTGCGGCCGGTCGTCGTTGCGTTCGCTGTTCCGCTGTCCGACGGAGTCTCGATGTTGCCGCCGGCGTGTCGAGAAGGCGGTCGGGGCGCGGGCCGTCGTCGTGGGTCGTGACCACGGTTCTACCTCGGCCGACCAGGGCTCTACCTCGCGCGACCATGGCTCTACCTCCGCCGACCATGGCTTTACCTCGGTCGACCATGGCTCTACCTCGCGCGACCAGGGGACTATCTCCGGGGGGCGGGGGGTCTGCTTCGGCTGGTTGGGCGGAGGGTGCGGGGTGCGGGGGTGGTGCGCACGTCGGGGGGTGGGGTTCTCGCGGAGCGCGAACACGGGGTCGGCGAGGTATCTCGGGGGGCGGTCGGCACGTACGATGGTTCACGACGCCGGGCCGCGGTAGCCCCGGGCTCCACACTCAGCCGCTACGAGCGGCCACGCGCCGAGAGGCGCTCCCGGTCCGGCGTCGCCAACTTCTCCCGCCTTCCCCGCCCGTCGCGCCCGCGTCGTCGCGCACGGGACGGGTGGTCGCCCCGGCGAGGACGCCGGGCGCGGGCTGCGGGTGTCCTGAGGATCCGGGACCTTCGCCCCGACGATTCCAGCATCGCGCCGTGCGTCGGATACATTTGACGAGAGTTCGACGTGCGTTCATCCAGAGATCATCCGACCCGAGATCGTGACCACCCCGGCTGACCGGCCCCGTCCGGCGGCCGAGCGGCCCCTGTGGCCGACGCCAGCTCAGCCCCTACCCCGCGTCCCTTCCGGAGCCTCCCGTGCGCCTGCGCCTGACACCGCGCGACACCTCGTTCTTCGACCTTCTCGCCGCCTCGGCGCAGCACCTGGTCACAGGGTCCACGCTCCTGGCGGAGCTGCTGGGCGCGGACCGCCCGACGCGCAAGCAGCTCGCGAAGCAGCTCAGCGAGACGGAGCACCTCGCGGACGACGCGACGCACTCGATCATGCGGCGGCTCAACCAGACGTTCGTCACCCCGTTCGACCGGGACGACATCTACGCCCTCGCGTCGGCGCTCGACGACTGCATGGACTTCATGGAGGAGGCGGCCGACCTCATCGTCCTCTACAAGGTGGACGAGCTCCCGGCCCGCGTGTCCGAGCAGGTCCAGGTGCTCCAGCGCGCGTCGGAGCTCACGGCCGAGGCGATGCCGCGCCTGCGCTCCATGGACGACCTCCCCGAGTACTGGGTCGAGGTCAACCGCCTGGAGAACCAGGCGGACAAGGTCCACCGCAAGCTGCTCGCCGAGCTGTTCGACGACGTGTCCGACCCGGTCCTCCTCATGAAGCTCAAGGAGATCGTCGAGGTCCTCGAGCAGGCGGCCGACGCCTTCGAGAAGGTCGCGAACACGGTCGAGACCATCGCGCTCAAGGAGTCCTGAGCCCCGTGGAGGCTGTGCTCGTCGTCGTCGTCGTGGCGTTCGCCCTGGCGTTCGACTACACCAACGGGTTCCACGACGCCGCGAACGCCATCGCGACCTCGGTCTCGACCAGGGCCCTCACGCCGCGCGCCGCGCTCCTCATGGCGGCGGTGTTCAACCTCATCGGCGCCCTGCTGGGCACGGCCGTCGCGCAGACCATCGCCGAGGACATCGTCGCGGTCAACGACGTCCCACCCCATCAGGGACTCGTGATCGTGCTGTGCGGCCTCGTCGGCGCGATCACGTGGAACCTCATCACGTGGTGGCTGGGGCTGCCGTCGTCCTCGACGCACGCGATCATCGGCGGTCTCGCCGGCGTCGGGATCGCGTCGGGCATCACGGTCCACTGGGACGCGATCCTCGACAAGGTCGTGCTGCCCATGGTCTTCTCGCCGCTCATCGGCTTCGGGCTCGCGTTCGCGATCATGGTGCTGCTGCTGTGGGTGTTCCGGAACGCGGCGCCCGCCCGGGCGTTCCGTCGCTTCCGCATCGCGCAGACGGCGTCGGCGGCGGCGATGGCCCTGGGCCACGGCCTCCAGGACGCGCAGAAGACGATGGGCGTGATCGTGCTCGCGCTCGTCGCGGGCGGGTTCCAGGACGACAACACGATCCCGCTGTGGGTCAAGCTGTCCGCGGCGACCGCGATCTCCCTCGGCACGTACGCCGGCGGGTGGCGCATCATGCGCACGCTGGGCCGCAAGATCATCGAGCTCGACCCGGCGCGCGGCTTCGTCGCCGAGTCGGTCTCCGCCGTCGTGCTGTACGCCAACGCGTTCATCTTCCACGCTCCGGTGTCGACGACCCACACGATCACCTCCGCGATCATGGGCGTCGGTGCGACCAAGCGGCTGTCCGCGGTCCGCTGGGGCGTCGCGAAGAACATCGGGGTCGCGTGGGTCCTGACCATCCCGGCGGCCGCGCTCGTGGCGGCCGTCGTCTACTGGATCCTCAGCCCGATCCTGCTCTGACGCCGCGCGCCGGGCGCGCACACCGCACACGACGACGAAGACGGCGCTCCGCCGACCCGGGTACCGCCCGGATCGACGGGGCGCCGTCCTCGTCCTGGTCTCAGTGCAGCGGCGGGGCGACCTTCTCCGCCGCGACGACGCGCGGTCCCTTGGGGGTGCGGGCCACGTGGGCGACGATCATCTCGCCCGGCTCGAGGAACGGGTCGTGCGTCGGCAGGGCGTTCGCGACGGGTCGGCGCGAGTGCTGGCCGAGCACGTCGAGCACCGTGGGCAGCACGGGCCGGTGCGTGCACAGCACCGAGGACCGCTCGGCCTCGAGGAGCTCGCGGACGGTCCGCGCGACGCGCGCGGGGGAGCGCTCGTGCTGCGCCTCCGTGAGGTGGTCGATGCTCACGGTCTCCAGCCCCGACGCGCCGGCGTAGGGCGCGATCGTCTGCGCGCACCGGTCCCAGCGGCTCGTCACGACGGTCTCGACGCCGTACGCCGCGAGCACCGGCACCAGGGCGACGGCCTGGGCGTGCCCCGCCGGCGTGAGCGGCCGGTCCTGCTCGTCGCCGTGCCACGCCGAGCGTGCGACGGCCTTGCCGTGCCGCGCGATGACGACGACGTGCGTCGCCAGCCGGCCCTCCTCGCGCTCGCGCACGAGCGCCTCGAGCGGGGCACGGTCGGCCTGGCGCGTGAGGCGCTGCGCGGCGTCGTCGGCCGAGAGCCAGGCCGCGCGGTCGATCTCCTGCGGCGACACCGGCGGGACGGGCGCGCGCGCGGCGAGCGCACCGGCGTCCGCCTTCCGCGACGCCCTGCGCGCCGCCCAGTAGTGCACGCGCTTCACGCGGCCCTCGGGCGTGAGGTACTGCAGGCCCGGCAGGGGGACGCCCAGCACGACCGGCTTGCCGGTCTCCTCGGCGACCTCGCGCGCCGCGGCGGCCTGGAACGTCTCGCCGGGGTCGAGCTTGCCCTTGGGCCACGACCAGTCGTCGTACCGGGGCCGGTGGACGAGGCGGACCTGCAGGTCGTCGTCGCGCACGCGCCACACGAGGGCCCCGGCGGACTCGATGACCGGGGCGTGCGAGACGTGCGTCGGGCCGAGGGCGTCCACGAGGGGCAGACCGCTGCGCAGGGCGGGGGAGGGCACACCCATCCGCTACCGCCTCCCGACGAGCCGGCGGCGCTGTCGCTGCACGAGGCTCGCCTGGAGGTCGACGAGGGGCGTGCCGTCGGGTCCGGACTCCGGCCGGTGCCACGTGCCGTCGGCGTCGAGGTGCCACGACGCGGTGCGCTCGGACATCGACGCGTCGAGCAGGTCGAGCAGCTCGATGACCTGGTCGGGGTCCGTGATGCGCACGAGCGCCTCGACGCGGCGGTCGAGGTTGCGGTGCATGAGGTCGGCCGACCCGATGAACACCTCGGGCCCGCTGTCCGGGCCCTCGCCGATCGCTGGGCCCGCGGAGTTCGCGAACGCGTAGATGCGCGAGTGCTCGAGGAAGCGGCCGAGGATCGAGCGCACCCGGATGTTCTCGCTCAGGCCGGGGACGCCGGGGCGCACGGCGCAGATGCCCCGCACGACGAGGTCGACCTTCACGCCCGCCTGCGACGCGCGGTAGAGCGCGTCGAGCGTCGTCTCGTCGACCACGGAGTTGACCTTGATCTTGACCCACGCCTCGTGGCCCTCGCGCGCGGCGGTCGCCTCGCGGTCGATCCGCTCGACGAGGCCGGAGCGGACGGTGCGCGGCGCGACGAGCAGGCGGTGGAACCGCGACTGCGGCGCGTACCCGGAGAGCTGGTTGAACAGGCGCGTGAGGTCCTGCCCGACGTCGGGGTCGCACGTGAGCAGGCCGTGGTCGGTGTAGAGGCGTGCCGTCTTGGGGTGGTAGTTCCCGGTGCCGACGTGGCAGTAGCGGCGCAGGCCGTCCGACTCCTGGCGCACGACGAGAGAGAGCTTGCAGTGCGTCTTGAGCCCGACGATCCCGTACACGACGTGCACGCCCGCCTGCTCGAGCTTGCGCGCCCAGGAGATGTTGGCCTGCTCGTCGAACCGGGCCTTGATCTCGACGAGCGCGAGCACCTGCTTGCCCGCCTCGGCGGCGTCGATGAGCGCGTCGACGATCGGCGAGTCGCCCGACGTCCGGTACAGGGTCTGCTTGATCGCGAGCACCGCCGGGTCGGCCGCCGCCTGCTCGAGGAACGTCTGCACCGACGTCGAGAACGAGTCGTAGGGGTGGTGCAGCAGCACGTCGCGCTCGCGGATCGCGGCGAACACGTCCGTGGGCGACGCGCTCTCGACCTCTGCGAGGAGCCGGTGCGTCGTCGGGACGAACGGCGGGAAGTGCAGGTCCGCGCGGTCGAGGTCGGCGATGAGGTTGAGGCCCGTGAGGTCGAGCGGCTCGGGGATCTCGTACACCTCCTCCTCGACGACGCCCAGCTCGCGCACGAGCAGCGCCCGGATGCGCGGGCTGATCCCGGGCGTGAGCTCGAGCCGCACGGGCGGGCCGAACCGCCGGCGCAGGAGCTCCTTCTCCATCGCCTGGAGCAGGTTCTCGGCGTCGTCCTCCTCGACCTCCACGTCCTCGTTGCGCGTGACGCGGAACAGGTGGTGCTCGCGCACCTCCATGCCGGGGAACAGGTGGTCGAGGTGCTGGGCGATGACCTCCTCGATCGGCACGAACGACGTCGGCCCGCGGTCCGGGGCGGCCGTCTGCGACGTCGGTGCGCTCGGGCGGCCCCGCGCGTCCACGGCGATGAACCGCGGCAGGAGCGGCGGCACCTTGACCCGGGCGAAGTGCTCCTTGCCCGTGGTCGGGTTCGCCACGACGACCGCGAGGTTGAGCGACAGCCCCGAGATGTACGGGAAGGGGTGCGCCGGGTCGACGGCGAGCGGCGTGAGCACGGGGAAGATCTGCTTGCGGAAGAACTTGTGCAGGCGCTCCTGCTCGCGGGTCTCGAGCTCGTCCCAGTGCACGAGCGTGATGCCCTCCGCCGCGAGCGCGGGCTGGACCTCGTCGGCGAAGACGCGCGCGTGCCGCGCCATGAGGTCGTGCGCGCGCTCGCTGATCGCGTCGAGCACCTGGCGCGGCGACAGGCCGGACGCCGCGGTGACCGCGATGCCCGTCGCCATGCGGCGCTTGAGGCCGGCCACGCGGACCATGAAGAACTCGTCCAGGTTCGACGCGAAGATCGCCAGGAACCGCACGCGCTCCAGGAGCGGCTGGCTCGGGTCCTCCGCGAGCTCCAGCACGCGCTGGTTGAACGCGAGCCAGCTCAGCTCGCGGTCGGCGAACCGGTCGTCGGGCAGCGGACCGAGGTCGAGCCCCGTGCCGACCGGCTCGATCTCCGGCTCCTCCGCGATGTGCTCGGCGATGTGCGCGGCCAGGTCCGGGTCGAGCGTGCGCTGCGTGGACGTGTCGGTCATGGGTTCATGGTGGCACCAGTTGGTGAACGGTGCGTGACACGTGTCACCGCGCGGCCGGGCGCGCGTACTGCACGTGCACGGCGCGCCGCGTGAAGCCCGCGCGCTCGTACGTGCGGACGGCGGGCACGTTGTCGCCGTCCACGTAGAGGACCGCGGTCGTGGCGGCCCGGTCGGCGAGGTGCGCGAGCCCGACGGCGGTCAGCAGCCGGCCGAGACCCTCGCCCTGGGCGGTCGGGACGACCCCGACGACGTAGATCTCGCCCTCGCGCGCGCCGTCGGGCTGGCCGGTCGGGATCTTGGTCCAGACGAACCCGACGAGCTCGGGCGCCCCGTCGCCGGGCGCCGGGTCGCGCTCGAGGAGCAGGAGCCCGGCCGCGTCGAACCAGTCCTCGCGCATCCGGGCGCGTAGGTCGTCGACCGTGAGCCGGCCCTGTTCCGGGTGGTGCGCGAAGGCGAGCGCGTTCGCCCGGACCCACGCGTCGTCGTCGTCCCCGGGCACGAACGCGCGCAGCCGCAGGCCGTCGGGGACGGCGGGGCGCTCCTGCGGCCCGGCGAGCGGCCGTTCGAGGACCAGCAGCTCGCGCACGACGGCGTAGCCCGCCCGCGCGGCCAGGCCGCGGGCCGCGGGGAGGTCGCCGTGGGCCCACACCCGCAGCGGGGGGCGCGGCGCGCGGGCGGGCTCGCCGTCGGTCTCCGCGCCGGGGTGCGGCTGCCCGTCGTGGTCGGCGCCCCGGTCGCTCGGCCGCGGCTCGGCAGCGCGGTCCGCGGCGCTGCCGAGCAGGTGGAACCCGAGCCCGTGCCGGCGGTGCGCGGGGGCGACGACGAGCTCAGCGCTCGGTGCGTCGCCACGCTTGTCCACCTGTGCGTAGCCCGCGAGCTCGCCCGCGCGCCACGTGAGGAGGTGCACGACGTCGTCGGTCGCCTCGCGCAGGTTGAGCAGCGGCTGCTCGGAGAGGGGGGCGACGCCGTCCGCGCTCTCGGCCGCGGCGGCGAGCTCGTGGACCTGCGTGATCTCGACGTCGTCGATGAGCGGCCCGGTGTGCCAGAGGATCGCGGTCTCCACCGCCCCATCTTGCCCCCGGCGCCCGCGACCGGCCGAACCCGGCCCGTGCCGTGCCGAACCCGACGTTGCCCGTCGTCGAGCACGACATGGAGGACGCCATCGGCTCGACAACGCCCCTCATGTCGTGTTCGGCACATTGCTGGGTGGCGGGGAAGGTTCGGCGGGGCCGGGTCGTTGAGGGGGCGTGAGCCAGGTGACGGATGTGCGGGACGCGGTGGGCACGGGTGCGGGGGGCGCCGGTGGCCCGGTGGGCGCCGTGCGCGACGTCGTGGTCGTCGGGGCCGGGCAGGCGGGGCTCTCCGCCGCGTACCACCTGCGGCGCGCCGGGCTGGACCCGCTCGTGCTCGACGGCGGTCGTGGCCCGGGCGGGGCGTGGCGGGATCGCTGGGACTCGCTCACGATGGCCGAGACGCACGCCGTGCACGACCTCCCGGGCGTCCCGCTCCCGGCCGGCGACCCCGCGGAGCGCGCCAACGTCGCCGTTCCGCGCTACTACGCGGCGTACGAGCGCGAGAACGAACTGCGCGTCGTGCGCCCGGCCACGGTCGACGACGTGGTGGAGGACCCCGACGACCCCGCCCTGCTGCGCGTGCGCGCGACGGTCGGCGCCGGGCCGGACGCGCGCGGGCTCGTCGTGCGGACGCGCACCCTCGTCAACGCGACGGGCACGTGGACCCGGCCGTTCTGGCCCCGCTACCCGGGCATGGAGACGTTCCGCGGCCGCCAGCTCCACACGCACGACTTCCGCGCGGCCGAGGACTTCGCGGGGCAGCACGTCGTGGTCGTGGGCGGCGGGGCGTCCGCGACGCAGCTCCTGCTCCAGATCGCGCCGCACGCGTCCGGGACCACGTGGGTCACGCGCCGCGAACCGGTGTGGGTCGAGGAGGAGTTCTCGCCCGAGCTCGGTCGTGCGGCCGTCGCGCGCGTCGCCGAGCGGACCTCCGCCGGCCTCCCGCCGGGGAGCGTCGTCTCCGTGACGGGCCTCCCGCTCTCCCCGCGTTACCGCGCCGGGATCGCGAGCGGGGTGCTGCGGCGCCGGCCGGTGTTCGAGCGGGTCACGGCGTCGGGCGTCGAGTGGGCCGCGGGCGCGAACGACGACGGGCTGCTGTTCCAGCCCGCCGACGTCATCCTCTGGGCCACCGGGTTCCGCGCCGCGCTCGACCACCTCGCGCCGCTCGGCCTGCGCGCGCCCGGGGGCGGGATCGTCCTCGACGGCACGACGGCGGCCCGCGACCCCCGCGTGCAGCTCGTCGGGTACGGGCCCAGCGCGTCGACGATCGGCGCGAACCGGGCCGGTCGCGAGGCCGCGCGCGGCGTCCTGCGCGCTCTCGGGGCGAGCCCGCGGCGCGGCGGCGCGGCAGGATCTCGGCGTCCGGTGGCGGCGTAAGGGCTCGTCAGGGCCGCTCGCCGGGACCTACCGTGCTCCGGTGAGCACCGAGCAGCCCGCCCCCGAACCGGCGACCCCGTCCTCGGACGTCGGTTCCGACGTCCCCGTCCTCCCGACGCAGCGTCGCACCCTGACGACCCTCGCCGCGACGCAGGTGCTCTCGGGCGTGGGCGTCGCGAGCGGGATCGCGGTCGCGCCGCTCGTCGCGTCCGCGCTGTCCGGGTCGGACGCGATCGCGGGCCTCACCTCGACGTCCGGCGTCGTCGGTGCCGCCCTCGTCGCGCTGCCGCTCGCGCACGTGGCCGGACAGCGCGGGCGGCGGCCGTCCCTGCTCCTCGGGTTCGGCGTCGCGACCGGCGGAGCGGTCCTCGCGACCGTCGCCGTGCTCGTGGGCTCCTGGCCGCTGCTCGTCGTGGCCATGCTCCTCTTCGGGTCGGGGACCGCGGCCGGCCTCGCGTCGCGCTTCGCGGCGACCGACCTCGCGACGCCCCAGCGGCGGGCGCGCGACCTCTCCGTGGTGGTGTGGGCGACGACGGTCGGCTCCGTCGTCGGACCGACCCTCGCCGGGCTCGCGGACCGCGTCGCGGGACCCGGCCTGCGCCTGGGCGACGCGCACGCGCAGCACGGCTCGACGGCGCCGAGCGCGGCTCCGTTCGTCCTCGCGGCGGTCGCGTTCGCGCTGGCGGCCGTCGTCGTCGTGGTCTGGCTGCGGCCGGACCCGCTGCTCGCGTCGCGCGCGACGGCCGACGCGGTGTCCGACACGGGCCTGGGAGCGGCGCCGGGCGCCGGACCGGGAGACGGCAAGGGCTCGTCGTGGCGCGACGGCCTGCGCGCCGGGTGGGCCGTCGTGTCGGCCAGCCCGACGGCGCGCCTCGCTCTCGGCGCGATCGTCCTCAGCCACCTCGTCATGGTCGGGCTCATGTCCATGACGCCCGTCCACATGAACCACGGCGGGGCGACGCTCCAGGTCGTCGGGCTCGTCATCAGCGCGCACATCGCGGGCATGTACGCCCTGAGCCCGGTCGTCGGGTGGCTCGCGGACCGGGTCGGGCACGCGCGCGTCCTCTACGTCGGGGGCGCGCTGCTCCTCGCGGCCGCGGTCGTCGTCGCGGGCGCGCCGGGAGAGGACTCCGCGCGGCTGACGGTCGGCCTCGTGCTCCTGGGGCTCGGCTGGTCGTGCGGGCTCGTCGCCGGGTCGGCACTGCTCGTCGACGCGACGCCCGGGCCGTCGCGCACGTCCGTGCAGGGCCTCTCCGACCTCGCGATGAACGCGGGCGGCGCCGTCGGCGGCATCCTCGCCGGGGCGATCATCGGGTTCTCGTCGTACGGCGCGCTCGCCTGGGGTGCGGCGGCCCTCGTCGCCGTGTGCGCGGTGCTCGCGGCCCCGCTGGCACGGCGGGCCACCCTGCGCTGACAGCGTCCGCGCCGACTGCGTCCGCGCCGACCGCGTCCGCGCCGACCGCCGCCGAGATCGGCGCTCCCGGTCCAGATCGGCGGTCGCGGCTGCCGATCTCGGCAGGCAGTGCCGACGTCGCGGTGCGCCCGGTCAGGGGAGGAGCGCGGCGGGGAGGGTCGTGCGCTCGTCTCGGCGGACGGCGCCGGCCTGCGCCGGGGTGAGGAAGAGCGCACGCGCGAGGTCGGCGCCGCGCGCGTCGGCCCCGCGGAGGTCCGCTCCCAGGAGGTCGACGGCGTCCAGCCGGGAGCCGCGCAGGTCGGCGCCCAGCAGCAGCGCGCCCCGGAGGTCGGACCCGGTGAGGTCGAGCCCGCGCAGGTCGGCGCCGACGAGGTCCGCGCCGGGTCGCAGGCGGCGTCGCGCACCGGCGTCCGGCACCCGGTGCCCGACGGCGGCGCGCGGCGCCGTCGCCGGGCCGTGCCCCTCGGTCCGGCCTCGGCCGCGGGCGGACCGGGACCCGGCGCCGGCCGCGCCCGGAGGACGGCGGGACGCACTGGGCCGGGCGGCGTCGCGGACGAGCACGCTCGCGCGGTCGACCAGCGGCCCGACGTCGCGGCGGACGTCGCCGACGTCGAGCGCGAGGAGGTCCGCCGGGGCGAGGTCCGCGAGGGGTGCCGTCCGGTCGAGGGCCCGGCGCGCGTCGTCGTGCACGGGTGCCGCGGCGGGGAGCGACAGCACCTCGGCGAGGTACCAGAGCAGCTCGTGGAGCTGCGTGACGACGGGGAGCGCCGCGAACGCGTCGCGCGCGGCGGCCGGGTCGTCGCGCCAGGTCGCGCCGTCGTGCGCGGACCGGACGGACGCGGTCACGCGCTGGCCGGCCCCGAGGCAGTCGTACGCGACGCAGCCGGGGAACCCGGACTCGCGGAGCCGGGCGTGGATGCCGCAGCCGAAGTCGTCGCGCAGGTTCGGGCACGGGGCGCCCGCGGGCTTGTCGATCGCGAAGTCGGCGGAGCGCACGAGGTGGAGACCCACGCAGCACAGGCCGGTGCAGCGCGCGCAGTCGCTGCGCAGGCCGAGCTGCTCGACCAGGAGGGAACGACCGTCGGCCGCGGGAACGGGGATCACCTCCCGACGCTACGCCGTCCACGGGCCGTCGGGCACGGCCATATCGACGGGCGGGTGCCCGTCCACCGAGCACGACCCTGCCCGCGCACGAGAACGGGGTCGGTGTCGTTCTCGCGCGGAGAACGACACCGACCCCGTGGTCGGCGAAGGCCGGTCAGTCCTCGGACGACGACGGCTTCTGCAGGCCCGCCGAGATGAGGTCCATCACCGACGAGTCGGCGAGGGTCGTCGCGTCGCCGACGGTGCGGTTCTCCGCGACGTCGCGCAGCAGACGGCGCATGATCTTGCCGGACCGGGTCTTGGGCAGCTCCGGCACGACGAGGATGCGCTTCGGCTTGGCGATCGGGCCGATCTCCTTCGCGACGTGGTTGCGCAGCTCGGTCTGCACGGCCGCCGCGCCGTCGGCGTCGGACGCCCGGCCGGCGTGCTCGCCGCGCAGGATGACGAACGCCACGACGGCCTGGCCCGTGAGGTCGTCGCTCGCGCCCACGACCGCGGCCTCCGCGACGATCTCGTGCGAGACGAGCGCCGACTCGATCTCCGTGGTGGACAGGCGGTGCCCCGAGACGTTCATGACGTCGTCGACGCGGCCGAGCAGCCAGATGTCGCCGTCCTCGTCCTTCTTGGCGCCGTCGCCCGCGAAGTAGATGCCCGGGAAGCGCGACCAGTACGTGTCCGTGAAGCGCTCGAGGTCGCCCCAGATGCCGCGCAGCATCGACGGCCACGGCTCGGACAGCACGAGGTACCCGCCGCCGCCGTTCGGCACGGAGCGCGCCTCGTCGTCGACGACGTCCGCGACGATGCCCGGGAGCGGCACCTGGGCGGAGCCCGGCTTGGCGGCCGTGACGCCCGGCAGGGGCGAGATCATGATCGCGCCGGTCTCCGTCTGCCACCACGTGTCGACGATGGGCGTGCGATCGCCGCCGATGACGCGGCGGTACCACATCCACGCCTCGGGGTTGATGGGCTCGCCCACCGACCCGAGCACGCGCAGCGACGACAGGTCGAACTTCGCGGGGATCTCCTCGCCCCACTTCATGCACGCGCGGATCGCCGTCGGCGCGGTGTAGAGGATCGAGACCTTGTACTTCTCCACGATCTCCCACCAGCGGCCCTGGTGCGGGGAGTCCGGGGTGCCCTCGTAGATCACCTGGGTCGCGCCGTTGAGCAGCGGGCCGTAGACCACGTAGGAGTGGCCGGTGACCCAGCCGATGTCGGCCGTGCACCAGTAGACGTCGCTCTCGGCCTTGAGGTCGAAGACGTTGCGGTGCGTGTACGCGGACTGCGTGAGGTAGCCGCCGGTCGTGTGGAGGATGCCCTTGGGCTTCCCGGTCGTGCCGGACGTGTAGAGGATGAACAGCGGGTGCTCGGCCTCGACCCAGACCGGCGTGTGGGTCGTGTCGGCCGACTCGAGCGCGTCGTGCCACCACACGTCGCGGCCCTCGGTCCACGCGGTGTCCTGGCCGGTGCGGCGCACGACGAGCACGTGCTCGACCGTCGTCGGGTCCGCGCCCTCCTTCGGCGCGAGGGCCTCGTCGACCGCGGGCTTGAGCGCGGAGGCGGCGCCGCGGCGGTAGCCGCCGTCGGCCGTGATGACGAGCTTCGCCTCGGCGTCGGCGATGCGGCTGCGCAGCGCGTCCGCCGAGAACCCGCCGAACACGACCGAGTGCGGCGCACCGATCCGCGCGCACGCGAGCATGGCGACGACCGCCTCGACGATCATCGGCAGGTAGATGACGACCCGGTCGCCCGTCTCGACGCCGAGCGCGGCGAGCGCGTTGGCCGCGCGCGACACGTCGCGCTGCAGATCGGCGTACGTCACGGTGCGGGTGTCGCCCGGCTCGCCCTCGAAGTGGATCGCGACCCGGTCGCCCAGACCCGCCTCGACGTGGCGGTCGACCGCGTTGTACGCGGCGTTGAGCGTGCCGTCGGCGAACCAGCGCGCGACCGGCGCCTGCGACCAGTCGAGCGTCTCGGTGAAGGGCGTCCGCCAGGTGACGAGGTCGTTCGCCTGCCGTGCCCAGAACGCGAGCCGGTCGGCCCGCGCCTCCTCGTAGAGCTCGGGCTTCGCGTTCGCCTGCGCGGCGAACTCCGGGCTCGGCGGGAAGCTCCGGGTCTCGTGGAGGAGGTTCTCCAACCCGGGCTGGGCAGTGGTGGACTCGTTCTCTGGCACGCTGACCTCCGGTGCGCATCGACTCTGGTGCGGCGCCCGTGCGTGGGCCGCCGAGGGAGGGGCGGCGGGGCGCAGGGCGGTCGGACGCCCACGACGGTGGGCCCCGACCTTGGGGAGTCTAGACCCGTTGTCGTGAGCGCGGTCACAGGAGTCCATCATTCGGCGGGACCGCTCGCAAATGCCCGCCAGTGGTCGCCGTCGGCGTGGCAGAGGCTGCTCCGCCGTGGCGGCGTCAGCGGGACCGGCGCTGCCGGACGGCCTCGTACAGCACGACCGTCGTCGCGCTCGCGGCGTTGAGCGAGCTCGCCGAGCCGAGCATCGGGATGCTCACCATGACGTCGCACGCCTCGCGCCACCCGGCGCTGAGGCCGGTCGTCTCGTTGCCGGTGAGGACGAGCGTCGGGCCGGTGAGGTCGTGGTCCGCGAGCTCGACGTCGCCGTCCTCGTCCGTCCCGAGCAGGGTCAGGGGAACCCCGGCGGAGCGCTGCGCGGCGACCCAGTCGAGGACGTCGCGTCCCGCGGGGACGCGCACGGTCGGCACGGAGAAGATCGAGCCCGTGCTGGCGCGCACGGCGCGCGGGTCGTACGGGTCCGCGGCGTGCCCCGCGACGACCAGCCCGCCGCCGCCGAACGCGTCGAGCGAGCGTGCGACGGTCCCGACGTTGCCCGGGCTCGTGGGGCGGTCGAGCACGACGCCGAGGAACGCGGCGCCCTCGTCCCCGGCGGCACGGCCGCCGACGGCGATCCGCCCCAGGTCGTCGGGCGGCGTCGCGACGACGGCGAGCAGCTCCGGCGCGTCGTCGTCCTTGCCTCCGAGCTCGCGCATGAGCTCCGACGACACCGCGAACCGCCGGGTCCGGACGCGGTCGAGCATCGCGTGCGCCCAGCTCGACAGCGACCGGTCCGCGTCGACGAGCCAGGTCCGCACGGTCCAGCCCGACTCGACGGCGAGCGTGATCGGCCGCACGCCCTGGACGACCATCTCGCCCGCGCGGTGCCGCTTGGTGCGGTTGGTGAGCAGCGCCTCCCACTGCTGGAACGCCGCGTTGCGGGTGGTGACGCGCTGCACGGGTCAGGCCTCCGGGGTGGTCGTGGTCGGCGCGGCCGACGGGGATGCCGGCACGGGCGCGACGCGCGGGAGCCCGCCGGTGAGCGCGGCGGGCTCGGTCGCGTCCGCCGCGCGCGCTGCGCGCTCGACGGCCGCGGCGACGAGCGACGTCACCTCGGGGTTGAACACGCTCGGGATGATGTAGGTCGGGTTGAGCTGGTCCTCGTGGATCGCGGACGCCAGGGCGCGCGCGGCCGCGAGCAGCATGCCGTCGGTGATGCGGTGCGACTGCGCGTCGAGGAGGCCGCGGAACACGCCCGGGAACGCGAGGACGTTGTTGATCTGGTTCGCGAAGTCGGAGCGCCCGGTGCCGACGATCGCCGCGTGCCTCGCCGCGTCGACCGGGTCCACCTCGGGGCGCGGGTTCGCCATCGCGAAGACGATCGCGCCGGGCGCCATGCGCGCGACGTCGTCGCCCGTGAGGACGTCGGGCGCGGACACGCCGATGAAGACGTCCGCGTCGACGACGGCCTCGCGCAGCGTCCCCGTGACGTGGCGCGGGTTGGTGTTGACGGCGGTCCAGGCGAGCGACGGCGACAGGCCCGGCCGCGCGGGGTGGACGACGCCCTCGATGTCGGCGACGACGACGTCGTGCGCGCCCGCGGCGAGCAGGAGCTTGAGCACCGCGGTCCCGGCGGCGCCGGCGCCCGACAGCACGATGCGCACGTCGGGCAGGTCCTTGCCCACGACCTTCAGCGCGTTCGTCAGCGCCGCGAGCGCGACGATCGCCGTGCCGTGCTGGTCGTCGTGGAACACGGGGATGTCGAGCTCGGCGCGCAGCCGGGCCTCGATCTCGAAGCAGCGCGGCGCCGAGATGTCCTCGAGGTTGATGCCCGCGAACACGGGCGCGATGGCCTTGACGGTGCGCACGATCTCGTCGACGTCGGTCGTGTCGAGCGCGATGGGGAACGCGTCGATGTCCGCGAACCGCTTGAACAGCGCGGCCTTGCCCTCCATGACGGGCAGCGAGGCGAGCGGGCCGATGTCGCCCAGCCCGAGCACGGCCGAGCCGTCGGTGACCACGGCGATGGTGTTGCGCTTGATCGTGAGGCGGCGCGCGTCCTCGGGCTTGGCCGCGATGGCCTCGCACACGCGCGCGACGCCGGGCGTGTAGATCATCGACAGGTCGTCGCGGTTGCGGATCGGCACCTTGGACTCGATCTGCAGCTTGCCGCCCAGGTGCAGCAGGAACGTGCGGTCCGAGACGCGGTCCACGACGACGCCCGGCAGCGCGCGCAGCGCCTCGACGATCTGCCCGGCGTGCTCCTCGCCGCGCGTCGCGACCGTGACGTCGACCGTGATGCGCTCGTGGCCCGAGGCCGTGACGTCGAGGGCGGAGACGATCCCGCCGGTGTGCTCGATCGCCGTCGTCAGCTCGCTCACGGCGGTGGGGCGCGCCTCGACCTGGAGCCGGACGGTGATGGAGGAGGAGACACTCGGCGCTGACGTCATGGGCTCCAGTATCGCGCGGCGACCGCGCGCCCGGCACGACGACGGCGCCCCCTCAGGAGCGCCGTCCCGCCAGCACCGCGGCGGCTATCAGGCGTGCAACCGTGTCCGCTGCAACGGCGCGAGGTGGCCGTCGTGGCCGGGTCTCGTCCGGTCAGCGAGTCCCTACGTGGACTTCCTGCGCGTGGGTACCGCCGAGATGCTGTTGTCCCTCCATCACAGCCCGGGCGGCCGACGAGCGCAACCGCTCCGCGGGGACTTCCACACCGTGTTCTACGGGCGTTCGAACAGCCCGGAGCGGTTGGTCCGGGAGGTCCGGATCGGGCCCTTCGGCGGGCGGCGGGAGTCGTCTCGTGATCCCGGCCGCGCCCCGCTCAGCCGCGGCGGCGACGGCGCAGCGCGCGCCACGCGACCCACGCCACCACGCCGAGCGCGACGACCCCCGCCACGGCGAGGACCGGCGTCGACCCCGAGAGGTGCGACCGCAGGGCGACCGGCTTCGAGAACGTCAGCGCACCCCAGCCGTGCTCGGCGGCGAGCCGGCGCAGCGTCCGGTCGGGGTTGACGACGAACGCGTGCCCGACCGCGCCCAGCATCGGCGCGTCGGTCACCGAGTCGGAGTAGGCGTAGCTCGCCTCCAGGTCGTACCCCTCGTGCGCGGCGAGCTCGCGGATCGCGACGGCCTTGTTCTCGCCGTACGCGTAGAAGTCGATCGCGCCCGTGTACCGGCCGTCCTCGACCGCCATGCGCGACGAGATCGCGTGGTCGGCGCCCAGCACTGCGGCGATGGGCTCGACGACCTCGCTCCCGGAGGCGGACACGATGACGACGTCGTGCCCGTGCTCGTGGTGGGACTCGATGAGCTCGACCGCCTCCGCGTAGACGACGGGGTCGATGTGCTCGTGCAGCGTCTCCTCGACGATGCGCGACACCGTGGCGACGTCCCACCCGGTCACGAGGCTCGACAGGTGCGCGCGCATGCGCTCGGTCTGGTCCGCGTCGGCTCCGCCCACCATGAACAGGAAGTGCGCGTAGGCGCTGCGCAGCACGTCCCCGCGGTTGATGAGCCCGCCGGCGAAGAACGGCCGGGAGAACGCGGCGGCCGACGACGTCGCGATGATCGTCTTGTCGAGGTCGAAGAACGCGGCGACCCGGCCGGTGCGGGGCGGGTCCGTCGGGTCCGGGAGCGGGGTCACGGTCGCGAGCCTAGCCGCGGAACGTGGCCGTCCACAGGAGCGCTCGCCGGAGCACCCGTCCACAGGTCGCGGTTCCGCCCCGACGCCACCCGCCCGGTCACGGCAGGGTAGGTCGCCGGTGGACGGGCGGGGGGAGGACGCGATGGGCGGGGCGGTCGTGGCGGTGGTGGGAGCGCGCGGCGGCGCGGGCGCGAGCGTGGTCGCGTCGGCGCTCGCCCGCGCGGTGGCGCGACGTCGCGCACCCACGTGCCTGGTCGACCTCGCGCTCGTGGGCGGTGGGCTCGACGTGCTCCTCGGCATCGAGCAGGACCCGGGCGTGCGCTGGCCCGACCTGGCCGACGCGCGCGGCCGGCTCGACGGCGAGGACCTCCTCGCGCGCCTGCCGCGGTGGGGCACGGTCCCGGTCGTCAGCACCGAGCGCGGCGGCGGCCCGGAGCCCGCGGCGCTCGCGGACGTCGTGGCGGCGCTCGCCGAGGTCACGTCCGGCCGGTCGGGGGTGCTCGTGCTCGACGTCGACCGTGCCGCGCTCGGGCCTGGTGGTGCCGGCGGGGAGCTGCTCAGGGCGTGCGACGAGGTGCTGGTCGTGACGCCGCTCGACGTGGCCGGGGTCGCGGGCGCCGCGGCGGTGCGCGACCGGGTCCCCGGCCCGGCGGCGCTCGTCCTGCGCCGACCGGCTCCGGGTCGGTTGTCCGGCGGGGAGGTCGCGGACGCCGTCGGGCTCGGGGTCGCCGCGGCGGTCGGCTGGGACCGGGGGCTCGCCGCGGCGATCGAGCGCGGCCAGGGCCCGTGCGTCGGGCGCGGGCCGGTCGTGCGCGCGGGACGCGACCTCGCGGCGCGGTACGCGGGGAGCCTCGGGTGAGCGGGCGCGACCCGAGGCCGGGACGCTCGGAACGGGGGCGCGGCCCGCTGCTGGACGGCGTCCGGGACCGCCTCGTGCGGGCCGGCGCGGAGGCCGGCCTGGGCTCGGCGGGGCCTGACGACGCGGCCGTCGCCGACGCGCTGCGGGCGTCCGGGCGCGTGCTCGGCACGACCGCCCTGCGGGAGCTGACGCGCACGGCGCACGCGGAGATCTTCGGCGCCGGACCGCTCCAGCGCTACCTCGACGAGCCCGGGGTGACCGACGTGCTCGTCAACGGGCCCGACGAGGTCTGGGTCGACCGCGGCGCCGGGCTCGAACGCGTCGTCGTCCCGCTCGGAGGGCCGGAGGCCGTGCGATCGCTGGCCGTGCGGCTCGCCGTCGCGGGCGGGCAGCGACTCGACGACGCCTCGCCCGTGGTCGACGCCCGGCTGCCCGACGGGACGCGCCTCCATGCGGTGGTGGCTCCGGTGTGCGGGGCCGGGGCCGTGATCTCGCTGCGCGTGCTGCGGACGCGGACGTTCGGCCTGGCCGACCTCGTCGCGTCCGGCACGGTCCCGCACGCCTGGGAGCCGGTCCTGCGCCGGCTCGTCGCGGCGCGCGCGAGCGTGCTCGTCTCCGGCGGGACCGGGACCGGCAAGACGACGTTGCTCGCCGCGCTGCTCGCGCTCGTCCCGCCCGACGAGCGCATCGTCTGCGTCGAGGAGGCGCGCGAGCTCGACCCGGACCACCCGCACGTCGTCCCGCTCACGGCACGCCGGGCGAACGTCGAGGGCGCGGGCGGCGTCGACCTCGCCGACCTCGTGCGCGCCGCGCTGCGGATGCGCCCCGACCGCATCGTGCTGGGCGAGTGCCGCGGCGCGGAGGTGCGCGAGGTGCTCATGGCGCTCAACACCGGCCATGAGGGCGGGCTGGCGACCATCCACGCGAACGACGTCGAGGTGATCCCCGCGCGCCTGGAGGCGCTGGCGGCCCTCGCGGGGATGGACCGCGCCGCCGTGGCGGCGCAGGCCGCCGGCGGGCTCGACGTGGTGCTGCACCTGCGTCGGCTGCGCGCGGGCGGCACGACCCGGCGCGTGCTCGCCCAGATCGGCGTCGTGCGGAGCGACGAGCGGGATGGTCTGCGCGTGGACCTCGCGGGGTCGTGGGACGGCGCTCCGGTGCTTCCGGAGGGGCCGGACCGGGCCGACAGGTCGCCGGCCGATGGCACGGGGCCCGTCGCCGGCCCCGCGTGGGACGAGCTCCTGGCGCGGTGGTGCGCGTGAGGTTCACGTGACGGGCCTCGTCGGTGCGCTCGTCGGCGCCGCGGTCTGGTGCGCCGTAGCGCGAGGCGGACGCCCGGCCCGCAGCATCGTCGGCCGGTCCTCGCCGCGGACGGGGCGACCGGCGTTCCTGCGGCGCAGGTCCCGGGTGCGGGCCGTGCCGGAGCTCGTGCGCGTCGTCGTGACGCAGGTCGGGTCGCTCCTGCGGTCCGGGGCCGCGCCCGGCGCGGCGTGGGAGCGGGCGCTCGGGGTGCGGGTCGACGCCGCGGGCGTCCCCCGCGTCGTCGACCTCGCGCCGCACGTGGGCGGGCTCCCCACGGCGCGGGCCCTCGTGGCGGCGTGCCGGCTCGCGGTCGAGGTGGGCGCACCGCTGGCCCCGGTGCTCGACGAGGTCGCGGCGTCGGTGGCGGCGGACGCCGAGGCCCGCGCCGAGCGGGACGCCGCGCTCGCCGGGCCGCGGGCGACCGCGCGCGTGCTCCTGTGGCTCCCGGCGGTGGGCGTCCTGCTGGGCTACGTCCTCGGGGCCGACCCGCTCGGCACCGCGACCGACGGCGGCATCGGGTCCGTCGGGGTGATCCTCGGGCTCGTGCTCCTGCTCGCGGGGCGCACCTGGTCCGGGCGGCTCGTCGAGCGGGCGCGCGCTGCGGGGGAGGACCGGTGACCGCGCTCCTGGTGACGGCGTGGGTCCTGGTGGCGACCGCGCCGTGGTGGGCGGCGCGGGCGGCCGTCGTGCGGCGGGCCGTCGCGGTGTCGCGACAGCCGGAGAGCACCGCAGGCAGCCCCGGCGGGGCGACGGGCGAGGCGGAGCGGGAGGGACGGGGCGGAGGTCGAGGGCGACCGGACGACGGACCCCTCGAGACGGGCGTGCTCCTCGAGCTCCTCGCGGCGGCGGTCCGCTCCGGCGCAGCCGTCCCGCGCGCCCTGGACGTGGTCGGGGCGTGCGTCGGCGGTCGGGAGGGCGCCGCCCTGCGAGCCGCGGGCGCGGCGCTCCTCCTCGGCGCGTCGTGGGACGCCGCCTGGGCGACGGCGCCACCGCGGCTCGAGGTCGTGCGGCGCGCGCTGCGTCCGGCCTGGCTGCACGGCGCGGCCCCCGCGCCCGCGCTGCGCGCCGCGGCGCAGGCGTCGCGCCAGGACCGGACCGCCGCCGCCAAGGCCGCCGCGGCGCGCCTCGCCGTGCACCTCGTCCTCCCGCTCGGCGCGTGCTTCCTCCCGGCGTTCGTGCTCGTCGGGCTCGTGCCCGTCCTCGTCTCGCTGGGGTCGGGCCTGCTGGGTTGACGGTGAGCGTCGACCTCCCCGGTGCACGGGCGGCACTCGGCTACCCGGGTGGCACTCGGCTACCCGTGTGGCGCTCTGCGTGCGACGCGGAGGCCCGTGGCCCCCACGCCCGCGATCCCGACGCCGCCCAGGACGAGAGCGGCCGTCGTGATGCCGGGGAGGACCGCGCGCGACGTCCGCACCTCGCGGCCGTCGGGCAGGTGCCAGGCGCAGTCGACGCGGGCCGGCAGGACCGTGAACCGCCCCACCACGCGGTCGGTGTAGCCGTCGAACCCGGGCGGCGCCTGCTGCTCCAGCAGGCACGCGCTCGACGCGTCGTTCGCGTGCCGGTAGCGCACGACGGCGGTCGGGGCGAGCGCAGCGAGAACCGCGACGACGAGGCACAGGACGCCGCACACGAGGGTGACCAGGCTCGCGGGGTCGAGGCGTGCGGACCGCGCTGCACCCTCCGACGGTCGTGCCACGCCAGGATGCTACGCGCGTGGGCGTCCACAGGCCCGGATCGAGACGGTCCCGTCCACCGTCCGGTGTCAGCGCCGTGCGGGAGCGCGCTCGTGTGCGGCACGGTGGCGCCGCACGCCCGTGACCACGGGCCACGAGAAGGGGGAAGCACCCATGGCAGGACAGGGACGGCGCGCGCTCGCGCGTCTGACGGGACAGAGCGCGGGACAGGACGGCGAGGCCGGTCTCGCGACCGCGGAGTACGCGATCGCGACCGTGGCGGCGGCGGGCTTCGCCGGGTTGCTCATCGTCGTGCTCAAGAGCGGCGAGGTGCGCGAGCTGCTGCTCGGCATCGTGCGCAGCGCGCTGTCGCTGGGCTGAGCCGTGCGACGGGACGCAGGCTCGGGCACCGGTGCGTGGCGCGCGCCCCGGCCGTGGGCGCTCCGCCCGCACGAGGTCGGCCCGCACGAGGTCGGTTCGCCCGAGGTCCGCCCGCGCGAGGTCGGCTCGCCCGAGGTCGGCCAGTGCAAGGTCCGGTCGCGCGACGACCGGGAGCGTGGTGCGGTCACGGCCGAGCTCGCCGTCGCGCTGCCGGCGGTCGTCCTCGTCCTCGTCGTCGTCCTCACCCTCGCCGCGGCGGCGGGCGCGCAGATGCGCTCCGCCGACGCGGCGAGGGCCGCCGCCCGTGCCGCGGCCATCGGCGAGGACGACGCGACTGTACGCGCGACGGCGCTCCGGGTGGCGGGGGACGACGCGACCGTCGGCGTGACGCGCGGGGACCCGTGGGTGGAGGTCCGCGTCACGACGCCCGTCGTCGGCGGCTGGCTCTCCGGGTCGCCGCTGCGCGCGAGCGGGGAGGCCGTCGCGTGGGTCGAGCCATGACCCCGGACCGGAGCGTCGTCGGGACCAGCGCGCCCGCGCGTGCGTGGCCGGGACGCCGCACCGGTCGCCGCCCGGCCCGGGCCGGGACCGGGCGGCACGCCGGGGCGCCCGACGCGGAGCGCGGCGCGGGCACGGTGCTCGTGCTCGGGATCGTCGCGGCCGTGCTCGTGCTGGCCCTCGGTCTGGCGGCGCTCGCGCACGCCCAGGCAGCCCGCGGAGCGGCGCAGACCGGCGCCGACCTCGCGGCGCTCGCAGCCGCCACGGCCGCTCGGGACGGCTGGGACCCGTGCGACCGCGCCCGTGCGGTCGCGGCCCGCAACGCGGTGTCGGTCACGGCGTGCGCAGACCAGGGCGGCGGGGTCGTGCGGGTGGATGTCACCACGACGGTCGGCGTCACCGTCCTCGGTGTCGCGCTCGGCCGGGCGAGCGCCGCCGCACGCGCAGGCCCGGCGACCGCACGATGACCGCGGTTCGACCTCGCGCGACCGCGGTTCTCCCTCTCGCGACCACGGTTCTCCCTCGCGCAACCGCAGTTCTCCCTCGCGACCACAGTTCTCCTCGCGCAACCGCGGTTCTACCCCGCGCAACCGCGGTTCTACTCCGCGCAACCACGGTTCTCCCTCGCGGCACCCAGGTTCTCTCCCGTGGGGCCCCGGTCCTAGCTCTTGCGGCCGGGCTCCTCGCTCGTGGAGGCGGGGCCGTCGCTCGTGCGGTCGAGATCCTCGCCCGCCGGGGCGTGGGCGAGGACGGCGTCGAGCAGGCGGACGGCGGCGGCCTTCTCGAGCGGGGCGTTGTACGACCCGCACTTCGGCGACTGCACGCACGCCGGGCAGCCGTCGTGGCAGGGGCAGCGCGCGATGGCGTCGCGCGTCGCGCGGAGCCAGGTCGCGCCGAGCTCGAACCCGCGCTCGGCGAAGCCGGCCCCGCCGGGGTAGGCGTCGTGCACGAACACGGTCGCCTCGCCGGTGTCGGCGTGCAGCGCGGTGGAGACGCCGCCGAGGTCCCAGCGGTCGCACGTGGCGAGGAGCGGGAGCAGGCCGATCGACGCGTGCTCGGCGGCGTGCAGCGCGCCGGGCAGCTCGTCGGCGTCGACCTCCGCCTCCTCGATCACCGACTGCGGGACGGTCCACCACACGGCCATCGTGGGGAGCGTGCGCTCGGGGAGGTCCAGGGTCTCGGTGCCGAGCACCTGCATGTCCGGGAGGCGCCGGCGCTGGAAGCTCACGACCTGCGAGCACACGTCGACCGGGCCGTACCCCCAGCCGACGGGCCCCCAGCTCCGCTCGACGACCTCCCGCCCGGCGGCGACGTCCCCGTCCGCGGGCTCGTCGACGATCGTGATGGACGTCGCCGACCGCGACCACGTCCCGTGGTCGACGTCCTGGCGGCGCACGAGCGCGACGTGGTCGGCCAGGTCGAGGTGCTCCACGACGTAGGTGCGGCCCTGGTGGACGTACACCGCGCCGTCGTGCACGGACCCGTCCGCGGACGCGGCGTCGACCGTGCCGAGCAGCCGGCCGGTGCGCGCCTCGGCGACCCGCACGGGCGTGCCGCCCGAGCCGCGCAGGTCCGTCATGCCGGACGCGGGCTGCGCGTGCGTCCAGTACCACCCGGACGCGCGACGGCGCAGCGCGCCGCGGGCGACGAGCACGTCGAGGAGACCGCGCACGGCGTCGGGGTCGCCGAAGGCCGCGAGGTCCTCGGAGCGCAGCGGGTTCTCGGCCGCTGCCGCACACAGGTGGGGCGCGAGGACGTACGGGTTGGCGGGGTCGAACACGGTCGCCTCGAGCGGGGCGTCGAACACGGCCTCGGGGTGGTGCACGAGGAACGTGTCGAGCGGGTCCTCCCGTGCGACGAACGCGACGAGGCCGTCCGCGCCCGCGCGCCCGGCGCGGCCCGCCTGCTGCCACACGGACATGCGGGTGCCCGGCCAGCCCGCGATGAGGACGGCGTCGAGGCCGGAGATGTCGACGCCGAGCTCGAGCGCGTTGGTCGTCGCGAGGCCCAGGACGTCGCCCGTGCGCACGGCGTCCTCGAGCTCGCGCCGCTCCTCGGGCAGGTACCCGCCCCGGTAGGCGGCGACGCGCCGCACGAGCCGCGGGTCGACGACGCGCACGCTGTCCTGCGTCTGGACCGCGACCGACTCCGCCCCGCGGCGCGAGCGCGTGAATGCGAGCGTGCGCGCGCCCGCGATGACGAGGTCCGCGAGCAGGTCCGCGACCTCGGCCGTCGCGCTGCGCCGCGGGTGCTCGGCTGCGGCGTCCACGGCCGTCGGGACCGTCGGGTCGTCGTCGTGGTGCCCCTCGGCGGGACCGGCGTCGGTGGCCGCGTCGAAGCCCACGACGACGGGCGGCTCCCACAGCGCGAACGTCTTGCGCCCCGCGGGCGACGTGTCCTGCGCGACCGTCACGACGTCGTCGGGCTCGACGCCCACGAGGCGTGCGGCGCTCGTCGCAGGGTCGGCGGTCGTGGCCGACGCGACGACGAACGTCAGCGGCCGGTCGCCCTCGCGCGCGTAGTGCGCGGCGAGGCGCCGCAGCCGCCGCAGGACGAGCGAGACGTGGGCGCCGAACACCCCGCGGTAGGCGTGGCCCTCGTCCACGACGACGTACCGGAGGTCACGCAGGAGCCGGGACCAGCCGCGATGGTTCGGCAGGAGCGCGAAGTGCAGGAAGTCCGGGTTGGTGAGCACGACGTCGGCGTGCTCGCGGACCCAGCGCCGCTCGTCCTGCCCGGTGTCGCCGTCGCACGTCGCGACCCGCACGTCGCGCGTCCCGGCGGCGTCGAGCAGCCGCTGGAGCCCCGAGAGCTGGTCGGCGGCGAGCGCCTTGGTGGGCGAGAGGTAGAGCACGGCGCCGCGTCGGGCGACCGACTCGATGCGGCCGGGGTCGAGGAGGCGCGCGGCGGCGTCGGCCCGGACCGAGGAGAGGGCGGGGAGCCAGAACGCGAGCGACTTGCCGGAGCCCGTCGAGGTGGCGAGCGCGACGTGCCGGCCCGACCACGCGGCGTCGGCCGCCGCGACCTGGTGCTCCCACGGGCGGTCGACGCCGAGCGCGCGGTAGCCGGCGACGAGCGACGCGTCGGCCCACGCCGGCCACTCGGCCTGGGTGCCGGCCCGCGCGGGCAGCTCGCGCACGTGCAGCAGCCGTTCGTCGCGTCGCCCGCCCGCGCGCAGCACGTCGAGCAGGGCCGCGCTCGTCGGTCGCAGGGAGGTGGGGGAGGGGGCGTGCGGCACGCCTCCGAGTCTCCCACCTCCGGCCCATCCTTCGGCCCGACGGCGGCCGTGCGCGGGACCTCCGGCCCTCGCGCGGCGCGCACCGCGCGGCCGAGGATCGACGCATGGGAGCGGTGCGCGGGGTCCGGGTCGTGGCGACGACGGCGCTGGCCGTCGGGGCGCTCCTGCTCACCCGGCGCATGACCCAGACGTGGGGCACGTGGGAGGGCGAGCACGAGTGCGTGCTCCCGGGCGACGACCTCGTGCCCGACGCGCGTGCCGTCGTCGCGACGCGGGCGGTCACGGTCGACGCTCCGCCGGCGCAGGTCTGGCCGTGGCTCGTGCAGCTCGGCCAGGGCCGCGGGGGCTTCTACTCCTACGACGCGCTCGAGAACCTCGTGGGGCTGGGCATCCGGAGCGCGGACGCGATCGAGGAGCGCTGGCAGGGGCTAGCGGTCGGCGACGACGTCCACCTCGCCGACGAGGTCGCCCTGCGCGTCGCGCTCCTGGAGCCGGGCTCGCACCTCGTGCTGCGCGGCGCCCCCGGGCCGGGCCAGCCGGACACGATGCCGTTCCGTTTCTCGTGGGCGTTCGTCGTCCGCCCGCTCCCGCCGGCGGTGGACGGCACACCGAGGTCGCGCCTGCTGGTCCGCGAGCGCTACGTCCCGCTCGGTGCCGCAGGCAGAGCCACGGTCGAGGCGCTCCAGCCGGTGAGCTTCCTCATGACGCAGAAGATGCTGCGCGGCATCCGCGCCCGCGCCGACCGCGGCTGACGCGGAACGAGCCACTCGCCGCCCCCGCCCCCGCTACCGCGGGGACTGCCGACGCGGCTGGGGAGGGGGAGGGACGTCAGCCGCGGAAGATCTCCGTCACCACGCGGGAGAGGTACCACGGGTCGACGACCGCCGTCAGCTCGCGCGCGGAGTGCATCGAGAGGATGGGGACGCCGACGTCGACCGTGCGGATGCCGAGGCGGGTCGCCGTGAGCGGGCCGATCGTCGAGCCGCACGGCACGGTGTTCTTGGACACGAACTCCTGGCTCGGCACGCCCGCCCGTGCGCAGGCCCGCGCCCAGGCCGCGGCGCCGTGCGCGTCGGTCGTGTAGCGCTGGTTCGCGTTGATCTTGAGGATCGGCCCGCCGCCCGCGAGCGGTCGGTTCGCGGGGTCGTGGCGCTCCGGGTAGTTGGGGTGCACCGAGTGCCCGACGTCGCTCGACACGCACAGCGAGGCGGCGAGCTGGCGGTGCCGCTCCTCGGGCGTCGCGCCGAGGCCGGTCGCGATCCGGTCGAGCACGTCCGCGAGGAACGGGCCCGACGCGCCGGAGCGTGACTCGGAGCCGATCTCCTCGTGGTCGAACGCCGCGAGCACGGGGATCACGTCCCCCTCGACGGGGGCGTCCGGCGTCCCGGCGACCTCGAGCAGCGCGACGAGCCCGGCGTGCACGGAGAGCAGGTTGTCGAGACGGCCCGACGCGAGGAACGCGCCGTGCGCGCCGAACACGCGCGGCGCCTGCGTGTCCGCGACGACGACGTCGTAGCCCGCGACCTCGCTCGCCCGGACGCCCGCGTGGTGCGCGAGCTCGGCGACGACGTCCCCGCCGCCCGGCCCGGCACCCGCGCCCACCGCGTCCGACCCCGCCGGGCCGGCCGCCGACGCCAGCCCCCACACCGGCTGCGTGTGCTGCTGCTTGTCGAGCGCGAGCCCGTCGTTCGCGGCGCGGTCGAGGTGGATCGCGAGCTGCGGGATGCGCAGCAGCGGCCCCGTGCGCACGAGGTGCTCCACGCCGTCGGACGTCACCAGGCGCCCGGCGAGCTCCAGCTCGCGGTCGAGCCACGAGTTGAGCAGCGGCCCGCCGTAGATCTCGACGCCCGCCTGCCACCAGCCCTCGCGCACGACGCCGGGCCGCGGCTTGAGCTTGAAGCCGGGAGAGTCGGTGTGGGCGCCGAGGATCGCGAACGGCGTCGTCGCGGTCGCGCCCGCGGGGACCGCCCAGGCGATCACCGCACCGTCCCGCACGACGACGTACCGCCCGCCCGCGCGCCCGTCGCCCTCGCTGCCGGTCGCCGGCGGCCACGCCGCCGTCTCGTCGAGCCGCTCGAAGCCGGTGGCCTCCAGGCGGCGCGCGACCTCGTGGGCCGCGTGGTACGACGACGGGGACGCCTCGACGAACGTCGCGAGCTCTTGGGCGTGCGCACGCGCGCGGTCGTGAGGGGTCGGGTCGGTCACGGCGGCGGGTGCGGTCGGTGAGGTCACCCGCCCATCATCGCCCACGGCGGGGTCCTCGCCCCGGGTCGCTGCCGGGAAGAGTCACCCGACGACGACCTCGAACGGTGCGCTGACGATCGACGTGGACGTGCCGGTCGTGCCCTGCCAGGCGTCGAGGTCGGCGGCGCTCCCGAGCGCGTCGACCTCGAGCACGTAGTAGCCGGTGTAGGTGCCGGGTGCGAGCGTGCCGCCGTCGCACGGACTCGGCGGGGTGATGCCGAAGGGCTGGCGCTCCCCGGACGCGAGGTCGATCGGGTGGAACGGGGCGGGCTCCATCATCGGCACGGCGACGACCACCGCGTCGTCGACGAGCACCGTGCGTGCGAAACCGTTCGACGCCGCGACGAACGGCTCCTCGCCGTGGTTCGTGAGCTCGAGGGACCCGACGTCTCCTTCCTGCACGCCGGGGACCCCGGCGCCGCCCGGCCCGGTGAGCGTGAGCGTCGTCGTGGCGGCGAGGTCCGCCTCGGGAGTCCCGCACGCGACGGTCGTCCCGACGAGCGGTGCGACGACCTCCGGAGGAGCGGACGTGGCCGCGGGCGGGGGTTCGGTGGCACGCCATCCCGGGAGTCCCAGCGACACGGCCGCGACGCCGACCCCCACGACGCCGGCCGTCACGATCCCGGCCGTCGCGGTGCGGCGGACGCGTCGTCCGCGGCGGACCCGGTGCTGGACGTCGGCGAGCGGCAGCACGACGCCCTCGCGTCGTGGCGTGTCGGCGAGTTCGTGGAGGGAGTCGTCGAGGCGGGTCATGCGTCTGCCCTCCGAGGCGTGGTCGGGGCGTGGGGAGTCACGAGCCCGACCTGGTCGTCGGTGTCGTCGTCCGCCGCGTCGTCGAGGGGGCCCAGGAGGGTCTCGAGCTTGCCGACGGCGTTGTGCAGGTAGCGCTTGACCGTCCCCACGGAGAGCCCGAGGTGCTCGGCGATCCGCGGGACGGTGAGGTCGTCGTAGTAGCGCAGCACGACGCACGCGCGCTCCTGCGGCGCGAGCGCGCGCAGCGCGTCGCGGACGTCGGCGGAGGTGTCGGCGGCGTCCGCCGGGCCGTCCCGGTGCGGGGGAACGGCGACGAGGTGCTCGACGTCGCGCCAGCGTCGGGAGCGCCGGTACCCGTCGACGTACAGCGAGAGGATGGCACGGCGCACGTACGACTCGGGTGCGTCGGGCCATCGGTGGCGTCGGGACCGGACGAACACGCGGACCACGGCCTCCTGCGCGAGGTCCTCGGCGGCGGAGACGTCCCCGGTGAGGAGGTACGCGTAGCCCACGAGCGCGCTGCCGCGGTCCCGCACGAGCACCGTGAGCGGGTCGTCGGCGGGGCGGTCCTGGCCGGTCGCTGGTCGCACGGTCCTCCTCGAGGTGGGACGTCGCGGGTGCGTTCGTCCTGTCGCACCATGAGACGAGCGGCGCCCGCGAAACGTTGTACCGCGCGGGGCGCGGGCCTGCTCCCTAGGGTGGGTCCGTGAGCGCAGGCCGAGGAGCGGACGCGCCGGACCGCGCGACGACCTGGGTCGTCCTCCCCGGGCTGGCGCTGACGCCCGAGGACTTCGCGCCGCTGGCGGGCGAGCTCCGAGACGCCGCGCGCACCGACGACGTGCGCGTCCTGGACGCGTGGCGCACGCCGGTCACCGGGCCGGTCGACGCGGTGCGGACGGCCCTGCGGTTGGACGGCTCCGGACCGGTGGACCTCGTCGGTCACTCCGTGGGCGGGCTCGCCGCGCTGGAGTGGGCGCTGCTGCACCCGGGCGAGGTGCGCCGCCTCGTGCTCCTGGACCCGACGAGCCCGTGGGAGCCGCACCTCCCGGCCCTGCACCCGGGGCGGCCGACCGCCCGGGCGGGGGACGCGGCGGCTGCGATGGTCGGCAGCGCGCTCGCGACGGCCGGACCGGCCCTGCGGCGCGGGGCGGTGCGGGTCGTCGCCCGTCGCGCGGACCCGCTCCCGCGCGACGTGGCGCGGGTGCGCTACGGGAGCGCGAGCACCTGGACGATGCTCGCCCACGAGTGGTTCGCGAGCTGGGAGCAGGCGCCGCGGGTGCGCGCGCTGCTCGACTCAGGGCGCTCCCTGTCCACGGCGGCGGACCCGTTGCTCGTCACGGGTCTGCGCGGGAGCGCGCGGTTCCTGCGCCAGCAGCGCGAGCTGTCCGACCGGCTCGCCCTCCCGCGCGTCGGGCTCGCGGGCGAGGGGCACCTGTTCCCGCTCACCCGGCCCGACGTCGTCGCCCGCCTCGCTGCGGGCGCTCACCGCACGGAGCGGCGGACGCCGGGCGCGCCGCACGGGCACGCCCGGCCCTGACCGGCCCCTGACCGGCCCGGATCGGCGCCGGTCAGGTGATCGTCAGCCGGACCGGTGCCGAGACGAGCCAGCCCTTGTAGAGGCTCCCGCCCGCGGTCTCGGCGCCCCACGACCCGTCGACCTGCTGCAGGGCGTACCGCGTGATCATCCACGGGTGCACGACCTGCACCGTGTACTCGCCGGGCGGCAGCGACGCGTCCGAGGGCAGCCCCCACTCGCATGCCACCGCGGTGGTGACGACGTGGTCGAGCGGCTCGGTCGCGCCCGGCTCGAGGACGGCGTACGCCTCGGAGTCGGTGGCCGGCACGGTCGAGCTGACGATCACCCCGTCCTGGGCGACGACGTACGCCCGGAGCCAGCGGAAGTCGACCGTCTCGGTGCGCGCCGTGGGGAGCCCGGCGAGCCGGGCGGCGAGGGTGACCTCGGTCCCGCCCGCCACCGAGAGGGCCCCGGGGGTCTCGAGCCGTGCGAGGAGCTCGTCGCCGGTCGGGGCGGGCGCGGGCATGCCGCACTGGAGGTCCTCGTACGACGGCGCTGCGGGGAACGTCGTCGTCGGGCCGGTGAAGGCCCCGGGCACCGGGTCCGGGGTCTGCGAGGACGCGGACGGTCCCGCGTCGGGGTCGGCCGAGACCGTGAACGGCACCGACGGCGTCACGAGCCAGCCGTCGAAGAGCGGCTCGCTCGACCCGTCGGCGGCGGTCACGGGCTCGCCCCAGGCGCCGTCGCGCTCCAGCGCGTACGACGACACGACCCAGGGGACGACGACCGCGAGCTCGTAGTCGCCCGGCGGCAGCGAGGGCGAGTGCTCGGTGTCACCGTCGGGGTCGCACGAGGCGAACGAGTCGACCGAGGTGGCGAGGTCGAGCACGTCGCCCTCGGCGAGGTCGACCGGCGTCGCGCCGTCGAGGTTCGTGGGCGTCAGGGACGACACGACGAGGCCGTCCTGCACGACGACGTACCCGGTGAGCCCGGCCGGGTCCAGGACGCTCACGCGCGCGGCCGGGTCGACGGACACGCGCCCCGTGACCTCGACGAGGTCGGGGGACGCCACGGTGACGGCGGCCGGGTCGACCGACGCCGTCGCCAGCACGTCGGTGCTCGTCGCCGTGGGTGCGGGCGCGCCGCACCGGAGCGCGTCGGTCGTGACGGGAGAGGGGAACGCGGGCCGGTACGTGGATGCCGGGCTCGGCGTGGGCTCGGGGGTCGGGGCGGGAGCGGGCAGGACGGGGCGCGGGTCCTCGGCGAGCAGGGCGTTCGCGCCGACGCCCGCGGCGGCGACGGCGAGCACGGCGGCCGCGCCGACCAGGACGGCACGGCGACGGCGGACGTGGCGCACGCCGTCGCGGACGAGACCGGCGGACGTCGCGTCGTCGGTCTGGGGGACCACCTCGTCGGCGACCGACCGCAGCACGACGTCGAGGTCGACGGGGCCGGGGTTCGTGGGGCGGTTCATCGCGCACCTCCAGGGGCGGACGGGGCGCTCCCGCGGACGGGAGCCGTGACGGGCAGGTCGTCGTCGGCGACGCGCAGCGGGCCGAGCCGCGCCGCGAGCTTCGCGTTCGCGTCGCTCAGGTACCGCTTGACGGCGCCCTCGCTCAGCGCGAGCCGTTCGGCGACGTCCCGGACGGTGAGGTCGGAGAAGTAGCGCAGGACGACGCACGCGCGCTCGCGGGGCGCGAGCGCGCCGAGCGCCTCGACGACGTCGACACGCGCCTGGACGACGGGCTCGACGCGGTCGGTGGGGACGGGCGGGGCGAGCAGGTGGCGCACGCCGTCCCAGCGGCGCCGCCGTCGGGTGCCGTCGAGGAACCCGCTGAGGACCGCGCGTCGCACGTAGCTCTCGGCGAGCGCGAAGTCGGTCGCCCCGCGGCCCCGCCGGAACGTCCGGAACAGGGCGTCCTGCACGAGGTCCTCCGCCTCCGTGACGTCTCCCGTCAAGAGATAGGCGTAGCCCACGAGGGCACGACGCCGTGTGCGGACGATCTCGTCCAGCACCTCTTCCCATCGCGCCATCGCGACCGCCTCCCCCGCTCCTGGAACCACTCTTGCCCTTCTCAACGACGGGGTCGAGGGTTTCGTTGGGGTGGCGGAGCTCGCGGTTCGGGGCGGCTCACGACCGGTCGGTGCGCCGCGTTTGTGACGTCCTGCACGAGTGGTCGTGACGTGCGCCACACGTGCGTAGACTCACCCCCATCGCTCCGGCAGGGGACCGGCGCGACGGTCGCGCGGTTCGTCAAGGAGGACGGATGCTCACGCTCGGTTCGGAAAGTCTCACCATCGTCACCGTCATCGCGGTGATCGCGCTCGTCGCGCTGGTCTTCGCGTTCGTCCTGCGCAGACAGGTCCTCGCCGCGAACGAGGGCACGGCGAAGATGCAGGACATCGCCCAGGCCGTGCAGGAGGGCGCCGGGGCCTACCTGAGCCGCCAGTTCCGCACGCTCGCGCTGTTCGCGGTGATCGTGTTCGGCCTGCTGTTCCTCCTGCCGGGCGACGGCGGCATCCGCGTGGGGCGCTCGGTCGCGTTCCTCGTCGGTGCCGGGTTCTCGGCGGCGATCGGCTACCTCGGCATGTGGCTCGCGGTGCGTGCCAACGTGCGCGTCGCGTCGGCCGCGACCCGGCCGGGCGGACGCACCGAGGGCGCGCGCATCGCGTTCCGGACGGGCGGCGTCGTCGGCATGTCGGTGGTCGGCCTCGGCCTGCTCGGCGCCGCGGGGGTCGTGCTCGTCTACAAGGGCGACGCCCCGGCCGTGCTCGAGGGCTTCGGCTTCGGCGCCGCGCTGCTCGCGATGTTCATGCGCGTGGGCGGCGGCATCTTCACCAAGGCGGCCGACGTCGGCGCGGACCTGGTCGGCAAGGTCGAGCAGGGCATCCCCGAGGACGACCCGCGCAACGCCGCGACGATCGCGGACAACGTGGGCGACAACGTGGGCGACTGCGCCGGCATGGCCGCCGACCTCTTCGAGTCGTACGCCGTGACGCTCGTCGCGGCGCTCATCCTGGGCAAGGCCGCGATGGGCGAGGAGGGCCTCGTCTTCCCGCTCGTGGTCACCGCGATCGGCGCGCTCGTCGCCGTGCTCGGCGTGTTCATCACGCGCGTCCGCGGCCAGGAGAACGGCCTCAAGGCCATCTACCGCGGCTTCTACCTCTCCGCGCTCATCGGCGCGGTGCTCGCCGCCGTCGCCGCGTTCGTCTACCTGCCCTCGTCGTTCTCGGCGCTCGACGGCACCGCGGACCTCGGCGACCTCTCCGGCCTCGCGGCCGACCCGCGCGTCGTCGCGAGCCTCGCGGTCGTCATCGGCATCGTCCTCGCGGGCATCATCCTGTGGATCACGGGCTACTTCACCGGCACGACGTCGAAGCCGACCCTGCACGTGGCGGCGACCTCGCGCACGGGCGCGGCGACGGTCGTGCTGTCGGGCATCGGGGTCGGGTTCGAGTCCGCGGTGTACACGGCGGGCGTGATCGCCGCCGCGATCTGCGGCCTGTTCCTCCTCGCGGGCGGCTCGGTCTGGCTCGCGCTGTTCCTCGTCGCGCTCGCCGGGTGCGGGCTGCTCACCACGGTCGGCGTCATCGTCGCGATGGACACGTTCGGCCCGGTCTCGGACAACGCGCAGGGCATCTACGAGATGTCGGTCGGTGAGTCGGGCGATGGCGACCCGGAGGCCGCGCAGATCCTCACGGACCTCGACGCGGTCGGGAACACGACGAAGGCCATCACCAAGGGCATCGCCATCACGACGGCGGTGCTCGCGGCGACCGCCCTGTTCGGGTCGTACGCCGACGCCGTGAGCCACGCGATGGCGGACGTCCAGACGGTCGGGAGCGGCCTCGTCACGGCGATGCTCGACTACGAGATCATCTCGCCGATCACGCTCGTGGGCGTGATCCTCGGCGCCGCGACGGTCTTCCTCTTCTCCGGTCTCGCGATCGACGCCGTGACGCGGGCCGCCGGGGCGATCGTCTTCGAGGTGCGCCGCCAGTTCCGCGAGCACCCCGGGATCATGACGTTCCAGGAGCGCCCGGAGTACGGCAAGGTCGTGGACATCTGCACGCGCGACTCGCTGCGCGAGCTCGCGACGCCAGGCCTGCTCGCCGCGTTCGCGCCCATCGCGGTCGGGTTCGGCCTGGGCGTCGGCCCGCTCGCCGGCTTCCTCGCCGGGGCGATCGGCGCGGGCGTCCTCATGGCGGTGTTCCTCGCCAACTCGGGCGGGGCGTGGGACAACGCGAAGAAGATCGTCGAGGACGGCGCCTACGGGGGCAAGGGCTCCGAGGCGCACGCCGCGACCGTCATCGGCGACACCGTCGGCGACCCGTTCAAGGACACGGCCGGCCCGGCGATCAACCCGCTCATCAAGGTCATGAACCTCGTGTCGGTGCTCATCGCCCCCGCGGTGGTGCTCATGAGCGTGCCTGCGGACGCGAACCACGCGCTGCGCATCGGCATCGCCGTGGTCGCGGCGGCGATCGCCTTCGGCGCGGTGATCATGTCCCGCCTGCGCGCGGCGCGGGTCGACCGCGAGGACTCGTCGGTCGAGCCGGAGCGGGTCGCGACCGGCGCCTGACCGGTCGCGGACCAGCGCACGAGGACGCCCGGGCCCGCGCGGCCCGGGCGTCCTGCCGCGCGGAGCCTCTCGCGTGCCCTCGGCCTACGGCCAGGCCTCCCGCCAGGCGTCGTAGAACACGTCGTCGTCGATCCGGGTCGGGTACGTGATCTCCCCGGGCACCGGGTCGGGTCCGGCGGTGAGCTCGACCGCGAAGTCGCCCCCCGCCGTGACCTGGACGGGCGTCCCCGCGGGAACCCGCACGGCGAGCTCGCGCGCGAGCGCCGCCACGTCCTCCTCGGTGAGCGGGGCGTGCTCGCCGAACTCGGCGCTCACCCGGTCGATCGCGGCGAGGCGAGCCAGCGCCGGGACCGCGGCGCCGACGTCCCGCACGTCGGCTGCGGTGAGCGGGCCCGGCGTACGACCGGCCACGACGGTGCGGAAGACCCACGGGCCCGGTTCGCCCGGGCCGGGGACGTCGTCGTTGGCGGCGAGGACCGACCCCAGGACCGCTGCGTCGGGGTCGTCGGCGAGCTCGTCGGCGAGCGCGACGGCAACCTCGACGTCGTCCACGCGGACCTCGAGCCCGTCCTGCGTGACCGTGACCGCGGTGACGTCGGGGCGTGCACCGAGCCGGACCGCGAGGTCGAGCGCCTCCGGCGAGGCGTCGGCGTCGGTGCCCTCGAAGGTCACGTCTCCACCCTGGACGACGAGCGCGCCGGCGATCTCGGGGGCGGTGGACCGGGCGAGGGCCTGCGCGTCGGCGATGCGGGCCGGGTCGACCACGCGCAGCTCGAGGCGCGGGTCCGGGGAGGTCACGAGCCGAGCCTCGGTGACGCCGTACTCGTCGTCGACGGCGCGGAGCGCGTCCAGCGCCGCGCTCGGGTCGTCCCCGGAGGCGACCTCGGCGACGAACGGTCCGGCGGTGACCACGACGTCGGTGCCCTCGAGCGGCTGCAGCTCGTCCCCGGGGAGGGCGAGGTCCGCGACGAGACGGGCGAACCGCTCGGGGTCGTCCAGGTCGACGCTCACCTCGCTCGTGCCGAGCTCGCCGCCGACGACGGCCGGGTCGTCACGGAGCGCGTTCCACGTGTCGAGGACGGCGTCGTTGCGCTCGCGGTCGGGACGGGCGCCGAGCGTCAGGTGCTCGACCTCGAGCGACCCGTCGACGCCGTCGTGCGCGTCGACGTACGCGCCTAGCTCGTGGAACAGCTCGGCCACGCGCTCCGCGGACGTGCCGGGCTCGACGACGAGGGTCCCGTGCGCGGAGCCCGCGAAGGGCAGGTCGTTCGACGCGTCGGTCTCGACCTCGGCCACGTCGGGCGTGCCGCGCCAGTCGTCCTCGAAGCGCTGGGCCTTCGCCGACCCCGCGTTCAGCGCGCACGCCGAGGTGAGGCCGACGACGAGGACGGCGGCGCACGACGTGGCGAGGGTGCGCGGGGCGACGGTCACGGTCGCCGATCGTAGCGGGGGCGGGGCCGGGGCCCAGGCGCTCCGGACGCGGCCTGCCCTCAGCCCTTGACGGTGAACGGCGCGCGCAGCAGCGCGTCGTCGCGGGACGACGGGCCGACGCGGAGCTCGAACTCGCCCGGCTCGACGACCCGGCGGCCCTGGGCGTCGACGAGCGTGCAGTCCGCGACGGGCACCTCGAGGTCGACCGTCACCTGCTCGCCGGGCGCGAGCGCGATCTTGCGGTACGCCTTGAGCTCCTTCTCGGCCCACGTCACCGACGTGACCGTGTCGCTCACGTAGACCTGCACGGTCTCGCGGACGGGCCGTGCGCCGGTGTTGGTCAGCGTGACCTGGGCGCGGACGACGTCGTCGGGGCCGTGCACGGAGCCCAGGACGCGCAGGTCCGCGTAGTCGACCGTCGTGTAGCTCAGGCCCTCCCCGAAGGCGAACGCGGGGCGCTGCGTGAGGTCGGCGTACCGGTCGCCGTGCTGGCCGCGCACCACGTTGTAGTAGGTGGGCTGCTGGCCGGCGTGGCGCGCGAAGGAGATCGGGAGCCGCCCTTCGGGCTCGATCTGCCCGAGCACGAGCTCGGCCACCGCCTGCCCGCCGCGCATGCCGGGGTTCGCGGCCCAGACGATCGCGGCGGCGGCGTGGGCGGACGGCGGGAGGACGAGCGGCTTGGACGCGACGACGACGACCACGACGGGTGTGCCCGTCTCGACGAGCGCGTCGAGCAGCGCGACCTGGCCGCCGACGAGCTCGAGCGTCGCGGTCGACTTGCCCTCGCCGACGAGCTCGATCCGGTCGCCGACGACGGCGACGACGAGGTCCGCGTCGCGCGCCACGGCCACGGCCTCGGCGATCAGCGCGTCGTCGGGCTCGGCCGGTACGACGACCTGCGGGCGTGGCTGCCCGTCGGGGAACAGCTCGCCCTCCGGGTCGGGCTCGAGCGTGAGGATGTCGGCACCGCGCGCGTGCGTGACCGTCCAGCCCTCGGGGACGTGCGCGCGGAAGCCGTCGAGGACGGTCGTCGTCATCTCGCGCGGATGCCCGTCGGGCAGCCAGTCGGCCTGCCCCGACGCTCCGGCCCAGTCCCCGAGCTGCGTGTGGTCGTCGTCCGCGTTCGGCCCGACGACGGCGACCGTGCGCCCGTCCGTGAAGGGGAGCGTGCCGTCGTTCGTCAGCAGGACGAGGGAGCGGCGCGCGACCTCGAGGTTGACGGCCGTGTGCTCCGCCGAGGCGATGACGGCCTCCTGGCGCGCGACGTCGGGGCGTCGCGGGTCCTCGAACAGGCCGAGCCGGAACTTCAGCGTGAGGATGCGGCGGACCGCCGCGTCGATCGCCGACTCCTCGACGAGCCCGCGCGCGACCGCCTCCAGCGCGCCCTCGAAGAACCTCGGCGTCGTCATGACCATGTCGTTGCCCGCGCGGACGGCGGCGGCGGAGGCGTGCACGTAGTCGGGCTGGATGTGCTGCTCCCAGACCATGCGGCCGACGTTGTCCCAGTCGGTGACGAGCGTCCCGGTGTAGCCCCACTCGCCGCGCAGGACGTCGTCGAGCAGCCAGCCGTTGACGGTGACCGGCACGCCGTCCATGGACTGGTAGCCGAGCATGAAGGTCGCGCAGCCCTCGCGGGCGACGCGCTCGAACGGGGGCAGGAACCAGGACCGGAGCTTGCGCGGCGAGATGTCGGCCTCGCTCGCGTCGCGGCCGCCCTGCGTCTCGGAGTAGCCGGCGAAGTGCTTGGCGGTCGCGAGGACCCCGGTCGGGTCCGCGAGACCCTCGCCCTGGTACCCGCGTACCATCGCCGACGCGAGCTCGCCGATGAGGTACGGGTCCTCGCCGAAGGTCTCGTCGACGCGGCCCCAGCGCAGGTCGCGCGCGATGCACAGCACCGGCGAGAACGTCCAGTGGATGCCGGTCGCGGCGACCTCGACGGCCGTGGCGCGGGCGACCTGCTCGACGAGGTCGGGGTCCCACGTGGCCGCCATGCCGAGCTGCGTGGGGAAGATCGTCGCGCCGACCCAGAAGGAGTGGCCGTGGATGCAGTCCTCGGCGACGAGCAGGGGGATGCCGAGCCGGGTCTGCCCGGTGAGCGCGTGGGCCTCGAGCACGTTCTGCGGGGACGTGTGCAGCAGCGACCCCGCGTGCTTGTCCAGGACCGCCGGGCCGACGCCGTCGCGCGCGTCGAGCTGCAGCATCTGCCCGACCTTCTCGGGGAGCGTCATCCGCGCCAGGAGGTCCTCGACGCGGTCGGCCACGGGCAGCGCAGGATCGAGGTAGGGGAGGGTGCTCACGGACGGTCCTTCCACGGCGACGGCGACGGTTCCCGGGTGCGCGTCGAGCGGTCACCGCTCACGCTCGGGAGCCCGGGCGCGGCCACTCTACCGGTAAAACTGAATAACCGGTAAGTAAGTTTGGGTGCTCAGTGCCAGTGGTCCAGGAAGCGCGCGACCGTCTCCGTCGCGTGGTCCAGCACGCGCCCGTCCTCCGCCGCCGCCGCGGACAGCAGCGCCGCGTCGACGACGTGCGCCACCAGGTCGACGTCCGACACGTGCGCGTGCCCCGACGCGTCCAGCACGGTCTGCGCCGCGGCGAGCAGGCGCGGCCGCGACGCGCGCATGATCGGCCGGAGCGCCGGGTCGCGCATCGCCGTCAGCATCGGGTCCAGCCGCACGTCGACCACCGTGTCGTCCACGTGCGGGGCGTACAGCGTCTCGATCAGCTCGCGCGCGGTCGCCGCGCTCGAACGACGTTCCCGCGACAGCGCGTCCGCCCGGTCCTGCGCCGCCGTCGCACGCACGTCCTCCGCGGCCTCGACCGCCGTCGAGACCAGCGACGCGCTCGTCGGGAAGTAGTACGACGCCGAGCCCTGCGGCACGCCCGCCGCGCGCGCCACCCGGCGGTGGGTCACGGCGCCGAAGCCCTCCTCGATGAGCAGGTGCGCCGCCGCCTCCACCATCGCGCGCTGTCGTTGCGCGCTGCGCCCCTGCACCGTGGCGCGCGCCCCGTGCGCCGGGTCGTGGACCGTCCCGGCCCCCGCGTTCCCCCCGTCGTGCCGCGCCGCCCGGTCGATGGTGCCCGCTCCGTCGTCCACGCTGCCATCGTAGTGAGGCCGACACCGCGCGCCCGGAGGCCCGGTACGCCGAGGTAGAGCCCTGGTAGCGCGAGGTAGAGCCCTGGTTGGGCGAGGTAGAGCCGTGGTTTTTGTGTTCGACGGCGTGTGGTCGGGTTGGGTGGGCGGGGTGGGTGGTGGTGCCGCGTCTACCATCCGCCGCTCGTTCCTCGCGGCTCCCGCCAGGCCCGACCACGACGCGGCACCACCACCCACCCCGCCCGGCGTCGTCTCGCCTTGGTCGTCCCTCGCCCGGGCGACCGCCCGCGGTGTCGGTCTCACCAGTCACGTTGCCGCTTCGGCGTCCGGTCGCCGTAGAGCTTTCCCGCGCCGTCCCGGCACCGTCCCTGCGCGGCGCCGCGGGCGCGGGATGTCGGTCGCGGGCGTCCGGCGAGCAGGCGGGGCTGGTTTCGTCCGGGGGGCCGGAGGAATAACCTATACGTGCGTATGGTTATCGACCTCGGGCCGTGAGTGCGGCTCGTGGGAACGAACGAGGAGTGGACAGAGATGGTCGCCGCCGAGGGGCTCGTCATCGACTGGGCGCAGATGCCCACGTACAACACCGTGATGTCCGTCGCCGTCGGCGCCGGGCTGATCCTGCTCGTCATGCTCGGCCGTGAGCTGCTGCGGTCGCCGGGGAAGGTCGTCGTCGAGGGGTGGTCGCTCGCGTTCGGCGTGCTCGGCACGATCCTCACGGCGACGGGGCTGCACATGACGCTCACGTGGCCGCTCGCCGCGGGCGGCTTCCCGTTCGACAACATCATCTTCGGCGAGACGAGCCTCGCGTTCGGCGTGCTGCTCCTCGCCGCCGCGTTCTACCTGTGGACGCGCGGCCGCGCCGCGCTCGAGCGGGCCGACGCCACCGAGCACCTGCAGGCCGTCGCGCGCCCCGTGTCGGTGTTCGTGCTCGGCATGGGCCTCGGGCTCGTCGCCATCGCGATCGCCGGCGTGACGTACCAGCTCTTCGCCGCGCCGCCGGAGGAGCCCATCTCGGGCGCGTTCGCCGCCTACCCGCTCGTCGAGGCGATCTTCATGTCCGGGCTCATCGCGCTCGTCGGCGTCGGCGCGATCCTCTTCCCGTTCGCGGTGCGCTCGGGTCGCCGGGTCGTCCGCGTCGTCATCGGGTGGGCATGGGGCCTGTCCGGCGTCGCGTTCCTGCTGTTCGGCGCCATGAACTTCTTCACCCACATCGGGCTCATCGTCAACACGATGGGCTGACGAGGGCCGCCGTCCAGCGGGCGGGCGGGACCCCGTGGGCCAGGACGGCTCGCGGGGTTCGCCTCGCGCGCGCGAGGCGTCATCATAGGGGCCATGCAATCACCGGTGCGCGCCGTGGCTCACGCCGCGGTCCTCGCCGTCGTCGCCGGGCTGTGCCTGGCCGTCGTCGCGAGCGGCGCGTTCGACGTCGTGTCGTTGCCCGACGCCGCCCCGGCCGCGGTGCCCTCGCCTCCCGCCGCGTCGGAGGGCGGGGACGTCGCCCCGGTGGACGACGGCGGCGCCGACGACGCTCCGGTGACCACGCCCGACGACGAGGCGGCCGAACCGGGGGACGAGGCCGAGGGCACGACGGCGGACCCTGCCGCCGCGACCGCCGTCGACCCGGTCTGCCGGGACGCGGAGGTCGCGTGGGGCGCCGCCGCCAAGGCGCAGGTGAACCTCACCGTCGAGCACCCCGAGGCGCTCGTCGAGGGGTTCACGACGGCCCGCGACACCCTCGCCGGGGCCTCGCCGCCCGACGAGATCGCGCGCGACTGGGCCGTCGTGACGACCTATCTCACGATGATCGCCGACGAGGTCGAGGCGACCGGAGCGCGCGACACAGGTGAGCTGTCCCGGGCGATCGACCGCGTCGGGCGCCGCATCGACACGGGCGCCCTCACGTCGTCGTCCCGGGCGGTCACCGACTACTTCCGTGCGGGCTGCACCCGCTGATCGAGGGCAGGCAGGTCTTTCACCCCGTGGCGCTCGCCACATGGGGAGCGGTCCCCACCTCGGCGGTTTGGGGGCGCGCGAGGCGCCGCCATGGGAAACCATGGGGCACATGCGCAACCGACTGACGATCACGAAGACCACGACCGCCCTCGCGACGAGCGCCCTTCTCGTGCTCGGCCTCGCCGCCTGCGGCGGCTCGGGCGACGACGCGAGCACCGACTCCGAGACGACCGCGTCGGAGGAGACCACCCCGGCCGAGGACGAGTCCTCGGAGTCGGAGGACACCACGGAGGAGGAGACCGGCGACGCCGAGGCCTCGGGCGACTTCTGCACCGCCTACCAGACGCTCCTCGACGCCCAGAGCACGCTCGGGTCGATCGACACCAGCGACCCGGCCGGCGCCGTCACCGAGTTCGAGACGTTCACCGCGTCCCTCGAGGCGGCTGAGGCCCCCGCCGAGATCAGCGGTGACTGGGACACGGTCACGGGCGTGTTCCGCCAGCTCACCGACACGCTCGAGACCGCCGTGGACGACCCGGCCAGCGCCGACCTGTCGTCCATCACGTCGCTCATGACCGACGAGTCGTTCCAGACCTCCGCGCAGAACGTCGCGGTGTACGGCACGCAGAACTGCTGACGCCCCTGCTCCCTCCGGACCCCGGCCCGCCTCGGCGCGCCGGGGTCCGGCGCGTCCGGGGCCGGACCGGACGCCCCGCGCGCGGATCCGCCAGGATGGACCCATGCCTCCTGCCGACGCCGCCCCTGCCTCCTCCGCGCCCGCCCGGCCGGACGCCGTCGTGAGCCCGCCCCCGCCGGGCGCGGGCCTGGCCCCGGCGGAGCTCGCGGAGGCCGCGACGACGCTGCGCGCGGACCTCGCGGCGGCAGGCTTCACGGTCGACGGCGTCGAGCGGGTGCTCGGCCCGGTCGCCTCGGCCGCGCTGCACCGCGAGCAGGCCGTGCCCGCGCGGCGCGCGCTGCGGGGACGCGAGGGCGACCCCACGGCCGCGCTCGCCGCGCTGTTCCTCCTGGGCGACGACGTCCCGCGTGCCGCGGTCGACGCCGCCCTGGGGCGCACGGGGGTCGACGGCGCCCGGCGGCTCGGGCTGGTCGAGGCCGCGGGCGCGGCGGACGACGACGCCGTGCGCGCACTCGTGGACCTGCGGCCCTACGCGGCGTCGGACGCGGCGGGCCCGGTGACGTGGTGGCTCTCCTCGGACCTGGGCGAGCTCGCGACGGGTCGCCGGCTCGCGGCCGACCATGTGCTGGGCGCGGGCGGGGCGTCCCTGACGCTCGCGCAGGTGACGGTCCGCACCCCGGTCGGACGCGTGCTCGACCTCGGGACGGGCTGCGGGATCCAGGCCCTGCACGCCGCGCGGCACGCGCGGTCGGTCGTCGGCACCGACATCTCGCGGCGAGCCCTCGGGTTCGCGGCGTTCAACACGGCGTTCAACACGGCGTTCAACGTGCCGTTCGGCACGGGTGCGGCCGGGGCCACGGGGCGTGGCGCGGCGATCGAGCTCCGCGAGGGGTCGATGCTCGAGCCCGTCACGGGCGAGCGGTTCGACCTCGTCGTGTCGAACCCGCCGTTCGTCATCACACCCCGCGCGGGCGGCGCCGGCGCGCTGCCCGAGTACGAGTACCGCGACGGCGGGCGCGCGGGCGACGACGTCGTGCGCGACCTCGTGACGGGCGTCGCCGCGGTCCTCGCGCCGGGCGGCGTGGCCCAGCTCCTCGGCAACTGGGAGCACCGCCGCGGCGTCCCGTGGGACGAGCGCGTCGGGGAGTGGCTCGACGAGGCGGGGCTGGACGGCTGGGTGGTCCAGCGCGAGGTGCAGGACCCGGCCGAGTACGCGGAGACGTGGATCCGCGACGGCGGGACGACGCCGGAGCGCGAGCCCGGGGCCTGGGCCGCCGCCTACGCCGCGTGGCTCGACGACTTCGCGGCCCGCGACGTGGAGGCCGTCGGGTTCGGGATCGTGACGCTGCGGCGCCCGCTCGACGGCGCCCGCCCCACCTTGCGCCGGCTCGAGGAACGCACGGGGCCGGTCCGCCAGCCCCTCGGCGGTCACCTCGCGGCGGCGCTGGCGGCGCACGACTGGCTCACGGCGCGCGACGACGCCGCGCTCGCGAGCGCGCGCCTCGCCGTAGCGCCCGACGTGACCGAGGAGCGGTTCCACACGCCGGGCGCTGCTGACCCGACGGTCGTCCTGCTGCGTCAGGGCGACGGCTTCGGGCGGGCCGTCCAGGCGTCGACGGGGCTCGCGGCGCTCGTCGGGGCGAGCGACGGCGAGCTCGCCGTCGGGCAGCTCGTCGGGGCGATCGCCGCGCTCTTCGAGGTGCCGGCGGACGACCTCGCGGGCGAGCTGCTGCCGAGCGTGCGAGGCCTCGTGGGCGACGGGTTCCTGGTGCCGGTCGGCTGACACCCGGGTCCGGCGACGTTCGCGGTCGCGAGACGGGCGCGACAGGCGAGACAGGGCGGGCCCGCACCGATACGTTCGGGTGGCATGGACCTCGAGGTGCGGCACCTGCGCATGATCGTGGTGGTGGCCGAGTCGGGCAGCGTGACCAAGGCGGCGGCGTCGCTCGGCCTCGCGCAGCCCGCCCTCACCGCCCAGCTCAACCGGATCGACCGCACCCTGGGCGGGTGCGTGTTCACGCGCGACCGCCTGGGCGCGCGCCCGACCGAGCTCGGCGAGCTCGTGCTGCGGCACGCGCGCGTCGTGCTGCCCGCGATGGCGGCGCTCGTCGACGACGCGCGGCGGCACGTCTCCGACCGGTCGACGGCGGGTTCCGTCCGCGTGGGGACGGTGAGCTCCGCGATCGGCGGGCTGTTCGCGAGCCGCCTGCACGCGGCGCTGCCCGGCGCGCTCGGGGTGGACGACCTCCTCATCACCACGGCGACGTCGTGGTCCGTCGAGGAGACGGCGGAGCGGCTGGCCGGCGGGACGCTCGACGTCGCGCTGGTCGGGATGTGCGGCGACGCGGCCCCGCCCGCGGACGGGGGCCTCGTCTGGACGGCGGTGTCGACGGACCCCGTCTTCGTGCTCGTCGACGAGTACCACCCGGTCGCGGCGCGGGACGCCGTCGGGCTGGGCGAGCTGGCCGACGCGCTGTGGCTCACGGCCCCGGGGAGCGGGTGCTTCGAGCGGTGCTTCGTGAGCGCGTGCGTGCGGGCGGGGTTCACGCCGCGGGCGATGGGGGAGTCGGACCGGACGTCGTGCATCGACCAGGTGCGCGGCGGGCACGCGGTCGCGCTCGTCCAGCCCGTGCTGCTCGACGCGCCCGGCGTGCGGACGGTCGCGCTCGACGGCGCCCCGCTGCGCTGGACGCACCACGTGGGCTGGCGCCGCGACGCGGCCGAGCGTCTGCCGGTCGACGCGATCGCGCGCGCCGCCGCGGGGGCGCACCGCGACGCGGTGCAGCGGTCGCCGCACTACCGGCGCTGGCGTGCCGAGCACCCGGTGGAGATCGCGTAGGGGCGAGCCCGCACATAGCGCCCGCGTATGACCTGATCGCGATCTGGGCGTGGGCTGGACGTCTCCCTAGCGTGACCTTCGACCGGGCCACCCGGGCCCGGCGAAGGGAATGGACGACATGACACGACCACTCCGCAGGAGGATCGCCGCGGTCACCGCCGCCGCGACGCTCCTGACGGGCGCGGCCGCGACGCACGCCGTCGCGGGCACGCCCGCCCCCGAGGACCAGCGCGCGACGGTGCGCGCGGTCCCCAAGACGACCCCCGGCCTGGAGCGTGCGCTGCAGCGCGACCTGGGCCTCAGCGCGCGGGACGCACGGACGCGTCTCGCCTTCCAGTCCGACGCGGCGGGCACCGAGGCGGCGCTCGAGCGTCGTCTGGGCGCCGACTTCGCGGGCGCCTGGGTCGACGACTCCGCGAACGTCCTCTACGTCGGCGTCACCGACGCCGCCGACGCCCGTGCGGTGCGGGCCGAGGGCGCCACCGCCGTGACCGTGGACCACACGCTCGCGGACCTCGAGTCCTGGCGCGCGACCCTCGACGGCGCGCTCGCCGACGACCCGGCGGCGCTGCCGGGCTGGTACGTCGACGTGACGCGCAACCGCGTCGTCGTCTCCGTCCGCGAGGGTGGCGAGTCGGACGTCGCCGCGCAGGTCGCGGCGGCGGGCGTGCCCGCGGACGCGGTGGCGTACGAGGAGACGGCCGAGGTGCCCCGGCCGCTGATCGACGTCGTCGGCGGCAACGCCTACACGATCGGTGGCGGCACGCGGTGCTCCGTCGGGTTCGCGGTCCAGGGCGGGTTCGTCACCGCCGGGCACTGCGGCTCGGTCGGCGCGCGCACGTCGGGCCCCGCCGGCACGTTCCGCGGGTCGAGCTTCCCCGGCAACGACTACGCCTGGGTCCAGGTCGACGCGGGCAACACGCCGGTCGGCGCGGTGAACAACTACGCCGGCGGCCGCGTGGCCGTGGCCGGGGCGACGCAGGCACCGGTCGGCGCGTCGGTGTGCCGGTCGGGCTCGACCACCGGCTGGCACTGCGGGACGGTCCTGGCGTACAACGCCTCGGTCACGTACGCGCAGGGCACCATCACCGGCCTCATCCGCACGAACGTGTGCGCCGAGCCGGGCGACTCCGGCGGCTCGCTGCTCGCGGGCAACCAGGCGCAGGGCGTCACCTCCGGCGGGTCCGGCAACTGCAGCACCGGCGGTACGACCTACTTCCAGCCCGTCGGGGAGATCCTCTCCGCGTACGGGCTCACGCTCGTCACGAGCGACGGCGGGGGCGGCGACCCCGAGCCCCCGACCGGCTGCGCCGGCTACGCCCGGACGTACACCGGCACGCTCTCCGCCGGGGCGACGGCCGTCCAGCCGAACGGGTCGTACTACACGGCCGCGACCGCGGGCGCCCACCGCGGCTGCGTCACCGGCCCGGCCGGCAGCGACTACGACCTGTACCTGCAGCAGTGGAACGGCTACTCGTGGGCGACGGTCGCGCAGTCCACGTCGCCGGGGGCGAACGAGTCCCTGACGTACGACGGCGCGGCGGGCTACTATCGGTTCGTCGTGCACGCCTACGCGGGCTCGGGCGCCTACTCGCTGGCCACGACAACCCCCTGAGCCCCTGACCGTCTGACCCGTCCGCGTCGAGCACGAGGTTGCTGTCGTTCCCGTCCTCTTTCCGGGAGCAACCTCGTGCTCGACGGCGTGCAGGGACGTGTTCGGCGTGGCTCGCCGCATGCCGGGGTCCCGTCAGGCCAGCAGCGCCGGGCCGTACTTGAGCACCACGAGGATCGCGAGACCCACGAGCCACGCCGCCACCAGGTAGCCGAAGGCCCCCGAGCGCACGAACCCGAGCAGCCGTGCCTGCGCGGCCCGCGGCAGGTACAGGTTGTCCTCCAGGACGTTCCAGTGCAGGAGCGAAGCGAAGACGAGCGTGGTCGAGACCGTGATGAGCAGGCACCACGGGCACAGCGCGCCGATGACGAACATCGACTGGGAGAAGAGCCAGTAGGCGAACACGACGCCGAGGAAGTAGACGCATTGCGCGGCGAAGAGGAACCAGCGGGGGAACCGCGTCCCGCCCAGCGCCGCGACCGCCGTCGTGATGACGATGGGCTCCGCGATCAGGCCGAGGAACGCGTTGGGGAAGCCGAACACCTGCGCCTGCCACGACTGGGCGACCGTCCCGCACGACAGCACGGTGTTGACGTCGCACGCGAGCGTGGCGGTGGGGTTGGCGGCCAGGAGCACGGCGTCGTACGACAGCACGAACGCCGCGGTGAGGCTGAGCAGGCCGAACAGCAGCATCTCGCCGAACAGGACGCCGCGGGAGTGGGTCCAGCCGGTGGGGCGGGCGAACGGGTCGAACGCCGCGTCCTGCGCACCCCCCGGGCCCGACGGCGTCCGGCCCGGGCGCGGTTCGTCCGTCAGGGCGGTGGTCGTTCCGGTCACGGGCGGTCCTCGGGTCCGCGGGGCCCCGCCGGGTCGGGGGACGCCCCGGCGGGCGGGCAGAAGGTGGCGCCGGCCGGCAGGGTGGGCGCGCTGCCGGCTCGGCGCCGCACCCAGGTTACGAACCCCGCACCCGCCGCCGACAGGGACCATGGTCCCGGATCCTGGCCGCCGAACCCGCCGAACCCGCCCCGCCACCGGTCGAACACGACATGAGTGATGTCGAGGGGCCGAGAGCGACCGCCGTGTCGTGCTCGACGGGGCGTCGTGTCGTTCTCGGCCGAGGTGTGCGACGACGGTGGGTCGTCACGGCGGTAGGGGCGTCCCCGCCTAAGATCTGGGGGCGCCCGCGCTCCCCGCGGCGCGAACCGGCCCGAGCCCCACCCGCCCGAGAGGACCTGCGTGCAGCACGACGACGTCGACTCCCTGCGGCGGTCGAGCGCGGCGTGGCGGCTCCTGCGCGCGGACACGGCGCCGCTCGTGCTGTCGTTCCTCGGCACCCTGTTCGTCGAGGACAACGTGCGCGCGATCCCCGAGAGCGAGCTCGTCGCGCGGCTCGACGACCACCTGTGGGCGGTCGACGGCCGGTCCGCACGAGCCTCCGGAGCAGAGCCGCGGTACCCGCGACCCCCGCAGGCGTACGTCGACCACTGGGCGCACCCCGACCAGGGCTGGCTGCGCGCCTGGTACCCACCGGGCTCGGCCGAGCCCCACTACGACGCGACGCCCGCCATCGAGCAGGCCGTGCGCTGGGTCGCGTCGCTGCGCGGGCGCGGGTTCGTGGGCACCGAGTCGCGGCTCAACACGGTGTTCGAGCTCCTGCGCCAGCTCGCCGTCGGGACCCAGACCGACCCGGCGGAGCGCCTGCGCGAGCTCGAGGAGCGGCGCGCCGCGATCGACGACGAGATCGCCCAGGTGCGCGCCGGGCGCGTCGCCGTGCTCGACGCGGCGGCGCAGCGCGACCGCTACCAGCAGCTCACGCAGACCGCCGCCGACCTGCTCTCCGACTTCCGGGAGGTCGAGGCGAACTTCCGCTCGCTCGACCGCGAGCTGCGCGAGCGCATCACCGGCTGGGACGGCGCCAAGGGCGAGCTGCTGGAGGAGGTCGTGCGGTCGCGCACGGCCATCGCGGAGTCCGACCAGGGCCGCTCGTTCCACGCGTTCTACGACTTCCTCCTCGACCGTCGCCGCCAGGAGGAGTTCGCCGCGCTCGTCGAGCGCGTGCAGTCCCTCGACGCGATCGCGCCCGACGTCGTCCGGCCGGCCCCGGGGGCGCCCGGGCCGGACGTGGACGCCGCCGCGACGGACGCGGCGGCGCGGGAGCAGGAGCACCGCCGGCTACGGCGCGTGCACTACGACTGGCTCGACGCCGGCGAGCGCACGCAGGCGACCGTGCGCACCCTCTCGGAGCAGCTCCGCCGCTTCCTCGACGACCAGGTCTGGCTCGAGAACCGGCGGGTCATGGACATCCTGCGCGGCGTGGAGGCCAAGGCGCTCGCCGCCCGCGACGTCGCCCGCAGGGCGGGAGGACCCCCGGGAATGACGGTCGACGCCGTCGCGCCGGAGATCGTCCTGCCGACCGAGCGACCGCTCTTCACGCCGCGCCCCACGGCCCGGCTCGACTCGGACCACGTCGAGGCCGGCGACGACGACTTCGAGGTCGACGCGCTGTACGACCAGGTGCACGTCGACCCGGAGCGCCTCGCGCGCAGGGTCCGCGCGACGCTCTCCCGGCCGGGCGGCCCGGGGGAGGTCGCGCTCGCCGACCTGCTCGCCGACGCGCCGCTCGAGCACGGACTGGCGGAGCTCGTGACGTACCTGTCGCTGGAGGACCCGCGCTTCGTCGTCGTGCACGACGAGGAGCGCACCGACGAGGTGCGCTGGGAGGGCGAGGCCCCGACCGGGCCCGTCGCCGAGGACTCGACGCCGGACCCCGTGGTGCGCGTCGCTCGCCTGCCGCGCGTCACCTACGCGCGGCGCACCGGGGCGGGCGGCCCGCCGCGCGACCCGGTACCCGTGCCGAGCACCCCGCCAGGCCAGCAGCCCCACGACACCGACCCGGCCCCGGAGGAGACCCCGTGAGCACGACCCGCACCGCGCGCGACCCGGAGCTGTCCGTCGTCGTGACGTCGCTGCTCAAGGGCGTCGTCTACCGCGAGTCCGGCGAGGCGCTGTGGCGCGACCTGCTCGCGCGCGAGGCGCAGGTGCGCGACACGGTCGCGATGATGGGCCTGCAGGTCGTCGTCGACGAGGGCGACGGCTACGCCTACCTGCGCTCGCAGCCCGAGCACGAGCGCGACGAGCGCGTGCCGCGCCTCATCCCGCGCCGCGAGCTGCCGTTCGACGTGAGCCTGCTGCTCGCGCTGCTGCGCAAGCGGCTCGCGCAGGCCGACTCCGAGGGCGGTGACACGCGGCTCGTGCTCGCGCGCACGGAGATCGTCGACCTGCTGCGGGTGTTCCTCGCGCAGGACGCCGGCGCGGCGGCCAACGAGGCCAGGCTGGTGGACCGCGTGGACGGGCTCGTGCGGCGCGTCGTGGAGCTGGGCTTCCTGCGCCCGGCGGGCCGCCCCGACCCGGACGGCTCGCCCGCCGGGGGCGCCCCGGGCGAGGACGGCGACCCGGCCTCCGGCGACGCGCGGCGGTACGAGGTGCGTCGCATCCTCAAGGCGTTCGTCGACGCGCAGTGGCTCGCGGACTTCGACGCGCGCCTCGCGCAGTACCTGGAGCTCGCCGCGGACGGCGCCGGGACGGGACCGGGGTCGCGCGCGGGCGCAGCGGCCACCGGGACGAGCGCAGGGACGGGCGCAGGGACGAGCGCGAGCACGACGACGAGGACGGTGGCGTGATGGAGGGCCTGTTCAGCGCGGTCGAGCTGCACGACCCGGCGGCGGACCTCGACGCCCGGGCGGGCTTCCGCCTCGAACGGCTGGAGGTGCTCAACTGGGGCACGTTCGACCAGCGCGTGTGGGCGTTCGACCTCGACGGGCGCAACGCGCTCCTCACGGGCGACATCGGGTCGGGCAAGTCGACGATCGTCGACGCCGTGACGACGCTGCTCGTGCCGTCGCACCGCATCTCCTACAACAAGGCGGCCGGGGCGGGCGCGCGCGAGCGGTCCCTGCGGTCGTACGTCGCGGGGCACTACAAGTCGGAGCGCGACGAGGCGACGGGCACGACGCGCCACGTCGGGCTGCGTGAGCGCGGCACGTACTCGGTCGTGCTGGGACGGTTCTCCAACCGCGGGTTCGACCAGGAGGTCACGCTCGCCCAGGTGTTCTGGCTCGCGCCGGGGCAGTCGGGCCAGCCCGACCGGTTCTTCGTCACCGCGGACCGTCCGCTGACGATCACCGAGGACTTCGCCGGGTTCGGCGGCGACGTGGCGGCGCTGCGACGTCGCCTGCGCGAGTCGGGCGCCCAGGTGCGCGACCACTTCCCCGAGTACGGGCGCGACTTCCGTCGTCTGCTCGGCATCCCGTCGGAGCAGGCCATGGACCTGTTCCACCAGACGGTGTCGATGAAGTCGGTGGGCGACCTCGGCGAGTTCGTGCGCGAGCACATGCTCGAGCCGTTCGACGCGGACCGCTGGACGGACCGGCTCGTCGCGCACTTCGACGACCTCACGAGCGCGCACGACGCCGTCGTGCGGGCCACCGCGCAGATCGCGCGGCTCGCGCCGCTGCTCGCGGACTGCGACGCGCACGACGCGCTGGGGGAGCGGTCTGCCGCGCTCGTGGCGCGCCGCGACGCCCTGCGCGCGTTCACGGCCTCGCGGCGGGTGGCCGACCTCGACGGGCTCATCGGCGCCCTCGACGAGCGCGTCGCGGACGGCGAGTCCCGTCGCCAGCGGGTCGGCGACGAGCTGGGGCTTCTCGCGGCCGAGCGGCAGCGGCTCGAGCTCGAGCGCGCAGGCCACGGCGGCGACCGGCTCGCCGCGATCGAGGGCGAGGTCGCGCGCCGCGAGGTCGAGCGCGCCGCGCGCGAGCGCCGCGTCGCCCAGCTCGCGGGCTACGCCGCCGCCGCAGGCCTGACGCTCGGCGGCCCGGACGGTGCCGAACCCGGGGTTTCTCCCCGGGGCGAGGACGTCGTGGGGAGCCAGCCAGGGTTCGGCGGAGGGGCGGCGGGCGTGGCTGCCGCGCTCGTCGACGCCGCGGCGTTCGCCACGCTGCGGCGTGCGGCCGACGACGCCGCGGTGCGCGTGCGCGACGACCTCGCCCGGGCGGAGGAGCGGGCGAGCGAGGTCGCCGCGGAGCTGCGCGCCGTCGAGCAGGAGACCGCCGACGTCAAGGCCGAGCTCGCGAGCCTCGCCGACCGCCGTTCCAACCTGCCGCGCACCCACCTGGAGGTGCGCGACCGGCTGTGCGCCGGCGTCGGGCTCTCCCCGGCGGACGTGCCGTTCGTCGGCGAGCTGCTCGCGGTGCGCCCCGAGCACGCCGACTGGGAGGGCGCGGCCGAGCGCGTGCTGCGCGGTTTCGCGCTCTCGTTGCTCGTGCCGGCCGCGCACTACGACGCCGTGTCCGCGTGGGTCGACCGCGAGCACCTGGGCCTGCGGCTCGTGTACCACCGGGTGCCGGAGCGCGTCCCGGCTGCCCGGCCCGCGCCGCGCGACGACGTCCCGCTGCTCGCCGACCTGCTCGACGTGCGGCAGCTCGACGACGCGCCGTCCCTCACGGCGTGGGTCGAGGCCGAGCTGGAGCGGCGCGCCGACCACGCGTGCGCGCCGGACCTCGACGCGTTCCGCCGCCTCCCGCGCGCGATCACGCGCGCGGGCCAGGTGAAGCACTCGCCGGACCACCACGAGAAGAACGACATGCGTGCCGTCGACGACCGCCGCGGCTACGTGCTCGGCTGGTCGACGCAGGCCAAGATCGACGCGCTGCTGGAGCAGGCGGCCGAGGTGACCGCGCGGCGCGACACGCTCGCGCGGCGCCGCGACGAGGCCGCCGCCGCCCGGGGCGACCTCCAGGCGCGCTCGGCCGCGCTCGGCCGGCTCGACGTCTACCGCGACTGGGACGAGCTCGACCGCGGCGCCGAGACGGCGCGCATCGCCGAGCTCGCCGAGGAGAAGCGGCGGCTCGAGCAGGCGAGCGACGAGCTCGGCCGGATCGCGACGCTGCTCGACGACAACGCGCGTCGCCACGGCGAGCTCGAGGCCGAGCGCGACCGCGTCGTCGCGACGCTCGGCGCCGACCGGCACGCGCTCGACGAGGCGCGCGCCGCGCGCGAGCGGGCGCGGGCCGTGCTCGACGGCGCGGGCGAGGCGCTCGACGAGGAGACGACGGCGGCCCTCACCGCGGAGTTCGACCGCGAGCTCGCGGCGGTCGGCGCGGCCGGCGCCGACCGGGACGGTGCCGGCCGGGACGGCGCGACCGGCCCGACGCGCACGGCCGACCTGGACGCCGTCGAGAACGCGGTGCGCTCGCGGCTCACCGCCGAGGCCGAGCAGGCGCAGCGCGAGCGCGCGGACCTCGGGACGCGGATCGCGGGGCAGATGGCCTCGTTCCGGTCGGCGTACCCGGTCGAGACGGCGGAGCTCGACGCGGACGTGCGCTCGGCCGACGGCTACCGCGAGATCCACGACCGGCTCGTGCGCGACGACCTCCCGCGGTTCGAGGCCGACTTCAAGGCGTACCTCAACACGAACGCGATCCGCGACATCGCCGGCTTCGCGGCCGAGCTCGCCAAGCAGGCCGACGTCATCCGCGACCGGATCGACACGATCAACGACTCGCTCCGCGCGATCGACTACAACCCGGGCCGGTACATCCGCCTGGAGATGTCGCGCACGCCCAACCTCGAGGTGCGCGAGTTCCAGCAGGACCTGCGCGCGTGCACCGACGGCGACGGGATCCTCGCCGAGGACGACCGCGCGCTCGCCGAGGGCGACGGGTCGCTCGCCGACGGCGCGCTGTCGTACTCGGAGGACCGGTTCCTGCGGGTCAAGGCGCTCGTCGAGCGGTTCCGTGGTCGCGAGGGCATGACGGACCTCGACGAGGCGTGGCGCCGCCGCGTGACCGACGTCCGCAACTGGTTCGTGCTCTCCGCGTCGGAGCGCTCGCGCGCCGACGACTCCGAGCACGAGCACTACTCCGACTCCGGCGGCAAGTCCGGCGGCCAGAAGGAGAAGCTCGCCTACACCGTGCTCGCGGCGTCCCTCGCCTACCAGTTCAAGCTCGACTGGGGCGCGGTGCGGTCGACGGCGTTCCGGTTCGTCGTCATCGACGAGGCGTTCGGTCGGGGGTCGGACGAGTCGACCCGGTTCGCGCTCGAGCTGTTCCGCCGCCTCGGGCTGCAGCTGCTCATCGTCACGCCGCTGCAGAAGATCCACGTCATCGAGCCCTACATCTCGGCCGTCGGGTTCGTCGACAACCCCTCGGGGCGGTCCTCTCGCCTGCGGACCCTGTCGATCGCCGCCTACCGTGACGGTCGCACGACCGGCGAGGCGCCGCCGTCGGACGCCGGACTCGAGACCGCAGCGGAGCCCGAGCCCGCCGCGAGGTAGAGTCCCGGTCACGCGAGAAGACTCCGGTCGCGCGAGGGGAACGCTGGTCCCGGCGAGGTTCCCTGAGCGGACGCCGTGCCCGACGACGACTTTCAGTCGAGCGGGCGCGGTCGCCGGGCCCCGGCGAGGGTCGAGGCGAGGATCGCCTCGATCGCGAACGCGGTCGACTCGGCGAGGTCCACGGCGTCGGGGTCGAGCAGCCACTGGGTCTGGAGGCCGTCCATCGCGCCGATGATCGTGGAGGCGGCGAGGTCGAGCGCGGCGTCGGTGAGCTCGTAGTCCGTCTCGGTGTCGCCCGCGGCGCGGCGCTCCTCGACCACCTCGCGCAGCGCGCCCGCGATGTCGGCCCGCAGGCCGGTGAAGCGTTCGGTGACCCAGGCGCTCGCCGGGTGGCCGTCGGTGACGGCCTCGCCCGTGAGCACGGTGTACGCCTGGACGATCCCGGGCCGCTCGGCGTTGATCGCGGCGGTCTTGACCAGGTGCCGGAACAGGTCGAGCCCGCCGGGGATGTGCTGCCCCTCGAGGTGCTCGACGTCGACGCGGTCCCGGAACTCCAGCACCTCGGTGAGCAGGCGGTCCTTGGAACCGAAGTGGTGCAGCACCCCGGCGTGCGTGATGCCGACCTGCTCGGCGACCTCGGCGAGCGAGCCCTGGTGGTAGCCCTTGGACCCGAACACGCGCATCGCCGCGCGCAGGATCTCCTCGCGGCGCTCGAGCGTCGCGGGGCGGGTGCGGCGGGGGCGGGGCGTCCGTGCGGGGGCGGCGTCGGTGGCGCTCCGCGCGGGGGTGGCGTCGGTCATGACGGCAACCATACTGCGACCCACCCGCTCTTACTGACGAGTTAGTAATGTGTGGTTGAATCGCCTCCGGAATGGCGTCGAGGGCGACGGAGCGCCCGGCGTCGCCGCAGATCACGGACTCGCCGAGGAGCCCCGCGTGACCACTCGTCCCGTCACCCGCCGTACCGTCCGCACCGTGCCGCGTCGCGCGGCCGCCACGGTCGCCGTCGCTGTGCCGGTCGCACTCGTCGCCGCGGCGTGCGGTCTCGTGGCCCCGACCGACGAGCCCACTCCGACGGCCGTCCCCGCCGTGCTGACGATCGGGATGCCCAACTCGGTGGACGAGGAGGACAACAACCCCTTCGACAGCGGGTCCGCCGCGCAGAAGCTCGGCTACGCGAACGTCCTCTACGAGCCGCTCGCGCAGATCAACCTCGTCGACCCGGCCCAGGACCCGACCCCCTGGCTCGCGAGCGAGTGGTCCTGGGACGCGGGCTACACGGAGCTGCGGGTCACGGTCCGCGAGGGCGTGCTCTGGTCCGACGGCGAGCCCCTCACGCCCGACGACGTCGCCTTCACGTTCGGGCTCCGCAGGGACGTCCCCGCGCTCAACCCGGACCTCCTCCCGTACGACGACGTGCGCGTCGAGGGGAGGGACGTCGTCGTGACGTTCGGGAGCGGCCAGTACGTCAACCGCACCAAGGCGATCAACACGTTCGTCGTGCCCGAGCACGTGTGGGCCGACCGCCCCGCCGAGACGCTCCTGGAGGACCCGAACGTCGACCCGGTCGGCACGGGGCCGTACGTCCTCGAGGAGTTCACGACCGACGGTGCCACGCTCGTCGCCCGGGACGACTACTGGGGCGGTCCGCTCGCCGTCCCGGAGCTGCGATACGTCGCGTTCCCGGACAACGACTCCCTCACCGCGGCGTACGTGAGCGGCGAGGTGCAGTGGGGCTGGGCGTACATCCCCGGCTACGAGCGCGTCTATCTCGCCGCCGACCCCGAGCACCTCCACCAGTTCGCCCCGACCGGTCTGGCGATCGACGCGCTCTTCCTCAACACGCAGGTGCCGCCGTTCGACGACGTCGCCGTGCGCCGCGCGTTGAACATCGTGCTCGACCGCGAGGACATCTCGAACTACGCCACCTCCGGCGTCTGGCCCGCGCTGCGCAGCGCGACCGGGCTGCCGCTGCCGGCCGGCGAGCCGTTCCTCGCTCCGGACCTCGCCGACCGGCGCCTCACGGTCGACGTCCCGGGTGCGACCGCGATCCTCGAGGACGCGGGGTACGACCTGGTGGACGGCGTCCTCCAGGACGAGGACGGCGTGCCCGTCACGTTCACGCTGACGAACCCCTCCGGGTGGACCGACTACATGTGGGAGCTCGAGGCGGTCAAGGACGCGGCCGCGCGGCTCGGCATCGTCGCGACGGTGGTGGGGCAGGACGAGGCCGAGTGGTTCGACAAGATCGGCACGGGCGACTTCCAGGCGTCGATGCACTGGACCGACGGCGGCGCGACGCCCTGGGACACGTACTCCAGCCAGATGAACGGCGCCCACCTGCGCCCGCTCGGCACCAGCGCCGACGCGAACTTCGGCCGGTTCCAGGACCCCGACGCGGACGCCGCGTTCCTGGTCTACGCCTCCTCGACCGACGCGGCGGAGCGCGCGGCCGCGCTGGCGACGATCCAGAACGTCTACGTCGACCAGGTCCCCGCGATCCCGCTCCTCGGGCGCCCGACGGCCGCCCAGTACTCGACCGTCGCCTACACCGGGTTCCCGTCGGACGCCGACCCGTACGCGTCGCCGCAGCCGACCAGCCCGGCCGCGTCGCTGATCCTCACGCGCCTCGTCCCGAGCGCAGGGGAGTAGCGCGCGGAGCCTCTTCCCGTCCTCTTCCCGGAACGCACACACGCGTCCTCTACGGTGGAGGGATGCCAGCCGACCACGCCCCGACCCGGCCGCTGCCGACCAGCGGCGGGACGGGCACGCGACCGCTCCCGGCGACGCCGCCGGTGCTGCCGCCCGCGCCTTCCGGCGCCCCGCGCCCGCCCGTGACGCCGCCCCCTCCGGTCGCCGCGTACCCGTCGGGCGCCCCCTACCCGCCCGGGGCGTCGTACCCGCCCGTGGCCTCGAGCCCGCGGGGACCGCACCCGGCACCCCGTCGTGTCCCGACCGCCGACGCCGACGGGCCCAGCACCGCGTCGCGCGTCGTCGCCGCCGTCGTCGCGGTGCTCGCCGTCGCGGGGGCGTGGCTCGTGTGGCGGTTCTTCGTCGACACGTTCGCCGGGCAGATGCTCGAGCGAGCCGCGTTCGACGGCGCCGTCACCGGCCAGGGCGAGCTCTGGACGGTGGCGGAGCCGGTCCTGGACACGGTCTCGGTCGCGTTCGTCGTCGGCGGCCTCGGCGCTGCCATGGGGATCGCGCTCCTGCGCCGGCGCTGGGGCCTCGCCGTGCAGGTGGCCTTCCTCGTCGTGGGGGCGAACGTCACGACGCAGCTCGTCAAGCACTCGCTCCTCGGTCGCGAGGAGCTGATCGGCGGCTGGCACTGGGAGAACTCGCTGCCGAGCGGGCACACCACCGTCGCCGGGTCGGTCGCCGCGGCCCTGCTGCTCGTCGTCCCGCGCGCGGCCCGTCCGCTCGTGGCGGTCCTCGGCGGCGCGTACACGGCCGCGACCGGGATCTCGACGCTCGTCGGGCAGTGGCACCGCCCGAGCGACGTCGTCGCCGCGGTCCTCGTCGTCCTCGCGTGGGCGGCGCTCGTGTGCGCCTTCACGCCGCGGTCGGCCCTCGACCCGGGCGCCGGCCCGTCGCCGGGCTCGACGGTCATGGCCGTCCTCCTCCTGCTCGGCGCCGCGGCGGCCGGGGTGGCGGCGGCGCTCGCGCTGCGGGCGACGCCCGCGACCTGGGGCACCACGGCCGCGCAGGAGGTCACCGCCTACGCCGGAGGGGTGGCGGGCGTGCTCGCGGTGACGGCCGCCGCGTTCGCCGTCCTGCTCCTCGTCCGGCAGTCCACGGCTCGCCCGGACGTGCACGCCGTTCGGGGGTAGGGTGCGGCTGGCGCGACGGGAGTAACGTCGTAGGCTGCCACGGCGGACGACCGGACGGTCGTCCCCGAGGCCACGACGCGCCGCACGCCCGGGGTGGTGCCCGGTCGCCGTCGGGCGGGAGCGCCCACCACTGACACGTACGCACGGACGAAAGCAGGATCGGATGCCACGCAAGCTCGTGATCGTCGAGTCGCCCGCCAAGGCTCGCAAGATCCAGGGCTACCTCGGCGACGACTACGAGGTCGAGGCGAGCGTCGGGCACATCCGCGACCTGCCGCAGCCGTCCGAGCTGCCCGCGGACATGAAGAAGGGCCCGTACGGGAAGTTCGCGGTCGACGTCGACCACGGCTTCGACCCGTACTACGAGGTCTACGCGGACAAGAAGAAGAAGGTCGCCGAGCTCAAGCGCGCGCTCAAGGACGCCGACGAGCTCTACCTCGCGACGGATGAGGACCGCGAGGGCGAGGCCATCGCGTGGCACCTCCTCGAGGCGCTCAAGCCCAAGGTCCCGGTCAAGCGCATGGTCTTCCACGAGATCACGCGCGAGGCCATCCAGCGGGCGCTGCAGAACACGCGCGACCTCGACGAGCACCTCGTCGACGCGCAGGAGACCCGCCGCATCCTCGACCGCCTCTACGGCTACGAGGTCTCGCCCGTGCTGTGGCGCAAGATCGCCCAGGGGCTCTCGGCCGGGCGCGTGCAGTCGGTCGCGACGCGCCTCGTCGTCGAGCGCGAGCGCGAGCGCATGGCGTTCGTCGCAGCGGAGTACTGGGACGTCACGGGGACGTTCGAGCACGCGGACGCGTCCGCCGCCGACGCCGGGAAGGCGTTCGGCGCCCGGCTCGTGCAGGTCGGCGACGCACGCGTCGCCTCGGGCCGCGACTTCGACGACCGGGGGCAGCTCAAGGCGGCGGCGGCGCGCGACGGCGTCGCGCACCTCGACGAGTCGACGGCCCGCGCCGTCGTGGCGGGTCTCGCGGACGCCGCGTTCGCCGTGCGCTCGCTCGACACCAAGCCGTACACGCGCCGTCCCGCGGCGCCGTTCACGACGTCGACCCTCCAGCAGGAGGCCAGCCGCAAGCTGCGCATGTCGTCGCGCCAGGCCATGCGCACCGCGCAGTCGCTGTACGAGAACGGCTACATCACCTACATGCGCACGGACTCGCCGTCGCTGTCGGCGGAGGCCACGACGGCGGCCCGCCGCCAGGCGGCCGAGCTCTACGGCCCCGAGTTCGTGCCGGAGAAGCCGCGCGTCTACGCCGCGAAGAACCAGGGCGCGCAGGAGGCGCACGAGGCGATCCGTCCCGCGGGCGACTCGTTCCGCACGCCCGCGCAGGTCAAGCGCGAGCTGAGCGACGACCAGTTCAAGCTCTACGAGCTCGTGTGGAAGCGCACCGTCGCGTCGCAGATGGCGGACGCGAAGGGGTCGACGGCGTCCGTCCGCCTCGGCGCGACCCTCTCGGCCGCCGCGGGCGACGTCGCGGGCCGCGACGCGGTGTTCGCCGCGTCGGGCACCGTCATCACGTTCCGCGGGTTCCTCGCCGCGTACGAGGAGAGCTCCGACGTCGACCGGTACGCGGAGGACGCGCCCGTCGTCGGGACCAAGGGCGACGACGACGCGCGCCTGCCGCAGATGGCCGAGGGCGACCCGCTGCGCGGGGACGACCTCACGGCCGACGGGCACTCGACGTCCGCCCCGCCCCGCTACACCGAGGCGAGCCTCGTCAAGGCGCTCGAGGAGCTCGGCATCGGACGGCCCTCGACCTACGCGTCGACGATCTCCACGATCCAGGACCGCGGGTACGTGCTCTCGCGCGGGCAGGCGCTCGTGCCGAGCTGGCTCGCGTTCGCCGTCGTGCGGCTGCTCGAGGAGCACTTCGACCGGCTCGTCGACTACGACTTCACCGCGCGCATGGAGGCCGACCTCGACGAGATCGCCGCCGGGCGCCGCGACCGCGTGGCGTGGCTCACCGAGTTCTACTTCGGCGACGCCGCGAAGGGCGAGGACGCCGAGGGTCTGCGCGACCTCGTCGCGAACCTCGGCGACATCGACGCGCGCGGCATCAACTCGGTGCCGATCGGCGAGGGCATCCAGCTCCGCGTCGGGCGCTACGGCCCGTACGTGGAGGACCTCTCCGTCCCGGTCAAGGAGGGGGAGAACCCGCCGCGCGCGTCCGTGCCCGACGACGTCGCCCCCGACGAGCTGACCGTCGCCAAGGCGCGCGAGCTCCTCGCGGCCGGTGCCGACGACGGCAAGGTGCTCGGCACCGACCCCGTCTCGGGCAACGAGGTCGTCGCGAAGGCCGGACGCTACGGGCCCTACGTCACCGAGGTCCTCGACCTCCCGCCGATCGACACGAGCCTGTCCGCCGCCGCACAGAAGAAGGCGAAGGCCGCGCAGCCCAAGCCGCGCACGGCGTCGCTGCTCAAGACGCAGTCGCTCGACACGATCACGATCGACGACGCGCTGCGCCTGCTGTCGCTGCCGCGCGTCGTCGGGACGGACCCCGAGTCGGGCGAGGAGATCACGGCGCAGAACGGCCGCTACGGGCCCTACCTCAAGAAGGGCACCGACTCGCGGTCGCTGCCCGACGAGGAGTCGATGTTCACCGTCACGCTCGACGAGGCGCTCGAGCTGTACAAGCAGCCCAAGCGCGGGCGCGGCCAGCGCGCCGCGACCCCGCCCCTGCGCGAGCTCGGCGACGACCCGAACAGCGGCAAGCCGATCGTCGTCAAGGACGGCCGCTTCGGCGCCTACGTCACCGACGGCGAGACGAACCGCACGCTGCCCCGCGACGTCACGCCCGAGTCGATCACCCCCGAGCGCGCGATCGAGCTCCTCGCCGAGAAGCGCGCCCAGGGCCCGGCGAAGAAGCGCACCACGGCCCGCAAGCCGACCGCGAAGAAGGCCCCCGCGAAGAAGTAGGGCCCGCCTCGGGCCGTGGTCAGTGCGCGGTGTGCCCGACCGGCTCGGGGAGGCCGGCCTCGGCGCGGACGCGGCGGGAGAAGCCCTCGATGGAGCGCAGGGCGTCGACGAGCTCCGGCACGCGCACGGGGAACGGCATGGCGTGGATCGTCTCGCCCTCCGCGGTGGCGGCCTCCGCGACGCGCGTGAGGTCGTGCACGTCGTCCGCGGTCAGGCCGATCTCGGTGAGCGTGTTCGGCAGGCCGACGCGCGTCGTGAAGCGCACGAACTCCTCGATCTCCTCGGTCGGCGCGCCCTCCAGCACGAGCTGCGTCACGGAGCCGATGTTCACCTTCTGGCCGTGCGTGAGCCCGTGCGTCTGGGGCGCCGCGGTGAGTCCGTTGTGGATCGCGTGCGCCGCGGCGAGGCCGCCGGACTCGAAGCCCAGCCCGGACAGGAGCGTGTTCGCCTCGACGACCTTCTCGACCGCAGGTGTCACGAGGTGGTCCTTCACCGCGTCGATCGCGGGCAGCGCGTTCTCCCAGAGGATGTCCCACGAGAGCTGCGCGAGCGCCGTGCCCGTGACGAGCGGGAGGCCGCCGGCCATGGTCGACGCGTTCGCCTCGGCGACGGCGCGCGCCTCGATCCACGTCGCGAGCGCGTCCCCGACGCCGGCGACGAGGAACTTCACGGGCGCGTTCGCGACGAGGCCCGTGTCGACGAGCACGAGGTCCGGGTTGTGCGGGAAGAACCGGTACTCCTCGAACGCGCCGTCCTCGGTGTAGATGACGGACAGGGCGGAGCACGGGGCGTCGGTGGACGCGACGGTCGGCACGGAGACCCAGCGGATGCCGCGCAGGTGGCCCGCGGCCTTCACGGCGTCGATCGTCGAGCCGCCGCCGATGCCGACGATCACGTCGGCGCCGAGCTCGTCGATCTCGCGCGCGAGCCGGTCGACCTCCGCGGCGGTGGCGTACGTGCCGAACCCGGTGCGGTGGCGGGGGAGGTCCTGGTCCTGGAAGGACACGGCGACCGTGTCCTGGACGATGCCCCACACGACGTCGTCGGCGACGAGCAGCGGCTTCGTGCCGATCGGTCGGACGAACTCGCCGAGCCGCGTGAGCGCACCGCGGGCCTGGACGTAGCGCAGCGGGCTGATGAGCGTGCGGACGGGAACCTCGGGCATCGTGGCCTCCTGTGGAGTCGGTGGGTCGCCGTCGGGCGCGCCGCAGCCGTGCGAGGCCGGTGCCCGCCGGCCTTCCCCACCGTGGCACGCGTCCCCGGGGACCACCACCGGGACGCCGGGGTGCGTGACCTTGGTCCCGGCCGGGTCAGCCGGCCAGCAGCGTGATCGTGCCGAGCACGACCGTCACGGCGGGCAGGAGCAGCACGCCCCAGCGCCCGGTGCGGTCGGTGCGGGCGTGCGGCGCGTCGTCGAGCGGGTCGACGACGGGGTCGCCCGAGCCCTGCTCGCGCAGGCCCCAGACGGTCCCCACGACGAGCGCGACGGCGGCCGCGACCAGGACCGGGACCGCAGGGAGGGTCGCGACCGGGGCGCGCAGCGTGACCGCGACGGCCACGAGGGCGCCCGTCACGACCACGTTCCCGAGGACGGTCGGCACGGGGTGGGCGAGGGCGGCGCGCAGCAGCCGGTCGCCGGCGCGCCACAGCCCGACGAAGCCCGCGAGCGCGGCCACGAGGACGAGCAGCATCCCGGCCGGGACCACGAGGGTGCCGCCGTCGAGCGCGGGTCGCAGCGACCACAGCACGCCGAGCATCCCGACCGTCTGCACGGCGGAGGCGGCCACCGTGCGGCCGATCGAGGAGCTCGACTGCGCGGGGTCCTCGGGCAGGTCGAGCGAGCGCGCGTACGCCACGGGATCGCCGAACGCCTCCCACGCGGTCTCGCCGGAGTCGACGACGTGCGCGTCCACCTCGGCGAGCACGGCGCCGATCCGTGCTCCGGCGACCCCCTGGAGCCGCAGCTCCAGCAGGAGCGCCTCGGCCCAGCGCGGGTCGACGTGCGGCGCGTGGCGGCGCTCGATCGTGTAGCGGGTCGTGTCGCTCATCGAGGGGTCCTTCTCGGGGTGGGGTCGGGAGGAGGTGCGTCTGCCGGGATCGCGACCGGCTCTGGGACCGGCCCCGGGACCGGTCCTGGTCCCCGGTCGGGGTCCGGGCGCGCCCCCGCGTGCGGGGCGAGGCCTGCGGCCGGGCGCGCACCGTCCGGCGAGGGCGTGCCGGACGGGCCCGCGACGAGGGTGCTCGCCGCCGTCGTCACGGCGTCCCAGCGGGAGGTCGCGTCGGCGAGCGCGACGCGACCCTGGCCCGTGACGGCGTAGTACCGACGGCTCGGCCCGCGCTCGCCCTGGTGCCAGGAGGTCGTGACGAGGCCGTCGTCCTCCAGGCGCTGCAGCAGCGGGTAGAGCGTGCCGCCCTTCACGGTGCCGAGGCCCGCGTCGGCGAGCGACCGCGTGATCGCGTAGCCGTAGGTGGGGCCGTGGGTCGCGACGACCGCGAGCACGCACAGCGGCAGCACGCCGCGCAGGAGCTCGCGGTCGAGCCGCTCGTCGAACCTCATGGCTAGACAGTACGGCTATCTAGTTAGGGCGGCAACCTAGTGGTCGCCGGACGGGCGTCCCACGATCGCATGAGTGCTGTTATAACAGTGCTATGACTTCTCAGGACCCGACCACCGTCCCCGGCCGGTGGGACTCCCTGCACGCCGTGCTCCGACGCCTCGACGACGAGATCGGCACGGTCTACACCGACCGAGGCATCGAGGGCGTGCGGCCGCGGTTCGTCTACCCGCTGATCCGGCTCGCCCACACCGGCCCGCTGACCATCCGTGGGCTCGCGGAGTCGCTCGGGCGGACGCACTCGGCGATGAGCCAGACCGTCACGGCCATGCGGCGCGAGGGACTGGTCGAGACGGAGCCCGGCCCGGACGCCCGGACGCGACGGGTCGCGCTCACCGAGAAGGCTCGCGCGCTCGTCCCGCTCCTGGAGGCGGAGTGGCGCGCGACGGAGGAGTCCGTCGCCGAGATCGACGACGAGCTGCCGCACGCGTTGAGCGCCGTCGTCGTCGAGCTGGAGCGCGTCCTCGCCCGCCGCTCGCTGCGCGCGCGGCTCGTGGATCGGCTCGATGCGGCGGGCTACCCCCTGCCGGTGGGAGCCGCCGAACCCGCGGGATCCGGTACCGACGCCGCCCCGCCCGAGGACCGTTGAGGTGCGCGACCACGTCCTCGACGTCCGCCCTCTGCGCTCCAGCCGCGCGTACCGCGACCTCTGGGCCGGGTCCGCCGTCGGCGGGCTGGGGTTCCAGATCGCGAGCGTCGCCGTGCTGCTCCAGGTCTGGGAGCTCACGCACAGCCCGCTGTGGACGGGCACGATCGGTCTCGCCACCGCGGTCCCGCTCCTCACGCTCGGGCTCGTCGGCGGTCACCTCGCCGACGTGCACGACCGGCGCACGATCATGCGGCTCGCCGCGGCAGGGCAGGTGCTCGCCGCGGTCGGGCTCGTCGCGCAGGCGCTCGCGGGCAACCGGTCCGTGTGGGTGCTCCTCGGCCTCGTGAGCCTCGGCGCCGCGTGCAACGCGCTGGGTTCCCCGGCCCGGCGCACGGTGCCGCCGCGCCTGCTCCCGCCCGACCAGGTCGCCGCAGGCCTCGCGCTCCAGAACCTCGCGTTCCAGGTCGCGATGCTCGTGGGCCCCGCGCTCGCCGGCCTGGTGCTCGCGCGCTGGGACCTCCCGGCGGCGTACGGGGTGCAGGCCGTGGCGGCGGTCGTCGCCCTGCTCGGGCTCGTGCGCCTCCCGCCGCTCCCGCCGGGCAGCCCTTCAGGGGCGCCGCCGGGACCGTCCGACGCCGTGGCCGCCGTCGCCCCCGCCGTCGCCTCCGTCGGCGCACCTGGCGACGACCGTGCGGCCGGGGAGGAGCAGACCGCGCCGACCGCGACGGGCGCGCCGACCGCGACGGGCGCGCCGACCGCCGCGCGCGCGCCGCGCCGTCGGGCAGCCGCGGGCGGGTGGTGGATCGTGTGGCGCAAGCCGACGCTGCGCGGCTCGTTCGCGACCGACGTCGCGGCGACGGTGCTCGCGATGCCGATCTCGCTCTTCCCGCTCGTCAACGAGCTCCGGTTCGACGGCGACCCGCGCACGCTCGGCCTGTTCCTGTCCGCCGTCGCGGTCGGCGGCATCGGGGCGGGCCTGTTCTCGGGTGCGGTGACCCGGGCCCCGCGGGCGGGCGTGCTCCAGCTCGCCGCGGCCGCGACGTGGGGCGTCGCGCTCGCGGGGTTCGGCCTCGCGGGCCCGCTGTGGCTCGCGCTCGCGTGCCTCGCGGTGGCGGGCGCGGCCGACACGGTGAGCGTCGTGACCCGCGGCGCGCTCGTCCAGCTCGAGACGCCGGACGAGTTCCGCGGGCGCGTGTCGTCGGTCGAGCACGTCGTGGGCGTGGCGGGGCCGGAGGTCGGCAACTTCCGCGGCGGCGTGCTCGCGTCGCTCACGTCCGCCCCGGTCGCCCTGGCGGTGGGCGGACTGGCGGCGAGCGCCGTCGTCGGGCTGGTCGCCTGGCGCAACGCCCCGCTCCGCCGCTACCGCACCCCGTCCCGAGAGCCGGTCACGATCCGCTGAGTGCTGGATGTCTGTCGTCCCGACCGCACCGGGACGACAACGATCCAGCACTTCAGCGGGGGTGCCGGGTCAGTCGACCGTGACGGCGTCCAGGACCGGGAGGCGGGCGGCGCGGATGGCGGGCCAGACGCTCGCGACGAGGCCGATCACCACGGCGACGCCGAGGATCGCGAGGACCTGGCCCCAGGGGACCGCGAGCGTGCTCAGGCCCTCGTCGGCGAGCACGCCGGGCAGCGCGGCGCCGATCCCGATGCCGGTCGCGACGCCCAGCACCGTCCCGTAGACCGCGGTGAGCACCGACTCGATCGCGATGACGCCGGCGAGCTGGAGGCGCCCGAGCCCGACGGCGCGCAGCAGCCCGATCTCGCGCGTGCGCTCGATGATCGACAGGGCGAGCGTGTTGACGATGCCGAGCAGCGCGATGACGATCGACAGCGCGAGCAGCGCGTAGAGGATCACGAGCACCTGGTTCACCTGGTCGGCGAACGCGGACGCCGTCTCTTCGCGGTCGAGCACCGTGACGACGAGGAACGGCTCGACGGCGGTCGTCAGCGCCGCGCGCAGGTCCTCCACCTCCGCCGCCGACGCCCCCTCCGCCGCCGACACGTAGACGATCCGGACGCTCGCCTGCGCGGCGGGCACGACCGCGTCGAACACGTCGTCGCGCACGAGGATCCCCGTCCCGACGAGCTGGCTGTCGATCACCGCGCCCACGCGCGCCTCGACCGCGGTCGCGCCCTCGCCGAGGCGCAGCGTGTCGCCCACCTCCCAGCCGCGCTCGCGCGCGGTGCGCCGGTGCACGACGACGTCCCCCGCCTCGAGCGTCGCCGTCGGGTCTCCCGCGAGCGTCACGGGGTCGAGCGCGGTGTCGAAGAAGCCGGCGGGCACGCCCGCCACGTCGGTCCCCCGCGCCTCCCCGGCGCCTGGCTCGTCGCCCGATCCGTCCGGCTCGTCGTCGGACGAGGGCGTCCCGTTCCCCGCGGGGCCGACCGTCGCGACGGGCGCAAGGCCGAGGCGCACGGTGTCGACGACCGCGGCGCCGGGCGTCGCCGTCACGGCGTCGACCGCACCGTCGGGGACCACGAGGGTCGCGGAGTCGACGACGAGGTCGGCCCGCACCTCGTTCTCGACGATGCTGCGGACGGACGCCTGGGTCGAGGCCGCGATGACGCCCGTGACCGACACGAGCGCCATGCCGATGAGCAGCGCGCCCGCGGTGCTCGCGGTGCGGCGCGGGTTGCGCGTCACGTTGCCGCGCGCGAGGCGCCCCAGGGGCCGCAGCGCGACGACGAGCGGCCACGCGAGCACGGTGAGCACGCCGCGCGCGACGGCCGGGGACCCGACGAGCACGCCGACGAGCACGAGCCCCGCGCCGACGCCGAGCAGCACGCGCGGGCTGAGGTCGTCGAGCCACGCCCACCCGGTCGGGGCGTCGGCGACCGACGACCCGAGGTACGCGGCGAGCCACAGGATCCCGGCGCCCAGGGCGACGAGCACGATCCCGCCCACCGCCCGGACGCCGGTCCCGCGGTCCGGGGCGACGTCGTCGCGCATCGCCTGGACGGGCGGGATCGCGGCGGCGCGACGCGCGGGCAGGACCGCGGCGAGCAGGCTGACGACCGCCCCCAGCCCGACGGCCGCGACGACCTGCGGCGTGCCGAGCGGCACCCGACCGGAGAACTCCATGCCCGCGAGGTCGAGGCCCCACCGGATGACGCGCACGAGACCGGCCCCGGCGAGCACCCCCAGCCCGCCGCCCACGAGCCCCACGACGAGCGCCTGCACGAGCACGGACGTGAACACCTGGCCGGGCGACGCGCCGAGCGCACGCAGGAGCGCGAGCTCGCGCAGGCGCTCGCGCACCGACATCGCGAAGGTGTTCGCGATGATGAACGCGCCGACGAACAGCGCGATCGCCGCGAACACGAGCAGGAACGTCTCGACGAACCCGAGCACCTCCTCGACGGCCTCGCTGGCCTCGGCGCGCGCCTGCTCGCCCGTCACCGCCTCGGCGCCCTCGGGCAGCACGTCGCCGACGCGCTGCGCGAGCGCGTCCTCGTCGACGGTCCCCGACGACGGCGTCGCCCAGACCGCGAGCTGCGGCACCATCCCGTCGGGCGCGAACACGTCGCGCGCGGTCTCGCCGTCGATCCCGACGAGCACCGCGCCCGCCGCGGCGGCCTCGATCCCGAAGACGCCGGACACCGTCACGGGGGTCGGTTCGCCGCCCAGCACGACCGTCGTCGCGTCACCGGTCGACAGTCCCGCCGTCTCCGCCGCGCTCTGCTCCAGGACGATCTCTCCCGGTCCCGGCCACGCGCCGTCGAGCAGGGTGAGGCTCGGGTCCTCGGGGTCGATCGAGAAGGCCGTGCTGGGCGGTCCCGTCGTCACGACGGCGGTCCCGTCGGCGGCGACGAGGACGACCGGCCCGGAGACGTCCGGCACGGCGCGCGCGACGCCGTCGACCGCCTCGACCTGTCCCGCGAGGTCGGCGGAGACGAGCGTGCGGTCGCCCGCGAACCCGTTCCCACCGCTCCCGCCGCCCGGCCCGGTCGCGTCCCCGGTGACCTCCTGCGACCCGCGCACGTAGACGTCGGCGGTGAGCGTCGTCGCGATGATGTCGTCGAACGTCGAGGAGAGCATGCCGCGGAACGCGAACGTGCCCACGACGAACGCGACGCCGAGCGTCACGGCGAGCACGGAGAGCACGAACCGCACGACGTACGCCCGCACGCCCCGCAGCGCGACGCGGATCATGCCGGGTCGACCGGGGCCGCGTGCCGCCCGACGGGCGCCGCGGGCCCGGCCGAGGTCGTGGGCCCGGCGGCCGGCCGGGCCGGGGTCGCGGGTGCGGCGGCCGGTCCGGACGGAGGGCCGTCGTCGTCCGCCGCGAGCGCGAGCGCGTCGAGGATGTCCTGCTGCGTGGGGTCGTGCAGCTCGCCGGCGAGGCGGCCGTCGGCGAGGAACACGACGCGGTGCGCGTACGACGCCGCGCGCGGGTCGTGCGTGACCATGACGACGGTCTGGTCGAGCTCGTCGACGGACCGGCGCAGGAACGCCAGCACCTCGCCGGCCGAGCGCGAGTCGAGGTTGCCGGTCGGCTCGTCGGCGAACACGATCGACGGCCGCGAGACGAGCGCCCGCGCGCACGCGACGCGCTGCTGCTGCCCGCCGGAGAGCTCGGACGGGCGGTGGTGCAGGCGGTCGCGCAGCCCGACGGAGTCGACGACCTCGTCGAACCACGCGCGGTCCACGGGGGCGCGCGCGATGTCGAGGGGGAGCGTGATGTTCTCCGCCGCGGTGAGCGTCGGGACGAGGTTGTACGCCTGGAAGACGAACCCGACGCGCGTGCGGCGCAGGGCCGTGAGGCGGCGCTGCGACAGGCGGCTGATCTCCTGCCCGTCGATCACGACGCTCCCGGAGGTCGGCGAGTCCAGGCCCGCCAGGCAGTGCATGAGCGTCGACTTGCCCGAGCCGGACGGGCCCATGATCGCGGTGAGCCGCCCGCGCGCGAAGTCGACGTCGACGCCGTCGAGCGCGCGCACCGCCGTCGTGCCGGACCCGTAGACCTTGACGAGCCCGCGGGCGCTCGCGCGCGCCTCGGGCACGTCCGGGGTGTCCGTCGGCGCGTCGGTCCGGGGCGCGGGGGACGTCATGGTCCCCATCGTGGCCCGCCGCGCCGCGCGCCGCACCACCCGCGCGGGGGAGACGTCGTCCCGCGGCGCCGCACGTCGTCCGACGTTCCGTGGACACCTGGGCGTGGGAGCGATCCCACCGGGATAGCGTGGGGCCATGAGCATCGACGCCCAGGCGCCCGCCGAGAACTCGGCACGGCTCGCCGTCCACCCCGTCCCCGACCTGACCGCCGACGTGACCGGCACGGTCCCCGACCCGCGCAGCGCGCCGTCGATCCGCTGGGGCATCCTCGGAGCCGGCGGGATCGCGTCGTCGTTCGCCGAGGCCGTGCGCGTCCACACGCAGGGCCGCGTCGCGTCCGTCGGCTCGCGCGACCGCGTCCGCGCCGAGCGCTTCGCCACCGCCCACGGCGTCCCGACGACCCACCACGGCTACCAGGAGCTCGTCGAGGACCCGCAGGTGGACGTCGTCTACGTCGCGACGCCGCACTCCCACCACCGCGAGCACGCGCTCCTCGCCATCGCCGCGGGCAAGCACGTGCTCGTCGAGAAGGCGTTCACGCGCAACGAGGAGGAGGCCGTCGAGGTGCTCGACGCCGCGCGCGAGGCCGGGGTGTTCGTCATGGAGGCCATGTGGACGCGGTTCCTGCCGCACGTGGCCGCGCTGCGCGGGGTGATCGCGCGCGGCGAGATCGGCGACGTCGTCAACCTCAGCGCCGACCACGGCCAGTGGTTCGCGTTCGACCCGGCGCACCGCCTCTACGCGCCCGAGCTCGCGGGCGGTGCGCTGCTCGACCTGGGCGTGTACCCGGTGTCGTTCGCGCACGACCTGCTGGGCGCGCCGTCGTCGGTCACCGCGGTGGGCGCGCTCACCGAGACGGGCGTCGACGGGCAGGTGAGCATCGTGCTCGGCTACGGCGACACGCAGGCGACGCTCTCCACGACGCTGTGGTCGCGGACGGCCACGACCGCCGTGATCTCGGGGACGGCGGGGCGCATCGAGGTCGAGGGGAACTTCTACGCGCCGACGTCGTTCCGCGTGGTCCGGCACGACGGCTCGTCCTGGTACTACGACGGCTTCTCCGGCGAGGGCAAGCAATACCAGGCGGCCGAGGTCGCACGCCGCGTCGCCGCGGGCGAGACGCAGAGCCCGCGCATGTCCTGGGACTCGACGCTCGAGGTCATGCGGACGCTCGACGAGGTCCGGCGGCAGATCGGGGTCGTGTACCCCGGGGAGTGAGGCTGCCGGCGCGAGATCGACCCGAGCGGTCGAGATCGACCCTCGGTGGGTCGATTTGGGGACGCTCGGGTCGATCTCGCGGGGGTGTTAGTCGGTGTGTTCGACGACGTAGGTGCGGCCGTCCGGGCCCGTGATGCGCTCGAAGCGGGTCTTCAGCTCCTGGTCGCGCTCGCGTTCCGCGTCGGAGACGCCGCGGCCGTCCGCGTCCTGCCGGCCGACCTGCGCGGGGCCGAAGATCGGGAGGAAACCCTCGGTGATGCGCATGCCGAGCGTGCGCCTGTCGTTCTTCCGCGCCACGGTGTCCTCCGCTGCAGGTCTCGTCAGATGATTGGTGCACCAATCATTGGTGTACCAAGAATACCGCGATCCTCGGTACCATGGCGCCATGGCGGGTGACGAGGTCGACGGGACGGTCGACGGGACGGTCGCGCCGGGCGCGGCGACGCTGTTCGCCGACCCTCTCGCGCTCGAGGCGCAGGTCTGCTTCGCGCTGTCCGCGGGCGCGCGCGGCATGGTCGCGCTGTACCGCCCGCTGCTCGAGCCGCTCGGCATCACGCACCCGCAGTACCTCGTGCTCCTCGCGCTCTGGCAGGACGACGCCGCGGGCACGACCTCGACCGTCGGCGACCTCGCCGCGCGCCTGCACCTCGACGCCGGGACGCTCTCGCCGCTCCTCAAGCGGCTCGAGGCGCTCGGCTACGTGCGCCGGTCGCGCTCGCCCGACGACGGCCGCCAGGTCCGCGTGGGCCTCACCGCCGAGGGGCGGGCGCGGCGCCAGGACGCCGAGCGCATCCCACCGTCGATCGTCGCCGCGACCGGGCTCAGCCTCGACGAGCTCGCCGAGGTCCATGCCGCGGCGTCGAAGGTCGTCGCCGCCGCGCTGCGCGCCGGCGTCTACTGACGAGCGTGCGTCGGCCGCTCACCGAGCGTGCGGTGCCGGCCCGTGACGGGACGAGGACGGGAGCCGACCCCGTCCTCGGCGGGGGAGTCAGGCGTCGGTGACGCGGACGCCGTCGGGACCGACGGCGAAGCGGACCGCCACGAGCCCCGCCGCCAGGGCGTCGGGCGCGGGCGTGGCGTCGGCGAGCTCGTCGGCCGAGTGGGTGCCCGTCACGGCGAGCGTCGCGCAGCCCGCGGCGCGCGCCGCCGCGATCCCCGCCGGGGCGTCCTCGACGACGAGGCAGCGCGCCGGGTCGACGCCGAGGCGCTCCGCGCCGAGGAGGAACGGGTCCGGGTCGGGCTTGCCGCGCGCGACGTCGTCGGCCGTCACGACGACCGACGGCGCGGCGAGACCGGACGCCGCCATGCGCGCGGCGGCGAGCGGGCGGGTGCAGGACGTGACGATCGCCTGCCGCGCGGGCGGGAGGACGGCCAGCGCGTCCCGCGTCCCGGGCAGGATCGTCACGCCCTCGTTGTCCTCGAGCTCGAGCGCATGGATGCGCTCGTAGGCCGCCTCGACCCGGTCCTCCGGCAGGAGCTCGGCGATGAGCGTGCGCGCCGGGGTGCCGTGCTGGATCTGGAACTCGTCCGGGTCGGGCAGGCCGTGCTCCGCGGCCCAGCGTCGCCAGTTCCGGTCGACCGCCGGGACGGAGTCGATGAGCGTGCCGTCCATGTCGAACAGCACGGCGTCGAACGTGCGCCCGGCGAACGCGACGCCGGGGGTGGGCAGCGGACGGGGCGCGGCGGCGGGGTCGGGCATGTCCCCGAGGCTAGCCCGCGGCCGGGGAGCGGTGCGCCCGGTCTCGCGGGTCGACCCCGGTGTCCGACGCCGCGGATAGGGTGGACGCCGTGAGCGCACCCGGGTACTTCATCTCGTTCGAGGGCGGCGACGGCGTCGGCAAGTCGACCCAGTCCCGCCTGCTCGGGCAGTGGCTCGGCGAGCTCACGGGGCGCGAGGTCGTGCTGACGCGCGAGCCCGGCGGCACCGAGCTCGGCAAGGAGCTGCGTGCCGCGGTGCTCCACGGGCAGGACATGGACCCGCGCACCGAGGCGCTCATCTACGCCGCGGACCGCGCGCACCACGTCGCGAGCCTCGTGCGCCCGGCCCTCGAGCGCGGCGCGGTCGTCGTGACGGACCGCTACCTCGACTCGTCGGTCGCGTACCAGGCGGGCGGGCGCGAGCTCGGCGCGGACGAGGTCGAGCTCATCTCGCGCTGGGCCGTGCAGGACCTCATGCCGGACGTCACGATCCTGCTCGACCTCGACCCGGCCGTGGCCGGGGCGCGGATCCGGCGACAGCACGACCGGCTGGAGCGCGCCGGGGCGGAGTTCCACCGTCGCACCCGCGAGGCGTTCCTCGCGCGCGCCGCGGCGGACCCGGAACGTTGGGTCGTGCTCGACGCCGCCGCCTCGGTCGACGACCTCCAGGCGCAGATCCGCGTCGACGTCGCGGCCCGGCTCGAGCTCACGCCGGTCGTGGAGGAGGCGGAGGACACGGTCGCCGCCGAGCCCGACGACGGCTTCGACGACACGGACAGCGCGATCGGGTACGAGCCCGGCTCGGGGATCGCGGCCGGGCCCGCGACGGGGAGCGGGGCCGCGTGACCGTCTGGGACGACGTCGTCGGCCAGGAGCAAGCCGTCGAGGTGCTCCGCGCCGCCGCGACGGACCCGGCCGCGATGACGCACGCATGGCTGCTCACCGGCCCGCCCGGCTCGGGCCGCTCGAACGCGGCGCGCGCGTTCGCCGCCGCGCTCCAGTGCGAGCAGGGCGGCTGCGGGCGCTGCCAGGCGTGCCGCACGACGCTCGCCGGGACCCACCCCGACGTGACCCTCGTCGCGACCGAGCTCGTGACCATCAAGATCGACGAGGTGCGCGACCTCGTGACGGTCGCGAGCCGCAGCCCGTCGCAGGGACGGCGGCGGGTGATCGTCGTCGAGGACGCCGACCGCATGGCCGAGCGCACGACGAACGTGCTGCTCAAGGCGATCGAGGAGCCCGCCCCCCACACGGTGTGGATCCTCTGCGCGCCGAGCCCGCAGGACGTGCTCGTGACCATCCGTTCGCGGTGCCGCGGCGTGGTGCTCCGGGTGCCGCCGGTCGAGGCCGTGGCCGGGCTGCTGGTCCAGCGCGACGGCGTCGACGAGCGCGTCGCGCTCGTCGCGGCCCGGGCGGCGCAGAGCCACATCGGGCTCGCGCGCCGGCTGGCCCGCGACGCGGGCGCCCGCGACCGCCGGACGTCGGTGCTCTCGCTCGCGCGGCGCGTGCGCGGGGTGGGTGACGCCGTGCTCGCGGCAGGGGAGCTCGTCGATCTCGCGCAGGCCGAGGCGAAGGCGGCGACCGAGGAGCGCGACGCGGCCGAGAAGGCCGAGCTGCTGCGCGCACTCGGCGTCGCGGACGGCGAGACCCTCCCGCCGCGCCTGCGGTCCCAGCTCCGCGACCTCGAGGCCGACCAGAAGCGCCGCGCGACCCGGCACCAGCGCGACGTGCTCGACCGCGCGATGGTCGACCTGCTGTCGCTCTACCGCGACGTGCTCGTGGTGCAGCTCGGGGCGGAGGTCGAGCTCGTCAACGTCGAGCTCGCGGAGGCGGTGCGCACGCTCGCCGAGGACTCCACCCCGGAGCAGACCGTGCGGCGCATGGACGCGATCGGCGTCGCGCGCGAGCGGCTCGAGGGCAACGTCGCGCCGCTGCTCGCGGTCGAGGCGATGGTCATCGCGCTGCGTCCGCAGGGCTGATCCGCCGCAGGTCCCTCCCGACCGGCCGCGATCGGTGCGCGCGCCCGCCCGACGCTCACGCCGCCGGGGCCGCCGCGCGCAGCCTCTCCAGCAGCGGCCCCGCGGCCTGGTCGAGGAACTCACGCTGCCCGACCTCGCCCACCTGGACGAGCGCGAGGTCGGTGAACCCCGCCTCCCACCACGCGGACGCCGCCTCGACGATCGCGTCGAGGTCCGGGCCGCACGGGATCGACTCCGCCACGTCCTCGGGCCGGACGAACTGGCTCGCGGCCTCGAACGCCTCGGTCGTGGGCAGGTCGGCGTTCACGTGCCAGCCGCCCCCGAACCAGCGGAACTGCTCGTGCGCGCGCGCCACCGCGACGTCCTCGTCGGGGTCCCAGCAGATCGGCATCTGCCCGACGACGCGCGACGGCGCGAGGTCCGCACGGTCCCGGGTCCCGGACCATCGCCGGACGACGTCGGCGTCGGGCTCGGTGGTCACGAGGTGGTCGGCCAGCGGGGCGAACCGCTCGATCGACTGCGGGCCGGAGACGGCGACGCCGATCTCCACGGTCTCGTCGGGGAGGTCCCAGAGCCGCGCGGAGTCGACGCGGTAGTGCACGCCCTCGAACGTGAGACGCTCGCCGTCGAGCAGGGACCGGATGATCTCGACGGCCTCCTCGAGCATGTCGTGCCGCTCGCCGACGGCGGGCCAGCGCTCGCCCGCGACGTGCTCGTTGAGGTTCTCCCCGGCGCCGAGGCCCAGCGTGAAGCGGTCGTCGGAGAGGAGGGCGACCGTCGCGGCCTTCTGCGCGACCACGGCCGGGTGGTAGCGCAGCAGGGGGCAGGTCACGTAGGTCATGAGCCCGACGCGCTCCGTCGCCTGGGCGACCGCGCCGAGGACGGACCACGCGTACGGGGAGTGGCCCTGGGCGTCGAGCCACGGGAAGTAGTGGTCGCTCATCACCTCGAACTCGAAGCCGACGCGCTCCGCGTCGACCGCGTGCTCGACGAGCGCGCGCGGGCCGGACTGCTCGGTCATGAGGGTGTAGCCGAAGCGGGTCATGCCTCGATCGTGGGACGGGCCGGTC
>NZ_JAMXST010000008.1 GCF_024124905.1 Cellulosimicrobium cellulans
CCGGTCACGCGAGGTCGGTCAGGCGAGCGCCTTCGCCTTGAGCTGCGCGAACTCCTCGGGCGTGATCGCCCCGGAGTCGAGGAGCGACTTCGCGTGCGTGATCTGCTCGGCCGGCGACGTGGTCGCGACCTGGCGGATGTACGCGTCGGTGTCCTGCTTCGCCTGGACGACCGCCGCCGCCTGCCGCTCCGCCATCCCGCGCCCGCGCGCGATGAGGTAGACGAGCGACGTCAGGATCGGCAGGAAGATGAGGAAGATGATCCACACGGCCTTCCACCACCCCGAGAGCTCCCGGTCACGGAACAGGTCCGCGATGATCTGGAAGAGCACGATGAGGTAGGCGATGAAGAAGAAGCTCCAGACGAGGAGCCAGAAGAAGTCCCAGAAGTCCACGGTCGCGCCCTTTCTCGACGGATCCCCGTACCCGGAGCACGGCCGGCTGCCGCGCACCAACAGGGCGAACCTAGCGACGATGGGGGGTTCGCGCCCGGCGAAAGCCGGGTGAAGCGCACGAAGCGGCCGTACCTCGTCTCTCGGGGCGGATCACCCGGGCTCGTCCGTCGCCACCCGACGACGAGCGCGCACGACGTCGCCGACGATGACGGCGAGCAGGATGCCGTCGGTGACCCAGTTGAGGGTGAGGGGCGTGAGCCACCCGTGCGTCGCGTAGAGCGCGCCGACCGCTGCCGCGCCGAGCAGGTGCGGGAGGGACCACGGCCCGCCGGCCGCGCGGCGGAACAGCGCGTTGCCCACGAGGTAGGTCGCGGCCGCCCCGCACACGAGCGCGGCGGTCCACGCGTCGGCGTGGCCCGCGTGCCCCAGCGGGTGCAGCAGGACCAGCTCGTCCGCGACCGCGGTGAGCACGATCCCGGCGACGATGACGAACGGCACGTAGGTGTACGCCGTCTGGGCCACCATGCCGCGCTCGTCGCGCGAGGTGAAGTACTCGGTCGCGCGCCGCTCGGAGCGGTCGAAGAAGAGCAGCCACATGAGCACCGTGCTCGCGAACGCGGAGCAGAACGCGGAGACGGTCGTCGCGTCGAGCGGCAGCTCGGCGAACGCCGCGCCCGTCACGATGATCGACTCGCCCAGGCAGATGATGACGAACAGGCTCACGCGCTCGGCCATGTGCTCGCCCCGGACGACCCACGTGCTCGCGCGCGAGGCCCCGAGCCACGGGAGCCAGAACATCGCGCGCGGTCCCGCCAGGTCGATCACGCACGCGACCGCCCACAGCACGAGCCGGTGCTCCTCGACGAGCGCCCCGGTGATCCACAGGCTGCCCGAGACGACGAACCACGTGGTGATGCGGGCGAAGTTCACCGCGTTCTCCGGCCACACCCGGCCCAGGGCGACCAGCACGAACGCGCTGCGCCCCACCTGCATCGTCACGAGCATCACCGCGAAGAGCAGGGCCTTGTCGCCGAACGCCTCGGGGATCGCGCTCGCGAGCACCAGGCCGAGCAGCATGAGGACGACCAGCATCGCCCGCACGGGGACGCGCTCGGGGTCGAGCCAGTTGGTGGCCCACATCGTGAAGACCCACACCCACCACACCGCGACGCCGAGGACGAGCGTGTGCACGAGGGTCTCGGCGCCCGGGTGGGCGATGAGGCCGTGCGAGAGCTGCGTGACCGCGAAGACGAACACCAGGTCGAAGAAGAGCTCGACGTAGCCGACGCGGCTCGAGTCGCCGCCGTCGCCGTGCCTCCGGAGGTCCGTGCGCAGGCCCCAGCGCAGGGGGGCGGGCCCGGTGCCGGGCGTCGTGAGCGGAGCGTCCATGCTGGGATGCTCCCACCGTCGCCGGGTCACCGTCCGGTCACGATCGCCCGGCGCGTCGCGGTTCGCCGCGCACGACCGCCCACCAGGGCCCACGATGGTCGCGCTACCGTCGCCGACCGAGGAGTGCTCATGGTCCCCGTCCGCCGCCCCGTCTCCCGGACGGCTCGCACCGCGTCCGCGCTCTCGCTCGTCCTCGCGGTCGGCCTGCTGGGGGCGTGCGCCTCCGAGACCGACGGCGGCGGGGACGACGCGTCCGCCTCCGAGGAGTCCACCGCGCCGAGCGACGACGCGTCCGAGGAGCCGTCGGACGACGCCTCCGAGGAGGAAGGCCTGCCCGACGCCGGGACGATGGACGTCGTGGCGGGCGCGCACGGCATGGGCCTGCCGCCCGGCGTCGACGCGCCGACCGAGGGTGGGACGGGCGCAGCGTGGAGCGCGGAGCCGGGGCTGCTGTTCGTCGTGACGTACGGGTCGAGCACGTGCCCCGTGCTCGCGGAGGACGAGGCCGCGGTCCAGGGGGGCGACGTCGTCGTGACGTTCGTCGAGATCGCCCCGGACACGCCGTGCACGATGGACTACGTGCCGGCGACCTCGGTGGTCGGGGTGCCCGACGACGTGGACGCGAGCGGCGAGGTGAGCGTCGTCCTCGGCGACCGCGGGACCGTCGTCGTCCCGCCCGCGGCGGACGGCACGACCGGCGAGTCGGCCTGGGTCGAGGAGTAGCCGCCCCTGCGGTGAAGAGCGCGTGAAAGGACGGTCCCGCCCCGGCGGGACCGTCCTGCGCGCGTCGGGGGAGCGGCTACCGTGTGCGGGTGACGACGCCCCTCTCCCGCGCTGCTCGACGTTCCCTGGCCGGCGCCGCGACCCTCGTGCTGGCCCTCGTCCTGGGCGCGTGCTCCGTGCCGCCCAAGCAGCAGACCCCCGTGGACGACGTCGCGGCCGCCGCGTCCGGCACGGGCGAGACCGGCCCGGAGGGCTTCGAGGAGTTCTACGGCCAGAGCCTGGCCTGGGAGGACTGCGGTGCGGGCTGGGAGTGCGCGACGGCGCGCGCCCCGCTCTCGTGGCAGGACCCGGAGGCGGGCGAGATCGAGCTCGCGGTGAAGCGCCAGCCCGCGACGGGGGAGCGCATCGGCTCGCTCCTGACCAACCCGGGCGGTCCCGGGGCCTCGGGGATCGACTTCGTCACGACCCTCGCCCCGACGGTCGGCGAGCGTGTCACCGCGGCCTACGACCTCGTCGGGTTCGACCCGCGCGGCGTCGGGCAGTCCTCGCCCGTGGTGTGCCTGGACGACGCGGCGAAGGACGAGTCCCTGGCCCGCGACTTCGACACCGACGAGGCGGGGCTTGAGGCGCTCGCGGAGGACCGGCGGGCCTGGGCCGACGCGTGCGCCGAGAACACGGGCGACCTGCTCGGCCAGGTCGACACCCAGAGCGCCGCGCGCGACATGGACATGCTGCGGGCCGTGCTCGGTGACGAGAAGCTCGCCTACCTCGGCTACTCCTACGGCACGCAGCTCGGCGCGACGTACGCGGGGCTGTTCCCGGACAAGGTGGGGCGCCTCGTGCTCGACGGCGCGATCGACACGAGCCTCGACCCCGACACGATCTCCGAGCAGCAGGCGGTCGGGTTCGAGAACGCCCTGCGCGCGTACGTCGAGGACTGCCAGGCCGGGGGCGACTGCCCGCTGCGCGGGGACACCGACGCGGGGATGCGGCAGATCCGCTCGCTCCTCGACGCCGCGAAGGCGAACCCGCTGCCGACCGACTCGGACCGCCGCGTGACGCAGACGCTCGGGTTCTACGGCGTCGCCGTCACGCTCTACAACGACCAGAGCTGGCCGGTGCTCACGCAGGCGCTCACGGAGGCGTTCGAGGACGGCACGGGCAACCTGCTGCTCTACCTCGCCGACTTCTACAACGACCGCAACCCCGACGGCACGTACGCGTCCAACTCGTCGGAGGCCTTCCGCGCCGTCAACTGCCTCGACGGCCGCCAGGACGACGACCCCGACGCGATGCTGGCCCAGCTCGAGCGCCTCGAGGAGGCCGCGCCCACCATGGGCTACTTCTTCGCGTTCGGCGGCCTCACGTGCGACGGCTGGGCCTACCCCGTGGTGGAGCAGGAGTTCGACCTCCACGCCGAGGGCGCCGCGCCGATCGTCGTCATCGGGACGACCAACGACCCCGCCACCCCGTACGTGTGGGCCGAGGGCCTCGCGGACACGCTCGACTCGGCCGTCCTCCTCACGTGGGAGGGCGAGGGCCACACCGCCTACGGCCGCGCGAACGCGTGCGTGGGCGACGCCGTCGACGCCTACCTGGTGGACGGGACGGTGCCCGAGGACGGGCTGCGCTGCTGACGCCACGGGCGCCCGACGGCTGCCGACGGGGCCGCTTTGGAATCTGGCCCGGTCGTTGGGTACAGTAGGCGCTCGTTGCCAGCGGTTCGCGGAGCGGACCGGGACGTAGCACGCCGCCTTAGCTCAGTCGGCAGAGCGATTCACTCGTAATGAATAGGTCAAGGGTTCGATTCCCTTAGGCGGCTCCGACGAGGCCCGGAATCTCAACGATTCCGGGCCTCAGTCATGTCCGGGCGAGGGTGCCCGAGGCGACGAGCAGCGTGTTGGTCGCTGAAGACTCGCCGGACCCGTGACGCGGCGGCCTTGGCGATGCGTGCCACGCGGCGTGGCTCCCGCGCGCAACCGGGCGGCTGCCCGCCGTCGCGGCGCACGACCCGTCGGACCCGGTCGACACGGCGGGGGACGTCGACGAGCCGGTGCGGTGGCAGCGCCGCGCGTCCAGGAGCGCCGCGCCGCGCACGCGCTGAGCGCTCAGCCGACGCGGCGCAGCAGCAGGATCGCGCCGCCGGCCGCCGCGGCGACGAGCCCGCCGACGCCGACCACGGCGAGCGTCGGGAACGCCTCCTGCGCGGGCGGGGGAGGCGCCATGCGCTCCGCGGCTGACGTGAGCGGCGTGCGTGACGGCTCCGGCCGGGCCGTCGTGGGCTCGGGAGTGGGCTCGACGGGCGCCTCGGTCGTCGGCTCCTGCGTCGGCTCCTCGGTCACCTCCGGCTCGGGCGCGTCCGCCGTCCCGACGGGCGCCTCGACGACCGGCGCGGGGGCCTCGACCGCAGGAGGCGCCTCGACGGGCGCCTCGGTCACGGGAGCGGGGGGCGGCGTCGTCGGCGCGGGCGTGGCGGTGGTCGTGCAGACGGCGGCGTCGCCGTTCCACTCCGCGAACTGCTGGTCGATGCCCGTCACCATGACCCAGCTGATGCAGTACCCGTCGCTGTACTGTCCTCGCCGCGGGACGTCGAGCTCCAGCACGCCGTCGGCGGCGTCCTCCCGGGAGTAGCCGTCTCCGAGGTGGCGCGCGTGCGACCCGTCGGGAGAGGTCACGACGTACCCGAGCCACCCCGGCCCCTCGTGCAGCCGGCTCGCGTCGAACGACACGGTGTCGACGGTGACGGTGAGCCCTCCGCCGCCGTCGCGATCGGCGGCTACCGCCGGCGCCGCCGCGAGCGCCGCCGTGACGACCCCCAGGGTCGCGAGCGCGAGCAGTCGGCCAGCGGCGCGCATCATCACCTCCGGGTCGGCTCGGGCGTGGTCCGCGGCACATCGTACGCAGTCCGGGTGCGCCGTCGGAAAGCGCGGTTTCGGGCCCGGACAAATCGCTCGACCTCGACGCTCGCGCCGTCCTAGCGTGGCCGTCATGTTCTTCATGACGATGGTGCGTCGTGGCCGGGCCGGCCTCGCGACGCGAGTGGGGATGGCACCCGCTCACCGCTGAGCACGCCGCGCGCGTGGTCGACGACGCCGGGGTGCGTCCCGGTCAGCTCGTCCTCGATCTCGGGGCCGGGGACGGGGCGCTCACGCGGCACCTCGTGGCCGCGGGCGCGCGAGTCCTCGCCGTCGAGCTGCACCCGCGCCGCGCCCGTGCCCTGCGCGAGCGCTTCGCCGGTGCGGACGTGACGGTCCTGGAGGTCGACCTCGCCGACCTGCGCCTGCCGCGACGCCCGTTCCGCGTCGTCGCGAACCCGCCGTTCGGGCTGACGTCTCCGCTGCTCGCTCGCGTGCTCGCGCGGGGATCCGCGCTCGTCGCGGCGGACGTCGTCGTGCAGCGGCAGGCCGCGCGGCGCATCGCCGCGGGCGAGGGCACGGCGGGGCGCGCCGCACGGCGCTGGGCCGTCGAGGTCACGCGGTCCGTGCCGCGCTCGGCGTTCCGGCCGCCGCCGCGCGTCGACGCGGCGGTGCTCCGCGTCCGGCGGCGCTGAGGGTTCTCGCGTCGAGCTCAGCGACCGAGCGTCGCGAGCCACGCGACGAGCGCGTCGCACACCGCGGTGTCCTGGCCCTTGAGGTCGTGCGCGCCCGGGAGCTCGACGCGCGTGACCGGGCCGGGGATCGCGGCGGTGTGCTCGGCGAGCTCGTCGGGCGTCGCGAACGGGTCCGTGCGCCCCGACACGAGAAGCACGGGCACGCGCAGGTCGGGGAAGTGCTCGGTGCGCAGGCGCTCGGGCTTGCCCGGCGGGTGCAGGGGGTAGCTGACGAGCGCGAGCCCGGCCGCGGGCAGGCCCTCGGCGACGGCCATCGAGCACATGCGCCCGCCGTACGAGCGGCCGCCGAGCACGAGGCGGTCCGTCGTCGTGCCGAGCTCGGCGGCGAACGCCTCGGCCTCCGCGCGCACGTGGGCGATCGCGACGGGCGGCCGGTCGGGCATCCGCTTGCCCGCGGTCCGGTAGGGGAAGTCGACGCGCCGCACGGGCACGGGCGGGTCGAGCGCGGCGAGCGCGTCGTCGATCGCGACGAGCGCGCGGTGGTCGCGGCTCGCGCCGGCGCCCGGCGTGAGCAGGACGCCGGCGACGGGCCGGTCGGGGGTCGGCGTGGTCACCCGCCCAGTCTCGCAGCGAGCACGACGTTCCTCGCGGTCGAGCACGACGTGGGTGTCGCCAAGGCGTTCAGAACGACACCCACGTCGTGCTCGGCGGGTCAGAGCTCGGCGAGCAGCGAGCGCATCGCGTCGATCTCCTCCTGCTGCGCCGCGACGATCTCCTCCGCGAGCGCCAGCACCTCGGGGTCCTCGCCCTCGGCGAGGACGTCCTGCGCCATGGCGACGGCACCCTCGTGGTGCTCGACCATGCCCTCCAGGAAGAGGCGCTGGGCCTCCTCGGCGGGCGCGGCCTCGAGCGCGGCGAGCGCGTCGTCGTCGAGCATGCCGCCCATGTGCCCGGCGTGGTCGCCACCGGACGGGTCGGCGCCCCAACGGTCGAGCATCGCGGTCATCTGCTCGATCTCCGGGGCCTGCGCGGCCTCGATCTGCTCGGCGAGGGCGACCACGCGCTCGTCGACGCCGTCCTTCGCGAGCACGATCGCGGACATCTCCACGGCCTGCTCGTGGTGCGGGATCATCATCTGCGCGAACATCACGTCGGCGGCGGACGCCGTCGTGGCGCTCGCGGGCGCGGTGCTCGTGGGCGTGCCCGCCGGCTGCTCGCCGGCGTCTCCGGTGCCGGCGTCGGAGCAGCCCGTCAGGGCGAGCGTGGTGCCGAGCGCGAGCGCGGCGAGGGTCGTGCGGGCGGTGCGTGTCATGGTCGATCTCCGTTCGTGGGGTGCAGCGGGCGCACGTGGGCGCCCAGGACGGGGCCGTCGCCGGCCTACGTCCTGCTGATCCCCAGCGCACGGAGGTCGGGCGGGCGGTCCGGGAGCGCGGTCCGCACGTCGAGCACGGGCGCGGCACCGCGCGTCGGGTGCCACGGCGTCCGACGGCGCAGCGCGGCTCGCGCGGCCAGCGTCACCAGCGCGACGAGCACCATGAGGCACAGCGGCCCCGTGCCGCCGTGCGCGTCCGCTCCCGCCGAGAGGGCCGGACCTGGCCCGGAGGCTGGCGTGGCGTCGTCCCGGCCGAGCCCGGAGGCAGCCGTGCCGGCGTCCAGGCCGAGCGTGGTGGCGGCGTGCGGGGACTCGCCGTCCCGGGCGAAGGTGCCGCCTGACGCCGTCGGACCGTCGAGGGCGACCGGACCGCCGTGCGCGGGTCCGACGTCGGGCAGCGCGACGCCGTGGTGCGTGCTGCTCCCCGCGAGGACGTGCATCCACAGCACCGCGGCCGCCAGCAGTCCCACGAGCACGACCGCCGACCACGACCCTCCTCGTCCGCGAGCACGAGGTTGCCGTCGTTCTCGCGGCGAGAACGACACCAACCTCGTGATCGGCAGCGAGGTCACCGGGAGGCGAGCCGCGCCGGGTCGAGGTCGATGCGGCGCAGGAGCTGCGCGTTGAGCGCCACGATGACCGTCGAGGCGGACATGAGGATCGCGCCCACGGCCATCGGCATGACGAACCCGACCGGCGCGAGCACGCCCGCGGCGAGGGGCACGGCCGCGATGTTGTAGCCCGCGGCCCACCACAGGTTCTGCTGCATCTTGCGGTAGGACGCGTGCGACAGCTCGATGATCGACAGGACCGCGCGCGGGTCGGAGCTCGCGAGGATCACCCCGGCCGACGCGATGGCGACGTCCGTGCCCGCGCCGATCGCGATGCCGACGTCCGCCTGGGCGAGCGCCGGGGCGTCGTTGACGCCGTCGCCGACCATCGCGACGACGCGGCCGTCGTGCTGGAGCTCCGCGACCTTCGCGTCCTTGTCCTCGGGGCGCACGCCCGCGAACACCTGGTCGATGCCCAGCTCGCGCCCGACCGCGCGGGCGACGGGCTCGGCGTCGCCCGTGATCATGACGACCTTGATGCCGCGCCGGTGCAGGGCGTCGACGGCCTCGCGCGACTCGGGACGGATCGCGTCCGCGAGGGCGAACGCGCCCACGACCTCGCCCGCCGCGTGCCCGTGGCCCTCGTGAGCACCCGTGCCCGGACGGGCCGTGGCGGGCGAGGCCACCACGTGCAGGACGGTCGCGCCGTCGTGCGCCCAGGCTTCGGCGTCGGGCAGGGGGTCGAGCCCGCGCTCGCGCAGGAGCGCGGGGCCGCCGACCGCGACGCGGCGCATACCTCCGGCGGTCGGGACGGTCGCCTCGACGCCGACCGCGGTGAGCGACCGGAAGTCGGTCGCCTGCGGGACGTCGATCTCCCGCTCGGACGCACGGTCGACGATCGCCCGCGCGAGCGGGTGCTGGCTGTCGGCCTCGGCCGCGGCGGCGAGCGCGAGGAGCTCGTCCTCGGTCGTGCCGCCCGCGGTCGCGAGGTGGGCGACGACGGGCTCGCCCGCCGTCAGCGTCCCGGTCTTGTCGAACAGGACCGTGTCCACGGTGCGCATGCGCTCCAGCGCGAGGCGGTCCTTCACCAGGACGCCGGCCTTCGCGGCGCGCTCGGTCGAGAGCGAGACGACGAGCGGGATCGCGAGGCCCAGGGCGTGGGGGCACGCGATGACGAGCACGGTGATCGCGCGGATCAGCGCCTGCTCGGGCGTGCCGAAGACGAGCCACAGGCCGATCGTCAGGGCTGCCGCGCCGAGCGCGTACCAGAACAGCCAGCCGGCGGCGCGGTCGGCGAGGCGCTGGGTCTTGGTCGAGGACGCCTGGGCGTCGGCGACGAGCCGCTGGATGCCCGCGAGCGCGGTGTCCTCGCCCACGGCCGTGATCCGCACGCGCAGCGCGTCGTCCGTCGCGACGGTTCCGGCGACGACGGCGTCCCCGACGGCACGACGCACGGGCCGCGACTCCCCGGTGATCATCGACTCGTCGACGTCCGCCGACCCGGACGCGACCTCGCCGTCCGCGGGGACGCGCCCGCCCGGGCGGACGACGACGAGGTCGCCCACGCGCAGGTCCGTCGGCGCGACCGTCGTCACGCTCCCGTCCTCGGCGACCCGCTCCGCCTCGTCCGGGAGGAGTGCCGCGAGCGAGTCGAGCGCCGACGCCGTCTGGGCGAGCGAGCGCATCTCGAGCCAGTGGCCGAGCAGCATGATGACGACGAGGAGCGCGAGCTCCCACCACACGTCGAGCTCGTGCGCGAGCAGCCCGAGGCTCGCCCCGAGCGAGGACACGAACGCGACCGTGATCGCGAGCGAGATGAGCGTCATCATCCCGGGCTTGCGACCGCGGAGCTCGCCCACCGCGCCCGTGAGGAACGGCCGTCCGCCCCAGAAGAAGATGACCGTGCCGAGCACGGGCGAGACCCAGGGCAGCCACGCGGCGTCGGGGAGGTCGTAGCCGAGCAGCATCGCGAACATCGGGCTCAGCGCGACGGTCGGCACCGCGAGGACGAGCATGACCCAGAACAGGCGCCGGAACTGCCCGACGTGGTCGCCATGACCTCCGTGGCCCGTCATGTCGTGCCCGGCGTGGCCCCCGTGGCCGGACATGTCGTGCCCGGCATGGTCGTCGTGGTCAGGCATGTCGTGCCCGGCGTGCGCGTCGTGCTCGGCGTGGCCCGCGCGGTCGTGCTCCGCGTGCGCGTGGGCCGGCGCGTGCGCGGCGGGTGCGGGGGCGTCGTGGTGGGCGTGCGCCCCCTGGTGGGCGTGCGCCCCCTGGTGCGCGTCGTCGGTGCCCGGACCGGGCCCGTGCCCGTGGTCATGCTCCGTACGGTGGTCCACCGTTCCTCCTCCCAGATACCCCTAGGGGGTATGCTCTGCCCACGATCATGCCCCGCCATGTCCGATTCGTCAACCCCCTCGGGGGTGTCGTGGGCCGACGCAGGACAGCCCGTGCGCCGCTCGGCGGGAGAGCCGAGCGACGCACGGGCCGCGAGAGGGTGGGCCTGAGCGGGCCCGGTGGTTCGTCGGGTGCCGGTCGGGAGCCGTCAGGTGCGGCAGGGCGTGGCGGGCGGAGCGGTCGGCCACGGCCGCGACGGCGCGGCGTGCGTCGGGAGCGAGCCGCACGCCACGGTGGTCACGCCGCCGCCCCGTGCGCCTCGAGGAACGCGCGCGTCCGGCGTGCGGCGAGGTCCGGGTCGAGCAGCAGCCCGGCGCGGTCGGCGAGCCGGACGAGCGCGACGAGGTGCGCGACGGAGCGCCCCGACTGCAGGCCGCCGACCATCTGGAACGCGGGCTGCGTGCCGTTGAGCCACGACAGGAACGCGATCCCCGTCTTGTAGTAGTGCGTCGGCGCGGCGAACACGTGGCGCCCCAGCGCCTCCGTCGACGCGAGGATCGCGTGCGCGCGGTCGGGGTGGCCGGCGTCGAGCGCGCCGAGCGCCGTCGACGCGGCGGGGTAGATCGCCGCGAAGATGCCGAGCAGCGCGTCGGAGTGCGCCCGGCCGTCGCCGACCACGAGCTCCGGGTAGTGGAAGTCGTCGCCCGTGTAGAGGCGCACGGCGCCTCCTGCGGCGGGGTCGAGCGCGGCGAGGCGGGCGCGCAGGCCCTTCTCGTGCGAGGCGTCGAGCAGCGACACCTTCACGCCGTCGACGCGACCCTGGTGGGCGCGGACCAGGTCGACGAACACGTCGGTGGCCGCGGCGACGTCGTCGCCCGTGCCCCAGTACCCGGCGAGCGCGGGGTCGAACATCGTCCCGAGCCAGTGCAGGATCACGGGCGCGTCGGCCTCGGCGAGCACGGCGTCGTAGACGCGCGCGTACTCCTCGGGGGAGCGGGCGACGCGGGCGAGCGCGCGCGACGCCATGACGACCACCTGGGCGCCCGCGTCCTGGACCACGTGCACCTGCTCGCGGTACGCGTCGGCGACCGCGGCGAGCGCGGCGGGGTCGCCCCGCTCCCAGCCCGCGACGACGGCCGGGTCGAGCTGGTCGGTGCCCGCGCCGCACGCGACGCGACCGCCGACGGCTCGCGCCTCGGCCGCCGACCGGCGCACGAGCTCCCGGGTCGCGGCCCAGTCGAGGCCCATGCCGCGCTGGGCGGTGTCCATCGCGTCGGCGACGCCCAGCCCGTGCTCCCAGAGCCGGTGCCGGTAGGCGAGCGTCGTGTCCCAGTCGACGACGGCGGGCGCGCCGGGCACGTTCTCCGCGCCCACCCGCGGCACGACGTGCGCGGCCGCGAAGGCGACGCGCGACGTGAAGGGCGCGGCCGGCGTCGTCCACGGGCCGGGCACGAGCAGCTCGCGCACCTCGGTCCCGGCCACGCGGCCGTCGTCGGCGAAGCGGGGCAGGCGTACGACGGCGCCGCTGCCGTCCCGGTCGCGCAGCTCGCGCGCGCCGGGGGCCTCGGTCGTCGGCGCGGTCACAGCACGATCTCCGGCACGTCGAGGCGGCGGCCCTCGGCGGACGAGCGGAGCCCGAGCTCGGCGAGCTGGACGCCGCGCGCGGCGGAGAGCAGGTCGTAGCGGTGCGGGCGGCCGGCGGCGACGTCGCGCAGGAACTCCTCCCACTGGGCCTTGAAGCCGTTGTCGAGGTCGGCGTTCGCGGGGACCTCGAGCCACTGGTCGCGGAACGGCTCGGTGACGGGGAGGTCCGGGTTCCAGACGGGCTTGGGGGTGTGGGCGCGCTGCTGCGCGACGCACCGGCGCAGGCCGGCGACGGCGGAGCCGTGCGTGCCGTCGACCTGGAACTCGACGAGCTCGTCGCGGTAGACGCGCACGGCCCACGACGAGTTGATCTGCGCGACGACCGGGTCCCCGCCCGGCGTCTCGACCTCGAAGATCCCGTACGCGGCGTCGTCGGCGGTCGCGGCGTACTCCCTGCCCTGCTCGTCCCAGCGCGTGGGGATGTGGGTCGTGGTCTGCGCGGTGACCGTCCGCACCGACCCGAGGACGCCCTCGAGCACGTAGTTCCAGTGGCAGAACATGTCGGTCGTCATGCCCCCGCCGTCCTCGGCGCGGTAGTTCCACGAGGGGCGCTGTGCGGCCTGGTGGTCGCCCTCGAACACCCAGTAGCCGAACTCGCCGCGCAGGGACAGGATGCGGCCGAAGAAGCCCTCGTCGACGAGGCGGCGGAGCTTCACCAGGCCGGGCAGGTACAGCTTGTCGTGCACGACGCCGGCGGTCACCCCGGTCTCCTCGCGCAGCCGCGCGAGGTCGACCGCCTCGGCGAGCGTCTCGGCCGTCGGCTTCTCGGTGTAGACGTGCTTGCCCGCCTGCATCGCCATGGTGAGCGTCTTGGCGCGCAGAGCCGTCATCGAGGCGTCGAAGACGACGTCGGTCGCCGGGTCGACGATCACGCCGGCGAGGTCGGTGGTCCAGTGCTCGACGTCGTGCTGCGCGGCGAGCTCGCGGAGCCTGGTCTCGTTGCGCCCGACGAGGACCGGCTCGACCTGGAGGCGCGTGCCGTCGGAGAGCTCGACGCCGCCCTGCTCGCGGATCGGCAGGATCGAGCGGACGAGGTGCTGGCGGTACCCCATGCGGCCGGTCACGCCGTTCATCGCGATCCGCAGGGTTCGGGTGGTGGTCATCGAGACTCCGTCGTCGGTCGGGCCCCCGGCAGGGCGGCGGGCGGAATGCGCTTTCCGCGAGCGTAGGGGAGCCGTTTTCCCGCGTCAACAGGGGTGCGTCAGAGCGGAGGCGTGGACTCCCGGAGCACGACCTCGCCCCGGACCACGACCCGCTGCGGCGCGGCGTCGTCGTCGGACGGGGCGAGCGAGGGCGCGAGCGCGAGCGCGAGCGCCTGCTCCCCGACCTCGGCGAGCGGGATGCGGACCGTCGTGAGCGCCGGCGTGACGTCGCGCAGGGTCACGATGTCGTCGAAGCCCGCCACGGCGACGTCCTCGGGGACGCGCAGGCCCGCCTCGCGGGCCGCGGCCATCGCCCCCACCGCCATGACGTCGTTCACCGCGAAGACGGCGACGGGCGGGGTGCCCCTGCCGCGCAGACCCTTCCCCAGGCGGTCGAGCAGCTCGCTCATCCCGCCGTGGCCGCCGTCGCGCGTGAACGCGCACTCGACGACCGCGTCCGCGGCGACGGGCGAGCCGAGGGCGGCCAGCGCCTCGGTGAAGCCGCGCGCCCGGTCGACCGCGGTGCGGTGGCCCCCGGGCCCCGCGAGCACGCCGAACGCGCGGTAGCCCAGGCCGTGCAGGGCGCGCGCGAGGTCCGCGGCGCCGTCGGTGTTGGCGATCTCCACCGCGGGGAGGTCGCCGAGCGGCTGGCCCACGAGCGAGACCCCGCCCCCCGACGCGCGGTAGCGCTCGAGCGCGCCTCGCAGCGCACCGTCGGCGTCCTCGGTGAGCCGCCCGCCGCCGAGCACCACGGCCCGGGCGCGCTGGCGGTCCATGAGCTCGACGAACGCGCGCTCCCGCTCGGGCGAGTGCCGTGTGCTCGTCAGCGTGACGATGAGCCCGTCGCGGTCGGCCGCGTCGGCGACGCCCGCCGCGAGGGACGAGAAGTACGGGTCCGCGATGTCGTGCACCACGAGGCCCACGCTCGTCGTGCGGCCGCGCGCCATGGCCTGCGCGCTCGGGTCCGGCGAGTAGCCCAGCCGGCGGGCCGACGCGAGCACCCGCTCCCGCAGGTCGGGGCGCACCGTGCGGTTCGCGCTCCCGTTGATCGCGCGGGAGGCGGTCGCGAGGGAGACGCCGGCGTCGCGCGCGACCTCGCTCAGGGTGGGTCCGGGCACGGACCCAGGCTAGCGGGACCGCTCCCGCAGCCCGGGTGGGCCGCGCCCGGAGCGGCTACGTTCGGGAGGACCGCCCACCGAGCCGCACGGCCGACGAGCCGCAGGAGGACCCGATGACGTCTCATGGCGCAGCACCCGCACCCGGCACGACGGCGCTCCTCGCCCGGGCGCTCGCGCTCGGCGTGGCCGCGGGGTCGCGCAGCAGCCTCGGCGTCGCGGCGCCGGTGCTCGGCGGCTGGGTCGGGGGCGACGGCCCGGGTGTTGTCGGCGTGCTCGTGCGCGGCACGGCCGCTGCCGGGGTCGCGGGCGAGCTGGTGGGCGACAAGCTTCCGCAGACGCCGAGCCGCCTCGACCCGCCCGGACCGGTGTTCCGCCTCGCGAGCGGGGCGCTGGGCGGAGTCCTGCTGGCCCGACGCCGCTCGGGTCCCGCGGGCGTCGTCGCCGCCGCGGTCGCCGGCGCGGCGGGGGCCGCCGCCGGGACGTGGGGCGGCGCGGCGTGGCGACGCCTCGCCGTCGGGTCGCGTCCCGACTGGCCGGGCGCCGTCGCGGAGGACGCCGTCGCGCTCACCCTCGCGGCACTGGCGGTGCGGCGCTGACGACCCGCCGAACCCGGGGTCGCCGGGCACGGCCGAGCACCGGTGACGCGAGAACCCGGGTGCGGCGCGACGGAGGTCGCGCGCCGTCGCTCAGGCGTCCGGGATGCTCGTCACCGTCGTGAGGAGGAACGCCGAGTCCTCGAGCGCGCCCACCGCGTGGCGCTCGTGCGTGAGGACGCGCAGCTCGCCGGTGCCCAGCTCGACGTCGCCCTCGCCGAGCGCGGTGACGCGGACCCGGCCGCGCAGCACCTGGATCGACGCCGCGGGCGGCGAGTTGTGCTCGCCGAGCTCGACGCCCGCGCGCAGCGCGAGGATCGTCTGACGCAGGGGGCCGTCGTGCAGCACGACCTCGGCGCTGCGCCCGTTCGGGGAGGTCCGGGCGTGGGTGAGGTGGGCGTCGGTGAGAAGGTCGACGTTCGTCATCGGGGCTCCGACCTGTCGGGGAGCTCCATCATGCCGCGCCGGGCGACGCGGTGCGCGTCCCGGTGGCGCGCCGGGGGGTGTGGTGGTGATCCGCGGCCCTGTCGGGAAGAGTGACGGTCATGCAGGTCGTCTCCGGATTCTTCATCGGTCTCGTCGGCGTCGTCTCCACGGTGGTCATGCTCGTCCTCCTCGCGGCGACGGCGCGGCGCGTCATGGGGGCCGCGGTCGGCTGGATCCGCTCCGCCGTGGTGGCGCTCGCGATGCTCACCGTCACGTCGTGGGTGCTCACCAACGGCCTGCTCGACGTCGGCTGGTCGCGCCCGGACGGGACGCTCACCGTCGCGCCCGTCGTCGCGCTCGTGGCGATCGTCCTCGCGTTCGCCTGGGCGTTCGTGCTCGGGCTGTGCGTGCTGCTCGTGCTCGAGCTGCTGGTGCCGACCGGGTCGGTGCCCGGCCCGTGGCGCGCGCTGCGCGGCCTGCGCCAGGGGCGTCGCGAGACCCGCCGGTACGCGCAGATCCTCGCGATCGGCGTCCGGCACGGCCTCGGCGGGGCGCTCACGCGCGGGGCTCGGCAGCCCGACGGGTCGCGGCTCTCGCGCACCGACCAGCGCCGCCAGGCGGCCGCGCTCCGCGACGCCCTGAGCGACGCGGGCGTGACGTTCGTGAAGTTCGGCCAGGTCCTCTCGACGCGCCGCGACCTGCTCCCCGCCACGTTCGCCGACGCGCTCGCGACCCTCCAGAGCGAGGTCCCGCCCGCGCCGTGGCCGCAGGTCGAGGCGGCCGTCACGGGAGCGCTCGGGTGCCCGATCGGCGAGGCGTTCGCCGAGTTCTCGCCCGAGCCGCTCGCGTCGGCCTCGGTCGGGCAGGTGCACGCGGCACGGCTGCCCGACGGGCGGGAGGTCGTGGTCAAGGTCCAGCGGCCCGGAGCACGGGCGCAGGTCGAGACGGACCTGGCAATCCTCGGCCGCCTCGCGCGCCGCATCGAGCGCGACACCGCGTGGGGGCGATCGCTCGGCGTCGTCGACCTCGCCGACGGGTTCGCGGCGTCGCTGCGCGAGGAGCTCGACTACACCGTCGAGCTGGAGAACACGCTCGCGCTGCGCGCGGCGCTCGCGCGGGATGCGGTGGGGGAGCGGCGTCCAGACGGCGACGGAGACGGTGGCGACGCGGCGGTGGGTCTGCGCGTCCGCGTCCCGGAGGTCTACCCCGAGCTCTCGGGGACGACGCTGCTCGTCATGGAGCGGCTCGACGGTGCTCCCGTCGGCCGCGCCGCGGACGTGCTCGCGGGCCTGGACGACGCCGTGCGCTCCGACCTCGCCTCCCGGCTCCTCACCGCGACGCTCGAGCAGGTGCTCGTCGCGGGCACGTTCCACGCCGACCTGCACCCCGGCAACGTGCTCGTCACCGACGACGGTCGCCTCGGCCTCCTCGACATGGGCTCCGTCGGACGCCTCGGCGAGCCCGAGCGCCTCGCGCTCGCGGCCGTGCTGCTCGCGGTCGACGCCGACGACGCCGTCGCCGCGACCGACGCGCTGCTCGAGCTGCTCGACGCGCCGGCGGACCTCGACGTGCGCCGCCTGGAGCGCGCCGTCGGGCAGGTGATCGTGCGGTTCCGCGGCGCGGGCGCGAGCGGCGCGATGTTCACCGCGCTCTTCCGGCTCGTGACCGACGCCGGGCTCGCCGTCCCCTCGCAGGTCGCCGCCGCGTTCCGCACGTTCACCTCGCTCGAAGGGACGCTGCGTCTCATCGACCCCGGGTTCGACCTCGTCGCCGGGGCCCGCGCGACCGCGCAGCCGCTCGTGCGGCGCGTCGTCACGCCGGAGGGCCTGCGCGAGCGCGCGACGAGCCTCTTCCTCGGCCTCGCGCCCGAGCTCGAACGGCTCCCGCGCCGGCTCGCCAAGATCACGAGCGACGTCGAGGCCGGGCGGCTCACCGTCAACGTCCGCTCCTTCGCCCACCCCGACGACCGCGCGTTCGTCACCGGCCTCGTGCAGCAGGTCGTGTCCACCGTCATCGCCGCCGCGGCCGTCGTGGCGGCGGTCGTGCTGGTCTCCGCGGACTCCGGCCCCGAGCTCGTCGAGGGCCTGCGCCTCTTCGCCGTCCTCGGCGCGGCGCTCGGGTTCGTCGGGACGGTGCTCGCGGTCCGTGTCCTGGTGTTCGCGTTCCGGGGGACGGGACCGGGAGGCGGTCCGACGCGTTGACCTGGCGGGACGCCCGTCGCGGCTGCCGGTCCGTGCGGCTCGCTCGGCATCGTCCTGGCCGGCGGGGACCTCACCCCCGGCGTCGGACGCCCCGTGCACCGCGGCGCCGTGTTTTCACCCGGCGTCCGGGGTATCCGGCGCGGGGTCTCGCGTCATGATCCCGACGTGCAGCGTCTCTAGAGAGGGCTGAGCCCGACGAAGAGCCGATCGACGGAGACGAGCACAGAGGGAGTCCAGATGGTGATGACAGAGACGGGTGCGCGGAGAGCTCGCCGTGAAGGGCGGTGGCTCGCCGCCGTGGTGCTCGCGCTGGGTGCGGTCCTCGCTCCCGGTGCGGTCACGGCAGCGGCTGACGTCGAGCCCGGCGACACGGTCCATGTCGGCGGCAGGGAGGGGTACGGCGGCACCGGCCTCTTCCCGATCCGGTCCGACGGCACGCCGACCGGGGAGGTGGACTACTGGGCGTACTGCCTCGAGCACGACGTCTCCGCGCGGACCGGGGTCGTCGGCACCGTGGGTGACCTCGACGAGTACCTGGGCGAGAACTACTTCACGGATCCCGCGGTCCAGGGCAAGGTTCTCTGGGTCCTGGCGCACAGCTACCCGGCGTTGAGCCTGGAGGAGTTCGGCGTCGCTACGGGGGTTCCCGGGATCTCCCGGAACGACGCGATCGAGGCGACGCAGTACGCGATCTGGCGGTACACCGACCTCACCTGGGACGCGGCGTGGAACTTCGAGACGCCTGCCTCCGAGGCGGCGTACTGGTACCTCGTCGAGGGTGCCAACGCGAGCCCCGGGCTCACCCCCGCGGAGCTGGAGGTGACCGCGTCGATCTCGGCTCCGGTCGCACCCCAGCGTGCGGGGTCTCTCGTGGGCCCCTTCGTCGTGAGCACCAACCAGCCCACGGTCGCCGTGTCCGTCGACCCGACGGTCGCGGTCACCGACGGGAGCGGGAGCCCGGTCGACCTGGCGGGAGTCGTCGACGGGCAGGAGCTCTTCCTGGACCTGCGCGACTCGACCACGGCGGGCGAGGCCGTGGTCCGGGTGACGGCGGCCGGCTCCAGCAGCACCGGCAGGATCATCTCGGTCCCGACGGTCACCGGGGGCACTCCCACCGGGAGCGATCACGCGCAGACGATCGTCCTGGTGACCCCGAGCACCACCAGGACGAGCGCGGAGGCCTCGGCGTCGTGGTCCGCCGTGCCCGCCGCCGCCGATCCGGTGATCGGGACCTCGCTGGTCGACTCGGCCGACGGTGACCGCGTGCTGCCGTGGAACGGCGGCACCGTGATCGACACGATCGCCTATCAGAACCTGACGCCGGGGGTCGAGCACACCGTGACCGGTGAGCTCGTGCGCAAGTCCGACGGCACCGGCACGGGGATCACGGGCTCGACGACGTTCACGCCGGCCGAGGCGAACGGTTCCGTCGAGGTCTCGTTCGTCGTCCCCGCCGGCTATGCGGGCGAGGCCCTGGTCGCCTTCGAGCGGCTGCGCGTCGGCACGGAGACGACCGGCGACCCGGTCGCCGTGCACGAGGACATCGACGACGCGGCGCAGACGGTGACGATCGAGGCGCTGCCGCAGACGCCGGCCCCGGTGATCGGGACGTCGCTCGTCGACTCCGCGGACGGTGACCGCGTGCTGCCGTGGGACGGCGGCACCGTCGTCGACACGGTCTCCTACCAGAACCTCGTGCCCGGGACCGAGTACACCGTGACCGGTGAGCTCGTGCGCAAGTCCGACGGCACGGGCACGGGCATCACGGGGTCGACGACGTTCACCCCGGCCGAGCCGAACGGTTCGGTCGACGTCTCGTTCGTCGTTCCCGCGGGCCATGCCGGTGAGACGCTCGTCGCTTTCGAGGAGCTCCGTGCCGGGACCGACACCGCCGCCGTCCCGGTCGCTGAGCACACGGACCTCGACGACGCGGCGCAGACCGTCACCGTCGACGCCGCGCCGGTGACCGCGGCGAGCCCGACCGAGGGCGACCTGCCCGCGACCGGCGTCGGCATGACCGGCGCCGCCGTCGGGGCCGCCGCGCTGCTCCTCCTCGGCACGGCCTTCGTGCTCGTCCGACGCGCGCGAGCGCGAGCCTGACCCTGCCCGGTCACGCCGGCTCGGGACCTGCCCGCCCAGGGGGTGCGGGCAGGTCCCGAGGCCCCTCGGTGCCGGGCGCGACGCCCTCCCTCTCCTCGGCACCGCGACGGACGGACGGTCCGGACGAGGTCGGGCCGCCGGCCGAAGGCGGTCGCGGGCCGGCCGGCCGGCGGCGCTCAGGCCGCGGGCGTCGCGTGCATCTGCGCGTACGCCCCGCCGGCGGCGACGAGCTCGTCGTGGCTGCCGACCTCGACGACGCGGCCGTGGTCCATGACGACGATGCGGTCGGCTCCGCGGACGGTGGAGAGCCGGTGCGCGACGACGAACGTCGTGCGACCGCGCATGAGCCGCCCGAGCGCCTCCTGCACGAGCCGTTCCGACGTCGTGTCGAGGGCCGACGTCGCCTCGTCGAGGACGAGCACGCGCGGGTCGCGCACGAGGGCGCGGGCGATGGCGAGGCGCTGGCGCTGACCGCCGGAGAGCCGCCCGCCGCGCTGGCCGATCACGGCGTCGAGGCCGCCCATCTCGGTGACGAAGTCCCACGCGTTCGCGTCGCGCAGCGCCTGCTCGACGGCCGCGTCGGTGAGCTCCGGGCTGCCGTAGGTGACGTTGTCGCGGACGGACCCCTCGAACAGGATCGACTCCTGCGGCACGACGGCGAGGAACCGGCGGTAGGAGCGCAGGTCGACGGTCGCGGTGTCCACGCCGTCGACGAGGACGCGCCCCGACGTCGGCGCGAGGAACCCGATGACCATGTTGAGCACGGTCGACTTGCCCGACCCCGACGCCCCGACCAGCGCGACGGTCTCGCTGGGCCGTGCCGACAGGGAGAGGTGGTCGACCGCGAGGGCGGGCTCCTCGCCCGGCGCGGGGACGTCGTCGTACGCGAACGTGACGTCCTCGAACGCGACGTGACCCTCGACGTGGTCGAGCACGCGCTTGCCGGCGTTGCGCTCGACGTCGGGCTCGCCCAGTACCTCGCCCATGGACCGCACGGACTCCAGGCCCTTCGTGACGATCGGAGCGAGGCTCAGCAGCCCCGTCACGGACGCGGTGAGCGTGACGAAGTAGCTCGACAGCATGACGACGTCGCCGGGGGACACCGCGAACGTCTGCGTCCACGCGACCCACGCCGCGCCGACGAGCCCCGCGACGGAGAGCACCTGGAACACGATCCAGGACAGCGCGCCGAACCGGCCGTTGACGACGTCGAGCCGGATCCCTGCCTCGCGCACGCGGTGCAGCACCGAGCCCATGCGGTCGAGCTCGCGCTCCTCGAGCGCGTGCGCGCGCGTCACGGGGATGAGATGCGTCATCTCGGCGACGCGCGCGGACATGTTCTCCACCTCGGCCCGGAACGCCGCGTTGCGGGTGGTCATGCGGCGGCGCATCGCGACGACGAGCCAGGCCGCCGCGGGCACGGTGAGCGCGAAGATCACGAGGAACTCCGGGACGCGCACGGCCGTCAGCACGACCGCGCCGACGAGCGTCGTGAGCGCGGCCATGCCGGAGTCGAACGTGGTGCGCGACGCCTCGACGACGTTCTCGACGTCGCGCACGATCTTGGCCTGGAGCACGCCCGCGCTCACGCGGCGGTGGTAGCCGATCGACAGCTCCTGCAGGCGGCGCGAGAGCGCCATGCGCAGCCCGTTCTCGACCGTGCGCACGGCGGTCGAGAGCCACCGTACGTAGAGCGTGTGCAGCGGCAGGTTCTGCGCGACGACGGCGAGCATGACCGCGCCCGTGACCCACAGCTCGCGCAGCGGCCGGTGCTCGACGACGACGTCGATCACCGTCGCCGTGAGCGCCGGGATCACCCACACGGGCGAGTGCTTGACGGCGAACGCGAGCGCCGCGGCGGCGAGCCGCCCGCGCTGGGGCGCGAAGAGCCGGGTGACGGTGCGGACGGGTCGGGAGCCGTCGTAGGTGTCCTCGATCTGCACGCGCCCCATCGTCCACCCGCGGGACGGGCCGCGTCGAATCGTTTCGAGGGCGAAGCCCTCAGGCGTCGTGCGCGCCCGAGGGGTGCGTCGCGTCCGGGGGCCGCACGACGGTGACCGGGCAGTGCGCGTACTCGACCGCGTGCCGGCTCACGGACCCGAGCAGGAGCCGGTCGAACCCGCCGACGCCGCGGTTGCCGAGCACGAGCCGCTCCGCGTGCGACGACGCCTCGATGATCCCCTTCGCGGCGTGCACGTGCTTCACGCTGCGCACGAGGCGGTCGTCGGGCAGGTCGACCTCCGCGGCCTCGAGCGCGGCGTCGAGCTTCTGGGAGGCGAACTTCTCGTAGTCGTCGATCGGCGGCGTCCACCCCCACGAGTCGGGGAGCGGCGCGAGCGACACGATCTGCCAGCAGAACAGGGCCTCGAGCGTCGCGCCCGTGCGCCGCGCGACGTCCGCCCCGTGCCGGAGCGCCTGGACCGACGTCGACGACCCGTCGACCCCGACCACGACGGGCCGCGCGTGGTCGTGCCGCACGTCGGGCGTGCCGCGCACCACGGTCACCGGGACCGTCGCGTGCTGCACGACGGCGGTCGGCACCGACCCGAGGACCATGCGCCCCAGGCGTCCCCGGCCGCAGCGCCCGACGACGAGCAGGTCCGCGTGGTCGCCGTCGCCCGGGTCGGGGCGCACGTCGTCCTGGACGGGCTGGGCGGTCCCGGGCTGGGCGAGGGCGAGCAGGACCGCCGCGGGGCTGCCGCGCTCGGCGACGGCCGTGGTCGTCACCGCGTCCGGGCCGAGGCCCGTGCGCGCGTGCGCGGCGTCCAGCCACTCCTGGACCAGCGCACGCTTCTCCTCGGCCGCCGCGTCCGGGCCGTCGCCCGGACCCTGCCGCGACTCGAACGCGAGCGCGGCCGTGAGCGGCACGCCCCGGTCCGCCGCCTCGCGCAGCGCCCAGTCGAGCGCGCCGCCGGACTCCTCCGACCCGTCCACACCGACGATCACGCCGCGCATCTGCGCCACCTCCGCCCGGTCGGCCGACCGCGTGCGCCGTCGGCGTGCTGTCCCGGCGCCGTCGCCCGGCACCGGTGCTGACTCGACCCTAGGCCGCGCCGCCGCGCTCCGCCCGGGACGCCGGTCCCGGACCGACGGACGAGGGTCACCGGACGGTCGCCGAACCCGGGGTTGCCGTCCGTGCCGACGCCGAACCCACCCGCATCCCCGGGTTCGGCAGCAGGGGTGACCGCAAGCCCGGGTCGGGCGTCAGAACCTCGGCTCGGGCTCGTCCTGGAGGATGTTGCGCAGCGGGCGGGTCACGACGTCCACGCGCGCGAGCAGGTCGGCCGGACCCGAGACGACGAGCGCGCGGTCCTCCAGCGGGACGTACACCGCCGCGTGCTCCCGCACGGTGACGTGCAGGCAGGCCCGAGGCTCGCCGTCGACCACGAAGGTGGTGCGCGTGACCGGCGCGACGTCGACCTCCTCGACGATCGCGCGCATCGCCGCGCGGTACTCCTGGTAGGAGTCGAGGAAGTCGTCGTCGCCCGGGGTGTCGGAGTGCAACGGCGCGGCGAGCGCCCCGCTGAGGGCGGTGCGGACGATGTCCTCCGCCTGCTCGTCGTGCGCGGCCAGGACGCGCAGCGTCTCGAGGTCGAGCGTCTCGCCGGTGAACGACACGTAGGAGCGCAGGAACCGCTCCTCCGCCGGGTCGTGGGCGCCGTGCCCGGCCCCGGTGAGCGTCTCCTCGTCGAGGTCCAGGCCCCAGGTCAGCGGGTCGTCCACCTCGGCGACGACGCCGTGGAACCGGGCGACGACCTGCTCCCACGTCGCGGGCGCGCCCACCGACGGCGCGTCGCGCTCGTCGGCTCCCGGCGCGGCGGGGTCCTCGGGCTGCTGGTCCGGCTGGTGCATCGCTCTCGCCACCCTTCTGGCGTCCGTGCGGGGCGCACTCCCGAGCCTGCACGGGGTGCGCGCCGCGGTCAACGTGGCGCGCGCGTGTCGGGCCGGGTGATTGCGCACGACGGCGTCCGGCGGCCCCGCAGGTCACGGCCTGGCCCCTCTTTCACGCCCCTGGCGAACAACGGCATACGGAGGGGGTGCGGCTCGTTCGAACCGCATAGAGTCAATGCGGTCAGGCTTGTACCCGTCGTCCGGCGGGCAGGTGTACGCCGCTCACGAGGAGCAGCACATGTTCGAGAGATTCACAGACCGAGCCCGTCGGGTCGTCGTCCTCGCCCAGGAAGAGGCGCGGATGCTCAACCACAACTACATCGGCACCGAGCACATCCTCCTCGGCCTCATCCACGAGGGCGAGGGTGTCGCGGCCAAGGCGCTGGAGTCCCTCGGGATCTCCCTCGACGGCGTCCGCACCCAGGTGACGGAGATCATCGGCGAGGGCCAGCAGGCCCCGAGCGGGCACATCCCGTTCACGCCGCGCGCCAAGAAGGTGCTCGAGCTGTCGCTGCGCGAGGCGCTGCAGCTCGGCCACAACTACATCGGCACCGAGCACATCCTGCTCGGCCTCATCCGTGAGGGCGAGGGCGTCGCCGCCCAGGTCCTGACCAAGATGGGCGCCGACCTCAACAAGGTGCGCCAGCAGGTCATCCAGCTCCTGTCCGGCTACCAGGGCAAGGAGCCCGTCGCCGCGGGCGGCCCCGCCGAGGGCCAGCCGTCCGGCTCGGCCGTGCTCGACCAGTTCGGGCGCAACCTCACCCAGGCCGCGCGCGAGGGCAAGCTCGACCCGGTCATCGGGCGCAACCTCGAGATCGAGCGCGTCATGCAGGTGCTGAGCCGCCGCACCAAGAACAACCCGGTGCTGATCGGTGAGCCCGGCGTCGGCAAGACCGCCGTCGTCGAGGGCCTGGCCCAGGACATCGTGCGCGGCGACGTGCCCGAGACGCTCAAGGACAAGCAGCTCTACACGCTCGACCTCGGTGCGCTCGTGGCCGGCTCGCGCTACCGCGGCGACTTCGAGGAGCGCCTGAAGAAGGTGCTCAAGGAGATCCGCACGCGCGGCGACATCATCCTCTTCATCGACGAGATCCACACCCTCGTCGGGGCGGGTGCCGCCGAGGGCGCGATCGACGCCGCGAGCATCCTCAAGCCGATGCTCGCGCGCGGCGAGCTGCAGACGATCGGCGCGACCACGCTCGACGAGTACCGCAAGCACGTCGAGAAGGACCCGGCCCTGGAGCGCCGCTTCCAGCCGATCCAGGTCGCCGAGCCGTCGCTCAACCACGCGATCGAGATCCTCAAGGGCCTGCGCGACCGCTACGAGGCGCACCACCGCGTGTCCATCACGGACGCCGCGCTCGTCTCCGCGGCCACGCTCGCGGACCGGTACATCAACGACCGGTTCCTCCCGGACAAGGCGATCGACCTCATCGACGAGGCGGGCGCGCGCCTGCGCATCCGCCGCATGACCGCCCCGCCGGAGCTCAAGGAGCTCGACGAGGAGATCGCCGAGGCACGCCGCGAGAAGGAGTCCGCGATCGACGCGCAGGACTTCGAGAAGGCTGCCGGCCTGCGCGACAAGGAGAAGCAGCTCACCGCGAAGCGCGCCGACAAGGAGAAGGCGTGGAAGTCCGGTGACCTGGACACCGTCGCCGAGGTGGACGAGGAGCTGATCGCGGAGGTCCTGGCCATGGCCACGGGCATCCCGGTCTTCAAGCTCACCGAGGAGGAGTCCAGCCGTCTGCTCAACATGGAGGACGAGCTGCACAAGCGCGTCGTCGGCCAGGAGGCCGCGATCAAGGCGCTGTCGCAGGCCATCCGCCGTACGCGTGCGGGCCTCAAGGACCCCAAGCGCCCCGGTGGGTCGTTCATCTTCGCCGGCCCCACGGGCGTCGGGAAGACGGAGCTGGCCAAGGCGCTCGCCGAGTTCCTCTTCGGGGACGAGGACGCGCTCATCCAGCTCGACATGTCGGAGTTCTCCGAGAAGCACACCGTCTCGCGGCTGTTCGGCTCGCCCCCCGGCTACGTCGGGTACGACGAGGGTGGTCAGCTCACCGAGAAGGTGCGGCGCAAGCCGTTCTCGGTCGTCCTGTTCGACGAGGTGGAGAAGGCCCACGCGGACATCTTCAACTCGCTCCTGCAGATCCTCGAGGACGGTCGCCTGACCGACTCGCAGGGCCGTGTCGTGGACTTCAAGAACACCGTCATCATCATGACGACCAACCTCGGCACGCGGGACATCGCCAAGGGCGTCCAGACCGGATTCAACGCCGGCGGTGACCTGGTCACGTCCTACGAGCGCATGAAGGCGAAGGTCAACGACGAGCTCAAGCAGCACTTCCGGCCTGAGTTCCTCAACCGCGTCGACGACGTGGTGGTCTTCCCGCAGCTCTCGCAGACCGAGATCATCCAGATCGTCGACCTCATGATCGCCCGTCTCGACACCCGCCTGCGGGACAAGGACATGGGCATCGAGCTCACGCAGCCCGCGAAGAACCTCCTCGCGGAGAAGGGCTACGACCCGGTCCTGGGTGCGCGTCCGCTGCGCCGCGCGATCCAGCGCGACATCGAGGACGTGCTCTCCGAGAAGATCCTGTTCGGCGAGCTCAAGGCCGGCGAGATCGTCCTGGTCGACGCCGAGGGCGAGGGCCTGCTCGGGGAGTTCACCTTCCGCGGTGTCTCCAAGGGCGAGCACGACCGCGGCCCGGTGAGCGTGGGTGCGGCCGCCGCGCTCGACGCCCCCACCGGCGTCTCGGTCCGCGACCTGCCTCCGACGGGCGAGCTGCAGGCCGGCGCGGAGTGACGCACTCCTGAAACGCCTGACACACGGGCCCCGATCCTCCACCCGGAGGGTCGGGGCCCGTCGTCGTCCCGCCGAGAGAGAGCGGAGGCCGCGCGAGAGAGAACCAGCGGTCGCGACGTACAGCTCCGCGAGCACTACCTCGAGACCGCTGGTCTACCTCGCGGTGAAGGATGCGACGACGTTGCACGGCGTTACGTTCGTCCTCGTCGTGGGACGGGGTGCGGGCGCTCTTCCTGTGGCGTGCGCGCGCTGGCACAGTCGCCCGCATGCAGACGACACCGGGGGGCCATGTCGCCGTCCCCGCCGCCGATGCCGGGCGCGTGCCCGGCGTCGCGTGTCGCCGCGCGCTGAGCGCGCGCCCGCGCCGTCGGGCTGCGTGTCGTCCGACCCCGTGCCGCTGAGCACGTCGACGCACTGACCGACGGCCGCCCGGGCCGCCGTCGGGCTCGTTCACCACCTCGCCTCCCGCACGCGGCGTCCGCATGCCTCCGTGCGCTCTCCCCGAGAGGACTCGCCATGCCCGCACACCCGCTCGTCCGTTCCTCCGCACCGCCCGGCCGCCCGTCTGCGGGTCCGTCCGGCCGCCGCGGCGCGACCGCCGTCGCGCTCGGCCTCGTCGCACTCCTCGCGACGGGTGCGTGCGGTGCCGCGCAGGCGTCCGGCGGCACGGACCCGGCGGACGGCGCGGCCCTCGCCGCCGACGCCGACCTGCCCACCGAGGTGCCCGAGGGCACGGTCCTGCGCATCGGCGACCCGACGACGCAGAAGGCGTTCGAGCTCGCCGGCGACGACCTCGACAGCGACTTCTCGTTCGAGGTCGAGTGGGCCAACATCTCCGGCGGCCCCGCGACGACGGAGGCGTTCCGGGCGGGCTCGCTCGACGTCGGCGCGGTGGCGGAGATCCCGCCGATCCACGCGACGTGGACGGGACTGGACGTGCAGATCTACGCGTCGATCTACCGGGAGAACTGGGAGGACGCGCCGATCTACGAGTTCGCGGGCGCGCCCGGGGTCGAGCTCGACTCGCTCGAGGACTTCCGCGGCCACCGCATCGCGTTCAGCCCGGGCCAGGCGCAGGGCGCGATCGTGCTCAAGGCGCTCCAGGAGGCCGGTCTCACGCAGGACGACGTCGAGCTCGTCGAGCTGCCGAGCACGGGCGACGTGTACTCGACGGCGCTCGCCGCGGGCGAGGTCGACATCGCCCCGCTGGGCGGGACGCAGCTCTTCCGCTACCTGGCCACCTACGAGGCGGACGGCGCGACGTCGGTCAAGCACCACCTGCGCGACGACGCCTCGCACCTCTACGGCCCGACGGAGGTCGTCGAGGACCCGGCCAAGGCCGCGGCGCTGCGCGAGTACGTCGCCGCCTGGGCGGCGGCGAAGGTCTGGATCGACGAGCACCCCGAGGAGTGGAAGCAGGGGTACTACGTCGAGGACCAGGGGCTGAGCGAGGAGGACGCGCAGTACCTCATCGACCACGCGCCGGTCCCGGACATCCCGTCCGACCTGACCGAGGGCATCGAGCGCACGCAGGCGACGATCGACCTGCTCGCGACCGAGCTCGACCAGGAGCCGTTCGACGCGACGGACCTGTTCGACGAGCGCTTCGGTCCCGTCGCGGGTGAGGCCGCGGCAGCGGCGCGGGACGGGGGAGCGCAGTGAGCGCGGCGGTCGTCGACCGGGTGGACCTCGCGGCCCCGAGGCTCGACGCCGCACCCGCGACGACCGCGGACGTGCGCCCCCGCGGCACACGCCTGGGGCTCGGCCGGCCGATCCCGCTCGCGGCGCTCGTCGGCGTGACGCTGCTCGTGGGCGTCTGGTCGGTCGGCTCCGCCACGGGGCTCATCGACCCGCGCGTGCTCTCCGCACCGTGGACGGTCGTCACGACGGGTGCCGAGCTCGTCGCGAACGGCAAGCTCGGCGCGCACCTCGGGGTGTCCCTGACGCGCGCCGCGCTCGGGCTGGCGTTCGGCATCGTCGCGGGCGTCGTGCTCGCGCTCGCCGCCGGGCTGAGCCGGCTCGGCGACGCCGTGCTCGACGGCCCGATCCAGGTCAAGCGCGCCATCCCCAACCTCGCGCTCCTGCCGCTGCTCATCCTGTGGTTCGGGATCGGCGAGGAGATGAAGGTCATCACCATCGCGCTCGGCGTGTTCATCCCGATCTACCTGCACACGCACAACGGCCTGCGAGCGATCGACAGCCGCTACGTCGAGCTCGCCGAGACGGTGCAGCTCTCGCGGTGGCAGTTCGTGCGTCGCGTCATCCTGCCCGGCGCGCTGCCCGGGTTCTTCCTCGGGCTGCGGTTCGCGGTGACGGGGTCGATGCTCGCGCTCGTCGTGGTCGAGCAGGTCAACGCGACGGCCGGCATCGGCTACATGATGGAGCTCGCTCGGACGTACGGGCAGACGGAGATCATCCTCGTCGGCCTCGTGGTCTACGGCGTGCTGGGCTACTCCGCGGACCTCGCCGTCCGCCTCCTGCAGAGGAGGGTGCTGTCGTGGCGGCGCACGCTGGAGGACTGACCGTGGGGGAGGACCGCCCGACGGCGGTCGGCGCGGCCGTGCGGGTCCGCTCGCTCGTGCGGTCGTACGGGGAGCAGCGCATCCTCGACGACCTCGACCTCACCGTGGACGACGGCGAGTTCGTCGCGATCCTGGGCCGCTCGGGCTCGGGCAAGAGCACGCTCCTGCGCGCGCTCGCCGCGCTCGACCACGGCGTCGACGGCTCGGGCGAGGTCGTCGTGCCGGACCAGGTGTCCGTCGTCTTCCAGGACTCGCGGCTGCTGCCATGGGCGCGCGTGCTGGACAACGTGGTGCTCGGGCTCGACGCCGCCGCGCGCGGCCGGGGGGCGGCGCGCGACGCGGGCCTGGCGAGCCTCGCCGAGGTGGGGCTCGCCGGGCGCGAGCGCGCGTGGCCGAACGAGCTCTCGGGCGGCGAGCAGCAGCGCGTGTCGCTCGCCCGCTCGCTCGTGCGCTCGCCGCGCCTCCTGCTCGCCGACGAGCCGTTCGGCGCGCTCGACGCCCTGACCCGCATCCGGATGCACGCCCTGCTGCGCGACCTGTGCGCGCGGCACCGCCCCGCCGTCCTGCTCGTGACGCACGACGTGGACGAGGCGATCGTCCTCGCGGACCGCGTCGTCGTGCTCGACGAGGGACGCATCGCGGCCCAGCGCCGCATCGACCAGAGCTACCGCCCCGGCGAGGCGCGCGACCCCGCCGACCCCCGCTTCTCCCGGCTCCGTACCGAGCTGCTCGACGCGCTCGGCGTGGTCCGGGACGACAGGAAGGACACCGCCGCATGACCCGCTACGACTCCGCAGGCCACCGCCCGGGGCGCCTGCACCTCAACGCGTTCCTCATGAGCACGGGCCACCACGAGGCGTCGTGGCGGCTGCCGGAGAGCGACCCGTCCTGGACGTCGACCAACATCGCGCACCTGCAGCGCCTCGCGCAGATCGCGGAGGCCGGGAAGCTCGACTCGATCTTCTTCGCCGACGGGCCGGGCCTGCGGTCCGACGTCGGACGCCGCCCGGCGGGGTCCCTCGACCCGCTCATCGTGCTCACGGCCATCGCGACCGTGACCGAGCGCATCGGCCTCATCGCGACGGCGTCGACGACGTACAACTCGCCGTACAACCTCGCGCGGCGGTTCGCGTCGATCGACCACGTCTCCGGCGGTCGGGCCGGGTGGAACGTCGTGACGACGGCGGGGCCGGACATCGCGCGCAACTTCGGCCTCGACGACCAGCCTGCCCACGCGGTCCGGTACGAGCGCGCGGCGGAGTTCCTCGAGGTCGCGTTCCAGCTCTGGGACTCGTGGGAGGACGACGCCGTGCTGGCCGACAAGGCCGCGGGCGTGTGGGCGGACGCGTCGAAGATTCATGCCCCGGCGCACGCGGGGACGCACTTCTCCGTGCACGGCGCCCTCACCACGCCGCGCTCGCCGCAGGCGCGGCCGCTCATCGTGCAGGCCGGGTCGTCGGAGGACGGCAAGGACCTCGCCGCGCGCTACGCCGAGGCGGTGTTCACCGCGCACCAGACGCTCGACGACGCCCGCGACTTCTACGCCGACCTCAAGGCCCGGGCGGTCGCCCTCGGCCGCGACCCGGGAACGGTGAAGATCCTGCCCGGCATCGTCCCCGTCATCGGATCGACCGAGGCGGAGGCGCTCGCGCAGGAGCGCGAGCTCGACGAGCTCATCGTCCCGGAGTACGCGCGCGCCCAGCTCGCCAAGACGCTGCGCCTCGCGCCCGAGAACCTGCCGCTCGACCGCGAGCTGCCCGACGGTCTGCCCACCGAGGACGAGATCGAGGGGGCCAAGAGCCGGTACACGCTGATCGTCGAGCTCGCGCGGCGCGAGCGGCTCACGGTGCGCCAGCTCATCGGGCGGCTCGGCGGCGGGCGCGGGCACCGCACGTTCGCGGGCACGCCCGAGCAGGTCGCCGACGCGATCCAGGACTGGTACGACGCCGAGGCCGCCGACGGGTTCAACATCATGCCCGCGGTGCTGCCGTCGGGGCTCGAGCAGTTCGTCGAGCACGTGCTGCCCGTGCTGCGCGAGCGCGGCCTGTTCCGCGAGGAGTACGAGGGACGGACGCTGCGTGAGCACTACGGGCTCGAGCGGCCGGCGAACCGGTACGCACGAGCGGCTGAGGTCGACCCCGCCACCGCGGGCACCGCCCCCGGTGCCCCCGTGCCCGACGGCGGCGCGCGCGTCCTCGAGGACGCCCTCGCGTGAGCGCCGAGCACCTCTGGTACGTCCCGAACCAGGTCCGTCCGGGCCACCGCGGCGACGACACCACCGAGGGCCACAACAGCCTCGACACCCTGACGAGCCACGCGCACGCGCTGGAACGCCACGGGTTCGCGGGCGCGCTGCTCGGGACGAGCTGGGGGCGTCCCGACACGTTCACGGTCGCGACGGCGCTCGCGGCCCGCACCACGACGTTCGAGCCGCTCGTCGCGATCCGGCCCGGGTTCTGGCGGCCCGCGCACTTCGCGTCCGCCGCCGCGACCCTCGACCACCTCAGCGGCGGCCGGCTGCGCGTCAACATCGTGTCCGGCACCGACGGGCAGGAGGCGTACGGCGACGGCGAGGCCGACCCCGCGCACCGGTATGCCCGGACGCGCGAGTTCCTGCAGATCGTGCGCCGCCTGTGGACGCAGGAGGAGGTCACGTACGCGGGCGAGCACTTCTCGGTGACGCGGTCACGGCTGGGTCCGCGCCCCGTGGCACGCGACGGCCGCGCGCACCCGCGGATCTACTTCGGCGGCGCGTCGGAGGCCGCGGAGCGGGTCGCCGCGACCGAGGCGGACGTGCAGCTCTTCTGGGGCGAGCCGCTCGACGGGATCGCGGAGCGCATCGACCGGCTGAAGCGCCTGAGCGCCGAGCTCGGGCGTGAGCACGCGCCGCTCGAGTTCGGCCTGCGGATCACGACGTTCGTCCGCGACACCACCGAGGAGGCGTGGGCCGACGCCGAGGCGAAGGTCGCGGAGCTGGCCGCGCGGTCGCAGGAGGGCGAGGCGTGGTCCGCGCGCGACCGGGGGCGGAGCACCGCCGTCGGGCAGCAGCGCCTGCTCGACCTCGCGGCGCGCGGCGAGGTGCTCGACGACAACCTGTGGACGACGCCCGGCCGGTTCGGCGGCGGGGGAGCGGGCACGACGTGGCTCGTCGGCTCGGCGGAGGACGTCGCGAAGTCGCTGCGGCGCTACCAGGACCTCGGCGTCACGCACTTCGTCCTGTCGGACACCCCGTACCTGCGCGAGATCGAGCGCCAGGGCACCCAGCTCCTCCCGCTCCTGCGCGACTGACCGAGCACCGCCCAGATCGACCCGCGCGTCGTGAGGTCGACCCCCTGAGGGTCGATCTCGGACTCGCGGGTCGATCTCGTGACGGCGGCTCTCTCCCGCGCGGGCGAGACCCGTCCCGGAGTACCGTCCGGACGTGGACCGGGACCAGCTCGACGACCTCGCCGCCCGCCTGCGCGCCGCCGGGTGCGTCTTCGCGGAGGACGAGGCCGCGCTCCTCGCCGCGCGGGCCGACGACGACGCGCACCTCGACGCGCTCGTCGCGCGCCGGGTCGCGGGCGAGCCGCTCGAGCACGTGCTCGGGTACGTCGACTTCCACGGGCTCCGCGTCGCCGTCGACCCCGGGGTCTTCGTGCCGCGCCAGCGCACCGCGCTGCTCGTCGACGAGGCCGTCGCGCTCGGGCGGCGGGCCGGGCGCCTGGTCCGGCTGCCCGACGGCGGGACAGGCGGTGGCGCGGGCGGCGTGACGGTCGGCGACGCCGACGGCGGGCCAGGCGGCGTGACGGTCGACGACCCCGACGGCGGGGCGGGCGGCAGCGCGGGCGGCGTGACGGTCGACGACTCCGACGGCGGCCTGGGTGGCGGCCTGGACGGCCGGGGGGCCGGCCTGGCAGTGGTCGTGGTCGACGTGTGCTGCGGCGCCGGGGCGCTGGGGCTCGCGACCGCGGTGGGCCTCGGCGGCGCGGAGACCGTCGCGCTGCACGCGAGCGACGTCGACCCGGCCGCCGTCGCGTGCGCGGCGCGCAACGTCGCCGCGGTCGGCGGCAGCGCGTACGAGGGCGACCTGTTCGACCCGTTGCCGCCCGGTCTGCGCGGCCGGGTCGACCTGCTCCTCGCCAACGTGCCGTACGTGCCCACGGCCGAGATCCCGCTGCTGCCCCGCGAGGCGCGCGACCACGAGGCCCACGTCGCGCTCGACGGCGGCGGCGACGGGCTGGACGTGCTGCGCCGCGTCGCCGCCGAGGCGCCCGCGTGGCTCGCTCCGGGCGGCCACCTGCTCACGGAGTCCGGCGAGCGCCAGGCGACGGGCGCCGTCGACGTCCTCGAACGGGCCGGACTGCGGGCGCGCGTCGTCCGCGACGAGGAGATCGGCGCGACGATCGTCGTCGGGACGCTCCCCGCCGAGGCGTGAGAAGTGGCCCCCGGGGCGTGCCGCTCAGGGGCCACTTCTCACGTCTCGTCACGCTCCGCGGGTGGACTCGCAGGTCTCGGTGCAAGGATCCGGCCGCACGCGACAGGTTCTGGACGAAGGCCCGGCGAACGTGCCGGCCTGCGGAGGGGGGCCGACGATGACCGACGGACGGGGACGACGGCGTGCGCGCGGGCTCGCCGCAGGACTGCTCGTCGCCGTGCTGCCCGCGTGCGGCGGCCCGGGAGGCCCGGTCACCGCGTGCCCCGCGGTCGGCTACGTGGCGCGCCTCGAGGTCCGGCTCGACGACTCCTGGCCGGATCGGGATGCCTACGGCGTCCTCGTGGGCTGCGTCGGGATCAACCCCTGCGGGCTCGTGCGCGACGGGACGGTCTCGCTCGACCCGGAGCCGATCCCCACGGCGGTCCCCGACCACCTGGTCCTGCCGGACCGGCCCGAGGCTGCCCAGAGCTCGCCCGAGGCGGCGGCGGAGGACCTGCCCGTCGAGCCGTCGCGCGGCGGCTGGACGGGCTCCGCGACGAACGGCCCGGTCGGGCCGATCGCCGTCCGCGTCGTGGACCTCGCGTCGGGAGACGTCGTCGCCGAGCACGAGGTCGACCCCGTGTGGGAGACGACGACCGGCGACTTCGGGCCCGACTGCGGCGGGCCGTCGGTCGCGACGATCGAGGTCGCTGCCCCGTCGGTGTAGCGCCTACGCCGCGGAGGGCCGCAGGAGCGCGCGGATCTCCTTCTCGGCCTGCGTCGGCGTCAGCGCGCGACAGCCGAGCGACTCCCAGTGGCGCACGAGTGCGGGCTCGGCGCGCAGCAGCGCCCAGCCGCGCCGCAACAGCGTGACCGGCGGCTTGCGCATCTCCGCGAGGTCGCGCAGCAGGCGGAACCAGAACGTCATGAGACGCGGTCGGCGCAGGCAGATCGCGTCGGCCAGGACGTCCTGGGCGCGGCACGCCGCGACGATCTCCGCCGCGAAGATCCCCTCGGCCAGCACGACCCGCGAGCCCGTGACGTCGAGGTGCGTCGTCCCCGTGCGGCGCGACGTCGGGATGTCGTAGACCGGCACGTCCGCGTGCCCGGTCCGCGCGAGGTCGACGAGCGCCGCGACGGCGCCTGCGGCGTCCCACGAGCGGGGGTCGTCCCAGTCGACGATGCCGAACCGCTGCGGCAGGTCCGGGTGGTCGTGGTCGAGGTAGAAGTCGTCGAGCGCGACGACCGGGAGGCCGAGGCGCCGCGTGAGCGACGTCTTGCCCGAGCCGGACGCGCCCGTGAGGAGCACGATGCGCGTCGGGACCTCGCGCGAGCCCGGCGGGAGGTCGAACAGCGCGGGGTCCGTGCCGAGGTCGTCGGTCGCCGGTCCTGTGCCGGCCTGGACCGGGTCGTCGACGTGCTGAGGGTCGCTCACGGGACCCCATTCTCGCAGCGCCGCACGGGGACGGTCACGCGTGCCGCGTAGCCTTCCCCGGTGACCGCACTCGACCCTGCCGCCCTGCTCGCCCGCGACGCCCTCGCCCGCCTCGACCGGTGGGAGCCGGTCGACGACGAGCAGGCGGCGCTCGCGGCCGAGTACCGCGCGTTCCTCCGCGGCGACGGTGGCTCCGGCGCGCGTGCCGACGCCGTCCGGCGCGACGGTGGCCCGCAGCACCTCACGGCGAGCTGCTTCGTGCTCAGCCCGGACCTGGCCCGCGTGCTGCTCTGCTTCCATCGCAAGGGCCAGTTCTGGGTCCAGGTGGGCGGGCACACCGAGCCGGGCGACACGACGCTCGCGGGCGCCGCCTACCGCGAGGCGCGCGAGGAGAGCGGCCTCGACGACCTCGTCCCGTTCGACCCGGACCCGTCCGCCGGCACCGCCCCCGGCGCCCGCGCCGACGCCGCGCCCGCCGCCCCGGTCGACGTGCACCGCCACGACCTCGCCGCGGCGTTCGGGACGTGCCGCACGCACTGGGACGTCGGGTTCGTCGCGTTCGCCGACCCGGACGCACGCACCGTCGTGAGCGACGAGAGCGAGGACGTCGCCTGGTTCCCGGTCGACGCGCTGCCGTCCGGCACGCCGGACGACTTCCCCGTCCGCCTGGCGACGGTTCTCGCGGAGGTGCGCCACCGCCGTGGGGCATGAGGGCCCGCTCTACCTCGGCGGGGCGAGGACCACGTGGAGGGTGCGTGGTCCGTGGACGCCCTCGACGCGGGAGAGCTCGATGTCGCTCGTCGCGCTGGGGCCGCTGATCCACGTCTGGGGTCGTTCCGGGTGCGCGGAGAGCAGCCGCACGGCCTCGGGCACGGTCTGCACCACCTGGTCCGTGCGCACGACGCAGACGTGCAGGTCGGGCACGAGCGTGATCGCCCGGCGGCCCTGGTCGGGCTCGCCGTCGAGCACGATCGTGCCCGTGTCGGCGATCGCGACGCACGCGGCCGTGACGACGGCTTCCACCCGGTCGAGCTCGTCGGGCGTGCGCGGGTCGTCGCGTGCGTCGGGCACGACGGCGGTCCCGGCACCCAGCGCGCCCAGCCACGCGTCGTCGAGCCCCGGCGGCACGACGACGGACGCCGCGTCCGCGAGCACGTCGCCCACGATCGTGGCGACCTCGGCCGGGCCGGCGGCCCGGTGGACGTGCGCCCGGTACTCGACGAGCCGGTCGACGAGGACGTCCACGGCTCCCGGCGACCCCGGCGCGAGGTCGCCGCGCTCGCGGTACGCCCGCGGGACACGGCCGGACGCCGCCGACCCACCCGCCGTCGACCCCCCGAGCGCGGCGCGCACGCGGGCGAGGACGTCGTCGCGCGCGCTCACCGACCCTCACCCCTCTCGCCGAACCCTGGATCGTTCCCCGGTGCGGGCCCATCCTGAGGAGTGATCCCGGGTTCGGCGAACCCGCGATCGTTCCTCAGCCCGGACCGGTCCTGAGGAGGGACCACGGGGTCGGCCGGTGGGGTCGCACGGTCCGGGCGGTCGCGCCACCAGTCGCGGAAGGTCTGCTTCGCCGGGGCCGGGAGGTCGCGCGAGCGGGTCCAGGCGGACGCGGGGGGCGGGAGGGTCGTGATCCGGCCCGTCGGACCGGCGACCACGCGACCCAGACCCGCCGCCTTCTCCGCGAGCGCGAACCGTCGCGCGTCGGACATGACGAACGACGCCGCCTTCATCGCGGCGCCCCAGCCGGTCGGGCGGCCGCGGTCGGCGTCGACCTCGCGCGCCCGGAGCTCGACGAGGATCGACGGGATGTCGATCTTCACGGGGCACACCTCGTAGCACGCGCCGCACAGCGTCGAGGCGTAGGGGAGCGACGCGTTGGGGTCGTGGTGGCCGGAGAGCCCGCCGGAGGACTTGGTGAGCTGCGGCGTGAGGATCGCGCCGATCGGGCCGGGGTACACCGACCCGTAGGCGTGGCCGCCCACCCGCTCGTACACCGGGCACACGTTGAGGCACGCGGAGCAGCGGATGCAGTGCAGCGCGGCCCGCCCGACCTCGTCGGCGAGGACGTCGGTGCGCCCGTTGTCGAGCAGCACGAGGTGGAACTCCTGCGGGCCGTCGCCGGGCGTGACGCCCGTCCACAGGGACGTGTACGGGTTCATGCGCTCGCCCGTGGACGACCGCGGCAGGAGCTGGAGGAACACCTCCAGGTCGGTGTACGTGGGCACGACCTTCTCGATCCCCATGACCGTGATGAGCGTCTCGGGGAGCGTCAGGCACATGCGGCCGTTGCCCTCGGACTCGACGACGGTCAGCGTCCCCGTGTCCGCGACGCCGAAGTTCGCGCCGCTGATCGCGACCTTCGCCGAGAGGAACGTGCGGCGCAGGTGGGCGCGCGCGGCCATCGCGAGCTCGCGCGGGACGTCCGACAGGTCCGGCGGGGCGTCGCCCATGCGCGCGAGGAAGATCTCGCGGATCTCCGCGCGGTTGCGGTGGATCGCGGGCACGAGGATGTGCGACGGCATGTCGTCGGCGAGCTGCACGATGAGCTCCGCGAGGTCCGTCTCGTACGCCGCGATCCCCTCGGCGGCGAGCGCCTCGTTGAGCCCGGTCTCCTGCGTCGCCATGGACTTCACCTTGACGACCTCGTCGACGCCCTTGGCCTTCACGAGGTCCGCGACGATCCGGTTCGCCTCGTCGGCGTCGCGCGCCCAGTGCACGACGCCGCCCCGCGCCACGACGTTGCGCTCCAGCTCCTCGAGGAGGTCGGGCAGGCGCGCCATGACGTCGGTCTTGATCGCGGAGCCCGCGTCGCGCAGCGCCTCCCAGTCCGGCACCTCGCCGACGACGGCGGCGCGCTTGTCCCGGATGGTCGAGGTCGCGTGCGCGAGGTTGCGGCGCAGCTGCGTGTTCTGCAGCGCCGCGCGCGCGGCGTCGGGGAACGCGTCGCCCCAGCGCAGCGGCGCGTCGGGGTGCGGCACGTCGCCGAACGCGTCCGACGCCGCCGCTGCGCCCGCCGAGGTACCCGCCGACGTGCCGCGCGCGCCCGGGCGCGCGACGTCGTCGGGCAGGGTGCGCGCGCCGCGCCGGGCGGGCAGGCCGAGGAACGTGCGGCTCACCGGGCACCCCCGCGCGTCGACGGACCGGCCCCGGCAGGGGCGGGTGTGTCCTTCGTGGACGCGAGGATCTCCGCGAGGTGCAGCGTGCGGACGCCCGCGCGGATGCGCGACAGGCCGCCGCCGATGTGCAGGAGGCACGACGCGTCGCCCGCGGTGAGGACCTCGGCGCCCGTCTCCTTCACGTGCGTCATCTTGTCGGCGAGCATCGCCGTCGAGGTCTCGGCGTTCTTCAGCGCGAAGGTGCCGCCGAACCCGCAGCACGCCTCCGCCGCGGGCAGCTCGACGAGGTCGATGCCCGCGACCGCGCGCAGGAGGCGCAGCGGCTTGTCGCCGACGTGGAGCATGCGTAGCGAGTGGCACGTCGGGTGGTAGGTGACGCGGTGCGGGAAGTAGGCGCCGACGTCGGTCACGCCGAGCACGTCGACGAGCAGCTGGGAGAGCTCGTACGTCTTCGCGGCGACCGCGTCGGCGGTGCGCGCGAGTTCGTCGAGACCGGCGCGCCGGCAGACCATGCCCTGCTGGTGCCGGACCGACCCTGTGCACGACCCCGACGGCACGACGATCGCGTCCCACTCGCCGTCGAGCACGGGGGAGAACGCCTCGACGTGGTTGCGCACCACGGGGACCGCCTCGTCGAGGTACCCGGTGTTGACGTGCATCTGGCCGCAGCAGGCCTGGCGCTCGGGAAAGAACACCTCGTGCCCGAGGCGCTCGAGGAGGAGGGCGGTGGCGCGCGGTGCCTGCGGGAACATCACGTCGCCGAGGCAGGTCGCGGTGAGGGCTATGCGCATCAGGGCTCCGGGAGAGGGTGAGTCCGGTCCAGTCTCGCCGGGGCGCGTCCGTGCCGCCTGTCGAGACCCCCGCGGCGAGGCGCTGCGGTTGTGGTCGGACGACGTGGCTCTGCCGGCCCTGGTGCGGCACGGACGCCGGGGTGGCGGGACGGACGGTCCCACCACCCCGGCGGTCTCCGGTCAGGCCGAGCAGGTGGCCGTCGGGAGCGTGGTGTTGCCGTTCGAGTACAGCGTGATGCCGAAGGCGTCGCCGTTGCCGTTGGGTGTCGCGGTGAGGGTGCCGCTCGTGCCGGAGACGGCGGCGTTCCAGGAGTTCTGCAGGCTCTGGCCGGAGCCGGTGCGGATGGTCACGGTCCAGTCGGACGCGCCGGAGACCTGGAACGTGGTGTTGAAGCGGTCGCCCCAGGAGTCGCCCCGCGTCACGGTCA
>NZ_JAMXST010000009.1 GCF_024124905.1 Cellulosimicrobium cellulans
GCGTACGGGCTTCACAGTCTCCCACCTATCCTACACAAGCCGCACCGAACACCAATACCAAGCTATAGTAAAGGTCCCGGGGTCTTTCCGTCCTGCTGCGCGTAACGAGCATCTTTACTCGTAGTGCAATTTCGCCGAGTTCGCGGTTGAGACAGCGGAGAAGTCGTTACGCCATTCGTGCAGGTCGGAACTTACCCGACAAGGAATTTCGCTACCTTAGGATGGTTATAGTTACCACCGCCGTTTACTGGGGCTTAAATTCTGAGCTTCACCCCGAAGGGTTGACCCGTCCTCTTAACCTTCCAGCACCGGGCAGGCGTCAGTCCGTATACATCGTCTTGCGACTTCGCACGGACCTGTGTTTTTAGTAAACAGTCGCTTCTCCCTGGTCTCTGCGGCCGTCCACGCTCCCACCGCGAGGGTGTTCACGCTTCGGGCCCCCCTTCTCCCGAAGTTACGGGGGCATTTTGCCGAGTTCCTTAACCACGATTCTCTCGATCGCCTTAGTATTCTCTACCTGACCACCTGAGTCGGTTTGGGGTACGGGCGGCTAGAACCTCGCGCCGAGGCTTTTCTTGGCAGCATAGGATCACCCAGTTCGCGCTTGTGCGCTCACCGTCAGCTCTCAGCCTGTGTGTCTGGCGGATTTGCCTACCAGACGGCCTACGGCCTTGGACGTGGTCTACCATCGCCACGCCGGGCTACCTTCCTGCGTCACCCCTGTTAATACGCTTACCTACTACCGGTTCGGGTCCCGCGCGCCCCTGTCCGGTGGCCCCGAAGGGCCGGTGGACAGGTTTGGGCGGTTAGCATCACCGGGCTCGGTATGGGCGGTTCTTCGCCGGTAGGAGAATATCAACTCCTTGTCCATCGACTACGCCTGTCGGCCTCGCCTTAGGTCCCGACTTACCCAGGGCGGATTAACCTGGCCCTGGAACCCTTGGTCATTCGGCGGACGGGTTTCTCACCCGTCTTTCGCTACTCATGCCTGCATTCTCACTCGTGTGGGCTCCACCACTGGGTTCCCCCGCGGCTTCACTGCCCACACGACGCTCCCCTACCCACCTGCGCCTCTGGACCACGAAGGCCTGAGTTGAGCGCAGATGCCACGGCTTCGGCGGTGTACTTGAGCCCCGCTACATTGTCGGCGCGGAATCACTTGACCAGTGAGCTATTACGCACTCTTTCAAGGGTGGCTGCTTCTAAGCCAACCTCCTGGTTGTCTGTGCAACTCCACATCCTTTCCCACTTAGCACACGCTTAGGGGCCTTAGCCGGTGGTCTGGGCTGTTTCCCTCTCGACTACGGAGCTTATCCCCCGCAGTCTCACTGCCACGCTTCCACTTACCGGCATTCGGAGTTTGGCTGACGTCAGTAACCTTGTAGGGCCCATCGGCCATCCAGTAGCTCTACCTCCGGCAAGAAACACGTGACGCTGCACCTAAATGCATTTCGGGGAGAACCAGCTATCACGAAGTTTGATTGGCCTTTCACCCCTAACCACAGGTCATCCCCCAGGTTTTCAACCCTGGTGGGTTCGGTCCTCCACGCGGTCTTACCCGCGCTTCAACCTGCCCATGGCTAGATCACTTCGCTTCGGGTCTAGACCCAGCGACTATGGGCGCCCTGTTCGGACTCGCTTTCGCTACGGCTTCCCCACACGGGTTAACCTCGCCACTGAGCACTAACTCGCAGGCTCATTCTTCAAAAGGCACGCTGTCACCCCAACCAAGGAGGCTCCAACGGATTGTAGGCACACGGTTTCAGGTACTATTTCACTCCCCTCCCGGGGTACTTTTCACCTTTCCCTCACGGTACTGGTCCGCTATCGGTCACTAGGTAGTATTTAGGCTTAGCAAGTGGTCTTGCCAGATTCACACGAGATTTCTCGGGCCCCGTGCTACTTGGGATCCCCTTCGGGAGGCCACGCCATTTCGTCTACCGGACTCGCACCGTCTATGGTCCGCCTTTCAATGCGGTTCGACTATGACACGACTTTCTCACTCCCCGGCGGACTGTCAGATCCACCAGAAGGGTCCCACAACCCCGAACACGCAACGCCTGACAGCTTTACCACGCGCCCGGTTTGGCCTCATCCGCTTTCGCTCGCCACTACTCACGGAATATCTCTTCCTGTCGGTACTGAGATGTTTCACTTCCCGACGTTCCCTCCACACACCCTATATATTCAGGTGCAGGTCACACGACATGACTCGTGCGGGGTTCCCCCATTCGGAAACCCTCGGATCACAGCTCGTTTGCCAGCTCCCCGAGGCTTATCGCAGGCTACCACGTCCTTCTTCGGCTCCTAGTGCCAAGGCATCCACCCTGTGCCCTTAAAAACTTCAACCAAAACAACAAAACTGCAGAGAACCAAGAACCACACCCGAAGGTGTGTCTTGATCTTTACAAAGATGCTCGCGTCCACTGTGCAGTTCTCAAACAACCAACGACCCCGACCCCCACCAGACCCGCCTACCACCCCCACCCCTCCACGAAGGAGGACCAAGGACAGCGGTTCGTGGCCCGAGGACCGGCCCGTACCAGGCACCCCACCAACCGGTGGCCGGTGACCTGAGGACCCAACAGTGTGCTCGACAAGCCCCCCACCCCCCACCAGCGATGTTCCACCACCACCACACCCGACCCCGACACCCCCGAAGGGACGACCAGAGCCTGGCGGGCCGGCAGGTACTGACACCAGCGAAGACCAGGACGCTCTTTCGTCAATGTTCCACCCATGAGCAACCACCCACCACACGTGCGGCGATGGCGTGGCACCTGTTCAACCCACCCACCAGCGAAGCCGGCCGGGCGAGCGTTGGTAGCTCCTTAGAAAGGAGGTGATCCAGCCGCACCTTCCGGTACGGCTACCTTGTTACGACTTAGTCCCAATCGCCAGTCCCACCTTCGACCACTCCCCCCGCGAACGGTTGGGCCATGGGCTTCGGGTGTTACCGACTTTCGTGACTTGACGGGCGGTGTGTACAAGGCCCGGGAACGTATTCACCGCAGCGTTGCTGATCTGCGATTACTAGCGACTCCGACTTCATGGGGTCGAGTTGCAGACCCCAATCCGAACTGAGACCGGCTTTTTGGGATTCGCTCCACCTTACGGTATCGCAGCCCTTTGTACCGGCCATTGTAGCATGCGTGAAGCCCAAGACATAAGGGGCATGATGATTTGACGTCATCCCCACCTTCCTCCGAGTTGACCCCGGCAGTCTCCCATGAGTCCCCGGCATAACCCGCTGGCAACATGGGACGAGGGTTGCGCTCGTTGCGGGACTTAACCCAACATCTCACGACACGAGCTGACGACAACCATGCACCACCTGTGCACGAGTGTCCAAAGAGACCACCATCTCTGGTGGCTTCCCGTGCATGTCAAGCCTTGGTAAGGTTCTTCGCGTTGCATCGAATTAATCCGCATGCTCCGCCGCTTGTGCGGGCCCCCGTCAATTCCTTTGAGTTTTAGCCTTGCGGCCGTACTCCCCAGGCGGGGCACTTAATGCGTTTGCTGCGGCACGGAACTCGTGGAATGAGCCCCACACCTAGTGCCCAACGTTTACGGCATGGACTACCAGGGTATCTAATCCTGTTCGCTCCCCATGCTTTCGCTCCTCAGCGTCAGTTGCGGCCCAGAGACCTGCCTTCGCCATCGGTGTTCCTCCTGATATCTGCGCATTCCACCGCTACACCAGGAATTCCAGTCTCCCCTACCGCACTCTAGTCTGCCCGTACCCGATGCAAGCTCGAGGTTGAGCCTCGAGTTTTCACACCAGACGCGACAGACCGCCTACGAGCTCTTTACGCCCAATAATTCCGGACAACGCTTGCGCCCTACGTATTACCGCGGCTGCTGGCACGTAGTTAGCCGGCGCTTCTTCTGCAGGTACCGTCACTTGCGCTTCTTCCCTGCTGAAAGAGGTTTACAACCCGAAGGCCTTCATCCCTCACGCGGCGTCGCTGCATCAGGCTTGCGCCCATTGTGCAATATTCCCCACTGCTGCCTCCCGTAGGAGTCTGGGCCGTGTCTCAGTCCCAGTGTGGCCGGTCGCCCTCTCAGGCCGGCTACCCGTCGTCGCCTTGGTAGGCCATCACCCCACCAACAAGCTGATAGGCCGCGAGCCCATCCCTGACCGAAAAACTTTCCAACCACCCCCATGCGAGGACGGCTCATATCCGGTATTAGCCCCGGTTTCCCGGAGTTATCCCGAAGTCAAGGGCAGGTTACTCACGTGTTACTCACCCGTTCGCCACTAATCCACCCAGCAAGCTGGGCATCATCGTTCGACTTGCATGTGTTAAGCACGCCGCCAGCGTTCGTCCTGAGCCAGGATCAAACTCTCCGTAAATGAACAACGCCCACCACCAAGCACAGCCCGGTGATGAACAATCCATACGAAGCGAACCCACCAGGGTTCACAAAACTGGCATCAACACGAAAGATGACATCATCTTCCGAAATCAACCAAAGGAATCCCAGACACAACCAACCACCCCACCCGACGGG